>DPHC01000012.1:36907-38526 GCA_003523055.1 Dehalococcoidia bacterium | reverse complement strand
GTAAAACTATGTACTTCATCCGCAGTGCGGTTTAGGAAAATTTCTAGCTTCAATATCCTGTCTTCAATCAGTTGAACTAATAATACCCCTACGCCTCCTGATCGAGTATGAGTAGCGAAAAGTTGCTTATCAGGAACAATGCTACTGATAGCTTTAGTACAATTGGAACTGTCACCTGCATGGCAATAGGTATATTCCGACAAGCTGTATTTAACAATACTCTCTTCTTTAGTCACATTAACAGGGGCGGTTATTGGATCCACTATAATAAAATGATCAGCGCCTGACGAAGTATTTGCATTGGGCCAATCTCCTATGGCGACCATCCAAGCGTCAGGATCTATATGGTTGGGCACAATAGACACATGTCCTTTCCAATAATTATCTCGTGTTAATCCAGCCAACCCATTAGTGCCTAATTCAAACCAATTCCCTGACAATGTACCATCTACATCATGATCTATTTTGCCTGCTAGAGGTTCAACTTTCCTGAGGTTTTTTGAGAGCAAAGTCTCACGGACGTCTCCTCTAAAAAAAGGGAAAGGATCAACTGTATGCAATTTCCAGCGTTCATAATTGTAATGTTCTGGTATTACAAACCCTGGTAATGTTATTTCGTAATCGTAGACTCCAAAATCTAGAGTTTGTCCGCCAATTCTACCAATCAATTGACCTGATTTCACAGAAATACCCTCCCAGCCCAGGTTTTTCTCTCCTTTTGAGATTTCCCATTCTTCTAAAATTGTAGAATCCAGGTCCGTTAACAGGTCAAAATAACTATGGAAGGAACAGGTATGTGCAATATCAACTCTCCATTCTCTTTCTTTATCTTTTCCAGAGTCAACGCTTTTATCACGATGATTAATATAATAAATAACTCCGTCCGCTATCGCTCTGACTTCATATGCATCACGACCTAAAGTTCTGTCCATTGGATTAAAATACATGTGATCTATAGGAGTGACATGAGCGCCTGAAAGATGCCCATAAGGTCTAATGGAGATGAAATCTGAATAGCGCATTGGCGATTGATCAAATTGGACTGTTCCTGTACCGGAGCAGCCAAAAAAATCATGGTATCTATCACGAGAATCATTTATGCCAGTATTTTGGTTAGATATTATTCCTTTGTTATTCGCATTTGTACTACTGCTGGGGGTTACTGTGTCTGCGCTCATTCTAGGATTAATATTTTCGACAGGCTCAACGCTCACTGGCTGCTGCATCTTAGCAATTTCAGTTTCCGATGTAGGATGTATAAAAGTAGGTATAGCCTCATCAGTAATGACGTCACTTTTTTCTATGTCTATAGTTGTGCACCCTATGGCGAATAAAATAAATATAACTAATATGTTCGTTTTATTTATCATTATTCCTATATATCCAACTCTAATTATGATAATAAGTACAGCTTTGCGGAGGTATCTAGGGGATTGTACCTTAATTTTCAAAACGAGGTATAATCCCACATATCCCAAAGAGCCATGATATTATCATCGACAAGTAATATGAAAATTATATTGATTTTATGCCTTTCGATATTAACCTTAATAGCATGTGCAGGACCAGAGACTTCTATAGCCATTGATGCTACTGACACTTTATCTAATATCGAGTCA
>DPHC01000012.1:28676-36647 GCA_003523055.1 Dehalococcoidia bacterium | reverse complement strand
TCCAATCAGACTCGTCTTCTATAAATACTCCTGATAATGTCTGCGTCCTAACGGATGAACAAAAAGTTAATGACTCCAAACCCATACGCTTTAAAAAATACAAAGAACGCTTAGTAAATTTATGGTTTGAACAAGAGGATAAGGTCAGGCGTATACCAGATATAGAAGGAGCCCTCACTGAAGTACAGAACGGACCTTTCCAGACTCTTTACTTGGAAGCGCTAATAGATTTCCATGATAAACACTATATTGATCATAAAGACAAACTCAAAAAAGATGATTTGGAGAATTTGAATGAATTCCAAAATTCTCTATGCTTGGCCAAACACAAACAAGGAACCATCAGAAAAATGATCATAAACATGCAGATTCTCACAAATTTCGGTTTGGATCATTCATTTGGATGGCATCCTAGTTTGTATGAACCTTTCCCCTACATAGAAACGGACAAAGTAATTAAATCTCCTAGCCCTCCAGGATTGGAACATTACACTAAGTATATAACTGCATCAGGCGTCATTATCGTAGGCGGTGATAAGGTTCCAAACGCAGCCATTTTGGACGCAAAAAGAAACGTTGATTATATGCTTTCAGCGAGACCAGAATATCATCAACTATTACGTGATAATGAAACCCGAATATCTCTATTTGGAGGTCCTGGATCGACTGGTACAGCAGGTGAGTTACCAGAATGGGAAAGTGATAATGATGAACCGGGTGGCTTTGCAATGGGTGTTAACGACCCTGCTATGACCGCGAATGTTAACTGGCTATGCTATGATGGGAACATAGATGTAGGTGGCAACCCTGTTATCCACGAAATGGTCCACACTTTGAATCATATCGTTTTTGAATCCATTAATGAAACCTATTTCTATGAAAGAATACAGAAACTCGCTATAGATGGTGTTACATCAGGCAGATTCAAAGCGATGGAACAGCACATAGCGCATAGAGAACAAGATGTTTCGGATGTCATAGGAGAATTCTGGGCTACTACAGTAGAAGGTTACATTATGAATCGAGAAAAATTTAAAGACTTTCCGTACGACACTCGAGAAAATATCAAAAAATACGATCCCAATTTATATGAGTTGATTACTCGTTATTTCCCGAAAGACGATGATTGGGAATATTGTTCAACCTACAAGGATGGGGATAATTTCTGAAGTAATTCCCTATCTAGAAATTACCAGAATTACCATGGTGGAGGAGAGGGGACTCGAACCCCTGACCTCTTCGATGCCATCGAAGCGCTCTACCAGCTGAGCTACACCCCCACGAGGTTACATATATTATAAACTAATCGGATTATTGTCTATGGTATTTAACCACGGTTCTACCTGTACTCCCTTCAAATGGCATAACCACATATAAATCTTTATTAGAATCAGCCCAAATACCGTGACATGACTTATTAGTCATATCTCCCCATCTAGCAAGTAATTCGCCATCAGAAGTTAAGACGCTAATTTGGCCTGAATTATGTTCACAGACATAAGCTATATCTTCATCGTCTATATATATAACTGCAGCTCCAATTAATTCTGTCGGCCATTCGCTCAAGAATTTACCTGACTGATCAAAAACTTGAATGCGGTTATTTTCCCTATCAGCAATTAAAACTCGTCCCTTTCTATCTATCCAAACACCATGAGGCAGATGGAATTCTCCAGGGCCTGATCCAGGGGCTCCCCACGAATACTTTAATTCTCCTGCTCCAGAGAAGGCATGCACCCGGCAGTTGGCATATCCATCACTTATAAAAATCTCGCCGTCAGCATTCTTCATGATTCCTGAGGGCATATTGAAAGGCTCTCCCGCATGAGTGACATTCACCCAAGAGTTAGAGTCGAATTTAGTATTATCAGCTCCTGTATCGGATCTATATCCTTTCTCACCTATGGTCATTAATAATTCGCCATCTTTGCTGTATTTATAAATCTGACAATTATCTCTATCAGTTAGCCATAAGTTATCTTCACTGTCTAACCAAATTGCATGAGGGAAAGTGAATTCGGGACCTCCCCACGAGTTTTTGTAGTTGCCGCCTTTGTCAAAAACCATAATCCTATGATCAGGATCTCTATTAAAGCAGTACACATTGTCATTTGAATCTCCAAATACAGCAGCTGCCGGCATTGACCAACCGTCTGGCAATTTAGCCCAGTCATATTCTGGTTTATAGGTATATTTGCCACTCCCTACTATTTCTTCGCTAATCATAAGTAACTCCTTCTAATTTAATTTTTTAAAAAACCGCTATTGGGTTTACAGGTGAGCCTGTAGTATTTTTAAGCCTCAAAGGGCTTGTTGAAAACATAAATTCCCATTGATTCCGTTTCTGGCATTCAATTGATAAATCTTCTAAATTTGCGTTGTCTAATATCCACATACCCATAGCTACAATTCCTACTTGATGAATGGGATTTGTAAGTTTAGGATTCGTATATTGCTGAGGGCTTACATCGTTACCGGTATCAGAACCTAACATAGCTATTTGCCTCTCATGCAACAGAGGTAAGACTCCGGCTTGACACGCGGTCGATCCTTCCACTCTTGGATCTATCGGCCCATTTTCATTTCGTCTTTTAAGCTGACCAGTCCTCACTAAGAGAACGTCTCCGGTCTCAATTTTAAATCCACATTTCTTCTCGGCAAGAAGGATATCTTCTTTAGTAACACCTTCTCCTCTTTCTACCCAATCAATCCCTTTTACGTATGGTATATCAACAAGAATACCTTTGGTTATAAAGCCATTCTTCGCCTCTTCAACGGAATGTATAGTAGCTCCAAGCGAAGTGGACACAAGATGAGCCGGAAATCCATTATATGCTTTACCTTCCCAGAAAAAGTGAGCCAAGCTATCAACGTGAGTAACTGTTTGACCGTGAAATATCATGCCAAAATAATCAGTGGCCGCTGCACTAGGCCTAGCACTGACTTTGTCACCTGATGCCCATCCCTCTCCACTTTCAACCATAAAATGAACAGGAGGATTGGGAGCATCTAAACTTGCCTCAAATATAACGGTTCTTGCTAATGAGACCGTAACACCTTCTTTAACCATCGAAATAGCACTTAGAGTCTTTTCTTTATTTATGTAATTAGGGCATCCTAGTTGGTCATCTTTTCCCCATTTACCCCAGTTACTTAGCGTATCAAAATAACTTAATACTTCTGCTTGATCTGGTATATTAGATTGCATAACGAACCTCCTACATACTTATGAACCACCATCTATAATGAGATAGTACCATAAAACATATCTATGCAGACTCAGTTCAATACTAATTGTTCTTGTCAGGTTTAGTTGCCTGTGATAATCTTATTTATTATGAGATGTGAAATATGTTTAAAATCAGGAATGGCAGGTAACAACGTCAGCCATTCTATGAGACACACTAAAACTAGGTTCTATGCAAATGTGCACAAAATGAACGTCACAAAAGATGGTAAGACGTCTAAAGTGAAAATTTGCACAAGATGTCTTCGTAACACTATGAAGCCTGCTAGGACGAAAAAAACTTCCGCTTAAACTACTCTTTTAGGTTATACAACCGCGTAATTTATCTATAGAGTTTTTTACTGTGTCTACGTTGTTATATACGGCAGTACCTGCTACTAATATTTCTGCACCCGCCTTAACACAATCTAAGGCAGTATGATCAGCTTTTATTCCACCATCCACCTCTATAATGGCGTTTAAATTATTGTCTTTTATAAAATTTTGAGTGCGTTCTATTTTTGTAACCATTCTTTGAATAAATGATTGCCCACCAAATCCAGGATTCACAGTCATTATCAATATTATATCCAGCATTTCCGCTACATTTTCAATTTCAGTTAATGGAGTAGAAGGATTAAGAGCGACTCCAACTTCAGCCCCAAGTGATTTGATTTGAGAAACAGTTCTATCTAAATGTGAGCATGCTTCGGCATGCACTATTATTTGATCAGTCTCGGATTTCACAAAGTTTTCTAAAAACTTGTCTGGCTCACTAATCATCAAGTGGATATTAAGAGGAAGCGAAGTAGAAGCCCTGACTGCGTCTACTATTATTGGACCAAAAGATATATTAGGAACAAATTGGCCATCCATCACATCAACGTGAATTAAGTCAGCTCCGCCTTCTTCAGCTAATCTTACTTGTTCACCTAATTTAGTAAAATCAGCAGACAATAAAGATGGTGCTATTTGAATGTGATTACAATTCATGCGATGAGCTCAGTTGTAATTTGGCTGCTTCCAAAGCAGCACGAACTTGATTAGAAGCAGTTCCTCCAGGATTGTCTCTTGCTTCAACTGAACTTTTTGCAGTTATGTTAAGTGCAGTTTCGTCAAATTTATCTGAATATTCTTTAAATTGCTCCAGTGTTAAATCAGATGGAGATATGGAATTACTATCACAATGTTCACACAGAGCTTTCACTGCATTATAAGCCAGTCTAAATGGCACACCTTTATTAACTAGAAAGTCAGCTAAGTCTGTAGCGAGCATATAACTTTCAGAAGCAGCTTTTCCCATATTTTCGCTATTAATTTGTAATGCTGGAATCATTCCAATATAAACATCTAAAGTCGAAATAACAGTGTCTACAGTGTCAAAAAACCCTTCTTTATCTTCCTGTAAATCACGGTTGTAAGTCAAAGGCAGTCCTTTGAGGATTGTTAATATTCTAAACAAATTTCCAAAAACCCTTCCTGTCTTACCTCTGGCCAATTCTGCGAAATCGGGGTTTTTCTTTTGCGGCATCATGCTACTACCTGTGACAAATTGATCATCAAGTTTAACGAATCCGAATTCTCTGCTGTTCCAAAGTATTATTTCTTCTGATAATCTTGAAAAATGCATCATCAAAATGGAGGCAGCTGAACTAAGTTCAATCACATAATCACGATCAGAAACCGCGTCCATGCTATTACTAGTAATGCCATCAAAACCAAGTTCTTTCGCCACCCATTCTCTATCTGTATTGTAGGTGACTCCAGCAATAGCCCCACTTCCCAAAGGGCATATATTGACCCGCTTGAAGCTATCTTGGTAACGCTCGATATCGCGCTGGAACATATTGAAATATGCAAGCATATGATGAGCAAACAGAACTGGCTGAGCCCGCTGCAAATGCGTGTAGCCAGGCATAATCACATCGATATTTTGTTCGCAAAGTTCAACTATAGCCTTTTGGACAGCGTTTAATTTGTTAACCGTCTCCTTTATTACGTCTCTAGTGTAAAGACGTAAGTCCAAAGCTATTTGATCGTTTCTAGATCTTCCAGTATGAAGTTTGGCTCCAATCTCGCCGGTAAGTTCAGTTAGACGTGATTCAATGTTCATATGAATGTCTTCTAATTCATATATCCACTGAATCTTTCCAGACTGAATCTCTGTTTCAATTACGTCAAGGTTTTTCACGATAGTATCGCTATCAGAAGCAGATATGATGCCCTGCTTAGCTAACATCTGTACATGAACCTTAGAACCTAGAATGTCATATTTATATAATCGCTTATCATAATGAAGCGATACTGTGTAATTGTCGTAATTCATTTCCTATACTTTTTCAGGCAGCTAATTTCTCTAAATAATTCACGCTAACTTTAAAGTTATCAAATACGTTATCATCAGAAGGTATCTCTAAAATACCAATACCTGTATATCCTTTATGGCATAAAACCCTGATCATTTCAGAGCAATCAATATCTCCATCATCCACTGTAGTCATTCCTTCTCCATTCTTAGCCTGTTTGTAATGAACCAGTTTGATCATGTTTAGATCTAGTTCATTCAATTCTGCGAGTGGATTGGAATCTTTATGACGCCTTAGCTGATTGGTAGGATCTGGGCATATTCCCAAATATTCTTTTTCATTGTCATTTAGTCTTGCTCGAACTGCGTTCACCAAAACGCGCATAGCTCCAATAGTTAATCCCGAATTTTCAATCGAAATTACCACGCCTTGACTAGACGCTTCTTTTACCAAATCTACTAGTTGAAAACATTCTTCATTTATCTCATTTTCCGATGTCCAGGCAGCAACTGCTCCATTCGGGTCCACCGTTCTCAGATGAGGATTAACCGGATTCACTAATTTGGCTCCTGCTAATGCGCCTTGGAAATAATCCCCTTTAGGATCTATTTTCGTCGTTAAACACGTAGATGCCACAGCTAAGTTAAAAGTTAGATTAGAAAATCTGCTCACTAATTGGCCTATTTTCTCTAAATCTAACCTCCAGTCTAATCCTTCTCCATTTTCATATGTACCTAAGCACGTTTGGCGAAGCTCTACATGCTTTGCTCCGTCATCACTTGCTTGCTGTATTAAATCTGACAAATCGTGCGTTGGCAATTGATTACGCCAAGAATTGGTAATTGCCCCCAATTTCATCGAATTCGACATTTTATTTCACATCCATCATAATATATCCAATTTCCTATGATTATACTGCGTAGTTTCCCTTAAGGATATAAGTAAATGGAAGCAAGATACCACGGAATGGATGCCCTTAGAGGATTAGCTATGCTACTAGGGATAGTTTTGCATGCAGCTTTGCCTTATATGCCCGGGCTAGAATGGTTTTGGCCGGCTGAGAAAGGTTCTTCTAATGCGATTTGGTTTCTCGAAGTATTTATTCACAGCTGGAGAATGCCACTTTTCTTCATTGTATCTGGATTCTTTACCCACCTGGTCATCAGTAGACGTTCTTGGAAATACTGGTGGAAAAATAGAACATTACGAATAGGTCTCCCCATAGTCATATTTACCCCAATTATGGGATTAACTCTTCCTTGGATTTTTGCTTTTGGTTTTAGTAAAGACGGTATGATAAATCTATTCTATTCTAACGATGGACAACCTTGGCACCTTTGGTTCCTTTGGCACCTTCTTATATTTACAGCCGCAAGTTTCATTTTTGTACCGATATCGAGGTTAAAATTAGGCTTCATATCATCGGCTGCTTCAAAATCTGCGGATCTTTTTTCCAGCGTGTTTTTTAGAAGTAACGTCCCTATTTTATTTATAACTCTTGTAACATTTATGACTGTAAATACTGGGGCCGAATTAATCATAAATCCTATCGCTACAGCGTTATATTTCGGTTTGGGATTTAGCCTTTATGAAAACCAAAAACTTTTTCAAAATTTAAAGGATAATTGGAAATATTACATTTTTATTTCAATGCCCGTATTCGTAGGTCTGATAGTAGTTACTAAGTTAACCTTTGGATGGGATTGGAGTGACCCCAGATGGGAAATGTGGGGATTTCCAATAACATTATTAAAAATAGCACCTGGAGTACTGTTCTCATTTGGTTTGATTGGATTAGCAGAAAGTAAATTAACCAGGCCCAACGCCCTAATGAGATTCGTATCGGATTCGGCGTATTGGGTATATTTGATACATCTACCGATTGTAGCCTTTATAACCTTTTACATGTTCCGGTTCTCATGGCCAGCAGAGATTAAATTTATGTTTTCTATCGTACTTACCACGATTATATGCTTAGTCTCATACAAATGCCTTGTCAGAAGCACATACATCGGGACTTTACTGAATGGCCGAAGGTATCCTTTCAAAGAGTAATCTAAGCATTAATTATAGAACATTTATCCTACAATTAATGCTTAGTTAGGTTAAGTAGTTAATCAACTAGCGGGGTAAGCACTGTAGAGTCTGGCACGTGGCCGGCCTCTTCGATTATTTTTGCATTTTCTGGCAAACTCATGAAAGCACCTAGAACTTCCATTGACTCTACCTCCATGCAGGCGTGAATTTTTGATTCATTCGCCGCTTCACGGGCATAAAATATCGTTCCTATTCCAGCATTAGAACGAGCCTCTTCATGTGACTCGAAGACCTTCTTCCAATGTTCATATCCTTGTGAAATTTCCATACTTATTAAAACTTTCATTACCTTTCACCTCTCTAATTTAATGGACCAACCGTATGCTACCATTAGCATTATAC
>DPHC01000012.1:26297-28508 GCA_003523055.1 Dehalococcoidia bacterium | reverse complement strand
TTATACTCTTTCGTGATTCCCATCACAAAAAGGTTTCATTGAAGAGTGACCACAACGACAAAGAGCAACCATGTCTTTGCCGGAAACCAACAGGTTCTCACCTTGTTCATCTGTTATGGTCACTCTCCCTTTAATTAAATATGGACCTTTCTCCATCAAGTTTATATTTACTTTATGATTAGTATTCTCTAAGTTATTTGACATTATTATCTCCTTTAATTTGCGCTTGGTATGATTTACATACTAAAGTATTCCATTAATAGTATGAAATTACAAGTAGACACTATAAACATACTAGTGCTATAATTCATACCATGAAATCAACTATAATTGAGTGTCCTGTTACTAAGGCTATGAATATAATAGGCGGCAAATGGAAAATACCTATTATTTTCAATTTAGCAGAACAAACATATCGCTTTGGAGAACTAAAACGAAAATTACCTGGAATCACTCAGCAAATGTTATCTAAACAACTCAAGGAACTAGAAGATCATAATATGGTTTCACGAAAAGTATATGCAGAAGTCCCACCTAAAGTAGAATATACTTTGACTAAAACTGGAACGTCGGCTATACCAATGATTCATGCCATTGCGTCCTGGTCTATTAATGAACTTGGCACCTCTGAACAGCACTATTTGTAACCTCAATTACTATCCAGAAATACTTTGAGATAATCTGCCAATAAGAATATAATTAGAACATAGCAAACAGAGGTGAATGTAATGAAACTATCAGAACAAAAATGCGTAGCTTGCAGAAGAGATTCTCCCTCAGTCCCACCAGAAGAAGTAAAGGAATTGCTGCCTCAAATATCTGAATGGGAAATGATAGAAGTTAATGAAGTACCTAGGTTACACAGAGTATTTAAATTCTCAGATTTTGTCAGTTCGTTAGAATTTACAAATAAAGTGGGCGCCTTAGCAGAAGAAGAAGGTCACCATCCTCTAATTACAACTGAATGGGGTAGAGTTACTGTGCAATGGTGGACTCATAAAATAAGAAACCTTCACCAGAATGATTTTATAATGTCGTCCAGAACGAATGACATTTTTAATGCTTAGTAAAAATGAAAATCAATTACAGGTTAAATACAGCTAAATTAGCTGACATTAGAGACGAAGCCGCCTGGGCTGAGTCAATGGGTTTTGATGGCGTCTGCTCCAATGAAACTGCTCATGATGCCTTTATACCTCTGTCGCTTGCAGCTACTTCTACTAATAATGTTAAATTGGAAACAAGGGTCGCAATAGCCTTTCCTAGATCTCCAATGATTACTTCTTATCTTGCCAGAGACATCAATGAACTTTCTGAAGGAAGATTCCGATTAGGACTTGGTACACAAGTAAAAGGGCACATAGAAAGAAGATTTTCCACCAAATGGGAATCACCGAGTAAAAAATTAAAAGATTATATAAATAGTGTCAGAGCCATTTGGAATAGTTGGCAAACTGATGAAAAACTCGACTATCAGGGTGAATTTTACAATTTTTCTTTAATGACGCCATTTTTCAGTCCTGGCAAATCTCATTTACCCAATCCTGAAATCTTTACAGCAGCTGTAAATAGTTATAATTGCCGAGTTGCAGGAGAGGTGTCTGATGGGCTAATGTTGCACACTTTAACTTCTCCAAAGTATGTTAAAGAGGTAGTAATACCAAATGTTAAAAAAGGAGAACAGAAAACTAAATTACCTAAGGGCAAGACCAAAATAACTGGCGGTGGTTTTATAATTGCTGGCCCCAACAAAATAGCTATTTCAGAAATGATGCCAAATTTAAAAATGCGGATAGGATTTTACTCATCTACTCGAACCTATGCTCCTGTACTAGAAGCACATGGACTTGAAGAAATGGGGCCTATATTACATAAATTATCTACTGAACAGAAATGGGATGAAATACAGGCAATGGTTACTGATGAAATGGTCAATGCATTTTCAGTTATCGGAGAATACGACGAAATAGCAGACTTATTCCATGAAAAATATGCCGGACTCCTAGATGAGGTAAATCTGTCCTTTTTTAATGACATTTATCCAGATGACCCCACATTACAAAAAATCGTGAACAGATTTCACGAACTATCTTAAATCAATATACAAATCAGAGGATTATGAACACAAGAAAACAAATCAACTACACTAAAATTTCGTCTGTTCCAGTATCTGCAGCTACCTGTTTTACCTGGCACGCTGCTAAAGGAGCA
>DPHC01000012.1:0-26247 GCA_003523055.1 Dehalococcoidia bacterium | reverse complement strand
CAATATATAAATCAGAGGATTATGAACACAATAAAACAAATCAACTACGCTAAAATTTCGTCTGTTCCAGTGTCTGCGGCTACCTGTTTTACGTGGCACGCTGCTAAAGGAGCATTTGCTAGACTTAATCCACCTTTTGCTCCTGTCCAAATCCTAGAAGAACCCGATGAATTGAAAGCTGGAGCAGAAGTCTTAATCAAAGTACCCACTCCATTTCCTTTCTTCGAAATAAAATGGAGGCTTACCCATCCCGAATACGTTGAAGGACAATATTTTCGAGACACTCAGATAAAAGGACCATTTAAATCTTGGGAACATACTCATAACTTTAAAGAAATAGACTCAACTAATTCAGAAATGGAAGATGTACTAAAGTTTTCTTTGCCTTTTGGTATATTAGGAAAACTCTTCGGAGCTCCAATAGTTAAAAAACAATTGTCAGCTTTATTTAATTATCGTCATAGCATATTGAAAATGGACATGGAAACTCTTAAATCAAATAATGAACCTTTACATATATTAATTGCTGGATCTTCTGGATTGATTGGAACTGCTCTTACTCCTTACTTTACAACCCAAGGCCACAAAGTGACTCAATTACTGAGGTCTGAAGGTGAAAAGTCTGAAGGGTTAGAGTATTGGGATTATGAAAACCAAACTACCACAATTAATTCCAATCAGACATTCGATGTAATCATTCACCTTGGGGGAGTAAATTTAGCCGGTGGTAAATGGACGAATAAACGAAAAACCCAAATGTTAAAAAGTCGAACTGAATCCACCAGTTTTTTAAGTGAAATCATTACCGGCCTGAAAACAGAACCTAAAGTATTCCTCTGCGCATCAGCAGTGGGTATATATGGCACTACTGATTCTGACCCCAGGGAGGAAGATAGCCCAAAAGGTGACCTTTATAGCTCTATGATTGTAGCCGAATGGGAAAAGGCCACTAAACGAGTTTCCGACGCTGGAATCAGGGTAGTTAATCTTCGATTCGGAATGGTACTGAGTCCATTAGGTGGGGCTTTAAAAAAATTTCTGTTACCAGCTAAGATGGGAGTTGGTGGAAAACTTGGTAATGGGCGTAATTTGATATCTTGGATATCTATGGAGGATGTATTAGGCGTAGTAACCCATAGCATTAATAACGAACAGGTAGTTGGGCCACTAAATGTCGTTGCTAATGATATGTATTCTAATAAAGGACTTATTAAAACGATTTGCAAAGTCTTAAAACGACCTTGTTTGTTCCCGGTACCTGCATTAATTTTAATAGCTCTATTTGGCAAGCAAATGGCCAAAGAAACTATATTTGTTAACACCAGCGTGTCGAATGAAAAATTAATTAAATCAGGATATGAATTTAAGCTACCCGAATTAGAGGGTGCATTGCGACATATGCTGGGTAAAGTATAATACTTCTTAGGAGTTAATATGCCAGTACCAGAAAAATACAACAGTAAGTACAACCTTGGAGTCGGTGGAGCCGTAGTCCATGAAGGTAAACTCCTAATGGTAAAACGTGCTTCAAGACGCGGGCGAGGTAATTGGCAAATTCCAGGAGGCTTTGTTGAGCCTGATGAAACTATAGAATTAGCTGTAACCAGAGAAGTATTTGAAGAATCAGGAGTTGAGTCAAAAGTAAAATCAATTCTCGGAATTCGTAATAGGTATGATGATAATAGCGACAACAGTACATACGTAGTATTTTTATTAGAATACGTCGGAGGAACTCCCACCGCAGATACGACTGAAACCAGTGAAGCAAAATTCTTCACTTTGGATGAAATTAAGAGCCTTGAACAGGTACCTCCTATTAATTTAAAGGTGGCAGAGCACGCTCTTAATACTAATCCGGACACATTAAAACCTGAGCAAGTAACAGGACCAAACGGAAATTTATACACATTATTTATAGGATAGGTTCAAATGAAAATCACACACCTCACGAGCGAGTTATTTGAATATGAACGAGAGCCACAATGGAATGGAGCGCATTTTTATGGCAATGCAAAAATACATAAAGTAACTGTCTATACTGATGAAGGACTTGTTGGCACAGGATGGAACGGAGGAACCGCAAGCGACCGACCTCAGCATCTATTCCCTGGATACGTGGATTATTTCAGGCCTATTCTAATTGGCCGTGATCCCATTGATACAGAAGGTATTGTTCAAGCATTAGGTACCGACCTTATAAAAATACTCGGCCCAGCAGGAATAAACACTCAAGTTCTAGCGGCAATTAATATCGCGTGCTGGGACATTAAAGGACAGGCATTAGGAAAATCCATTCATCAATTGCTCGGAGGAGCCACGCCAAGAATTAGAACATATATCGCAGGTGGTTATTACCAAGAAGGCAAAGGAATTCCTGAACTAATGGAAGAAGTTAGATATAACGTTCATGAATTGAACGCAACTGCAGTTAAGATCAAAATCGGAGATCCTACATCAGGATTTAAAGGAGACATGGAAAGAGTCGAAGCTGCTCGTAAAGCTATTGGTGACGACATAGATCTCATGGTTGATGCCAACTGTGCATTAGATATTGATACCGCTATAGCCTTTACAAAAGCACTAGAAGAATACAATGTTTTTTGGTTTGAGGAACCTCTTCCTATCTTCGATTATAATGGGCATGCAAAATTGGCAAAAGAATCTAAAGTGAATATAGCTACAGGAGAAAATGGATATAATGTCCAGCATTTTAAAAATTTATTAGACCAAAATGGAGCATCATTCATAAATGTAGATGCTACTATTTGCCCTGGATATGACGTGGCAGCAGAAATATCCAACTTAGCAAAAGCACATGGCGCCAAAATTGCTCCTCATGGGTGTCAAGAAATACAAATACATTTAGCGGCAGGCATGGAAAATCACTCTTTGCTCGAATATTACCCTGTAGAAGTAGACCCTCTAAGAGCTGAAATTTTCCAACCACTTATGAAACCAGATAAAGATGGACTGGTTACTGTACCAACCACTCCAGGATTAGGCTACTCTTTAAATATGGATCTGCTTGAAAGATATCGAGTATAGGAATCTGATTATAGCCACTGTTTATCAGTAATATTGGACAAATATCTGATAAAATTTATTGATGAATAAATTCCCGATAGTATTAATTATATTTCTGATATGTT
This sequence comes from Dehalococcoidia bacterium, assembly GCA_003523055.1. Lineage (GTDB taxonomy): Bacteria > Chloroflexota > Dehalococcoidia > Lucifugimonadales > UBA3495 > UBA2588. Next base: position 23,098 of record DPHC01000012.1, on the reverse strand, counting down.
TAGCTTGTTCCCAAGGAGGGGATAAAAACGTTAATGGCCGAAATTCTAACCAATTATCTGTTTCTGACGCTCAAATAAATCCTACACTTACTAAACTCACTATTACTACTCCTACCCCAACCAAATCTCCTACCCCCACTAAAATTCCTACTCCTACTTTTACTCCCACTAAATCTCCAACTTCCACCGCAACTGTAATCAAAACACCACAATTTTCACAAGGAATATACCTAAAAGACGATTATTCTACGGATCCTTTAAACCCTACTAATATACCGGTAAATAATGGAGAATTGCTTATCACAAACACCTTTGGAGACGGCAATAAAGACTATGTAACTTTTAATGTAGAACCGGGGTTTATATTAAATTCAATCATTCTTACTGAATACACAGGAGAAGATAAAATTGCTTTTTTCGCGATTCAATCTGGCCCCCAATACACAGCAGCAAATGATATTACTCAAATGTTAGTTTATGGACATTTTGGGCCAAACACAGGGTATCGAACTGTTGGTGAAAATATATTAATTGACGTGAATAAAACAAATGACGGAAAGCCTTCACAAATATCATTAGAAGAAGGCATGTACACTATTTGGATTCAACAAGGAGCAAGTACGCAAGCACACTATAAGTTCCTTGGCATGTTATCTGAAATTAAAAAGTGATGCCATTTCTCCAAGAGATACAGGTTCAGTAACCCGACACGACACTATCATTATTAACCATTACAGTAATAGTTAACAATGATAGTGTTTTGAACATAACAAAGCCGGAGCTATACGCATTGTTCTAACGGATCAACTCTGAAATCAACTTTCCTAAAACCTTCAGCTTGAGACAAACCACATTTCTCTCCAGTCTCAGCTGCCCGGTCATTTAATCTCGTTCTAGTTCCTTCTGGATTAGGTATTTGGGAAACATGGCATAACAGAGAATCAGTCTTAGCTCCGACAAAACCTTCCGTATTAACAAAAGCATCTGGGTCTTCAGTACTCCACAACAAAGCGTAATCCATTTGGAATGCTTCTACATCGCCTGATATCTGATCCGGAAATATGTTCGGGTTAGGAGCAAAAGAGAATGCCGCATCTATAGCGCATTGCCCACTTTTACGATGATCTCTATGAGTATGAGTTATAGTTCTAAACGGGTCTATGCAAAACAAAACTTCAGGTTTGTGTTTACGTATTTCATATACCAATTCTCTTCGAAAATCTTCTGAGTCCTCCAAGCATCCGTCAGGATGTCTTAAAAATACTACTCGGCTTACTCCTAGTGAATCAGAAGCATCTTGTTGTTCTTTTTCTCTAATAGCCGCCAATTTTGCTGGTTCTAAATTGCGATCCCCTGTTCCTTTATCTCCGTTGGTACACAATATTACAACTACATCTGTGCCACTCTGGGCTATCCATTTAGCCATGGTGCCACCACATCCTCCTTCTGCATCATCAGGGTGAGGTGTAACAACTATTGCACGTTTAGGTGCTAATTCAATAATTTCCAATTCGAAACTCCAGTTAATTTTATAAAATTTCTTTGACTCTTATGGCTAGTGTACGTGTCATACCTGGGACTGCCGCGATATCATCAATGGCGGCCCCTCTAATACCTTGAACAGATCCAAAAGATCTGATTAGCATCTTTTTTCGCTTTGGGCCAATACCACTCACCATATCAATAGGTGATTTTAAGGCTGATTTACTTCTTAGATTCCTATGGTAAGTGATAGCAAATCTGTGTGCTTCATCTCTTAATCTTTGAACCAAAAATAGAGATTCAGAATTTCTTGGCAATATTATGGGTTCTTTGCTGTCGGGTACATATATCCATTCATTTTCTTTAGCCAATGATGCTATAGGAATATCTTGTAGCCCCATATGAAGCATTACTTCTAGAACAGCAGACAATTGCCCCTTTCCGCCATCAATTAAAACCAATTGAGGTTTTTCTGCCCATTGTTCAGATAACGCGTCAGGAATAGAGTTGTCATCATTAATCGCAGGAGTCAATCGTGAGAATCGTCTGCCCACCATTTCTTTCATACTTTCGTAATCATCTACTCCAGGCACAGTTTTAATCTTGAATCTACGGTATTTTTTCGGTCTAGCGACTCCATCTTCAAAAACAACCATACTACCTACAGTATTAGTACCTTGTATGTGAGATACATCGTAACACTCAATTCTAGAAGGAAATTCTGATAATCCTAGGTATTCCTGCAAATCTTCAGTGGCTTTATGAACTGCGTCTACATCTGTAAGCCATCTAACTTTATGTTGTGTTAATCCTTGTTTTGCATTTTTAGAAGCAACTTCTAAAATTTGTTTTTTGTTTCCTCTTTTAGGAGCTGTGATATTAACTTTTTTCCCTCGCTTATCTGTCAACCATTTTTCAATTAACTTTATTTCCAGCGGTTCAGTTTCAACTAAAATTGTAGGAGGCACGAAGGTAGCAGTTTCATAAAATTGTTTTATAAATTGGGTAACAACAAATTGTTTATTGGAATCTTTAGTGCCTTGCATGAAAAAATTGTCTCTCCCAACCAAACGACCGGTTCTAATAAAAAATATTTCAACCCATGATTCTGAGTCTCCCATTTCTAAAGCTATCACGTCAGAATCAGTTTCCACCAAAGATGCTACTTTTGTTTCTTGCTCTTCAGAAACTTTTCTTATACTTGTTAGCTGATCTCTCAAAACAGCAGCTCGTTCAAAATTTAAAGAATCAGAAGCTTTACTTAATTCAGTTTTTAAGTTATTTTCAACTACTTCAGTTTTACCTTCTAAAAACAATATAACTTGTTGAATTACATTGTCGTATTCGTCTTTATCAGCATATCCAGTACAGGGAGCAACACATCTATTTATGTGAAATTCGAGGCAAGGTTTCGCGTCTCTTCCAGTTATAGTTTTAGTACATGATCTGTACGGGAATAACTTTTTCAGTAAATCCATGCTGCGACGTAAAGCACCAACGGTTGCAAATGGTCCAAAATATCTCGCTCCATCTTTACTAATTTTACGAGTCAGATAAACGCGAGGAAAATCTTCTTGCAAATCTATTTTTAAATACGGATACGTTTTATCATCTTTAAGTCGAACGTTGTAAGGCGGTTTGTATTTTTTTATAAATGTATTTTCAAGAATCAATGCTTCTGATTCGTTGTTGGTTACTACAAACTCAAAATCATCAATTCTAGCGACCATTCTACGGGTTTTAGGTTGGTGTCCAGAAGAGTTCTGAAAGTACGACTTCACTCTATTCTTTAAAACATTAGCCTTTCCTACATACAAGACATTACCTTGAATGTCTTTCATGATATAAATGCCAGATGATTCTGGAACAGTTTGCAGTCTTTGTTCTATGTTAGATATGCTCATCTAACAAATAGTTATAAAACGAAACTTATTGCTCCAAGAATAATCAAAACTGATATCCCTATAATCCCTATTCTGATCATTTCTGAAGACACATAGTTATATGCTATCGGACCATTAGAGTTAATGAAATTTCTAGATGAGGGCCTTGCAGTATTTTTAGCAGACTCTGCGACAGCAGGCTGTTCGCCTAGAACTGGTTCATCCATAATTGCTGTAGACGCCATAGCTTGAGAAGCTGAAAGTTTTCTGGTGGGTTGCCTTTTTTTTCTTTTATTAATTTGTGATTGCCTAGATGCAACACGGCTACCTTTTGCTGGCATACCTTACCTCTCAAGTTTTAACGTTATTTCATTTTACAACATCTTGATACAAAAAATCACACTTCATATATCAATTAATATTTATCTTTGAATATACTTGCTTCACCAGTCTAATAATTTACCATTTGTTTTTAGCCAATTTTGATCGGTTTTGTAAGAAGGCAAACTGATCGACACAGTATTCCAGTAATCTTTTGAATGATTATGATGGGTCAAATGGCAAAGTTCATGAACAATAACATAATCAACAATAGAAAGAGGAGCCATAATAATTTTCCAATTATAAGTTATTTCTCCTCTTCCATTACAGCTACCCCATCTACTTTTATAATCTCTGATCGAAATCTTTTTCGGGAACAGTCCCAATCTATCTGCTTGTATATTAGTTCTATCAGTAAGAATAGATAGTGCTTGTTTTCTAAACCATTCTTTCAACAAAACATGCACCTCTTTTCCATTGCGTTTAGTGTTCACTAAGAATGATCTCTCCATCAACGTGGTTCCTTGAGATTTATTGTCGATTATTTCTAACGGATAACTTATACCTAGGAATAAAAAGAGTTCATTCTCAATAAATTTTTTAGGGGTAAAAACGGGACCTAGTTGTTCGGCAGCTAAGTTTTTTCTAATCCATTTTGTTTTATCAGCAATCACAGAGTAGATCTGTTTATCTGATAAATACTTGGGGGAAGTGACTTTCACGATTCCGTTGATAATTTGAAGAGAAACGGTTTTCCGTCGGCTAGTACGAATGATTTCAATATTAAATTCATTTATTAATTTCATAATACTATGATGCAATACAAAGCCGACTCAGCTTCACATGCGCTATGTGATACGAGTCGGCTTCCTAAGGCTAGTTTAACAAGACGCCAACTTAAGCTCTGGGGTGGCTCTTTTGATACTCTCTTCTCAAGTGTTGAGTACTCAAATGAGTATATATTTGAGTTGTAGAAATACTAGAGTGCCCCAATAGTTCTTGAACATGTCTCAAAGGTGCTCCATTTTGCAATAAATGTGTAGCAAAACTATGGCGCAATGTATGTGGGGTTATATCTTCTTCTATACCAGCTTTTTTACTATAGTTCTTTAGTATATTCCAAACCCATTGCCTGGTAAGTCTTTCGCCTCTGTGGCTAATAAACAAACCAGGTTCTTTATCCTTTGATCCTAATAGCGATCTTCTTTCTTTTTCAACATATGCCTTTAAACTTTCTGCGGCTTTGTCATGTAAATAAACCAATCTCTCTTTACTGCCTTTTCCCCAGCATCTAATGTATTTTTCCGTGAAATCAATATCTGAAACATTCAAAGATACTAATTCTGTAACTCTCAAACCTGTCGCATAAAGTAATTCTAATATATTAGTATCTCTTACAGCTTCAGGCGTACCCTCTTGAGCAGCTGCGTCTATCAGCTTACCCATATCTTCTTCAGATAAATATTTAGGTAAAGCCCTACCTATCTTCGGTGAACCTAAAGAACTAGAAGGGTCTTGTGTCACTGCTCCAGTCAACAACATAAACGAAAAAAATGATTTAACCGATGCTATTTTTCTTGCAGTTGTAGTGTTAGCGTAACCTCTGGTTTCTTGTAAATGGGAAACGAATTCGTTTAATACCGTAGAGTTCACACTGACATATGGGTTTTGATTTTCGGTTTCTGTTTGTTGTGTGTCTAAAAATGACCTAAATTGTATTAAATCACTTTTATAAGCGTCCAATGTGTTTTGGGAAAAGTTCTTCTCTACAACAAGATGTTGCAGAAACTCTGATATGTAATCCATTATGATAGTACCTCAAAATATAAATAAAATATAAATTCCTAAGCTTCAGCAAGGTCCATTAATTAATATAAAAATAAATAAGTTCTTAGCTGCGCTAAAGCAATCCAGCTACAATAAACAACTGAACATAATTTGATTGTATCATCGGGAATACACTACAAAGTTAAGAAAAACATACGAAATTCGCCGAAAGTTACGCATGTTTACAAAAAACCCGTTAATTTTATAATAAAATATCGTCTCAATATAAAACTCATTATCGAAATTAATTCACTGTAGAAAAAAAGTAGTTGTAGAGTAGCCAAATAGAATCTATAATTATCTCTATCCCAATAATGTCACGTTAATTAGTGTAAAAAATAGTGAGGTAATGCAAATTGTACAAAACAATCGACCCCAAAATACTTGAGCTTTTAACTAAAATAGACACACCTAGTATATGCAATGCCATTGAAGGGTTCGATGTCAGACCAAGGACTGAAGGATTCATGAATCCTGAAATCAGGAGCCAATTGCCTGAACTACCGGCCGTCGCAGGATACGCTGTTACTGCTGTTATAAGCGCACAAAGTCCTCATGGTCCCACCGCTGCAAGAGATGATTGGTGGGATTTCATAATGACAATTCCAAGCCCGAGATTTATAGTCATCAAAGATATAGACAATCCTGCATTTGGAGCATATTGGGGAGAGAATAACTCTAATATTCACAAAGCTTTAGGTTGTGTAGGAGTAGCTACCGACGGAACTGTACGAGACTTAGACGAAGTTAGACCTTTAGGATTCCAAATGTTTGCTCCTAACGTAGCGCCATCACATGGTTACGTCCATTTAGTAGACATTGGTAGCCCAGTAACTGTAGGTGGTTTGACTGTAAATCCAGGTGACCTCATGCACGGAGATAAACATGGCGTTACTTCCATACCTTTTGAGATCGCAGAGCAAATTCCTGACATGGTTAAAACAATTGCAGACTTCGAAGCTTTGAACATTGAATTGTGCCAATCCGGAAATTTTTCACTTGAAAAATTGAAGGAACTCGCTAAAGTAACCAGGCCATACTAAATAATCGAAAGGATCTATAAGATTGAATTTAATTAAACATAAAATTCTAGTGCCACTTTTCGCTACAATTGCGCTTTTGCCTTTCCTAATAAGTTGCCAACTCGATCTAGACGAAATCGAGGTCCCAACCCCTGTACCATCTACTCCCACTGCGATGCCAGTTATATCAAATGCACCATTGATAGGAGATGGGCCCAATAAAACAACAACAGAATGGATGGGACAACAAATCACTCAATACATGAACGTACCATGGGCTATAACTAATACTTCTGATGGTAAAGATGCTGATTTAGATATTGACCCTGCAAAAACTTACCACGCAATTATCAATACAACCATGGGGGAAATAGAAATTGAGTTATTAGCGCAAATAGCTCCTTTGACTGTAAATAACTTTGTATTTTTATCTGAAGAAGGGTTTTATGATGGAGTGGTATTCCATAGAGTCATTCCTGAATTCATGATCCAGACCGGAGATCCAACTGGAACCGGTACCGGTAGTGCTGGATATAGATTCAAAGATGAATTTGACAAAAATACAACCTTTGACCGAACAGGCGTTTTGGCCATGGCGAATTCAGGCCCAGGAACTAACGGCAGCCAATTTTTCTTAACAGTTGAATCTACCCCACATCTTAACTATAAACACACAATATTCGGCTACATAGTTAATGGACAAGAAATAGCCGATGCCATATCAATTGCACCTACCGAAGGAGCAAATAAACCAATTACTGAAATATCTATAAATAGCATCACTATAAAAACGGAATAGCAGGAGAAGTATGGAATTACCTGGCATAGAGTTCACTCACAAAAACGGAATAGCATATATAACTCTTAATCGCCCCAGAAAGCTTAATGCATTAAATAACTCTTTGCTAAGAAGTTTAAGACAGGTGTTAGATACAATAGAAGCTGATGACAGAATCCGAGTCGCTATCATCACAGGAGCAGGCAATGCATTCTCAGCTGGCTTTGACCTGAACATTGGATCTAAAGAAACCCAAGATATGACAGCTGATGAATGGAGACCTATTGTTCAAGGATACGTCAATACTTTCATGAAAATCTGGAACCTAAGCAAGCCAGTAATAGCCGCAGTTAACGGGTACGCGTTAGCTGGAGCATGTGAGTTAGTACAAATTTGCGATATAAAAATAGCATCAGAAAAAGCAGTACTAGGTGAACCTGAAATACGATCTGGAATCGGCCCTCCTTTACTAATAACACCATTTAGCGTCAATTTGGCCAAGGCCAAAGAACTACTTCTCACAGGAGATATGGTTGGAGCCTATGAAGCTGAAAAAATTGGATTAGTCGGAACAGTTGTCCCTCATGAAGATCTAATGGAACACTGCGAACGTATAGCAGTTAAGATTTGCAAGCTGCCTCAGATTGGCGTAAAGATGAGCAAGCTAGCTGTTAATAGAGCACTTGAAGGGATGGGCTTTTTAAATACAATACAAGCCAACATAGAGCTGATGACACACTTCACTACCACTATGACTCCAGAACAGGAGCAATATAACAAAATACGTCGTGAAGAAGGATTAAAGGCAGCGCTCAATTGGAGAAAAGAGCGCTATCAAGATTAGCTTTGTTTCTTAACCTCTATATTAGATAACCCTTCCACAAATTTCAAAATCCCTGCATGATCGAGTTCTTCATGCCCATCATTAACAAGCGATCCCAACATTTGCTGGACTAAAGCAGTTACAGGCAGAGGCACATTTAGATCTTGAGCTGTTTGTAACACATTTCTCAAATCTTTCTGGTGCAAGCGAATTCTGAATCCGGGATTGAAATTTCTCTCTAACATCATAGGCCCTTTGGCGTTCATAACGTTGCTTCCAGCCAATCCGCCTTTAATAGCATCAAAAACTTTTTCTGGATCCACTCCAGCTTTCTGTGCCAATACAAATGCTTCACTCAATGCCGCAATATTTGCGGCAACAATTATTTGATTAGCTAATTTAGTAGTATTGCCTGCCCCAATATCCCCAGTTAATACTACCGCTGAACCCATAACTTGCATTATGTCTAAACAACACTCAAAAACTTCTTGTTTCCCTCCCACCATAACGGACAATGTGCCAGCAATAGCTCCTGGCTCTCCTCCACTCACTGGCGCATCTAACATTTCAACGCCTTTCTCAGCACATTGAGCTGCTATTTTTTGGGATACCAAAGGAGCTATTGAACTCATATCTATTACTATATGACCAGTGGATGCTCCCTCTAAGATCCCATCAGGACCAGTTATAACCAATTCGGAATCTGCTGAATCAGGTAACATAGTAATTATTATTTTTGCAGCCTCTGCAACTTCTTTACAAGATCCAACAACTTCAGCCCCTGCAGCACCTAATTCGTCCATACCTGGTTTACTTTTATTGTAAACAACAAGATCATATCCTGCTGCAATTAAATTTTTTGCCATTGGCTTTCCCATAATTCCTAAGCCAATAAAACCAATTTTTATACTCATTTCCGTCCTCCATTTGTTGATGACATATTATCTTTTTACAGGATATATGTATACCGCTCTAATTACCCAATATCAAGCAAGTCCATTATTTACAGCTAAGAGCTAATTGAAATACGGCATGCTCAACTGTATTATATACCTATCTTAGATAGTGATTAATTTTTTATGGCTAACGAAAATACTGCTTTAGTTACTGGCGGAGCGGGATTCATAGGTTCTCATTTAGTTGACGAATTACTGCGACTGCAATACAGAGTAGTAGTATTAGATAACTTAAGTTCTGGGCAATTGAAAAACATTAACTCTGCTTGTGTGTTTTTACACGTCGACATAGCAAAGGATCCTATTGAATCTGTTTTTGAAAAAGAAAAACCTTCATTAGTGTTCCATTTAGCTGCGCAATCAAGCGTAGCTAAATCTGCTACAGATCCAGTAACAGATGCTCAGTCAAATATTTTAGGGACACTTAGAATCATTGAAAATGCGAAGAAATATGGTGTGCATAAAATAATATATTCTTCAACTGGTGGAGCAATATACGGTGAACCGCCAGAATTGCCAGTAGACGAATCATCTCCAGCTATCCCTTTATCCCATTACGGACTGTCAAAACTACATGGTGAGCAATACACAAAACTGTACCGCAACTTATACAAATTGAAATATACAATCTTAAGGTACGCTAATGTTTATGGGCCTAGACAAGATGGAAACGGGGAAGCCGGAGTAATTCCGATTTTCGCTTCATTAATGTTATCCGGTAAACAACCAACTATCTATGGAGACGGAAATCAAAAACGGGATTTTGTTCACGTACATGACGTAATTAAAGCCAATATTGCAGCTATAACCAAAGGAGACAACCAGACTTTCAATATCGGAACCTCCAAAATGCACAGCGTAAATCAAATATACGAACTAATAAAAGAACATACTTCATTTAATAAAGAAGCTTTACAAGGACAACATAGACCTGGAGACGTTTATGAAATATCATTGGATTACTCCAAAGCCCAAAGAGAATTAGAATGGTCTCCTGAGCGAGCATTTGAGCAAGGACTGCAAGAAACATTACAATACATAGAGACACATTAAAACCAAGAGAATAGAGAGGATATCATGACAACTAATTGCGACGTAATAGTACTAGGCGGTGGAGCGGCCGGTTTATCGGCAGCATTATATAGTACTAGGGCAATGCTCAAAACAATAGTGCTAGAAAATCTAGGAGTCGGTGGTCAGTTGTTGATCACAGATGAGATAGAAAATTACCCAGGTTTTCCAGAAGGAGAAACTGGACAACAATTGGCAACCAACATGCAACTACAAGCAGAAAGATTCGGTGCTGAAATTAATTTTTCCACGATAGAAGGTGTTTCGGATTTAGACAAGGAAACCAAAATAATTCATACTGACGAGGGAGATATTCACGCAAAGGCAGTGATCATAGCTACCGGTGGATCTCACAAAACATTAGGCGTACCTGGAGAAGACGCATTATCAGGTAAGGGGGTGTCGTATTGTGCAGTATGTGATGGTAATTTCTTTAAAGGCCAAGATGTAATTGTTATAGGTGGCGGAGACGCAGCTATGGACGAAAGTAACTATCTTACAGGCATAGTAAATTCTGTAACCATTGTTCACAGAAGAGATGAGCTGAGAGCAACAAAAATTTTACAAGAACGAGCATTCGCTAATCCAAAATACAAATGGCTCTTGAGTCACGTTGTAGAAGAATTTGTTGGCGATGACCTCTTAAATGCAGCACGAGTTACAAATTTAAAAACTGGCGAAACTTATGACTACCCAACTGCTGCTGCTTTTATTTATGTAGGTTTTGAACCTAATTCAGCTTATATCAGTTCACTAATGGACACTGATGCTCTGGGTCATATATATACGGACATGCACATGAGAACAAAACTACCCAGGGTATATGCTTGTGGAGACATCCGAGCAGAATCCACCAGGCAACTCGGTACAGCAGTGGGAGACGGAATTACTGCGGCTTTATCTGCATTCCATGATTTACAATAATATTAAGAAAACATATTAAATAATTCTCTTGATAATAAGGCTATGCCTCCAGAAAATATTACGCCTATGGACACGTATCTGAACGTAGTAGATTTCATGCGTTTAACCAGTGGTTTAGCTACGAGTATTCCGATAATTGCGCCTGGTGTCAGAATTAATATATTAATAGTAGTTTCTTTTTCTAGCATACCTAAACTTATATAACAAACTAATGCCAAAATATTAGCAATTGCAAAATAAGCGGATAAAGTGGCTCGCGTTTGAGATACTGACCATTTTTGAGAGATCGCATACCAAGCTGATAATGGTCCTCCAACTCCCAAAGCAGTAATACATAAATAAGTCACAAATCCTATAATTACGGCAGTGAATTTATTTTGTGCCAACGGGACGTTTATATTTAACAAGCTTATAATACCAAGTCCAATTATTGTTGCCCCAATAACAAGTTTTAGAACTGCGGGCTCACTAACGCTAAGCGCAAATGCTCCAATAGGTATCGCTATGCCTGAACCAATAATCAATCCGTAAGTTTTTCTAATATGCAGTTCTGCACGAGCTTCAAATGTCACATATAGCGCCACAAATGCAATTAGAACATCGACTATTACCACAGCTGCTATTGGGTCTACAAACAGCAATAAAACGGGTACTATGACCAAACCCATTCCAAAACTAACGGTTGTATAAACCACGCTGCCCAAAACCACGATAAGCAAAGATATTAATAAATCAAAACCTTCTAACATATGAATGCTTTCATGGGCTTAATTGACGTCAAAGCATCTCGCATTTATGCCAAGTTGAATGCATTTTTTTACATCTACTATATACGGACCTACTCTCTTGATTTCGATTTGAATTGTTTGTGGATTAATAATTTGGGTTTCTCTTTCACCGTCAAAAGCTAAGGTACATCGGGATATTTCTCTTGTAAGTTTTTCTCCTAATTGCAATATATTCCATTCTGATATTAATGCCTCTTGGACAGTTCCAGGCCCTATCGGGGCCAATATTTTTCTAACACTGTTACCGTCATTAGAAATTTTATAAGCCAATCCTTGATCATCATTAACTGTTATCGGGTGTAACCGTGCACCAACTGAAGCAAGTCCCAAATCTAATGGTTCACATCGAGTTAAAAACACTTCATATAAATCATTAACGTTCCAAATCGCCCTAGCAGCTACATAGCTGGAATACGATATAGCTAAGTCCACTAATGCGATATCATGCAAACCATCATCTGATGTAACAATTATTTGTTTACTTGGAACCGTGCATTCACTGGCTTCAACTGCTCCTGTAGCTAAAAGTCCGGCGCACAATCCCATATGGGTTCCTTCGATATCATATGGGAATACATTATTAGTACCAGTAGATACAGGCAGCAGGCAATGTTGATCGTTACCTTTAGCTATCATTCGATTGGTTCCATCTCCGCCTAAAGAAATCAAAACCTTAACCCCAATTTCAGCCATTTTTTTTGATGCAACCATTGTATCGTTAGGATTTCCGAACACTAATTGATCTAAAAATTGCGGTTTTATAAATATTCCAGGATAATCGCAAGCTCGCACTATCAAGTGCGATGAATCATTCATTGCATATAATTCGTCAACACCAGTTGACTGCAATCCTATAATAATACGACGAAGAATATTTACTTTTTCCCAGTCCGCAACTATTCTTGCGCTTCCGACTAATCTTCGAATATCTTTACTGGAATAAGGATTCGCAATTATACCTACTGCACCCATACATACCTTTTATTTAAGACACTCAGCAAACAATTCAATCATATGCTTAGGATGTCTTTCCGTTCCATGCTCAATTTGCTGCCTGCATGATACACCCATTACAGCGATTTCCCATTCAGAACCTTTACTATTGACCGCAGGGAATAGTCTATCTCCGCCAATCTTCATCGACAAATCATAATGTTCTTTCTCATAACCAAAAGATCCAGCCATCCCACAACATCCAGCATCTATAAGCTCAACATTATAATTTGGAGAAAGTCTCAATATTTCCATAGAATACTGTGCTCCATTTAATGCTTTTTGATGGCAATGGCCATGAAACAATATATCTTTAGACGACTCATTAAAATTAAATTCAATCTTATTTTCTTTAATCTTTTTGGATAAAAACTCATCTATTAAGAAACTGTTTTCAGCTATTAACTTAGATTTATCATCAGATAACAGATCTGGATATTCGTCAGTTAAAGTAAACACGCAACTCGGCTCACATCCCACTACAGGAATTCCTTGAGACACATACGCATGTAACATGTCTACGTTATATCTAGCATTAGCTTTTGCTTCTTCTAGTAAACCTTTAGACATTAATGGGCGTCCGCAACATCTAGAATCAGCTAATTCCACATTAAATCCAGCTGTCTCTAAAACTTTAATTGCCGCTTTACCTGCATTAGGATAATTATAATTTGTGAAGGTATCATTAAAGAACACCACTGTTTCCTTGTTAACATCTGTGTTAGTCAGATTTCTCTTATTGAACCAAGCATTGAGGCTTTCATTAGCGAATTTAGGGAATTGCCTTTTCATTGAGACGCCCAAAACCAAATTGCCAAATAATTTCCCTGGCAAGCTGTTCATCATGAAATTAGCTAAAGGAGCCATCTGGCTACCGATTTTGTTGAATTTATTAATATTTCCAAAAACTTTGTTTCTTAGTGGCATTTTGTTGGTTGTGTAATATTTGTTCAAGAATTCATATTTTAATTTAGTCATATCAACCCCAGAAGGGCATTCTGATTTACAAGCTTTACATTCCAAACATAGATCTAGTGATTCATATAATCTCTTACTAGACAAATCATGATCTGGAAGATCTCCTGATAAAGTGGCTCTCAGTAAATTGGCTCTCCCTCTGGTGGAATGCTCTTCATCCCTAGTTGCCATGTACGAAGGGCACATAGAACCTTCTAATTTTCTGCATGCTCCCATACCGTTACACATTTCTATAGCACCGGCATAATCTCCATCAATGGAAAAATCAAAAACAGTTTCTACTGGCTGAGGATTATAACTTTTTCCGTATCTTAAATTTTCTTCCATAGGAGGGCAATCTATTATTTTATTTGGATTCATGATCCCTTGAGGATCAAAAGTAGTCTTTAAATCTCTAAAGGCCTGATAAATTTCTGGGCCAAACATTTTTTCTGTAAATACTCCCCTAACAATCCCATCACCATGTTCTCCACTCAACGATCCACCAAATTCGCTTACTAGATCACTTATTTCATCAGCAATAGAGAACATTTTTGCAATTCCATCATCGTCTTTCAAACTAATCAAAGGTCGTATGTGCAGGCAACCAACACTAGCATGACCATAATAACCAGCTTCTGTACCATGACTCTTTACTATAGAATCAAATCTTTTTACAAAGTCTCCCAATACAGCCGGATCAACTGCAGTATCTTCCACAAATGGTATTGGCTTAGCATCACCATGAATACTCATTAGCAAACCTAATCCAGCTTTCCTGATATTCCAAACGTTGTTTTGAGATGGTTTATCGGATAAGTTTACACATGCGTAGCCGAACCGTTTTCGAGCCATATCAGATTTAAGTTTTTCCATTTTAGATTCTACTTCAGCTACTGACTCACCATAAAATTCAATTAGTAAGATCGCTCCCGGATCACCTTCAATAGCAGATAAATTCTGAGAGAATCCTAATGATTCTCTGCATCGGTCCAATAGCATTTTATCCATAACTTCTATTGTCGAAGGGCTATACTCCAAAATGCTAGTAGTTGCATAACTAGCCTCTATAATGTCTTTAAAATGTAATACTGACAAACCAGTTACAGTTGGATTGGCAACCAGGTTCACTTTAGCTTCAGTCACAACACATAATGTTCCTTCAGAGCCTACAACTATATTAGACATATTGACTGGTCCATCAAGCATGAAATTATCCAAGTTATATCCACTAACTCTTCGTAAAATCTTAGGATAACGTTTCTCAATCTCAGCTACTTGATTCTGAGATATGGATAACACTCCTCTATATATATCTGATTCAAAGGTAGTACCGTTCAATTTATTTTCTAGATCAGTCCCACCAATTTCTTTAAAATGAGCTTGGCTCGCATCAGACAAAATAACATCCAGTTCTTGTATATGGTCAATTGTTTTACCGTAAATCACAGAATGTGATCCACAAGTGTTATTTCCGATCCCTCCTCCAACACACGCTCTGCTTGCTGTTGTGGGATCTGGAGCATAATGCAAATTATACGGACTCAATTGTTTATTAAATTGGTCCAGAATTATTCCTGGTTGCACTCGCGCCCAATGCTCTTCTTCATTAATTTCAATAATGGAGGTTAAGTATTTACTAAAATCTATTACTACAGCATGATTAACAGTTTGTCCCGCCAAGCTGGTGCCGCCAGCCCTAGGCAAAATCGGAATGTTATTTTGACTACAATATTCAATGGTTGCCTGTACATCGTCAGTATTCTTAGGTATTACTACACCAATGGGCTCCATCTGATAAATGCTTGCGTCTGTGCTATACAAAACCCTAGAGAACGGATCAAATTTCACTTCTCCGTCAACTCGAGTTTTTAAATCTTGTTCTATTTCTTGTCGTTCTTTACCTCTGATTCTCGTAGCAGAAATTGTCATGTTTTCTCCTAAACTTATAGTCATAGTTAAACTGATTTTCTCACATCAATTTTCTAGACTCAATATTAATTTAACCCTTTAAATTTTCTATATCATGTTATTATACTGAAAAAGCTGCATAAATTGCCAAAACAATCTATAAAACAACTAAAAAACGAAATATATTCTTGTACCCAATGTACCCGGTTAGTCGAATATCGGGAGTATGTATACCAAAAAAGACCTATCAGATTTAATAACGATAAATATTGGAATAAACCTATATATGGGTTTGGTGATCCCGCTGCAGAGTTACTTATTATAGGATCTGCACCAGCTGCACATGGAGCAAACCGTACTGGAAGAGTCTTTACAGGAGATAGATCTTCTGACTTCTTGATGAAATCGTTAAACAAATTTGGCCTTTGCAACATCTCTACGTCAAAGAATATTGACGATGGATTAATTTTAAACCGAACTTATATCACTGACATCATAAGATGTGCTCCTCCTAACGACAAACCAACCAAAGAAGAAATATTTAACTGCTCAAAATATTTGAATGCTGAACTAGCGTCGTTAACTAATTTAAAAATAGTTTTAACACTAGGAAAAGTAGCTTTTGATAATTACTTAAAAACTATTTCATATATACACGACCAAAAATACACGGGGAAATTCAGCCACGGCCAGTCATATAATTTATCTGACACCCTTCCGTTAATTATCGCGTCTTACCATCCAAGCCCGAGAAATACGAATACCGGTAGGCTCAACGAACAACAATTTAATGAACTTATAGCTTCGATAGTAGCAAGGTTAAAAAAATAGTTTAATCAGCTTAAATATAATGGTAAACTCTGCAATTATCAGGCGTTAATAACGTAAAAGGATAATTACCATGGATGTCGGTTTTTCAATATCTAATAACCAAGGCATAGATTCTATTTCAACATTGGTTGACATTGCTACTGAATCTGAAAAACAAGGATTAGATTCAATTTGGGTTAGTGACCATGTTTTCAATACTTCTTATATATATGACCGTATTGGTGATAAACCGTATTATGATCCTCTCACTATGCTGACCTATGTAGCAGCTAAGACAGAAACAATTAAACTAGGTACTAGCATCCTAGTATTGCCTTATCATCACCCTATTCGATTAGCAAAAATCGCAGCTACGCTGGATCACTTAAGCCAAGGAAGATTAATAATAGGCGTTGGAGTAGGTGTGATTCCTGAAGAGATTGAATCGATGGGAGTAAATCCTCGCAAAAGAGGTAAATTCAGTGATGAATCAATCACTTTGCTTAAAAAACTGTGGACTGAACCAGAAGTTAATCATGTTGGAGAATTTTACAGTGTTCCTAATTTTGTTTTTTCCCCCAAACCTTTGCAAAAACCGCACATTCCGATATTGATTGGAGGTACAAGTGACGCCGCTATTAAACGAGCTGCCAGAATAGGTAATGGTTGGCACCCTACAGCAAGTAATCCCGAAGCATTAAAAAAAGGGATAAACCTCCTCAGAGAAGAACTCGTGAAAAATAATCGAACTCTTACTGACGTTCCAATATCAATCAGTATTCCGATTAACTCAAGTACTAGAGACAGAAACGGATTAGGCTCAGAGCCAGAAGAAATTTTGTCTAACAGTTTGCAGTTCAAAGAATTAGGAGTCAGTCGAATAGTGGCTTCTTCTTATACAAACGAGCCGTCTGCCATTTTTAAAAATTTAGAAATATTATCCACTTACGTAATACCAAACGTAAAATAAATATATTGAGGTTGTGAAATGAATAGTAGTAATGATGAAATAATCGCTCTCCAAAATTCCGCTCTTGAACATCTTTGGGTATATGGAAAACAACCAAGCCAAATGGCTGAAGCAGGAGAACCAAATATTTTTACCAGTGGATCTGGTAGCACCGTTACAGACATCCATGGCAAAACATATATCGATGCTATGTCTGCGCTGTGGTTGAAAAACGTAGGGTATGGAAGAAAAGAAATCGCCGATGCAGCATATGAACAGATGTTAGAACTTACATATATGCCGTCAGGAACTACAACCAAACCAACAATCAACTTGGCGCAGAAAATTTCTGAAATCACTCCAGGAGATTTATCTCGCAGCTTTTTCACGAGTGGTGGCTCTGAATCAAATGAGACAGCAATAAAAATAGTCAAAGCCTATTTTAAGAGAATCGGACAGCCTTTAAGAACCAAATTCATCAGTAGAATTGGGTCATACCACGGTGCTACAGCTGGGGCATTAGCTTTAGGATCTTCTCCGAATTTCCCTAAAACTGACTATGAACCAATGATGCCAAATACCTTCCATGTACCTCAACCTAATCCTTACAGAGCTTTGATATCAGGGTTAACAGATGAAGAATATGCAAATTTTTGCATCAAGTCTACAGAAGAGATGATTAAATCTCAAAACCCCGACACAATCGCAGCAATAATAGCTGAACCGATCTCAAGTCCAATGGGAGCGATTGTTCCACCTCCCAACTATTGGCCAATGCTTAGAGAATTATGCGACAAATATGGGTGCTTGTTAATTGCAGATGAAGTGATTACTGGGTTTGGGAGAACTGGAACAATGTTTGGAGTGGAACACTGGAATGTTGTTCCAGACATTATGACTGTAGCAAAAGGAATAACTAGTGGATATATACCTATGGGAGCGGCTATTACAAGAGGTTGTATCTCAGATGCTTTTATAGGAAACGACAAAGCAACTTTACAGCATATAATTACATTTGGAGGGCATCCAGTTGCAGCGGCAGCTAGCCTTAAGAACATAGAAATAATCGAGCGGGAAAACTTGGTGGATAATTCAAAAACCATGGGTCTTTATCTGAAGCAACAATTATGCGCATTACAAGAGAAACATCCCATTATAGGTGATGTTAGAGGTTTAGGATTATTTTGCGCAATAGAAATAGTAAAAGATTCCGTCACTAAAGACTACTTTGAAGAAAAAGCTGATCTCGCCAAAATTTTAACCTCATCTCTTTCAGAACAAGGAGTTTTACTAAAGTGCGGCAATGTAACTAATATTGCGCCACCATTATGTATAACCAAAGATGAAATTAATAATATAGTGGAGTCGTTAAACATAGCTCTAGGGAAATTTGAAGATACTTTATAAAAAGAGAGAGTGATATGAAAGTTGGATTTGTCGGGATAGGTAGAATGGGCATGCCTATGTCAAAATTACTATTAGAAGCTGGGCATACTGTATATGTAAATAATAGATCCCAGGAAAAAGTGGAGGACATGGTAACTTTAGGTGCCGTGGCAACTTCTTCAATAACAGAGATAACCCAAGAGTGTGAAATAGTAATGGCATGTTTACCTGACGTCGAGACAGTAGAAAGCATATTCCTAGGAGATTCGGGAATCATAAATTCTGCTAGGCCTGGTCAAATTTTAATTGATCACAGTACCGTAGGTATAAACACAACTAAGCTATGCTATGACAATGCTAAAGCTAAAGGAGTAGAATTTTTAGACGCTCCTATTAGCGGCGGAACAGAACGAGCTATAAATGGTACGTTAACTATAATGTGCGGGGGGGACAAAAATACTTATGAAACGGTCTTACCTTTATTTGAAATCATGGGAGCTACAATCCATCATGTAGGTCCTTCGGGGTCCGGTACCGCAGTTAAGTTAGTAAATCAATTATTAGTTGGAATACATTCGGTTGCAGCGGCAGAGGCTCT
Organism: Dehalococcoidia bacterium; assembly: GCA_003523055.1. Taxonomy (GTDB): domain Bacteria; phylum Chloroflexota; class Dehalococcoidia; order Lucifugimonadales; family UBA3495; genus UBA2588. Next base: position 3,619 of record DPHC01000012.1, on the reverse strand, counting down.
TATATTAGGATCTAAGGCCGGAGCGAACCCACAACAAATTTTTGAAATAGTAAATTCTGGATGGGGTCAAAGTTTTATGTTAGCTCGCAATGCTGAAGTTATGATCAACAGAGATTTTTCAGGAGACCGTGCTCAATTACGAGTTATATTGAAAGACTTAAAATTAATTAACGAACTATCCGAAACATTAGGTTCTTCAACCCCACTTGGAGATATAGCGCTAGAACGCTTCTTATACGCAGCTGAGAATGGATTAGATGAACTAGATCCAGCAGCCATAGTTATACCTTTAGAAGAAGAATCAAATTACAAAATCAATGAATAGTACAATATGGAAATAAACATAAAGATTATTAAATGAATTATTTAGAAAATATGACCCCCCCTATTGCCGGAGTTAGTAAGTTAATAATTGCTTTCCGAGGGTGGCCTGACGCAGGGGAATCAGCCACTACAGCGGTAAAGTACATACTGAGAAAACTCGATTCTGAAAAGATTCTAGATATTGATCCAGAAGAATTCTTTGATTTTTCTCAACAAAGGCCTACCGTAAAAACCACTACCACCGGAGAGCGAGTTATTTCTTGGCCTCAAAATGAAGTTTTTATTTCTAATATAGCTAGTACAGGAGAAAATATATTAACATTCCTCGGTACTGAACCTAATTTGAAATGGAAAGCTTTCGCAACAATAGTCACAGATTTATGTCAAAAATGGAACATCACAAATGTAACTCAAATTGGATCGCTAATGGATGCAGTTCCTCACACTAGAGATACACGAATAAGCGGATCTTCAACCGAAGCAAATGTACAAAAAATCCTATCATCTGCACGTATCAATAAATCGACGTACCAAGGGCCTACCGGGATAACAACTGCGATATCCACAGCTTTAACTAAAAATGGGGTGCACTATACATCAATTTGGGGGCATACTCCTCATTATTTACAAGCTGCTCCCAATCAGCAAATAACCTATCACATAGTCAACTTCATGAACACATTACTAAATTTACACCTGGATGTTACAGATTTGCAAGAAGCTGAAGAATACTTTAAATCTGAAGTTGAAAAAGCAATTTCAAATGACGGTCAGCTTGCAGAATATGTTAGAAAATTAGAAAACAGTTATGACGAAATTTCTATGGACCAAACCCTCCCAGATCCTAAAGATCTTCTATCCGAATTAGAAGAGTATTTAAAAAACAGACCTACTCAGTAAAATAATCATGATGAGCATATAACATGCCTGGAATATCCATACAACATAGACGAGAAAAAATTAATGAATTCATGTATTTATTGTCACAAGAATATGGCCCGTTCGAAGAGCCTCGCACATTACCTCCAGCTAATGAATTAGTATTTACAATACTATCTCAACACACTTCAGATATTAATTCAGGACGAGCCTACCAAAATCTAATGAAAACATTCGAGACATTAGAGCAAGTAGCTGAAGCTGACGTTACAAAAATAGAAACTGCTATTCAAAGAGGCGGATTAGCAAAAATAAAAGCGCCAAGAATTAAATCTGTGCTTAATGAAATTCTCGATAAAAATGAGTCTTTAGATCTGAATTTTCTAAAATACATCCCACTGGAAGAAGCGATTAAATGGCTCACTGAATTAAAAGGTATAGGGCCTAAATCGGCAGGTATAGTGCTTAATTTTTCACTTGGACTACCCGCCATGGCAATTGACACTCATATCTACCGGGTATCACAACGGTTAAACATAATTCCTAAATCAAAAAACGTGAATAAGGCTCATGAATTTTTACAACGGATAATATTACCTGAGCAAATAACCAAATTTCATACAGCAATAATCACACATGGTAGAAAAACATGCATAGCTCCATTGCCTAGGTGTAACGTTTGTGTTCTGCAAAACCTGTGTCCTTCAAAACCTCGTTTTGAATCAAAATTAAAATCTAGTTCCAAAATTTCTACCAGGAATGTTAAACTTACCGCGAATAAGAAAAAAGTAATACCTCATTCACCAATACCATCGGAGGAAAATAAATGAAAGTTGGAATCATAAATATAACCGGATACGCAGGTTCAGAACTCGCAAGGATTATAGCTCAACATCCTGAAGTAGAACTAGTAGCTGCTACAGGGCGCAGTGCAGCCGGGCAGCATATATCAGAAGTTTTCCCTCACTTAAATTCTTTAGATTTAACACTTACTGAAAACCTTGATAGCGACGTAGACATAGTGTTTTCAGCCTTACCTCACAAGGCCAGCGCAGAAGCACTGCTACCTTATATAGACTCTGGTTTAAAAGTAATTGATATCAGTGCAGATTTCAGGTTGAAAGACCCAGAGGTATACAAACAATGGTACCAAACTGTACATCCCAAACCTGAATTGCTTAAAGATGCAGTATATGGGCTGCCTGAATTACATAGAGCTAAAATAATAGATTGTAATATAATTGCTAACCCTGGATGTTACCCAACAAGCGCCATTATAGGATTAGCCCCAGCAATTAATTCAAACATGATAAAGAATGATGTAATAGTAGATAGTAAGTCTGGCGTGTCAGGGGCTGGAAGAGGGTTAAGTTTAACAACTCATTACTCTGAGATAAATGAAAACGTCCATGCTTACGCACTAGGAGGCCACAGACATCAGCCTGAAATCAGCCAAGAATTATCTTTGCTAAACGGTGAGGAAATCCAAGTAACATTTACTCCACACTTAATTCCGATGACTCGAGGAATTTTATCAACTTGTTATGCAATGCTGTCAGATGAAATGACTGACAATGATATGGATAATATAGTTGCCGTTTATCAAGATTTTTACTCGAATAAACCGTTTGTAGACGTGACTACTCAAGCTCCTCAAACTAAACATACCTTAGGTAATAACAAATGTTTGGTGTACCCAGTCGTAAATAAAACCACTAGAAGGCTTACAGTAATTTCTTGCCTGGACAACCTGGTGAAAGGAGCGGCTGGAGCTGCGGTACAAAACATGAATCTCATGTGTGGACTACCTGAGGATATGGCTCTCACAGGGCTAGCAGTGTATCCATAAGTGTAGTAAAATTGTCTAGATGCCCCCGTCGTCTAGCGGCCCAGGACATCGCCCTTTCACGGCGAAGATCAGGGGTTCGAATCCCCTCGGGGGTACCAATTAGGTCGCTAGCAAACATCTCAATAAATAAAAATGGATAAGATTGATATGGAAATTAGTTTAAATACGGATCAAGTACGCTTCTTAGAAACTCTACAAGAACAATATAAAATTAAGGACTCTGGTAAAGTTATAAGAATACTCCTGGACTACGCTCTAACAAATTCCTCTCAGCAGGACGAAATATTCTCCGAAAAACGATGCCTAAGGTGCGGTTAAGGTAATAACAACTCAGTCTATTAATCCACTAATTTCCCGAATAGAAGATAGTCCAAGTCCCAAGTGCCTAGCTCCATCTGGAGTCAAGTGGTTACCATCAAAAGAATATAATTTACCGTCATCATCAAAAATGCGACACCGATTACCATCATCACAAAATAGTGGATACAAGTCATAAAACATGTAATTTTGTTGATTCTTCATTACTTCATTTACCACTAACTCATTTTCAGGAAAATTGAACGACGT
>DPHC01000017.1:123651-152687 GCA_003523055.1 Dehalococcoidia bacterium | reverse complement strand
TCGTTCTTACCAAGAACGCGCTCTACCACTGAGCTACCTGGGCCTGTTTTTTACAAACCCTTTGCAATGGTGGAGCGGGTTGGATTCGAACCAACGTAGTCCTTCCGGACGCCAGATTTACAGTCTGGTGGATTTAACCACTCTCCCACCGCTCCGTTTAGAGTAACCTTTCTTGGTACCTACGGAGCCCCCGTGGGGACTCGAACCCCAAACCTGCCAATTACAAATCGGCTGCGCTACCATTGCGCCACAGGGGCCCGCGCACCTTGAAAACCACTATAAAATAGCCCCGGACTAACGGGGCTATCAAAAAAGGCTTTCTTGTCACACAAATTATATTAAACAACAAATTAAAAGTCAAACCAAATCATACGACATTTCAATAGTTATTGACGTACAATTCATTTATCAAATAAACTCAAAGTCTAACAGAACAATATTAACACTAAAATTCTACGGAGACCTTCAATGAAATTAGACCTAAAACAATATGTCACAGACGTACAAGATTACCCTACCCCTGGGATTCTTTTTAAAGACATAACGCCTTTAATTAAAGATGTAGAAGCATTCGCACAATCCATTGACCAGCTGGCCGATATATACAGGAACCAGAAATTCGATATTATCACTGGGATAGAATCCCGCGGGTTCATTTTTGCATGCCCTTTAGCCTTAAAATTGCAAACATCATTTGTCCCAATTAGAAAAGCTGGGAAATTACCTAGAGAAACAATTCAAATAGAATATGAATTGGAATATGGATCATCAGTCATCGAAATACATAAAGACGCAATAGAGCCTGGATCAAAAGTTCTAATCCTAGATGATGTGTTAGCAACTGGGGGCACCTTAAAAGCCGCTTCCGAATTGATCAGAAAAAGCGGTTCGACAAACATTCATACTTGCACAGTAATTGAATTATTAGCACTCGAAGGCAGGACTTTACTTCGTGATTTCAACTTGACTTCCTTAATCACTTTTTAACATTACAGCCTTACCAGTAGAAAAAGTTCAAGAAATCTGATATTTTAAACCTGATTAGAACCATTAACCATAATTACAGCAGTAGACAGGAGATTTTATGACTGAAGCGATCAAAATAGGCAATGTAGAAATAACTTGCGTACTAGATATGATTCCACCTCCGCGCCCTACATCAGCAATGTTTCCTGATGTGTCTGACGACCAATGGAAAGATCACCAAAGCTCTCTGGAAAATGGTCAACTACAATTGTATTATAACGCATTTGTATTAAAATCCATGGATCAATTAATGATGATAGATACAGGAATGGGCCCTGGACCTCACCCTGACCGAGGAAATATAACAGGTAACTTGTATGAAGCAATCCGGCCTGTATTAGCTCCACCGGATAACACACAAAACACAAACGTTTCACCATCAGATCAAGTAGACTTTGTGATACACACTCATCTTCATGCAGATCACGTCGGTTGGAACTTAAAGTACCAAGGTGGAATGCCGGCGCCTTCATTCAGGAGAGCAAGGTATTTAGTACCAAAAGAGGATTATGACTATTTTTCAGACCCTGAACGATTAGAATCTTTCCCTCACATACAACGGCAAGTTATGCCACTTAGGAGACTCAGATTACAAGAAATTGTAGAAGGAGACTACCAGATCAATGAAGAAATAATCACCAAACCAACCCCCGGGCATACTCCAGGACACAGAGTGGTGTTCATAGATTCTGCTGGCCAAAAAGGAGTTGTTGTCGGTGATGTCCTCCATTCAATTGCTCAAGTGAGTGAACCAAATTGGTGCGCCGGAGTTGACATAGACAAGGAAGCTAGCGCTAAAAACAGAATCGCATTATTAGAACAAGCTGAAAAAGAAGACATGATAGTCTGCGCAGGTCACTTTCCTCCGGGACAAGTTTTCGGAAAAGTGAAAACAATAGATGGCAGAAGAACTTGGAACCCAGTAAATTAACTGAAATTTCATAATAGGAACAGACAAATACACTATGAGTAAAATCACAGACTTTTTAGATAAAATAAGCGATGCCGCCCCAACTCCAATAGGATTCGGTGCTACGCGTGGTGAAAAACACCCGGGATTGGGATTAGTAGTATCTTTGGCCAAGCCCAACCAAGATCAAATTAAAAAAATGTCAACGGTATGCGACGGGTTCATTTTCAAAGCGCCTCCATCAAAATCTGTAAGTGACAAACTAACCAATCCTTGGATATTAGATGGAGCTATCCCAACCGAAAACTTAAAAACCTTACTAGAAATTGGTTGTGACAGTATATGCTGCGATTTAACATCTTCTGCAACAACTATAGCAGAAGATAATTTAGGGGTTTTTCTCAAATTAAATATTAATATAGATTGGCAACAACTGACAATAATAAACACACTACCAGTTGATGGATATATCATTGAATTCAATGATATATCTAACCAGATCAACTTAGATCAGCTAAGTAAAATTGGCCTAATAACTCATGGAACCGACAAATATTGCCTTCTAACAGTATCTAGTGCCCCCGCTGCAAAAGAATTAGAAGCGCTGAGAAAAATTGGAGTGATAGGAATCATAATGAACGGCGACAACTCCGATTTTTCAGATGTAAAACAATTAAAAGACGAGTTATTAGCTATGCCTAGCCCAAACCATAAGAAAAAAGATAATCCGCATCTTAAATCGTCAGGATCCGTTTTTGAATTAGAGGGTTAATTCGGCTGTTCATAACAGATTTCTTAATGCAATATAGTATTTTTAGAACTCTTGTTGGCGTTTTTGTATAATGTGAGCAATATATATATCACGGATGTAGATTATGATTACAGAATCAATTAATAAATTAGTAAGTTCACAATCTTTAACACTTGAAGAATGTGTGAGAGTTATGGATGCTATTATGGAAGGTAAAGTAACCGACACTCAATTATCTGCTTTTTTAGTCGCATTAAAGATAAAAGGACCTACATCAGATGAAATAGCTGGTTTAGCAGTAGCTATGCGAAATAAATCACTTCAGATACAGCTAGATTACCCTTTGGTAGACACTTGTGGCACTGGCGGAGATGGGCAAAACACATTCAATATATCCACGGCCTCAATTTTCATTTGCGCAGCTATGGGGCTAAAGATAGCGAAGCACGGAAATCGAGCTGCCTCAGGTTCATGCGGTAGTGCTGATGTCTTAGAAGGACTTGGCATCAATATTGAATTACAACCTAATCAAGTCTCCAAATGCATTGAAGACATTGGCATTGGTTTCATGTTTGCTCCCATATTCCACCCAGCAATGAAATACGCAGGACCAGTCCGGAGAGAACTAGGCTTCCCAACCGTGTTCAACATACTAGGCCCACTTACAAACCCAGCCCATGCCACTCACCAGTTACTCGGAGTAGCGGACCCGCTTATTGGAGAGCAAATGGCCAAATCATTAATAAAGACAGGTATCCAAAAAGCAATTGTAGTACATGGCACTTCTGATGATGGAGGGGTTGATGAATTTTCATTGGCAGGCACTAATTTATTGTGGTCCATAAATAATGGGAAAATCACAAAGAGCGAAATCAATCCTGATGACTTAAAAATGCCTAATATTCCTCTATCCGAAATCAAAGGTGGAGATAAAGCATTCAACGCTGAGCTGATTCAAAATATTCTGTCAGGGGAACAAATGCCTCATAGAGATGTTCTGGTAGCAAATTGTGGGCTCATTGCTCTTATGTGTGATTTAGTAAGTAGTGTTAGCGAAGGTATTGAAATTGCTGAATACACGATAGATTCTGGTGGAGCTAAAGATAAATTTCTTAAATTTAAAGAAATAACAAATTCACTAAGGTAAATGGTTTAGGTTATGAAAACAATTTTAGATAAAATAGTCGAGGCGAAACTGGTAGAGATATCTGAAGCAAAGCAAAAAACAGATATAAATTCCTTAAAAAACCAAATCGTACACAGTAATGACGTCTTAAGATTGTCTACATCTCTCAAGAGAACGTCACACGTAAATCTTTTAGCCGAAATCAAAAAGGCTTCACCTTCAAAGGGACTATTATGTCCAGATTTTGATCATATTAACCTGGCAACACAATATACTGAGCATGGAGTCGCAGGAATTTCGGTTCTCACCGACCCCAGATTCCAAGGTTGTCTGGAACACTTGTCAGACATAAAAGCCAACCCAAAAACAAATACTGTACCTATACTACGTAAAGATTTCATTCTGGATCCATATCAAATATACGAATCCAGAGCAGCTGGTGCAGATGCAATATTGTTAATAGTGGCCATTCTAAATCAAGACAACTTGCTTTCTCTTCATCAAACAGCTCAGGATATAGGGTTGGACATCATAGTCGAAGTCCATAATGAATCAGAGCTAGAGCAAGCACTAAAAATAAATCCCAGTATCATTGGAATAAACAACCGAAACCTTAAAACTTTCACTACAAATTTAGAAACCACTATTCAATTAGCTCCACAAATTCCTAGCAATATAATTATTATAAGTGAAAGTGGAATTAATGATCCAGAACACATTCAAATGTTAAGCAAGATCAATGTAGACGCAGTCCTTATTGGTGAAGCATTAGTCACTTCTGCTGACATTCCTAATAAAATTCACAGTCTGTTCCAGTCAGTTTAAGGAATAACAGAACGAAGATGACATATTCAAAAATCTGTGGCATTAAAAATTTAGACTCAGCACTTACAGTTCAAAACAATGGCGCCGATTATATTGGCTTCGTTTTCCATAAAGAGAGTAAACGATATATCAATCCTGGTGAAGCTCGTATTATTATCACAAAATTGAAACAACATCCTAGTAGCTTAATAAAATGCGTTGGATTATTTGTAAACTCAACTGCTCATGCAATTGATAAAGTAGTGAAGCAGTGTGATCTCGACATCCTTCAATTGTGTGGAGATGAAAGTCCTGAATTTTGTAGTAGCTTGACTATACCGGTATTGAAAGTAATTCATGTTCCGCCTGGGTCGCAGGTACAAGACTTGGTAATCCAATTCGAGCTATACAAGAACCACGTAAACAATATTATATTAGACAACGGCAACTCTTCAGCAAGGGGCGGTACCGGTGAATCATTTGATTGGTCCATCGCGTCTGAATTATCGGCAAAAGGCTATAAATTCTTCCTAGCTGGAGGGATTAATTATGAAAATATTGAAAAAGCAATCTCTAATATTCATCCGTATGGGATAGATATATCTAGCGGTGTAGAAACCGGCGGAGTTAAGGATACCACTAAAATCACCAATGTATTAAAATTAATAAAATAACAAGTAAAGAGGGTCGCATAAAATGGCAAGCATAAAATTTAATTTACCAGACAAAGACGGCAAATTTGGTGAATTCGGTGGTAAATTCGTACCAGAAACGTTAATGGCTGCACTAGAAGAAGTGGAGACTGCGTACGAAGTTTTTAAGAACGACCCTAAATCCATGAATCGCGTTCATCATTTATGGGAAACATATTCTGGTAGACCCACAGCTTTATATTTCGCAGAAAACCTCACGAAACATTATGGTGGGGCAAAAATCTATTTGAAACGAGAAGATTTAAACCACACCGGAGCACATAAAATCAACAATGCTATTGGGCAAGCATTGCTGGCCCAAACCCTCGGTAAATCCAGAATCATTGCAGAAACAGGAGCTGGGCAACATGGAGTAGCTACAGCCACTGCCTGTGCCATGCTTGGTATTGCATGTGACATCTATATGGGAGAGGAAGACATCCAAAGGCAATCATTAAATGTTTATAGAATGAAGTTACTAAAGGCGAATGTCATTTCCGTAACTTCAGGGACCAAAACATTGAAAGACGCTATAAATGAAGCTATTCGTGACTGGGTAACAAATGTGGATAACACATATTACTTAATTGGAAGCGCAATTGGGCCTCATCCGTACCCTATGATTGTAAGAGATTTTCAATCAATAATAGGGAAGGAAACCAAACAACAAATATTGAAATCTGAAAGCCAATTACCGGATCATGTAATCGCTTGTGTTGGCGGTGGGAGTAACGCCATTGGGATGTTTTATGAATTCATAGATGATACTTCCGTACAATTGACTGGAGTAGAGGCCGGAGGAACGGAAATGGTTCCATCAAAACACTCTTCTACTCTAACCGCCGGATCCCCTGGTGTTTTACACGGCACGATGTCATATTTGCTACAAGACTCGGAAGGGCAAATTATCAGCACTCATAGTATTTCCGCTGGATTGGATTACCCTGGAGTAGGACCAGAACATAGTTATCTGAAAAGTATAGAACGAGCCCAATATGTGTCAGTAAATGATGATCAAGCCTTGGAAGGATTCCATATTCTATCTGAAATCGAGGGTATTATACCTGCTTTAGAAACAGCCCATGCCGTATATTACGCATGTGAGTTGGCAAGCTCCTTGCCTAAAGATGAAATCATTGTAGTTTGTTTAAGCGGAAGAGGGGACAAAGATATTTCTATTGTAGCTGATAAGGAAGATATCAATTGAACAGCTATTATGTAAAGCAAATAAAATTGTAGTATCATGGCACAATATATGCATACAGTTCAATCGAAAAAACCTCTTATAGTTAAAACAATATAGGTTTTTCAGATTTTGGGTCTGCAAAGATGGATATACTACAAATACATTCGCTGAGGAGAAAAAAATGGATCTAGGATTAACCGGCAAAGTAGCAATTATCACTGGCGGAAGTGACGGTATCGGTAAAGCTGCAGCAAAACGTATAGCGGCAGAAGGTGGTTCCGTTATCATAATAGCTAGAACAGAATCCACATTAGATGAAGCAGTAAAAGATATAGGCACAGGAGTAAAAGGAACAGTAATACCATTGATAGGAGATGTATCTGATCCTAATCTTCCTCAATTAGCCATCGAAACTGCTGTAACCAACTTTGGAAGAGTGGATATATTAGTTAATAATGCAGGTCGTTCAATGGCCAAAAATTTTGAGTCTGTAAGCGATGATGATTGGGAATCTGATTTTGATTTAAAAGTTTGGGGTGCAGTTAGATTAATCAGGTCTGTAATTCCAGAAATGCGTAAGGTTAACGGTGGAAGAATAATAAATGTTACAAACCTAGGTGGTCGTACTCCAGGACCTTCTTCCATGCCAACTTCCATATCCAGAGCTACTGGGATTGCTATAACTAAAGCATTATCTAAAGATCTAGCGTCAGATAATATATTAGTAAACACAGTATGCATTGGGCTAGTAAAAAGTGGACAACATTTTAGAAGATACGAGGCCTTAGACAAAGAAGAATACAACCTTACTTTAGATGAATACTATGATCAACTAGGTCAAAGAGTCCCTATTGGTAGAGTTGCTGAGACCGAAGAAGCGGGTGATGTGATTGCATTTTTGGCATCTGCCAGGGCAAGCTACTTAACAGGTATTGCTGTAAATATAGATGGAGGTACTTCAGCAGTATTGTAATTACTGCATACTGAAGTTAAACATACACAAATGACTGAATCATACGAAGGGGAGCTTTTGCCTCCTCAAAGAATACTTCTAGGAGCCGGCCCCAGTGGAGTTAATCAACGAGTTTTAAAATCTATGACTTTACCTGTTATTGGACATTTAGATCCTGAGTTTTTCAAAGTAATGGATGAAGTATGTGTGATGCTTAGAAAGGTATTCCAAACTGAAAATTACCTAACCTTGCCATTATCATCTACTGGCACAGGCGCAATGGAAGCCGCATGCGCCAATATTTTAGAACCGGGTGACAGAATATTGATTTTTACAAATGGATATTTTGGAGTCCGCCTGGCTGACATAGCCCACCGATGTAGAGCAGAAGTAATAGATATTTCACTGGAATGGGGGAAGCCTGTAACTCCTGAAATTGTAGAAGACGCTTTTAATAAACATAAGGATATCAAAGTAATGGGTATGGTTCATGGTGAAACATCAACCGGAGTGTTATCGCCAATTCCCGAAATTTCAAAATTAGCACACCAAAATGGCTCTTTACTACTTGTAGATGCTGTAACTTCTTTAGCAGGTCATGAATTAAAAATTGATGACTGGGATATCGATATTTGTTATAGCGGAACCCAAAAATGCATAGGAGCTCCTCCTGGATTAGCCCCAATAACCTTAGGTGGCCGTGCGATAGATATAATCAATAACAGACCTTCAGACGTGCAAAGTTTTTACTTTAATTTAAAAGACATTGAAACCTATTGGGGAGAGAACAGAGCCTATCACCATACCACTCCCATCTCAATGACTTATGCTTTAAGAGAAGCTTTAAGAATGGTATTGGAAGAGGGATTAGACAACAGAATCCAACGACACGAAAAAGTTGCAAACGGTTTAAGGTCTGGATTAAATGCTTTAGGACTTGATCTATTAACGCAACCTGAATATCAACTTAACCCATTAACTGCAGTCAAAATACCGGAAGGCATAGAAGACACTCAAGTCAGATCTCTTCTTTTAAAAGATTACAACATAGAAATAGGCGGTGGGTTAGGAGATCTCAAAGGAAAAATTTGGCGAATAGGATTGATGGGTGAAACTGCCCGAGAATCCAATGTATTTGCTGTGTTGTCTGGTCTCGAGCAAATACTTGGTTCACTAGGGTACGAAGTTGGGTCTGGAGCAAGCCTAGCAGCAGCGCAACAAAGCTTCATTGCCGGCTGATTATAAGTACGCTTCGTCCAAAATTTCGATAACGTGCATTAACCTATAAGGTAAATTATTCTTCTCTAATCCGGCTTGGATATGCATAGAGCATCCAGGGTTAGAAGTAGCTACAATATCACAACGTGTTGAAACTATATTATCAAGCTTATCTGACAATATATCCTGAGCCATAGAAGGGTTAAGCATTGAATAAATGCCAGCAGAGCCGCAGCACATAGCTGAATTGTCCATCTCAATAAACTCCAATCCTTTAATAGACTTTAATATTTCTCGAGGTTGAGAAGTGATTCTTTGGCCGTGTGCCAAGTGGCATGCATCTTGGTAAGTTACTTTAAATTTAAATTCTTTCTCAGGAATTTCCAACCCAATTTTTATCAAAAATTCATGGATGTCCATAGTTTTTTCTGAAAACAATTGAGCTTTAGCTGAGTATTCAAAATCATCAGAAAATAGTTTTCCATATTCTTTCATTGATGCCCCACATCCTGCCGAATTTGTCAAAATGTAGTCTGGTGAAGATTCCAGCATAATATCAATATTTATCCGAGCCATTTTTTTTGCGTATTCGAGATCTCCTGCGTGCAAGTTCAATGCTCCACAACATCCCTGTCCCATTGGAACAATCACTTCACAATGGTTTTTATTTAGAACTCTCACTGTACTGCGCATAGCATCCGATTGCACCAATGGCATTATACAACCAGATAAGAGGGCTATTTTATAATCGACTACTCCATCTTGTGGTAAATAACTAGTTGTTCTGGGAGTAAAGAAAGGTTTTGTAAAATTAGGCAATTGCGTTTCCATTTGACGAAGCTCTGCTGGAAGAATTTTAAAAACTCCAATTTTTTTAAGAACATATGACAATTTAGATTTTTTGTAAAAAATTGACAATTGAGCTATAAGTTTCAATCTCCTAAGATGCGGCAACATACCACGCAATAAAATCAGACTGAGTCGTTTCGTTTTTGGAGAAGTCATGCCTTGCAAATTTATATTGTTTTTGACAGAAGTAATTAAACTACCATAAGGAACTCCAGATGGGCAAACAGCCTCACAAGCGCGGCATTGTAAACACATATCCCAATGAGATATGACTTGATCATCCAAAATTAGCTTACCTTCGGATACAGATTTCATAAAATGAATCCTTCCGCGTGGAGATTCAGTTTCTAATCCTGTTTGAACATACGTTGGGCAAACACTTAGACACAGACCACAATGAACACATTTGTACATATCTTCATCATTAGCCATTTGAATTGGAACAATACTTTCAAATACATTAGTCATCTATCAAATACCACCACAAAAGCGTCCGGGGTTAAAAATATTATTTGGGTCAAATTTTGATTTTATAGATTTCATCAAGCCCATGGTATCTGTATTATTACTATTCCATACATCTAGTTGAGATTTTATTGAAAGTGAACATTTCTCTAAAATTGTATTACCTTCATAGCTGCCTGTTAAATCCCGGATTTTATTAATAAGTGGCAGCAAGTTGTCATCAGTGATTTCATTCAAACAATGAATATCGCAAACTCCAAAAAGTAAATCTGTGAACATTACCAGATCTGATTCTTGACACAGGTTTTCAACATCAAAAACAAATGATTTTAGATTTGATATCGGAACGTTACAACGAATTCTCATCGATGAAGCTAAATTTGACTCAGAATTGATCTCATTAATTTTTTTAATTGCAGAAATGCAGTTGTCATTACTAATAATAGTTATATCATCCACACTCACTGAAGTTGTTATTTCATTAATTTTTCTTTTAATTGTTGACTCCCTACCGTCAACATATAAAACTAAAGTTTGTGGCTTAAATGTTTTATATCCGGTATCTTCTAACAGATTAGAGTATATACAATGACCTGCAGAAGGCCCCCAAGGTTGATATTTCATAGAAGACACCATTAATAACCCTTGTTGCTGTGATTCTACCGGAACCAATATAATCGATTCATTCAATGGCAATGTTGAAAGTTTAAACGTTGCTTCAGCAATAATGCCTAAGGTACCATATGAACCGACATACAATTTATTCATGTCGTAACCTGTCACATTTTTAACCACTTTGCCGCCAGATTTAATTAATTCTCCAGTATTGTCGATTACAGTCAATCCAATTAAAGAATCTCTAATCAATCCATAATGGTTTCTAAGAAATCCATTCGTGTTTGAATACAGTATTTCACCAATTGACATTTTATCCAAATTTGGCCCATCTGTGGCAAGATTTTTTGACTCTCTTTTTAATGTTTGCTGTAAAGTATCAACAATTACTCCTGATTGAACTGTCACGGTCAAGTCTGCTGGTTGAAAATCAATTACCTGATTAATATTTTTCATATCAATCACGACATCCACTCGTTTAAGAGTATTCCCTACGTAGGATCCAGTATGTCTGTTATCAATAATCATACTCAGTTTTTCAACATTACACACTTTAACAATATTTTGTAATTCATAAATACTTTCTGGCATGAAAACATATTTAGGAACAATTCCATCAATAGCGAATTGTTCATTAAGCTCTTGGTTTATTAATTTATTATAAGGAAATAAATATTTTGTTTCTTTATGCATATTTATCTTTATATAACTAATTCCGGACCGGATTTATGAGATTGTAATGTTATTACTTCACCATCTGGAAAAATCTTACCTGGATTAATTTTATTACCGGGAGCAAAAGCGTCACGAAGTTTTTTCATAGCATCCATATCTCTATTGGCAAATACCAAAGGCATGTATTCTTTTTTTTCTAGACCTATGCCGTGCTCTCCACTTAATACTCCTCCTAAGTCCACACAGGATTTTAAAACCTCTCCACCTGCCATAGTTATATTTTCAAGTGCTCCAGGAATTCGTTCGTCAAACAATAAACATGGGTGTAAATTACCATCTCCAGCGTGGAATACATTAGCTATTTGAATATCAAATTTCTCAGCTATAATTTGTACTTCTCTTAAAACATCAGTTAATTTAGTTCTAGGGACCACTCCATCGACCAAGAAATAATTTGGGGCGAGGCTACCCATAGCACCTAATGCACCTTTTCTACCAGCCCATAAAGCTTCTCTTTCAATAATATCTGTAGCGTATTTCAATTCTGTTGCACCAGATTCCCAAATACAGGCACTAACATCAGAAGACATTTCTTCTACTTCTTCTTCCATGCCTTCAATTTCAATAAGGAGCACCGCTCCAGCATCTATCGGATAACCTGAATCCATTACGTTTTGAACGGCCTTAATAGTCAATTTATCTAACATCTCCATAGCAGCGGGGATGATACCTTTCCCAATGATGGCAGACACTGCCCCACATGCAGATTCTACATCAGCAAAAACACCTAAAAATGTACCGACTTTTTCAGGGACTGGTA
Organism: Dehalococcoidia bacterium; assembly: GCA_003523055.1. GTDB lineage: Bacteria > Chloroflexota > Dehalococcoidia > Lucifugimonadales > UBA3495 > UBA2588. The sequence continues at coordinate 140,598 of DPHC01000017.1, read as the reverse complement.
GTAATCTTAAGGTTATAGCTGTCACTAATCCAAACGTTCCTTCTGAACCTACAAACACTCCTCTCAAATCATATCCGTAACAATTTTTGCTTTTCGCACCTAATTGCATCGTAGATCCATCTTCTAAAACAACATCAATAGACAATACATAATTTGTTGTAGTGCCATACGCCAAGCAATGAGGGCCTCCTGCATTTTCGGCTATATTACCTCCTATACTACAAGATCTTTGACTAGAGGGGTCCGGAGGATAACGAAGACCAAACTTTCTGACATAATTATCTAAGTCCAAATTAATAACACCAGGTTGCACCGTTACACTACAACCGGGGACATCTAAGTCAAGTATTTTATTCATTCTAGTAAAGACTATTTGGATGGCACCATTTTTAGAAATAGTTCCTCCGCTCAAGCCAGTTCCTGAACCTCGGCCTACAACATTAATGTCATGTCTGTGGCAATACTTTAAAATATTAACTACTTGTTGCGAATCAGACGGCAAAACTACTGCTGGAGGTCTATTCTTATCAATAGACCCGTCATATTCATAAACTGTCAAGTCAGTTGTATTGGATATGACATTATCTTTGCCAACGATAAGTTCTAAATCTGTAATATAACTACTCAATTCGCAATCCAGTTAATTATTTATTAATACAATTGTATAATAAAGATTAATAATATTCTCTTTAAAATTTTATCAAATAAAACTTGATTTGTTTATTGATATGTTCGAAGATAACCATGATATAAGAAACAGGAAACATTAGGAGCTACTTATGGAATTCACAATTGCTGTATTACCTGGAGACGGAATAGGTCCCGAAGTTACAAATGAAAGTGTAAAAATCCTCACCGCAATAGGCCAACAATTCGGGCACAAATTTAATCTAAAATATGGAGATGTAGGAGGAATTTCGATTGATAAACACGGAACGGCTCTTACAGAAGAAGTTGAAGTAATAGTCGAAAACAGTGATGCAGTTTTATTTGGAGCAGTAGGAGGTCCAAAATGGGATGACCCTACCGCGCCAACAAGACCAGAAGATGGGCTTCTAAAATTACGATCCAATCTGGGTGTCTTCGCCAATATACGTCCAGTAAAAGTATATCCAGAATTAGTTGCCACAAGTGTTCTAAAACCAGAAATACTAGATTCAGTAGACATAGTAGTAGTTCGTGAATTAACAGGAGGCCTTTATTACGGAGAACCAAAAGGCAGAAATGTGATAAACGGTGTTATGACAGCGACAGACACAATGTTTTACACTGAAAAAGAAATAGAAAGAGTGTTAAGAGTTGGGTTCGAACTAGCGAGAAATCGTAAGAAGAAGCTATCGTCTATCGATAAAGCCAATGTGTTGGAAACGTCCAGGTTATGGAGGCAAGTAGCTACAGAATTAGCTCTGGAGTATTCGGACATCGAGGTAGAACACGTTCTCGTAGACGCCTGTGCAATGCAACTGGTTCAAAATCCTAAAAAATTCGACGTAATCGTTTCAGAGAATACCTTCGGTGACATCTTAACTGATGAGGCTGCAATATTGACGGCATCTATGGGATTGTTGCCGTCTGCGAGCCTTTCTGACGTCCCAAAAATCGGTTCCAGAACTATGGGAATGTATGAGCCTATTCATGGAACTGCTCCAGACATAGCAGGTAAAGGGATAGCCAATCCCACTGGCTCTATATTAAGTACAGCTCTTATGTTGAGATATTCTTTAGGATTAAACGAAGAAGCTATAAGTATAGAAAAAGCTGTGGAACGTGTACTTCAAGAAGGATGGAGAACAGCAGACTTAAAAAGCTCAGAAACAACTGAATTAACAACTGAATTGTTCTCAGACAAAATAGTAGAGCAAATTTAAGCTTTTTAAGGGCATATGTATGTTGCAATTCCAAAACATTTACGTTTACTATAATTCTCTAAACTCTAATTAATTACGGTAGTGAAATAATTTAATGATATCTCAATTAACAATTCCAGTATTAATATTTTTGGCTAGTGCAGGAGTAGTCATATTTTGCGGGACTAAATTAGCTGAATATGGAGATGCATTAGCTGAATTAACGGGATTGGGGAGACTCTTTGTCGGAAGCATTCTGGTAGCTTTAGCTACTTCCTTGCCAGAACTCGCAACTAACATATCAGCTGTAACACTAGTAGACCCTCCGAATCCAGCAATTGCTATAGGTAACGTATTTGGGGCAAATATGATTAACCTATTTACATTTGGTGCAGTAGCACTAGCATTTGGTGGATATACGTTTTTATCTAAAATCTCACCCGAACAAAAATATTTGGTTGTTCTAGCAATCATAATGACAGCGATCGCGGTTTTAGCAGTATCAATACCAACCAACATATCCATATTCAAAATTGGATTACCTGCAATCATAATATTAGTGGTTTATGTCTTAGGCATGCGTTATATATATAAAAAACGTCCGCAAGAAGAACTCTCACAAAATGAGCAAACCGTGGGTACTGATCTTAGTTTACAAAAAGCTTGGGGGTTATTTGGGCTCGTTTCTATAGGAGTGGTTATCGGAGGAGTATTTTTAGCAATTAGCACAGACCAGATTGCAACTATAACAGGCATAGCATCAAGCACTCTAGGAATAATCGCAGTATCAATTGTAACTACAATGCCCGAGGCCTCTGCAACAATAGCTGCAGCAAGAATCAAGGCTTATGATTTGGGCGTAGCAGGATTATTTGGAAGCTGTGTATTCAACGTTACTATCATAGGCTACGCGGATATCTTTTACAGAGATGGCTTACTAACCAACCAAGCTCAACCGCCTCATTTGATCGCCGGAGCAATAGCAGTTGGGCTTATGTTAATAGGCCTAATACTGATAATGTGGAAATCAAAACTGCCTAAACCGATTTTGATGATCGGCTTAATATCAATAGTAGTTATTTACATCATTGGCGCAGTAGTAATAGCAACAGTAGGATAATTTAAATATTAGATCCTACAAATCTTTTGATCTCTATGAATCCATTTTCAGTATCTGACCAAGCAAATAATACGGACTCTACAATTTCATCATCGTTGATACCTATTACTAGTTGTTGTACTGGGTAAGCAGGTCCATCACCCCAGGGGCTTGTAGCAACTGTTCGATCAGTTTCAGATAAATACGCTTTACCATTGGGATGTGAATGATAAATTAACAATGGCGGATTTTCCAAATCTAATTTTGCATTAAATTCTAGTAAATCTTTACCATCTATCACATAAGCGGTTTCTGCGCTTCTTTGTGATTCCGTAGGATGATTACCTTTTTCCTGCGAGTTAGTACACGGTCTAATAATCGTTGTTTTTAATGCTGTGGCCGATCCCTCCAACCAGCCACAGCATTCATGAGGGAATACTTTACGGGCTTCCACATACATTGCTAATAATATATTGTTTGGGATGTGTATTGGTTTTATATCAGCCATAATCTTGTTTTTTTACACAGACAGATCAAACAGATCGAAGCATTTTTTCATAGTCAAATACAATATGTTTTTGACTATCAGTGTTTAAGGACCCATTTCTAAAATCTTGTATCAAGTTAATTGCTGATTGCGCTTGATGCCCCACTAAAACCAAATAACAAGCTAGAATTACCCCAGTTCGCTCCAGACCTGTACCGCAAGTAACAACTACTGGTCTTTCCCATTTTTCAAACTGTTCTTCAATAAAAATTGTGATTCTATGTATTTGTTCTCCATTTAAATCTTCAGCTGCTGTAACGGGTTCATATAGCTCGGTTAATTGCCAAGGCTCAGCAGATATGCAATTCTCATCTAATCTCACTACTGATCTTATTTCTTGCATTTTAAAATAATATAGATCATTACGGTCTGTGGCACCAATAGCACCTGCTAATGCCCCTTCTATAATCCAATTGAAGTTCAAATAGTTATAATCCATACGAAAACTCTAACAAAAAAATGTAGTAACTTAAGCATATCCTATATGGTAATAATTCATTTTTCAATAAGGCTCATTTTATAATCGAACCCAATTTACATTTATATTGAGGTTAGTAATTGTGTTAGTACTCAAAAAACTAATCTACTAATGCCTATGGGATGGTTTTTAATGATATATTACTAGTAAAAGAATAATCATAGAGGTGTCGTGGTATATAAAAATATATCCTTGAATGTAAGTGGAGCACTTGCGGAAATAACATTAAATCGACCTAAATCCCTGAACGCTTTAAGTGGCGGGTTATTAGTTGAAATGATGCATGCACTCGGAATAGTACAAAATAGCAAAAAACTCAAACTATTGAAGCTAAGCGGAAATGGTCGAGCATTTTGCGCAGGAGCAGATTTGCTATTCTTTGAATCTATAATAACTGATCCGAAAGAACTAGCAAATTACATTGATACTCTAAATCAAGTGTTTTTTAATATTGAAAACCTTGATATACCCACAGTTTCAGTTGTTCACGGCTTTGCATTAGCCGGAGGGTTAGAATTGATGCTATCTACCGACATAACTTTATCCTCTTCGTCAACACGATTTGGCGACCAACATATTAACTTCGGCTTAATTCCTGGAGGAGGGTCAACTCGAAGGCTTGAAGAACGTATTGGAAAACAATCCGCAATTGAATTAATGATATCAGGTAGATGGATGGATGCTACTGAAGCAGAAGCCAAAGGTCTTATCTACAAAACTTTTGCTGATGAAGTATTCAACGACGAAGTAGACACTTTTATAAACAACATACTAGACAAAAGTTATGGATCATTAACTCGAATTAAAAATATCATGAATCATAGCAAACACAACTCACGTGAAGATGCGATCAGATTTGAAAATAATATGTTTTCAAATTATGTTTCTACTCATAATGATCCCCAAGAAGGATTAAAAGCTTTTAAAGAAAAGCGAGCACCTAATTTCAGTTAAACTCTACGCGCTATTTAAGATATAATTACTTCAAGAACATCAAAATGAGGAATCTCAGTGAAAATCAGGAACATACTAAAAAGTAAGCAAACCATATCATTTGAATTTTTCCCACCTAAACTTGCTAGTGGTCTGGAAAATGTGATTGATAAAATGAATGTTTTATCAAAATATAACCCAGACTTCATATCTATAACATATGGTGCAGGAGGAAGTACTCAAAGCTTCACTGAGGAGCTCTCGCGAATAGCCAAAAGAGACCTGTTTTTAGAAGTAATGTCACACATAACATGCGTGGGTCAAACAGCCAATGAAATAGACAATATGCTAAACAACTTACTAACTAGCAACATCAAAAACATCATAGCATTACGCGGAGACCCTCCAAAGGGAGAAACCAATTTCACTCAAACACCTGGAGGATTCAAATACGCTTCAGAACTTATAAATCATATTAACCAAAACTTTGATTTTGGAATAGCAGCGGCAGGCTACCCAGAAACGCATATCGAATCCTTCAATATAGAACAAGATATTGAACATTTAAAATCAAAAGTATCAACTGGAGTAGATTTTCTAATAACTCAATTGTTTTTTGACAACAATCACTACTACAACTTTGTAGATAGAGCTCGAAATGCAGGAATAGAAGTTCCAATTATACCTGGTATATTACCAATTTTGAGTGTTCCTCAAATCCGAAGAATTACCCAATTATGCGGGGCATCCATTCCTATGGAACTAAATAAACAATTAGAATTCATAAAAGATGATAATGATGCAGCTATCCAGCTCGGTATTGAGCATGCTACAAAGCAAGTACAGGATTTGCTTAAGCAAGGTGCACCCGGAATACATTTTTACGTTCTCAATAAAAATTATTCGATAGAAAAAATATTAACCAATTTAAACCTTGTTCCATCTGAATAGGGAAGTCTCATGAATAATATCTCAACTGGTATAGACATAATAGAAATAGAAAGGATAAAAGCCGTTTTATCGAAATATGGAGAAAGATTTCTTAAAAAGATATACACCCAACAAGAAATTGATTACTGCAACAATCGTCCTGCCAACCTTGCCGGTAGATTCGCAGCAAAAGAAGCAACAATGAAGGCTTTAGGCACTGGGACTAGAGGAGTTTCATGGAAAGACATTGAAGTTATACGCGCTGAGAGTGGAGCCCCTAGTATAAAATTATATAAAAGAGCATTAAAGAGATATCACAAATTAGGATGCACTAATCTAGCACTTAGCTTCTCCCATTCCAGAGATTATGCTATAGCCTCAGTTATAGCAACAACCAAATTCATAAATAAGTGAAATGCAGTTATGTTGTTAGAAGACCTACTACTAGCTCTAATAGAAGACCCGGACAGTCTCACTGAATCAGACTATTTGCAACTTTCTGATTTAAACGAAACCGAATTACAGCAATTTAAACTAGCTTGGGGCGATCTCGATACTCAACATCAACAAAAACTGATACTTCATTTATATGAACTAGGCGAACAAAATTCTGAATTAAATTTTGAAAGCATTTATAAATATGCCATGGATTCTGAAGATGAAAATATAGTGTATGCTTCATTAGACGGGCTATGGGAATCAGAAACCCACGATACTTTACGAAAGTTAATTAGAGTAATTGAAACTGACAAAATTTCTGCGCACATCAAAGGTGCAACTTTTACTCACTTTTCTAGGTTTTTACTTCTAGGGCTAGATGGAAAAATAGACTCAAATTTGATTTCAGTGGTACATAGCATTTTAAAACAGCACTTCTTAGACATCGAGCAGCCAGTAGAAGTTAGAAGAAGAGCTTTAGAAGCTTTAGCAAATATTGATGATGAACAAACTACTGGATATATAAAACAAGCATATATTTCAGACATAACCGCCCTAAAAGTAAGTGCAATATACGCTATGGGCAAAACCTGTAACACACAATGGCTTCCTTTATTAGTTGAAGAGCTGAACAGTGAAGAGCCTGAAATTCGTTATGAAGCAGTAGATGCTATAGTAGAGATTGGAGATGATAGTATCATAAATGACCTAGTTCCTCTGTTAGACGATGACGACTATCAGGTGAAACTAACCACAATATCTGGATTAGGCAAATTAGGTGGTCTTATTGCGAAAGAAGCATTAATTACATACCTGAACGACGAAGACCAAGAAATCATTGATCTAGTAACTACAGCATTAGAAGACATTGCCTTTATAGAAGACCCGCTAGGATTATAAGACTATACTTACGGTAGAGTAAAATGATTATAAGCAATGAAATTAAATCTTTATTGAGCTCACATAATATTGGCCACTTAGCGACTACAAACAACCAAAATATACCCAGAGTGATCCCAATATGTTTTATAGAATTGGATTCTCATATTTATTCAATACTAGATAAAAAACCAAAATCTATTCCTGTAAACCTTCTAGCGCGTGTGAAGAATATTGAATCCAATCCATATGTATCTTTTATAATTGATTATTATGATGAAGATTGGAAATCATTATGGTACGTACAAGTTAATGGTACTGCTCAACTGCTTTATAAACCTAAATCACAAGTTATCCATAAATTAATACACAAATATCCAAATTACGAAAATATGGAAATAGAAAACCAACCAATAATTAAAATATCACCAACTTCTATAAATAAATGGGGTGAAAGGTTTACTTAAATAAAAAGGAGATTTTACATGCACTCAGATAGTAATAAACAAGAACTGCCATTAACAGGTATTCGCGTACTAGATGCCACACATATAGTGGCTGGACCTTTTTGTTCTATGATATTAGCAGATATGGGAGCTGAAGTAATTAAAATAGAAAAACCTGTTACTGGAGAATTAGCACGTAATAATGCCCCCTATATCCAAAACAAATCTGGCCAAAAAGTAAGTGCCAGATTTTTGTCAGTTAACCGAAATAAAAAAAGTATCGCAATAGATTTACGCGATCCGATATGTAAAAAAGCTTTTACTAACATATTGAAAGAATCTGATGTTCTTTTAGATAATTGGGGGCCTGGTTCTTTCGCCAGATTAGGATTTGATTATGAAACTTTAAGTAAAATAAATTCCACATTGATCTATGCGACAATAACAGGATATGGCAATCAACCATCAGACAGTCCATATTCCAATTGGCCTGCAAATAATTTAAATGCCCAAGCTATGGGAGGATGGATGGAAATTACTGGCGATCCAGACAGGGCTCCTAAAGCTGTCGGAGATAATATAGGTGATTCTGTACCAGGTGTCTGGACTGCCTTATCAATAGTATTAGCACTGCAATCTAGACATAAAAGCGGGAAAGGACAATTCGTTGATATGGCCATGTATGACTGTATGGCTGCGCACATGGTTAGTGCTATGTCTCACTTAGAGGCCACTGGAGAAACTACTACTAGAAGCAGAGAAAATGTAACTAATGCACAATTAACTTTAAAAACAAATGACGGTTACGTAGTTTTGGCAGGAGCCGGATCAAGCACAGGAGGAGAAGAAAAATTCAAAAAACTGTGGAAGCTTTTAGATCGGCCTGATCTTGCAAAAGACCCTCATTATTTAGGAAAAGGAATCAATGGAAATTTTTATTTCTCTAATATATTACCAGAAATCGAAAAATGGACCGTTAACAAACACCGAATGGAAGTCACTAAAACCTTAACTGAATTGGGATTTTCCATGGGATTAGTCCAAGATGCAAGAGATCTCTATAATTGCCCACAATTAAAATCTAGAAATATGTTTGCAACAGTAAACAATACAATAGGTGGAAAATTTACATCTATTGGAAGTCCTATCCGTCTTAGTTCCTGTGAAAATATTACACACCAAGAACCTCCCAAATTAGGATTAAACACTGAAGACATACTTGCAACGCTAGGAGAGCTTTCAAGAGCAGACATTGAATCTCTAAAAGAGAAAAACTTGATTTCATAAAACTTTATTATCATATAGAATGTGAGAAACGTTAAATGGGTGGTAAAGATGGACGGTATATCCGCAATAGCTAAAATTCTCAAATCAGAAGGTGTTGAATTTATAGGTTGTGTTCCTTATCAACCTCTTCTTGAAGCAGCAGCAAGGGAAGATATCCGGCCTATAATCTTCAGACTAGAATCAACCGGTATTCACATGGTTGATGGATATTCACGAGTTACCAATGGTAAAAAACTTGGGGTTTTTATGATGCAAAACGGCCCCGGAGCTGAAAACGGATTTGGCGGAGTTGCCCAAGCGTTTTCAGAATCAGTACCAATTTTATTACTCCCCGCAGGTATGCCACGAAGCAAACGCGGAGTCCATCCCAACTTCTATCCTACTAAAAGCTACGAGACTATCACTAAATGGTCTGAGGAAATTAATACAGTAGAACGAATACCCGACCTGTTAAGAAGAGCATTCACAAAATTAAGGTCAGGTAGACCAGGCCCAGTACTTTTAGAAATTCCTCAAGATATTGCAGATGGCCAAATTAATGACAAAGAAGTGTACGCTTATTTGCCTCCTATGCAATTAAAGCAATCTGGAGACCCTAGTGCCATTGAGCTGGCTGCTCAGGCTCTTTTATCAGCATCCAATCTACTCTTACATGCCGGTCAAGGAGTCCTCTATGCAGAAGCCACACAAGAATTAATAGAAATATCAGAATTCTTGCAGTGCCCTGTGATGACAACTTTACCGGGTAAAAGCGCATTTCCTCATAATCATCCTCTTCATATTGGCACTGGAAGCCCAAGTACTACTTCAGCAGTACACCATTATCTTCCGCAATCCGATACGGTTTTCGGAATAGGCTGTAGCTTTACTAAAACAAACTTTTCCGTGCCAATAAAAGGCAAAAAGACTTTCATACACACAACTAATGATGAGGATGCAATCAATCGAGAATTTTTTACTGAATTTCCAATTTTAGGAGATACAAAACTAGTATTGCAACAACTAATTGCTGAACTTCATCGCACATCCAAACCAAAACCAGTAAACAATAACCTACAAGAACATATACAAAAACTGCACAAACAATGGCTTCAATCATGGGAGCATAAACTGACTTCAAGTGACAAACCTCTCAACCCTTACAGGGTTATATGGGATCTTATGCATACAGTGGACCTAGATAACACCATCATTACTCATGAATCTGGTAGTTCCCGGGAATACCTCGGTCCATTTTGGGAAGCAAGACATCCTAGAAGTTTTATAGGGTGGGGTAAATCAACACAATTAGGGTACAGCCTAGGCTTAGCAATGGGAGCCAAGTTGGCAGAGCCAGATAAATTAGCTATAAACGTAATGGGAGATCTTGCTTTCAGCACAGTCGGTATAGATATTGAAACTGCCGTGCGGTGTAAAATCCCTATTTTGACAATAATCATAAACAATGCTTATATGTCTATTTATGATGACCGAAGGTTTCCGGTTGCGGTTGAAAAGTACAATATCAAAAGCTTATCTGGAGAATTTTGTAGTATGGCCAGTTCTCTAGGAGCTTATAGCGAGCAAATCACAAACCCTGAAGGTATAATACCCGCGATAAAGCGTGGGATTGAAGCCACACAAAACGGTCAACCAGCTGTGCTAGAATTTATGACCAAGGATGAAGGAGAATACTCAAAATTTTCGTTTTAAACGTTACAATACTTGATTAAAGCCAAAAAAACTCTGGATTACACATGCATGCTCTAAATTTATCAAGACTTACTATGTTAATAACAATCCTTTTGGTTTGCCTATCTTGCATTAGTAAAAATGAACATGTAATAATACCGGATCAAATTGTGCCATCTTCTTATCCTATTGAGGCAATTATAATTCCAGCTGAGACAATTATAATTCCTACAATAACACCACTGGCGACTCAAAACGTACCTACAGTAAATATTCCTGAATTTGATAGTCCTCCCAAAGAAGCTTTCAAAACAAGCGTCACTCCAACGGACGGGCTAGCAAATCATAATGAAGTTCAAAAATTAGAACCTGTATTAAACATTGTAGATCCTGATAATACCTCCAGCGAGCCATTACAATCTTCAGTAATCGAATTAACTGTCATATTCACGGAGTCATCAGAAAAACAAAATACCACACAAGTCGTCGGGATATTAAACAAAAATCGGGTAAATTTGATAGAGATAGAGGTAACGTTAATAGATACTACGTATCCAAATACTATAAAAAAAGTTTCAGTTGAGAATTCAAAAAGTCTTGAAGAATATATCGTAGAATTGCATCAAACTAAGAATGAAACTTACTATGGTCAAATTCCAATAAATCCTCTGTTCCTTGGACAGCCAAATATCGAATGGGTACACGAAAATCTAACGATAACAACTGAAGACTTTCCTGAGCGAGTAGCATGCACTGGAAGCATGAGGCCAGTACTATATTGCGGCGATAAGATCGAATATGAACCAGCAAATGTAGGCTCTCCACTACAAGTAGGTGATATCGTTACCTTTAGGCAAAATGCCAATGATATAGACGCCACTGCAGATTGCCCAGTATATGGAAATTCCGTGACATTATTTGAAGGTTACATAATTCACCGCATCACTAAAATTATACCTGGGCATGACACGATCAAGTACATGACCCAAGGCGATAACAATAAAACTCAAGACTCGTGCCTGGTGCGTAAACAACAAATAATATATCGTGTAAAAACCATTACTCCAAGATTTTGGATCGAAAATGAATTATCGTATGACGAAAGTATTGCTATGCATCAGTCTCTGATAGAAGAACGTATCATGTTAATAGATGCCTACGATCTAGCAAAATTCAAATATAATGGATTCAAATCCGATGAACTTTTAGCTAAAACTAATAAAGCGGTACAAGATCTAAACAATAACTTACAATTAATAACAGAATATGAACAATCAATCACTTCGTCTATAAATTGGGATAATTAAAAAATAATTTAGGAGAACATTTTGAAATATTTTAAAGAAACACAAGGCCGAGATTATAAAGAACTGGCTCCAGGTGCTAAAACCCAAACTTTTTGGGGAGATAATGTACTGCTTTCATTAGTAACTATAGATGCTAACAGTGAAGTTCCTTGGCATACCCATCCCCATGAGCAAGCAGGCATATTAGTAGAAGGCCAATTAGAAATGGGTATAGATGATGAAATCAAAGTATTAAATCCTGGAGACATGTACATTATCCCCGGAGAGGTAAATCATTACGCTAAAACCAATGATATGGCAGCTATAGCTTTAGATATATTTAGCCCAGTCAGGGAAGAATTCAAGTACTAGCAATTTACCATCCTACAACACATCCATCTTTTCTTGGCTCAGATCCACCGCTCAACACGCCGGATTCAGGGTCACGTTTGATTACTTGCGCCCCGCCCATGCCTACTCTGGCGTGACCAGAAATCAACTGAATATTATGACCCATATCTTTCAACGATTTTACGATTAACGGATCAATTCCTTCTTCCAAGAATACTCCTGAAGGAGATACCATAAACCTAAGCGCATTAACTGCTTTTTGAACATCCATGCCATGGTCCACCATATTACTAACAATTTGTAAATGCGCTTGTGGTTGCATATATCCACCCATAATCCCATAGCACAAAAATAGATCATCTCCTTTTGTCGCCATAGCAGGAATTATGGTATGGAATGGGCGTTTATTCGGAGCCAAGGCATTCAAATGGTTAGAGTCTAATTCAAACAATGATCCTCTGTTTTGCAATACAATTCCTGTGTCTGGAACAACCATACCACTACCAAAATTAGTAAATATACTATTGATAAACGAACATGCATTACCATCTTTATCGACACATGATATATACACTGTATCGCCGTCCTTCAAAACATCTCCGTAAGTAACATTTGATAAGGCTTTCTTTGAATCTATTAACTCTCTCCTACTATTTGCATATTTCTTCGAAAGTAATTTATCGGTCGGAACATCAGAAACTCTAGGATCTGCTACATACTGACTGGCATCTGCAAAAGACAGTCTCACAGATTCAATCATATGATGATAAGTTTCTATTGACTGTGAACCCATACTGGAGATGTCAAATCCTTCCGCTATATTCATGGCTTCTAATGCAACTATTCCTTGCCCTGCTGGAGGACATTCCCAGCATGTAATTCCGCGATAATCGGTACTGATAGCCTGATCCCAATCCGAATGATGGGATTCTAAGTCATTTTCGGTAACCCACCCCCCGTGTTGTTGGACAAATTGTGCAATTTTTCTAGCTATAGGCCCAGTATAAAACGCCTCAGAACCTCCTTCCGCAATTGCTTGTAATGTTTTACCGAGAGTTGGAAGTTTCACAAGCGAACCTTCAGAAGGTCCTTGGCCATTTATTAGAAATTCATTACCAGATGGGTATTCATTTAATTTATCTACTTGGCTTCGCCATTGATATGAAATAATATCAGATACAGGAAATCCATTTATGGCATAACCTATAGCTGGTTTTAGCACATCTTTCAATTCCATAGTTCCATATTTATTAAGAATAGTTTCCCATCCATGGACTGTTCCAGGAACTGAAATGGAATATGGTCCAATATCGGGAATTTTGTTCAATCCTTTTGATTTTAATTCATCTATAGAAGCTCCTGACCCTGATCTTCCACTACCATTCAAAGAGTCAACAGTCTTAGTATCCGCCATTCTTACTAAGGCAAACATGTCTCCGCCAATTCCAGTAGATTCTGGTTCAACAACGTTCAATACTGCAGCGGCAGCGACGCAAGCATCTATGGCATTGCCTCCGTCAAATAGTACTTTAAGCCCTGCTATTGCTGCTAAAGGCTGACTAGTTGCTATCATTCCATTACTAGCATGAACAGTGGATCTACGTGAATCAAAAAACATCTTAACGCTCCCTCTTGTGTAAATTAATTTTTCAAATTATGCAATTGCCTACATCTACATTAACGTATATTATAACGTTATTAATTAACAATTTGAATTCAAGGAGTTTAACATGACTGTAAATGTAGGAGATAGTGCACCTAACTTCACTCTCTATGACACGGATAAAAATCAGGTCACTTTGGATGACCAAAAAGGCCAAAACGTGGTTTTATCATTTTTCCCAGGAGCATTTACTGGAGTATGCACCACCATGGCTTGTACACTGAATGATAATTCACAAGAATATAACAACCTAAATGCAAAAGTATTAGCAATCAGCGTTGATCCAATATTCGCTCAACAAGAATGGAAAAATCAAAACAATATCACGTACACTATGCTGAGTGATTTCAATCGGGAAGTAGTTGGACTATATGATGTGGTATGGGAGAATCTAGCAGGTTTGGAAGGTTATAACACTGCAAATCGAGCCGTTTATATAATAAATTCAGTGGGTACTGTCGTTTATAAATGGGTAGCACCAAACCCTGGAGTTGAACCTGATTATAATGAAATTAAAACAACGTTGGAATCTTTATAAGTTGATGACATAAGAGGTAAAAAAAATGGCGAACACCGATAATATTAGAGCCTTCATATTTGACGTATTTGGCACAGTAGTGAACTGGAGAGGAAGCATTATCAGCCAAGGAGAAAATTTTGGTGCCAAATATAATATTTCCACAAATTGGGAAGAATTTGCAGACAAATGGCGTGGTAAATATAGACCTTACATGGATAAAGTGCGAACAGGAGAACTACCTTGGACTAATCTAGACGCGCTGCACCAAATGTCATTGATTGAACTTTTGGAAGAATTAGATATCAACGGTTTGAATGACAATCAAATCGATGAACTTGTATATTTTTGGCACAACTTAAAACCTTGGTCTGACACTGTGCCAGGATTATATAGATTGAAAAATAAATACATAATCTCCCCTATGTCTAATGGAAACATAGTATTGATGGCAGACATGGCTAAAAACGGTAGTATGCCATGGGATTGTATTTTGGGTGCAGAAGTGGCACAACACTACAAACCTCACCCAAGAAGCTATTTAACTGCTGTAGAAATTCTGGGGTGCACTCCAGATCAAGTAGTAATGACAGCTGCTCATGAAAGAGATCTGCTCGCTGCACAGGAAGTGGGATTAAAAACTGCGTTCGTTACTAGACCAATGGAATTTGGTACACTCAATACAAATTTACCCAAGGAATCAGACCATCCATTTGATTTTTGGGCTACTGATTTTGTGGACTTAGCTGGAAAAGTAGGTGCGTAATATACTAAACAACTCATCAGTAACAAACTGATTGTCCATTACTGTATGTTAATACCGCAAGCATGAGCAACTAATTTATAAGAATTCTCTCGATCTTCATAGCTGTGGCAAATTGTAACAATACTTAAATCATTTGTTTCATAATTGTCAGATATAATATTAAGAGCATTTGCTACGGTTTCCGGGTCGCCATCCACACAATTTTTAGCGTAATTTTGAACGAATTCTAGTTCATCAACCATGTATTGATAATTACTTGCATATTCTGGTGACGGTATTCCTTTTGCCCTACCAGTTATGGAAAATAGCCTACCCAAATTTCTTGATGCTGCTAGTCTTTCGGCTTCTTCTTTAGTTTCTGCGCAAATCACATGTACGCCTACATTAACCAAAGGCTTACTTAAAAACTGCGAAGGTACAAAATTTTGCCTATAAGCATCAACTATCAACGGACCTTCTGAAGATCCCATACCAAAGAAATGTGCATAAGCAAATGGCAATCCCATTTGAGCTGCCATATAGGCGCTTTCGTACTTAGAGCCCAAAAGCCAAACATTGGGAATTGGACCTGCTTTCTGGCCTATTGTCAAATTACTAAACAAGTTTTCTTCCTTATGGGAATCAGTAAAATATGAAAGAATATCTGTTACTTGCCTCGGGTAATGCTGGGCTCCCAATGGAGAAGAAGGAAATGCAAGAGCAGCGGCAGTAATCTGGTCACTACCTGGCGCCCTGCCCAGCCCTAATTCTATCCTACCAGGGAAAAATAAATTAAGCATGTTAAATACTTCTGCAACTTTAAAAGCACTATAATGAGTCAACATTACTCCTCCACTACCAACTGTAATATGTTCTGTATTAGCCGCTATTTGGCCAATCAATATTTCGGGAGAAGTACCTGCAAAATTTGCGATATTATGGTGCTCAGCAACCCAATATCGTGAGTATCCAAACGATTCTACGGCCTTTGCCAATTTAACAGTTTCATTTAAAGCGTCGGCTGCAGTTCCATTCATTCTAATTGGGGATTGATCAACAACACTAAGTTTTAATTTTGCCATAATAAATTCTTTTACCTTATTAATATCTGATTGTACACTAATTAATTTCCAATACCACAGAAAAAAATTAAACCGTTAATAAAAGACTTACATTAATAGAAAAATATAAACTAAATCAATTGACAAAATCAATTCAAAATTCAATAATATGTACGTTTGGCATGAAGAATATTAATAGAGTAAAGTGATAAATGAATTTGATTGTGCAGCCTAACTTGAAAGAGGCATCTTCGCACAACGTAGTGGCTCTCATATTAGCCATAATACTACTATCCATATTATTATCATGTTCATCCAATGCATCGAACCCAGATTTAATCTACACTACTGCGCCGGATGAAATTAGTAACCTCATTAATACTCTAAATAATGAATACTTTATTTTTACATCAGGTAAAACAGAAATTGTTACTGAATTTAAGAATTCCAATGATGGATTTCAACTATTATGCAGTGGTAAGTCTCACATGACATATTCGTCAAGACCTATTACACAGTCAGAATCAACATATTGTAATGATTCTAGTATTTCTTTCATTGAATTACCTTTAACCACGCAACCGATTATAGTAGCCACCAATATTGCTAACACCACTACTGAATGTGTCACATTAAATGACATGAAAAATATTTGGAGTAACCCCAATTATTTGCTTCAGGGGAAAGAAATACACTTTTATGGACCTCCTCTAAATTCAGATTTATATTCTTATTTATCTCGAGAATTTAACACTGGAATACATAATAC
>DPHC01000017.1:12333-123496 GCA_003523055.1 Dehalococcoidia bacterium | reverse complement strand
AATACGAATAAAAATAATGGCACATTAATTGTAGATGTCATCAACGATATCCATAGCATAACTTTCTTAAATTATTCTATATACAAACCATATGCACAGTATTTGAAAGCTCTACCAGTATCTATTTCGAACACAGACTGTATAGCCCCAACGTCGTCATCTGTAAATGATAGAGAATACAACGTATTCTCTACAACAATATTCGTTTATTTACGGACAGACCTGTTAAAAAACCTATATTTCAATAAATTCGCGCAATATCTACTAGACCAACAAACAATTAAACATATTAAATCTGCAAACTACATTCCGCTAGATTCGGCTGTATATGCCGACAACCGTAACTTACTCAAAAATAAAACATCTGGGTCTATTCATATACAAAAAAATAAAAAATCAGGAGACATAAATAAATAAAACTCACCAATTCAGATCGTTTTTTTATGGAATAAAAGTATACTTATTTGGAGAAAACACAAAATAATGAATCAACTCAGTAAAACATTTACTACATTATCAACACCTTTAATAGCCATATGCATTATCACAGCTTGTACTACTCCTTCAGCAGTAATGGACGGCGACGTATCAGCAGTAGAACCACAGAGTATAAAAATTATTTCTATAGATGGCTCCAGCACAGTGTTTCCTATTACTGAAGCAGTAGCTGAAGAATTTTATATCAAAACTAAAAGACAATCTCCTGTAACAGTCGGTGTTTCTGGCACTGGTGGAGGGATGAAAAAGTTCTGTCGCGGAGAAACTCACATCTCTAACGCTTCTCGACCGAAAACGCAAAAAGAGATTGCACTCTGCCAAGAATCTGGACTGAGCTCAATTGAGCTACCGATTGCTATTGACGGTTTAACAGTCGTGGTCAACAAAGATAATGATTTCATTGACTGCTTATCCGTAGAACAATTGAACAAAATTTGGAACCCGTCAGCAGAAGATAAAATAACCATGTGGAATCAAATAGACTCTAGTTGGCCAGCTGAAAAAATGGAACTTTATGGCCCTGGCCAAGACTCTGGGACTTTTGACTACTTCACTGAAACTGTAAATGGGGAATCTCAGGCCTCTAGAGCCGACTTCACTGCTAGTGAAGATGATAATGTTCTAATTACTGGTGTTTCAGGCGACAAATATGCATTAGCATATTTTGGTTATGCCTATTATTCTGAAAACTCTAGCAAGTTAAAAGCTGTCGGTATTGTAAACGAGGTCGGTGACTGTATATTTCCTAACGATAAAACAATTAACAATGGAGAATACAATCCATTGTCTCGACCATTGTTTATCTACGTTAGAAGCGATGTTGCTGACGTAGAGCCAATAAAGAGCTTTGTAGAATTCTATTTGAGCCCTGTTGGTAGAGAATTGCTTGGTCAAGTGGGTTATGTTGCCTATCCAGATGACGTTTACGATTTGGCCCTAGAAAGATTTACCAATGTAAATACTGAATGCCTATGGTGCAGTGACAACCCTAAAACTGGCGGAGTCCTAGAAAGGCTAAAAGATAACCGATGACAAAAAATAAACAAAATATAATCCGAATACAGTAACATCAATATATTAATCGTCTGGAACCTGTGTAGGTTTAACTCACAACATAGGTTCCAGATATAACACTGTTATTAAATTATTATTTAAAAGGGCAAATGACAGCTATTCTAAACGGAATATTAAACCCTAAAAACTACTCCAACAAAAGATGGAGAACTGGTAAATTTGAACAGTTTATCAAAGTTGTACTACTGCTCATATCTGCTATCTCAGTAGCTACAACCGTGGCGATAGTATCAGTTATGATATTTGAAGCAGCATTATTTTTTCAAAACGTGAGCGTGGTAGAATTTTTGACTGAAACTAGGTGGACTCCACTATACGCTTCAAAACATTTTGGAATTCTCCCTTTGCTAACTGGAACATTCTTAGTTGCAACTGGAGCAATGATAATTGCATTACCGTTAGGATTACTGAGCGCTATATACTTAAGTGAATATGCTCCAGATAGCATTAGAAAAATAATAAAGCCTGTTTTAGAAGTACTCGCTGGTATACCCACAGTAGTTTATGGCTATTTTGCTTTATTATTTATCTCTCCTATACTCCAGAGCGTGTCCGACAATGTGAAAGTATTTAATGCTGCGAGTGCAGCCATAGTTATGGGGATAATGATTCTGCCTATGGTATCTAGCCTTAGCGAAGACGCTATGAGGGCCGTACCGAGATCTTTAAGAGAAGGGGCTTATGCATTAGGGGCTACAAAATTAGAAGTCTCATTGAAAATAGTGACTCCTGCTGCAATATCAGGAATAGTAGCATCTTTCATACTTGCAATATCTCGAGCAATTGGAGAAACAATGATAGTTACCGTCGCAGCGGGACAAAACCCTACTTTCACATTTAATCCATTTATACCAATTGAAACTATGACAGCTTATATAGTTCAAATTAGCATGGGAGATACTCCTACAGGATCCATAGAGTTTCAAACTATATTTGCAGTAGGTATAAGTCTCTTTATTATCACACTAACACTAAACATGGTTAGCCAATATATAGTCCGGAAATTTAGGAACGTATATGAATAATGTGCCTTACTTAAATACAGAGCAATACAGAAAACGGTTAATGCAAAGGCAACGAACCGGGAAAATTTTTGAATACCTTTGTATATTATCAATAATCATTGGAATAACTATGTTAGGGTTACTTCTCTGGTATGTAGCGGATCAGGGTT
The DNA here is from genome assembly GCA_003523055.1 of Dehalococcoidia bacterium. Classification (GTDB taxonomy): domain Bacteria; phylum Chloroflexota; class Dehalococcoidia; order Lucifugimonadales; family UBA3495; genus UBA2588. Next base: position 120,750 of record DPHC01000017.1, on the reverse strand, counting down.
TAAATCGCCTCACTTGGTCGTTTTTAACTAATTTCCCTTCTAGGTTCCCAGATAGAGCAGGTATATTCGGAGCTCTTTTAGGAACTTGCTATGTTATCGGTATCGCAGGAATAATTGCATTTACCTTAGGTGTTGGTACAGCGATATATTTAGAAGAATATGCTAGAGACACTAAAGTTTCTAGAATACTCCAAGTTAACATTGCTAACCTAGCAGGAGTACCTTCAATAGTGTATGGAATACTAGGATTAGAAATCTTCGTTCGTTTTGCAGGGTTAGGAAGAAGTGTCTTAGCCGGAGCATTAACCATTGCTTTATTAATATTGCCTATAGTAATCATAGCTTCCCAAGAGGCAATTAAGGCCGTTCCTCCTTCAATAAGAGAAGGAGGGTTTGCCCTAGGAGCTTCAAAATGGCAAGTAGTTTCGTTGTTGGTTATACCACAGGCATTTGCAGGTATTTTAACCGGTGTTATCCTCGCTGTAAGTAGGGCAATTGGTGAAACTGCCCCCCTTATAGTAATGGGTGCTTTAACATTTGTGCCTTTTGCCCCCGACGGATTAATGAGCCCATTTACAGTACTCCCAATTCAAATATTCAACTGGGTGTCAAGGCCCCAAGAAGGATTTCATGAAATCGCTGCAGCCGGAATTATTGTACTATTAATTACTTTAATTTTAATGAATTCTTTGGCACTGTTCCTAAGAAATAAATTTACAAATAAAATGGATAGGTAAGAAATGACAGTTCAAAAACCAGTACTCCAAGTTCAAGAAGTGTCGGTCCATTACGGTACAAAAAAAGTGTTAGACAACGTAACTTTCGACATTCCTACTAACCAGATCACTTCAATAATTGGGCCTTCTGGTTGCGGTAAAAGTACTCTTCTTAGATCTTTTAATAGGATGAATGATCTTATATCATCAGCAGTCGTTTCGGGCCAGATAATATTTCATGGACAAAATATATATGAACCCCATCTAGATCCAACTGAAATCAGATATCAAATGGGCATGGTCTTCCAAAAACCTAATCCATTTCCTAAATCAATATATGACAATATAGCTTTTGGGCCTAAAGTTGCTGGGTTCAATGGCGACATGGACGAACTAGTCGAAACTTCTTTGAAGAAATCTGCTCTTTGGGAAGAAGTCAAAGACAGATTGAAAGACAGCGCACTAGCGCTGTCAGGAGGTCAGCAACAGCGACTATGTATAGCCAGAGCCTTAGCAGTAGAACCTGAAGTGATATTAATGGATGAACCTTGCTCGGCATTAGATCCTATATCAACACTAGCTATAGAGCAACTGATGAGAGAACTGAGAGAAAATTATTCTATAGTAATTGTCACCCATAACATGCAACAAGCCGCCAGGGTTTCAGATAAAACAGCATTCTTTATGAATGAAGGAGATAACATCGGTCTGTTAATAGAATATGGGGATACAGATCAAATATTCTCCAATCCAGAACATAAAACGACTGAAGATTACATAACCGGAAGATTCGGTTAAGCCTTCAAGCATAATAATGGTAATATATATTGAAAAGGCAGGAGATTAATATGGTTAGAGCTCATTTTGACAATAGCCTCCACGAATTAGAAAATTCTTTAGTGAAACTCAGTCAATTAGTAGAACGCTCCTTATCAAATGCATTCTGGTCTTTGAAAAACCAAGACCTGTCATTAGCTACTCAAGTAAAAGAAGATGACGATCCTATTGATGAATTGACGGATTTTATCGAGCAAAGTGCGGTCAATCTCATTAGAACACAACAGCCCGTTGCCAACGATTTACGGATATTAATGTCCATCATTCATATATCTGTTGAACTAGAACGTATCGGTGATTACGCTGAAGGAATTGCCAACATCACTTCATTAATAGGTAATGTTCCAGCTCTGCCTATATTAAGCTCAATGGTAACTATGGCAGAATTAGCAACTACCATGGTTAAAAATAGTATATTAGCTCTCGCCAACCGCGACCTTGAATTGGCTCAATCAGTTATTATTTCTGATGAGGAAGTAGACAGTTTATATTCCAGTATTTTTGACGAATTACTAAATACGATGATTACAGACTCTGCCACTATCCAACACGCCACATACTTCATGTGGGTTTCTCATGACTTTGAGAGAATAGGAGACAGATCCGAAAATATTGCAGAACGTGTCGTCTATTTAATCACTGGTAATAACCGACAATAGCGCAAAGGCAATGACGTAGATTTTATATGAATGACCGATACATAGAAGAAATAGAGGAAATTCTTGCCGAATCTGAACATCATGACTCAATTCAGAATCTGCAAAATGTAGCTCCAAAAAATCCGAAGAAAATTTCGGCGCTATTATTGCGGGCAGTAAATCCTTTAATCTATATATCTTGCATAATGGCTGCCGTTTTATTAATTAGCACAAACATAAAAATTTTGATCACGGTATTCTTAGTGTCTATCATCCTATTTACTATAATGCTTAAAACTAAAAACAAGCACAAGAAATTCTGGAGAGGAAAACCTATAGATTAGAACGAGTCCAACAGAAGACTAATTCTAATCTATTTTAAATATCCAGTAAATTCGGAGTTATCCAGATTTACTATGTCAATAATCTGCTTAAATCTTGCTTTCCTTGATTAAGAGCAGAAACCAAAATAATAATTCTTTGTTTAATTAATTTCTATCGGTAAGTCAGAATTACCCCATTCAATCCAGGATCCATCATAAACTTTCACATTGTCATAACCCAATAATTCTTGTAAAACGAACCATGTATGAGTCGCTCGAACAGCTGTTTGACAAAGAGTATATACAGCTTTGTCTGTTTTTATACCTTTACTTTCATAAATCTCACTCAGTTTCTGCGAATTCAAGAACTGACCACTTTCGTCCACTGCGTTGACCCAGTTTACATTTTCAGATCCAGGAATATGACCACCTCTATCCGCTCTAACATCTTTTCCTGCATATTCATCCGGGCTTCTCGTGTCACACACAATTTTAGAAGGATCATCAACAGTTTCTACTATTTCTTCCCATGAAGCAATTAAATTTGTGTTAGGTGTACCAGAAAACTCATAATTTGTTTTGGTAACATTTTTTGCTTCAGTAGTTACAGGATAGTTGTTTGCTGACCAGTATCCCCATGATCCATCAACAAGTTTTGTATCGTTATGGCCATAAAATTCCAAAGCCCACAAACCTCTTGAAGCCCATAAGTTTTTGATACCATCATAAATAATAACAGTATCGCTTTCTTCTATTCCTGCAGATGATAACGCTTCTGCAATGTGATCAGCGGAAGGTAGCATTCCTTTCACTCCATTTCCATCTTCCCATTGAAAAACGTCATTAGGAGTCATTCTAATTGCTCCTGGAATGTGTCCTGCCGCATAATCTTCTTCTTTTCTGACATCAATAATTTTTACATTATCCAAGTTATCATTCAACCAATCAGCCGAAACTAATTTATCGGTATTTGAATACCCTCTTGCTTCAAACGAGTTGTCAACACTGACAGAACTTGAACATGCTGCTAATACTAATAAAAGTATTGATAGGGTTAAAAATTTTATTTTCATTTGGTCCACCTTTAATTATTATTTTCTTTGGTTAAGATCAATTTCCATTCGCTGTTATTCGTTTCCATGATTTCAACCTCATAACCTCTCTTTACAGCTTGCGGAGGGATTGTTGATAAAGCAGGGGAGTGATCAGTTATAACTTCTAAGATACTTAGTTCTTTGTTCGAATCCAATTCTTCATTGGTTTTCAACATGGGATAAGGGCATATTTCTCCTCTTAAATCTAGCGTTTTTGAAACTGGTTCAGACATAATTCCTTCCTTCTAACGTAATATTCCAAATATCTTCGACTATTTTGATTTTGATTTTGATTTGTTTTTTTATTGCTATTAATGGAATGATTTTTACTAACATTTCATTTTTTGTAAGCAAAATCTTTTTATCCTCTTCTGCAAAATTTTTTACAATTGCATTTGCTTTTTCTAATTGATCTTTTGGATTCTCATTTATTAGATTTATTTCAACAAAAGAACCCATCAATCATCCTATTACCTTTATTAACTTGGTACCAACATAAGCACCGACTCCAAGGCTTAATCCAAACAACCAACCAGACAAAGAAAATGAGGAAATAGATGAAAAAAATGCTCCGATCGTGCATCCTATTCCTAAACTAGCTGAATAACCCATGAGGATACCTCCAGAAATCGACTGTATGTATCTTTTTGATTCTTTGGGGGTTCTTATTTTAAATTCTTGAGAAAGTAGTGCCGACACCAAGGCTCCAAAAAAAACACCTACAGTGCTGACAAATGTATGGGAAATAATTCCTGATTCAATACTAGATCCGAGGCAACCACTTAATGAAGCTATACCTTTCAGCGGACCATCTGAAAAATTGAATAAATATGAAATATTCATGGATTGTTTCATTATTTCTCCTGTGACGCCAGGAGGTGAATGAAACAAGAAATATATTATTGCTATAAATCCTAATGCAATTCCACCTGATTTTGCAGTCCAACTTTTTGAAAAAGCATTTTCTATGCTTTCTTTTATTCTCTGACTAAAGGTTTTTAAGCTAAGATCTTTTTCTTTTGTTATTACATATTCAGTAATCCCAGATTTGGTTTCAATGAAAACCACAATCAAATATACTAAAAGTAAGGCACATATAGTTAGTAATAGAGAAAAACCATATCCCAAAGATTGAGTCGATGGCAGAAATATTTTCGGTTCATTACTTATAAATACTTCCCACCAGAAATCCCATGTGACGATTAATAGAATAGTTCCTATAACAATACCAATCATTGTTACAACTGAAGCAATATATCCTTCAGCTATTCTATATATGGTTCCGGAAACACATCCCCCAGCCAGTACCATACCTATACCAAAAACAGATCCTGCAACGATTGTAGATATTCCAAACGGTAAAACATGAGCTGAAGAAGGAAATTCCCCAGGCAATGGGCTAGGTAAAATCCACGACAAGATTCCCACAAACCCCACTGATGCTATCGCGATAGCCAGCAATACTGCTTTCATGTTGTGGCCTGATCCAAAAAGAAATAAATCTCTAAATGCAGATGCAAAACAAAATCTGGATTTTTGGAGTGTGAAACCTAAACCACAAGCAGCTATCCAAATTGCAGCATCAGAACCATTATTACCTGATATGGCAAACGAGATAACAAAAATGAATGGGAGTAATACCCATCCTAAATATTTTTGATTGGATCTCATTATTTTTTCTGTCTTTATCATAAAAACTGGCACACAAAATCACTGTAATTCTATTCAAAAAAAAACACTCTCCTTATTTTTAGAGAGTGCAACGTAACCATAAGCGTCAAAAGTTGCTCCCTAAGGGGGGCTACAACACATACAAACGCAAGATGTTAGATTAATTTTCATAGAGGTAGTGTAATAATGCTTTATGCAAATGTCAATTATTGTTTTTTACTTTCAACAACACACTACTAATTGGCTCTATACCGATTGACAGCTTCAAACCTCAAAATCTACAATAATACCTAAACACTATATATTGTTAGAGATAAAAGATATGACGACAAAATCCGACCTCGAAAAAGATATAATTGAATCAATGAAGGCCAAAGATCAACTTCGGCTAAATGCATTACGGTTTTTAAAAAATGCTATACAGTTAGTTGAAAAAAACGACCTATCAGAACTAGATGAAGATGGTGTCCAAAAAGTAGTTGCTAAACAAGTGAAAGACCGTAAAGAAAGTATCAGAATGTTCACTGAAGGCGATAGACCGGATCTAGTAAAAAAAGAAACAGCAGAATTATCAATCATTGAAAAATACCTACCACCACAAATGACTCATGAAGACCTTAAGGCAATCGTTGAAGAATCTATAGCCACGCTAAATGCTTCAAGTGCTCAAGACAAAGGGAAAGTAATTGGGCATGTAATGAAACAAGTGCAGGGTGCTGCAGACGGTGCTATGGTAAGTCAAATAGTAAACCAAATTTTAATAAATTAAAGTGAAAATTGGTGATTAAGTGCGATTCGGTATAGTAGTATTTCCAGGAACATGGAGTGATACTGACTGTTTTTATGCTTTACACAACGTTCTAGGATTTGATGTAAGTTATGTATGGCATGAAGAAACAGATATATCATCATATGACTGCATTATTTTACCCGGCGGATTCTCTTACGGTGATTATTTACGCACTGGAGCCATAGCAAAACTATCGCCAATAATTCCCTCATTACATAAATTTATCCTTGAAGGAAAAATTGTAATCGGAATCTGTAATGGGTTTCAAATATTATGTGAAGCTGGATTTCTTCCCGGAGTTTTATTAAGGAATGAAAGCTTAGAATACAGATGTGTATCGACACAATTAAAAGTCGAGCGAACAGATACTATTTTTTCTAACCACTGTCTTACCAATACCACATTAAATATACCAATATCTCACGGAGAGGGTAATTACTACACTGATTCTGAGACTTTAAAATTCATTGAAAGCAATGGACAAGTCATATTCAGATATTCTGACATCAATGGGAACATATCTCACGAAAGTAATCCTAATGGATCTTTAAATAATATAGCAGGAATAACAAACCATGCTGGCAATGTACTTGGAATGATGCCTCATCCAGAGCGATGTTGTGAAAACATTCTAGGAAGTACTGACGGTAGTTTGATCTTTGAATCAATCGTCAAAGCTGTTGAACAAGGATTAAATGGATATAGATAATCGCATTCTAGATGAAATAGCTCTGAGCCGAGATGAATACCACAGTATTGTAGGTTTAATGGGGAGGGTTCCAAATAACGTAGAATTGGGAATATTTGGGGCAATGTGGAGTGAACACTGTGGGTACAAGCATTCCAAACATCTAATCAAAACATTACCAAGTACATCAGAAAAAGTATTATCTAAAAGCGGTGCTGAAAACGCTGGAGCTATAGATATTGGTGATAATCATGCCATAGTTTTCAAAGTGGAATCACATAACCACCCTTCTGCAATAGAACCTTTCCAAGGCGCTGCTACAGGAGTTGGAGGAATTGTACGAGATATATTAGCTATGGGCGCTCGGCCCATAGCATTACTTAACTCTTTGCGATTTGGATCTTTAAGCAATCCAAATACAGAGCATTTATATAAAGGTGTCGTAGACGGCATTTCTTGGTACGGTAACTGCCTCGGTATTCCAGACGTGGGTGGAGAAATTTATTTTGAAGACTGCTATGAAGATAACCCACTTGTTAACGCTTTATGTGTTGGGTTAGTCCAAATCAACAAAATTGCCAGTTCTTCAGTCAAAGCAGTTGGTAACCTAGTTATATTAGTCGGAGCTGAAACAGGGCGTGATGGAATTCATGGTGCATCCGGACTAGCTTCTAGATCGCTCGATACTGATCAAGAAATGCGTCCGACCGTTCAAGTTGGGAATCCTTTTTTAGAAAAACTACTGATTGAAGGGTGTTTGGAAGCATTAGAAACCGGTTTGATAGATGGAATACAAGATTTAGGAGCAGCTGGTTTAACTAGCTCATGCGTTGAAGCAGCTAGCAAAGCTAATTTAGGGATGGAAATTGACGTATCTAAAGTACCGGTACGAGAAAAAAAACTGTCAGCTTATGAAATAATGCTTTCAGAGTCACAAGAACGTATGTTGCTATTTATAAATCCTTCTAATTTAAACACTATCAACAGCATATTCAAAAAATGGGGTATACATTCAGCATCCATTGGTAAGATTATTCAAGAACCAAACATAATTGTGACAGACGGTAATGAAACAATAGCTACTATTCCTATAAAATATTTAACAGAAGCACCTTCATATAAGCCAACCAGCAAGCAGTCAAGTGAACAGATTTGTAGAAAGACATTGGCTATACCAAATACAAAACATAAAGAACAGCCAACAAAAATTTTACTTCAACTTCTTTCATCCATAAACATATGTGATAGAAGCCCCATATATAAGAAATATGATCACCAAGTACAAACTAATACAGTGGTAGGGCCTGCCCAAAATTCTGCAGTACTCCGAATAAAGAACACATCTAAGCTAATTAGCTTATCCATTGACGGTAATAGCCGGTATAGTTATTTAGACCCTTTTATTGGAGCTCAGATTGCGGTAGCAGAAGCTTGCCGTAATGTCTCATGTAGTGGAGCAGAACCCATAGCGCTAACAGATTGTTTGAATTTCGCTAATCCTGAGAGACCTGAAATATATTTTGAATTGGAGCAAAGTATAGCAGGAATGTCAAAAGCATCCATGGCTTTCAAAACTCCAATAGTTAGCGGCAATGCCAGCCTCTATAACCAATCAGAAAATACCTCAATATATCCGACACCTATCATTGGGTGCCTTGGAGTAATGCAAAACACTATAACTCCTATGACGGCATCATTTAAATCTAATGATCTTGATGTATTTTTGTTAGGATCAGACACACTTGATTTTCCGGTAAATTCCCTAGCAGGATCAGAATATTTGAAAACCATCCACAATCTAGTGAAAGGAACTCCATCAATTGACCTAGATCTTGAACATCGGGTCCAAACATTTTGCAGGGCTCTGATAAGTCAACGAGTTATATCTTCTGCTCATGACTGCTCTGAAGGTGGACTAGGAGTAACAATAGCCGAGTCATGTATTTTGGGTTCCATAGGATTTGACGGAGAAGAAAATTTTAACAATTTATGCGATTGGCGCGCTACTTTATTCGGGGAAAGCCAATCTAGAATAGTGGTATCGTGCGTTCATAATAATAGCAACGATTTGTTCATTAAAGCGGCCAATAATAACGTGCCTATTTTAAAAATAGGCAAAACAGCCGCCGATATATTCAAAGTAGGTAGCTTGATCAACCTCAAAATTGATCAAATTTCCAAGCCGTGGTCTCACGGACTACCTAGAAAATAATTTCATCACCTTACCAGCTAATCCTGAACCATTATCCACAATAGAACCATCTATAGGCTGACTATCTGAGGAATGTTCACTTGTGTTACTACCCCAATGATCACTTAAAGAATGAGAAACTATAGGGTTTTCCGCATTAAGAACTAACGTTCTTTTTCTACGAGATTTTTCATACCCTTCTTCAGAAACAAAACTCCATTTTTTGTTGAATATTTTTTCATCAGAAAGAGTCTTTATAAGTTTATTAACATAGGTTTTAGAGAAGACTTTTCCCCATACATCTGTTATCTCAGAAACATCTGCATCCAGGGCATTTTTAATATTTTTCGCTATTTCATCACCCAAAACATTAGCAGGAATATTTTGACCATCTGTAGTGCCAGCCAAATAATCCGCCATTACAATTAATTGCTTAATTCTCAATTCGTCGTTGGAATCCTTATTATTTTTGGTTTTTTCTAAATTATTCAATAACTCAACTAAAGCTTGTGCATAATTCTCTCTTTCATCATTAACTTCAATATTAATGTCTTCAACTACGGCGTCTTCGACTACATTTTCAGTATCAGGTGAATCATTTTGATCCGATTCTGGGTCTTCAGATGTTATTTCTTCTGGATCGGGTTCATCTGTCAAAATAACCCAATCAGCCATACCGACTGTAACTAAACGTATTTTACCTTGCTCAGTAGCTTTCAGAACTAATTTCTTAAATCCTGTAAATCCTAACCGTCTCTCGTCAAGTCCTGGAAATTGCCGGATTAACCTCTGTTTAACTGAAGTCAATAATGGCATTCTGCCAGCTTCTCTTTCTTTACTAACAATATCCTCAATAGCAGTCAAAATAGCTGGTATTTCTTGCCTAGTATAATTATTACCTATTCGAGTGTTATTCACAGGATTGATGGGTGCTGGGTTGGATCCTTGATCCACGTCAATATCATAAAATATCAACCCATCAACTAAATCTGACAGTCTCCTAGATGTTGTCCATGAAATGCCTATTATAATAACTTTCTTACCCATGGTTCTAAGAGCGTTTATTACATGTATAAAATCTGAGTCTCCTGATACTAGCACGAATGTATTAACATTCGGATAAGAGTGTGCGCACTCAATACAATCTGCTGTCATTTTTACATCAACACTATTTTTTACTCTTTGAGTACGATAAGTGTTAGCTTGAGCATTTACAAGCGGCAATCTGGTAGGAACATAAACAGGTTCTATCCCAGAGGCATAAAGCGCAGGAGGATCATTCAAGAATTGACTAGCTCCTCTTAATTCGGGTGCCCTAGTGACCCAGTCAGCATAAGCCTTAGCTACTACAACTCTCCCATGATTAGAGACTTCTTCTTTTAGGGCAGAAACGTTAGGTAAACGATGCCCCCCAGCTAAACTAATTTTAAAATTTTCCCAATCTATAAATAGCGCTACATCTCCTAGCGCAAAATCATTATTCATTAAACTTCCTATTTGATATTTTAATAAAATATCTATTATTTAGTAGTTTTTATAGAATCTTCAATTGCTTACAAATATATTTGAGTTTATAAACTTCTTATCTTAAAGAGTTTGTTAAATATTTGGTCAAATCCGAATTATGTAACTACTATTCATATATATAATACCATGACATCGGCTTATTCAGAATAACTCTAAGGATATATAATAGAATAAAATCATTAATTATGATTCAATTTAGACAATCAAACTAAATAATAAACTTCAAATGACTAAAATTTGAAATTAGGAGCAATTCATGAGCAATACAAGTCAAAGATTAGAGAACAAAGTAGCCATTATTACCGGTGCCGGATCTAGTGGCCCAGGCGTAGGTAATGGTAAAGCTACAGCTCTATTATTTGCTAGAGAAGGGGCAAAAGTACTCTTAGTGGACTCTCAAATCGAAAGAGCTGAAGAAACGTTAGAACTTATTCAAAAAGAAAATGGCATCGCATCAGTATTCAAAGCAGATGTCACAAATGAACAAGACTGTAAATCCATGGTGGAAACTGCTATGTCATTGTATGGCAGGGTTGATATTTTAGATAACAACGTAGGCATATCAAGGAGAGGCACAGTTTTAGAAATTTCCGAATCAGACTGGGATCAAGTTATGTCCGTAAATGTCAAAAGCATTGTTTTAGCTAGTAAATATGCTATCCCCGCTATGAAACAAAATGGATCAGGTTCTATTATAAATATATCATCTATAGCTGGACTAAGAGCCCATAGTAGTACCCCATATACGGCATCAAAGGCAGCCGTGATAGGCCTGACATTCTCCATGGCAGCAGACCACGGGAGAGAAGGGATACGAGTAAATTGCATTGCTCCTGGGCTTCCCTACACTCCGATGGTCGCTCCTAGAATGAATGCCGATTTAAGGGAAACTCGCAAAAATGCAGCTCCTTTAGGTACTGAAGGGACTGGGTGGGACATAGCGTATGCTGCCTTATTTTTTGCAAGTGACGAATCTCGCTGGATAACCGGTGTTACTATGCCAGTAGACGCTGGACTCTCAGTGGCTAGCCCTGTAACTTACAGTACGTTAGACCAACAAAAATACTAATATGTTCTTATTAATCGATTGATACTATTTTAACAGTAAAAATAAGTTCTTTACCTGCCAGAACATGGTTGCCATCTAGCATCACATCTGACTCTTTAACCTCAGTTACGACAAATGGTATTGCGCTGCCGTCTTCTTGATTAGCAGATAGTTGCAACCCAGGTTCAATTTTGAGGTCTGTAGGGAATTGATCTTTAGGTATCGTAATTATTTTAGCTGGATCATGAATACCATACGCCTTTTCAGGAGGAATAATTATCTCTTTTTCTTGGCCCAATTCCATACCCACAACGCCTGCATCAAATCCAGGTATCATTTGGCCGGCGCCCACTGTAAAACTTAGCGGATCACGACCTTCAGAGGAGTCAAAAATACTACTATCGGTTAGTCTACCTGTGTAATGTACGCTGATTTTATCGCCTTTATTTACTATGCTCATTTTTACTTCCAACAATCTATTATCGTCTAAATATACTTGTTAATAATTCAACTTACCATATATTTTACGATAATATTTATCGGATACTACTTTATTGAAATCCAATTAATTTCCAATACGGTAAAACAAGTATATTAGCTATAATCACTACTGCTACCAACATCACGCATGCAAATCTGAATACTTCCGCATTCGATAATCCACTTCGCTCAAAAATAATCAAACCTGAACCTGTGCCAGCACAGTAAAATATCAGAGAATCTCCAACAACAACAGTTAAAAATCCAGCCAATAAAGGGCTAACTCCTAGTATGTCTGAAAATCCCATAGTTATAGGAATCATTATTGCCAAATATGATGATATGTTGTTAAAAGCAATCCTAGCTAGGCCAACTAAAATCATCATCATTATTATTAACAAGGTAGCATTGTTTGTTATTTTAAGACCCCAATCTACCATATTGGATCCTAACCAATCAGCTCCTCCACTATTCAATAAAGACAATCCTAAAGATAATGCCGTTGCAGTAATAAAAAAATTACTCCAAGCTATTCCTTCTTGTAAATCTTCCCAGGTCAGTACTCCTATTTTAGGGAACATAATTAACACTAGAGCTAAAACTGCAGGGACTGCAGCATGCAATCCATGAATGAAATCAGTAAACCACAATGATACCGTTATAAATATAATGACTATAGTTTTAATTTCTGCGATGGTGATAGGTTTGGCTGGAGGCAATTTATATGGCATCATTTGCACTGATTTGGCTCCCTTTCTATACCATACATAAATTATTATTCCTCCTACAAATAAGTTTGCGTAAAAAGGTATACTCATTATCACAAACCATTCTATCCATGAGAAATCTCCCATTAATCCTGACGCTACCACAGGAGTGATACCTCCAGCTAATAATGCCGTAGATGCGCACCTATTTAATGCAAGCATAGCCAACATTAACATTTTATGAAATGGATGGCTTTTTGGTACGTTCCAAGTATCCAAAACCTCTTCATACATGTTTACTATAATTGCTCCGCGGGTAGTAGCAGATGGTAAAAAAAATGTCAGAACCACAAATGATCCTAACATTTGAAAATATAACAACACTGGATTGCCTAACGACAATCCAATAATATAATTTGCCACTCTATCGGCTAATCCTGATCTTTTCACGGCATATCCGATAGCTAGAATTCCTATAAGAAAATAGCATATAGGTTTAGAAAATCCTATAACTCCCTCACTTAATGAATTAACTCCTCCACACGCAACCAATAAAATAATACATAAAAACCCTGTTCCTACCCCAGGCATCCAGTCAGTAACCCACAATATAACTGCTAGCATCATAACCAAGATTGCTATTTTTGCTTGGTAATCAATATCGGCAAACAAATATATACATATCGCTGATACACCAAGTATAACAATGCCAATCGTTGTAGATATTTTAGAAATGTTCATATGTTCTTATTCTTCAGTAAAGCGTATTGGGTCCATAAACGCATAATTATATGTACTAAAACCTTTACTTATTAATTCGCTAATTATAACCCCGGTCACTAGGCTCAAATGAATACCTTTATGTCCATGTCCTGTAGCAACATAAAGATTACTTTTACCTGGAATTCTACCTACGATTGGGATGTCATCAGGTGACATCGGCCTAAATCCATGCATTGTTTCAACAATATGAGCATCTTGCAAACAAGGCATTACCGACATAACCCAAGTCAATATATTTTGAGTGGAATTTTGATTTGGATATTCATAACTGTTACCAAATTCAGAAGTACTTCCGGCACTAATGAGGTCGTCTCCTCTGGAAATCAAATGCCATGAATTTACTCCACCAATATGATATTGCATTGGTTCGCCAGAATATTGCATCCTAATCGATTGCCCCTTTAGTAAATTTATAAAGAAGTTTGTTGGTAAATATTGTAATAAATTATTTGTACCTGCTCCTAAGCATAGCACTACATTACTAGCATAAATGTTTTCATTTTCACATTGAACACCTACTACTTTATTATCCATTTCTACAATTCCAGTAACAGAACGTTGATAGATAGTTGTTCCTAATTTCTCGGAAGCTACAGCCAATGACAAAGTGAATTTATAACTATCTAGTTGAGATTCTCTAGGAATTAAACCAGCTCCGGTCACATTTTCTGATAATCGAGAATCTAATTTATGGACTTCGTCAGAAGTCAAAAATTCAAAGGGGTAATTATTTCTCATTTTTCCCAATTTACAACGAGTAATCAATTCTTGATTTTCTTCTTCTGACAACGCTAATCTCAATCCCTCTCGGTTTACACATAAAGGGTCAATTTGACTGATTTCAGATATTTCAGGCAAATCTTGGAAAAATAAATCACTACTACTAAACAACAAATCAGATATACTTGGGTCAATATGTAATTCGTGACTATTAGACAAAAAACCTGTTGCGTGCGCAGATGCCCCACTACTAATAGAATTCTCATCTATCAATGCAACTTTAAGTCCTAATTTACTTAAGTAGTAGGATATCGAGCATCCAATAGCTCCGGCTCCCACAACTGCTATGTCATAACTATTAGACATGATTTACTCTGAAAATTTATTTTGGTTTTAAGAAATTCTTATTCTGTTTTTAAAGTCTGAAATAATTTGATCTCTTGTACGAGTCTGCCATTTTACTCTCTGACCTATAGGAACATTAGTAACTTCTGGAATGATTTTCAATGCTACAAAAACCGGTCCTTCTAGAGATAATATTTCTTCAATACTAGATGCAAAATCTTCAATATTATCAAAGGCATAAGTATTCGGGTAACCTGATCCTTTAGCTATCATGTCATAAGCTATATTTTGGGCATTCGGAACGGGTTGTCCACCGGTGGTTCCATAAACTTCATTATCTAGCATGAAATGATAAAAATTAGTTGGCATTTTTTCAGCTATAGTCGGTAATGCTCCCAGGCCCATTAAAACATCACCTTCAGAGTCAAATTGAACGACTCTTTCATTAGGTCTAGATAAAGCTAAGCCTAAAGCAAATGATGAGTGCCCACCCATAGCAGGGTCACCTAAAGCTATATCTAAATCTGGCTGTTCGCTAACCGATTGCCAATGCCTGCCACCTCGGCCAGATAATACTATACTATCGCCTCGGTATTTATTAAATATTTTGAACATTTCTAAAGTATCTATCATTAAAATTCTCCTGGTATTAAAATTAGTTAAATCCGTGAAATTCGTCGCCTATTAACACAGCTACTGGACCTTGTAGTGCCTCTGCATCTTCAAATGCCCAAGAAATACGTTCAGCATCATCATTGCTTTCTATCAAGTAGTATTTGATATTAAAAGCGTTCAGAAATGGTTCAGTATAAGTTGCTGCGGTGTCCTGATTACGGCCATGTCTGGTAAATCCTCTATATCCAACCATCATAACTACTGGAATGTGCATGCCCATACACCACCCTCTAATGGAATCTCCGGATTCCATCATTCCTGTATTTTGAATCAATATGACTGGCTTTGCTCCTCCTGTCGATAAACCTGCCGCAGTTGAAAAAGCTAAACCTTCTCTACTAACGGGCACCAACGTCAATGAAGGTTCTTGTTCCATTAATACATATAAAAAGTTAGTTTCGCTATCTGGCAGCCAGACTATATGTGTAACCCCTTGTCTTTTAAACTCTTCGATTATTAATTCTGGGCTTAATTCTGCTTTTTGTCCGTCCATAATTCTCCTTATTTACTACTTAATATATATTCAATTTAAACTGCAGTATTAGGTTTTCTTCCTTTCCTAGATAAGAAATCACTAAAGCCTTCTTCTACAGAAAGACCTTTAAAGCGGCCTTTTCGGGCGGTAATTTCTGCTTGAAATTGGTCACCCAATGACTCTCCAATATGTTCTGTAACCATTTGTTTAATGTTAGCTACACCTTGAGAGCGATTTTTAGCAATACCACTAGCTATTTCAATGGTTTTTTCCAATAAATCTTTTGAATCAAATAAATGGTTTATTAATCCTAAGTGATAAGCTTCATCTGCAAATACCTCTCGGCCACTGTATAAAAGTTCTTTAGCCTTATTTATCCCTACCAACATTGGCAAACTCCAAGTTGCATTCATCTGACCATAATTTACAGCTAAAAATCTAAAGCTAGATTTTTCGCAACCAATTAAGAAATCCATTGAAGTAGCCATTACTGTACCACCTCCATAGCACAAACCATTTATAGCACCAATCGCTGGTTTCGAAGAATTAGCAAGATGCCAAGTATATTCAGCTCTGATATCACCTCCAGCATCTCTTTCTTCTGGGGTTCTTTCACGATTCTCGTGTATGTCTGCGCCAGCAGAAAATGCTCTATCTCCTGCACCAGTAAAGACTATAGCACCCAAATTTTCATCATTTTCAATTTCCGTAATAGCATCATCAACCTCAGTTACTAACCCTAAGCTCAATGCATTTAACACATCCGGTCTATTCAAAGTGATTATTGCAACTCGATCTGATTTTTCCAACTTTATATTCTTATAAGCCATCTTATCTCCTCTTACACGTATAGCATTCTAGTACTAATTAATTATAAATAAACCACATACCAAGTGTAATGTAAAGACAATAATAAAAAAACTTAAAATTTGCAATTACCTATGCAAGATTAGTATTCTGTACAATGCACTATAAATACATAAATATGGAAATAAAATGCCTTCGTTAAATTACTCGTTATCATACATTCAAGAACACATCCCTTTCGGAATCTTGCCGAATGATGTAGTAGAAACAGCAAAACAATGTATGCTTAATACATCTGCCGCCGGGTTAGCTGGAGCTTCTCAGCAAGCTTCTATATCAATCTCAAATTTTATCCAAAATATGGGCAGTATAGGAAAATGTACGTTGATCGGCATGGGTGTCCGTACTTCACCTATATATGCCGCATTCGGCAATAGTTTTATAATAAACATACTAGATTACAATGAAGAAATCTCAAAATCTCATGACAGTGTTTCTGCTGTAATATTTCCTATAGTCATGTCCTTAGGAGAAATGCATGGATACACGGGACAAGAAGTATTAAGGGCATATATTTTAGGCATCGAATACTGTTTACAGTTACTAGATAAAACTGAAGAAACGCAATCGCAAGATTTTATGAAATGCGCCGCACTAGGAGGCATTTTAGCTGCATCAATCTTATTAGACTTCGATGACAATCAATTTGAGACCAGCTTGTATATAACTAGTAATTCTATTGTGACTAAAAGTGAATTTTCAACTACTCAAGAGCGTTCATACCTCTACGGTCAATGTTCTATGAACGTAATGACTACCGCCTTATCTATTCAAAATGGGTTCACAATTTCAGACTTGAAAAACGATTCATTTACTATGTTTTTACGATCATTAGGTTTGGGCCCACAAGATCACCAAAATATAATCCAGTCTCTTTCTACTGTACCTTTACTACATTCTGATGGACTTGCTCTAAAATTGTATCCTTGCCCTTCTGCATCACATGAATGTATTGAAGCTATACTGCTGTTGTTACAACAATATAATATTAATCATTTTGAAATAGCTTCTGTCCAGATAAAAGTGCCACATAGAACTATCCGGGAATGCAACTTGAATCCACCTTTATCCGAATCCCAATCCAAAACAAGCCTACCGTTCATCGTAGCATCAACTATAATTTATGGGCAACCACTTATAGAACAATTCACAAAACCTTTCTTTGAATTGGAGCTGCTACATGATTTTATGAAAAAAATCACAATAACCGAAAATACATCACTGACGCCTTCCAACTTCAGGACCAGCAAGGTTGTGATTACATTCAACAACGGCGAAGAAATAAGCGATATAGTCGATTTCGCTAGAGGTACAGCAGTATTGCCATTAGATCAAACAGAATTAGAAGCTAAGTTTTTATACTGTTCTCGGTACATACTACCGCCAGATCATATCGAAGGAGCTATCAGCCAAATCACCAATCTACAGAATATTGCAGATATAACAGGATTAGTATCAATTTTAGGAGGTTAATTATGAAGGCAGTAAGAATCCATTCCACAGGTGGACCAGAAGTCATGAAAATCGAAGAAATCCCTATTCCTAAACCAACCAGCACAGAGGTGCTTATAGAGATTAAGTCAATAGGAGTTAACTATACTGATGTTTCCAGCAGAAAGGGTACCAATCCTCCAGAATATTACCCTTGGATTCCTGGACGAGAAGCTGCCGGAGTAGTGGTAGAAGTTGGAGATGATGTAACTGAAGTTAAAATCGGAGATAATGTTGCATACGCTATGATAACTGGGGCTTACGCGGAGTATGCTACTGTCCCCGCATGGCTTACTGTACCAATACCAGATGCCATGCCTTACGACATTGCTTCTGCAATATTACTCCAAGGTATGACAGCACACTTTTTGGCTAATAGCATAACTTCTTTAAATAATGCGGATACAGCGTTAGTTCACGCCGGGGCTGGAGGAGTAGGGTTATTATTGATCCAAATGCTTAAAATGCTCGATGTATATACATATACTACAATTTCAACTTCAGAAAAATCTGACTTAGCAATCGCAGCTGGAGCTGATCTAACAATCAATTATCTCAAAGAGGATTTTGAAACATCTATAAAAAAATACAACCCTGACGGAATAACTATCGTTTACGATGCAATAGGACAAACAACATTCAAGAAAGGTCTTAATGTATTAAAGAGGCGTGGTTATATGGTTTTATACGGGACAGCTAGTGGAACTAACCCAGACTTTGACAGGAATTTGCTTAGAGAAAAATCAATATACTTAACATGCCCAATGTTAGGTGATTTCACGTCTACGAGAGACGAGTTGCTTAATAGAGCAAATACAGTTTTAGAATGGGTGCAAAATGATCTACTCAGCATAAGGTTAGGATTAACTCTACCTTTTTCTGAAGTGTCAGAAGCTCACAGACAGCTAGAAGGTAGGATGACAACAGGTAAAGTTATTTTAACAATATAATTAAACCTATCAAAGATCAGAATTCTATTGATACAATGAAGGCATAATATGTACTTTATAAAAAAAAGGATCATCGATGTACTACCCTAAACTCGAAGATATACACAAATACAAAACAGAAGGTAATTTAATACCGATATATAAAACTATCAATGCTGACCTTGAAACCCCCGTGTCTGCTTACTTAAAAATAGCTACCGGACCCTACTCATTTCTTCTGGAAAGCGTAGCTGGAGGAGAGCAACTTAGCAGATATAGTTTCATAGGTACTGAGCCTTATAAAGTAGTGAAAACAGGAATAAACGAAGAATTCGGATTAGTAGATCCATTATTATTGATCCAAGAAGAAATTAACAAGTACCAAAACGTGTCAGTTGATGGCTTGCCAGGATTCCATGGTGGTGGGGTTGGTTTTTTAGGGTACGATAATATACATTATTTTGAACCCAGAATTCCAATGCTGGAAACTGATAAATTAGCACTCCCTGATTCAGTTGTAATGTTTATTGATACCATATTGATATTCGATCATTTAAGACATGACATCAAAATAGTGAGCCATGTAAACCTTGACAAAAATATTGAAGAATCTTACAACGATGCCGTAAAAAAAATAGAAGCCTTAGCCCTACGGTTATCCACGCCTCTTGATAATTCCGTATATAGCCACACTCCAAACTCAAAAAAAAGCCCCGATACTACTATACGGTCAAACTTTACCAAAAAAGATTTTTTCAATGCTGTTAATAAATGTATCGAATACATTTATAAAGGTGATGCAATACAGATAGTGTTGTCTCAAAGATTCGAACGGAAAACGACTGCAAAACCTTTCAATATATATCGATCTTTAAGAGCACTAAACCCTTCTCCTTATATGTATCACCTTCATCTATCTGACTTCCATATAGTTGGAGCTTCTATCGAAACTTTAGTAAAAGTAGAGAATGGAGTTATTGACTACCATCCAATTGCGGGTACCAGACCTAGAGGCGCTACTCCAGCAGAAGATGAGCAACTTGCAGAAGAGCTCCGAACCAGCGAAAAGCAAACTGCAGAGCATATCATGCTGGTAGATCTAGGCAGAAATGATGTAGGAAAGGTCAGCGAGATTGGGAGTGTTAAAGTTACGGACTTAATGAGTATAGAAAGATACTCACACGTAATGCATCTCGTATCACATATAAAGGGCCAATTAAAAAAAGGCTTAAACCCTTTCGATGCATTCCGCTCATGTTTCCCAGCAGGAACTTTATCAGGTGCTCCCAAAATACGTGCCATGGAAATCATTGCAGAATTAGAACAAGAAAAACGGGGACCCTATGGAGGAGCTGTTGGTTATTTTTCATTTTCTGGAAATTTAGATACTTGCATCACTTTAAGAACTAGCGTGATAAAAAATGGTACTGCATATATACAAGCAGGAGGAGGTATTGTAGCCGATAGCACTGACGAAGATGAATATCTAGAAACATATTTCAAATCCAATGCTTTACTAAAAGCAATTGATAATGCGGAAGAGCAATTTTAATTACAAAAAGGAGTCTTATGATTACATCATTTTTTCACACTGGATTCATAGTAGCAGACCTAGAGCAATCGATTAAATTCTACCAGGATGTATTTGGATTAACACTTGCGGGTAGATCTGAAAGAACTGGAGAATTTGCGGAAAATTTACTGGGTATTCCTAATGTTCATATCAAAGGAGGTTTCTTGGACTTAGGAGCTGGACATCAGCTTGAATTAATTCAATATCTATCGCCTGAAGGTTCTAGAGCGGAATTCTCAAAAAACGATGTTCGCGCAGCACATCTAGCTTTTTTAGTAGTAAATATAGAAGAATTTTATGAATCATCAAAATCTAAAGGATTAACAGCTGTTAATCCTCCTGCTTCATTACATGATGACACCGGAAAACTTTTAAGGAAAGCTATGTACGCTCAAGACCCGGACGGAAACTGGATCGAACTAGTAGAGTTATCCTGAGATATATATGCTGATATGGATTTTTTGTACTTTTTGTCAGAGAACCTTTTCGTTAGAAATCTCTAATACGGATCCGGTAGCACTATCAAAATCAGGCCATGTGAAAGACTTTATTAAAGAATTAGAATCCCAACTAGGGATTTCTGACTTTTCAGATTCACCTTACAGATGTTGCGTCTATACAGATTGTGAAAGTGTTCCGATAAATTGGGAGTTTTGGGACCAATATCGTGAAAATGAAGGAGAGGGGCTAAACTGGCCAAGCATTCCGGAAATCAATGTCTTTTACCAAATCTAACATTCTAGTATATTTACGTTCGGTTATTAAAAATTGGGAAAAACATTAAAACTAAAATAAACAAACTTAATCCAGCAATTTGATTTATGACCATGGTAGTAGATGCTCCAAATTGACTTGCTAAATAAGCTGTAGCATAGCCTCCAAACGCTGCTGAGCCCACAAATTGTCCTACTATGCCCAACCCAACTGGTCGATCTTTTTGGCTTATATTCAATAACACAATCGATGTACCCATAGCACTCAATAACGCATTCCCAAACCCTGCAACAAATAAAAACACGTACGACAACATATAAAATCCAGATAATCCGAAAACAAAGAAGCCAAGAATTTGTATTAAAATCCCGAAAGTCAGAACTCTGCCTTTTAGTTCCATATTGCCTACAAATGTCATAGTCAGACCACCTACAAAGGCTCCTGTACCAAATGCTGACACCAATATACCGGCATACAGCGGGTTTACTTTGAGATCTATCGTTGCAACTACGGGAAGCAACGATTCACAGCTAAAAACAAACCAGTTAAAAATCAAATTTGATAGCAAAAACCCTAATATGACTTTATTACCCAATACTCTACTGAACCCTTGTACAAATTCTCTTGGTAATTCTTTTATCAGAATTTTTACAGCCGGTTGTTGGAAATTAAAATTAAGTAATAATGCAAATGAGCTTATAGACAAACCCAACAATACTGTAAAAGCGCCTGCATAACTAAAAAAGTAAATAGCTGCTCCGGCTAAAAACGGGCCTACTCCTTTACCTAAAGCATGGTTAATAATATCCAAAAACATTGCATTAGATAGTCTATTTGATTGAGAAACATCATGAATGGCAGTCCGTTTTGCAGGAAAATCTAAAACATAAAATACACCAAGCAGAAAAGCCCCTACTTGCAAATGCCATGATTGCGTGAGGCCCATTATCGTCAGCAGCAATAAACTTACCATGATGGCTGCTGTACCACCTTGTGTGATAAGCATTACTTTTTTACGACTAAATAACATTGAGATATACCCAGAAAAAGAAGCAAACAAAAACATAGGACTCCACTTTAGTCCTAAAAGTATTGCCACTTGAGCTGCAGACCCAGTCAATTCCAACATCATCAAACCCATTACAACGGGGTCCATCCATCTAGCTATATGATATAAGCCACCTGCAGACCATAAATAACGAAAATCTCTGATTTTCATTAATGCCGCAACGTTTTCTACACCTTCTTTAATAAGTCCGTTATTAGGCAAGTGATATTCTCCAAATTCCACTAGTAATATGTTAGCTGACACATATTACCATATAATATATGTGATTAATCTCTTTATAGCGTTTATTAATAAACGGTTGCGTTCAACAAATGAATTTATGCTAATACAGTAATCCTAATCACAATCAATTTAATAGACAATATTATTGATTACTGGCTTCGGACTTGTTCCAATACACGGTATTATTCTGATAGAATGCATAATAATGGTAGTAACTTCATCTAAAATAATGCGGCAATTTATTAAAAACAGCATCAATTGTAATCAAGACTGTTCGCTTAAAACATCTTCTTCCGAAAATGTCCCTCCTTGCAAAAAATGCAATATGAAAATAATAGGAAATGTTTTAGTTTCTGAACCAAGTATAGAAAATCTAGAAGACAATCGTAAATTACAAAAAACATTTACTGGATGGAAAAAAACAAACCATAACCACGTCATAAATTTTTTAAATCTTCACTCCGATAAAAACTGGCACATTCTAGATGTGGGAACAGGCTCGCATAATCTCTCTGAAATATACCCAGATATTAACCCAAATCAGTACTACACTTTAGATATCCAAAATAACAATCATCTAGATATAATCTGTGACTTAACAAAGTCGCAACCGCTAAAGGAAATCTTTGATGTAATCATATGTTTAAATGTCCTAGAACACGTATATAACTACAATGATTTTTTAAACAATACTTTAAAAATGTTAAAACCCAATGGGTATTTCCTGTTTGCCGTTCCCTATCATTCTGGACTCCATCAAACACCCTATGATTATTTCAGATATTCTAATTTTGCTCTTGAAAAAATATTCACTGAACATAAACTTGAAATAATAGAAATTGAACCAGTCCATAACGGATTTAATCCATGGGCATCATTGTCTACTTATAAAACCTTGATCAGAAACAACAATAACTTATTGTCAACATTAACTACCTTTATGTTAAACATGTCGATCCTGATATCTAGGATTGCATATAAAATCAATAGAGACATCATTATTGACGGGCATTATTCAGAAATTGATGAACAAAAGAAAAACCAGCACCCTGAATTAAAATTAAAATCTACGCCGACTGGATATGTTGGAACGCTAAAAAAATTATAATAATTCCTTCTAAAGAAATAATTGTTATAATGAGCCCCAATAATACCTTTAGGATAATTCAATTGCTGTTAATGATAGATAATTATGACTCATTTACCTATAATCTTCACCAATATTTTGGAGAACTCGGAGCAGAAGTTCAAACGTTAAGAAATGACAAGACTTCTATAGAAAAAATAGAATTCTTAAATCCTGATGGCCTCATAATATCCCCTGGACCTTGTAGCCCTTCTGAAGCTGGCATATCAAATAGCGTGATTAAATATTTCGCACCTAAATTACCTATATTAGGAGTATGCTTGGGGCATCAATGTCTAGGAGAATCATTTGGTGGAACAATCAAAGCCGCCGCAGAAGTGAGGCACGGCAAAACATCATGGATTCATCATAATAATATAGGCTTGATGAATGGGTTACCTAATCCGTTTCAAGCTATCAGATACCATTCTTTAATAGTAGAGAAGGAAAGCCTACCTGATTGTTTAGAAATTACTGCATGGACAGAAGATGGACTGATTATGGGCCTAAGGCACAAAGAATATCAGACAGAAGGTATTCAATTTCACCCTGAATCTATAATGACTCCTAATGGAAAAGATATCTTAAGCAATTTCTTAAGCCTGTTTAATTAAACAAATTATTAATAACTAGTGTGTTATGATTCAGTCTCCAGTTCTCTTTATAGGCTAATAAGGTTGCATATTGAAGTTACCTAAATTACAAACGTTCGATTCTTGGCGCAGTTCACGAAATTTTAGATTCTTATTTTTAGGAAATATCTGTTCTAATGGCGCTCAATGGCTACAGTTGTTCACAGCTGGATGGTTAGTCCAAACATTAAGCGCCGATCTAGCCACAACTGGATTATTGGTGGCTTTAGTAGGCGGAATCAATCTTTTACCAAGTTTACTCATAGGGCCTATTGGAGGAGTTCTAGGAGATAGATTAAACAGAAAATATTTGATAATGGTTCTCCAAGGATTTATGGCTTGCGTAGCATGGTTTTTCGCGTTTTGGAATACCACCGACTATATAGAAGTGTGGCACGTTATAGCTTACGTGATTATTTCAGGATCATGTTTATGCGTCACTCAGCCCATACGCAATGCATTAATTGCTACTACCGTACCAAAAGAATTAATTGGAAACGCGATGGCAACTAATGTGTTTACTATTACTGGTACCAGATTAATAACTCCTTTTGTAGGAGGTATATTGATAGCTAATTTGGGATTTAGTTGGAATTTTGTAATAGAAGCTATGCTATATATGGGAACAATATTGTGCTTAATACCATTCAAAGTATCAAATGGCAAAAGAAATAATAACAAAGAAAAACTTAATATATTCAGTGGATTAAAAGAGGGTTTAGTATATCTTTGGAAAGTAGATAGAGCGTTATTAAACCTAATAGTATTAACTGTTATACCAGAATTACTTTTACACCCTGTATGGTTTCTTCTTCCAATATTCACTGCTGACGTCCTGCTGCAAGGTCCCGAAATTGGAGGTTACCTATTTGCAGTGACTGGCCTTGGAGGGTTTTTCTCGCCATTAATTTTGGGGTCGTTTGGTTATGTATTCAAAAAAGGGCATATTGTGCTAGGAACTACAATTCTTAGTTCTATAGCGGTAATATTATTCGCTTATTCAAACTGGATGCCCGCAGCTTTCTTACTGATTTTCATTATGGCGTTTGCCCAATCTTTGTTTAGAACCACTAATGGCGCGCTAATACAATCTCTTGTACCTGATAATCTTAGAGGCAGAATCAGTACTCTGCATTTCTATGTAAAAGGATTTGTAATACTGTCAGCAATCGGAGCTGGTTGGTTGATAGATTTAACGTCAGTGCGTGTCGGAATAGCTTGTTTAGGATCCATAGGTTTACTGCTTGGAATATATTTTGCAATAGCCTTTCCCAGAGTCCGCAAACTCAATTGAACAACATAAATCATCTTCAACGTAAACTAAAGAACACAAAACACTACAAGTGGTTAGTGTTTATAACAATTGCAATAGGCACTTTCATTTCTGTCGTAGATCATGGGAGCGTGCTGATAGCATTACCAGTATTGCAGTCACATTTTGGAGTAGAGTTGTCTTCTGTTCAATGGGTTGTAGTAGGATATGGCCTAACCATCAGTGCTCTCTTACTACCAATGGGGAGACTGGGAGATTACTTTGGTAAAAACAGAATATACATGCTGGGTATGTTTATTTTTGCCGTAGCCTCTATGTTAGCCATTTTTTCACCAAATTTAACAGCAGTAATAATATGTAAGATATTACAAGGAATAGGCTCTGCTATGGTTCAAGCAAATGCCATTGCAATCATAATTTCCACATTCTCATCTTCCGAAAGAGGTAAAGCGTTAGGAAGTCATTTGAGCGTTGTTGGTACGGGACTGATCATTGGACCCGCCTTAGGCGGATTACTGATAAATTCATTCGGTTGGAGATCCGTGTTTTTGGTAAATGTACCAGTAGGCATCTTGGGAATATTGGTAGCCATCATGGTGTTAGGGACTCAAGTATCAGACAAAATAGATTTTAAAGAAAATCCCTTTGATTGGAAAGGAGCTCTATTATCATCCATTTTATTAGCTACTATCTTATTAATTTTCGGCAACGGTAACAATTTAGGATGGAGTTCATACCCGATAATGATAGCTACTGGCTTTGCGATAATACTGCTGGTTTTATTTGTACGTATAGAAAATAGAATAAAATCTCCCTTATTAGACCTGACAATATTTAAAAACCCACTGATAGGCTTGGGAATAATGAGCAGCTGGATCTCATTTTTTGGAACAGGTGGAGTACGATTTATCATGCCTTTTTTCATGCAACGAGTATTGCATCTAGACCCATTAACAGTAGGATTATCCATGATACCACCTGCCTTCTGCATGGTGGTTTTTTCTCCCATAAGTGGATTCTTATCAGACAAGTATGGTTGGAAAAGATTTACAATATTAGGCTTAACATTATCTTCTTCTTCTTGCTTATTGCTATCTTTGTGGGTATCTGAGACATCTACTTTATGGTTCCTGATACCAATGCTAATGTTGCAAACCGCCGGAAATGGTATCTTCAATTCACCAAATAACAGTTCTATTCTGAATGCCATCGACAAATCAAAATATGGCGTCATGTCTGCTATGACTCAATTAGTACGAAATTCAGCTAATGTTGTCAGCATGTCTATCACTACCAGTATCATTGTGTTAAGCATGGCACTTAGTGGTTCATCCTCTAATTTAGATAATTTAACTCCGGAAATGTCTGGGGCATTTGTATCTGGATTACAGATAACATTTTTGACATTAGGAATTGTTCTGTGTATAGGGCTAGTTGGTACGATCATCAGAAAATAAAACCTTATATATAAGGCATGACTTCAGAAGCAAACAATTCAATTCCAGACTTTACTGTTTCATGAGGTATTCCGCCAAACGCAAAATTGCAGCCGAAATGCTCTACTCCAATAGCTTTTAATGAAAGAATTTTTTCAATACATTCATCAGGAGTACCGACAATAACTCTATTATTTAATAAATCATCAAATTCGTACGGCTTAACGTCTTTTTCTGATCTCCAGTCATCTATTTTTTTGTTCACTTCACTTTCTTCAATTAAACTGCGCCTCCATTGGATCATATCGAAAGTCCATTGCAAGCCTTGCTGAGTATCTCGTTTGATTTCTTCTTTATTCTTTCCAACATAGACGTATCTAAAAAACGGAATATCAGACATGCTACCGGTTACACATTTTGTTTTTAGCTGGTTAACATAATTTTCGCACATTTTCAAAGCATCTGCAGTATCTGCAACTGGTCCACTCAATAGAGGAAATCCAGTATTAATAGCAAAGTCCAATGTTTCAGGTGTTCTTGTTGCCGCTATATATATTGGTGGATGAGGAGATTGCACTGGTCTAGGTACTAAGTTGGTTTTAGGTATGTTATAAAACTCACCATCAAATTCGAAATCAGTTTCTGTCCATAAACCTTGTATAATTTTAATTACTTCTCTGAACCTTTTTTGACTCTCCGACCATTCAACAGAGTAACCATGGTATTCATACCCTTCCGTACCTCGTCCGAAACCTACATCAAGCCTTCCCTCACTCAACACATCTAAAGTCGAGGTGTCTTCTGCTAATTTTATTGGGTTATGAAGTGTAGGTAATAATACTGCTGTTCCTAGTCTAATATTAGTTGTTCTCGCAGCTATGTTAGACATTAACATCAGAGAAGATGATCCCAAACCATATCTTGAAAAATGGTGCTCTGCAAACCAAGCGCTATCAAATCCCAAATGCTCCACTAATTCTACTTCTGAGCAAGCATCCTTTAGTAATTGCATCTGGTTACGATTATTTTCTGGCCATGGTACATGAAATAGAGTAGCTACTTTCATTTCAATACAAGCTAGCTGTAAGTGCCTTTTTCATTTTAACCAGCTCTATTCCTATATCCTGCCATAACATCATACGCAGCCCGGATTTTTAAAGCAGAGGTATCATACAAATATCCAAATCCTCTAACAGTAACAATAGGTGTTTGTCCGTCGCTTAATAGACGTATTTTTTTACGCAGATTACTAACATGCCATTTCACTAAGTCGAAAGTGTCATATTCTCTACCCCAGATATTCGCCAATAAAAATTCTAAAGACAAAGCTTGAGATTTTCGTTTTATCAACAAAGACAATAAGTTGTATTCTGTCCGGGTAAGATCACATTTTTTACCACTCACCTTAACTTCACGCTTCACGAAATCAATATCTATAAGGTCATCATTGTATTTGGTAGCAGGAGTTACGTTTTTACCTACTCGCATTAAGCATGAGTCAACTCTGCCTAATAATTCTTGCTCATATACAGGTTTTGCCAAGAAGTCTGTCACTCCACTATTAAATGCAGTTACTTTTTCTTCAACAGAATTATTATCCGAAAGTGCTATTATAGGAACTTCAGATCTTTCTCTGATTCTTCTAATCAATTCAAACCCATCTAAATACAATAATTTCAAATTTGTTATAACTAAATCAGGCTCATTGACAAGAAAATCTCTTATAGCTGTTATACCGTCACTAGAACCAGAAGTTATGTACCCGGCTATAGATAATATATTGTTTATATTCTCTATAGAATCTTTGTCATCGCACAATAGTATATGCATACCTACGCCACCTTAATGATTAAAAATATATTATAATTACTTGTGTTTCGTCTGCGCTTACCCAGACATTAATTCTAAACTAAATATTGTGTAAACTATTTAGTAATGTGATCCCAGTAGTATCTATTTTTTCTATTTACTCACTGCGAAATTACTTTCAGCCATAATTTAATCTGAGTCCTAACGCAGTCATTATTTTAAACAGAAATTCAGTACCACCTTGTTTTTTTATTGATTTACTTCAGATCGCAACTATGATACCCATCTTCTGTGATCTGAAATTCCCTACAAAGTATTTTGATACTAATATTTAATAGATACTAAATTAACCACTCGCGGTCCATCATACTAAAAATCATATAGGTTTTCCAGATTAAAAATTAAAGGCTCGTTTACGGAATCATGCGATAATGCTAGCGATATAATAGTAGAAACCTATGCTTGAGTAAAGATTATGTTTACTAATATAGGTATTAAATTACGCGAAGTTAATAATATGGATTATTTCGTAACATCAGAGCATTTGGAATAGATATACTATATAATTATAAATATCATTAAATTGATATAAGAGATGTTAACAAGTTGAAAATAAATATCCTAACAACTTACTATCCAACTCAAGATACCACTCGATTCAATCTATTTGTTTCGATTCTTTTGGTTGTCATCGTAATAGCCTCAATTATCGTTCCAATGACTAACCACCATTCATATGAGTTCTCTCCAAGTCATTCTCATCTAACTTTCAACATGCAAAATGTTAATGAACATGAACATAATTATGGTGTTACTCATGAACACAACAGGAATTTTAATGTCAAAGTATCCGGTATGGTCCAATTAAAGGAAATATTTTTCATTAATGCGCCAACAATCATATCGGCTGTAATAATTTCAAAAACTTTATATTCCAAGGAAACCACAAAAATTGAAAAAATGCATTTCAACAAGCTTTTTATTTTTTCTCATAACATTTCCAAACATTTATTGAGTGTATTTATGATTCCGCCAGTTTATCCCCCCGCAAATTTCCACACCGGTTAACTCCATAAATAAAATTAACGGTGAGGAAACATGAAAAAAAAATATTGCCTACTCAGCTTCATAATATTCATTGCATTACTAGTTCCAATAACTACCCACAGTGTACAAGCTCATGGTGGGAGAGAGGTTGGTAATCTTAATGTAGTGGTAGGGTTTGGAACTGAACCAGCCTATGAAGGTATACTTAATACAGTTGAATTAATTATTACTTCAACAAATCCCATTGAAGCACACTCAAAAGATAATAATGACCAAGAAAGCCATTCTTCAGGAATTGATCTGAACGCACACGGCAACATATTTGCAAGCACCTTAATTGACACTGGACAATCATTTTCTTATGAAATACCTGAGGAATTGAACAACTTATCAATTCCTTACCATGATCACATGAACCACAAAATCACAGGAACCATACATGTGAAAGATGGTAGCGACTCAAACCAAATAAAGGTAATGATTCATTCTGATTCTGTAATGCCTGATGAAGTTACAGTTACGCCTGGCACCACTATAACCTGGAAGAATTACGACAACGAATCTCACGCCATTACAAGTGGAGTAATGCCAACTCCTGTCAATAAATATTCTCCTGTTACAGGTTTGTCAGATAAACTTGAAGTTGAATTAACCCACAAAAATTCAAAACGTTCTACCGTTTTAAGTTTATCGGAAGATCCCGGCAATGTCGGAAAGTATACATCTAATTTCGTGCCTACTGATACAGGCATATACCAAATTCGAATTTTTGGAATAATCGATAATATAGAAATTAATGAAATATTTGTATCAGAAGGAGACGGAGGAAATTTCGATGATGTTACGTCGCAAGACTCAATACAATTTCCAAACACAACCAGTAGTAACAGAGAGTTACAAAATGCTTTAACTGGTATATCAAATTCTGCGGAACAAGCATTGAATTCTATTAACGGTTTCAGACCTATATTGATAATATCCTTGATAATAAGCATAGTCGGAGCAGTAGCAGGATTAAGTGCTTTAAGCATTATATTATTTAAAAAGTGACCACATAAAAATTTAAGACAATAAGGGCATACAAATGATTGTATTATTACACGGGCTATACGGGTATTTTGATGAAATATTCTATGGCGTCTTAATCGTAGGGTTTATTGCGTCCATAATATTGGCGATTTTAGGATTAAGAGGGAAAAAATAAAGTGAAATCTATCATTTGTTACAGAGTTGTGACCTGTTTATGGATAGTTACTATACTACTTTCTTATTTCATTTTTCATACATTTTCGATAGTAGAATCCCACGCTAACTTAGTACAATCACAGCCCAAACAAAACTCTGTTTTAGAATATTCTCCCACTGATATTACTATCACATTCAGTGAACCATTATCACCAACATTAAGTTATATAGAAGTGTACAATTTTAACGGGACTAAATTAGATAATGACGATAGTTCTCTAAATTCTTTAGATAAATCTACGTTAACAATTTCTGTACCAGTATTACCAAAAGGCACATATACTGTTATTTGGCAAACAGTATCGACAATAGACGGCCATAAAATAAGAGGGAGTTTCTATTTTTCTATTGGCGAACCTATACAATTTTCTAAGATAGAAAACTACGAACCTCTATTTTTATATAAATCTGAGCCAATTATAAAATCTTTTTCATTGTTAGGTAGTCTGATTTTATTTGGAAGTTTCTTTACATACTTCTTCATCATTACTCCAGTTTTAGCTGGGAAAACTACCATAAATGGCTTAGCATCAAAAGCATGCTTGGCTGTACTTTTAATTAGTTACGCTATGGCCACTCTATCATCCAGTGCACAGTTAATCTTACACACATCTTCAATTTATGAGATAGATTTATTTAATACTATAGGCAGCCCTTTGATTAATATATATACAGATACCACTTGGGGTAAATTAATGTGGCTGAAGTTATTGATATTGCTTTTCATTCCTGTAGTTTTACAGGTTTCAAAATTAATATCAAACCATCACTCTAAATCTCTCTACTACATAAATCCAGTTTTTTTCATACCGATCAGCCTAATGCTATTGTTACTGCACAGCTTATCTAGTCACAACGCCACTGTAAGTGAGCTGTATTACCAAGGCGTATTTGTAGATTTTATTCATATGTTATTTAGTGCCATCTGGATAGGTGGAGTCTTACTTCTAACCATCACATTATATGCTGTAAAAAACACAGTCAATTCAATAGACTTAAACAATTTAACTAAGTCGCTCTTTAAACAATTTTCACCAATAGCAATTTTAACCATCATTATACTCAGTATAACTGGGATTTTCAGCGCGTGGTTACAAGTAAACAAAATTGAAGCACTCAGCACTTATTACGGAGTCACCTTAGTTATTAAAGTGTGTTTAATTGCTATTGCACTGCTGATAGCGGGTATCAATTCGTTTTTCTTTATAAAAACCCGAAAAATTACTAGCATTCCAGGCAGATTGCTAATCAGTGAAAGTATTTTAATAATAGCAATTATATTTTCAGTAGGGGCGTTAAACGGACTCGAGCCTGCAAAAAATGCAACTCCATTTTTCAGCAATCAATTAACGCTCACAGAAATGGATAATAATTTGCAATTAGAGTTACAAATACTGCCTGCAAATGTAGGAATTAATAATACTCAAATACATTTATCAGATAGCCGCGGAGGAAATATCGTTAATGCTTCAAATATTATTATACAAACAACTTATATCAACCAAGACTTAGGTAGCCATACATATTATGCCCAAAATATTGGCAATGGATCTTATACTACGGATCCATTAATGTTAAACCTAGGAGGGATTTGGCAATTTGAAATTACCGTTCAGCGCCCCGATGCTCTAGATTCTAGATTTGCTTTTCGAGAGGCTATTGGTGGAAGTCATCCAAAATTTACATTTCTTGATATATACATAGGCAAATTATTATTCGGCTTAGTAATATTATCTATCGGACTCACATTTCTTGGTATCAGTGTTAAGCAAGGGGGATGGCAAAACGATTCTGGTAAGAAATATTTTATTTTAGGATTGGTGTCCATAATCGCAGGGTTTTCGATATCTATCTATACACACAGTATGTCCAATGACAAAGAATTCCAATACATCAACCCAATAGTACCAAGTTCGGTATCTATACAAATCGGGCAGAACTTATACCGTGACAACTGTGTGTCATGTCATGGCGTAACTGGTATTGGTAATGGAAACCTCTATAACGCTCTAACGCCTGAGCCTAATGCGAGTAATCTTCTTATCCATGTTCCATTACATTCAGATAATGAGCTATTTTCAATTATAAAATATGGTAAAGATGGAACTAGTATGTATGGTCAGGAAAGCATATTATCTGATGAAGAAATATGGCACGTCATTAACTATATAAAAACCCTAGAATAGGCTATTTATTCAGTATATTTCATTTTGAAAGAAGCTATTTGCAAAATCAATGCTAACAACAAAAAAGTTACAGTCCAAAGTAAATTGACTTGCTCGACAAAACCAGACATGAATTTCGTTAAGACATATCCTCTTGCAACATATGTCTTATTACTTGTTTGATCAACTCCTGCCACAGCATTACTATACATTATATCTGGGCTAACCTTATCAAATTCTTTATAAACACCATTTTGATCACTATCCCACGGAATTCCTGCTGCGAAAACCATTGAAACTATTGCAGCAACTATCGCAATCCAAAAGCAAACTCTATTTAATTGATAAATTTTAGTAGTCATAACTGCTTACCTCTGGATCAATTTAGCACATTTGTCTAAATGTGGTAAGACGATTTTTTCATCATCGCAAGGAGTAGCAAAAATAATTCTGTTTGCTCCCACTACCAAAGCTTTTTCTACCGATGCTTCGTCAGCAGGAACTCCAAATAATGTAATATTTAAGTCCTTTATATCCCTACCAGCTTCAGTCCATTTATTCTTCAAATCATTTATTTTCTGTTCCAGAGAATTACTTTGACTAGTAGCTTGTGTTCTTCCCCAGATAGGCATCCATCCATCTCCAAATTCTAGAACTCTGTCAAATGTCGTTTTACCATCTCCTCCAATTAATACAGGAGGATGCGGAACTTGAGCCGGCTTTGGGAATGCCAAAATTTTATCAAATTCTACATATTTTCCATGAAATTCAGCTTCGGCATTTTGCCATATAGCCTTCATAGCCAATATATTTTCACGCAGTATAGAAAATCTGTTTTTAAATGCGGTTCCATGATTTTCCATTTCTTCGGCATTCCAACCACCACCAACGCCAAATATAAATCTTCCTCCGGACAAGCGATCTAAACTAGCTATTTCTTTAGCTAATGTTATAGGGTCTCTTTCAATAACCAAGCATATTCCTGTTCCTAGTTTTATATCTTTGGTTGCATTGGCAACAAAAGACAAAGCAATAAATGGATCGTACGTATGCCAATATTCTTTAGGCAAATCTGGACCACCAGGCCATGCACTGGCCCTCAACGAGGGGATGTGGGTATGTTCAGGAAACCACACAGATTCAAATCCTCGTTCCTCTGCTGCCACACCCAGTTTATCTGGGCTTATAGCATAATCAGTTGGAAACATTATTATTCCATAATCCATATTTTCTACAAACTCCAGTAAATTTGAATAAATTTTATCATAAATAATTTATTTTCTAATGGTACAAATTAGATATAACACTTTATTTTTATGTTAATATTATTAGGTACTTTGTTGTATAAATACGAAATAAGAACAATAGAAATGACTAACGAAGACATAATATCTCAAATTGAACATCCTATAGATGTAATGCTATTGATACATAAAGCATTTTCAACTGATGCGGCTAATGTAGAGAAATATATAGGCAACTTCACCGAAGAACATACACTCCAATCCTTCACATTATCATTCAACCAATGGGCAGTGGCTATGATGTACCACGCCGATATGGAGGATGCACATATGACTGTAGATATGGAAATTGAGTATGCTAGAGATAATGAAACTGAGCATCAAAACATACATGAAGGGTTGCGAGGAGTAGAAGAATTAATCAATGTAAACGATAACAAGGAGCTAGAATCCCGAGTTAGAACTGCTATACTTTCCCTTTCAGATGCACTACATGTGGAAGTAATAAATAAATTACAGGATGTTATGGATGTGTTAGATGAAGAAATAGGTAGTCAAGCTTTAATACCAAGAACCAAGCGTCACTTGTTTGAAAAAGTAGTAAATGCAAGAGTTACACAAGACGACCATTTTGAAAATGAAGAGGCTTTCATATTGCCACTTATCAGAGACAATTGGTCTGAAAAAGAGCAGTTAGACTTAGTAAAAATACTACTAATAGATGCCGAATCCGACAATAAACGATGGTTCATAGAGTGGATGGTCCCATATTTAACTGACAACGAAAAAAAATTATTAGATGCACTAGAGGCTAGGCTTACCTAAATTAAATATCTAGAAAACAAATAACAATTTGCATTATCACTCTTATTCCGGTATCTCACCATAAATCTCGACGTAAACCTCTTTAAAGTCAGATACATTACTTTCATCCGTATGGTTCAAATAAGTATTATAAATTTGAGACTCAGTCACCAAATCCTGGTATTCAAAAAGTTCACGCATAGCAGCACTAAAATTCCCCTCACCTAATGTTTCATATAACTGAGTCAGAAGCCATTCTCCTAAGACATAATTACACAAATAAGCACTAGATTCTTTATGTACATTATGCCCATCTTGACCTAATTGGTAAATTAGTTTAGATACAGTTTTCATTCCGAGGGCATTGCATTTTTGTAACCCTGCCTCAAGGCTCGTAGGACCTGAACCGAAACTATATCTTTCTTGAAAAGTTTCCAAGGACAATTTATTTCTCACATAAGTTGCTAAAAAATCAGCTGCACCTTCTCTAAACCAAAGTGGAGCATTACTACTATTCCAATAGTAATGAGCTGATTCATGAACTACAGTTGTATTTTCATCTTTACCTTTCGCAAGTGTAGGCAGTATGACCATATGATTTCCAAAATTTAAACCAATCCAATTAATTCTATCTGATACTTGATCCTTATTAGCAAATAACAATACTACTTCATCTTTAGGGAGTTTCACTTGCATGAAATTTTCTAATGTAACTATTGCCTGTTCTACTTGTAATGAAACATCTATATTTTTTTTGGAGTAACCGGATTGAATAAATGTCAGTACAACCTCATGATCTAGTGGCATATCAATTGCATAAGATTCAATTTGATGATTGGTAATAAAGTGTTGGATGTCTTCTGGATTTATCACATCAGTATTAGTTCCTAGAACTTGAATAAGAGATGCTTCTAAATCATCCACTCCATCAATAAACCATTCTTGCGATAGTAAATCATCATACAATGTCGGAAACTCATCAGCTAACACGTACATGCTGTTCAAGGCTAAAATATCATGGAAATCATGCTGTTTAATTAAAAAAGGCATACCTGTTAACGTTTTAACAAAATCAATATTTGTAGTTTTTGTAAGTTGTATCAAGCGGTACAGCAAATCATACTTACTTACTGTTATATCTTGTTTTAACCAGTCATAATAAATCGCTTGACCCGCGAGGTCTTTATTTATTTGTCTTAATCGGGAAAAATTTATAATAAAGTACGATTCTTCTTGAGAAATACCATCTTCCATCCATGAAAAACTTGCTAAAGTGAACGCTATGTCGAGGTCTCCGTCATACGCAATGTTGTTTATAATAGATAGAATAGAAAAAATCGTTGCATCATATGAACTTGTTAACCAAGAATAACTTGCAATTACATCCCATAGCCCCGTAGTTCTGCCCATTTCAAATAAACTACATAGTAAATCATAATTATTTTTAGCATTAGGTTCTAATTGTTCATATTCACCAAATTCGTCAAATATAGATCCTGAATCAGAGTTATTCTGGAATTTAGAATCTATTAAGTTTTTTATAGTTAAGGTGTTCTCTGGTATTTGATATGCTTTCTCCAAATATCGTAATCCACAATCTGACATCAAATCATTATCAATAATTAATTTATTAGTTTTTAAGTCTAATCTAAGCC
Source organism: Dehalococcoidia bacterium (assembly GCA_003523055.1). Taxonomy (GTDB): domain Bacteria; phylum Chloroflexota; class Dehalococcoidia; order Lucifugimonadales; family UBA3495; genus UBA2588. Next base: position 83,741 of record DPHC01000017.1, on the reverse strand, counting down.
CTAGCAAATAATCCTGCACGACATCAGATTTCAAGCAGTCATTTAACAAACTTGCCTCTATCGTAATATCTTTGCACTCTAAATTTTTTATTTGAGGTATCACAGTCGGTTTAACAGTAGGGTTAATGGGGATTGTTTCTATGACAGCACTTCCGCCAACTAACAACAATTCATCGGAATCATTCAAGTTTGTAGATTCTACAGAGATAGTTGTAACGATCGGTACTCTATCAACATCTTCACAAGCAGCTAAAGTAAATATAAAAATAAAAATTGCAAATACTCTAACAAAATTAAGTCTCATAAATTTCTCTTGCTACAAAAACTCCAATTATAAATATCATTTCATGTCTGCTGTAATTTGCAAATATCAGATTGATATTTATAATCTTATCATCTGTAATAGAAATTTATCATTTTAAATATTTCATATTATTCAGAAAATATAATTAAAAAACATAGGATTAGAGGTTTTATCGTGATTAGAGCGCTAGGAAACAAAGTACCGAAAATTCATCCAACTGCATTTGTAAGTGAGTCAGCATACGTTGTAGGCGATGTAGAAATAGGCCCCGGAACCTCTATTTGGCACGGAGTAGTAATACGAGCTAATAAACATAAGGTCACTATTGGATCAAACGTAAACATCCAAGATAATAGCGTTATACATAGTGATTCTGATTGCATATTCGGAGATAACACTACACTTGGGCACTTGGTTATGTGTCATGCTAAATATGTTGGGAGCAATACTTTATTAGGTAACGGAGCCATAGTAAATAATGAAGCTTCAATAGGATCTAACAGCATCATAGCTTCAGGTTCTGTGGTTCTCGGGAATGCCATAATACCAGACAATTCCTTTGTCGTAGGTGCTCCAGCCAAAATAGTGAAACAAACTGACTCAAAACATCATGAAATGATTAAGCGCACAGCAGAAAACTATTATGAAAATGGTCAGATATTTTTAGAAAATAATTTGCAAGACCCAGACCAACACAATTTTTCATAATGTGATTCCATCTTCAAAATACCTACCTCAATCTGCTACAATAATTAAATAAATTAAACATAGGACAATTAAAAATGCCAAATCTTCCTTTCGGTAAACAAGGAATATTCTTAACAATGTTACTGGGTGGGCTTATTACCATAGCAGTAATAGGGCTGTTAAGTTTTAACTTATTCCCTTGGAACACTATATATTCTTCTTGGCCATGGAACTTATTCGCTACTCCTTAGCAAATAAGAAATGAATGGCGCAAAGTCATATATTAGATCTAGCTAAAAATTTAAACGGTAGACTTCTTAAAATAACCGCTATCAATTTCCAGTACCGAGGCGTATATACTGAAAACTTATGGCGATCTACCGCTCTCACTATTGAATACCCTACAGCAACAGGTGAGGAAAATAATTTTGTTTTAGGCATATGGGAAGTCATACTAGTTGCAACTAACCCTGGTTTAATTAAAGTTAAAGAAATATTACATTCATGAGCTTCTTGCCGTAGCCCTTCCAAATAAAAACTCACCATCTGTTTTGTCATTCCGTATTCAAAATTACTAGGTCTGCTCCTGTCACCAGCGATAGAAGAAATAACACAAATACCACCGCTAACATTATTTTTCATATGATTAAACAAAGCCCGAATTAACAAGACGGTACTCACACCATTAATTTCAATAAGTTTTTTTAAGTTTGTTGTATTTTTCATTTCTTCAGAATTGAATAAAACCCCATGAGCGATCAATACTAAATCTATCTTTCCTAAGTTTTTCTCACAAAATTCTATCAACTTACCATGCGTTTCATAATTTATGACATCTATCTCATACAAATACACTGCTGGTGCATTATTAACTTCTAGTTTCTGCTTTAGTTCACTCATTTTATTTAGATCTCTTGAAGCTAATACAAAATTACATCCTCTTTTAGCCCATATAAGAGAACATTCTTTTGCAATATCGGAATTGGCTCCAACAACCAATACGTTTTTATAATCATTCATTCGTTCATTCTCCTCCAGTAGCTAGATGAAAAATTAGGATCTATATGAGGAACAAATTGTTCTAAATGCAAAAAATTACGGCGAAAATACTTTGGGTTCATTCTGAAATCTTTAGCCGGGTATATCGCTCCTCCGCAATTAAAAACAATATTGTCCATAATATCTAAAATTTCCAAAGTTTTAGCATTAATTTTAAAAAAATCAATTGATAAAGTAACTCCTTGCCGCGGAAATGACATAAATCCATTAGGCTCAACAAGGCCAAATATTTTTATCACGTTCAAAAAAGACACTGTTTTTGCAGAAAATGCCAATTCTAGAAGCTTAGTAATAATATCTGAAGCATTGTCATACGGAATGCGACATTGATATTGAATGAACCCAGAAGAGGGTAAAAACTTATTCCAATCTGTTATGAAATCCAATGGAAACAAATAATCATTAAAATGTCTTACACCATTATTAGTTATCATTCTAATATTATAGATTCTATTTATAATTTTAACTAAAATTCTATTCACTTTACATGATTTAGCCAAAAATGAAGGTATATTACGTTCTTTAATAATTCTATTGTTTTTGTTGTATTTGGGAATATCACAAAAATTAGCCAATTGTAATATTCCGCTTCCCGTTGTTCCGGTGCTGTTTAACCATCCCACAGTATATTCATATTCAGAATCGACTTTTGTAGTTAAGTCGATAAATTCTTTAATACTGCCAAAAGGTTTGTTTTCAATGTCCAAGAACTGAGATGGAATTCGGATTAATTGTATTGTAGCCGTAATTATCAGGCCAGTAAGGCCTATGCCTCCGATTGTTGCATGAAACAGCGCGGAGTTCTTATCATTACTACATTCGACGAGTCCAACATCTGTACGATATATCTCCAAAGAAACAATATGATTACCAAAACTGCCTTTCACATGGTGATTTTTACCATGAATGTCATTTGCAATAGCTCCCCCTACCGAGACGTTTTTGGTACCCGGCACAACTGGTAAAAACCAGTGAACTGGAGTTATTTTATTAAGAATTTGTTTGATAGTTGTTCCAGATCCGCAACGCAATATACCAGTAACTCTATCAAATTCAAATATAGAACTTAGTGCGTTTGTATCAAAAAGAATTCCATTTTGGTTCAAACACACATCTCCATATGAACTTCCCTTTCCAAATGCCAACATTTTATTTTGTTCAAAATCATTGGGTAGCTGCTCTAAATATGACCATATTGCAATATGGTCATATTGCGGATATTTTGTCCAAGGAATATATTTTAAGGATTTCATAGCAGTTGAGAAAAATCTATATACATTAAAATAATGCACAGGCAAATCCAGGCGAATACCGCACAAAGTAAAGATTTATCTTTAATAAAAAGTTTCGAAGGGTCGTCTTCTGCGTTTGGGTGTGTCATTACTGCAAGAAACTTGAATATGGAATACATCACCAAAGGTATAGTAAATATCAAATTATTTTTTATTATTACAGTTTGGCCTATCATGGTCCACAAACAGTACAGCACTATCAATAATCCGGCTGTAATATTAATATAATGATCTGTTAAGGTAATATCATTATCTAGTTTATTATTGTCATCCAAATCCATTACTAAAGCTTTGCGGCGCTTTAGTAAGCTTATAAAGACAGCAGCGGTAAATGTAACCAATATCAACCATTCTGATATTTCAACTCCTATCACCAAAGATCCCGATAAGACCCTAATCACAAATCCTGTAGCAACAATCATAATTCCTATATAAAACTTTTTATTAAATATCCAAGAATATCCCATATTAATTGCAAAATATGCTGATATTAAAATTGTAAAGCTCAAATTAAACGTTGCAATCAAAGGTATAAAAGCCAAGATAATACACAGAATTGCTGCAAAGATGGCCTGCGATTTAGTAACCTCTCCAGACGATACTGGGCGCAACTTTTTAACAGGATGAGTTGCATCAATTTTAGAGTCAAATACATCATTAATGCAGTAAACAGCACTCGATATTAAACATAAACTTATGAATCCCCAAATGGCCTTAATAACAAAATCGTAATTAAATAATTCTAAAGCGAATATCAATGGTATAAAAATCAACAAGTTTTTAATCCATTGCCATGGCCTTAACAAAATAAAGAGAGCCCGAAAATTAATCACAAACACTGACCTTATACAAAATAAAATCGCATGTAAGCCGATGAAGGGAGTTGAACCCTTGACCTACGGTTTACGAAACCGCCGCTCTACCACTGAGCTACACCGGCAATGTACCTACACGAGTGGCTAATATTTTAGCATATGCCTACTATATTGGTAGAATTTTCACATGTGAAAATTCTCTTTGCTATTTCTAATTTTCTCACATAACGTCAATCTTGATACTGAGTGGTTGTCTACTTGCTTTTGAGTCTTCTGGTACTTAAAATGATTGCAGTATGCAAATCATACTAATATTGATTGTCGGAAATGCGCGTATTCATTATAAACAGCAAGGCAACTATTCAAATGCCAGAACGGAATGTAGTATATATTTAACTAAACGTATATGGTATACTACATCTACATTAAAACTAAGGTAAAATAAATTGAGTTTCCTTACCAGACTTGCGTTAGAAAGAAAATCGGTCTCACTACTCCTAATCATAATAGTTGCATTTGTTGGAGTATATTCGTACGTTACTCTCGAACAAGAATTATTTCCGGACATTGAATTCCCGAATGTGACAATAATTACCTTTTACCCGAACTCCAACCCTGACACAATTGACAGAGATATTACACTCCCGATAGAAACTGCAATTGATTCAGTAGATGGAATCAGGGAAGTAACATCTAGTTCTTCAAGCTCTAATTCTGTAACTATGGCAACATTTGAGTTCGGTGAAGACATGAAAGAAGCTGAGCGGAATATAGAAAGCGCAATTTCAACTGTGACCCTTCCTGAATTTGCAACAACCCCACTAATAAGCCGTATCAACAATAACACCTTCCCCATCATGCGACTAACCATTAGTGGAAAAAGAGACATACCTTCGTTGCAAAAAATAGTGGATGATTTGATAGCACCCCAAATAGAATCAGTAAACGGTGTGTTTCGAGTTGATATATCAGGTAAATCTTTGGAACGAGTTGAAATTTTATTCAATGATAGCAAGTTGTCTGATGTAGGGTTATCTCGAAATGATATTTCCAATGCTATACAAAATAATAATATTGATATGGCGGCTGGGAGCATGGATGCCAAAGGGATCAAATATCCTATCAAAACAACTAATGAATTCAATTCAATAAAAGATTTAAACAATATAGTAGTTGGGTACGAAAAGAAATTAAACCCTTCAACCAAAGCCTTCCAAATTTATTACGATAGGCCTATTAAATTAGCCGACGTCGCATCAGTGACTATTGACACTGATAAAGCTACAACTATATCAAGAACCAATGGAAAACCAAGTCTAACTCTATTCATATTGAAAGATCCTGATGCCAACACTGTCACAGTAACTGATGAAATTTCCCAAGTAATGGCTAATTTAACCAATCTTCCGGAAGATATTAGTATTTTAACGTTACAAAATGATGGACCAGAAGTCGAACGACAATTAGTAAAACTTTTTAGTGAAGGAGCAATAGGGTTTCTATTCGCAATGACAGTGGTATTCATATTTCTTCTGAGTATTAAACCTACTATTTGGAGAGGTGCTAGAACCGCTTTAGGCCCAACATTCATTATTGGATGTTCAATACCACTAAGTTTATTACTTGGGATCATAGCCGTTAATTTATATGGTATATCTCTAAACTTCATGAGTTTAGCAGGATTAGCCATTGCCGTAGGAAGGGTCGTCGATGACAGTATAGTAGTACTAGAAAATATTTACAGGCATATCCAATTTGGTGAAACCAAAATGGAAGCAGCCATAAGCGGAACCAAAGAAGTTGGATCAGCTATAATTTCATCAACTCTAACTACTGTAGCAGTTTTTATACCATTAACTTTTATACAGGGATTAGTAGGCGAATTCTTTACCCCCTTCGCTATATCTGTTAGTTTTGCTTTGTTAGCATCGACAATAATAGCTTTAACGGCAGTGCCTGTATTAAGCGTTTTCGTTCTAAAAACTGAAAATATAAGAAACGCCGCTCGGCTCAATACAGACGGTCCTAATATATTGCAAAAAATATACATACCGGTTCTCAAATGGTCCATAAATCACAAAATAGTCGTGATAATATCCTCCATAATAATCTCTGGTTCCAGTTTTGGGTTATTAACTTTTATCCCAGCGACGTTGTTCCCTGCTACTGAATCTGAATTCATTACAATAGACTTAGAGCTCCCGACGAGCAGCTCAATTAATGAGACTTTCGACGAAGTGTTAAAGATAGAAAGTATCCTAAGTAAACTCGAAAAAGATAACATAGTAAAGACTTATCAAGTAAGTCTCGGAGCATCTTCCAATGTACAGGGGGTAGATTCTGCATCTAGCGGATTCAACTTGGCTGGATTTTTCATAACACTTGATAAAACCCAACAAATAGAAACTGTTACCTACCTAGAGCAAAATATTAAACTTAATGAATCAACTGAAATTAACATTCAAAGCTTAAGTAACGGTCCACCAGCTGAAGATTTACAATTAACTCTGACCGGCAAAAATTTCAACGACGTTAATAAAGCTGCAAATTTATTGATGACCAAAATTGAAACATTAGAAGGCGTTAAAAATATTAATAGCGATTTAAAAGAATCTACGCCTCAAATAGTAATTCGACCAGACATTGAAAAAATTACGCAGTACGGCACAAGTGTAATGGCTGTTGGTTCTCAGGTAAATTTATTATTGGTAGGAAATAAAATTTCTGAAATTGACATTGAAGATACCACTATGGATATTATTTTTAAAGGATATGTAGTTGATGAAAATAATATAAATATGTTTAAAGGATTAGATATTGAAACCCCATCAGGCAAAATAAAACTAGGATCGATCGCTAATATTTTTATTGAAGATGGACCCACTTCAATCAAACGATTTGACAACGAAAGATCCATAAATATAAATGGTAATATCACAGCAGAGGACGCCCAAGGTATAGGAAGAAAAATAGACGAAATTGTCCAAAACACTATTTTGCCATTGGGAGTCACAGTAGAAAGTGGTGGAATATTTCGACAAATCTCTGAAGGGTTCAACGATTTATACGCAGCAATGTTCATTGGAGTGATACTTGTCTACCTAGTCATGGTTATATGTTTAGGATCTTTGAAAACTCCTTTTATCATCGTGTTAAGCCTCCCCCTGGCAATTGTAGGTGCACTAGTAGCTTTAACTATCACTGATAGAACATTAAGCTTGTCAGCTTTAATGGGATTCTTGCTTTTAATTGGAGTTGTAGTTACAAATGCACTCGTGCTGTTGACCTTTGTAGAACAACTTAAAGACCAAGGGATGAATGCTTATGATGCTATGTTAGAGGCAGGTAGAATTCGATTAAGACCTATATTAATGACAGCTTTTACAACAACTTTTGCGCTATTGCCACTAGCTTTATCAGCAGGCGGGAGTGGAGAAATAATTGGAGCAGAATTAGCCACAGTAGTTATTGGAGGTCTTATCAGTAATACATTTTTAACTTTGATAGTAATTCCTTCTATATACTTAATATTTCAAGAATCACCAATTAGATTTATTACAATTTTCACTAATAAAACTTTTCTCAAAATAAGGAGAGGGCGTAAAACAAATGCAAATTCTTAGCCAAATAAAGAACACTTTGTTTCCTAACAGGGTCAAATTTTTCATCGTTTCCATGGTATTTTCAACTCTATTGTTAGCTTCCTGTCTCCCGAATGACAACGCTAACAACAACGATATACCGACACCTCAAACGGAACAAGTTACTGAAAAGGAAGTTAAAATAAAAGGAAATCTTGTTTTTAAAGACCGTAAATCACTCGATTTCGGAATCACAGGGAAAATCGGCGAGATTCATATAAAAGAAGGCCAACACGTTCAACAAGATCAGCTATTAATGACAATAGATAATACAACCAAAGCTACGTTCCACAAACAAATACAACAATCCAGATTAAATTTAGATAATGCAATAGAAACACAAAATTTACACATGTCTGCCCAAGATAACTTGATTGCCAAGAAAGAATCTGAGATAGCCGACACTCAGAAAACACAAGCTATATCTGTTACATCTTTGGATACAGCTCACAAAAAACTAGCCAATTTTGAAGACAGTCAAGTTCAAAAAATTACTTCTGCAGAACAAGCTGTCACAACTGCTGAATTAAAACTAGAAACTGCTGAACGCAACTTGAATAACCATGCAATAACCAACGCTCAAGAAATTGTAACAGCCCAAAAAACTAAAGAAACTGCCATCCATAATTTACAAATTGCGGAAGATGCATTACATGATTATCGACTAGGATGGCTGAGAAAAGCACCTTTCCGAGATGGAATCTTTGATTTCGACGAAGTGAATCGGTACGAAACTGCTATAGAGATTGCCTCAATAGCAATAGACAAGGCAGAGGCTGATTTAGACAATATATTAGATGATACAAAGGAATTAGATAAAGCAGACCTTAATATAAAAGTAACTGTTGCGCAAAACACATTAACGAATGCGAACACTTCTTTGAACAACCTTACCGATGGCTCTAGTTCATTGACTTATAAAGAACTTCAAACAGCCATAACGTCTGCAACTAAAGAAATTGAAGAATCCAAATCAACTTTAGTGAAGTTATCAAAAGAACTTGAAGAATTAATTTCCGATCCAAATGATAGTCAAAATAACCTAAACGCGTCGTCTGTAGCGTTATATAAACAAGCTTTAGTAGACGCAGTAACTAATTATGAGAAATCCGAAATACTGTCTCCCTCAGAAGGGCTCATATATTCAATAAATGGAAAAATTGACGATCGAATAAATAACGATTCCATAGTATTGAAATTGGTTGATCCCAATTCTTTGATCTTTCAAGGTTATGTAGAAGGGGATTATTTGCAACACATAAATCTTGGTACTGCAGTCAAAGTTCATATACCAGAATTGAGTGTTATTCCTTACAAAGGAGAAATTGTACAAATCAGTGCAGTCCCAAAAACCACTCGCGGAATCATAACTTTCCCATTAGAAATTGCAATTGAAATGCCAAAAACAATCTCGTCTAATATGGAAAATTTTCAAGCTTATGTTAAAGTGTTGATAAATTCCTAAGTCCAACAATAAGGACATAAAAAATAATGGAAATTGGAATAATCGGCGCCGGTATGACCGGACTGACTGCAGCATATTTTCTTAGCGAACACGGCCACCAAGTGACCATATATGAACACGCTCCATTTATTGGAGGACATGCTTCCACTTTCGATTTGAACGGAGCGCAGCTCGAAAGAGGTTACCATCACATATTTACTAGTGATGAAGATATATTAGACTTGATCCAAATCATTGGCATACCTGATGGTATGCGGTGGATCAAATCAACTGTTGGTATTTACGCCCAATCAAAAATATATGCTTTGAATACTCCTTTTGACTTATTAAAATTAAGGCCACTAACAATATTAAACAGAATTCGTCTTGGCATAGTACTATTTTACATTCAACGGCAAAAAAAATGGATGAAATATGAAAAAATTTCAGCCGCTGAATGGTTAAATAAATACTTAGGTAGTCAAGCTTATAAAGTTTTATGGGAGCCTTTGTTAATTGGAAAATTTGGAGAAAACCTTTATAAAAATGTGCCAATGGCTTGGATCTGGGGTAAGTTGAATACAAGAGTAAAGTCTCGGAATAAAGGTACAAATTCAGAATTATTGGGGTATCCAGTTGGCAGTTTCAATAACATTCTGACAGTACTAAACGATAAACTTATTAATAACGGCGTAAAAATACTTATCAATACATCTGTCACTTCAATAAGCAATGACGAAAATGGTACTATCATATCAACAAATTCAGCAGGATCTAAACCAAAACGATTCGATAAAATATTATCAACAGTATCCAACGATATTTTTGAAAAACTCATTCCTGAATTGCATAAATTTCCAAACTATATAAGTAAGCTTAGAGCCGTAAATTATCTATCCGCAGTAGTTTTGATTTTAGAGCTGGAAAACAGTCTCTCTGAATTTTACTGGATGAATATAGCAGAACCTACATTTCCTTTCTTGGGTATTATAGAACACACCAACTTAATACCTAATTCGGAATACCAAGGAAGTCATATCATTTACATAACAAACTATGTCGGTACTGAAACTGATATCTACCAAATGACTGAGAGAAACCTGATAGAAACATACAAGCCATATTTAAATAAAATTAATCCAAGCTTCAACGATTCTTGGATTAAAAATTCGTTCCACTTCAAAATCAATAAAGCACAACCAGTTATGAGCCTGGATTATTCAAAAAAAATGCCACCTCATGACACTCCAATTAAAAATGTGTATCTAGCCAATACTTCTCAAATTTATCCTGAAGATAGAGGGACTAATTATAGTGTCCGAATGGGAAAATATATGGCATCAACAATCATGGAAGATGAATTAGATAAGTAATACAGGCATCATAATCATGTTATCCATATAATACATCATCAAGATTAAGTGAATTCTGGCATAACCTTGTTAGCAAACAATTCTATACTATGTTGAGCGGTTTCCCATGACATATCACCTAATCGGAAATGAATAATCATTCCGCCTATGCCAGTATCATCAATCATTTTTAATTTCTCACAAATGGTCTCTGGGGATCCATATAGTAACCCGTCTTCTACGCTATCTAATGCTCTTTTAGAAGTTGCTGCGATTTGATCGCTAATTTCTTGCTGAGTGTTATATTTCTCTCTGTTGGTTGTCAAGAATTTGCGCATATTTAGAAAACTACTTACTCCAATTTCTTCAGCTTCCCTATCTGTATCAGCAACAACAATATTTCTCCAAGCCCACGAATTAGCTAAATTATAGTCTATTTGCTCGTCATCGAATTTACAGGATTTCATGGTATGGCGGTATGCATCTATTCTGTTTTTGGTTACTTCATTAGTTTGGATGTTCATTAGAAATGGCCTGTTTTGTTTTGCCATTTCTTTTACAGATTCTTCCCCTGAGCATGCTCTCAATACTGGAGGATGAGGTTTTTGATACACTGCTGGTCGAAGAGAAGGTAAATCTATATCCCAAAATTGGCCTGAATGCTTAAAATTATCATTAGTCCAGACTTTCGATAATATTTCTTCAACTTCCGATAATCTTGCAATAGATTCTGACGGGTCTACTCCAAATCCTCTAAATTCATAATAATTATATGCAGAACCTTTTCCTACACCTACAGTTATTCTTCCTTTACTTATATTGTCAATTAATGAAACTTGCTCTGCAAATCTTATCGGGTGGTGCAAAGCCATTTGTGCAACTGCAAAACCTATACGAATATTATTGGTAGAACTAGCAATAGCTGATGCAAAGGTCATCGGATCAACATATGCGCATCCTCCATCAAAATGATGTTCGGCCAACCAAACGGTGTCAAATCCTAATTTGTCACATAACTGAGCTTCTGATAAAGACTCAGTAATTACATTATAGTCTCCTGCAGGGACTTTACTCTCTGGAAACAGAAAATCAGAAAATTTCATATACATCCTAATTGTTAAAATTATGTCTTCCAGTATATCTTAATGTCACTAAGTATCAAGTTTGATACTAGCAAAAGCCTTTAAGGCTTTTGCTCTTGATTCTTTTAAGTCTACAATTGGCCAAGGGTAATCAATTCCTAATCTGACGCCAGATTTATCTAAAATAGATCCTGGAGCTTCCCACGGGCTAAACAAATATTTTGTTGGAAGATTTTTTAATTCAGGAACATAAGTTTTAATATAGTGCCCATCGGGATCAAATTTTCTTCCCTGTATAATCGGGTTAAATATTCTAAAATATGGAGCTGCATCTACACCGCATCCTGTAACCCATTGCCATCCAGTGCTGTTGTTAGCTATATCTGCATCCACTAACCGCTCCCAAAACCAATCTCTTCCATGATGCCAATTAATTAATAAATTTTTCACAAGAAACGAACCAACAATCATTCGCAATCTATTGTGCATGTACCCTGTGCTAAAAAGTTCTCTCATGCCAGCATCTACTAAAGGATATCCAGTAATGCCTTTTTGCCATTGTATTAGATGAATAGTATTTTCTTCCCATGGGAAATTATCAAATTTTTCTTGTACATTTTTATATGGCAAAGATGGGAAATGATAAAGTAAATAATATGAAAATTCTCTCCATGCAAGTTCAGATAAAAATTTATCTGAATCATCTTCAAATTGTTCTCTTTGTTCAGAAACAGCATTCCAAATCTGAATAGGAGATATTTCGCCAAAATGTAAATATGGAGATAATTTAGAAACATTATTTAGGCTAGGGAAATCTCTACCAAGTTTATAATTATTTAAACCCTTATTTACAAATATATCGCACTGCTTGGTCGCAGCTTTTTCACCAATAGACCAATTTTTTAATAATTGATTAGTGCAGTCGGGTTTAGCAAGCAATCCCAAATCTAATAACTTGCATTCTTTCTCATTATCCTCAATGCATGATATATGTGTTATATCTGTCAAGGGTCTGATATTGGGCATTAAAGTGTTTATTTTTTTTGAAAAAGGTGTGAAAACTTTATATGGCAATTGATGTTGGTTTAAAATCTCTGATGGGTCCACTAGTAAAGAGCCATTGAAGCAATTGTAATCGATATGTTTATTAGTTAATAATTGAATTACTTCTGAATCTAAATTTAAATGTTCGGGTGTATAAACTTTATTCCAAACGAGTTTATTTATGTCATATTTATCAATTAACCTTAACAATATAGATTTAGTGTCACCATGGAAAACTTGTAAATTGCCTTTAAGTGACTCATTCAAATTTTCAAGTGAACGATGTAACCAAGATTTAGACACAAAACCAGGTTCAGAAACAGACCCATAGTCGTTTATATATACAGGTAGTATTTGGGCATTTTCACACGCCTCAGATAGAGCTGGGTTGTCATGTATTCTAAGATCTTGCCGGAACCAGTGAATGATTCTAAATTCCATTCACACCCCCAAGTAGTGGCGGAGAGAGTGGGATTCGAACCCACGATACCCAAAAGAATATACCGGTTTTCGAGACCGGCGCCTTCAACCGCTCAGCCATCTCTCCTCTACTATAATGATCTAACCACTAATTATACTTTCTTCAACATTCAAAGAGCGAGCTAATTCAGTAATTTGTCTCCACGTTTCGTCTTCAATAAATATACCTTCAGCTCTTCTTTTTTGTTCAGTTCTATGTTCAATTTCACCAGGATAGAAAACTTCAGAAAAGCCTGTTGCAGGTGGAGAAGTTTTAACAAATTCAGCAAACTCTTTCACACTAGTCTTAAATTCAGCAACTTCTCTAAAATATTCAACATTATAAACACTTATAAAACAACCATCATTATGGCGAGCCTTTGGGTCAATTCCAAAGCCTAATCCAGTGAATAACCCTGAGAACATTTCTACCATGAAGGATAGGCCATATCCCTTGTGGCCTTGATCAGCCCCAACAGGCAAAATAGCACCGCCAGCATAATAATCATTCGGGTCGGTGGTCGGGTTTCCATCTTTATCAACTATCCACCCTAATGGTACTTGTTCTCCCCTGTTTCTAGCTAAACTTATTTTACCTGCAGCAACTGCGCTTGTAGCCATATCTAAAACAACTGGTCCATCTAAGTCACTAGGAACTCCAATACAAATAGGATTAGTACCTAATCTACGAGCCTTCCCTCCAAACGGTGCTACGGCCTTAGGCCCTGCTCCAGAATCAGCCGTTATCATTCCTATCATGTTTGAATTTAAAGCCATAGTGGCGTAATCACCTAATCTACCAATATGGCTTTGATGTTTCACAGTAACTGTAGCAACTCCGGTTTCTGATGCTTTTTTTATTGCTAAGTTCATAGCCTTTTCTGTAACTACAAAACCAAACCCCCAATTTCCTTCTATAACTGCTGTAGATGCAGTTTCTTTCTCAATAAGAAACGGAGCTCCAGGAACTATGTGTCCTTTATCTATTCTTTCGCAATACTCAGGCACATGTATGACTCCATGGGAATCGTGACCAACTAAATTTGCTTTAACCTGGTGAGCTGCAACTACTTCTGCTTCATCTTCTGGCGTACCTTTAGCAACATAAATACTGACTGCTAAATTTTTTAAATGGTCTGGTCTAAAATTAGGCATGTTCTACCTCCATGTAAATTAAATTTAGTCTATAATTCTATACAGTATTTGTCTATCTTCTAAAGATAGTTATTGTTAGTATTTGAGGGCCATGTTAATATTGTTAGCTCTAGGCCCCCGTAGCTCAGTGGATAGAGCGCTGGCCTCCGGAGCCTGAGACGAGAGTTCGACCCTCTCCGGGGGTACCACTTATGTCGGGGTGTAGCGCAGGGGTAGCGCGCCTGTTTTGGGAACAGGAGGTCGTAGGTTCAAATCCTATCACCCCGACCATTTTAAACTGAGGAATTGTATGAATTCTACTAACCAATCTCATATAGTTATCAGAGATCTGTCATATTTTGGATCATCCGCATCAAGTACTGGAGCCGTTTGCGCACAAACTCAAAAGCCCAAATTCCACAAATACCAAACCGACTTCCCCATAAACTACGCGGCCTGAAGGTAAGTAGTGACAATGCAATGAATAAACATTACGAAATGTTCATACTAAACTACAATGTTTTAAATCATTACGATAACGGCCAAAGCCAAGATGAAATTGAAGCCACGGTGCATAAAATCATAGTAAAGGGCACAGCTACACAAATTCAGGCTATGATTAAAGAACAATTAAAGCAAACTGTAGATAATTGCATCAAAACTCTAATATCCCAAAACAAGCTGGAACTTAATGCAAATAACCAATACACAATAACGTCCACTGGAATAAATTATTTAATAAAAGAAGGTCAGCCAATACTACAGGAACTTCAAGAATTATTGCCCATCTGGTTTGGGGAGATAGATGGAAGCCAAACTGACAATGACGGTTTTTGGACTGTTATCGCCGAATACTATAATTATTTTTTCATAGACATACCAAAATTAGAAAACCGTTTATAAACGTAACAGCATGAATAAATTTACTATACTAAAATTACTACTCGCATCGATCGTAACATTTACATTAGTTATACTTTACTACACAGTTAGAATCTATTTATTGAATAATTGACTGATGAATAGTAAATCAAAAGCACAACAAGTATTTGGCGAACACGCTCCTCAATATGCTTCTAGCTCCGTACACGTTCGCGATGACAGTTTAGATATAATAGAAGAATTTCTTGGCGACACTAAATATAATATCACAATGGACATTGGAACAGGAGCGGGGTTCACAGCACTTAGTTTAAGCAAATTTTCCACATTAGTCATTGCTAGTGATCCCACTTCACAAATGCTGCAACAAGCTTATAACGCATATTCGAATAAAAACATAAAAAATATCTCAATAGTGCAGAACATTGCGGAACAGATTCCTATAAAAGACGGTATTGTAGATCTAATTACATGCAGGAAAGCAGGCCACCACTTCCCCAACTTTAAATCATACCTAGAAGAATCTCATAGAATTTTAAGAAATAATGGAACCCTCATAATTGCAGACAGTGTCAGCCCGGAAGATCTGGAAGCAGAAAAATGGTTAAATGACATCGAGCTACAACGTGATCTTTCTCATATTTATAACAGAACTCCAACTAACATAAAAAACTTATTACAAAATGCAGGGTTTCAATTGCAGTGTGAAAAAACAACAAGAATTTACCTACAATTTAACAATTGGGTAGCAAGAACTGGGGTTAATACTCAAAATATAAATAGTTTGAAACAACAATTTACAGAAGCAAGTACTAGCATAAAAGAACAATTTCAAATACAAAATAGCGATAATGACATCTCATTTTCTTGGCCATGTCTGGTGGTAAAATGTGCAAAAATGACAAAAACTACCCGTTAATTTATCATTAATGTATAATACAGTTAGAACAAAACAACAAGGGTTTAAAAATGGAAGTAGTATTTTTACAAGATGTACCTGGAACAGCAGAAGCTGGCCAAATTAAAAAAGTATCAAATGGATACGCTCGGAATTATTTGATTCCAAAGCATTACGCTGAACTTGTTACCGAAGACGCTATTAAAAGATTGCATAAAATTAAAGTAGCCGGGGACAAAGTTAGAATTCAAATAACTTCAGAGATGTCTGAATTAGCTAAGCTTATTGAAGGTACAACGGTAGAAATAACCGGTAGAGTTACACCTACTGGCAGATATTATGGAGCTATAACCGGAACAAGAGTAGCTGACGAATTAAGCGAAGTATTAGGCAGAACTATTGAACGACGACTGTTAGATGTAATGGAAGCAATCAGAGAACCCGGAGAATTTGATGTCTCACTCAGACTTGCTAACGAAATACAAGCTAATATAAAAATAGTGGCCACTGCCGAAGAATAGTAATGTACGCAGAACAACTTCTGCCACACGATATAGAGGCTGAAGAAGCCGTCCTCGGATCAATCCTAATCGACAGTGATGCATTCCTGAAAGTATCGACAAAGATCTTACCTAATGACTTTTACAGAGAAAAAAACAGGATTTGCTACCTAGCATGCACCAAACTGGTTGAACGGAACGAAGAGATTGACCAGATTACCTTGAGCCGTGAACTTAGCAGAGACCAGCAATTAGACATAATTGGTGGTATAGCCTACCTCAGCCATTTGATTGCCATTACTCCCACATCACTTAATGCAGAGCACTATGCTAACCTGATAGCACGAGCTTCTAAAATGCGCCAATTGATAGACGCAGCTTCTAAGATATCTTCAATAGGTTATGCAGATTCGGAGGACGTTGATACATCAATCAGGCAAGCAGAAGATCTAATATTTAAAATCAGAGACACTGACGCTAACCGAGGATTTGCACCTTTACGACAAATTTTTGATGAATACTTAGAAGATCGAGCAACATTCGCTGATGATTTAGACGCCGCTTCGGGTCCTATTATGACTGGATACGACGATCTTGATCAATTGCTCGGAGGCTTACAACGGTCAGACCTAGTCATTTTAGGAGCACGTCCAGGACTTGGTAAAAGCTCCCTGGCAGTCAGTATATCGGTAACAGCTGCAAAAAACGGTCTAAAAGTAGGGATATTTAGCTTAGAAATGAGCAGAGAACAGTTAGCCATGCGAATGTTAGCAGCAGAAGCAAATGTAGATGCACATAGGCTTAGACTAGGATTAGTCACAGAATCTGATGAACAACGAATAACAGACTCCATAGGTCAATTATCAGATATACCCTTGTTCATTGATGACACTCCATTTCAATCCGTCTTAGAAATGCAAACCAAAAGCAGGCGGCTTGCTCTAGAACATGGTCTAGATCTATTAATAGTTGATTACCTCCAACTAATACAAGGCACCTCAAATTCAGCGACATCTAACAGAGTCCAAGAAATGAGCTACATCTCAAGATCTATAAAAGGTATGGCTAGAGACCTCCATATACCAATACTCACTTTATCTCAACTAAGCCGAGTTATTGAAAATAGGCCTGGGCACAGACCTTTATTATCTGATTTACGAGATAGCGGCTCTATTGAACAAGATGCTGATATAGTAATGTTCATATATAGGGAGGATTCATATTATACAGAACAAGAATGGGATCAACAATTTCCTGAAAGACCCTATCCCAAAGGTATAGCGGAAGTTTTAGTTGCCAAGCATAGGCATGGACCTACTGGATCTATCAATTTAATTTTTAACGAAAATGTTGTTAGATTTAATTCGTTACCTCGAGTCAGAGAGATTTAGAATGAGTGAAAACAATTTCAAAAATATGAGCACATCTTCATTTTTTGAAATGATGATAGAACAAGTTGACGATTCAAAAGAATTAAAAGTTATCCTAACAATGTATTATCTACTACAAAAGGTCAACGGTTACCCAAAAATTATTAACCAATCCGATATTTTATCCAATTCACTCCTAAATAGAGGATTATATGAAAACAAACAACAAATCAGATCTGGATTAAATGCAGTGATTAACCGTGGCATTTTTACTCAATTATCTCGACTAGATGAAGAGAATAGCCAAATCTATTATTCATTGAACAACGAAAAAGACCTAGATGAACTTCTTTTAAATGGATATAATGTTATTAATTCTGATCATAGTCCCGTAGTACCTCAAACGCAAAGTAAAAAACCGAATATAGTTAACCCGAATATTTTTCAGCTATATGAAAATAATATAGGAACAATAACACCTTCAATATCAGAAGAGCTTAAAGAATCGGAGCAAATGTATCCGCCGGACTGGATACAAGAAGCATTCGATATTGCCGTATCTGCAAGCAAGAATAACTGGAAATATATACACACAATATTAAAACGGTGGAAACACGAAGGCAAAAAAGATGGAAAGTTTAGGAGACATATTAAGGCGTCTGGCAGTAACAAACACCTTGACGAGTATAGAAAGCACAGACTCCGAAATAATTAATTGTACAATTTGCCAAGATATAGGGTGGGTAAGTAAACAACTTCCCTTTGGACATCCAGATTTTGGAGCAGCATTTCAGTGCGAATGCCAAAAGACAAAAACTGAAGAGACACGGTTAGCCACATTACAAAATGTAAGTAACCTTGGGCCTTTAACACAGTTAACATTCGAAACCACTCATAAAGATTATTTCAAAGATGTTGCAGAACAACTAATATTCGAACAAGCCCTTCAGAAAGCTCACTCCTATTCAATCGAACCCTCTGGTTGGATTATATTCACTGGATCACATGGATCGGGTAAAACCCATTTAGCGGCATGCATAGCCAACACTTGTATAACAGACGAAATAATGACTTATTTCATAGCAGTTTCAGAATTATTAGATCATCTAAGATCTGCATTCGCTCCAGACAATAACTCTCAATATGACGCATTATTCGAACAGATCAAATCCGTACCTATGTTAATTTTAGACGACCTCAGTACCGCATCATCCACCCCATGGGCGCAAGAAAAATTACTCCAAATATTAAATCATAGATTCAACCATAAGTTGCCAACTGTATTCACTGTGCGAGATCCATTCGATTCTTTGGACTCATCTATCAGCGCTAAACTCTCATCCCATTCCGGATTCACTCAATTAATCGAGACGGGATTAAAAAATAATAAGAACACAAGTCATATAGGAAGTTTACCTAAGCAAATGGCTAATAGAATGACTTTTGATAAATTCGATCCTTCTGGAAATAGTAACTCCAACAATGAACAAAAATCAGCACTACTACAAACATTGAACGCCTCCAAAACATTTTCAGAACATCCAGAAGGATGGCTATTAATCACAGGACCTCATGGATCTGGAAAAACTCATCTTGCTATTGCAATTGCCAATGAACTTGAAAAAAAGAGTCACTCAGTGTATTACGCATTTGTTCCCAATTTACTCGATTATCTCAGATCTAGTTTTGCACCGACCAACAATATTAATTTCGATGCATTATTCGAATCACTAAAAGAGAGTGAATTATTAATCCTTGACGACTTAGGTGGAGAAAGTAGTACCCCTTGGGCAGAAGAAAAATTATACCAAATCATAGTCCACCGCCATGAATTAAGACTCCCTACTGTAATAACAACTGCATTGAGTTTGGACGAATTAGAACATACTAAACCCAGAATAGCTTCGCGGTTAGTAGACAGCATGGTAGTTGATTGGGAACCAATCATATCTCCCAATTATAGAGACCAGCGTAGAATGCGATAGTAAATAAATATACAAACATCACGTATTATGATACTGTGGCCTCCATAGAATTTATATCGATAATTAATTATGTTAAAAAATGTATTGGTAAGCTTAAATATAGTAGCGGCATTTAAACAGCTCGGATCAACTCGAGAAAAGAAAACAGTACTGAAATGCCTCGCATATAATCAATTGTTAGTTCAATTGTCAACTATTCCAATTGCTTTAGCCATCCCCTCAGTAGCAAAATATTTTCAAACAAGCATCCTGATGGCTTCATGGACTGTACTAATTAGATTACTAATTTTAGGCAGTATGGTTTACTTTTGCGCTAAACTGGGCGAAAAATTTGGGTATGCCAAGATTTTCATACTTGGGGCATTACTTATAACTGTTTCTTCTCTATTCGCATCCATATCTCCTAACATATGGGTTCTAATTTTGACCAATGGCTTTATTGGGTTGGGAGCAGCAATGATCACTGCAAATGCTAATCCAATATTAACTTTAACCTTCGATGCCACAGAAAGAGGAAAAGCTTTTTCTATTCCAATAATCGCTGCTAGATGTGGTACTTTGTTAGGCATGGCACTATTTGGAGTATTTTTGCAGTACTTTAACTGGAGGCTAGTTTTCTTAACTTCATTTCCAATCGGGTTATTCTGCCTTTGGAATATACGAGGATTAATCAAATTTGAATACCTGAAAGCAGATAAATTAAAAAATCATGTTATTGACTATGTTAGTGCATCTTTGTTCATGGCCACCATAATCGCTTTCACATTATCACTTAACTCAACGGCTCTGTTTCAAAATAGTACATCTGGAATATCAAGTATATTCATAGAAGACTTAAAATCTATAAATTTCCAAATTCCTATAATTATAAGCTGTGCAGGACTAGCCATTTGTTTCATTATCTACCAATCTAAAAGTGCATACCCTTTCTTCAGATTCAATTATTTCAAAGAAAAACCTGGGTTTTCAATGGCAGTTTATTCAGATCATGTGTTCCATTTGAGTATGTTTGCAATCGTAGTGTTAGTGCCAATACTAGTTCAAGAAGGATTAGGTTACGGTCCTTTAATAGCCTCATGGGTATTATTACCTGGACAATCTCTTGGAATATTCCTGCCAATCCTGAGCGGTTATATCTTTGACAAAAACGACCCTCCGTGGCTCCGCCCTGGTTGTCTTATGCTCATAGCAATTGGAATTGGGTCTCTGGCTGCATTTTCTAATTATGTTCCTCTCTGGGGTATTGGAGGATTACTCATGGTGGCATTTGCTGGTACACATCTTTTTAATGCTCCCAGCAACGCCAATATAATGAATAATTTACCAGAAGACCAAGCTTTTGCTTCTGGATTAATGGAAACTACCCGCCAAATGGGGCATCTGGAAGGAGGATTAGTCTCAGCAACCGTCCTTGCACTAGTAATACCTGTTTCAATCATAGGGTTTACTCAAGACCAAGCCCAAGAAGTTTATCGAAATGGATTTGCTACAGCGGCATTCATAGTAATTTTCACTATGCTTTCTGGTGCTGTAGTGGCAGGCATTCAATCAGGTTTATTTAAACCAATAATGAACATACGCCTAAGAAAACCTGCTAAATCTAACTAAGCACAACAGAACGGAATCATAGTTGGTACCATTGTTTTTATAAGCAACCAACTATGATTCGTACTGGTAATTAAAGAGGTAAGTTTATTTCTTGACCTGTTTGCCAACTTCTTGTAACAGCCTCTGTAAACTCCATGTAATGCACGCCGATTTCAAACGGGGTCCTCGTCACAGGCTCTATTCCACGTATCGCATTAACGAATTCTTCTTCAACTCTCCAATAGGCCTGACTATCAGTTGGATTTTCTATTAATGTCAGACCAGAATCAGATCTTTTTCCTGCATAAACATTTAAACCATTGTCTATTTTGACGGTACCTTCACTACCATAAATAAACACCGAATTACCTTCTGAATGCCCAGTTACACTACTAAAGCTCAATCTAGCCTGTGCTCCGTTTGCTAATCTAGCTAAAATATCAACGTGATCAGGGATAGTAATACCAGTATACTCATCACTCTCATCTTTTCTAGCAGAAACATTAATGGTCGCCATGGCTGACACTGACTGTGCATGCCCAACCCAACGGATCATGGCTTCGTACCATATACCCATATTCAATATGTTATACCCTGAATACCTTCTTTCATTTCTCCAATGCAAAGGTGCGTCACAATCTATAAAATTAGTGCCTAGTGATTCAACATGTATAGCAAGTAGCTTGCCAATATATCCATTATTTACTAAACCTGACACCAAATTATCTATTTTGAAAGATAAAGGGGACGGTACAATTTGGGACACTAAATTTGGGTTTTCTTTTGATGCAGCAAGCATTTGATATGCATCATCAGCCGTGGCTGCCATTCTAGCTTCGCACAACACATGCTTCCCGCTTTCCAATGCATTAACAGTTATCGTTGAATGCATATAAGGCCAGGTGCCTATACATACTGCATCTATAGTTGGATCTGCCAGCAATTCCTGCCAATTAGCATATACATTTGGTATCCCAAATTTCTCTGCGACAACGGAACCAGATGCAATAGATCTATTCGCTACGCCTGTAATTTCTACGTTATCTAATTTTTGAAACCCAGGGATATGTCTATCTCTAGTGTTTCGGCCAGCGCCAATCAATCCTATTTTTAAATTATCTGCCATTAATAACTCCTTAATATAAATAATCCTGATGATTCGAATTATATGTTAGTCATTTTAATGAGTCTAGTTAAATATTTAGATTATAATAAATCAATGCATCTTTTAAGAACATTGTCATCCATATTTTATAGATTTCGTTTAGGCACTAGCAAAGATAGCATGTACCCAACACTTCCTATCAATGCGAGGTTTTTGGTTATTCCTCAATCAAATAAAGAAATATACAAAAAAGGTGACATAATTGTTTTTCAGGATATACGGCCTACAGCGTTAACAATAGTAAAAAGAATAGCTGGACTTCCAAATGAAGATTTTACCATTGACGGTAAAAAGCACTTCTTAGGGCCTCAAGAATATTTCGTCTTGAGCGATCGTATTAATAATACCAACGAAAATACTGTTCCTTACGACAGTAGATTCTTTGGTCCTGTACCAAGAAATAAAATTATCGGACGAGTTTGTTTCATATTTTGGCCTTTAAATCGATTCGGGGCAATAAATTAGAAAGTCCAGAAGTTTCCTACTTGGCATACGACATCTACAGAATGAATAGATTCTACATCCCAACCAACCATTCCAATCCAATCTTCGAAATGCTGTTGTTCTGCAGCTTCGCATTCTGAAATAATTTTCCCGTTATTCAGATCAGCATAGACTTTCAATATTGTTGTCCTACGGTCAGGACGCCATTTAGATACTCCATCTAATTTTTGTTTAAATTGTTCTTCGGTAATTCCAGGAACATTATGAATTGCCATAAATCTAGCCATTATTAATCTCCTTAGTCTTTTGGTGGGACAAATGGATATGGAATTTCTTTTCCACCTCTTATAGGCAAAACCACCGTTGCTGTCCCAGGCATACTTTCTATGCCATCATGAGTTTTCATGCCTATTTCAAGTTCTATTATTCCCATTCCGTCTTTTTCTGATTTGTCTACGACAGTTCCCCACATTATCAAAACATCATTAGGTGTCAACATAGCTCGATGTTCAAATCTGGCCTTCCATGGCCATCCCCCAGGAGCTGTCCAATCTTTAAGAAATTGAGGTACTACTGATTGTTTCCAACTGCCATGTACTAAAATCGTAGGATTTTTGTCATGATTAAGGGCAAAATCTAGGTCGTAATGGATTCTATGAAAATTCTCTATACTCGCAGACCATCTGAATAAATGTGTCGGGGTTTGCCTATAAATATATTTTGGCAATTCTTGGCCTATTTCAATATCATCGAAATATAACTGAGTTTTATTTCGTATTCCTACATCATCAGGTCTTTCATTATAAGTGAGGATATCCTCTGGGCTCATGTTCAATAAATCATCTACTGTGACCATTATTAATACCTCTAATTTATTATCTTCTTATAGTTGTAGCACGGGTTATGCAGAGCAAATGATCATCTTGGTTATAAAACTTTGTTTCCCTAGTGATCAATAAAAACGAGTTACCCTCTCTACCTACTCGTTCGCGAATATCCGCATACCTATGCTGGAATCGTATTTTATCTCCAATGGAAGGGTATTCAAATAATTCTAATTCATTACCGCCATTGACAACTCTGACTAAATCAGTGGGTACTCTAGGTAATTCACCAAATTTTTTCACTGATCCAATACCATCTGAAAATGGATTTTCTTTAAATGCCTGAGTAACAGGATCACCCTGTCCTAATGGAACTCTACTACTCATATATGAGACCATAATCGGAGGTACAGTAATTTGTCCGTATTTGCTTTTTTTAGCCCATTCTTCATCCCAATACATTGGATCAGGATCCATTAATGCTTGAGCAAATCTTCTCAAATACTCCGCGTCCACCACTCCCAACATTTCAACAATATCGCCTTCAACACCTACCATAGCTTGTACTTCAGGTGTCATTTTACTTTCAGCCTGCTGACTCATAGTAATTCTCCCCGTTTCTAATTAACTCTCAGAATACTTGGGAATTATTCCAGAGTCAACTTACATTGCAGTATCATAAATTTTGTATAATCTCATCAAAATTAACAAAATAATTCTGAGTACCTCTAGACGCAACTACTACCGATGCGACTGCTGAGCCCAAAGCACAACATTTTTCCAGTTCCCATCCTTCTATTAAGCCTTTTATCAACCCACCTCTATAAGCATCTCCCGCTCCTGTAGGATCAATTTCTTTTTCTATTTTAATTGGAGGTATGATTTTATGATCAGTTCCGGTAAAAAATTCTGAGCCTTTTTCAGCTAAAGTAGTGATCAATGTGCCCGCCAAAGTAATTAAATCTCGTTGATCTATTTCCAAAATATTCTTTATCAATGATAATTCATATTCGTTACTAATAGTCACGTCAGATTGGTTAATTGAATTAGCAAGATCAGCTTTATTCCATATTGGTAGAGATTGGCTTGGATCAAATATGGAATATACGCCGGGCCCTTGATAGATTTTTGACAATTGCTTCATGTCTTCAATGTTACCCGGTGCGATGATTGCTATGCTTCCTAGTAAATCAATTGATTTTTCATTAAACCCACACTGGTATTTCATAGCTCCTAAATTAAAAGCTGTAATCTGATTGCTACCAGAATCAGTTGTAACAAATCCTGAAGAAGTTGCATCATCAGCAATTATTTTTACAAAATCAGAGTTTATACCTAATTCATTTAATCTTTCTGTATACCGATAATGGTCATACCCTAAGGTAGCCAAAACCATAGGGGTTTCTCCTAAACAATGTAAGGCAAACGCAATGTTCCCTGCAGTGCCACCAAAGTTTTCTGTCAAATTATCTACAGTAAAACTTACATTGATGTCATCTAGTTTTTCCGCGATTATATGGTCAGAAAACTTTCCATTAAAATTCATTATCCTATCGAATGCTAATGAACCCGAAACCAAAATTGCCATGTGAAACTCCTAAATATTAATAATATATCAACAACTATATCTATCATACAATCCAGATATAAATTCGACTGTGTCGGTAAGACCTATACTATTTCTATCGGTGACACCTGCATTAACTTCTAAAACATATTGCACGGATACATCTGACGGGTAAGTTAAGTAGTCTTTGTCATTAACTAAACCAGCTTTTGGTACAGGTACATTCATAGTTATATTAACTATGTGACAAGTTTCATCAATCCATATTATATCAATGGGAAAATCCATTCCTTTCATCCAAAATGTCTTTTCTCCTGGGGAATCATAAGCAAACAACATTCCTGAATACCTTGGCAGTCCATCATGATTAGATAAACCTATACGACGTTCCTCAGAAGTATTTGCAACTTCAACCAAGAATATCGTATTTGCGATTTGTACAGCGTCAGTACCCTCAAATAGGTACGTTATTTCAGAACTGCAACTTAAGCTGACAGAGGATACACTAACCAGAACAGATACCAGTAGTACCCTCCACCAATACAAAATATATTCCACTCAATTATCTTATTTCTTTCAATCTTTCAACTAAAGATTTATAAAGTATCGACGCAGGCGGTGGACCAACATGAGTATAACCCACGCCAAGTTCTAACAAATCATTAGCATCCAAAGGAAGTGCCGGATGATGCATGGGCACAGAAAGTTTTGCTTTGCCTATTGATTTTACTGACTCAGCTAACTCATTAAGTCTTTGTCGTAATCTTGTATCTTTAGGGTCTCGAATACCCATGTATTCAGAAAAATCTGTAGGACCAATAGATACTAAATCAATTCCATCCAGAGCAGCTATTTGTTCCATTTCACTGATACCTTTTTCATCTTCGCACATCACAGACAATAATATTTCTTTATTTGAAGTGTTAACGTGAGTTTCCCAATTCACTGTACCAAATCTGGCCGCTCTACTACTTCCAGCAGCTCCACGAGCCCCTAAAGGCGGATATCTGACAGCATCTACTGCACGTTTTGCACCCTCTAATCCCTCTATATGTGGAATAATAATGCCTTCTGCCCCCATATCTAGCAACCTTAGTATCAAATTTTCATCGTTGCCGGGAACCCTAACGACTGAAGTAACACCAACTAAATCAGCAGATTTAATCATTTCACTGATTATAGACAAGTCCCATGTAGTGTGCTCCATATCGATAAAAGCAGCGTCATAACCTGCTAATCCAATAATTTCAACTATTTGAGGGTCTGGTAATCCAACATATGTTCCTAAAGCCAATCCCCCTGAAGCAATAACTTTCTTCACTCTATTTTCTCTAACCATATCTTCCTCCTATTGAGTATATATATCTGCCTTCGATTGTACTGATAAGTGCTGTTGCCTTAAAGATGCCCATCAGATACAATTTCGTTCTTGATTAAAAGAAAATAACACAATCAAGTTAATAAGTCATGATGAATAATGTTTTTGAAAACATCACTATTTTAGACCTCAGCGAAGATGTGGCAGGTTCGTTTTGTGCCCGTCTCTTTGCAGACTTTGGGGCTAATGTGTTAAAAATTGAACCCTCTAAAGGTTCAAAATTACGTAAATCCGGCCCGTTTTTTGAGAATGACCCTCACCATGAAAAAAGTTTTCCGTTTTTTATACATAACCTAAATAAAAAATCTATTACACTAAATATTGAAACTCAAATTGGGAAAACCATCTTTAAAGACTTAGCATCTAGAAGCGATTTAATAATTGAAAGTTATTCACCTGGATATCTTAAATCTATTGACTTAGGGTTCTCTGATTTAGAAAAACTAAATCCCAAACTCAGTTTGACTTCTATAACTCCATTTGGGCAAACAGGCCCTTACAAAAATTACAAATCTTCTGAACTAATCAACTACGCGATGAGTCTTATTATGAGCATTAGCGGAATCCAAGGTCAACAACCGCTTAAGCACGCCGGTCTGCAAGCAGAATATGAGGGTGGATTATTTGGAGCTGGTGCCACCGCAATGTCCCTTTTCAAAACTGATTTAACCGGGATAGGAGAACATATAGATGTTTCGATTACAGAATGTGTAGCGTCTACTATGATGGCGAGCCAATCCATTTATCCATTTATTGGAGGCACTCAAACCCGTAGAAAATCAGAAGGAAGCAACTCAGGACAAGCCGCTCAAGCTACTAAAGACGGATGGGTAGTTTGGCAAACTGGAGGAGGAGCTTCATGGGAGGACATATCTGAATTCTTTGAATCCCCTGAATTACTTGAACCCAAGTTCGCAGACCGAGCCCAAAGGATTTCTAACGGTCCAGAAATGGATGAAATAGTGGAAAATTACATGAAAACCAAAGGAAAATGGGAGCTTTTCTATAAGGCATCAGAAGCGAGGATGTTATTCGGAGTGGCGCAAACACCGGCAGAGCTTATGGAATGTGAACAACTGAAATCTAGAGATTTTTTTCATGAAATAGAACATCCATATCTAGGTAAAGTAAAAGTCCCTGCTGAATTATTCAAATATAGTAATACTCCTTATAAATTAAGATATCCCGCTCCAACACTAGGACAAGACAACATTGAAATATTTGAAAACAACCTTGGTTATAGTCGACAACAAATCATTCAAATGAAAGAATTAGGAGTGATTTAAATGACTAATAAAAATCTTAATTCCAAACCATTAGAAGGCTTAAGAGTTCTAGATTCTACATATGTTTTTGCTCTGCCGTACGCTGGTGGGCATCTCGCTGACCTTGGGGCTGAAGTAATAAAAATTGAAGGCCCGTCTCGGCCTGATGTAACTAGAACTGGAGGATACGCAGGCGTATTCCCCGAAAACGATCATGGAGAAGACTGGTGGAACAGACCTTCAACATTTAACCTAATTAATAGAGGTAAAAATTCAGTGGTCTTAAATATGGCTGAAGAGGAAGGCCGAGAATTATTTAGAGAACTTGTAAAAATAAGCGATGTAGTCATGGAAAACTTCACGCCTAGAGTAATGAAAAATTGGGGATTAGATTATCCGAATTTGAAAAAACTTAACCCAAATATCATTATGATCAGCAACACCGGATACGGACATGGTGATGGGCCATACTCAAGTTATCCAAGTCAAGCTACTACTGCAGAACTAAGCCATGGCATGGCAAATTTAACTGGATATGAAAATGGACCTCCTTCCAAAGCTGGGGCGAGTTTCGTGGATTTCTTAGCAACGTGGACAGCTATATTTGCCCTGGGGGGAGCGTTAAAATATAGAAATCAAACAGGAAAAGGACAATGGATAGATATTGGCATGTATCAAACTGGTGTGATGTTCATATCAGAGTATCTTCTTGATTCTCAACTGAACGGACATGAACCAGAACGTATCGGCAATAAAAGCCCTTACCGTGCCCCGCAAAATTGCTACCCAACCAAAGGTAGTGATCAATGGATTGCAATCTCCGTAGATAGCGATGAAGAATGGCAGACTCTGTGTAACATTATCGGGAGTGATTCAACTTCCGAACTCAGGAAGTTTCCTCACTTGACGGATCGTATAAAAAATCACGATGTAATAGATCAGCACATTACAAACTGGACTTCAAATAAAGATAAATATGACGTTATGCACTTGCTCCAAGAAAACGGAATCGCAGCAGGCCCTGTTATTAACAGCAAAGACATTCATTACGACGAACATTACAAAGCTAGGAACTTCTTAGAAAAAGTTGACTACCCAGAGGACCGAAAAATGGGAACTCGACTGTTCCTTGGCAGGCCATATAAATTAAGTAAACATCCGCTGCATATAACCAAACCAGCACCGAAATTTGGAGACCATAATGAATATTATCTTAAAACTATACTTGGCATAGATGACGAAACATACGACTCACTATATGAAAGAGGATTAATAGCAGATGTGCCTGGAGATAGGGAGCCTTCCCCAACTTTTGATCCTGCCAAACGAGTTGAGTCAAAAAATTTAGCTGACTGGGATCCAGATTACAAACACAATTTAGGGATATGACTACATACCAATTTGATTAGTAGATTCAAACTGATACAATATGAACTTAGGTCACAAAGGCACATAAAAGGGCGATTAGCTCAGCTGGTTAGAGCACCGAACTCATAATTCGTAGGTCCCTGGTTCGAGTCCAGGATCGCCCACCACTATATTCCTAGTTTCCTTAATGAACTCTTATTATGACGACTTACATACATCTATTTATCTACCACGTTTATTAGCTCTCATAAATTGACCTGTTTGTATCCAAATACTTGCAATATGTAAATTGACTATTCTTACAAAATATTAGATAATCGCGTCAATACGATGATGGAGGTGCGAGCATGGCGAATAAAGACATCGAATTGATGGCCCATTTGATGAGGAGAGCCGGTTTTGGGGCAACTAGATCCGAGCTAGAAACAAGAGTCCAAAAAGGTTATGACGCAACAGTGGAAGAACTATTAGATCCAGAAAGTCAGCCACCAGTGGATAGATGGGAAATCATGAGATATCAGCCATATGCATTTAGAAGTGGCACTATCCAAAATTTTGGTAGTAGCGAATGGCTCCAAGCAATGATATCTTCGCAAAGACCCCTACAGGAAAAATTAGCTTTGTTCTGGTACATGCTAATGCCTACTGGAGTAGCAAAGACAGACCATTACCAAAATGAAAACCGTAGGATTCATGAATTCAAAGAAATTGGTATGGGCAGCTTCTACGATATTTTAATGGCTACGGCAAAAACTCCTGGTATGTTGTTTTATTTAGACAACATTGAAAACAACGCAAAAGCCGTCAATGAGAACTGGGGACGGGAATTATTAGAATTATTCTCAATGGGAGTAGGTAACTACACTGAAATAGATGTTAGAGAAGCTTCAAGAGCATTCACGGGTTGGACATATGAACTGATGTTACCTAGAGGTCCTATAAATAGACATGACCAAAATTTCATATACCGCCCCGAGATGCATGACGATGGAGAAAAAACCTTTTTAGGTCAAACTGGGAATTTCAATGGCGAAGACATTATCCGAATAATATTAGAGCAACCAGCAACTGCACAATTCTTGGCTCGCCATATGTATAATTTTTTCGTGGCAGATGACGTACAAGTACCCGCTTGGGGAGTTACTCCACCACGAGATGAAGCAGCCGTGGATTTATTAGCTGATACTCTATTTGAATCAGATT
This sequence comes from Dehalococcoidia bacterium, assembly GCA_003523055.1. Classification (GTDB taxonomy): domain Bacteria; phylum Chloroflexota; class Dehalococcoidia; order Lucifugimonadales; family UBA3495; genus UBA2588. The sequence goes on along the minus strand of DPHC01000017.1, from coordinate 52,992 downwards.
ATGATATTACGAAAACTTTACGAGTTTTATTCACTTCAGATTTTTTCAAAAATGCCAGATTTGAAAAAATTAAAAATCCAGCAGAAATAGTAGTATCAACTTTACGTATGGTTGGTGGATACGAAAAACCTTTCCCTGGACTGGGTGACATGAGCCGCCAATATGGGTACATGGGTATGGACCTGTTAAATGTACCGTCAGTAGAGGGATGGCACTTTGGAGCAGAATGGATAAATAGTGGATCTTTAATGCGTAGAATTAACTTCACTGCTGACATGGTTGGTGATGCAAGCAAACCTGGCATACAGGACATGATAAATCGTATAAAAGAATCCAAAAAATTAACGCCAGTGCAACTAGTTGACCAATGCCTAGATCTCATGGGCCCCCTAGATGTTACAGAAACGTCCAAACAAGAATTGGTAATGTATGCATCTGAAGGTGGAAACTTAAATTTTGAAACTGACACTGACTATGAAGTTAGGATCACAGAATTATTGCAACTAATCGTATCCCTTAGGGAATACCAATACGCTTAATTTTAGGAGAAATAAAAATGACAAGCACTAACAAAGAACCAGTAATAGTAGTCCTTCAAATGTCAGGAGGCAATGATTATTTGAACACAACCATACCTTATGCAGATGGAATATACCGTGATTCCAGGCCAGTGGTAGGCGTTCCAGATGAAAAAATAATACGCATTGACTCTAAAATTGGGCTGCACCCTGAAATGGCGCCTCTCAAAGAACTATATGATAGCGGAGACTTAGCAATTATTCACGGAGTAGGGTACAAAGATTCTCCAAGATCTCACTTTCGATCCATGGACATATGGCACACATGTGAACCTGATAAAATTGGTACAGAAGGTTGGCTTGGTAAAATAACAAGAGACCTGGATCCTAACAAAGAAAATGTTCTAACTGCTGTAAGCTTTGGAGCTGCATTACCTAGAGCTTTAGCTCTCCCTGGTGTACCGGTAGCATGCGTAGATGATTTAGATAACTACGGGCTTTTACCTGGTATTGCTAAAGAACAACGAAATAAAATTTTAGACCGTTTCGCTAGAATGTATTCTCCTACAATCGGAAGTGGAGCAGTAATGGACTATTTAGGTCAAACAGGATTAGACACATTAGAAGGAGCCGACATTCTGAAAGAGGCTCCTAAATTATATTCTTCAAATGTAGAATATCCGGATACTACAATCGCTAAAAAGCTCAAAGGTATCGCCCAAATACACTTGGCAAATTTTGGAACTAGAGTATTTTATTGTGACCACGGTAGCTTCGATTCCCACTCAAACCAAGTCGGAATGCACGATAAACTCTGGAAAGATGTTTCTCAAGGAATCAATGCTTTCTTCGCAGACTTACGCGAACATAATGCAAGTGAAAATGTAATTATGTTTTTATTCTCAGAATTCGGGAGAAGAGTCCACGATAATGGATCTGGAACTGATCACGGAGCTGGAGGAGTTGCTTTCGCACTAGGTGACAAAGTAGTAGGTGGACAATATGGTGAATTCCCATCTATGAAACCTGAACATTTAGAACAAGGTGACGTAGTTCCTAGCATGGATTTCAGAGGTGTATACACCACTATGGTAGAAGACTGGTTTGGATTAGATGCTAATCCTATTGTAAATGGTAATTTTGAAAAACTAGCTTACCTAAAATAGTTCAACCTAAACCTATTATTAGTAATTTAAAAGGAGCACAAAATGCTTACTACTGTAGCAGAAGGCAGATGTTATGATTATAGCCATTCCTTAGGGAGAAGCTCTCAATCAGGAATGGGATTCTATTTCCCATGTGGGGTAACTCTATCAGAAAACGGAACAACATACGTCATCAATAGAGGCGCGGAAGTTATAAGCAATGTACCCTGGGATAAAACAGGCGTGGGTGCACGGGTAAGCATAATCACACTAGGATCCGCACATGGAGAGGAAACTTTCGATGGAGAATTCGGTAAATATGGAAGTGGCCCTGGTGAATTCATATGGCCTACTGGGATAGTTTTAAGCAGTGACAATAAGCTTTACGTAACTGATGAATACATGGACAGAGTGTCAATTTTTGATTCAGAAGGTAACTTCTTATCAGAATTTTATATTACAGATCAGCCAGGAACATTTGGGGCAGCTGGTATCGCAATAGATAAGGATGACAACTTATACATTACAGGAGGATTTGCAAATGAAATACGTAAATACTCTACTTCAGGAGAATTAATAAAATCTTGGGGAGAACTCGGATCAGAAGAAGGACAATTAAATAGACCTTGGGGAATTACCATAGACGCTAAAGGAACCTTATACGTGGCAGATCACAAGAACCACAGGATCCAATTGTTTGGAACAGATGGGACATATATTCGTTCTATTGGCTCATACGGTAACAAATATGGAGAACTTGATCACCCAACTGCAGTGGCAGTAGATAATGAAGGAGATATTTACGTATCTGACTGGGCTCCTAACACTATGCATTGGGGTAAAGTACATATATATAAAGAAGACGGCTCTTTTATAACTGCGCTTGAAGGTGACGCTGTTCAATTATCCAAATGGGCAGAAATGACTATAGCCGCAAACACTGATTATCTTAGAAGAAGACGAGAAGTTAAATCTACAGAATCTGAATGGTCCTTTGTTTTACCAGCGGGTGTTTCTTTTGACCACGCAAATAACAGGCTTATTGTCTCTGATTCACAACGTTCTAGAATTCAAGTTTATAACAAAGTTGAGGGATATATGGTCCCTCAGTTGAACCTATAATTTTAACATTCACAAACAACAAACCGAGCATTATATGGACAGAATAAGAGAACCAGAATTTTTAAAATTCGCACAAGAAAATGGTTCAGTTTTATGTAAAAATGCACCTTTTGAAATATTAGAGGAATGTTCTCATGATATTGAACCAACTCCTTTTCTAGAACAATTTTTTGAAATTGGATATAAAAAATGGTTTGCTTATAATACAGGCTATGACATCACTCCTCCGAAGTACGAGATAACAAATGCCATAATACTTTTACATTACAGAGCCACTAAAATGTATACCCATTACGTATTAAAGCAAGACAGCCCTTACGATGAAATAATGTTCTTCTCCAACGAAAATTGAATTAAATCTAAAGGACACAACATGAAGGTAGATGTATTTACACACCCTGGTTGATTTAGTTGTAGGACTCTGGAAGAGTTCCTAAAAACTCACCAAATCCCATATACACATTATGATCTAGCATCTGACAAACAAGCCGCTTCCCTTATAGAGTCCAAAGGGATTAAATCAGCTCCCATTACCATTGTTGATGATGAAGATATAATAATTGGTTTCTATCCTAAAAAACTTATATCTAAGTTAAACATTGCTACAAAAGTAGACTTGTCAGCCAAAACTGACTGGTTAAAAGATAAATATATCGCTATTCTAGAAGCTTCATTACGGGCCACACAGCAGTTTAATCAAGATCAGTTGACCACTCTATTACCTTGGCGTCCACAGACGTTACTTGACCATATGAAACATATAATATCCTTTCCCCAATTAGCATATATAAGTCATGAAACTGGCAGTATGTCCACCGACGACATGCATAAGTCATACGAAGATCTTAAAAACATTACACGGCCAGCAGACATAGTAGCCTATGGTAAACAAGTAATCCTGGATATATCCACATTCCTGGATTCAAATGACTATGATTCCTTTGATCGAGAAGTACCCGCACACTATGGAGGAGAAGTCACAGTTTTAGAGCTTTTAACTATTATACTAAGCCACAGCACCCATCATTTAAAACAAACCTATATGTACATGGATAAGCATCTAAAACTAGAAATAGATAACCCTGCAAGCGAGTCAGATTTTGATGGTATAACAACACCTGACTCTTTAATTTAGTACCTATCTATACAAAGGCTTGAAAAAGCTATGTAAAAAATTATTTCTATGAGCCCAGCTGTGCCCTCGTTTTACTACATGATCTGGTATGGTTTTAGTATTGCTGTTTGTTATCTTAATGGTCTCGTAGTCTTTTAATTCAGGAGGCGCATCCATAGTGAAAATTATTTCACAACTTTCAGATTCAGCAAACAATTTTAATCCCTCAAAACCTTTCATACGCCCGCCAGGTGGCCTATAAATATATAATTCACTACTGCCTAACAAATCTTCAAGGTGATCGTTACCGTTTCCCCTTCCTCCGCCTTGCCTAAGTTGGCTTCTGCTAAATCTCCGATCTCCTAAATTCATAACTGGTCACCCTACTCTATATTGAGCAAGTTCTTTCTCGTTAGGCGTTATACCAAATCCAGGAGCATCACTAGGAGAAACATAGCCGTCCTTTATCATCAATGTCTCTTCATACATTTTCCCCCACATTGGATTTGTATTATCTCTATAATATTCCACAATTAATCCATTAGGAATCGCCGCTACCAATTGAACGTGCACTTCCTGGTTACCATGTGGTGCAATAGGCAAATTATGGGACTGAGCCATAGCAGCTACTTTCATAAATTCGGTAACTCCTCCCATGATTTGCGCGTCAGGTTGTATAATTGCTGCACATCGGTTCTCTATTAAATCTCTAAATCCGTATTTTGTATATTCATTTTCCCCAGTTGCAATAGGAACAGTAGTAGCCTGGCTTATAAGTTTATGGCCCTGATAATCATCGGGAGCCACCGGTTCCTCGAACCAAGTAATGTCATACTTCTCTATTTGTGTGGCGAATTTGATAGCGTCATAATACCTATATGCACAATTTGCATCAACCATGACTTGAATATCCGGGCCAACCGTCTCTCTAACAACTCTAACTCGCTCTACATCTTCTCTTATCGGTGCCCCACCTACTTTCATCTTAACTGCTTTCGCACCAACACTTAAACTGTCTTGAATTTCTTCGGATAACTCTTTTAGTCCTTTACCTTCTTCATAATAACCACCCGCGACGTAAACTGGAACTTTGTCCGCATAGCCTCCTAGTAATTTATGAACAGATTTTCCCGCAACTTTACCTTTAATATCCCATAGAGCTATGTCAATTGCGGCTATAATTCTTGTAGTAATACCCCTGCGTCCTGTAAGCTTTGGAACCCACATTTTCTCCCAAATTTTTTCAGTGTCGAATGGGTCTTCACCTATAACAAATTGTTTGAAAAACTCCACCATAGCAATGCCCACATCTGGAGCTTCTCTAATATCTCTTCCTATGCCAATACCAGTTACTCCTTCGTCTGTCTCAATTTTAACAACGTTTAAATCATATTGGGTATAGGTGTGAAGTCCGTTTCTAATAGGCTTATTTCTTGACCATCGATAAGCTTCAACACGAACATCTGTAACTTTCATAATAATATCCTTTTATATATTTATGGGTAAATAGCCCAACCACTTCGGTTAGTTTGAGCTGAAAAAAAATGTCCTTGGGTACTAGTGACATATACCTTACTATAATCAGGTCCACCAAAGCACACATTAGTAGGTCGATTGCAAGAAATTGGATGAGTTTCAAGTATTCTACCGTTCGGAGTAAAAACATAAAGCATTGGACCAGGACCACCCAATTCCCATCCAGCTGTAGTAACTATATTACCTTCTGAGTCCAAACACATTCCATCGATACCTCTATGAACCGAATAAGAATCTTTGCCCCAAGCATGTAGTAATTTGTAAGGTTTCAAACTACCATCTTCGTTAATAGGGTAAGCCCGTAATTCTCTATCTATCTGGTTGTTCTCACTATTACTTTCAGCGACGTACAAAGTATTGCCATCCGGGGACACTAAAATACCATTCGGCATAGTAGTATCAAATGTAACCCTAGTTACTTTAAAGTTTCCGTCGGGTTGAGGATCTCCTCTTAAAACTGATCTGTTATCAAGTTCTTCTGTCTCTGAAGGATCAATGTTTCCACCATTCCAAGGGTTTGTAAACCAAATCCTTCCCTTTCTATCAATAGCAAGATCATTTGGTGTGTTAAGTTTTTGACCATCTACTTCATCAGCCACTACTGTGTGACTTCCGTCTTCGTTGAACCTAACGATTGCTCTCCCGCCAGAACAACATCCATAAAGAACACCTTCTGTAGAAAAAGCCAAACCATTGGTATGGTTAGTATTGAATAAATATTCTGAAATAACATTTGTCTTAGGGTCGCATTTCATTATTCTACTGGTAGGTATATGGGTAAATAATATATTTTCTCCGTCCCAAACTGGGCCTTCAGTAACTCCTCCATAGGGCTTTGCCAACAATTCAAATTTCCAACTCATTTAAAATTCTCCTATCACTTAACTGTTTATTAAATGAGATTGTAACAAAAACTGATATACTGACTCAAATAACTCCATAAATCTGAGAATAAAATACATTGTCATGAAAGTAATTACTGAAATTTACCAACTAGCTCTAATTGGGTTAACTGTGTTTATTATTTTGAGCACAACGATCCAAAATTATAAAGTTTCTGGGTCAAGTATGGATCCACGCCTAGAAGGTGGCGACCATTTACTGATTAATAAATTTACGTATCTGTCCGTTAATTATTCTCAAATAGATCATATACTTCCATTTTGGACTACAAACTCCGAAGACCTCTGGGAGTTAAATAATCCTGTCAGAGGGGAAATTGTAGTATTTAAATACCCGTTAGATGAAACTCAATATTTTGTTAAGCGCGTTATTGGTTTACCGAACGAAACCATTACTATTTCGGGTAATGCAATATATGTCGATGGTTATAAATTAATTGAACCTTATATAGGTGATTTCAATAATTCGCACGACCACCAATATTTAATGGGAGAAGAAGAATACTTTCTTTTAGGAGATAATAGAGACAACAGTAATGACAGCAGACACTGGGGGCCTGTGAAAAGAACACAGATATTAGGCAAAGTTCTCTATAAATATTGGCCCATAAATTAGATTGTTACTGATTAATATTCTCAATCTAGAAAACAATATCAAATCTAATCTTTTTCAGGTCCTACATAAATATCATTTCCATCGATTTCCACTTGAAAGGTGCGAATAGGTTCACTTGCAGGTGGAGATGAAGGCTCGCCAGTTTTTAGACTAAATAAAGCTCCGTGTAATGGACACTCAATTTGATCTCCATCTAAATCTCCTTCTGACAACATTGCATAAGCATGGCTGCACACATCATCAGTAGCATAAATCACTCCTCCAACATTAGCTACTAGAACTTGGTCGTCTCCAATTTCAATTGAGATGGTATGTCCATCATCAATCTCTTCCAAAGAGGCTACTTTTTCAAAATTAGAATCAGGCATGTGTTTCTCCTTTAATCTTCTTAACAGTATTGTATTAGTAACAGTATTTCCATTCAAGAACAATTATGATAGAATTTCACACGATTGAGAAAAGGAAATAAAATAATAAAGAACGAGTAAATGCTAGATATAGAAACGAAAACTAGACTAACTGAAGAATATAGATTGCACGATACAGACAGTGGATCTACAGAAGTGCAAGTAGCACTGCTAACTGAAAGAATCAAACAAATAACCGGACATCTACAATCTAACAAGAAAGATGTTCACTCAAGACGGGGTCTCGTAGGATTAGTGTCTCAACGCCGTCGCCTTCTAAACTACCTCAACAAAGAAGATATCAACCGCTATCAAACATTGATTAGTAAGTTGGGCCTTCGCAGATAGTATCAATAAGAATCCGGTCACGTATTCAGTACAGCTTAAATCATTAAACTTTCTTATTTTATCTACGGGCAACAATCAACAATTAATGAATAGAGGTAATATCCAATCATGTCAAATGTAACCAAATTATCCCGAGATATATTCGGAAAAACTATAGAAATAGAAACAGGTAAAATAGCAGGCTTGGCTGATGCAGCAGTCACTGTTACTTGCGGAGAAACCGTAATATTAGCAACTGTAGTCATGGCCAAGAAACCCAGAGAAGACGTAGATTTCTTGCCACTCACGGTAGATTATGAAGAAAAATTGTATGCCGCAGGTAAAATACCTGGCAGTTTTTTCAGGCGAGAAGGCCGACCTACATCAGAATCGATATTGAATTGCCGGTTAATCGACCGATCAATCCGGCCATTATTCCCAAAAAACTTACATAACGAAATTCAAATGGTTGTGACAGTTCTATCAGCTGACCAACAGAATCCTCCGGAAATACTTGCTATGATCGGAGCATTCGCATGTTTGACAATATCCACACTGCCATTTGATGGACCGATCTCTGCCTGTAGAGTTGGCCATAATGATAATGGATTCTCAATTAATCCTACTTTCGACGAAATAGCCAATGATCAATTAAATATGATCGTATCTAGCACAAAAGATGCGGTAGTGATGGTAGAAGCAGGATGTGATGAAGTAAGCGAATCGATCATATTAGAGGGTTTCAAAAAGGCTCAAGAAGCCAATCAAATCGTGATAGATATGATTACTGAATTGCAAAGCATAGTGGGGAAACCAAAACGTGAAGTACTTCCAGAGGATCCAGAGGCCGTCAAAAGAGAAGCTGCCATTAGTGGATTGATCTCAGAAGAACTCACAAAAATTTTAGACAAGTTTCCGACTCGGTTATCTAGTGAACAAAGCTTAGACGAATTAAAAGAAGAAGTGGTAACCTCTCTATCGTCAGAGTACACCGCTTCTGAACTTGATGGATCTTATAGGAACGTTCTAAAACAAAAAATACGAGGTAGAATATTAACTGAAGGCATTAGACCTGACGGAAGAAAGATAGATGAAATAAGACAAATCTCATCAGAAGTGGGAATACTGCCACGAGTCCACGGTTCAGCACTATTTACCCGAGGCCAAACTCAAGTAATGTCTATCGCAACTTTGGGATCACTCACACTTAAACAAACTATTGACGGTGTTAACTTAAAAGAAAATACAAAAAGATTTATGCACCACTATAATTTCCCAGGATATTCAGTTGGAGAACCCAGACGAGGAGGCTCCCCAGGCAGACGAGAAATAGGACACGGAGCCTTAGCTGAAAGAGCCATAATCGCTTGCTTGCCAACCGAAGAAGAATTTCCATACGCTTTAAGAGTGGTTTCTGAAGTTTTAGCTTCCAATGGTAGCACATCTATGGCTAGTGTTTGCGCAACATCGATGGCTCTTATGCATGCAGGAGTCCCTATGAAATCCCCTGTTGCTGGAATTGCCATGGGATTAATATCAGACGTAAGTGGGCATGCAGTTTTAAGCGACATCCAAGGATTAGAAGATTTCTTAGGTGATATGGACTTCAAAGTTGCGGGCACCGAAAATGGTGTAAATGCATTGCAAATGGATATCAAAATTAAAGGTTTAACAGAAGAAATACTCTCACAAGCATTGGAACAGGCTCGGACAGGAAGGTTATTCATCTTAGACAAAATGAGTTCGTCAATTAATGCTACCAATGAAGATATAAGCCCCCATGCTCCTAAAATGATAAGAATCAAAGTTCCCGTAGACAAAATCGGTGCTGTAATAGGTTCACGTGGAGCAACTATCAAATCCATCATAGAAGAAACTGGTTGTACTATAGACATAAATGACGAAGGAGAAGTCACTATAGGATCTGCAGATGGCGATATGATTGAAAAAGCAAAATCTACAATTGAAAACCTTACTCGAGAGCTAGAAGTAGGCGATATCATTACTGGTAAAATAGCAAGGGCGGTTGATTTTGGGATCTTTGTTACACTAATGCCTGGTAAAGATGGACTTATCAGGAATGAAGACCTTGGCAATATCGAACAAGATGACGTTGCCGAAGGCAAAGAATTAACTGTAATCATTCGAGAAATCGACCGCATGGGTAGAATAAACATATCCAGGAAAGCATTATTCGAAGGATCTGAAGAACCATCTGTTACAAATAATTACACACCTCCACCTAAACAAAATAACTTCGGTGGAGACCGTAACAATAACCGTAGACCTAACTTCCGAGATCGCAATCGCGGAAGATAACATATACGTAGGTGAACTGCTATGACAAATATTAAAGTTTTAGTCGGTGGTGCAACCGGAAGGATGGGCCAACATACTGTTAATGCTATCCAACGGGAGCCAAATCTAGAACTCGTTGGCGGAACTTGTTCTCCAGGATCGAGCCAAGAAGGCTCAATCAAATTAAATAACGGAGATTCCGTACCTCTCAGTTCTAATCTGGAACAATTGATTAATCAAACTAATCCGGATATCTATGTAGATTTTACTAACGCCACGGCATTTATAGAAAATGCACAGCTTGTAATATCAAATGGGATCCACACAGTGGTTGGAATTAGTGGATTATCTAAAGAGGACACCGAAGTACTGGCTTCACTGCAAAACCTATACCAAACTGGGCTTGCGATCATCCCTATGTTTGCTATAGGAGCTGTGGTATTGAGAAAATTGTGTGAAGAGGCTTCCCAATATTTCGACTATGTTGATATCATTGAATCTCATCATGAGCATAAAATTGATACTCCTTCAGGCTTCGCTTTAGATTTAGCGAACGTGTTAACAAAAAACAAAGAGTATTCTCGTAATAATGCTGAAATGGAAACGCTAGACAACACCAGAGGTGGAGAAAAGCAAGGCGTGTCAATCCACAGTATAAGATTACCTGGAAGATCTTCTCACCATGAAGTAATCTTTGGAACGTCCGGCCAAATATTAACACTGAAACATGACACATTAGACCGAGAATGCTATATGCCTGGAGTGATAAAAACTATAAATTATGTTTATTCTAATTCTGTATTCACCATAGGGTTAGAAAATATATTAGGAATTTAGCATGCCTAAAACCAGCATATCAGATCTCAATATAGCAGTAGTAGGAGCTACCGGCGCTGTAGGTACAGAATTTCTTAATATACTCACGCAAAAATATACTAATCTACCTAAATTGAAACTTTTAGCTTCTAAGCGTTCTGCAGGAAAGCAATTAACAATCGGAAACAATAAAATCACTGTAGAAGAAACCTCCACAAATTCATTTGCTGGAATTGATATAGCATTCATATCTGTTAGCTCTGAAATCAGTCAAATGCTTGCACCGTACGTGGTGAAATCTGGAGCAATAGTGATAGATGATAGTTCAGCGTTTAGAATGGAATCCAATGTCCCATTAGTAGTACCTGAAGTTAATGGAGATGATTGTACATGGCACGAAGGCATAATATCGATTCCTAATTGCTCAACAACCCCTTTGGTGATGGTTTTGAAAGCATTGAGTGGCTTAAGTGAAATCACACGGGTCACTGCAGCAACATACCAATCTGTGTCTGGGGCAGGTTCAGCTGCTATGGAAGCACTCCGAGCAGAAACCCAACATATAATAAATGGGTCACCAAGTATTTCTGAAACTGATCAAATAGGATTTAATGTTATTCCAAGAATTGATGATTTCCTAGACAACGGATATACGAAAGAAGAACAAAAAATGATCGATGAAACTAAAAAAATACTACACATGCCCCAATTAGCAGTATCAGCAACTTGTGCCAGAGTACCTGTCTTTATATCTCACAGTGAAGCAGTGCACATAGAATTTAAAACCAAACCCAATGTTTCAGAAATAAAAACTAAATTACAATCATTCCCTGGTATTACAGTGATGGACGATCCATCTCAAGATATCTACCCTATGCCATACGACATTGAAGGCGAAGATGATATATATGTGGGAAGAATACGGGAAGATGTTTCAACCCAAAACGGAATAGTTTTATGGATCGTCTCTGACAACCTTCGAAAAGGAGCATCTCTAAACTCAATTCAAATAGCTGAAACCTTAGTTTCTTTAGGATTAGTATAAACATATTCGCTCTCAGGGTATTAATATCACTATAGTGATATTATAAAATTTGATGTACAATCAAAAAACTACTAGTGATTGGAGCATGCAATGAGTGATTTAGGTCGTTTGATTACAGCAATGATAACCCCGTTTAACCAAGACGGTAGCGTAAATTACAATGAAGCAGGGCATCTAGCTAATTCTTTAATCAATTCAGGCAGTGATGGAGTCATAGTCTCTGGAACTACTGGGGAATCCCCATCGTTATCAAAAGAAGAAAAAATAAACTTACTTACAGCCGTAAAAGAAGCAATTGGTAATAAAGGCACAGTTATTGCTGGCACAAGCAATAACAATACACTAGAAAGCATTGAGATTAGCAAATTAGCAGAGGAAGCCGGGGCAGATGGATTGTTATTGACAGTGCCATACTATAACAAACCCCCTCAAGAAGGCTTATATCAGCATTTTAAAACTATAGCAGAAAGTGTTAATACACCCTGTATCTTATACAACGTACCTAGCAGGACTAGCACGAACATGACACATGATACAACTCTTCGTCTAAGCCAAGTAGACAATATAGTTGGCATTAAAGAGGCTAGCAGTGACTTGGCCCAAATTTGCAAAATAATTGAAGAGGCACCTGATGGTTTTAAAGTCTGGAGCGGTAATGATGATGAAACGTTCCACATTATGTCAATGGGAGGACATGGGGTAGTAAGCGTGTTGTCTCATTTGGTTGGTACTCAAATTAAAAATATGATGGGGATGATATTAGAAGGCGATATCGAAACTGCAGCAGCTGAGCATAGAAGAATGTTCAACATCTTTAAAGTCATGTTTTCGGTATCCAATCCAATACCTATTAAACACTTTGTAAATCATGCAGGATTCAACGTAGGAAATCCTAGATTACCTTTGGTGCCGTTGAGCCCTGAAGAATTATCTAATATATCAGCAGTAGTTAGTCAATATGATATTGATATAAAGCCGTAAAGACGCCACCTTACTATGATAAACCATTAGTATGATAAACTCCTTTTTTATCAGCAGGGAGCAATTCAGATAACCGATTCATTATCATATCAGTTATAGAAGCAAGTACAAATGAGTTTACATGGCCATCTATTACTGGGAGTGTAAAAGCCGTACCTATCTTTATATGAACAGTTTTAAGTGGCATCCAAAGTCTCCAAACAGGAAAAGAGTCAGTGCCAGTTATTGCTATTGGAATAATTGGAGATTCTGACTTTAAAGCCATAAAACTTACTCCTTTTTGCCCTTTTTTCAACGATCCATCTCTGCTCCTGGAACCTTCAGGGAAAACAACCATAACTTGATCTTTGCCTAACAATCTCAGAGCAGATTTCAAACCCGATATTCCCATAGCTGATCTGTCTAGAGGTATAACGTTCACTTTTTTAAGTATTGTGCCTATAATTTTTTTTCCGAAAAGTTCCTTTTTACCGAGAAAAAATACTGGCCTAGGAAATATAGCAGCTACATATGGAGGATCATTATATGACACATGATTACACACCACGATAAGCGGTCCATATGGTGGTATATTTTCAATACCTTCAACAATGATTTTGCTAAAAGATTTGAAGCAAAGTCTGGCTAAACCTCTCAAAAAGTAAAATACTACTGATATATTTACATCATTCATTCGCATATATTTATTATATAATCCACTACCTCATGTTTATCCAAATTATCTGTATCTATTATCACAGCATCTATAGCAGGTTTTAATGGCGATATGTCTCTATTTTCATCTATAAAATCTCGTTGAGTAATTTCATATACCATATCGGTTAAATTCGTCGGTAATCCTAATGACTTCCTGTCAGCTAAACGTCTCTTAGCCCTGGCTTCCACACTTGCTTGCAAAAATATTTTCAAATCAGCATTCTCTAAAACTACGGTTCCAATATCTCTTCCAACCATCACAATACCATCAGATTTTGACGCGATAGCTTGCTGCTGATGAACCATCATTGTTCTTACAACGGCAAGTTTAGATATATCTGATACTGCCTGATCTATTCCTGGAGATCGCAATTCTGATTCCAAATCACGGCCATTGACATTAATTTTGGTACCGAATTGGTTTATTAATGTAATAGGATTATTTACGATACATTCTCTTAATTGATCCTCATCGTGAACATTTATATCTAATTCTTGAACAAGCCAGGTTATTGCACGGTACATCACTCCGGTATCTAAATATTGGAATGATAATTTATTAGCAATAATTTCCCCGACAGTGCTTTTTCCTGAAGCTACGGGTCCATCTATAGCTATTGTATTAATTTTTTTCAAGTGTATCCTAGTTATCAAATCAGTAATGACCTTGCAGTGATGAAATGAATCATAATATGTCAGATAATTATAATTGATTTAGTAGAGTTGAAACTATGAATTTTATAGACATATTTGTATTAACCACGCTCCTTATAACAACCTTTATAGGTTTCAAAAACGGTATTCTTAACATGATTGTTCCAATCATCACCGTTATAATAGGATTATCTTTCTCTAGTAGAGTATCTGAACCTATAGGGAGAGTAGTAGGTAAAATAGTTAATTTAGGAGATTTTCAGCAATATTTAGTTTTCGCGGTTTTTTTCATAATACTATTAATAATAGGTACTTGGATAGCAAAATTCCTCAAATCAATCATAATTTTGTTGCCGTTTGGTGGGTTACTAAATAGAGTAACCGGAGCTATGGCCGGCTTGCTAATAGGCCTACTCATCTCCACAGGATTAATTACCGGGGTTCAAAAAATAGGACTTGATAGTCTTAATAGCCCCATTGAAAACTCTGCAATATCCAAACCAATTATAGATAAAACCTCAACGATAATGAGACTTACCAAAATTTTGCCAAATGACTGGAGAAAGCAATTCTACGATACGAACTAACAACATTCCAATAAAGTGGCCCATTATCAATTTTAGAAAATGGAGGCATCAAATGGTTACATATGAATCACCAGTAAACCTTAAAGAGGTTGTTGTTCCAAAGAGTTCTGACACAGATCCAGTTTTTCTTCATGACCGCGTACTAGTCCTTAATTTAAACTATGTTCCTATCAATATCAGCACACTCAGAAGGTCTTTGATTCTAATCAGTAAAGGCAAAGCTGAAATTTTAGAATGTAGAAGCTCAGCTGTGCACACAGTAAATGATGATGTTCTGGCACCATCTGCAATCCGGTTAAATTATTTAGTTAAAAGATCGTATAAGACTGGGCCCTGCAAACTCTCTAAAAAAGAGGTGTTTCTTAGAGATAATTATACTTGTCAATATTGCCTGACAAAAAGCAACAAAATGACCATTGATCATGTCATACCTCGTAAATATAAAGGGCCTAATACTTGGATGAATGTGGTTACAGCCTGCTCCCCTTGCAATCTCAAAAAAGCTGCTAAGACTCCAGCGGAAGCCCGAATGAAACTTTTTAGAGAACCCAAACCTCCCCAACCCAATCCTTATAGACTATTACAAAATCAAACATTAAGAGACGAATGGAAGCAATACATCCCTTGGAACTGTTAGTCTAGCTTTATATTATTTGGCCACAAAAGATAGACATATCAAAGCTGATCGTCTATTGTAAATACATCATAAAAGTAGAGGAGATTAGAATGAACTACGAAGGAATGATTGCTGAAACCACCACAGTACGTGGTGAAAATGGAGATTTGATTGATGCATACTTAGCACGGCCTAGTGGGCCTGGCCCTTTTGGGAGTGTTGTGGTAATTCATCACATGCCAGGCTGGGATAGGTGGATAAAATCTATGACCAGAGACCTTGCATCTAATGGGTTAGTCACGATAGCACCTAATTTGCATTTTAGAGAAACGGGAACAACTCCTCAGGAACGAAGTGAATCCGTACGGAATTCCGGTGGCATGCCAGACGCTAGAACAATGGCTGATGTAGCCGGAGCTATAGCTGCTGTGAAAGATTTACCCTATACCAACGGTAAGGTAGGTATAATCGGATTTTGTTCAGGTGGGCGCCAAGTATATTTAGCCGCTTGCACTTTATCAGGTATTAATGCTGCAGTAGATTGCTGGGGTGGAGGAGTTATCACTCCTGCAGACCAACTAACTCCACAACAACCTGTGTCCCCAATAGATTATACTGCGGACATGTCATGCCCTATATTAGGACTCTTCGGAAATGAAGACGCTAGACCAAGTCCTCAGGAAGTTAATGAAACAGAAGAAATGCTAAAAAAGCATGGTAAAGATTACGAATTCCACAGGTATGATAACGCTGGACATGGATTCTTTGCTGTTGACCGCGACAGTTATAGACAACAAGCCTCAGTAGATGCCTGGCCTAAAGTAATCGACTTTTATAATAAGCATTTAAGTAATTAATACCATCTGAATAGAGTAGTCGATAGATTTTATCGACTACTCTATTCGAAAATTATTTAAATCTGGTAAATTTGCCAATATATCATCCAATTCAACAATAGTATCTTTATCCAAGCTTGGAGTTGGCGAGCGGACGCCATATTCTGAAATTAAACCACGCTTGAACATAGCATATTTTCTAATAGCCAACCCTATACCTGGTTGATTTTCATAACGAATATAAGGTACCCAGTCATAAAATATTTTTCTAGCAGATTTTATATCACCATTAGAAATGTGTTTTTTTATAGCTACCAAAACTTCTGGATAAGCAAATCCAGTCATAGTTCCAATAGCTCCTCTCATAAGTTCTTCAAATAAAAATGAACCACCTAACCCTCCAAAAATTCCTAAAGACTCTCCCGTAAGTTTCTTGATTCTAGATATTTTGGGGGGTGTGGGTGAATCTTCTAATTTCAGATAATAAGCCCTAGGAAGATCTTTGTTTAATTTAGCTATGATTTCAGGAGTCATAAAGATACCACTTTCAGCAGGGTAATCTTGAATAATAATAGGTATTGAGCAAGCATCGTGCACGGCAGTATAGTAATCTGACAGAAAAATATCGTTGGGCTTAGCTAATCTAGAAGGAGCAACCATCACTGCATCCGCTCCTAATTGTTCAGCTTGTGAACCTCGTTCACACACTAAATGTATACTTTCGGAACTAATTCCGACTATAACAGTTAAATTTTTAGATTTGCTCATCTGTATCACATGCTGCATCACTTCTAGCCGTTCTGCATCAGCTAATCGGCTAGATTCTCCCATAACTCCTAATGAAACAACTCCTAGGCACCCTGAAGTTTTAGCTATTTCAACCAATTTTTCAAATGATTTATAATCTACGGTTCCATCGTTTTTAAAAGGCGTAGGCAACATAAAATGGATTCCTTCTAATGAATATGACATACGGTACTCCTTGTTTAAATTTAATTTTTATGTAATTTTAGAACTAAATTGTCTAATACTAATCTAGGCATTACGTTAGCTTTCAGTTGTTCGCTTGCATTCAAAATAAGAGAAATGTTATCTATTAGATTGTTTATAAGATATTTTTTTGACATTTCTTCTATTTGCTCATAAACATCAATGTTGTGAACATATATATTATCCACGTGTTTGACAATCATAATGTCTCTAAAAAGTGTGTGCCAATGTTCTAATGTGTTAAATATGCTTTTCGGGTTTTTAAAGTAATCACTAGCCATATTTTCTGAAATATTAAATCCTGAGTCGAGGCCATTACGATGCAATTCCCAAAATAATTCTAAGGATGCTGCTCTGCTATTTAATACTGCCTCATCCCTCATAGCTCTTATGGCCCACCCTAATCTACCACGTGAAAGAGAAGTAACTAATTCAAGCTTCTGAGGGTCCAATGAATAATTGGATGACAAATATTCTCGTACAATATCTTTAGTTATATTAGAAAAATATAATAATTGACATCGAGACTTAATTGTACTTAACAACTTTGATTCTTGAGAAGTAATTAAAAAAAATAGGTTTTGATCCGGCGGTTCTTCTAAAGTTTTAAGTAGGGCGTTAGATGCTTCTTCTGTCATACATTCTGCTTCATCAATAATCGTGACTCTATAAGAACCTTCATACGGTTTCATATTTGAAGAATGCAACACATCTCTGATATCAGAGATTCCAATCGATGTTTTATTATCGGATCTTTCCGGTGATAAAACATGAATGTCCGCATGCACTTCCTTAATAATTCTAAGACATTGCTGACATTCCCCGCAAGAAATAGTCGTCTGATTAGTACAATTAACTGCTCTAGCCAAATCCAGAGCACACGTCGTTTTTCCAACATGCTCAGGTCCGTAAAAAATATATGCGTGAGATATTTTGTCAGCTGCAATCACTTGCTCAAGATGATTAATTAAATTTTCATGTCCAATTGTGTTCCACAAAATATTTTACCGCTCTATTGATCAAACATCATGAGATCTTGATAAGTTTCCCGTCTTCGTATCACTCTAGCTTCTCCGTCATTAACCAATACAATGGGTGGCCTAGGGTTCATATTGTAATTACTAGACATCGACGGGCAATAGGCACCAGCGGCAGGAATAGCAATAATATCGCCAGATTCTGGGTTAGGAATAAGCACATCTTTTGCCAATAAATCTCCAGATTCACAATATTTGCCAGCTATAGTAACTAAGTCCACGTTTTCTTCATTCAATTTACATGCTGACACAACTTCATATTCTGATTCATATAAAGCAGGTCTGATATTGTCCCCCATACCTCCGTCCACACTCACATATTTACGTACTCCAGGAATATCTTTAATCGCCCCGACTCTATAAACAGCAACTCCTGCTGGACCAATGATAGATCTCCCAGGTTCTATAATTAATTTAGGAAGATCAATATTTAATTCTACACATGTTTTTTTCATTGCAGAGACTATACCTGCAGCATAGTCTTTAATTGCCGGAGGTTGATCATTCGCAGTATAGGCTATAGCAAAACCTCCGCCCGGGCTAAATTCGTCTAAATTGAATCCTTCGCTTTTAAATTTATTAACAAATTTTATCACTAAATCTATAGCTACTTCATATGGTTCTATCTCAAAAATAGGGGATCCTAAATGAAAATGAACTCCCTTCAATGTCAAATTAGAAGCAGTCAATGCTTGTTTTATCGCAGATTCAGCATCGCCAGTATCAATGGCAAATCCAAATTTAGAATCCAATATGCCTGTAGTAGTATACACATGAGTATGTGGGTCAATTGCAGGAGATATTCTTATAAGAATATCTTGTTTAATTTTTAATTCTTTAGCAATTGTATTTAATAATGAAAGTTCGTGAAAACTGTCTACAACTATCCTGCCAATGCCAATTTCAATAGCGTATTTTAGTTCTTCTTCTGTTTTATTATTTCCATGAAAATAGACTTTACTAGCATCAACGCCACTTGCTGCGATAATGGCTACTTCACCTCCAGAAACGACGTCAAAACCCATACCTTTTGATGCTATTAATTTTGCCAGAGCCGGATTTATATAAGCTTTAGAAGCATATACGACTTCCGTATTATCATGTAATTTAGTAAAGGAATTCATAAATTCTTCACATTTAGATTCGATAGTACACTGATCCAATACATATAGCGGTGTACCAAAACGTTCTACTAATGAACTTATTTTGCAACCTCCTAATTCCAATTCACCATTTGGATTTGAAGTTGCTGTCTCAGGGAACACTATTTTTGAAAACATAAAAACTACCCTTTTTCAATAGTTGAAAATATAAATATCTCTCATAATAATATCAATTCATTAAAATTAATACCATTAAGTTTAAAATCATATACTGATTCATATACAATTGTTGAATTAAGTATATTAAAATAAATTAATGGCATTGATTTATACTGTGAGACATGGTTAAAACATTACTAGTAACAAACGATGATGGCATTGACGCCCCTGGAATATGGACACTTGTAAATTCACTTACAGCTTTTTACGACATAACAGTTGTAGCTCCGCACAAAGATCAAAGCGGAACCTCATCGTCTGTATCGATCAAAAAACCAATACATACCACAGAGATTGACCCTCTCCCTTACCTAACATTCAAAAGCAGTAATAAAATCCGCGCTTATTCAGTGGAAGGTACTCCAGCTGACAGCTGTATTGTGGGAATAGAGTGTATCCATGAATCAGAAGGAATAGATTTAGTGATTTCCGGGATAAATAGAGGTGCTAATTTAGGGTGGGACACTCTAGTGTCCGGAACTGTAGGGGCTGCTATGCAAGGATATGTAAGAGGTATATCAGCTATTGCAGTATCAGTAACTGCTATTGAAAATACGATATATACAAATGCTGCAGATTTCACATTACGTGTGATTACCGGACTATTAAAAAACCCAAATAATAACCCAGCTCTAATAAACATCAACGTACCAAACTTAGATCCATCAGAAATAAAAGGAATAGATATAACTAAACTTGGAGAAAGATCTTGGGCTGAAAGTATCACAAAAATCCCAACAAAATCAGGAGTTACATATCAATTTGCGCGAGATCGTAAAATATTCCAAAATGCTATTAAGGGTACTGACTTATATTCAATAGAAAATAATAGGATTTCGGTTACTCCTATGTCAATTGATTTGTCTGACAAAAGTTCCAATGTATCAAAATCATTAAGTTTTTTAACTAATTAAAGTAACTTGCCTATTAAACACCTTTATATATAATAGGATATATTAATACTACCGAAATTTTATCGGTCACTTTAATCATTGGGAGCTCATAATGATAAATCTAAGTCGAGGAGCGGCTATCGTTGGTATCCATGAACACCAAACGAGATACGCTCCAGATAAAAGCGAACTACAAATTCAAGGTGAAAGTGTTATCAAAGCTTTGGAAGATGCTGGTCTGACAAAAAACGATGTTGAAGGATTATTCACTGCTTCAAGCACAATAAGGAACAGTGGGTTAAATCTAGCAGATTATTTAGATATGTATCCAAAATATGTTGATAACACCACAGTAGGAGGCGGATCATTTGAATTTCATTTATCTCACGCCCTAACTGCTATCGCAGCAGGAAGAATTAAATGTGCAGTAATCACTTACAGTAGTTTGGCAAAATCCGGCGGTATTTCAGTCGGAACTGGAGGAGTAGCTAGGTTTGGACATCCCAAACTAGATCCGTCTCCAGACAGCTTCGAGGAAATTTATGGACTTACAACCGTGGGTTTGTACGCGATGATAGCTCGAAGACATATGGAATTGTTTGGCACTACCTCAGAACAATTAGCAGAGGTAGCCGTTGCTATGAGAAAACACGCCTCTTTGAATCCTGAAGCCCTCTTCAGAGATCCGATAACTGTGCAAGACGTAGTAAATTCAAGAATGATTTCTGATCCTCTGCATTTACCTGATTGCTGTGTCATAACTGACGGAGGAGGCGCTGTGGTAGTCGCATCCCCAGAGTTAGCCAAAGACTGTAAAAACACTCCTGTATGGGTCATGGGAGTCGGCGAGGCATTAGCTCACCAAGGTGCTGGCAAAAGAGATTTAATGTATATCGCAGCAAAACAAAGCCATGGTCCAGCTTTTGAAATGGCAGGGGTTAAGCATTCTGATATAGACATGGCAATGGTATACGATTCATTCACTATTACTGTTATTGAAACCCTTGAAGATTTGGGGTTTTGCGAAAAGGGAGAAGGCGGGCAATTCGTATCCAACGGCCGAATTCAATTAGGTGGTGAGCTACCAATTAATACTGACGGTGGAGGACTAAGTTCTAACCATCCAGGAATGAGAGGTATCTTTTTATTGTTAGAAGCTACACGGCAATTAAGGCACCAATTTGAAGGAACTGAACGACAAGTACCAAATTGTAATATAGCATTATGCCACGGAACTGGAGGAGCGTTGGGCTCTCGACATAGTGGTGGCACAGTAATTCTAGGGAGAGATTAATATGGCTGAATGGAAAAAACCATTACCTACAATATCAGGAGAAACCAAACCATTCTGGGATTCCTGCCGCAAGGGAGAGCTAATAATTCAGCAATGCTCGAATTGTAATGAATACCAGTTTTACCCAAGGGGAATCTGTTCCAATTGTTGGACTAACGATGTTAAATGGATACACTCAACTGGTAAAGGTAAGGTTTGGACCTACACTGTAACTTACCAAAATCGAACTCCCGGATTCGCAGAAGATGTTCCTTACGTATTGGCATTAGTTGAGCTGGAAGAGGGAGTAAAAATGTTCACTAATATAATTGCCTGTGACCCGAAAGAAGTCCGAATAGGGATGGAAGTCGAAGTAACATTTGTCAAAGCAAATAATTTTATTACCATACCTTACTTCCAACCCATTAAATAACCAAAAAATTACATTACTGACTGAACCAATCCACCGTCTACTAATATAGTTGTACCTGTAATGTAGCTTGATTTAGAAGAAGCCAAGAAGGCAACTAAATTACCTAATTCTTTAGGGTCGCCCAAACGCCCCACAGCAGTATCTTCTGCTCTCTCTCCTAAAGCATCCTCTACACTTATGCCTAATTCTTTTGCCCGTGCAGTAACATTAGACATCATCCGATCACTGAGTATGGACCCAGGGCAGACATTATTAACCAATATGTTATCTCTTCCAACTTCTTGAGATAAGCTTTTAGCAAATGCCACTACTCCCATCCGAGTAGCACCCGAAAGAGCTAAATTTGGAATTGGCTGAAACACGGTACTCGCTAAAATGTTTATAATTCTACCGCCACCACTAGCTTTTAAATGAGGAATTGATTCTCTACACATTCTAGCAAAGAAATATAAGGACCGTTGTACAGCAGTCTCCCATTGCTCTTCTGTTGCATTAACAGATCGAGCCAAAGGTGGTCCTCCAGAATTATTGACCATAATATCTAAGTGGCCAAACTCATCAACTGCATAATTAATTAAATCCTGAATAACTTTCAGTTTTTCCAAGTCCCCTGCATATGTAATTATTTCAGCTCCCGTAGATTTTCTAATTTCATCAGCCGATTTATTAAGGTCTTCTTCTGTTCTACTGCACATCAAAACTTTAGCCCCTTCTTCAGCTAAAACTTCTGAGCAAGCTCTTCCAAGACCTTTACTGGCTCCACCTACAATTGCTACTTTATCTTTTAATCCTAAATCCATGAAAACTCCTCATATCCACATTCTTTATAATACGAATCTGGATTTTTGCGATTATATCAGAAGACAGTTGTATAATGGTGTAATCCTACTGCAAGGTGAAATTATCTAATGAGTTCTAAATTAACGATTAAGACTTTAATTGAGCCAGTAAACAATATTATGTGGCAATGCGGCGAAATACTAAATAGTAACTTCGGTTCAACTTTATCAGTTGAATATAAAAACAATCGTAAAAGTGATCCTGTAACTCAAATCGACAAACAATTGCAATCTTTAATTATAAATTCCATATCTGAATTGTTCCCAGAACATAATTTTCTAGGCGAAGAACAAGATGATGAATCAACCTACAACCAAACTGAATCGGATTATTTGTGGATTATTGATCCTCTGGATGGAACAACAAACTATATAAATGGGCTCCCTTTATTTGGTTCGTCAGTAGGATTACTGTATAAAGGAACCGTAATCGCTGGCTGGATTTATATACCATGGCCAAATAAAGAAAATGGACTGGTAATCAGTTCTTTAACTGATAGTGGATGCTTTGTAAATCAAACCCAAATTCATAATGATCCGCTAGAGGCAACAGAATCTAGCAAATTAATCGGTCTACCTGGATTTTTTCTTTCAAATCACCGGTTTACAGGCCCGATGAGTAACAGTTTCGGAGAACCTCGTGGAACTGGCAGCATAGCTTATGAATGTTGTCTATGTGCATTAGGCTCAACACAATATTCGATATTTGGAGGTCCTAAACTATGGGATATAGCAGGTGGTATATCAATAATAAAAGAATCTGGTGGGGAATCAATTATGAAAGAATCTAACAAATCACCTTGGTCGAAAACAGATCCATTATTGCCCAAATGGGATCCTAGCCCATCATACGTCTCTAATCTAAAAACATGGTCCAATTCAGTCATTGTAAGCAGATCAGGCCTATCAACTTACATTACAAAAAATATGGTTTCTAAACAAAAAGTAATAAAAAAAATTGGGACTTTATTTAACTAATTGAATCAGGTAACCAACCCCATGATCTTGGACCCCAATCAGCTGTATATTTAACACCTTCTTTAACACACGCTACTGGAGTAATAGCTTGATCTATTTGTCTAGGATTTCTCAAAACATCGTATACCACCCAATCTCCAGTTTCAATTTTTAAAATCGATAAATCCGCTTGTTTTCCTATGTGGAGGCTTCCTAATCTATTTGATTCTCCTATTGCTTTCGCAGGATTGAGTGTGCACATCGTTATCACTTCATTTAATTTAAATCCCATCGCAAGAAATCTAGTCATCATTTCGGTCATACTATGTACAGTATGAACTCGACCAGGAACAGTTAAGTCTGTACTGATGCAATGTGGGATTAACCCTTGATCTAATACCTTGTCGCCAATATCGAAGCTGAAATTACTTCTACCGTGAGCCGTATCCAACCATACTCCTCGTTCTTTTGCTTCTTTAGCTTCAGGTACTAATTTACCTGCAGAATCTATAATTCCGCCTTTATTAGCAGTAAATAAATGAGTCACAATATCACCTTCATCAAGAATAGGAAGTAATTTGTTTATGACCGACTCATCGTATCTGTTTTCGGTGTCACCTATATGGACCATTAATTTAACTCCCGCTTCGCGGGCAGCTCGTTTAGCCAATTTAGGCATCTCCATGCCGAATATTTCTAAAGCAGGGGAAACCATTCTAGCTTTAATGCCTTTAATCGTACCATTACTCTCTTGCACTACTCTAATTGTATTTTCCAAATCTATACTTGTCTCAGCAATGATATCTGGAGTAGTAGCTAATCCAGTTCTGCATATGTGTAAAAATGGTAATATTTCTGTTTTATTGTTAGGGATGACATAATTAGGGAATCCTCCATAAGTATCACATCCGGAACTACCAGCATCAACCATGGTAGTAACTCCAGCTCT
This sequence comes from Dehalococcoidia bacterium, assembly GCA_003523055.1. Classification (GTDB taxonomy): domain Bacteria; phylum Chloroflexota; class Dehalococcoidia; order Lucifugimonadales; family UBA3495; genus UBA2588. The sequence continues at coordinate 28,083 of DPHC01000017.1, read as the reverse complement.
TATGCCTCCAGTGTCCGGAACAACTCCCGTTGCATTAACTCCGGCGTAAACATGGGTATGAACATCAATCATACCAGCAATAACTATAGAGCCAGTAACATCCATTACTTCTATAGCTTCTGAATGAGGTATGTTTTCTGATATTTTGCTGATTTTACCAGACGTAATAGCAACGTCAAATTTACCGTCAATCTCCTGAGATGGATCGATCACTCGTCCGTTGGTTATTACTAGATCGTACATAAATAACTCCTTAAAATTCAGTGTAATCTAACTAAACAATTCTCCTACTGATTGTCCTTTATGAATCCTAAATATAGCTTCTCCTAAAAGGGGAGCAACTGTCAAAACCGTTAATTTATTGCTAGCTTTATCGGAATCGACAGCAATGCTATCAGATACCACTACTTCCGTAAATCCGCTGCCAGCAATTTTTTCATGAGCATCTCTAGAAAATACAGGATGAGTTGCACAGCAGAAAACTTCTTTTACTCCTCTATCTAATAAAGCACTCGCAGCTCCAACAATAGTACCGCCGGTATCAATTTCATCATCAAATGTCAACGCTGTCCTACCTTGTACATCACCGATAATATTTAAAGTTTCGGTAGTGTCGTTGTTTCCTATTCTCCGTTTTTCTATAATAGCCAACGGAACATTCAATCTTTCAGCAACATCTCTTGCTCTTTTACTGATGCCTATATCCACGGCCACTACTACTAAATTGTCCAGTTCTTTACTTTTAATATAATCAGTTAGAATAGGTACTGCAGTCAATTCATCTACGGGGATGTTGAAAAACCCTTGAATTTGACCTGCGTGTAAATCCATTGTCAATAATCTATCAGCCCCTGCGGCACTTAGTAGATCTGCTACTAATCTAGCAGTTATCGGAACTCTAGGTTGATCTTTCTTATCCGTCCTGCCATATCCATAATAAGGAACCACTGCAGTTATTCTGCCTGCAGAGGCCCTCTTACAGGCATCAATCATAATTAGCAATTCCATCAGGTGATCGTTTACAGGGATAGAAATTGGTTGAACTATAAACACATCCCTTTGCCTGATATTCTCTTGTATATTTGCAAATGTATTGTCATTTGCAAACTTAAACACTTCTGCTTTTCCAAGAGGTATTTTCAGATACTCACACACATCGAGTGCGAGCTTTTTATGTGCATTCCCGGTAAATATTTTTAAATCATCTAGTACAGGTTCCATCTAATATCCTTTATATTTAGGTTTTCTTTTGTCTCTAAAGGCATTGACGCCTTCAGTGTGATCGTTGGATGAAAGCGTTATAGTTTCAGCTGCAGCTGCCATTTTCATAGCAGTTTCAAGATCAAATTCTAGTCCTTTGTACAACATCAATTTAGACAATCTTATGGCAATTGGAGGACCATCAGCTATTTTTTGTGCCATAACCATAACTTCATCTTCAAAATCTTCTTCTAAGACTAATTTATTTAAAAATCCTAGTTGTTTCGCTTCCTCGGCTTCTAAAAAATCACCTGTAAAAAGCAATTCAGCTGCCTTTCCCAAACTACCTAAAGCTCTTGGGTATAACCATGTGCCCCCAAAGCCTGGGAATAAGCCAATTTTTACGTAAGCACTCATAAATCTTGTTTTAGAAGTTCCTATTCGAATATCGCAAACAGCGGCCAAATCTAATCCGGCTCCAACTGCTACACCGTTAATTTTGCCAATTATAGGTTTTTCCATTCTTTGCAAAGCAAGCATAACTTTTTGCGCTTTTTCGAAAGATCTTCGAATTTCATCAGGACTATCTGAAACCCAAGATCCTGATTCTGAACCTCCGCTTAGAGCTTGTAAATCTCCACCTGCGCAAAAAGAATCTCCAGCACCTGACATAACTACAACCCGTATTTCATCATCACTACTGATGTCATCCAAAGCAGAACTCAATTCATCAAGCATTCTTTCATTTATTGCATTACGTCTTTCTGGTCTGTTAAGGGTCAGTTTGGCAATATGGGTCAGTAAGTCTTTTTCAAGTAAAATATTTTCATATTTAAGCATCATTATCCCCATCCAGAAACGATTATAGCACAGCAAAAAGTCAAATAATCACACAAAAATAATTTCTCTCATTTTTAGTGTAGAATTAACAAATAAAATATTGGATAAGTGAATCATGTATAGCTATATTTCTCATTTAGAATGCACAGTATGTAAAAAACATTTTCCGCATAATGAAATAAGCACTATAAGCGAGTGCTGCAGTAAAGTACTATTTGCAAAATACGACTTGGAAAAACTTAAAAATGAAGTTGATAAAGATGTCTTCAAATCTAGAGACTCGAACATGTGGAGATTCTCCGAATTGTTACCAGTGACTGACCCAGATAAAGTAGTCACACTAGGAGAAGGAGGAACGCCACTTCTTAGAACCAACAAACTAGGTCTTAAACTTGATCTAAATAATTTGTACATTAAAGATGAAGGGCTAAACCCGACAGGAACATTCAAAGCTCGCGGTATCGGAGCGGCTGTATCAAAAGCAAACGAATTGGGAGTAAAAGGATTCACTATGCCATCTGCAGGCAACGCGGCTGGAGCAGTTGCAGCATACGCTGCTCGATCTGGTCACCCTGTCAAGGTATATATGCCCCAAGACGCTCCTTCAGCAAACAAAAAAGAATCTCTCCTCACAGGAGCAGAGCTAAACTTAGTAGATGGATTAATTAGTGATGCAGGACGAATTTCCAGCGCCGTAGCAAAAGAGGAGAATTTATTCGACTTATCTACTTTAAAAGAACCTTACAGAGCGGAAGGTAAGAAGACGATGGCTCTAGAAATAGCTCAACAATTAGGATGGAAGATACCCGACGTTATAGTTTATCCCACTGGAGGCGGAACAGGTATTATAGGAATGCACAAAGGATTCAACGAATTGCTTGAACTAGGATGGGTAACAGGTAAGCAACCGAAATTCATAGCCGTCCAAGCAGAAGGGTGCCAGCCCATCGTAAAAGCATTCAATGATAACAAAACGAGTGCTGAGACATGGCAAAATGCGGCTACCATAGCAGACGGCTTGAGAGTACCAGGACCATTTGCTGACTATATTATTTTAGACATTTTAAAAGAAACTGGAGGAACCGCTTTATCGGTCTCAGATAGTGAAATGGTAGATGCTATGTATGAAATTTCAAGTGATGAAGGTGTGGTTATATGTCCTGAAGGTGCAGCTACATTAGTAGGACTTAGAAAATTACTGAACGAAGGATGGTTCAAAAAAGATGATACCATCATTTTATTAAATACTGGTTCCGCATATAAATATCTTGAACTAATAAGCGAAAAATGAATGGAAGTTCTAATTAGTGCACCAAGAGGATTTTGCGCTGGAGTTGTGCGAGCAATTGACCTAGTAGAATTAGCTCTCAAAAAATATGGCGCGCCAGTGTACATTAAACATCAAATTGTTCACAACCCACATGTTGTATCAGATTTGGAAAAAAAAGGTGCTATCACAGTTGAAAATGTTCATGAAATTCCTAATGGGTCTAATGTAGTATTCTCTGCTCACGGATCTCCTCCAGAAGACTTCAAAGAAGCTCAAAAAAAAGATTTAAATATCATAGATGCAGTATGCCCATTAGTAACAAAAGTCCACAACGAAGCTAAAAAATATTCATCCTTGGGGAAAAAAATCATATTAGTAGGCCATGACGGACACCAAGAAGTCAAAGGTACTATGGGCCAAACAGAAATGACTTTAGTAGATGATAAAAACGTAAATTCCATCCCCGAATGGGACCGAGACACTGAAGTTGTAGTCCTAACTCAAACTACATTGTCCGTTAATGATACCCAAAATATTACTTCTGCACTTCAAAAAGAATTTACTAATTCCATAATACGAAATGATATTTGTTATGCTACAACTAATCGTCAAGAAGCAGTTAAACAAATGGCTGAAAAAGTAGATGCAATATTAGTAATTGGAGCGGAAAACAGCTCTAATTGTAATCGTCTCAAAGAGCTTTCAGAATCATTAGGAGTCCCATCTCAACTTGCTAATAATACAGCAGAAATTAATTACGACTCAATCAAAAATTGCAAAGTAGTAGGTATTACTTCCGGAGCTTCCACTCCAGAAGTTTTAGTGCAAGAAATAATTAAATACCTCCATCCAACTAAAATTTCTTACTTAACTACCATTGAAGAGGACATAACCTTCACTATACGTGAAGGAACAGTCTAAAACATTATTATAACTATCCAGTTATTGGTGCTTACATGTCACATATGAATAACTTAGATTCTTCTCGAGTTTTGAAGAATATTATTTCTTTGCCGACTTTATTTTCATTTTTGATCGTTAGTGGGGTAATAGCCCTAATAGCAACTGGTTTCGACATTGACATCAAACAAGTATTTTCTTCAATCTACGAAGTAAACTTTTTGTTATTTGCGTTAGGGTTTTTCACTCACTATATTAGTTTCATATTTAGAGGGGTTAGATGGAAAATATTGATAGGAGATATACATTCTCAAGATTTGCAACCTAGGACATTCGAATACGTGAAATTAATATTCCTAAGTAACTTTATTAATTCAGTTTCTTTATTTAGAGTGGGAGACCTTTATAAAGTATATGCATTCAACAAGAAATATTCTCATGGATTTACAGTACTATTAGGAACATTAATTACGGAAAGATTCTTTGATTGCTTCATGTTAGCAGTATTTACGGGAGTATTTGGGCAACTATTACTGAAAACATCACACCCAGAAATCCAATTCCTAATATATGTTCCAGTAATATTGCTTATCATTTTATCGCTAGCAATAGTCATAGTGAATAAATTAAGTATTCCATCGTTAATTTGGCTACATAGTCCGTTGAAAAAAATAAGAGAAGGAACCAACATACCAAAATCAGCTGTTATTCCCGCACTAATCATGTCGCTATTGGCATGGACTTGCGAAATAGTACGAGTATATCTCATCGCTTCCGCATTACATTTGGATCTAAAATTCACCCATACTGCCATACTTTCTCTAACTCACGCTATGTTAACTTTAGTTCCTACTCCGGGCGGTATCGGAGCAGTGGAATCTGGAGTAGCAACTGTTGGTACTCTTTTGATAGGTATGACAGCAGAACAATCCATTTCTCTAATATTACTAGACCGATCTATAACTTATCTCAGTGTCATATTAATAGGTGCAATATTATTCACTATAGTAATTCTAAATTTAAGGAAAAATAAATAAAGCTTTACAGCTCAGATGTTGGAGGTCTATCCATTAACATCTGAATTCCAATTACAGGGTCCAATGATTCAAACAAAATTTCAGAAATTGTTTGTATGATCGGTAAATTTACTCCCAAAGATCGCCCAATGGTCGCCGCCGCTCTGGTAGTTTCGACGCCTTCGACAATATTGTCCATATCAAGAATTATCGTATCGATTGACTTACCTGTTGATAATTGTTCACCAAAAGAATGGTTCCGACTAAGTTTACTGTAACATGTGGCAATTATATCTCCAATTCCTGATAAACCACTGAAAGTTAGCGGATTAGCTCCCATAGAAATTCCTAATCTAGTAATTTCAGCGACTCCCCTAGTTATATAAGCAGCTTTAGCATTATCTCCTAATCTTAATCCATCTACTATTCCGGCACCTATTGCCAAGATATTTTTTAACGAGCCTGCTAATTCAACTCCCGTCACATCATTTGTGGTATAAATACGAAATTTTGGTTGCATTAACAACGACTGAACCAATATTGCACTTTCGTTAGATAAACTTGCTACTACTGACGATGACGGCTTACCAGACATTATTTCTTTTGCCAAATTAGGTCCTGAAAGAACGCACATATTATTATAGGCATCACCAGGTAAAATCTCTTCCACTATTTCCGACATTCTTTTCATTGACGGTATCTCAATGCCCTTAGTTGCACTGACTAAAACAGAACCCTCTTCCCAATATTCTTGTATCCGAGCCAAATTTTGTCTGAATTTTTGAGATGGCACACCTATGATTACCACTGGTGTAGATTTCAATGAATCCAATGCATCATCCGTAATCTGTATATTGTCAGGGAAGATGAATCCCGGCAAAAATCTTTTGGATTCCTTGTCTTTTTGCAACATTTCTAATTCTTGTCTATCTCGAACTAATATTTGAACTGCTGTATTTTTACTATTAGCTACATTAAAAGCTAAAGTAATGCCCCATGTTGTAGCCCCTACTATAGTGACTTTATTCACAAGTGATTAACTCTACTATTATTTTATTTTTACGGCAGGTTGCCCAATTTTACGTTCAGTTCTGGACATTATTCTTTTAATATTATCTCTATGTTGAAAAATTATAACTACTCCTGCAATAATACCGTAGACACTATACTGAATAGGGTAAATTCCGAAAAATGTCATTATAACTATTGAAATTACTGCGCCAATGACTCCCAAAATCGATCCTAATGAAAGATACTTGCTAATCAAGGTCACTGGTAAAAATATCGCTAATCCAATTAATGCCGGAATAGTGGTCAATACCAAAAGAGTTCCAGCTGCGATAGCTATTCCTCTACCACCTTTAAAACTAAGTATCACAGGCCAATTATGTCCTACAAGAGCTAATAAAGTCGATATTACTAACATGCTTTCATCAATGAACAATTGTCTGCAAATATATATAACAGCTATACCTTTTGACGCATCCAAGCATAAAACTAATAATCCTATTACTCCCCCAGATGTTCTAAAAACATTTGATGTACCTATTTTCCCGCTTCCATAATTTCTAATATCTTCGCCTGTTCTTATCCTATGTATCAGATAGCCAAATGGGGTACAGCCAATTAAATACGACTGAACAGCAACTAATATATATAAATATATATGTTCTACAGAATAAAGAAACATGGGTACAGCAAAAACAGACAAAATCAATCCAGGAAGCAATAAATACATATATATATTAAAGTTTATTTTTTTTGCAATCATCCCTTTTTATATATTAACCTCAAGTGAGTTCTATCAAATCCAAATTCTTTTCTGATCCTATTTTCCAAATATCTTTTATAAGTAAAATGCAATAAATCTGGGTTACTTACCGATACTGTAAATGTGGGTGGATTAACGCCAGTTTGAGCCATTTTCCTAATTTTAATTCCTCTTCTGGATTTGGTGTGAGAGGCCTTTGGAGAATGATTAGCTATTGCTCCGAATAAAGACATCTGAAGTTTAGTGTCACTAACTTCAATATGCCGTTCCTTATGTAAATCTAAAATAGTATCCAATAATCCTTGAATTCCTTCACTATATAATGCAGAAGTGAAACACACGGGTATATAGCTCATAAAATGCATTCTATCTCTAACCCTACTCATAGCTCTAATTTTTCTATGTTCGGTATTATCAGTGATTAAATCCCATTTATTTACAACTACAATAATTCCTTTACACATTTCCCATGCCAATCCCGCTACATGGATATCTTGAGCTGTGGCTAATAATGAAGCGTCTGCAACTATTACAACCACATCGCTCCTTTCTACAGCATTCATAGCTCTCAAAACACTAAATTTTTCTATACCAACTCCTATTTTCCCAGGCCTGCGTATCCCGGCAGTATCAATAAAAGTAATTTCTTGGTCTTCATGGATTATATTAGAATCAATAGCATCCCTAGTAGTACCGGCAACTGGGCTTACTATGCTCCGATCTTCTCCCAGAATCGCATTGACCAAAGCTGATTTACCTACATTAGGTCTTCCTACAATCGCTACCTTAATAGAGGTATCCTTTTCAGAATAATTATCGCCATCTTCCAAGGGAAGAAACTCTGCGGTGATGTCATATAAATCATTTATTCCAATATTGTGATGAGCACTAACACATACATAGTTAGCAAATCCTAATCCGAAAAATTCTGCTATGTTTTTTTCTCGAGAATCATTATCAATTTTGTTGATTACCAATATCACATTAGTGTTAGAAATTCTCAATTGATCAGCTATGATTTCATCAGTAGGGGCAAGTCCTGCTCCTCCATCGACTACAAATAAAATGACTTCGGCTCCTGAAATGGCCATGTTAACTTGTTCTTTGACTTTATCTTTCAAGGAATCTTTAAACCCATAATCGAGACCCCCTGTGTCAATCAACATAAATTTTCGGTCAAATTGATCTACTACTGAAACCAATCTATCTCGTGTCGTGCCAGCTTCGTCTGCCACTATTGCCTGTCGTTTAGCGACAAATCTGTTGAACAGTGAAGATTTTCCAACGTTAGGTCTGCCAACTATGGCAACTGTAGGTAATATATTAAGGTTTCCATTCATAAACTAATCCTGTAATAATTTTTTCAAAATTGCTTGTTGGGCAGGGAGTCTATTATATGCTTGCTTATAAGCAACGGATGCATGACTGCTAAGCATCCCTTCTGGCACTTCCTCTCCATAGTGAACTGGCATATCATGCATGAAAATAACATTAGAATTCGCTATATTCAATAATTCTGGATCGACGGTAAATCCTTGAAAATCTTTGAGTCTCTGCTCTGATTCAATTTCTTGACCCATACTGGTCCATGCATCGGTGTACACGATATCAGCATTTTTAACAGATATTTGTGGGGAATTAGTAAATTCCAGCACAGATCCTGTTTTATTAGCGATCGCATTTGCTATGTCGATAGTATTCTGATCAAATCCATATCCTGAAGGAGTGGCTATAGAAAAATCGATACCCATTTGGGCAGCTAATAAGCACAAGCTTCTTGAAACGTTATTTCCATCACCTACAAATGCCAATTTGTTCTTTTGAGTCATATCTTTGTGTTCATAAATAGTTAGTATGTCAGCTATTGCCTGACAAGGATGTTCGACGTCAGACAGTGCGTTCACTACGGGTACTGAAGCGGCATCAGACAACTCTATCAAACTTTCATGAGAATTAACCCTGGCAACTATACAATCAACGTAAGAAGACAACACCGTAGCTACATCAAAGATTGATTCACGATATCCTAATCCCACTTCGTCAGGGCCCATATAAACTGAATATCCGCCCAACGCAGAAATACCAATTTGAAAGCTCATTTTTGTTCTCAATGAAGGTTTTTCAAACAGTAGTGCAATTGTTTTTCCTTGTAATATAGGATCATTCAATCCCATTTTTAACGTCTGGGACTCTTCGATTATTTCTATGATTTGTTCCTGACTAAAATCCAGGGTTGAAATAAAATTCATTTTAAATTCTCACCTATGTATTAACAATTGCAAATTTTATCATATTAATTAAACCAAAACAGGGACACCGAATGGTGTCCCTGCTTAAATTTCCATTTTTGATAGCTTACAAATTTGCTTGTGGATCCAAGTAGGCATTATCTTTATGATAAATCTGCAGTCTACCTCTTTGAGTATCACATACCACCAATCTATTGTTAACTCGATCAAAAGCACAACCTGTAGGCATTCTAAATTTACGTTGTTGTTCGCCTAAGCCTTGAACTCTACGTCGAGCTTTAACCATATCTGGGTTGGCGTCGATAGACATTTGTCCCCAATCTGATATTTCCAAAGCATCTCCATAAAGATAACTAAGAGCTTTCGAATTTTCGTCATAAATTACTACCCGTTCATGCATCCAATCTACAGCATATACATCTCCATCACCATCAATACATACTCCTGTAGGTTTTTCTAATGAACCAGGTCCACTTCCGTCACCAAAGCTCATTAAATAGTTGCCTTCTGGATCAAACTTCAAGCATCTATCATTACCCCAGTCTGCAACATATATATCGCCATGGTCATCAATAGATATACCATAAGGCATTTCCATTTCTCCGTCGCCACTACCCTTAACACCAAATCCTGTTATGTATGTTCCGTCTTTAGTGAATTTTTGGATTTTGCTATTAAAGCTGTTAACGATCCAAACATCATCATTAGCGTCAAAGCAAATCCCACCAGAACCGCTCAATTGGCCGTCGCCTTCACCTTTCTCACCCCATTGAGATAATAATTCACCTTCTGAATCAAATATAACTACTTTACAAAACCATTCATCAGTAGCATAAACGTTCCCATCTTTATCTACAGCTACTCCGGTCATTACTTTAAACAATGGACCTTCTCCTGAACCATCTGATCCATATGCTAATCCCGTTCGCCCAAATTCTCCTATAAATTCTTGATCTACAGTTAATTTAGAAAGCCTAATACCGCCAGGATTTTGCTCACTCCCTCTATTTGTTACATATAACACGCCATCATCAGCGCAAGCTACTCCAACTGGCAAACTAAAACCCATTCCTGCTACAGCATTGCGGCCGATATTGTGACTATAAAGCCATGCTCGCCCTGCGGCGACTGTATTCTGAGCCATTTTATTCCTCCGAATTGTTAAATTCTCTGTCCTAATCACTTAATTACTTATTAAGCAACGATACTGAGGGGATTATCTTCAATCCCCAGTATTTTTATCTAAAGTGTCAGATTATTTTAGTACCGGTAATTTTTCAAAACTACCATTAACTATAGGCTTAGCATCTAATCCGATCCAATCTTCAATGATGCTAGTATATGCCCCTCTAAAGTCGTAATTAGGTACCAAATCTCCTTGTTCTAGGTGTTCAGCTTTTGCTGATGGGTATTCACCGTACATACCACCCTTAACTTGGTTTCCTATGACGAATGAGACACCAGCTGCGCCATGATCTGTTCCTGATCCATTGTCATGAACTCTTCTACCAAATTCTGAGAACAGATACATGATAACGTTATCGCCAGAATCATGCTCTTCTAAGTCTTGGAAGAACGCAGATATACCTTGAGCTACGTCTTTCCATAGTGCGGGATGAGCGGGCCCTTGCCCAGCGTGGGTATCAAAACTAGCATGCTGGGTATAAAAAATTCTAGTTCCCAGATCAGCAAAGTATACTTGAGCAATATCTCTTAAATGTTGAGCGATAGGGCTGTTAGGATATTCTACTGTGGATGAATACATTTGAGGGGCTACTTTTACTATATCAGCTCCAATCATAGCGTCCATACCGGTGTTCTTAAGGTAGTCGCTTACATAACTGCCACCGATTGTAGGACTATACATTTTTGAAAATATATCCAGTGCTTTGGATCTCTGAGCTTTATCAGAAATTCCAGTAAGTAATCCATAATTTCCCAAATCAGCAATAGATGCTACTGGCACTCCAGGAACAGCTAATGCTCTTGGCAATCCATGCCCAAAGTTAATAGCGGTCAAAACATTTTCTTTGTTAGGATCTAGTTCTCTAGCTACTCGGCCTGCCCATCCTTCAGTTCCTACTTTGTCAGGCTCACAAGTGTGCCAGATGTCCATAGAACGGAAGTGAGATCTAGGTGAATCTGGGTATCCTATTCCGTGTATTACTGCTACTTTCCCTGCATCGTATAATTCCTTAACAGGTCCCATTGATGGGTTGAAAGCGAGATTTGAGTCGATCTTTATCATTTCTTCTTGAGGGATAGCCAATGCCGGTCTATTGTCATAATAAAGAGGCTCATTATATGGAATTACTGTGTTGAAATAATCGTTGCCTCCAGTTAACTGAAGTACAACTATTACTGGATCTTTTTTAGTACTTGTCATTTTTATCTCCTATATCGTTTATGCGTATTGAAATTCTGTAGTAGCACTGATTAAAGCAAGCATTTCGCCAATTCTCTCTCCAGCACTTTCTTCATTGGACCAATCCATCGTTCCAGCTTGAGCTGCATGATCGGCTAAATGAATTCTAGTTTCATCGTTCAGTGTCAAATATCCCATGTTTTCTAAACATGCATCTAATAATTCTTCTGAACTAGATACGCTATCAGATTTCATTTTATTGATTATAGATTGAACCCCTGGAAGGTCAGTATTTGCAACTCTATCAGCGACAAAATTTATTCTTGCTAACAAAGAGCCACTATTTATCCATTCATTTCCTGTATGCCAACCTTCTACGCTTGGTGGATCCATGAGAGCTTGTCCCATGTAAGTTGGCTGGTTACCAATATCTTTAATGCCCGGTTCTGGGAACTGGAATTGTCCTACCATTCTCAGCGTACTTGCAACAACTTCTGCTGGGCTTTTAATTTTTTCAAACCTAGCATTTTTAAAGAAGTCTGCATTAAACATAAATTTCAGAACGGCAGATATATCATAGTTAGATTCTTCAAATATGTCTATCATGCTTTCCAAAGCCTCTTCGTCTCTAGCAGGCTCAATTGTCCATGATGGTACTTGAGGTTCATCAGCAACATAGAAATTATACAGATGTCTCATTATAAATCTGGAAGTTGCTGGTTCTTTCAAGATGATGTCAATTATATCTTCGCCACCAAAATTTCCAGTGTATCCAAGGAAAGTTTTTTCTGACGTATCGTGGTCTTCTTCTCGGTACTCAAAACTCCAAGGGAATCTTCCGTATGGTAATCTTGGGACTTTATTACCTAATGTCCATCCTGTAAAAGCTCTTGAAGCTTCTCTTACATCTACTTCAGTATAGTTGCTTACTCCCATACTAAAAAGTTCTAAGAGTTCTCTTCCCCAGTTTTCATTTACAGCGTCTCTATGGTTTTCGTTGTTGTCTAACCAAAATATCATGGCTGGGTTTCTAGATATTTCAACTAACATATCTTTATAACTGCCCATACCAAATTCTCTGAACATATCAATTTGTTCTAACAACTGATCACAATTGTCAACTTTAGAGTTTCCTGTTGCAAATACTTGGTGCCAGAAAAGAGCCATTTTTTCGTGGAGCGGTCTCTTAGTCGTAACCATGTTATACATCCAGTTTGCTTGGCCCATCACTGGGACTCCTCCTGGAAGTAAAGCTGAAGGGTGGTATCTGAGTAATAATGCCATGTTACCACCGGGCTGGTCTTCGGATGGTGAAACCAATTCATCGACTGTTGCTTCGTAACCTTTAGCTACTCTCTCTTCTAATTCTGCTTGGGTAGCGCCAAAGCCGGCTCGCCTCATGAGATGGGCCATCAAGGAAAGTTCTTGCTTGTTTGACATCAATAGCCTCCTTTAAAATAAATTATCGTCTACTTTTCCATTACTTGTTATAATAAATTTAGTGCATATTTATGTCAATACCTCTGCCCAAGCAGTTTTCATTGGTTAATAACAAATAATGATTATAAAGTGATATTCAATCATCCATTTGCTTAACCCAGGACCGATTTTGCGAAAATTATTTAATGGTAATTATAGAAACCATGCCTGCAGCGGCATGACCTGGAAAAGTGCACACAGCCAAAAGATCGCCAGAACTAGGAACCTCAAATAACAGTGACTCTTTTTCTCCAGGTCCCAATAATGCAGTACTTAATAAAACTCTTGAATCTTCAGGTTTTATCCATTCGCTCTCTGGACCTGCTGCAATAGAATCTGCTAAAACTTCTTCTTTATCTGAACTTTTTATAACAACGAAGTTATGCTCCAATCCAGTTGAATTATTTTCAAATTCTATAGTGACTGACGAATTATTAGTTAAATTTATAACATCAGCATCAAATTTAAGAGAATCCCCGATAGAACTGACTAATAAAGTTCCCTCTGCCCCAATAGTTACCTCTTCCAAAGTAGTTGATGGTTCTTCAACTTTGGGCGTTGAAGTAACAGGCGTAGCAACCACAGGGTCAACAGTAATTGGTGAAACTTGAGCTTCTTCTGATCCACAGGCAACGATACTCATAAAAATCAACCCTGTTATTAAGCTGGCTATAAATTTAGTGTTCACTGATAAATCTCCTTATCTCGTTTTAGTATATTGTTCTATCTATTATATTCTATTCAGCAATACTATTCAATAATTTTTTAAACGCGTGCCAGATAGGAACCATATTAATAGAACTGGGCATGCAAGAAGGTATTTAAAAAAATAGTCGAGGCTGACTACGGGAATATTGTCATACAGCTCAAGTAGGCAACAAATGGTATTAAAATCAATAATAATAGTTTCATTGGTTCATTATACAATCTAGAGAGTTATGAAGTTCCATTAAAAGAAACAAGGTTCATACAAAGAACTAGGCGATAGACCTTGAAACAACTCAGGATGCAAAATTTCTGCAAAGCCTTCCAATACGTCAATAATTCTAGGTCCATGCCTACTCGGGAGTTGTCCGTCAAATAAATAAATGTTGTGGTTTTGGAAAGCCTGTAGAGATTCAAAATCTTTTACTTTTGAAAAAACTTCGACAGTGTCCACTTTTACCCTATCCATAGTAAAAGCACACGGCATGGAGAATATGTAGCCTGGGTCATAATTTATTACTTCACCCCAAGAAACTTCTCGACTTTTGCCGTGTTTTTCTGCTAATCCTTCTATTCCGCCTGCTAATTCTATGAGTTCGGGTATCCATTGACCTGTATTACGAAGTGGGTCTAGCCAATCAATACAAAATGTTGTAGGCGTAGGTTCTTTATACTTTACTGCCAGGTTATCAACAATGTAATCTATTCTGTTGCTTAACGATGTGACCAATTCTTTACCTTCATTTTCAATCTTACAAGCCTCGGCTACCGTCATTATGTTTTTAAATATATCGGCAACACTTGCTGGGCGAAATGACAATATATTAGGTTCATATCCCAGGACGTCTGAAGTCACTTCACAAACTGACCCGTATTCAACAGCGCAAACGTAACAAAGATCTTGAGTAATAATAATGTCGGGCTGAATTTGTTTCAATAAATCAGCGTTAACCATTTGTGTCGGTCGATTATTGAACCTATTAGCTTTAATCAGGGAATCAATCCCAAGACTTGAATTATTTCTCATGTTAGACATAGTCTCAGTAACAACTACCGCATTCGGTATAGATTCTGGATAATCGCAGGCATGTGATATACCTACTAAACTGTCGGATAAACCTAAAGCGCACACCATTTCAGTGGCACTTGGCAGTAATGAACATATTTTCATGAAAAGCTCACCTGTAAAATTGAAATTTACATTTGATATCAGATTGATAAAATAGGATACAAGGAAGGTCACATTAATGACAATTATATTAGATGGTAACAAGCTTTCACAAGAGATCCGTTCTGAGATACGATTAAATTTAGCTAATTTCCAATTATCAAAAACTAATCCTCCTAAGTTATCAGTGATTCTTGTTGGAGAAGATCCAGCTTCATCCGTCTATGTACGAAATAAAGAAAGAGCCTGTACATCTGCGGGAATATTAACTGAAACTTTAAATATTCCCGCAGATGTAAGTGAAGAATATTTAATAAATCAAATAAAAGAATTAAATCAAAATATTCAAGTAAACGGAATATTAGTGCAACTTCCATTGCCTCCGCACATCTCAGAAACTACCGTTATAAGTGCAATATCTCCCTCAAAGGATGTTGACGGGATCCACCCATACAACTTAGGTAAATTAGCCCAAGGCGAGCCAATATTCGTTCCATGTACTCCATTAGGAATACAGCAAATTCTAGTAAGGCACAATATCAGTATCCCTGGTAAACATGTTGTAGTTTGTGGTAGAAGCAATATAGTTGGTAAACCTATTGCTAATTTATTGATGCAGCGAGGATCCGATGCAAATGCAACGGTTACGGTCTGCCATTCTCAAACCAGAAACCTTCAATTACTCACATCTAATGCTGATATATTAATCGCCGCTATTGGTCAGCCAAATTTTATTACAGAGGATATGGTTAAAGAAGATGTATCTATAATTGATGTTGGCATAAAT
>DPHC01000017.1:896-12193 GCA_003523055.1 Dehalococcoidia bacterium | reverse complement strand
CTATAATTGATGTTGGCATAAATCGAATACCTGATTCCAGTAAAAAAAATGGGTACCGCCTAGTAGGAGATGTAGATTTCATTAATGTAGAAAAGAAAGCCCATGCCATTACTCCAGTACCCGGTGGTGTAGGCCCTATGACCATCACAATGCTTCTAAACAATACAGTTAAATCTTGGATCATTCAAAATAATTTATCTGGTGATGTCGCATGACGCCCTATAATTTCCCGATTTTGACCAATGACTTTAATTATGACTTACCGGGAGGGTTAATAGCCCAACTACCTTTAGAACCCCGTGACTCTTCAAAACTAATGTTATTAGATCGAACAACAGGGAGCATACAACATTCTATATTTTCTGAGCTCCCAAATATTCTAAAAGATACTGATTTACTAATATTGAACAATTCCAAAGTCATTCCAGCTAGGCTAAAAGGAACCAAAAATAATTCCAACGGGAAAGTGGAATTACTATTGCTCAAAAAGTTGCCGGATGACTCTTGGCACTGTTTAGCAAAACCTGGGAAGCGAGTAAGGGCCGGGGACACAATTATTCTTTCCGGAGAATCTAACATAATGACTACTGCCAAGGTACTCAGTACTAATGATGATGGGTCTAAAATTATTCGCTTGGAAAATGAAACTGATGCCATGAAAATCGGTGAATTACCATTACCACCTTACATTCGGACACATGATTCAAATACAAATAGATACCAAACTATATACTCGTCAGACTTGGGGAGTGTTGCAGCACCCACTGCAGGATTACATTTCACAGAAAGCTTATTGGGAAAAATACAAAACAAAGGTATTACGATAGCTTACACCACGTTACACATAGGATTAGACACATTTAAGCCAATTCAAGAATCAGACGCGAGAAATCATTTGATACATAAAGAATATTTTCATATAAATCAACAAAATATCGCTAAAATAAATAATGCGATTAAAAACAATTCACGTATCATATGTATCGGGACCACCAGCGTAAGGGTACTTGAGTATTTAGGAACTCAAGCAATGAGTAAAAACCAAACTCACCTTGAGGCACAGACTGGGGAAAATGATATTTTTATACTACCTGGATATCAATTCAAAGTGGTAACTGGAATGGTAACCAATTTTCATCTACCAAAGTCAACTTTATTGATGATGATATCTGCATTTACAAGCAAATCCATCATAATGTCAGCCTATCAAGAAGCTATCAACCATAATTACAGATTTTTTAGCTATGGGGACGCAATGTTAATCACTTAATGTTATTTAAATTCTCTGCTTAAATGAGCCAATAAGAACAACGAAATTGAACCTAATAACGGAGTGTTCATATCTGAGTTAGTCATATTCACTAATCCTAAAAAGTCTCCAATCCAGATTAATAAAAACAACAAGCCCAAAAAAAATGAGGTCCAAAACAATAAATTCCAAATCCCTTTCATGATTATTTCCTTTTTTTCAGTAATGTCTAATTTTGAAATTCAAGCATTTGCAATATGTTTCCATCTGGGTCCTTAAATGTAGCAACACTACCGCCCCAATGTTCGATCTCTGGTTTACGTATGAACTCTACTCCTTGTTTGTTTAAATATTCATGCCATGAGTGAATATCAGACACTTCAAAATGTACCATTACTCGATAAGGATCTTTGGAGTCGCCTCCTACCCTATCATGTGTGCCAATATTAAATCTGAATGCCCCGAAATCAAATGATACAAAATCAGATTTTTCCGAATGAACCGGTAACTTCAGTATGTTTTTATAAAAACCCAGTAATCGTGATAAATTATCTGTCCAGATAACCATGCCGACAACACTAGTTATTTTATGTAGTTTGCAATCGTCCATTACAAGCCTTTTTGATCAGTCCAAAAAACATTTTTTACATTTTCCATAAAAATCCATTCTTTGCCAAGCGATTGAAAACTTAGCAGATTCGGAAATTTCAAAGAGTAATTTCTTCACCAACGGTTCAGCAATATCTGAATCCACAATATCACCACAAACTGTACACACTAAATTAAGGTGAGGATTTAGGTTCGATTCATATCTAGAATATTGCTCGAACGGTAATTCTTGTATCAATCCTCTTTTAACTAAGACATTAATGGTAGAATATATTGTGTTTAGTGTCAGTGAAGGGAAATGGTCTTTCACTCTCTCGTGAATCTGTTGTACTGAAGGGTGATCAGTCGAATTAACCAAAACTTCAGCAATGGCAAGCCTCTGAGGAGTGATTTTAATTCCTTGTTCCTTCATAATTTCTAGGAGTTCATTTGATAACATCTTAATAATAACCATACTTTGTTTTCGAGTGACCATATTATAACAGGAGCAATTGATTACATAATCAATCATAATCATGCAATATCACGATAACAGCTTAATAAACAGCAGATTAATAAAATTGAATAAACTTCTTGAACTAGGGATTGATCCCTATCCGGCTAGGTTTAAACGTAGTTCAGATATATACACAGCAATCGACAAATTCTCCAGTAATGAAATTGATGATTCTGAAAATCTCAATAATACAGATAAAGTGACTTTAGCTGGCAGAATTATGGCCATAAGATCTATGGGCAAAGCCAAATTCATAGACATACGTGACTTTAGTGAAACTATACAGGTACTATTCAGGGCTAATGTACTAGAAGAAACATTTGGATTATTAGAACACCTAGACATAGGTGACTTTATTGGAGCCACCGGCCACATCATGCGAACTCGTACAGGTCAAATTACATTACACGGAGATGAATTCACTATCTTATGTAAAGGAATCCGTCCGTTACCTGAAAAATTCCATGGGTTAAAAGACACTGAAACTAGGTATAGGCAAAGATATCTAGATTTGATTGCCAATGAAGATGTCATAAAAACTTTTACTAATAGAAGTAAAATTTTAAACGGCATACGAGAATTTTTAAACGGACGTGGATTTATGGAAGTAGAAACTCCTGTATTAGTTGCAACACCTGCTGGAGCTCATGCAAAACCGTTTGTGACATTTCACAATTCTCTAGATGAGACTTTATATTTGAGAATTGCAACTGAACTGTATTTAAAACGCTTGATTGTCGGAGGCTTTGATAAAGTGTACGAAATCGGAAGAGTCTTCAGAAATGAAGGTATCGACCAAGATCACAACCCAGAATTTACCCTGCTAGAAAGTTATGAATCATATGCAGATTACAATGATGTTATGAATATGGTCGAATCTCTAGTTTCAGAACTAGCTATTAAAATAAACGGAAAAGCAACAATAAACTGGGATGGACATGACATAGACTTAACTCCTCCTTGGAAAAGACTATCTCTTAAAGAAGAGATTTTAAATCGATCAGGTATTGATTTAGACGACTATCCAGACGACTTAAGTCTAACTAACAAAGCTAAATCGTTAGGGATGGACATCGGAGACTTAGAAAATCGAGGTAGATTGATAGACAAGATTTTATCTCAATATGTCGAACCTAATCTTATTCAACCGACATTCATTATTGATTATCCTGAGATAATGTCACCTTTAGCCAAATCACATCCTCAAAAAGTCGGGTACGTGGAAAGGTTCGAAGCTTTTATAGCAGGCATGGAAATAGCAAATTCATATTCAGAACTAAACGATCCTGTGATTCAAAGAAAAAGATTTGAAGAACAGGAGGAAATAAGAGAAATGTATGGAGATGAAGAATTGGACAGGCTTGATGAAGATTTTCTTGTTGCAATGGAATTGGGGATGCCACCTACTGGCGGGCTAGGTATGGGTATAGATAGATTAGTCATGTTACTAGTAGAACAAGTTAGCATTAGAGACGCGATAATATTTCCTCACATGCGTTCACAAAAATAAAAAATAAATAACTATGGTGAGATTATTATGATTTCAATTGAATTATTACGTAACAACCCCGAAATACTAGAACAAGGGTTGAAAAACAGAGGCGAAGAAAGCTCTATACAAAAGATTTTAAAATATGACGATACTAGAAGAAAAAACATAGTAGAAAATGATGAATTAAAAAGGCAACGAAATGAAGTAAGTAAAAGCATAGGAGCCAGAAGATCTAAAGGAGAATTTGTTAACGAGTCTGAATTAAAGTTAATGAAAGAAGTGGGCACAAAAATTGCGGACTTAGATAACGAAATCAAAGACATTGAATTTAATATGCATGAACTATTAAGTAGAGTCCCAAACATACCAGAGTCTGATGTACCAATTGGAAAAGATGAAAATGACAACCCTGTGATTCGGCAACATGGAGAAAAACCAAAGTTTTCTTTCGATTTAGAGAGCCATTGGGATATTGGTGAAAGGTTAGATATTATAGATCTTCCAAGAGGAGCTAAACTATCTGGTAGTAGATTCTACACTTTAAAAGGATTAGGTTCCAAACTAGAAAGAGCTTTAATTGCATGGATGCTAGATTATCACACTAATAAGCACAACTATACAGAAGTAAGTGTTCCATACTTAGTACGACAAGAAATCATATATGGGTCCGGTAATTTACCTAAATTTGGTGATAATTTATATCATGATACTGAAGATGACTTATGGCTTATACCAACGGCAGAAGTACCAATAACTGGGCTCCATAAAGACGAAATATTAGAACTCTCGGAACTTCCAAAATATTACGTTGCGCACACACCTTGCTTCCGAAGAGAGCAGGCAGCTGCAGGTAGGGATACCAGAGGCATAAAACGAGTGCACCAGTTTAATAAAGTTGAGATGTATAAAATCGTTGACCCAGAAACGTCTGATCATGAACTAGATACACTCCTAAGTAATGCTGAAGATATCTGTGAAGAATTAGGGCTTACATATCGAATCGTTCAGTTATGTACAGGAGATATCTCTTTTGTGTCCGCAAAATCTTTCGATATAGAAATTTGGGCTGCTGGATGTGAAGAATGGCTTGAAGTCAGCACTTGCTCAAACTGCACTGATTTCCAAGCAAGGCGAACCAGCTTAAGGTATCGTCCTGACATTAATTCTAAGCCGCAATTTGTGCATACTTTGAACGGTTCTGGGTTAGCTATACCTAGAGTCATGATTGCTATTCTAGAAAATTACCAGCAGTCAGATGGGAGTATAGTGATACCTGAAATACTCCGTCCTTACACCGGATTTGATCGCATAGGACCCTCTAAATTATAAAGACCTCAGATATTGGTCAACAAAAGTTGCTTTCCCATCTAAAGTTTTTTGGGCATGTACCGGCCAGTAAGGGTTGCGAAGTAATTCTCTGCCTAACAGCACAACGTCAGCTCGGTTATTTGCGATGATTTCTTCTGCCTGCTCGGGCTGCGTAATGAGCCCAACAGCCCCAGTCAAAATATCTACATTAGCTTTAATGGATTCTGAGAATTGTACTTGATAACCTGGGAAAATTCTCATTTCTTGATTATAACTATTTCCTCCAGACGAACAGTCAATCAAATCAACACCTTCATTTTTAGCCAATTGGCTAAATTGTATAGAATCATCTATGCTCCATCCCCCTATAATATGTTCAGAGCATGATATTCGCATAAATAAAGGCATGGATTCTGGAATAACTTTTCGAATCTGGTTAATAATTTCTAAAGGCAATCTCACTCTATGCTTAAAATCACCTCCGTATTCATCTTCACGAGTATTTGAGATTGGAGACATAAATTCATTAATTAGGTAACCATGAGCAAAATGCAGTTCAATAACTTTTATTCCTGTGGCTACAGATAACTTTGCGGAAGTTACAAACCGACCAATTAATTCTTCTATTTGGGATGAAGTTAAACTCGCAGGAATGCCACAATTTTCATCGTAGGGTATAGCGCTAGGAGCAACGATGTCCCAGCCTCCTTTCAAACTATTAATATAACTACCTCCATTCCAGGGTTTATCGTGAGATGCTTTTCTCCCTGCATGAGCCAATTGAATAGACGGAATTGAACCATTCTCAGTAATGAAATTCACAGTAGGCTGTAACAATTTAGCCTGTTCTTCATTCCATAAACCCACATCCCAAGGTGTAATTCTTCCAACAGGATCAACAGCACTCGCTTCAATCATCACTAAGCCTGCTCCTCCTATAGCTCGAGTTCCCAGATGAACTTTATGCCAATCATTCACCGTACCATCCATTTGTTCTGAAGAATATTGGCACATCGGGGAAACAAAAACTCTATTTTTGATTATTTCTCCTCTAATGGATATAGGAGAAAATAGATAACTCATACGAATACTCCAAATTTAAATAAATACCAGTCGGATCTAACCATCAGATTCAATCTAAGTTGGCATTGCTATAATTACCCACAATGTTTTCTAATCATAACCTTAATAAGGCTTATTATAGATAATTTAGTTACATCAATCAAAACTTGTAGATCAACCATGATAAAATCTACTTCAATAGCGAGGTGTTAATATGCCTATAAATAATAAACCGTGCTCTAGTTCTAATTGGCCAGAAGATATTCAATGTGTAGCGATGATTACTTTTGATGTAGATGGAGTATCTTCATGGATAAATCGAGACCCAAATCACCAAAATTTACCAAGCCTAATGTCTATGGCAGATTATGGACCTAAAGTAGCAACACCTCGTATTTTAGATATTTTAGACACATTTAATATAAAAGCTAGCTTTTATATTCCTGGATTTATAGCAGAGACAAACTCAGAATTGGTAAAAGATATATATGCGCGAAAGCATGAAATAGGTCACCACGGATACATGCACGAACCTCCTTATACATTAACCCCAAAAGAAGAACATAACATATTGCATAAAGGTATAAATATCATTGAAAATTTGACTGGCCAAAAACCCAAAGGCTATAGATCACCAAGTTGGGAACTAAGCAAGCATTCTATAGATTTTTTATCAGAGCATGATTTTGTTTATGACAGCAGTCTCATGGGTGACGATAAACCATATTACGTTTCGACTTCTGATAACAAAAACCAATTAGTGGAAATACCTGTACATTGGGTTTTAGATGATGCTCCCAATTTTGTATTTGCGCCTTCTGCTAATAGAATGGGCCCATTAAAAACTGGAGATGAAGTACTACAATCATGGAAGAGAGAATTTCGTGGTATTTATGAATATGGAGGCTGTTTTAATTTAACTATGCACCCTCAATACATTGGTAGCCCCGGTCGTTTATTAATATTAAAAGAATTACTCGGGTATATAAATACTTTTGATAACGTACGATTTTTAACTGGAATAGAAGTCGCTGAAGTTTTTAAAAAGCATGAATTACGGGGATAATTAATCCGATGAAGGTAGCTTCCTCGGTTCTTGCAATTCCATAGGGTTACCATTAAATTTTAAATCACACTTACCAGCTTTAGTTACTAGGACTGAAATAGAACCATCTTCAGAGCTAAATCTTTTACCCAGAGCCATCGCAATACCATTGCTGGAAGTATCAGTAAACCCTTCTCCCTGCCCTTTAATTTGGAGAAGAGTTTCTCCATCTGTTAATTCTCCATCTCCGCCTTTTGTAACAACCATTTCCACGCCTGTAGGTCCCACATATCGCTGGCCAGTTTTAATCATGAATCTATTATTTCTCCTTTAATTCTTTAAATCTAACTAGAAAGCTTGCTTCACCCAAAGGCATACCATCCAAAAGTATAGCTGCTACATGCAAACCAGTTTTTTGTATTGGTATTTGCAAAACCTTAATCCATCTTTGGAAAATTATATCATCTCTCCATTCAATTTTCTGTGGTGTAGGAGGGTCTAATGGTAATCCAGGAGTTTTGATTGCCACCAATAATCTATGTAAGCCCGGGCTAGCATCAGCTATGCAAAATGCTAAGTTCACATTTAGAGTCGTTAACAAGGCTCCTGAATTTATTTCTTCGGTAGGTTCATCTAATTCAATTAAGTCTAAAACACTTGTTAAATTTAAGTTTCCATCGTTACCTTCATCAGCGTTTTTGCAAAACGTGGCATATTTTAAATATGGCTGATAAATATTATCTACCATGAAAAACCTCTCGTAGTTCTTACCTCTAATTTAATACCCAGGTTCACGCCACTCAAAAGCTAATTGTGCATACCTCACGAAAACGGCTCCTCCCGGTGCGCCTAATGGAGCGTTAACTGCAAGCAACGCTATCGTATGTTTATCACCTGCCTTTGGAGTAGCAGATATAACAACTCTCTGTGGAACGTTGAATCCTTGAACACATCCTCTATCACGGTCACATTCACCATCTATCCAAATTTCACCATAGTCATCGATACATGTCTCAAAGATGCATCTAGCTCCGGTAATATCTCTACCACCTACTGTAACAGGCAAAGTTACCTGTATTCTGTACCATGCAAAAGCAAATCCTCTAGAATGCCATTTTGTTAAATCGTCTCTTGTTTCCCAGGTAGAATCATCATAATCTGCTAATCGTGCTGGACTGCCTTCAATTTCTGAAACGAATCCTTCATTATCTACTCCAGGAATAAATCCTGGTGCAAATTTCCAATTCCCTCCAATTTTCCCCAAAACTTCAACGTTTTGCAAGTCAAGTATCTCTCTTGGCATAACAAGTTACCTCTCACTTAATTTTCTATTCCAGTTATCTTGATCCCTGAATGCATTTTATAAATTCTATTTATATTAACCAACAAAGGAGTCAATTGTTCAACGTATTTAGAATTACTAAGAGCTCCTCCGTCTATAGGTCTCAATGTGTCAATGTTTCTGATTAAATCCATAACAATTTCTTTAGAGTCTTTATGATCAGAACACACAATAACATCTTCATCCAGAATTTTATCAGGGTCTTCTAAATTCTCTGCACTAACATTCTGTAAAGCAGATACTACATAGGAATCTGAGCATAATGATTGCGATTCTTGGGCTGCTGACCCAATTTCTACATCAATAGCAGCAGCTCCAACCTCTTTAGTGAACTTCATGGGAGCTACTACATTAACTATGATTTTACCAGCCAAATCCTCTTCTACAGATTGAAGTACCGCACATTGTGCATCATAAGGTACTGTCACAAATATTACTTCTCCTTCTTTCGCAGCATTAGCATTATCTAAACCAATGATATGCACTCCTATGCTGTTAGATAAATCTATGGCGATATCTAAAGCCTTAGCTTCGTCTCTGGATCCTATGCATACAGCATGACCAGCCATAGCCAATCTCATAGCTATACCTCTTCCCTCAGGACCAGTGCCTCCTAAAATTGATAGTCTCAACATTAACCTCTCAGAATGTATTTTCTTAATTCAAATATTCTTTCATATCATTGTCGTAAGAATTTTTACGGGTCACCTGTGCCATTAATTCTGAACTGGCAACTGTGGGTTTTAGATCCTGCGGGTCTACCCCATCTCTTAAAGCTTTCAATGTATCGTAAACTGCTTTGATGGCTGCTTGAAAAGGCCAATGCCCCTGAAGAGCCACTTTAACACCGATTTGCGACAAAAAATCTTTATCCGATAGCTCTCCAGTTGCTCCACCTAATAACAATGGTAGTTTTACTTCAGATCGGACAGCTTCTAGTTCAGCTTTAGTTTTAGCTCCTGCTAAAAATACAGCATCAACTCCAGTTTTTTCATAAGCTTTGACTCTTTTTATTGTCTCTTCCACTCCTTCAATAGCGAGAGAACTCGTTCGACCAGCAACGACCAAGTTAGGGTCCGTTCTGCCAGATAATGCCGCTTTCATTTTGCCAACACCTTCTTCAATCGATATCAACGAGCCTTTTGCTGATCCAAATGCTTTTGGCAATAAAGTATCTTCAATTGTTAAAGCAGCAACACCTGCAGATTCTAATTCTTCAACTGTCCGTTTTACGTTCAATGCATTTCCATAACCATGGTCTGCATCAACCATTAAACTAATTTCACTAGCCCTACATATCCGATATATTTGTTCTGCAAATTCACTTAGGGTTAGGACTATATAATCTGGAGCACCCAAAACTGTGCCAGAGGCTATAGAACCTGCGAACATACCAATTTCAAATCCTAGATCTTGAGCTATTCGAGCTGAAATAGGGTCAAACACAGATCCTGGATAAACACATTTATCACCTTCAAGTATCGCTCTATAATTTAGACGTCTTTTTGTTAAATTCATCACTACTCCTCATTATTGCCTGAATACGATTTTGGTCATTCTAACATACCTTCAATAACCCTTGAAATATCTCACACTGTTGCTTTTATCTAAGCTATATAGTCTGTTAAGTTTCTTCCGTTGCCGAAATAAAAGTTTGTTTTAGGTTTGCGTGAACCTTCATTGAGTTGCCTAATCCGCTCAAGCATATTATATTTGACAAGTGATAATGGTAGTTACCTAGGAACATAATTTATATTGGAGGTATTTCTATGAAGATCGTAAGAGTATATTCAGGAGACGATGGGGAGTCCCATTTCGAAAATCTTAGCCCTGAAGAATATGCAGCTCTAGTGAATGAAGTCGGCGAAGGAGACATTACAATAAACATCAGAAAATCTCCAACTTTTTCTGACTACCACAACGCTCCCAGATTACAATATGTAATAAACTTGCAAGGAACTGCTGAATTTGAGACAGCAGACGGTGAGAAATGCCGCATGGTCCCAGGAGATGTATTAATAGCCGAAGATCTCGAAGGCCATGGACATATAGCCAGAAATGTCGGAGAAGAAACTCGGGTCTCATTGGCAGTGCCTCTTAATAAAAAAACACGGAAATAAAATAACCGGAAATATTATATATTAGAAGGAGAAGGAACATGGCAAAATTAAACTCGCCTCTAGAAGGTATTAGAGTTATTGACTTAGGAAGACACCAGGCTGGACCACGATGTGCGCAAGTCCTAGCAAGACTAGGTGCTGAAGTAATAAAAATTGAACGCTTAGGGGGAGAAGAAACTAGATACCACGCTCCATGGGTTCAAAAGCAAAGTGCTTATTGGGTACAATACAACAGCGGTAAAAAAAGTGTCTCGATGGATTTGAGAACTGAATCAGGAAAAGAAATCCTACGGGAACTCGTTAAAGTATCTGATGTGGTAGTACAAAATTTTAGGCCCGGAACAATTGCAAAAATGGGATTCTCATATGATGTCCTAAAAAGCCTCAATCCAAAAATAGTAATGGTAAATGTGTCCGCGTATGGACAATTTGGTCCTTACACACAGCAAATCGGCTTTGACCCAATAGGACAAGTAATGTCAGGAATTGCTATGGTAACAGGCCACGAAGGAATGCCTCCAATCCGTGCCGGAGTACCAATTATTGACAGGATCACAGCATTACACTCAGCAAT
>DPHC01000017.1:0-753 GCA_003523055.1 Dehalococcoidia bacterium | reverse complement strand
ATCACAGCATTACACTCAGCAATTGGAACATTAGCTGCCTTAAGAGAACGAGAAATTTCTGGTGAAGGCCAAGCAATTGACACTTGTTTGGCAGATACTGGATACAGTTTAACTGAAATACCCATTACTGCTTATCATGGTGTAGGTACCAAACCTAGCCGTGGCGAGGGTGATGAAAAATCGGCTCCCAGCGGAATGTACGAATGTGCAGATGGTAACTGGATTTTAATTTCCGCTGGCGACCAGCATCATTGGCCAAGAGTATGTCGAGCACTAGGTGAGCCCACCTGGGAAAATGATGAGAGGTTCAGTACCAGACATAAACGTGGCGAAAATGGAAAAATAGTCAATGCCAAAGTGAACAGTATTCTTGAAGAGCTAGACATGAAAGAAGCATTAAAATTATTTACTGAGAACGATGTAGTAGCTGCTGCGGTGAACACTATTCCTATGGCGGCAGAAGATCCTCATCCATGGGAAAGAAGAGCAATGGTTGAAGTTGATGATTTCTTAGCCGGATCAATAGCAGTGTCTGGAGATTTTTGGCACTTCAGTAGAACTCCCGCAGTAATAGGAACGACCCCCAAAGTCGGAGAACATAATAAAGAAGTCATAATGGACTTGCTTAAATACTCAGAGACGGAGTACAACAGCTTCATAGAAGAAAAATCTGTAGCTGACTGGGATTTATATGATGAAATTCCAGGAGCCTATAGAGCATAATTCAAAGTAACTGGCACAAAAACACCCCCC
>DPHC01000009.1 GCA_003523055.1 Dehalococcoidia bacterium | reverse complement strand
AGCAAGCAATAAACCTGTAAATCCTGCACCTATCGAAACTAAAGCAAGGATAATCAATGTAATCCCCTCAGGAAGATGCGTTATCTCTACATAATGTAGTGTTTCCTCTAGTACTTTTTCTAATCCGTGGAAAAAAGGCGTATTAATAAATCCGATAAAGAGTGAAAATATACCCAATACAATAAGCGGCCTTACCATCGCTTTTGGTGCCTCATGAACTTGACTAATGTCATTTCCGGTTTCTTTATGAAATATTAATAACCAGTGTCTTCCCATATAGAAAGCTGTCATAAAAGCAGCTAATAATGAGAGGGCCCAATACCCATAATAGAAGCCACCGTTGGCGAAAGTAGAAGCAAGTATTTCATCTTTTGACCAGAAACCTGCGAGTGGAGGGATTCCTGATATTGCTAATGTACCTATCCCCATCATTGCAGCGGTAATAGGCATTTTTGTTTTGAGGTTCCCCATTTTATGAATATTTTGCTCATGATGCATTTCGTGTATTACAGCACCCGCCCCAAGGAAAAGGAGGGCTTTAAAAAATGCGTGAGTTACCAAATGAAAAATAGCTGCAACATACGCCCCTGAACCTATAGCAATAAACATGAATCCTAATTGAGAAATTGTGGAGTAAGCCAAGACCTTTTTTATATCATCTTGGTTAATTGCAGAAAAAGCTGCAATCAAAGCGGTCAACAGTCCTGCTGTAATGATGATTAGTTTCCCTGTTTCCGAAAACTGTAATATTGGTGAGATTCTTACAAGCATGAAGACACCTGCAGTAACCATTGTCGCTGCGTGTATCAAAGCACTGGCAGGTGTGGGGCCTTCCATTGCATCTGGTAACCAACTAAAAAGTGGAAACTGTGCAGACTTACCAAATGCTCCAATAATAAAACAAATTACAATAATGCTTAAACTTTCACGATTTCCATTTAAGACTTCAGAAAAAACTTCTTCATAATTGAATGTTCCAAAGGTATTTAAGGTCAGCATCAATCCAACTAAGAACCCAAAATCTCCTATACGATTGAGAATGAAGGCTTTGTTTCCAGCTTTTGCAGCTGACTGTTTTTTTGACCAGAATGATATCAAGAGATAGGAACTCAGTCCAACTAACTCCCACCCAAAAAACATCACTAAAAAATTGCCTGACATAACCAGTAGCAACATAGAAAATACAAACACATTAAAATATATAAAATATTTTGAGTAATTACTATCTTTACTCATGTACGACGTTGAAAAGATTTGAATGATAACTGATAACCCTGTTACAAGAAGCATCATGATTCCAGATAGACCGTCCAAGGTAAATTCAAATAATATTTCTGGACTTGGAATCCATGTAAATAATTCTAAGTGAATAGGCTTGAACTTATCTGCAAGAAGTAGACCAAACATTCCGCAAGCTGTTGCAAAAGATAGAAGTGCTGAGTTAATTGTTAAATAATTTAATAAAAGTTCATTTACTAAATTCGAGATAATCTTAATCCCAATGGCTGTTAACAATGGTAAAAATATAATTACTAAAAGTAAATTATCCACTAATTAACCTCTGGAAGTTCTTAATAAATCGACAGATGCTGAGGATTGTTTTTTGAATATTGAAACTATTATCGCCAAACCTACAACGACTTCGGCAGCAGCAACCACTAGAACAAAAAATACAGAGATTTGTCCTTCTATTGTTCCAAAATGTTTTGATGCAGTTATGAATGTTAAATTAACAGAATTAAGCATAAGCTCAATACACATAAACATAATTAATGCATTTCTTCTAATCATCATTCCTATGAAGCCAATTGAAAATAAAATAGCGGCTAATGTTAAATACCAGTCTGTTGAAACCTCTATCATTTTGGTTTCCTTACTTTTGTGTCGTAAGCTAAAGCAATAGCTGCAGCTGTAGCAACGATAAGTAATATTGAAATTATCTCAAATGGGAGAACCCATTCAGTAAAAAGACTTGCAGCAATTAAATCTGGTGTACCCTCTAGGCTATACTCGACTGCAGGAAAGTAGAGATCCCACTTAAAACCAGAATTAATAATAACAAATGAAACTAAACCAATCAAAATAAAAAGAGTTCCAGATACTAGAAGGGTCTGACCTTTAATTTCTTCTCTTGTTTGTTCAGGCTTATCAACACCAATCATCATTATCACAAATAAAAATAAAGTCATTACAGCTCCGGCATAAACAAGCATTTGGACCATTGCCACAAAGGTTGCGTTCAGTGTGATATAAATTATTGCAAGGGATGCGAGTGTTAAGACTAAACCCATTGAGTTGTGAACTGGATTTTTAGCAAATATAACTATTAAAGCTCCTAGGATTACCAGACCTGCTGGTACTGCAAAAAGTAGTAGTTCTAACATTTTCTTTACTCTTCTTCCATTGTTTGGCCTTTTTCTGGCTCTCTCTCGCC
This sequence comes from Dehalococcoidia bacterium, assembly GCA_003523055.1. Lineage (GTDB taxonomy): Bacteria > Chloroflexota > Dehalococcoidia > Lucifugimonadales > UBA3495 > UBA2588. The sequence continues at coordinate 204 of DPHC01000009.1, read as the reverse complement.
GTAGCCCAGGGAATTAGTCCATCCAATGACATTTTCAAAATCTGGATTACCGTTAGGAGCTGTTGCTCTCATCCAGCCATCACTTTTCGTTAACTCTTCTGGGTTTGTTAAATTTGTTTGTTCTTCATGAGTATTGGCGGAACCATCATCTTTAACAAGCAATACAGATTTATCAAATATTGCCTCAGATCGATCTGCAACACT
>DPHC01000014.1:234019-250381 GCA_003523055.1 Dehalococcoidia bacterium | reverse complement strand
AATCCCTGACAATTTCACTTCAGCTGAATTCGCGGCAAGATTATTAGCAGATAATGACATCGTAGTGACACCTGGTTCAAGCTATGGTAAATATGGAGAAGGTTACATAAGACTGTCACTGACCACCCCAGATGAACAGGTAGAGAAAGGGTGTCAAAGATTAGAAAACTGGAAAATCCCGAATAATAACATATAGAAAATCTAACGTGCTTTCACCAAGGAGAAATGATAATAGACCATGAAACCGATCTACGTGATACGGATTTTTGTGTTATGCCTGATAGTGAAATGTATAACACAATTAAACAAAATCCCTTTATTTAACAAATTAATTACTATAAAACTGGTACATGTTCCGTATTCAAGTCACGTCCAGGTCCAAGTTCTCCCCCGCGACAAACTGGAAATACACTTCACTTATTTCCCATTGAAATTGCCCATCATGTTTTTTTTTCATGGATTTATATATTTTTTTAGATCTTCGCAACATCAAACTATCTTAAATGACGTACAGAAATTAATTAACGATGGATCGATTCCTCAGATTGACAAAAACAGCCGGATATTAGAAGTCGGTTGCAACACAGGAGCAATTATTCGCAAACTGCAAAAAAAATACCCCGCCCAATACAGCGGAATAGACATAGACCGTAACTCTATCTCTTTTGCCCAGAGATGTTTTAAAAACCCCGCTATTTGTTTTTTACAAAAAGATGTCTTGTCCAACGATGCATTCAAAGATTATCCAAATAATTTTTTTACCCATATCTTCAGCTTTAGCCACATGGTTCATATTCCTTTCGGTGACTCTCGAAATACTTATTTGAAAGAATTACAAAGGATAGGGCAAAGTATCACTTTAAAAGAAAGGATATATCCGCCAAGAAACAACCGCTTCGTAGATGACTTTCACTCTTTGTCTTTCAAATTGTCATACGCATCAGAAAAAGCTAATTCACGCATACAAGTCGGGCTTATTTACTTCAATAAAGAAGAGGAGGATTTATTTGGAATTGATACACATAGACCAAAAATTTAGTTCATGAACACAGCTCGATTCGTAGGCTAATATCATCTTCTTTAAAGTTGTTTCGTCTGACAAATCACCTAATGTGTTTATTAAATCACTGATCCAATCGGCCAGTGTTTTGAATTCGTGGCTAGAGTACATTAATATCCACTCTTTATATGCATTAGGTATGTTTCCAGAGGCCTTAGATTTAAGTGCAATACCGATATCAGAATAAGTAGCCATACAAGGCAACAATGCTGCCACAATCTCCTCGAACGAACCTTCATATCCAATTCTAACTAAAAAATTGGTATAAGCTGATGTAGCTTCAGCTTTGTCAGCATTAACTAAGTCAATTTCTGAAATTCCCAATTTCTCACAAAATTGAATATGTAATTCCATTTCCGTACTGATTGTTTCAAGTAATAACTCGCTGAAAGTTCTCATTTTGTACCGATCAGGAGATTTAATAGCGGCCAATCCAAGAATTTTTGCATAGTCCAATAGAAACAAATAATCCTGTTCAATGAAGTACTTAAAAGAAGACATATCCAAACTACCATTTCCTATACCCTCAGGAAAGGGATGATTCAGGATGGCATCTTGGATATGAGAGGTTTCTCGGTAAAGTTCATCTGTAAAACTCATTTTTAGACCTCCTGCTATCGCATAAGCATTTAACTTGTTAGTTATATTGTATATGATAGAACCCTATCTTAAAAATTGGAGATAATCCTATCAAACGAGTTACAACATATGAGACAGACACGGGAGCTGAATCGGCTATATTGGCTGCTGTAGAATTAAAAAACAGTAAATCTCAATGGACAGTAGAAGAATCTCTTTCTGAATTAGCATATTTGGCTAATACAGCTGGAGCAACAGTCGCTGGAACACTCACCCAAAAGATTGATCGTTTCACCACATCTTATGTGGGAAAAGGAAAACTTGAAGAACTTAAAGATTTAATGGAGCAAACAAATTCAACTACCGCTATTTTTGATGATGAACTTACACCCACTCAACAGCGCAATCTAGAATCTTTGTTAACGTGCAAGGTAATAGACCGAACGGCGTTGATATTAGATGTGTTCGCTAACAGCGCAAAAACGCATGAAGGTAAACTGCAGGTGGAGTTAGCCCAGCATCAATACCTTCTGCCTCGCCTTGTGGGCCAATGGTCACATTTGGAAAGGCTAGGTGGAGGAATTGGGACTAGGGGACCAGGTGAAACTCAACTTGAAACTGACCGCAGATTGATAAGAGGCCGGATACAAAAACTTACAACTGAACTGGAAAAAGTCAAATCTAGAAGAAACGTATATCTCAACAAAAGAAAGGACTCGGGAATACCAATGATTTCTTTAGTCGGATACACAAATGCTGGCAAGAGCACTTTGTTCAACAACTTAAGTTCATCGGAAGTAACTGCTCAAGACCAATTGTTTTCTACTTTAGATCCAACTACCCGTAAAATCAACTTAGCATCTACTGGAGAATTATTACTTAGTGACACTGTAGGGTTCATCCAAAAGCTCTCTCCTTTTGTGGTAGCGGCCTTCAATGCCACGTTGCAAGAATTATCGCATGCAGACATATTATTACACGTAGTTGACATAACTCACCGGAAGGCCGAACACCAAGTAGAGGTCGTCTTGAATACCTTGAAAAAGTTAGAGCTCTCAGACAAGCCGATGATTTTGGTATTAAACAAGGTCGACAAAGCTGAAAACTTGGATGACCTACTGAATTTGGGCAAAAATTTAACAACCAAATACTCCAGTCCTCATATTTTTATTTCAGCAACCACAGGGCAAAACCTGAATTCTCTACTAGAACTAGTGGAACAAGAAATTTTAGACAGAGACGGAAAAATAAATTAATTTTATGAGCAAAAAACACTTGTTTCGCACAATATATGTTATGTCATCTAGACGTTCATCATTAAGGGTTGCTCTAAGTGCCCGCACAGGCGCTTGCGGGGAGCATTTTGAATAACTCTTCCCCAGAGCCTCTGCGGATCTTTAATTTAAAATTTAAAAGCCTCCATTCTTTAAATTACCCTCAATATAGAATATTTTGGATAGCAGCTGTTTTTTCTTGCATTGGTATGTGGTCGTTAGTTTTCGGGCGACTCTGGTTAATGCATTTACTTAATCCGGAAGAATACATGCTGGGCCTGGTCACAGCATGTAGTTTAGGCCCAATGTTGTTTTTATCAATGTGGGGCGGGGTGATAGCAGACAGATGGAATCGAAGAAGATTGTTAATAATTACACGGGCTATAATTGCGGTTCTGGTTTTGATCACTGCTATCGGAGTGTCCATGGGAATAATGACCCCTCTATTGTTACTGACAATTTCTTTTTTTACTGGAGTATTGCTTGCATTCGATCTTCCAGCTAGGGCAGCAATGCTTCCGAATTTGCTACCTAAGTCAAGTTTGCTCAACGGTATGGTCTTATACTCGATGGCAATATCCGGTTCAGCAATATTGGGACCAAGTTTATTCGGTATCCTTGCAAGTTACATGGGTATCAGCAGTATTTTTTATTTGATTTTTCTGGCTTACACTATCGTCGTAGGTCTCTTAATTTACATGCGCCCAACCGCGAATCCGAACTTAAAATCCGGCAAATCTATGGGTGCAGATCTCAAACAAGGGTTTCAGTATCTTTACAGTTCTAAGGGTATCTTTTATCTTATAATAATGGGTATCTTGATGGGTATCTTTGGTATGTCATTTGAAACTTTGCTCCCTGCGTTTGCGAAATTGGTGTTTATGCAAGATGTAGGCTTTTACAGCAGATTGCTTTTATTTCTAGGAGTGGGGGGCATTACTTCATCAATATGCCTTGCCAAATATGCGGATGTTAAAAATAGCTTGCACATCATGTTGATTACTGGGACTTTATTTGCACTTTCATTGATTCTATTTGGATTCAACAGTTTAATACTCCTATCGTATATTATAATCGCCTTTATAGGCGCTCTCGCATTCGCATTCCACACTATAAATTCAACATTGGTACAAATGTTAACACTCGATAATTTCAGAGGACGAGTTATGAGCATTCATCAATTAACATGGAGTTCAACGTCCATTGGAGGATTTCTATTAGGATTGCTAGCGTCCTATTACGCTCCGCAACCCGCATTGATGGTTTTCGGAGCATTCACTTTAATAAGCGTCACCTCCTGTTATGTAATGTTGAAGTCAAAAATTAAAAATTCTCTTAATTGATTTACACCTACTCTGACACCTTCTATGGGTCGGCGTGATATTATAAAGGCACGCGCCGAGGTGGCGAAACGGTAGACGCGCTGCGTTCAGGTCGCAGTGTCCTTTTGGATGTGTGGGTTCGAATCCCTCCCTCGGTACCAATATAGAAATGCGCTTGTAGCTCAGCGGATAGAGCGCGTCCCTGCGAAGGACGAAGTCGTGAGTTCAAATCTCACCAAGCGCACCATATACTATTAGTATGATTATCAAATAATGGGAGGTTACTATGGGCGTTTCTAAAGTAAATATAATTGAGTCAAAGATTTATGAAAACGGAACACATTTTGGAAATATTGGATCGTACCAAGAATTAGATCTTGAAATACATTATGAAATTACAGAAAATGATTATGCCCATGAAGTGATTACCGATCTATCACATTGCAAATTCCCAGATGGTGTTGTTAGGTTTTCTACTAACGCTAAAATATTGAAACCCACAGATAATAACAAAGGTAATAACAAAATAATATTGGATGTCCCTAATCGAGGTCGTAACCTTATTCTTAAAATGATTAACAATGCCCCCGAAGCATCCAGTAAAACATCTGCGTGGGATTCAGGTAACGGATTTCTGTTACAACAAGGATATACTGTCGTATGGTGTGGATGGCAACATGACGTCCCTGCAGGCGACGGATTATTACGAGTGTCTGCGCCCCAACCAACAATTGAAAACAAACCAATAGTTGGGAACATAACTATGACTATACAGTCAAATTTAGAAACTAAAACTCATATGCTCTCAGAGCGAGGGCACACCCCACTCCCTGCATACAGTATAGAACAACTTGATGCAACATTGACTGTCCAAGACAATGAAAATGACGAACCTAACTTAATCGACCGCGAGACGTGGAGTTTTGGCACCGACCTTTCCGGTGCATATTTGCCTGACGCTAATTATTTATATTTGGAAACCGGACTGATTCCTGGAAAAATTTATAGAGTAACTTACAAGTCCATAAATCCCGTTGCGAACGGTGTTGGACTACTAGCAGTTAGAGATTTGATCTCTTTTCTAAAAAAAGATAATAACCCTGAATTATGCCAAACTATTAATCAAGTGTACGGGTTCGGACATTCTCAAAGCGGGCGATTTTTGAGGCATTTTATTTATTTAGGATTAAACTTAGATGAAAATGAAGAAAAAGTGTTCGATGGACTGATCGTCCACGCAGCCGGGGCGCGCAGAGGAGAATTTAATCAACGGTTTGCACAACCATCAAGTGCGATCAAACAAAGCACTAGTAATTTACCCCCATTTGCTCCGATAACGCCCCAACACGAACTTGGTAATTCAATATTAGATATTCAATATAAAAGAGGCGGTATGCCTAATATATTTTTCGTAAATACTGCATCAGAATATTGGTGGGCCCATGCCTCGTTAGCTCATACTGATCCTTCAAATAACACAGATCTCAATATAGATCCATTGTGTCGATTGTATTATTATTCAGGAACTCAACACTCTTCTGGAAAATTCCCACTAACAAATTATGACTCGTCAAACGGAGTGAAATCAGAACAGTATTTCAATTTCATAGACTACCGTCCATCTTTAAGAGCTCTGTTCATGAATTTAACTGAATGGGTGGAGGATGACACCAATCCTCCTGAAAATAAAATTCCTAGAATAGATAATGGAACATTAATCTCTTATGAAAGCCTTTGTGAAAAATACAAGCTTTCTGGTGTAATAGACCACCCAGTGCATATCAAACAAATTTCCCAGATGGAATTCAGCGTAAATTCAGAAGATGTTCAAAATGTTCCACTTCATATAGGATTAGGTTATCCGGTGTTGGTGCCTGATATAAATTCAAGCCATAATGAATTTTCCGGCATCACTTTGCCAGAAGTTTCAAATCCATTAGCTATGCATTTCGGTTGGAATTTACGACATTCTGATATCGGAGGGCCTGGACAGGTGTTGGGCACTACCGGTGGCAGTATATTATTGGATCCGAGTTGTATTCCGAACAAAGCCGACTATTTACAAAACATTTCCAATTCTTACGAAGATTTAATGAACCAAAGGCTCATACTCAAGTTCGATAAAAACTATATTATGGAAGAAGCATCATCTCATTATGATGCAATTGTAAAAGTCATGCACGAATAACAAGACTTATCTCAGATCCAAACGATCAGTAATTAGAGGCGAGATTACCTGTCTAGTGGATTTTCCATTGCCTTGATCAAGGTGTCGATATATACCTTTTTATAAGACCCATAATGCCCGCCAGATACGCCTGGTTCCAAAAGTTCAGACCACATATATTCGATGTCTTTCCATAAAATAGGATAAGGTGGTTCAGAGAAAAATTGTTCAACAGCTTTAGTGCTATTTTCAGATTCTATATATCCTAACATTTGGAAATTATCATATAAGTCACCATCAGTAGAATAAAAAAAACCATTCATCGCTGCTAAAATTATATATGTGTGCAATTTCTTCACCACCTGATACTATAAATTATAGTATCATTGCTTATCTTCAATATATTATCACCCCAAGGTGCACATGATTCGATTGCCATATTGGTTTAAAACCCATGCTCTGTTAATTTTAATAATAGCTCTGTTCGTAAATCTAGTCCAAGGATTTTTTCAATTTGGGTATAATATAACGATCCCATTGATGCAAGATTCTCTTGGCATGTCTTATACTCAAGCAGGAGCATTGATGACTATTGGATGGGGGACTCGTACTATTTCCAATCTGTTCTTCGGAACTCTTTCAGCAAGATTTGGTCCCAAAATCATTGCCAGTTCAAACGTTCTATTAGCAGCATTAGCAATGGTAGTCATTGCATTTACTCCTAATTACACAATAACAGCTTTAGCTATGATTGCTATGGGTATAGGCACAGGTGGTTCCATATCACCTGTCATGGGGCTTTTGTCATCGTGGTTCAAAACTCATGACAGAGGATTGGCTGCAGGAATAGCATCATCTGGTACAGGCTTAGCTTTTACTGTTCCTGGTGTAATACTGCCGTTTTTATTGGTTGCTATTGGCACAGAAGCTTGGAGAACAATTTGGTTTTCGTTTGGGTTTATTTCATTATTGGTAGGAATAGCGTCATTTTTGATAATTTACGATCCAAATAAAGCAAGCGCCTCTAAAAAAGTAGTGCGTAATCTTTCAAGCTCCTGGCCCATTGAAGTTTTTAAAAATTCGTTTGTATGGCTTCTTGCTTATTTAGCTTTTTGGTCAGGTTGGGCAACTACAATATTCGCTGCATTCAGTGGTTTATATTTAGCTAACACATTCCATATCAGCATAGGCACCATTAGTAATTTGGCCATTATGGCTGGAATAGTTAGCATAGGAAGTGGAGTCCTATGGGGAAGAATATCGGACTACTTAGGAAGAGGACCTGCCTTCTTGTTAACATTCTTAGTACAAACCGTCGCTTTCGTATTACTTTGGCTGTTCCCGTCTCTTCCTTCTTTTATTGTAGCTTATTTAATCATGGGGCTAACATTGCGATCTAGTTATGTAATCTGCGCTGCTTCAGCTGGAGATTATGTGCCAACAAAATTTGCTCCCGCGGCTTTCGGGTTAATGGCAACAGGAGCATCACTTGGAAGTGCTATTTCGCCACTTATTTCTGGTATAACAGCAGACTACACTGGCACTCTCCAATGGGCTTTCTCGTTAGGCGTATTCGCCAATTTTGTTTCTATTTTGGGAGCCATTTACCTGATTAAAAAAGAAAAAACTATTCCTCTGGCAGAAAGGCGTTAGGCACCACAGCACTTCCCTGACCCACAGCTGTAGTATCTCCTTTTTGGTTAACAGCGGATATATCAATACTAACCCTAGAGCCATTAGGTTCTTTAACTACCGATATTACTTCTCCCGAAAAAGTTACAGAATCTCCTGGCCTTACAGGTCTCAAAAATCTGAGATCTACAGTACCTCTCCTGTTATAAATCTCTGGACCAAAGAATTTACGTAGCATTTCTATCGCAAAAGTGAGAGACATTCGGCCAGATGCGACGGTGCCACTGGTGCCCAATACACCTTTGGCTGTTTCTTCATCGGTAAATTGAGATGGTCCGCTTTCCCCTGAGCTCCATTCGAACATATTTATTGCTTCTTGAGTCATATGTTTGGTTAAATCTGGAATTTTGTCGCCTATATCGTATGTGCTCATTGTCCTTCCCATTTCTTACCTACCTCTGACGGTTGTTTTAATTCATGAGTTATGACTCTGTCAATTAACATTCCTGTTTCATCTACTGAAGTTGCTTCAGTGACAATATAGTTCTTCCCTCTACGCAAATATTTATCCGCAATCCATGCGGTCACAATAATTTTTCTCCCCGCTACTGGAGCGTTATAGCAATGGAAAGCACACCTAGCATTCACTGATCCACTGTCTCGATACCTCTTATTGTATTGTTTCACATCGACTTTGTGAGAAATAGTAGGAAAACTAGCATCATTATCCATAACTCCTTGCCGGAAGTTTTTTATCATCTCTTCTGTCAACACATATTCATATGCATCAAAAGTTTCACCTACTTGAAGCTTGTCCCAATCAAGTAAAGTTTTATTTTTATCATTATCCATAAATAAACCTCAATTAACAATTTAGTAAATACTACAACATATTAGTAATATGTTGTAGTTTGTATCTATTTCCGATTTTTAAGGTAGAATGATGTGACTACGCCTATGGAAATTTTATTCGCAATATTAAGTGCTATGCTATTCGGTCTAGTCACAGTGGTGGACAAACGGCTGATATCTAAAGTGATGCCTAATTTCAACTCATTCTGCTTTGCAGTGGGCATTTCCTTGACATCATTCTCCTTGATAACAGTATTGATATTCAAAGTTAATTTCAATTTCGATATTTATTTATTGTCAGCAGTTTTTTCTGGTTTTTGCTGGGGAGGATCCTTAGGGGTAATGTTTTACGCTTATCGAATAGAAGAAGCATCCAGAGTCACAGCTCTCACCCACACATTTCCAGTATTAGTCGCCATACTAGCAGTGATTTTTCTCAAAGAATCATTGAGTTTTCTCCAGGTCACCGCCATTTGTGTTGTAGTCGTAGGTGCTTATGTCACATCTATTCAAAATCCTAGTAGAGGCAATTTTTTCAAATTGAATAAAGCGTTGCCGATTTTGATTTTTTCAAGTTTATTATTAGCAGTCGCCCATATTACTTCAAAATACGCCCTAGAGGGACAACCTCTACCGTCTGTCTATGTTTACAGAAATATAGGAATGGCGGTGGCTTTGTTTTCGTTATGTAAACCACGCCACGCTAAAGATTTATTTGTAACCCTTATAAAAGACCGTGGGTCTCTTTGCCTGATTTTGCTTTCAGAGTTCTTATTGGCGCCGGTAGCGGTGATATTAAACGTGGTTGCAACTAGTATGGGACCAGTGACTATTGTTTCAACTGTAACCGCATCACGACCTCTATTTGTCTTTATATTTGTAACGATATTTAGTATTCCGTCAATTGGATTTTTAGATGAAAAACTTGACCGGAGAGTGCTTACTGTAAAGGCATTAGCTATAGCTGGAATTACTTCTGGTATAGTACTCCTATCTATTTAATTTGATCACTGGAGAATAATAATGAAAATAATTGACGTAACAGTAACTTTAACAACTTGGGACACTCCACAATGGACTTCTGGGACTAGTTCATTTGGAGGAGACAAACAGTTGGGTATAGTTACTATAAAAACAGATGAAGGCTTTGATGGATACGGATTCTTAGGATCCACTAGGTTAGGAGCAGAATCTATGGCAGGTCCTCTAATCGAATTTGTTAAACCAATGTTACTAGGAGCAAATCCATTGGACATCCATAAAATTTGGAACTTAATGTGGCGCCAAAATCGTAATATAAGCACTCACATAATCGGAGCTGTTGACATTGCGTTATGGGATATAGCTGGTAAAAGAGCAAATTTGCCAATACACAGATTATTAGGAACTGCGAGAGACACAATACCTGCTTACGCTAGTTCTCCAACTTATCCCGATATCGAAACGTATGTTGAAGAAGCTTTGAAATTCAAGCAGATGGGGTGGAGTGCTTACAAAATACACCCACAAGGAGATCCCAAGATGGACATAGTCATAGCCCAAAAGGTTAGAGAAGCAGTGGGCGACGACTACACTTTGATGTTGGATAGTATGTGGTCTTACTACTACGAAGAAGCCATGAAGGTTGGGCGAGCAATTGAGGAATTGGACTATTATTGGTATGAAGATCCCCTAGTTGAAGAAGATATTTATAATTACACAAAATTAAATCAGAAGTTGGACATACCAATAATGTCCACTGAATATACTCCTGGCAGGTTTTATGGGGTACCGCCATGGATAATAAATAATGCTACTGATATCTTACGGGGAGATGTAGCTGTGACCGGAGGGATAACTCCTCTAATTAAATTAACTCACCTTGCGGATGGATTTCGAATGAAATGCGAACTACATCACGGTGGTAATTCGTTAAATAATGTAGCTAATCTACATGTGATTATGGCAACTCCCAACACAGACTTTTATGAAGTATTTCCATCTACGGGGGCAAACAAATTTGGATTAATTGAAGATGTAGAAGTCAATGCCGAAGGGATGGTTTTAGCCCCAACCAAACCAGGATTAAGTTATGACATAGATTGGGATTTAGTTAAATCTAAGCAAACTGACGTGATTTCTTAATGCCCCAACCATGACACCGCTAGAAATAATCATAATTTTAATGGCAGGCCTACTTGGATACTCTTTTGCTGGAGTAGCTGGATTTGGTGGTGGCATAGTACTAATGCCGACTTTAACAGTTTTGATCGGACCTCACGCAGCTTTACCAATCATTTGCTTTTCGAGCATATTCGCTACAGCTACTCGGGCTTGGCTAAATAGGAAACACATCGATTGGAAGGTCAATTTGTATTTTCTTATCGGAGCCCTTCCTTTGATTATCATTGGTACAAAAATTTTCATTTCCCTCGATCAAAACACTATAGAAAAAATATTAGGTCTCTTTATGTTGATCCTGCTCGTCAGTAAAAAAATGCCACTCACTCGAAATTTCAGAACACCCCTCTGGGCTTTTGTGCCTTTGGGAAGTTTTACGGCTTTTATTGCTGGTTTGACCGGGGTTCCAGGTCCGTTCTCAGCTATGTTTTTTATCAATTACGGGTTACAAAAAATGGCATACATTGGGACATTCGCAATCGCTATGGCAATACTACGAGTCCCCCAACTCGCAGTATTTGCCTTAGACAAATTCATAGATATTCAAATCATCTATCTTAGCCTTGGGCTTGGCATCATAAGTATACCTTCAGCGTATTTCGGAGCAAAACTAGTTCGTAAAATACCTGAAAAATATTTCACTGTTTTCATCAATATCGTTCTCCTGGCGTTCGCAGTGTTTTTCTTAGTGAAATAGTATGGAAATATTAGATGTGGTAATTGTTTTATTAGCAGGTTTGATTGGATATTCCATAGCCGGAGTCGCAGGCTTTGGTGGGGGAGTTATGTTACTCCCAGTTTTAACAGCTACAATTGGGCCTTATGCAGCGATGCCTACTCTATGTTTCGCGAGCATTATGGCCACAAGTTCCAGAGTATGGATCAACAGACGATACATTGATTGGAAAGTGACTATTTATTTTTTTGTTGGAGCAATACCATTCACAATTTTGGGGACGTATATTTTTATATCTTTAGATCAATCAACTATCAAACGAACTCTAGGAGTCTTTGTTCTTATTATATTACTCAGTAAGCTTTTACCTCTTACAAAACATTTCCATATGAAACTTTGGGCATTCACTCCATTAGGTGCAGTCACTGCATTCATAGCAGGAGTTGTAGGAGTTCCTGGACCTTTTACATCCATTTTCTTTTTGAATTACGGATTGACTAAATTAGCTTTCATTGGAACATTTGCTCTTGCAATGGGAGCATTAAATTTACCTAAACTGTTCGTTTTCTCCACCAATGGATTCATAACAAAAGAAATAGTTTACTTAGGAATTGCTATTGGAACAATAGGATGTATTGCGTCATATTTCGGGAGTCGGATCGTTGGAAAATTAAAGGATAAATATTTTGCCATATTCATCAATTCAGTACTCTTTGTATTCGCACTTTACTTTATCGTCATAGGATAACAAACATTTCTGATACATGAGGTCTGAAACATCACTATAAAGCTACTTAAATTGTATGCTATAATTTCTATATGGGTGGTTAGCTCAGCTGGTTAGAGCGCCTGTTTTACACACAGGAGGCCGGGGGTTCGAGTCCCTCACTACCCACCATTAACCTCTCATACCAAAAAGTTCAAAAAACCTCCTGTAGAAATATTGATTTTTGATAATGGAGCGAGATATCGATGACAATTGATGAATCAGAATTGATAGAAAGGGCTCATCATTTCCTCAGTATTGGGTTGTTAAGCCAGGCAATAGCAACTTTTGATCAAGTCCTTCGAGTAAATCCTAGCTCTGCCCAGGGTTGTTACGGAAGAGGATTAGCATACAAAACTGTGAACAACCTACCTCAGGCACTCATAAATTATGACCAGTGCATTACCAACGATCCGGAATACTCTCTTGCATACTACGCAAAAGGAGTAATTTTCCGACAACAAAGTCGCTTTTTAGAATCAATAATTCAATATGACACAGCTATAGACTTAAATCAATTTGATCCAGATTATTACTATGGACGAGGAATTGCTCACGCATCTGTAAATCATTACAAACAGGCTATTGAAGATTTTGACTCTGCTCTTGAGTTAAACCCAAATCTACCTAACTGCTTATATAACATAGGAGTTGCATACAAAGAACTCAACAAACCTCAGATGGCATTAGAGTATTACACGAAAGCTATATTGTTAAGGCCTGATGACCCGGATTATCTATATGCCAGAGGAAACGCCCTGAGCGGTCTTGATATTCATTCCGAAGCTATAAAAGATTATGACAAAGCTATTACATTAGTTTCTAACTTTGGTAATGCCTTTTATAATCGAGGTATTGCGAAGCGCAATATGGGTGAATTTAGCAATGCGATTTTAGATTTCCAAATAGCCATATCTCTACTACCCCCATTTGCTGACCTTTTTTTAAACATTGGTATAACATTTATGGATTTACAAGAATTCAGTCAAGCCCTAGAAACATTTAACAAGGCTATCGAATTGGACTCATCACTAGCCAGATGCTTTACAAATAAGGGGCAAGCATTATATAAAATGAAAATGTACAAGGATTCTATTATTAATTTCAGCCAGGCTCTAGAGTTAGAACCTAGCTCGTTGATTGCACTAGAATCCAGATTGAATTGCTTTAAAAAATTAGGAGACCAAGAGCATATTGACCAAGATACCGCCCTCCTTAAAAAACTCACCTAAAATTAACATTAGATCCTGGTTACAGACTCATCACTCTGATATCGACATATATTCTGTAGATTCGAGTGGACTGCATCTAGGAACTATTGAGTATTCTTTACCGCAGCCATTGTCCAAACTCGCCGATGTCTTTTTTCCAGAAGTGCTGTTGGAAATGCCACCATTAACCATTAATGCAGATTCCTTACTGTTTTCAAACAAATTACAAGATAAACTACCATTAATGAAGGAAATTAATTTGCGGTTTTATGCTTGCCCCATAGGGGAACGACGCCTTCAAACTGGAGCTTGGCTGAGAGATATCAGAACCACAAAAAGTACTGACCATTTTAAACTTGCTGCTACAACAATAGACGACATAGGAACTGAAATTTGCTATCAAATATCCGATTACACTGATGGCTTGGAGGCAGCAAAATCAACTGAAGAAGATGGAGTTTCTACACTTCTTAAAACGCCATCTTTCACTGGTAGATACGTCAATGATTTTATAAATGTACAAAACCAGTTAATTCCAACATCAGGTACCGATGCTTTGTATCAAATTGTAATCTCACATTCATATAATATTCTTAACCAAATATTCAAAACAGACTTCACAATTGGAGGTACTTTAAAAATCATTTTTCACCATCCTTTAACATCATTAGATTCAGCTAGTTTTTTAATGGCTTCCCATACGGTCAAAGCCCAAGGAGAAAACAAAAAAAATAAAGTGATCATTCACCTTAACCAGAACAAAACTCACTTGGCTACTATCGAAAGTAACATCTCGGTACCTAGCCCGATGAAAATTAGGAGAACTTATGGATTCTTTCAGTGACTATTTAAAAAGTGAAGCGAAACCAATCTGGGAAAAAATTTTTACTCACCCATTTCTTGTTTCTATAAAAGATGGTACTTTACCAATAGACTCATTCAAATACTACCTAACTCAAGATTATAAATATTTAGAAGGCTTCGCAAAAACTGTAGGTATTGCTTTATCTAAGGCGCCATCAGAAGATTTATTGGAGACGCTGGCATCTAGGATTTCTACTCCGGTGGAACGTCCTTTGCATAGAATATTATTACCTGAATTAGGAATTACGCTGAAGGAAGCTAACGAAACAATTTTATCTCCTACGACAACAGGATATCTTAACCACATGTATGTAACTGCATTAACATTAGGACTAGGAGCGACGGCAGCTTGTCTTTTACCTTGTCCATGGACATACCACATGCTAAGAGAAGAGTTAGGACCTTCCCATCATCATGTATATTCGAAATGGACCCAATTCTACGTCGACGGGTTATTGGAAGGAAGCGTTTCTTGCTGGACTGCTATTGTTAACCATTTTGCTGAACAAGCCGGTTCAGAACAGCAGGCGCAAATGCGGGACGCTTTTTTAACAAGCAGCAAATATGAACTGTTGTTCTGGGATGCAGCATATACTCACCAACAATGGCCAATATAATAATTAAGGAGAAAGAAATGCCATACGAGAACATTAACGGTCTTAACATGTATTATGAAATAAGAGGAGAAGGGCCTGTATTAACTTTTGCACATGGAGCGTCAGGTAATAGATTGATGTGGTGGCAACAATTACCTTACTTCACTAAAAATTATACTTGCTTAACATTCGATCACAGAGGATGGGGGTCTAGCTTAGACACTACTACGGAAGTCAAAGCAAATAGCTTTTCATCAGACTTAAAAACCCTCTTAGACCGATTAAAAATAACTACAACGTCTTTAATATGTCAATCTATGGGAGGGATCACAGGATTAAATTTTGCATTGGAATACCCAAAACGAATCAACAATCTGGTACTTGCGGACACTACGGGTGGAATAGGAGATCCTAGCATCGTTAATGCGCTAACAAATGTATCGCCTCCAGATCACCCAACTCAAAGAGCTTTAACAGAACATTTTATTAAAACAGAGCCTTCCAGAACGTTACTCTATGAGCAAATCGGATTGCTAAACCCTCCTCGCGAACGTAGTGCAGTTTCTTCTATTTTTAGAAACCTGGACGGGCCATCCGCAAAACAGTTGAGGTCTTTCGCGACACCTACGTTGTTCATAGTGGGAGACCAAGATTTGATATTTCCACCAGAGATTATCAGTAAATGCCACGACTTAGTTCCAAATTCTAAATTGGAAGTCATTAGAAACGGAGCCCATGCATGTCACTTTGAGCATCCTGATATATTCAATAACCATGTAACTTCTTTTTTACAACAAAATAAATGAGAAAGATTGATAAAATTATAGAAACATATTCACTTAATAGGCATTCGGTTTTTTTGTTAAATTCTTTATGTTACAAGATTAATCATAATTTATATAAAACAATCACAGTTTTGTTGCATAGTATCTTTCTAGTTGATTGCACTATCTATGGCAAAACTGTGCCAGAGCCCCAACCGTGAGGTACGTCAACTAAACCTGAATCTAAGTTCAGTACATCAATTTGCCCAGTATAAGACATTGTTCTATCAATCTCTTCTCTCAAACACTCTAAAACTCCATGAACCCCTTCGGCACCTTTAACCGCTAATCCCCAGTACAAAGGGCGCCCTATTCCCACGGCTGTAGCACCCAAAGCTAAGGCTTTCAGCACGTCGGTTCCTCTTCTAATTCCGGAATC
>DPHC01000014.1:177693-233725 GCA_003523055.1 Dehalococcoidia bacterium | reverse complement strand
CCGCATTCAACAGCCATTTTTGCATCTTCTGCAGTTCTGAGACCTTTCAATACCAACGGCAATGAGGTCAAACCCCTTAACCAATCTAATTCTTTCCATGTTAGAGGTGCCGATCTAGATACTTGCCACCCTGGAGTTTCATCGGTTCCACTAATTTCTTCTCTTGCTTTGCCACTTCCTCTAAAATTACCTAATTCAAGGTCTCTCGAATAATCGTTTTTTAGATCACGCTCTTTAGGGCTAGGGGACGGAACATCGACAGTTAATGCAATCGCTTTGTATCCTGCTTCTTCTGCTCTTTTTACTAACATTTCTGTTAAATCGTACCCTCGATGATATAACTGGAACCAGAGTGGTCCTGTAGCTGCTGCAGCGATTTCTTCTAAACTCTTATTGCTACTAGTAGAACACATCATTAAAGTATTAGACATTCCTGCTCCCATAGCAGTTTCGCATTCTGCATTAGGGTGTGCTATTCCATGACCTCCAGTAGGGCAAATCATCACAGGCAAGCTTATAGGTGTGCCCAAAACTGATGTTGCAATAGACCGGTTAGTAATATCGCGTAAGAATCTCGGTCTTAAACTTAACGCATCTAGCGCATTTCTATTTTTGGCAGTGGTCCCCTCATCCATAGCGCCTGCAGCTATAAAATCCCAATTATCATGAGGTAGTATGATAGAGGCTCTTTTTTCATATTCATACAAGTTTATTGGGTTAAGGTTTAGGTTATTTTCCATGACTCACTCCTAAATTTATTAATACTTAATCACATTAGTCTATAGCAATATTATTACATGGTCTATTCAAAGTTACTTACAGGCAAATACCAAAACACCTATTTATTTCCTTCCTATACCACTGTCCTATTGAAATATTGAGCATATCACCCTATCATTGCATCTTAACAATCAAGTCCCATGCTAGGCTAATTTATAAGGATTTATATTATGAATAATAATGACCAAAAGATCCAAACACAATCTGGCGCAGGTTTTACTTTAGCCAGCCTTACAATAGGTCATTTTCTCCAGCATTATCTGGTTACCGCCATTCTTGGCCTGCTACCCACTGTTGTAGCGTCTATGGGATTGGGAGTGGCATACTTCTCATTACTTCATACCATTAGATACTTGTCTGGCGGGTTGGTAACTTGTTTGACAGGGTTCATAGTAGATAAATCCGGTAATCAATGGGGATTAATTTTAACCGGATGCATGATATTGGGAGCCATTTTATTTGCAGTGTTAGCAATTACACCTTCTGCAGGATTTTTAATAATAATAGCAATTCTAGTCTCCATCCCCGGACAAGTTTGGCACATTCCTGCCATTGCAGCAATTTCCCAAAGGTTTGAAAAAAATAGAGGGTTTGGCCTGTCCATACATGGTGTTGGAGCACAAGTTGGTGCACTTACTGGCCCGATTGCTACCGGGGGTATCATCCTAGGTGTTTCCCTATGGGCAAGTATCGGACCGTCTGGCATTGTTGGGAAAATCATAGATTTCCTTATCAGCATGGAACCCTGGCGTTCCGTTTCTGTGATCTACATAATCCCAACACTATTGACTGCTGTCCTGGTATGGTGGTCTCTCAAAAACCTTAAAAGCGTGATTGCCAATGATCCTAATGACGAAGGCATTAAATCACATTTAAACAATGCGAAATCTCTATTAAGTAACCCAGTTATTTTATCTCTGGTAATCATAGTGTTCTTAAGAAACACGGCCTTTAATTCACTGACAGAATGGGTGCCTTTTTACCTAACAACCCCTAGTTCAGAAGGCGGACTTGGAGCTACGGTTATGGCGCAAGGAATCGGACTTGGCATAGTAACCAGTCTCGGGTTTTTTATGGCCCCAGTCCTAGGTGTACTCTCCGACAAATTCGGTCGTAAGGCAATATTAGTACCTAGCATGGCCTTAATAGCAGTATTAACTTTAGCAATCGTATTTGTTGGGGAAATATTCGTTATTTTAACAATTCTAGGTATCATAGGTCTGTTTTCTTACACATTAGGCCAAATCCTACAAGCTTTGGTATTAGACCAAGTAGACTCTGGAATTGCAGGAACTACTCTTGGGTTAGTACTAGGGATAAACCAGTTGCTGGGGTCAGTCTCACCATTAATTGCTTTGTGGGTCAGTCAAACTTGGGGCCTTGTAGCAGTATTTTCATACACTTCCATCCTTTGGGCACTGCCCTGCTTGATTTTGATAGTGACCCCGGTTAAGAAAGCTAATTAATAAAAAACATACATAGTAAGGAGTACCATGTCTAGAAGAATAGGTTCTGGTGAAGCAATAGTAGAAATCCTACAAGAGGAGAATGTAACCCATTTATTTGGCATAGTAGGGTCATCGTTTCTCGACATATTAGACTCTCTATATGACAGACAAACCATTGAATTTGTAGGTACCCGACATGAGCAAGGAGCTGCATTAATGGCAGATGGTTACGCCAGAGTAACGGGTAAACCTGGAGTGTGTATAGCAACAAATGGTCCCGGAGTTTTAAATTTAACCTACGGAGTCGGATCTGCTTTCATATCTCATTCTCCAGTAGTAGTGCTCGCTCCTTCTGCTTCCAGAGATCATCAAAATAGAGATTCCACTCAAGAATTCGATCAAGTTAGCCTTTTTAGACCTATTACTAAGGCAGCCTATGCAGTTAATAAGGTAGAACGATTGCCAGATGCATTGAGACAAGCTTTCAGAATAGCTACATCTGGTAAAATGGGGCCTGTCTTGGTTGATATACCACGCGACGTAATTGCAGGAACATCACTCGATTTAGAGGATCTTTCTCTTAATCAATACCGATCAACGCAAACACGTATGAGAGGAGACATTCAGCTCATTCACCAGGCAGTATCAGAAATCAAAACTGCAAAAAAACCGGTCATTGTGGCAGGCGGAGGTATAAATTGGAGCCTGGGTGCCAATGAAGTTACCGAATTAGCCGAATTAACTGGGTCAGCAATTGTAACTTCTTATGGAAGAGCTGATGCGGTTCCAAACTCTCACCCTAATTTCTTAGGCCATTTAGGCCGATTGGGTGCACCAGAAGCGATTGATGCTATTCAAAATTCTGATTTGATAATAGCTGCAGGTACCAGGTTAAGTCAGTCAACTACTTTTTATGACAACCGATTTATACCTGCTGACGTGAAGATAATTCAAATTGAACTAGATCCTAAAGAAATCGGTCGTAATTACCCTATTACTGTGGGCATTGAAGGAGACGTTAAATCAGTTTTGAAGGAAATCATAGATTTAATGAAAAAAGACGGTCCTCTTAATAGAACTTGGGCCAATGAAGTACAGCAAGCACACATGCTAAGAATCGAGAGATTAAACAGTGAAGGAAACATTTCAACTTATCCAATGAAACCACAAAGGATTTATGCTGAGCTCAGAAAAGTTATGCCACACGATGCGATTATAGCATTGGATGCAGGTTTGGCACCTAACTTCGGACAAGATCGCCTTGACTTCAATACTCCGAGATCTTTAATAAGTCCTTTGGATCTTGGAGGCTTAGGGTTCAGCTTCCCTACAGCCATTGGAGCGGCTTTTGGAGCCCCTGATAAACATGTAGTTAATTTCAATGGTGATGGTGGTTTTTTATTTAATGCGCAAGAATTCGAAACAGCTGTGAGATACAATCAGAAACTAATAACAGTGGTTATGAATAATGATTGCTGGGGTTCAGAAAAAGCGTACCAAAAATATGCGTTTAACGAGCGCTACGTTGGAGCAGACACTATAAATCCTCGGTATGACAAATATGCAGAACTGTTTGGTGGCACTGGATTTTATGTAGATAAAATTGAAAATATTGCAAGTACTTTCAGGAAAGCTCTAGACGTAAACGGCCCTTCTATTATTGAAATTCCAACAGACCCAGATGAAATGCCCAGGCCTGCTAGATTAGCAGAAGTACAATCACAAACATAGTAATTGGTGAAAATTCTATATGACTGAAATATTAGCAACCAACGTAACAATCGAAAAAGATTTTATTCAAGTGCACTGGAATGATGGGCACCGTAGCCCATATCCGCATCGCTATCTTCGACTACGTTGCCGGTGTGCGCAGTGTGTTGATGAAATGACAGGCAAGGAACTAATAGAAGAAGATGGCATTGATTCTGAGGTAACAGCTATAGATCACTTTACAGTCGGAAATTATGCTTTACAATTTTTGTGGTCGGACACTCATCACACCGGAATCTATACGTTTAATTTCCTTAGAAGTATATGTACTTGTATTGAATGCAACGAGAAACCTAATTCATAATCAATCCAAATTATTAGGTTTTTCTCTCATAGGAGTAGAATTAATAGAACGGAGTTTTGGAGCAGTGAAAGTATCAGATTTAAATGAAAACATCGTTAGTACTCTAGCGGTATTCCCGCCACAGTTCTTACAATCAGCAGGTTCATCAGCTTTCGAAACAGGCCTTATATATTCAGATTCCGAGTTACAAACGGCGCAGACATATTGATAAATTGGCATAAACAACTCCTACGATACTACAATAAAAGAATTTTATTTAAATGACAAGGAGCTCATATGAACAAAACTACTCAAACCGTCATAATTGGTGCAGGCATTGCAGGGTGCGCAACTGCATATTTCCTTGCCAAGCAAGGGATTAAGTCAACGGTAATAGACAATAACGGAATTGCTTCAGGAGCCTCGGGTTATTCAGCAGGAGGATTAAATCCTTTAGTTGGACACGGAATACCAGGAAAACTATCAGAATTAGCAATGTATTCTTATCAAAAACATTTGTCTATTTGGGATGACCTTCAACAAGAAAGTGGAATCGACTTTGATGGTCGTATTATAGATCTATTACAAGTGTCATTGACTGACACTGACACCAAGCAAATGCAGCGTACTTTTGATATTTTTCAATCAACCGTACATCCCAACTTCTCAGCAGAACTTCTTACCCGGACGCAAATCCAAAATAGATACCCTTTGATAAATTCTTCCGTCACTTCTGGAGTACTAGCAAGTGGTAACGCTGCATGTGACAGTTATAAACTAACTTTAGCGTTTGCTACAGCAGCAGAAAAAATGGGCGCGGTTATTACTAGCGATGAGGCTATCGGGTTACTAACAAAAGGGGGATCTGTGACAGGAGTCCAAACCCATAATTCCATCATCCCTTGTGATTCGTTGGTGATCGCGATGGGACCATGGTCAGTAAACGCTTCTGAATGGATTAACACCTCTATTCCAGTAACGCCATTAAAGGGTCAAATCATACGATTGAATTACCCTCCATTAGATACCTACCCTGATATTGAAATACCCTCACTACCAGAAGCATCAATTCATCCTAAACCTGACGGCCTGATATGGTGTGGGGCTACTAAAATGGAAGAGATGAATGAGCCTTTTAGTTCAAAGCAGCCTACAGATCATGCAAGAAACACCATAATGGAAAAGATTTTGCAAATAGTTCCATCCTTGGACCAATCGGAGTTGGTGCTGCAAACGGTGTGTTTCAGGCCAGTGACCGAGGATTGGTTACCAATCGTAGGTTCGGTCCGTGATTACAGCAATTGCTATTTAGCGACTGGCGGTGGAGAAAAAGGAGTCATGCTATCATCTGCTATTGGTGAAGCCTTGGCTGACCTAATAACCACTGGGTCAACTAACGTCCCAATCGCCAATACTTCTATACAGAGGTTCAGCAAAAACATTAGCATAAAGTAAAAAAGTTGAATGAATATATTAATTAAAATAAACAATAAACAAGAATTAAAAGGTGAATTAAATGATACTCAGACATCTAAACATCTGGTAAATATTTTACCTATCACTGCAGCGGCCAATATATGGGGAGAAGAAATTTATTTTGAATTACCTTTTACAGTAGAAAATGAAATTCCCCAAGATATAGTGCAGCTAGGGGATCTCGCGTATTGGCCTCCTGGTAAGGCTTTTTGTATGTTTTTTGGCACGACACCAGTAAGCATTGGAGGTGAAATTCGACCCGCAAGTGAAGTAACTGTTATTGGGAAGATTCACGGAGATTATCAAGATTTAAAATCGGTAAACAACCAAGATTTAATAACAATAGAATTACTTTAGAATAAATCCAAAAAGGGAGTATGTTATGTCAACTAAAAGCAAGCAAGGGGCCTTGTCTGATATCAAAGTCGTGGAATTTGGGCAATACATTCCAGGACCGTTGCTAGGAATGTTACTATCTGATCAGGGAGCAGAGATTATTAAGATAGAGCGTCCCGGAGGAGACCCAGGAAGAAAATACGAAGCTTTCGGCACATGGAACAGAGGGAAACGGTCTATTGTGTTAGATTTAAAAACTTCAAATGACTTGAAAATTGCACAAAATATATGCTCCCAGGCAGATGTAGTCATAGAAAACTACCGTCCAGGAGTAGCTGATCGCCTAGGAATAGGTTACGAACAATTAAAATTAACAAACCCAGGACTTATATATTGCTCATTACCAGGTTTCGGAGAAACCAGCCCATATAGAAACATGAAAGGATGGGAACAACTGGTAAGCTCACTGACCGGAGTTTATAACAAAGTTGAAGGAAATGAAGGACCCCTATACACTCAACTGCCATTAGCTAGTACCTTTGCGGCTATAGTTGCTGCAGTATCTACAACCATGGCAATCATCGAAAGAGACTCATCTAAACAAGGGCAACGGATAGAAGTGTCTCTTTATAGCGCAATGTTTACTGCAATAGGAAGACATTTAGTACAGTTTCACGACAACCCTCCTGTAAATATGCGAGAACAGCTAAGTCTCCCTATGGTTAGACAATATTTATGCTCAGATGGGCGTTACGTCCAAAACCACGGCAATTACAAACGATTTGTAGGACAACTAATGGAAGCAGCTAATCACCCATCCTGGGAGCAAGATGCGGTCGATGCATTTGGAAAAATTCTCACCCGAGAAACTTATGACCAATGGCTAGACAGATTTACAAAACTTTTCCTTAGTAGGTCTTCTAAGGATTGGGAAGATAGCATAGCTAAAGCTGGGGGAGCATGCACTATATCTAAAACAATAGATGAATGGTTGGTGCATCAGCATCCAAATGAAGGAGAAATGATAATCTCAGTAGAAGATCCAGTCTTAGGAATTATGAAACAACCAGGGACTCAAGTAAAACTTAGAAAAACATCAGGAAATATTACAGGCCCGGCTCCAACATTAGGAGCAGATAAAAATAGTATCTTAAATGAACTGGAAAAAAATCCGCCAAAATCCTTTAGCCCAGACCATAACATCGAGAACACTTTAGAAATCTTAAACGGTATCAAGGTACTAGATCTATGCATTGTCTTGGCGGGGCCAACTTGTGGACGGACACTTGCTGAGTATGGAGCAGATGTAATTAAAATAGACGATCCATCACGTCCTTACGATATCACAGGAAATGTTGACGTTAATAGAGGCAAAAAAAGTATCTTGCTCGACTTAAAAACAAAAGAAGGCAAAGAAATATTTTCAAACTTAGTTAAAGATGCAGATGTTCTAGTTCAAAATTACAGAAAAGGCAGTCTTGAGAAACATGGGTTTGGGTATGAAGATTTAAGAAAAATCAACCCAAAATTAATCTATGCTTCCTTAAATGCTTACGGCTTTGATGGGCCTTGGGCTGATAGACCAGGATGGGAACAAATAGCGCAAGCCACCAGCGGCATACAAGTTAGAAGAGGTGGAAGAGGAGAGAAACCCATTTTACTGCCGTATCCAGCAAACGATTACGGAACAGGAATGATGGGGTCTTACGCAGTCGCACTTGCTTTGCATGAAAGAAATAAAAGTGGTGAAGGCCAACAAGTAGACACGGGTTTGTGCCTCACTGCAGGGCTTTTGCAATCTCCATTTTTCTTATCTTACCCAGGAATGAACAGGGAAGAACTGGAAGGACTCGGTATCAAAGGAGAGAACATATTTTCCAGACTATACCAATGTTCGGACAAATGGATATTTGTTAGGGCTGAAACATTAGAAGATTTTAATAGAGCTTTAACCTCTACGCATAACTTCTCTTCTATAGAGGAATTAACTAATGCAACATTCCCTATATCTGAGCCGACCTTGTCTTCCATAGAAACAATATTCCAATCGAAACCTGCGGACTATTGGATCGATTCTCTAGTTAGCGAAGGTGTAGAAGTCGTCCCTAATACTTCTTTAGAAGAAATACAAAAGACCCAATGGGTCAGAGACCAGGGATTAATCATAAAGAGAGAATTACCAGACAGAGGGAGCGTGGACCATCTAGGCAGTACTGCCTTGCTGTCTCGAACTCCAATGGCTATTGGAAGACCAAGTCCTGTATTAGGAGCTGACAGCATAAGCATATTAACTGATTTAGGTTACTCAAAAGAAGAAATTGGAACATATATAGCGGCTGATATTGTAGTTACAGAAGAAAAATCTCCGATACATAGAGGATAATTTATTGATAGATATGTATAATAAATACACAGTTTAATATTAAAGAGAATTATTGTGCTTGAAATATTCAACACCCTGACAAAGTCTAAAGATCTTATAACGCCTATACGACTCGGTGAAATAGGAATGTACACCTGTGGTCCCACAGTCTATAGGTATGCACACATAGGAAATATGCGCACATACATGATGGCTGACTTCGTTAGAAGAATTCTGGAATACCGTGGCATTAAGGTAAATCATGTAAAAAACATCACTGACGTTGGACACATGCGGCAAGAGCTCCTAGAAACTGGTGGAGACAAAATGATTTTAGCCGCATTGTCGGAAGGAAAAACCATCGGTGAAATAGCACAATATTACGCAGACCAATTCCACAAAGACGAACGCCTTTTGAATATACTACCAGCCACCAATTATCCATGGGCAACCGATCACATACCAGAAATGCTAACCATGGTAGAGGCCTTGGTAGACAAAAACCGCGCTTATTTAGTAGATGGCAACATATACTATGACGTTGGCCAATTCAACGATTACGGCAAATTATCTAGAAATATTGGAGGAAATCTACTTGAAGGAGTTAGAGTAGAGACAGACCCGTTAAAAAAAGACCCTAGAGACTTCACTTTATGGAAACAAGCAGAACCAGGTAGAGATGTGTACTGGGACAGTAAATGGGGGCCTGGATTCCCAGGATGGCATATAGAATGCTCCGCCATGGCAGAAAAGTATCTCGGAAAAACATTCGACATACATACAGGAGGCATTGATAATGTCTTTCCTCATCACGAAGATGAAATAGCCCAAAGTGAAGCTGTCTTTGACGCTAAACATGTGAATTATTGGATTCATGGGCAACATTTGCTTGCAGATGGAGCCAAAATGGCAAAATCTTCAGGAAATGTGTTCATGGTTAGTGACTTAATAGAACGTGGGTTTGATCCCATAGCATTCAGGTATCTATGTCTAACTGTCAGATACAGGCACCGAATGAACTTCACTTTCTCTTCTTTAAGAGCCAGTCAAAAAGCACTAGACTCTCTTCGATTAAAACTATGGCAATGGAAATCAACTGGGACTTATTTCAAACCCACAGCTTCAACAATAAAACTTGAAAATGAATTTATAGAAATTATTGAAAATGATCTTGATCTTCCCAACGGCGTTGCTTTCATATGGAACTTAGTAAAGTCAGAAATATCAAATGCAGAAAAATTTTACTTGATAACCAAATTTGACTCCATACTAGGCCTAGGATTAGACGAAATGCCTACTGAGTACCTAATTCCTGAAATTATTAAGACTCATAATATAAAAAGACAAACACTCAGAGCATCACAAAAATTCCAAGACTCAGACAATCTTAGGTCATTGATTTACATCGATGGTTATATTGTACAAGACGATTTAGAACAAAGCACAATACGGCCCAAGACATACCTAGAACGGATTCAATCTAAATGGCCTTCGATTTCATCACCTAAAGAAATCAAATCGAATTTAGATAACCTTAGCAACTTGGAATACACTTTCATACTAAACGCATATGGATACAAGGAAGATATACAAAGATGTGTGGAAAGTATTGCTAGATATGCTGTTGCAGGTACATATGAAATAATCGTCATAGATAATGGTTCAACTGATGGGACCGGCGACTACTTGGAAAGCTTTAATGACAGTCTATCATCCACCACGGTGATTCATTGTGACCATGTCCTTGGAGATGCCGCTGCTAAAAATATCGGCCTGAAATTAGGTCAAGGAAAATATATAGTTATACTAGATGCTTCTGCTGAACTAACGGGGAAAATAGATTCTTCCATTCAAGACAATTTTTCTAAACACAAAAATCTGGGAATACTAGGACCATTTGGTCTGAAATCAGATGACATGCAACATTTTCACGAGGAAGTGGAATCTGGTCCTGCCGATGCGATGCAGGGATACTGTATGATATTTCCAAGAGCCCTTGTTACTAAGACAGGCATGATGAGAGAATGTTTTAGATTTTATAGAAACTTAGATATAGACTTTAGTTTCCAAATAAAAAATTCCGACTATTCCATATGGGCAGATAGCACAATCCCTATTATACGGCACGAGCATAGGCAATGGACCGAATTAGATGATAACCAGCGAGACGAGCTAAGCGTTAAAAATTTCGGACGTTTTCTTAAAAAATGGGGCACTAGGCACGATCTGTTATTATCTAATTCTCATTAATCTAGGGTTTAAAAATCAATCGCTGTCTCTCCATGGTACTATCAAATATGAATATTGATGTAGAAAAAATATTAACAGCTGACCATAGAACGTTATCTAGAATGATATCTATGATAGAGTCTGGCGACCCAGAAGCTTTCCGGATTTTATCTACATTAGACTCATCTCACGGTAATGCGATTGTAGTCGGTATTACGGGAGCTCCTGGTGCCGGGAAAAGCAGCATTGTGAATGAATTAATTAATGAAATTCGCGCAACAGGCAAATCAGTAGCAATAATAGCAGTTGATCCTTCTAGCCCCTTTACTGGTGGTTCAATCCTTGGAGACCGTATAAGAATGGGGACGCAATACAAAGATCGTCAAGTATTCATACGAAGCCTGTCGTCCCATGGAGAGTCGGGCGGTATACCATTGGCCATAAGCAGTATCCTGCGTCTTCTAGACAGAGCCAATATGGATTTCATAATAGTAGAGACTGTAGGAGTTGGGCAAAGTGAACTGAACATCATGAACGTAGTAGATACGGTTTTAGTTGCATTAACTCCGGAATCAGGAGATTCTATCCAAATGATCAAAGCTGGATTAATGGAAATAGCAGACATATACGTTGTGAACAAAGCTGACCGACCCGGGTCAGATAAACTGATAGCGGAATTGAAAACTTCACTTCATTATGGTTTGAAAAAGTCATCCTATCCAACACCAGTCATCCGTACAGAAGCCATCAACCACAAAGGGATACTCGAGCTCCTAAGTGGAATATTGAAAAACCATGATCACATGAAAACCACAGGAAACCTCCAAGAAAAAAGAAGGCAACAGCGTAGCAATGAAATGAAACACATAGTACAATCCTTGCTCAGCAAACATTTGGATGAATTAATAAATAATCACCCGCATTTCAGAGCTATAAATGATACTGTGATGCAGGAAACAACGGATCCATACGAATCATCCAAAATTATATTTGAAGAAATTATGAGAATTTTGGATAGGTGATAGCTTTTAATGACGTTTTTAGGGATCCATATTAGAGCGAATGAAAAATACGAGAGCAACCTTGTTGTTCTAGATTGTACATCAACAATAATTCAAACTTCAACATTCAAATCAAACGACCAACTGTATGACCTTATTTCAACAATAAACCCTAATACAGTAGCTTTGGGATCTCCAACAAGCCTTCCTCTAGGGTTATGTTGTCTTGAAATTGATTGTGGGTGCACATACGATATTGATGGCAATAAAGGAAGAGTCTCAGAAATCCAAATGGCTTCTATGTCGATTAGTTGTTTTTACACTACCAGAGGTTCCATTTCAAGAACATTAATTTATAGAAGCATGGACATATTCAAAACACTAACAGAGTTAAATTATAAAGTAATCGAAACATACCCGTATGCCACAAAATCCATTTTGTTCAAAGAAAATGCAAGCATTGCAGATTCTCAAAACACCCTCCAAACTACCTATGACAACCTCTCCAGTCGAGTGTTCAATATGGGGCAAAGCAATCAGTGGGACAAAAAATCTTTAGACGCCGTACTGAGTTCTTATACTGCTTTATTGCATCATCAAGACAAAACCAATATGCTTGGCATAGAGAAGGAAGGCTTATTAGTAGTTCCTGATTTAACAAGCTAACAGTATTGAAAATCTATTTAAATATTTCAGTCTCAAAGGTTTCTCGCTGAACATTATGATCTGGATACTCTTCAGTTGATTTATCTGGCGTTTGCCAAAGCCATGAAACTGAAGGGTGAGCCAAGACGGAACCAAACAATTTGGAGTGCTTATCGAATAACGAGTGCTTTTGAATCAATTCCTCAATCAAACTATTTGCTTTAGCTGTTTTTACCAATTGTGTTTGCACGGTGTTAGGTAATTTTTCAACAAACTTGCGGATGTAATAACTGGAATTGATTTCTTTCGCTATTTTAAGTTTCCATTGTTTATCATATTCGGATAAATCACTGTAAGAAAATTTATTCAACTTTAAACATGAGCTCAGCACATTAACGGCTATTTGACTACACAAAAGAGAGTAATAAATACCCCCTCCGGTAATTGGTTTAACTTGTCCAGCTGCATCCCCTATAATCATTACTCTATCGGTAGTTGTCTGCTCCAATGGTTTCAACGGGATACCCCAAGTCTGGATACGACCGTTAAATGGATATATTAATTTTTTATTTTCCAAATAAGAAATTAATGTTCTCAAATTATTTTTGGAGGAACCTTTAGATAATACTCCTACTAAGCCATTATTATTTTCTGTCGGAGTTATCCAAGAAAAAAACCCCGGTGAGATTTTAGAATTCAAATAAACTCTTACATCGTTTATTGCATTAAGTTTGACTTTAGCTTGGGAACCAATCATGTATTCATTAGTGTTTTCTATACCTACTTGGGCCAAAAGAGAAGTACGGAAACCTGACGCAATAACAACTACCTTACTCTTATATTCAGAAGTAGCAGTTTTAACCACGGTCTCGTTTTCATTTCGTTCAATTGTTGTGACGCGTTCTCCTAATTTATAGATAGCACCCGCCATTTTAGCCTTGGTAGAGAAATTTGATATATAGGCTACACGATCAATCACTATTCCTTGAGGGGTGCGAGACTTAAATGAATAATTTTTCCCTGAAGAAGTAGTAATGGTAGCAGATGTTGGCGCATTGAGAATCATATGTTTGGAAGGTGGGAATTCTTCCAAACATTGAGTGCTTATAATCCCGGTGCATAGTTTATCACCTAAGTTAGTTCTATAATCTATCACTAGCACATCAAATCCTTGTTTTGCTAATCCCAGAGCAGTGTGCGCTCCTGCCGGACCGGCTCCAATTATAATCACATCATGCCTAGTAATATTCATTACAGTTTTCATACCCTAAAAGTATACTAATTATCACAACCTAGAAACAGAACCTTCAGTCATTTTACGATAATTCTTGGGTTGCATTTGACTAGCTTGTTTCCAAAGCATAAAATTTAAAAAAAAATAGGATTATCTAATGGATTACGAACATATTTTAACCAAAATAGACTCAGGTGTCGGAATTATCACTCTCAATAGACCCGAAGTGTTAAATGCCATGAACAGAAAACTGTCCAACGAACTTCATCATGCAGTCACAGAACTGAACAAAAATGAAGAAGTAGGATGTTTAGTAGTGACTGGGACAGGAGAAAAGGCATTCACAGCAGGTGGCGACATTCATGAGCAACGGGAAAACGACAAACTATACTCCCAAGAACAATTAGACAAATGGTCTGAAACAAGGCAGCAAGGTAGTTACGAAATCAGCGCAAGTGACGTCCCTATTATCGGAATGATCAATGGATTGGCTTATGGGGGCGGAGCCGTTTTGTCCTCTTCTTTAGATTTTCGCATTGGATGCGAAAACACTAGTTTCAGATTTTTAGCCGCTGCATACGGTAGGATTAACTGCTCATGGACCTTGCCTAATCAAGTAGGTTGGCCCATGGCTAAAGAATTACTATTCAGTGGTAGAGTAGTTAAATCCGAAGAAGCATACCGCATCGGTCTTATCAACCATTTAGTCCCTGCAGGGGAACTCATGGACAAAACTATGGAAATAGCTACTGCAATAGCTAGCAACGATCGTCCTACAGTAATTGGGATGAAAAAACTCATGTTAGATGGATTGGGAGAAAATTTGCACAAACAATGGCAAAACGAAACTTATTTTACTCACAATGTTTTACGGGGAGCCAAGGCAGAGCAAGCATTCCCTGAGTTTATATCTCGCAAAGGCCGAGACTAACTTTATTCAAAATCCAGCATGTTTTTAGTACTAGGAATTGAATTTGGGGCACGGTCATCTATAGCTACTGCTTGCCGTAACGATCGTGCCAACGCCTTGAACAAAGCTTCTGCTTTGTGGTGGCCGCTTTGCCCTGTAATGATTTTGGCATGAATGTTAATCCTAGCTTCATGGGCAAAAGATTCTATAAAATGAGATATCAAATCCCCGGGCAAAGTCTCAACCATAACATCCTCTAACCCTGTCTCTATCTGGGCATGTGGCCTCCCACTTAAATCTACCGCAACCATCGCTAATGTTTCATCTAAAGGAACAAACGAGTGAGCCATTCTAACTATCCCTACGGGAGCGCCCAACGCTTCAGAAAATACTTTTCCTAAAACTAAGCCGCAATCTTCTACAAGATGGTGCCATCCTGTTTCAAGATCTCCAGTGGCCTTCAGATTAATATCAAATAATCCATGTCTAGCTAATTGAGCTATCATGTGATCTAAAAATCCATTTCCAGTTGAGATATCATAAATCCCTGTCCCGTCTAAATTTAGTGTCAGGTCAATTTTAGTTTCCCCAGTTTCTCTATTTAATGTGGCTTGTCTATCACCCAAAAGTTAACTCCTGTTCAAAATAGTTTTTATCTCGGAAATCACAATGTCATTATGCTCAGGTAATCCTATACTAATTCTAATCGAATCATCTAATGGAGGCTTAGCAAAATATCGTAAATAAATCCCTTTCTTACACAAATTATCGTAAATCTCTTTTCCTTTCCCATTTTTAAATTCGCACAATATGAAATTAGCAACAGAAGGATATAACTTAATTTCTTTGATTTCTTGAAGTAAAGTGAACATTCTTATTCTTTCAGAAACAATCAGATCTACTTTTGACATTAATAATTGTTGATCTTCAAGAGAAGCAAGTAAAGCGATTTCAGCCGCCAAACTAACATTGTAAGGTGGTTTCATTGCCATAATAATGTTGACCAGTTCCTCATCCATGATACCAAAACCAATTCTCAATCCAGCTAAACCAGCCCATTTACTAAATGTACGTAATATAACCAAATTAGTATTACTTGATAACAAGTTGAGGTGAGTTAATTTACAAAATTCGTAATAAGTCTCGTCTAGCACCACCATCACACCTGTTTCAAGTAAAGCTTGTATATCCTCTACCGATACAATGTTTCCTGTAGGGTTATTAGGAGACGTGATAAAAATAATTTTAGTTTTATCATTTACAGCAGATATGATTGCTTTCACATCTAGATCATAGTTTCCATCGCGAGGTACATTTATAACCACGCCACCTACAATTTCAGTAGCAAAAGAATACATGCCAAAAGTAGGTGTCGGTATTATAACTTCATCACCTATTCCAACGAAAATTCTGATCAATAAGTCAATAAGTTCGTCTGCCCCGTTCCCCGCGATTATATTACGTGGTTTGGCGTTAACATATTCAGACAAAGCGTTTCTTATTTTTAACTGGGAAGGATCTGGGTATAAATTATAGTCACTGTACTTGCCAAGGTGCAATTTTACTAAATCACTAAATCCATAGGGGTTTTCATTACCGTTTAATTTTATTATTTTTTCTATAGGAATTCCGGTTTGATCTGCTATAGATTCAGGGGATTGGACTCCTTGATAAGTTTCTATATCTTTAATGTGATCTAAAAGTAATTTTTTCCAATCTATCATTTCATCAATCTCATTTTCGCACAGTATTATTCAATTGCTTAAGCCTAATATCCAAAGCATTTGCATGGGCTGTTAACCCTTCTGCCTCGGCAATTTTTATCGCATAGGGGGCCAGTTTTTTAAAAGCAGGGCTCTGTAGTTCTACCACAGGCATAGTTTTCAAAAAGTGATGTACACTTAATGTTGAATTAAATCTAGCAGTGCCGCCTGTAGGCATCACATGGCTAGGCCCTGCCACATAATCCCCCATAACTTCCGGAGAAAATTCACCTAAAAACAATCCTCCTGCATTGACAACGCGAGTTTTCCAATAATCAGTATCTTTTACCATTAAACATAAATGTTCTGGGGCGATATTATTAGCAATGTCCATTGCTTTGTCCAAGTTGTCAGTTAAAACTATTTTTCCTCTATTAGCTAAGGCTTCTTGAGCCATTTTACCTCTAGGGTGCAATGTCAGTTGCTTGTCTATTTCTTGCTCTATAGCAATGATCAATGTTTCACTAGTAGTAATCAAAATTGCGGTGGCCATTGGATCATGTTCGGCTTGCGCTATCATGTCAGCTGCACAAAATTCAGGTGATGCTGTTTCATCAGCTAACACTATAGTTTCAGTAGGCCCAAATATTCCGTCAATATCAACTTGTCCTTGTACTAATTTTTTTGCATACGCCACTAGAACATTACCTGGACCGCAAATTTTATCTACCTGTGGAATGGATTCTGTGCCATAAGCAAATGAAGCAATAGCAGGGACTCCTCCTATTTGAAAAATTTGATCTACCCCTGAAATTTCTGCTGCTGCCAAAACAACTGGATTCACCTCTGTATTAAACAATTTAGGAGTAGCCATATAAACAGATTCACAACCAGCAACTTTAGCTGGAATAACAGTCATCAACACTGTAGAAGGATATGCTGCTGTTCCACCTGGAACATACATTCCTACTTTAGAAAGTGGCCTTACAACTTCTGAGACTCCCGGTGACACATTGATATTTAAACAAGGCATAGTCTTTACATGATATTCTCTTATCCTGTCAGCAGCAGCTTCAAGAGCATACAATAATGAAGCATCTATTCTTTTGGTTGCGTTTTTTATTTGATCTTTATCGAATGTAGTAGTTGTAATGTCAGGATCATCAAATATTTGAGCATAATGTAATACTGCTTTGTCTCCTTGTGATCTAACATCTTCGATTATTTTAATTACCGACTGAGCTGGCGTGATGTTAGATCCGAATATTTCTTTTGTACGTTCTTTCACTCTATCTGATAAGTCTGACATGTCTAGTGGATCTTTTCTCTGCAACAAATCAGGCGTAACGTCTGATCCTTTAATCAATTTAATTTTCAATCAAACTCTCCTTTATAACAGACACTGATTGATTAACTGTGTTAGACAAGTACCAATCAAGAATATCTCCAGTAAATAATCTATGTACAGAAGTTAAATTATTATGGATATCACCAATAAAATCCGACACACTATGTTGTACATCACTGTCATTCCTATACATTCTATTCATAGCATTATGCAATCTATCCCAGCTAAAGTCTCTATTAACAAGATCTACAACCCATGAAGTCCAAGTCTTTAAATCCTCAGAATCAACGAATTCTAAATTAATTCCAGTAATATCATCAGGCAGTAAATCTATTAAAGCATTACTTTTTATTTCAGTTAGCGATATTGAGTCTAATTCTAATTGCAATGCTCTGTCCCACATATTAGATTCAATTTCACTGCATTGCCGGAATTCTTCAGAAAATACGGGGCGATAAATTTGTGTAATCCACGTTTCATCACATATAAGATGGCTGATATAGCCGCATATAAAAGCCTTCATTTTGGGTGATTCTTGGCACTCAATTCTTATTTGAGGGTAATCATTTAGCATCTGTGAGACACCCTCGCCGATATCAATAACCGATAGTTCCGTGAAATGTGTTTTACTTCTAGGATTTTTTGTCATGGCTCTGATATCTGGGACAGTGGACCCTAAAAGGCAAAATCCTAAATTTTCTTCAGTGACAAATTCTTCCCCCAACAGTTGACTAACTCTGTACGAAGTCATTATGTGAAGAGGTAGATTTGGCATTATTTAATCTTATTTAGCCCGGAACAATGTTTCTGAATCGGAGAATCCACTATTAAACAAATAATCTATTTTTGAAACTGCTATAGTTGATCCTCCGCATTTACGTATGTGATCAACGGTATCCAATAGTTGGGTTCTTGACACCAGAACACTGATGCTGAACCAGGTTTGGGCTTCGCCACCCGTTGTATATAATTTAGATATCGTTGGCCCTTCAATACCAGAAAGTTCTGTTTTTTCCAAAATTTTGCCAGCCAGTTCATTTTCAGATTCAGTTTTTACATTGGCTGTAATTCTATAAAAATCTTCGGCTCTTAAATATGCTTGCATCAAATCAATTAAATGCTTTGTTAGCGTTATCTTGTGCTGGTTAGAATTAACTGAAACAGGGTTACCAATTAAACAAGACTGAGACCTAAGAACACGTCCCCGAATCAATGGTTTTAAATTATTTGCTCTTAGTGTGCTGCCAGTGGCGCTAAGATCTGCAATCAAGTCGGCATATCCTGCAGCCGGAGCAGCCTCCAACGCTCCGCTAACTGTAACTATCCTGTAGTTGAAGACCCCGTTATCGTATAGATAGGAGTTTAAGAGCTTAGGATATTTTGTAGCAATACGTAAGTCCAAGCCTTTTTTGCGATATTCAGCAGATAGTTCCGAGAGATCTTCAAGAGAATTAACGTCTAGCCATGTTTCTGGTGTGGCGATAACAAAATCACAATATCCATATCCTAGGTCTGTAATGAGTTCAGAAACATATCTATCATCAGTCTTATACTCTAAGTATCTATCTAATCCTGTTATACCAACATCAGCGCTAAAATCTTCAATCTTACTAGTTATGTCAGCAGTCCTTTGAAATAATACAGACACACCTGGCAGTGAAGGAATAGTGCCGGTATATTGTCTGGCGTTTGAAGAATTAACTTTCAGTCCGCAAGCCTCTAGAAAAGCCAAAGTATTTTTGTGTAATTCACCATCACTAGGAACAACTAGTGTCAATATCAGGTTACTATCAGTGGGGTTTGTTGATTGATTATTCACAAGTTTTCTCCATTGAAGAAGCATCACCATAAAACAACATTTTGTCCAAATCGAATGCGAAGCCTAAAGCATCTAGAGTCTTACCGGATACTGTCGAAGAGCCCATTCCATCATAGCGCCCACCTCCGCCCAACAGCGCTCCTTCAGATAATTCTTCAATTTCAAAAATAATCCCAGTGTAATAATTAAATTCTCTTACTAAACCAAAATCGACTAGTATTTTACAATCCGCAGGCATCACTTCGTTCAAATTCTTCAAAAGATTTTCAAATTTATGTATCGCGACTAATTCAACTTCAAGGCTTTCAAAGATAGATTTCGCTCGATTAAGGCAATCTTCAAATTCACCTTGTATTTGTATCAGTTTTGACACTACACTTAACGCTTGTTGAATAACTTCTAGCGAGTCGTTATTTTTGAGCTTATCAAACAATCTATCAATAATGTCGTCATTACTACGCCTCCCTAACGAATTATTATCATGCCCAGAATTGACCCATCCGAGGAAACCTGAGATAACTTGCCGTGCTTGGGTGTCATTTAAATCGTGTATAGCATCTGATAAATATGCATCTCTATTTCCATCGCCAGTTATGTTAGGAGACGCCAATCTCTGTGCAAATTGTTTTATGACATCATCATTTTCTTTCAATAAATGTATGTTTTCTATTATTAAATTTCGGTTTTTAGAAGAGATATCAAAATTTCCGACGATAGAATTGACTATTCCTAGATCCGCGATTCTAAGAGAATATTCAGATACCCCTAATGAATAGGGTATTTTTGACGCTAAAGAAATAACTTCAAGATCAGATACAAAATCACAAACTCCTATGTATTCACCTCCAATTTGGCTGAATTGCATTCCTTTATTCAAATTGTGGTCATATCTGAAAACAGGCCCATCATATTGGATTTTTACCGAATCACCAATATCGTAATTTTCTAAGTAATAATTAACAATTTGAGTAGTGATTTCTGGTCTCAAACTTACTTGATTCCCAATTGGGTCTCTAAAGCTATACATTTGCGGTGCCAGGGATCCTCCAGATTTCCGTAAAAATAATTCAGTGTTCTCAACAACAGGAAGTTCAATTGGAATATATCCAGAATCATTCATAAGGTTGGCAAATATATTACGCCCTAATTCTTTATTTTTTAATAACTCACCCTGAAGATCAGTCATAGTTGATAAACGTTTAACCGGTTCCATAATAATTCTCTATATTTTTATGACAATATTGTACCATGGGTTAACGGAGGCAGGATTAATGGTTTAAGGCCTTGCCGTAAGGCCACCATCAATAAATATCGGTTGGCCTGTAGTATAGTCACAAGCTTTCGAGCACAAAAATATCAACAAAGGAGCTAGGTCAGCTGGCGTTCCTTTTCGGCGCAACGGAATGTATCTTACTAATAACTCTTTCTGTTGTTCATTTAGTGGTATGCCCTCTGCCAAAGTCCAACCAGTAGCTATACAATTGATTCTAAGCCCAAATTTAGCATATTCTATAGTAAAGGACTTTGTTAATGACAAAACAGTAGCCTGGCTAGCGGAAAATATTGAACAGTCTGCAACAGCTCTATCTCCCAATTCAGAAGCAATATTTACAATTCGACCATACTCTTGTTGTTTCATTACTTCAGCAAAAACCTGGCATAGGAAAAACGTCGTTCTGCAATTATTAACATTAGTTTCGTCCCAATCATTTTCTGTGATACCGCAAATTGGTTTAGCCACCATCCATCTACTATCTGTAACAAGAATGTCTATACGTGAGAATTGGCTTACAATTCGGTTTTTAACTTCTACTATATTAGCCCGATCAGTCATGTCCACAACAGTTCCCATTGTTTCTTTACCAATAATTTCACGGGCTTCACGCAATATGTCATCCGTTTGGGCTATTATAAATATTACCGCACCTGCTATTTGTAAATATTCCCCCAAATAGTACAATTCCTTGCCGGATTTTATAGCTATTACGGCAATAGACTCATTCAATTGAAATTCTTTAATAATTGGCATTTGTTACCTGCCTGTTTCTAGATTTTCTATAGGTGAGTATCCAGTCGGAGCTATTCCTGCTGAAAGGCCACCTCCATCTAATGTAAATATTTCACCTGTCATATAGTCAGAAGCGCTAGATGCTAAATAAACAGCAATTGGGCCTATATGTTTAGGTTGGCCTAATTCGCCTGCTGGTAAAAATTCTCCTGACTTGGGTAAAGTAGTTCTAAATTCTGATTCTGTGGCTTCGGTAGGTATGAATCCAGGTACTATGGTGTTGGCGGTTATCCCGAATCTTGCCAAACTGAAAGACAACACTTTAGTCAATTGGATTATTCCTCCTTTAGTACAACAATACATGTATATATCTTTACCACCTCTTAATCCGAATCCAGAAGCAGTATTAATGATCTTACCAGCACCTCTATCAGCCATGTGTTTTGATACTTCTCTCGAGCAAAAAAAAGCTCCTGTAAGATTTACATCCACCGCTGTAGACCATTCGTGATCGCTAATATCCCAAATGGGTTTTACTATGTTATCAGCAACTATTGCAGCGTTATTGATCAACACATCAATTTTACCGAATCTACCAAGTGACTTCTCGACTAAGTTCTGAACTTGGGAAGAATCTGATACATCCGTTTGAACCGCTAAAGCTTTTCTACCTTCACTCTCAACTATTGACACCGCAGACTCCAATGGATCCAATCTTCTTCCCGCAACAATCACATCTGCTCCGGCACGAGAAATAAATTTCACCATTTCAAGTCCTAGCCCTGTTCCTCCCCCGGTGATCAAAACCACTTTTCTATCTAAGTTAAATTTATCTAATATCAATGTTTCCTCTCAATTAAGTTCCCAGTCATTACTGTGACTATATTGTCGTTCTCGCATTGGACAACAAGCCCGCCCTCGTCATTTACTTCCAAAACCAGTCCGGTAATTATTATACCGTTAGAATTCAATGAAACCATCTTACCTTCAATTTTAAGTTCATCTTTCCATCGTTGGATTGGGTCGAATCCTAGCTTCAAATCCCAGTAAGCTGTATCTAAGTCATGGATTATGTTAGAGAATAATTCATTTCTGTCAACAAAGAATTCTGTATGTGTTTGTAAATCTGTGACAGGATAAGTAGCAGTAATTTGAGGAACTTTCTGTAATTCAACATTAATTCCAATTCCCAAAGCAACATATTCCAGTTTTCCTGCCGTAGTTCCAGATTCAAACAGCATACCGGCTATTTTGCTTTGATTTATCAATAAATCATTCGGCCATTTTATATCTACGTTAAGCTTACAATATCGCTTTATAGAAGCCTGTAAAGAAAGAGCAATCATGGGTTGCAGTAAATTGACAATCTCACTGGGGGGCCTCAACAAAATAGAAAAAAGTAGGTTACCCTCCTGAGATACCCATTGATTGCCAGTTCTACCCCTTCCGTGGGTCTGGTTTTCAGATACAACTGTCAATCCTTCGTTTTCGCCATTTAGCCCAGATTGAATCACATCATCCATCGTAGAAGACATTATCTCGAAATACTTAAGTTTATTTCCTATAATTCGGGTGTTAATCCCTTTTTTAACTATAAAAGAGACAGGGTCCATTCATATCACCAGTTATGTTCCAATTTATCTTCTATAACAAGTGCCAATTCAGAAATCGGGATCCTAGATTGGAACATTGAATCTCTTTCTCTGATAGTAACTTTATTAT
Organism: Dehalococcoidia bacterium; assembly: GCA_003523055.1. Taxonomy (GTDB): domain Bacteria; phylum Chloroflexota; class Dehalococcoidia; order Lucifugimonadales; family UBA3495; genus UBA2588. Next base: position 210,651 of record DPHC01000014.1, on the reverse strand, counting down.
CTTCTAGCGAATCAAAATCAATGGTCACACAAAATGGAGTTCCAATTTCGTCTTGTCTTCTGTATCTTCGGCCGATGCTCTGTGAATCATCATATTGGCATTTAAATTTAAATTTTAATTTATCGACAATGGCCTTAGATAATGGCGACAATACTTCGTTTTTGCTTAATGGTAGAATCGCCACAGTAACTGGAGCTAACGATCTATGAAGATGAAGCACAGTACGAGTTGTTTTGCCATCGGGTTCTTCATCATATGAATCAAGCCAAAAAGCCAGAGTTGCCCTGTCTACTCCGCCTGATGGTTCTATTACATAAGGAACGTACCTTGTTTTGGTCAATTCATCAAAATATGAAAGATCTACACCGCTAGCCGCAGCATGTTGCTTCAAGTCATAATCAGTTCTATTAGCAATACCTTCCAATTCTCCCCAACCCCAAGGAAACCTGTACTCTATATCATATGTTTCTTTAGCATAATGAGCTAGTTCTGTATCTTCATGTTTTCTGATTCTTAAATTTTCAGCACGAATACCATATTTCAAATACCACTGATACCTTTCATGTAACCAGGTTTGTAACCATTCATTATCTTCGCCAGGTGTCACAAAAAATTCGATTTCCATTTGTTCAAATTCTCTGGTTCTAAAAGTGAAATTCCCAGGTGTTATTTCATTTCGGAATGATTTACCGATCTGAGCAATACCAAATGGTAATTTTTTTCTAGCACTATTAACCACATTATTAAAATTCACAAAAATCCCTTGAGCAGTTTCTGGTCTAAGGAATATCTCAGAAGCAGTTTCTTCTACTGGACCTTGGAATGTTTTGAACATCAAGTTGAAATTTCTAGGTTCTGATAATTCCTCCCCGCAATCGGGGCAATTATTTGAATCTATTTGGTCCAGCCTGAACCGATGTTGGCATCCCTTACATTCCACCAGTGGGTCACTAAAATTATCCAAATGGCCACTAGCTTCCCATACTTTACGTTGCATGAGAATAGAGGAGTCCAGTCCTACTACATCCTCACGGGACACAACTACACTATTCCACCAAGCTTCTTTAACATTTCTTTTTAACTCAACACCTAATGGTCCGTAGTCCCAGGTTGAGCTTAGCCCGCCGTATATTTCGCTGCTCTGAAAAACAAATCCTCTTCGCTTGGATAATGAGAGTAACTTATCCATATCACCATATGGCAAGTATCGGACCATCAATGACCTCCTACATTCCTTCGTAATTCCTGTTTTGGTTAATCGCTTTGACTAAATTCTCGCTCGCAAATTCATCTAACGTCACATATTCTCCACCAAGGTCTTGAGATATTTTTTTCGCAAGTTCTAATTTAACAAAGCCTGATTCAGTGTCGATGACTAGTGTTTTAATTTTTTTGTGTTTAAATTCTGAGCAAACCTCAGTAAGTTCGTTCGCTATATGATCATGCCCTTTGCTTGAACCCACGTTATTTCTACCATCTGACAATAATACTACGAAAGGCAATGAGTTTCTGTCTTTCATCCCTTCCATGTTTATGACATCCAAAGTTTTTAACAAGCCGTTAGTCAACGGTGTTCTCCCACCAGTTGGCATATATTGCAATTGATTTTGTGCCAATTCCACACTATTTGTAGGAGGTAATATTAATTCTGCTTGTTCTTTTCTAAAAACCACCATTGCAACCGTGTCTCTCCTCTGATAAGCATCTAGTAGAAGGGACATAACCGCACCTTTAACTTCACTCATTCTTCTTTGAGCACCCATAGAACCACTCCCATCAACAACAAATATGATCAATGTACCCGTCTGTGTAAGCCTCACTTTTTCTCTTAAGTCAGACTTTGTAATAATCACAGCGGGATGTTGTACATTATCAAGTTGTCTGCTTTTTTGATGTGGAGCTGCTGCACGTAGAGTAGCGTCCAAAGCTAAGTCAGTAATTTTACCTTTTGGTAAAGTAGCGGACACATAATAACCTCGACCTGAAGAACTATTGGTTTTCGCTCGTCTCCCAGATTCTGACCTGTGTAGGTTATCACTAGCTTTTATGTCTAGTGATTTGATATTAGGCAAAGCGCCAATATCAAAAATTTCTTCTTGTATTTGGTCGCTATCCATGTTTTCTTCGTTAGAATTTTTATCCTCATCAGATGGATTATCTTCTTGAGAGGGGCCAGGGTCCTCAGATCCTGAGGCGTCTCCATCTGAAGAGTCTTGTTGTTCTCTAGAATTGTTGTTTTGACTTATGTTTTCTTGGTTTACCAAATCATCTAATCGTTCTTGGTCCAAATTAGGTTGCTGAAATGGCTGTCGCCTCTGACGATGTAAGAGAGCCATTACTGCCGCTTCTCTAACATCATCTGGGGTTACAATTTTTCTTTGTTCGTAAGCAGCTAAAGTAATAGATGTTTTGTACATCACTATATCTCCTCTTAGCCCATCTATACCAAAATCAGCGCATATTGTGGAAATTAAATATAGCATGTCGTCTGGCATCTCTACCTCAGACAATATCTGTCTACTAGCTTGTATTTTATTTCTTTCTAAATTTTCTTGCTTTTCCCATTCAGTAATGAATTGATGCGGGTGAGTTTCAAATCTAATCCGCCTTTTAACAACTTCAATTCTGTCTTCTGCATCAATTTCACTCTCTACTTCAACCGCTAAGCCGAATCTATCTAATAATTGCGGTCTAAGGTCTCCTTCTTCTGGGTTCATCGTTCCAATCAACATAAACTGAGATTCATGCGTTATTGAGACACCCTCTCTCTCTACATAATTTCTACCCATTGCAGCCGCATCTAGTAACACATCTACCAGGTGATCGTTTAAGAGATTAACCTCATCAATATACAAAATACCTTTGTTGCATCCAGCCAACAGCCCGGGTTCAAATACCCTGTTCCCAGTTTTAATTGCCTCTTCAATATTAAGTGAACCTACTAACCTATCTTCAGTAGCGCCAACAGGCAGTTGAACTATTTTGACTGGCCTAAAAATTCGATCTTTTTTATCAGATGAATTACAAATTTCACAAATATCCTGAGGGAAATCTGGAAAGCAATTAAATTGGCATCTATTAATCAATTCAAGATTAGGCAACAAAATGGATAATGACCTAACAGCGGTAGACTTAGCAGTTCCTTTATTCCCTCGTATCAGTACTCCTCCAATAGATGGATTGATTGCGTTGAGTATCAACGCCTTTTTCATTCTTTCTTGGCCCACTATAGCGGTAAAAGGGAATACTGGTTGCAAAGTATTTTTTTCCAAATTATAACTCCTAGATTTTTTCATTTTGATAATTGATTATCGCCTGTCAACAAATACTATTTCTTTGTTATCTACATATTTTGACTTGACGTTGTCAAAATGTTGGATCCGATCCAGTTGAGAATCTACTCTATTGTGCTCATCATCCAACATAGGATTCGGGAAATAGCACCGAATTAGCGTTTGGTCATATCCTTTCGAAAACCTAACATAATAAGACACTAAATCTTTGTGACTTTCTGCCAGCACAAACTGAGCGTTAGTCAATTCTTCAACTTTGATGTGGCAATGCCAACTATCGTCTTCTATAGACACATATCCGTTTTCAATTTCCGGGCCCTTAATGTTACGAGCCTCATTTTCACTTACAACAGAGCTACCGCCAATGACCCACGTCATGCCATTTATAGAAGCCAATTCTAATATTAAATCTACAACGTTGTTCAACATACTCAATTCCTTCACTATATAATCAAGGGAAATCTAGTCTTTGATATTTTCTTGGCGAATTTCAATTTCTTCCTCGATATCTAAATACATTTGTTTTAATTGCTCTAGCATTTCTGGGTCAGGATGTTCCCATAAATTTCTGTCAATAGCTTCTAAAAGTCTTTCTACAATACTTCTCAAAGCCCAAGGATTACTTGTCTTAAAAAACTCTTGAATAGCTGGGTCTAGGACATAACTATTTGTTAACTCTCTGTACATCCAATCTTCCACTACCTGAGATGTAGCATCATAACCAAACATGTAATCTACTGTAGCAGATAATTCAAAAGCTCCTTTATATCCGTGCCTTTTCATTGATTCAATCCATTTTGGATTCACAACCCTGCTTCGAAATACTCTTCGAGATTCATCTTGTAAATCTCGGGTTTTGACTCGAGAAGGATTGGAACTATCTCCAAAAAACTGACTTGGATTCTTGCCTGTTAAAGCTCTAACTGTGGCTATCATGCCACCGTGATATTGCATATAGTCGTCACTGTCAAAAATATCGTGTTCTCTGTTATCTTGATTTTTAGCAGCTATAACGATTTGTGAGAAGCGACTCCTCATTTCATTTTTAGCTTCAATTCCAAATGTTTTCTGGGTATAAGCGTAACCTCCCCATGCTGTGTATACTTCGGCTAAATCTTGCACACTAGACCAATTTTGTTCATCTAACAGCGGTAATATACCTGCCCCGTATGATCCAGGTTTACTACCAAAAATCCTAAAAAGTTTATTTTCATTTTCATTTTCATTTTGAGACTTTGCCTCATCTTCCAACAGGTGTTTACGAATGTAATTTTGTTCTGGTGTTTCATCCAATCGGCTTACCAATTGAACTGCTTCATCCATTAGATATACTAAATTTGGGAAAGCATCTCTAAAGAATCCTGATATCCTAACAGTTACATCAACTCTAGGCCTCCCAAGTTCTGATATATCTATTACTTCTATACCAGTTACTCTCCGGCTTTCTTGTTGCCAAACAGGTTTGACACCTAATAAGTATAAAATTTGTGCTATGTCATCCCCATGGGTTCTCATAGCAGAAGTGCCCCAAACTACTATGCCTACCATTTCAGGGTATTGTCCTTCATCTTCGAGATATTTTTCTAATAAAGAATCTCCTAAATTCTTGCCCACTTCCCAAGCCACCGGTGATGGCAATGTCTTTGGATCAACTGAATAAAAATTTCTGCCTGTTGGCAACACATTTGGCATACCTCGACTAGGAGCTCCACTCGGGCCAGCTGGTACAAATTTACCTTCCAATCCATTTAACAAATTTGAAATTTCATCCGTTGTACGCATCAGATTGGGGTATATATCAGAACAGACATAACCTACAATGGCGTTCAATCTTGCGGTAGTTTTACCCACAATATCGTTCAATGTTTGATCAATATACTTTGGATTAAACTTGTTTACAGCTAGAGTTGAATAAATTGTAGAGACCATATTATCTACACTTTCAATCAAGTCTCCGTTAGTTCTTATATTATTTGTTGTGTGATGATGTATGAGTACTGGATCTGCAGAATCCACACCGCTTGCCAAATCGTCTAAACAATCATCATAATTCAACGTAAATACCTCACAAACAGCTCTTCGGATGCTGGGTAAGTTACCCATATCTAACCTTGTGAGAGCTCCGAGCAATCCTATCAGTTGTTCACCTGAAGGCGGTTCACCCAAAACATGTAATCCGTCTTTTATTTGGATATCTTTAATTTCACAAAGATATCCATCCACTTCCAGCAGAAAATTTGATAGATCATCGGGTTGTTCTTCAACTCCAAGGTCTCTGTTCAGTTCCGCTCTTTCAATAACTTCCCAAATTTGCTTTTCTAATAACGGAAGTTTAGCTGGATCCAATGTCAGGCATTGGTAGTGTTCATCCAATAGTTGCTCTAATTCTTGTATATCACCATAGCTATCAGCCGTGGTCATAGGTGGAATCAAATGGTCCACTATCGTAGCATGAATACGTCTCTTAGCTTGAGTACCTTCGCCAGGATTGTTAATTATAAAAGAATAAAACATCGGTACATCTGACAATACAACTTCTGGGAAACAAGAGCCTGACATACCTACCCCCTTTCCTGGTAACCATTCCAGAGTACCGTGTTTCCCAACATGCACAATTGCATCTGCTTTGAATTCTTCTTTTATCCAATGATAGTAAGCAACGTAATGATGAGTAGGAGCTAGGTCAGGGCTGTGATATATAGAAATAGGGTTTTCTCCGAATCCTCTAGGAGGTTGCAATCCTATAAATACGTTACCTAAGTTTATACCTGCTATCGCTAAATTGTCATTTGTCCTATATACGTCTCCCGGAGGAGTGCCCCATTCATTAGTCAGAGATTCTTTTACATCTGTATTAAAATCATCAAACCATTTTTTATAAGTACCAGAATTTACATGCCCCGCGGCTAATTGGAGTTGTTGCTCTGTGAGGAATTCTCGGTCATTGCTACAGCGTTCTATAATCCTCTGTACCAATTCGTCGCCGTCTGCCGGTATATCACTGATATCATACCCTGATGCAGCCATAGCCTGTAACAAATTTACTACAGAAGCAGGTGTATCCAAACCAACTGCATTACCAATACGAGCGTCTTTAGTAGGGTAGTTACTCATAATGATAACTACTTTACGATCTTTATTTTTTTTACGGTTCAAATTGCCCCATCGTACAGTCAATCCTGAAACGTAATTTATTCTATCTATATCCGGAACGTACTTTTGAACCTTTGCATTGACGTGATTTAAGCCAAGTTGTTGAGGGACATCTGTTACTTCCTTGAAAGATATGGGAACCGAAATAATTCTCCCATCAAATTCTGGCAATGCCACATTCATAGCAGTATCTATCGGATTTAGCCCCAAATCACTTTCAAGCCATTGGTCTTTGGTACCCGTACTAATGATAGCTTGGATTATTGGTACATTCAATTTGTTAAGGAAATTATTAACCCATTCATTAGATTCATTTCTGTTCTCTTCAGATATATCAACCATGGATAATCCCATGGTGTTTATAACAGCGTTTACTCTTGGTCTGTCGTTATCCAATAAATATTTACTTAAAACTCTTTCCGGATCAGTAGATGAATCAGGAGTATGTTTCAGACTATACGAGAATATCGGAAGAACATTAGCGCCTTTATTTTCCAATGATTCGATCAATGCGTCTATAAAATCCAAGTTACCGCTCATCCAATGAGCTCGATAAAACAATATAGCTATCGTGATGTTTTCTGAATTTATATATTCATTGCTATATTCATCTATCGTTGGTAATTTACTCAATTCTGGTCTATATATACCTTCCCAAGGCATAGGTTGAGGAGCCTCATGACCCAAGTCAGTTCCATAATACACATCGCTAAGAAAAAGAAACATGTTTTTCAAGTTATCCGTACCGCCATGCATCATATAGGCAAACACTGTCTCAACTTCTGAAACTGCTGCCGTGCATGCGTTAATTAGATCTTGGTCCCATTCTTGATGACCAGGACAGGCAATTAACGGTATAGATCTCTCACGACAAATATCTACCAAATGGTCAAAGCTTTCTGGTATAGCCTGCTTCCCTCCGAGCAATCTAAGAATCACAACTTTAGACTCCAATAAGGAATTAAATAAATATTCTTGATTGTCTCTTGTTTCCCAACCTGTGTGGATATTTATAATTTCAATCGGAGGTAAATTTACTGATGTGTTCTTTAAGCTTTCAACCGCCGAAAGAGTGTCAGTATCCGCAGTAGATATAAACAGTATTTTTTGAGTACTTTGAATTGTCATATTATTTTCCTATTACAATTATTGAAAGATCACTAAATTCAGTTTCATGTTCAGATAGTTCTTTTAGAGTCCCTTCCCATTTCATTTCATCTGGTAAACTCAATTTTTGGTAGACAGTAGCCATTTTTTTTGCCAGGTTATCTGTATGTATTAGTCCTTGTGCTATAGCTTGGGGCATCAAATCAAATGGCCTGGGAATTATAATTAGATTCCTCTTGCCTTCTTTTAGGTAATGCTTCAATTCATCCAAATCTTCTCCATCTTCTAGTCGCTTATGCATAGTGATAAATATAGATTCTTCCATTCGTAATTGAGATCGAGTTGCTGCAATTTGAACTGAACTGACACATGGAATAAGTTCTAATTCAGACACTTTGTTTCGTATCCTATCTATAAGTTCGCTAGCAGAAAAATTAATGTCTCCCCACGCACACAGAACACATTTTTTTCCTTCTTCTGCATATTGGCTCAATTCAGTTAGTAATTCTTCTTGGTTACGATAAGTCAAATTCAATATGTTACCTTTTTCAACATATTGAGATACAACTGACATTACGGTTGTAAATCCGGCTACTACATCTGCATCAGCTAGAATGTTTTTTGCTTTTACCGTAATGAATCCTGGATCTCCTGGGCCAATGCCCATTACTGTTACCATAGAATTTGTTGATTTAACCACGTTGTTCCTTCTTAATATTTAATTTAGTTATATGTGTATTCCACCACCAATTGCTGGAAGAAAATGAATTTCACTATTTTCATTAACTTTTTCCAAGAAACCTAATTGGCTAGTTTCTCCATCGACTATCACAGCTATAGACCCTACAATTTGATCCAATTCTTCATCGTATAACTCTTGTCTTATTCCTGGAAATATTAAATCTAAATTGTTTACTATTTGACGGACTGATGTTCCGACAACGTCAACGATTTGTTGTCCATTTGAAAACGATTGTAATTCACTCGGAAGCCATACTTGGGCCAAAATCAACATCCTAATTTTTATTTATTCAAAAAAAAACTCGCCCTCCGGCAAGTTTCAGATTTATTTGTGTTATATCTGTATTGCGCAGACAATTAAAGCAATTTTATAGCCAAGTTCCTGACTTACGTTTTTACTAAACGTTTACAGTGGCGCAACCGTGGTGGATTCGAACCACCTTCCTTGACTATAAACAGCATATATCCCAGTAAGTTGATAGTACCATTCACTCATTTTGTGGTCAACTCACCTTGCTTCCTGTGATTAAACTGGAAAATAATACTAATAATAAAATTATTCGAGTATGTATTATTAGTTACGTTTTGTTTTCCGTTGCCGGGTACTGCCAAATATGAAAATTGCCACCAACGCCATACCTGACAAAAATCCTCCTACGTGAGCCAAAAAAGCAATTTTTGCGACTGAAGGAACTCCAAATTGAAGAAGCGCTTGTACAAGTTGCCATATAAACCAAATTCCCAGAATGTAAATAGCTTTTATTTCAGCGACCGTTATCAGAATAAACATAAATAAAATCCTAACCTTGTTTCGAGGAAATAATATAATATAAGCTCCCATGACTCCTGCTATGGCTCCACTAGCTCCTATCAATGGGGTATTTGATTCTTTGTTAAACCAATAATGGAGTAAATTTCCTATTATGCCGGTTGAGATATATAAAACTGAAAAAGAAAGTTTTCCCAGACGATGTTCAACATTATCTCCAAAAACCCATAAGAACAGCATATTAAGTACATAATGGCTTCCGCTACCATGAACAAATAACGATGTAACCAGTCCTGCGTGCAGCGGTAATCCAGAATCAATATCACCGGGATTAATCAAGGTTTTATAATCGATCCCTGATAGGATTTCGTAGGGTATAAATCCCCATTTTAAGAAAAATATTTGCATTGCCACATTACTACCTTGAAAAATAATAGCAAATTTGCTACCTATAACTTGCAATGCAAATACAGCTGTCGTGATCAAAATAATCGAAATAGTTAGATATGGAATACCTGAATGAAGTTTTGGTGAATCAGAGAACGGAATCAAGTAATATCTCCCTTATTGAGCAGGACCTAAACTCGCGACATAAGAAATAGTGTCACTAGCAGTAACATGGGACATCACATCCATGTTGATCATGAAATCATATAAAGATGGGTCATCCGGGTGTACTTTAAAGAATTTTTTGAAAAATCCCACTCTTGCTTTCTCTAGGTTTTCTACGTAAGTTTCCGCATCGTCACTATCCAGAAGTTCTCGTTTCATCATTGTTTCTACTCTTAACCCGATAGACCCTACCATGCCTACATGAATTACTCCTGGAAATTCTTTCAAAATCAAATTACTCCCTCTCCCAATTATAACCACACTTCCTGATTCGGCTAGTTCCTGTATAACTTGAGAAGTTGCTTCTATGAATGCAGAATCCTTAAGTTTTTGGCTCTTTGATTCTTGACTCGAAATCAAATGGGTATAAGTTTCAGCAGGTAACATCTCTATTCCTCTACCAAAATACGGTTCTCCACTAATTCCACTAATAGCAGATTTTTCAAGGGCGTCTTGTAAAAAATTAGCCACCTTGGTTAGCGTACTAACATATCTTTGTTCTTTGTTTATCAAGTCAGGAACTGGAGCCCCAACCATTTTTGCGGCTTGCGAAAACACCAATCTATCTACATAATTTAATTCGCTATTAGCTGAAACCAGTTTGCCCACTTCGATTGCACCACATCCTATCGGTCCATTAATCGTTACAACTGACATATCTCATACCTCACGCTAAGTTTTTCACAGTACTGTTTCTATAATTCTATTCCGTCTCCGAGCATATTCGTCGTTTAGCAATCCCAAGGCGGAAGAGTCGTACCAACTTCCGTTTTTTCTATGAGCTCCTCTAAAATGTCCTTCCATTACGAATCCTAAATGGTCAACCATTTGCAATGCATTCACGTTATATTCAGGCACGTCCACCCAAACCCTATGTAAATTGTTTTCGTAAAAAGCGTAATCTAACACTTTTACTAAAGCAGCGGTTCCTAAATGGTGGTGCCACAGGTTTTTTTCTCCAATCAGCAAAAATAATTGCGCTTCTAACAAAGGCCATTCATACACCAACTGGGATTCACCTACATGAGCGTCGTTTTCATTATAAATTGATAATATTTTCCTGTTTTTATCAGATTGAATAGTTTCATAAAGACTTTCACATTCGTCATCATTGAAGGTTAAATCATATCCAATATGTAATGGAACGCCATCATCATCACATCCATACCACATTTCATTAACTTCTATATCTGATAGCCATGTTTTAACTTGGGTCATATCTAATGGCATCAGCTCTTTTAGGGAAATATCAGGCTTCATATCATCTCCTTCGCTCAAAAACACTATTTCAACTTATAATAGTTAGTATATCTATTTAGAATGATGTTGGCAACATAATTTCCAACCCAATCATGCTGTTTTAATACCGGTTACATAGGCTATTTTATTTATCTCATAGACGATTTAGTCCATATTCGTGCATTGCCATCTTCAGAATACACAAGAATTGGTATCACTGTAGAATTTATCAAATTGTTAAGAGTATATCCTTTGAGCCGATCTATTAAACCTGGCCTGACCATGGAATTGGGAATTACAATTAAATCAGCTGATTCTTTCTCAGCCCAAGCTGATAGATGAGAAAACCCATGTGAGGTTGGTATGACGGCACCTGCTTTTACTCCTAATGATTCACAAACAGATAATTGGTTTGAGAGATATTCTCGTCCTATCACTGACAATTGATTTTTTTCTATAACAGTACTGTTCTCTTTCTGATATTCAGAGGATGGATACGGGTTTATTAAATAAGAAATTGCAGACATATCATACAAAATCATGGCAGCCGACCGAGCTGAAGCAAATTTTGAAGTCGCTTCTAGAAGTTCGCCCAAAATCTCATCTTTTCCGTCATCAGCCACAACAAGTATTTTCTCTATTGGATAAGGCAGGGTTTCAGCTAACTTTTTTAAAGACATTTCCGTTTCAGGAGCACTCTGTCGTCTTACAAGTTCCAAGTGTTGTAAAGCGCCTTCAACTAATCTGACATCATCTGAAATGAATCCTTTGAATTCTTTTCCAGGGCTCGTTATTCCACCGATTCCGAAGTTGTCTGCATCAGAAATTTCCCAGCCAGCAAATATGATCGGTACGGGATCTTTGGCTATTAGGTACCATTGATTTTCAAATCTTTTAGTGTCAGCCTCAAGATCAACCCACTGTTGTAATCCTGTTGAGTGCACACCATCAGACGTACCTGTGCCAAATCCTACTACATTGACTCCGTTTTCAGTGATTTTTTTATACCTGGATACTTCTTTGTCAAATTTTGCCACATTTTGAAAACCGACATACAATTTACCTGTGGGCTCGTTTTTCTGACACTCACGTTCAATTTCTCTAGTTATATCAAACATTTCTTTGCCGGATTTCAAAAACCTAAATCCCTCTATCGGCGGGCCACCATTTTTGAAAGACTCTTCTAAGCGTTTTATGAATCCCTCTACTCCACTTGTATCTTCATTTGTAATATCTTCATCTGTAATTGACCAGTTCATTATCTCTACTCCTGTTATGTTTTTGGGGCTCATGCGGCTATATCTAGCTGTGTACTGGATTGATCTACTTTGGCAAGCTTGATCTGGTTTTTGTTCAAATCCTTAGACCACCCACACTGCAAACAGGCAGCATAATAACCATAAGAATCCTTCCCCAGAGAAATGTCTCCTTTGCATTTAGGGCAACTTTTCATATATATCATGTGTCTGACCTCCTATAGCTCCAATTATTAATTTTATAAATATATTGTAACATAAGATCTACATTTTGTCTTTAATATTCGACATATTGATACGCAATAGTCATTGCCTGATGCAGAAAGTCAGGAATTAAAAAATAAAGGTGAGTGAATCATTTTAACAATTGATACCAGTTGATCCGATGTCAGTCCGAATTCCAAAATTAAACTTTTTCGACGAATCGAATGATACCTAAAATCTTAAGACAAAAGGTCTGTTAGGTGAATTCCAAAAGAGTCTGAAAGCTTCACAGCTGCTCCAATTGTTAAATTTTGCTTCCCATGTTCTACTGCACTTATATATGTTCTATCTAATCCACATTTCGACGCTAAATCTGATTGACTCCAGTTTTTAGCTTTTCTTAATTCATGTACTTTTTTTCCTAGAATTACCAGGTAGTGAGATAGGACAGTTCCTGAATAGGTCAACCCTACTAGTCTTCTGGCCTCAATTAACGCGTTGTGAGTGGAAGTATATACGACTGAACAATTATCATAAGACTCAAACTTATTCAACGATGGAGCCACTCCTCCTAGCAGGATACTAGGGGCTTTATACTTTTGATAGGTGTCATTTAATTGGTGGATGATGTCCTCAACGACGTCGATTTGTTCATCCAAGGACACCGCTAAAGCTATAAGATCTGCCTGGCCAGATTGTGCAAATTCAATTAAGTCACCTGATGCTGTATCAGCTCCTAAGAATTCCACTTCCCATCCATCTAATCTCAAAAAATCAGCTACTATCCTAGCCCCAAATGAATGTAAATTCCCCTCAACACAGGCTACTATCACCTTAAAACCATTTCGTTTACTTGTTGAGAATGACTGGCTCACTTTTATCATTTGAGCGAGAGTAGATTCAGTTGCAAAGTGCTCCATCGCACTAGTTATAAGGCCTTCATGCCACATTTCTCCAATCTTAGCCTGGGAGCTACCAAAAACATTAATATATATGTCGTGAGCACTAAAGCCGTTTTTAATAGCTTCTTCTACTGAGTTCTCTATTCCAAGTAAATCTCTTTTTATCAGGGCATCGACAAATTTATTAGTGATATTGCTTATATCTTGGGAATTGTTTAATTCATTGACCATATTATGTATATATACCTCAAACTGTTATACAATATTATACAAAATATCAGTCTGCGTCTACTTGTCTACAAAAAGACGATGTTTTTTAAATCTTTATAGTTTTAGATTGTCCTAAAGCTTCATGAGCCCAAAGTAGTAGTTCTGTTGTTTCGTCCCAGTTTATACAAGCATCAGTTATCGAAACTCCGTAGGACAAGTCATTCAAATTTTCTGTTAATTTTTGGCTGCCTTCATTAATATTACTTTCGAGCATAGACCCTACTACACTTGCATTACCACCGGCTCTTTGAGATACCACCTCTTTAAACGCCATTCCTTGATTCCTGTGGTCTTTATTGGAATTACCATGACTGCAGTCAACAATTATATTTGGTGTTACTCCAGCTCCTTCAAGTTGTTTCTTCGCATCTGCTACATAAGTGGCAGAATAGTTGGGCCCAGTAGAACCACCTCTAAGAACTAAGTGTCCATTGGGATTACCATTAGTCTTAACAATTGCTGTTTGCCCATCTTTATCTAGCCCTAGAAATCCATGAGGGCTCCTCGAAGAGACTACTGCGTCTACTGCAATTTGAGTATTGCCATCCGTTCCGTTTTTGAAACCTACTGGCATACTTAATCCACTTGCCATTTGACGGTGAATCTGGCTTTCGGTAGTTCTGGCTCCTATAGTTCCCCAAGAGACTAAATCCGCTAGGTATTGAGGGACAATGGGATCTAAAAATTCAGTTCCTGCGTACATTCCCATATCAGCTACTTTTAACAATATAGACCTAGCTAGGCTTAATCCTTCCTCTATGTCGAATGAATCATTTAGTTTAGGATCATATAATAATCCTTTCCAACCCACTGTAGTTCTAGGTTTTTCGAAATAGACTCTCATTATAACTAACAGTTCATCTTTTACCTGGTCAGATAATTCGACCAGTTTTTCAGTGTAGTCTAGAGCTAGTCCTTCGTCATGTATCGAGCAAGGTCCCGTGATGACTATTAGTCTGTCATCTTTTCCTTCCAATATATCTTTTACTTGTTGTCTACCTGATAAAACTGTGGCGGCAGCTTGTTCAGTAACTGGATATTTATTTAATAACTGTGCAGGTGTTATTAATGGTTCTGTACTCAAAATATTTATGTCCGTTCTATCTGATTTATCCATTTTATTCTCCTAATTTAGGCGAAAAAAAACCCTTCCATTTCAGAAAGGGCCATTCTTCACTTTGTGCAATAATCACAAGTGAAGATTCACCCATTCGTTTCCGTAATAAAAATAATATGTAAACTTACGTTGTCTCAATATAAATTCCTTGCTTTACGTTTCGACAATACTACTAATTTTAATGGGTGTCAAATACATTGCTATATATGAATTAGGATTCTCCCAATCCTTTTTGGCGAAGTAAAAATGTTTCTTTTAAATAAACATTTTTAATTTGAGCAGATGTTTTTTCGGTATTAACTAAAATCAAAATCCTGATACATCTCGGAGGATAACCAGGGACAGGAATTTCTGTGGAGCACATTAGTGCTGTGTCATTCCATCCTAATTGCCGGGCCGCCGCTGCAGGGTATGCAGCATTTAGATCATCGGTGGCTGTAAAAAATACTGCTGCAACTTGGGATTCTTCGATAGTGTTTTCTAGAATCAATTGTTGCAATAGTTCCTTAGTAGAACCATAAATATCTTCAGCAACATTAGAGTCAGCCTGAGTTGCTCCCCTAATACCTATGCAAACAGTCATCTTAGCCTCGTCATATTGATTAATTATTATCCACTAAAGATCTTACAAAAGCACCTGCATCAGACGATACTTTCTCAGGCGTTGATTCTAGCATCACTGAGATCAAAGCGCTACCAACAACAGCTGCATCTGCCGTTTCACAGATTTCATTGACATGTTGCTTTGTAGAAACACCAAAGCCAACGGCTATTGGTAAATCAGTGTATTCCTTTATTCTGTCAACTAATTCTAATCCTCTTTTTGAAACGTCATTCCTAGCGCCTGTAACTCCCGTCACACTAACGCAATACACAAATCCATCACATTTATCAATGGATTTTTCTATATTCAGGTCAGTGCTTGTCGGAGCGATTAGAGGGATAAAACTAATACCAGTGTTATTACATTCATCTTTAAATGAACCAGCTTCGGCGGCTGGAAGGTCGACTATAATCAATCCATCAACTTCGGACTCTGCGCAGTTTTTTAAAAATTTGGCTACACCATATTGATAAACCGGGTTGTAGTACCCCATCAATACCAATGGAGTGAGTCGATCATTTATACGAACTTTTTTAACGATTGACAGGCAGTGATCAATATTCACTCCGTTTTGTAGTGCTGCAAAACTAGATTTTTGTATGACAGGCCCTTCAGCCAATGGATCGCTAAAAGGCATTCCGATTTCGACCACATCAGACCCAGCATTTATCAATTCTTTTATTACCAATATACTAGTCTTTATACTTGGGACTCCTGCTGTCACAAAAGTGACCAACCCAGATCGGTTTTGCGATTTTATTTTGTTAAATGTTTCTCTTATTCGATTCATATCATTTCCACATCAAGCTATAATTATTAACAGCAAATGTCAAACAGTAATCATTGTAGTAATTATTACTAAAGAATTTTGCACGCCATGAATTATGATACAGGGCAATATTGTATTTAATTTACAATAAATATACCCTAAAATGATTCCAGTAAAGAAAGTTGAGGCTACAACTATTATTTCGAATTGCCCGCCATGGAATAACCCAAATATAAATGCTGCCAAAATAATGGATTGCCACATCCCAAGTCTCTTGAAACAAGTGATTAAATAAGTCCTGAAAAATATTTCTTCAAAAACTGGAACAACTAAAACCAATGATATTACAGACAAAATTAGGAACGGCCATTTAAATATTAGTGACGAATAATTTATTTCTGGGATTAATACATGTAACTCTAAAAAGCCTGCAACTATAACTAAACCAGTGCTCCCCCCAATGCTTAAGAATACGCCTCCTAAAATAATAGAACCTATTTTTACTATGTGTAACTTTGGAGGCATAGCAAATTTGAAATAAATGAACTTAAAAAAAGACCTTCCCTCAAATAAATAAATAATACTTACTACTATGACACCCATAAACATCGATGAAATAACTGTAATGGCCGCGAGATTGATTTGACCGGCAAATAGCTTGTTTCCAAAATAGTCGGTCAGTAATATCAGAAGTGTACCTATTGCAGCCAAGGCCATGGAAGCTACCAATCCATGTTTAACCTGTCCAACTACTTCACTCATAAATTTCAAAATCCTCTAAGTCTTATTCAATCATATATGATACCCTAATATTGAATGACACACTCTAAACTAGGAGATACTATGAAAGACAAAGATCAGATGAGAACTGATAGATTTTCAAATGTTCTATCAGAAAATGACATAGTCGCAACAGAGGAATACCTTAAAAAGCTTTATTCCCAAGTTGATGCAACATTGGATCTATTAAATGATTTAGATGACTTAGATGTAACCGCTTTGGAACCTGCAACAATTTATAAGCTTGAAAAAAAGTAAGAAGGTAATTGTTATATGAATGATTTAGTACTAAGAAGCCTTTACGAACAATCAGAATTACTCAAAAGCAAAGTAATCACTGCTACAGAATTATTTACTGCTTATTCAGATGTAATACAACTTACTGAGCCGACTTTAAATTCATTCATCACTCTGACGTTAGAAGAAGGTTTAATGCGATCGAAACAAGTCTCCAATCAAATACACCGTGATAATTACATCAGCCGTTTACACGGTATTCCTGTTGGGCTTAAAGATCTTTTTGATACTGCCGGTATAAAAACTACATCTGGTTCTAAAATTTTTGACAGTAGAATCCCTGAA
Organism: Dehalococcoidia bacterium; assembly: GCA_003523055.1. Taxonomy (GTDB): domain Bacteria; phylum Chloroflexota; class Dehalococcoidia; order Lucifugimonadales; family UBA3495; genus UBA2588. The sequence goes on along the minus strand of DPHC01000014.1, from coordinate 193,253 downwards.
ACAGATTCTACTGTTGCCGCGAAATTAAACGCTGCTGGTGCTATTTTAATTGGTAAATTGAATATGCATCCATTTGCATACGGACCTACAGGAGAAAATGAAGATTACGGACACATGCATAATCCTTGGAATCCAAACAAATTAACAGGAGGGTCATCTGGTGGTTCCGGGTCCGCTGTAGCAATAGGACAATGTTCAGCAGCTTTGGGAAGTGATACAGGAGGATCAGTGCGCATACCCGCTTCACTATGCGGTATTGTTGGATTCAAACCCACCTATGGGCTAATCAGTAAATTCGGAGTCACTGCTTTATCCTGGAGTCTAGACCATCCTGGACCTTTAACTAGAACTGTTGAAGATTCTATTTTGGTAATGAATGAAATATCAGGATTCGATCAACAAGATCCCTCTTCAGTAGAATCAAGCCCTATTAGTTTAGATTTTATGGATGACACAAATTTAAAATCTATAAAGATTGGCGTCCCTAAACAGTATTTCCAGTCAATCGATCCGGCCATAGAAAAGTCCGTAACCAAAGCCATCGAAGTTTTGAAACAACTAGGTGCAGAAATAATAGACGTGGAATTTCCGTTGTTTGACTATTCAGAGGCTATATCGGCATGTATCCTAATGGCCGAAGCTACTAGTTACCACAGAGAGTTATTAAAAACAAACTCTGATGAAATATACGAACCGGTAAGGCTTCGTTTGCAAACAGGACTGTTTATCAGCAATGACAGATATTTACAAGCTCAACGACTCAGAACGTTGTTCACAAAACAAATGCATGCGTTAATGGGCCAAGTGGATGTATTAGTAGGCCCGACTGAGCCCATAGTTGCACCAGATATTTTATCAAAAACTACCTTGATCAATGAAGAAACAGTAGGAATAACATCTGCATTGACCCGGTTTAATAGACCATATAATATTACAGGATTCCCTGCTATATCTGTCCCATGCGGATTTTCAGACGATGCATTGCCTATAGGCTTACAAATAGCAGGTGCGCCTTTCAGTGAATATTTAATAGCGAAAGTAGCTTATGCATACCAAGAATCTACTTCTTGGAAAAACATTCATCCGAAAATTTAAGTCAACATGATTACTACAGTCACATTTGATTTATGGAACACCCTAATTCAAGACACTCGCGAAAACGGGGAAATACGGGCTGGTCAACGCATTAGCCGAATAAAAGATCAATTAAACAACCATCAGTTTCAAATAACTGAATTGGCTCTAGAGCATGGATACCAAAAATGTATTGACCATTGTAAAAATATTAAATCACAGGGGCTTGACCTGGGGTTCCCTGAGCAAATTTACCAATTCTTAGAATTATCATCACCTCATATTTATGCCAAACTACCTTTTAAATTGATTCAAATGATCGAAAACATTTATTCGGAGATATATTTGGAATACCCCTCTAAATTACATAATTACACACATGATATTCTTGTCAAATTAAAATCATCGGGCTATAAGATTGGATTGATCTCCAATACGAGTATGACTCCCGGTATTACTTTTAGAAAATTCTTGTTCCATAATAAAATAGCCCCGTTATTTGATGCACTCATATTTTCTGACGAATTACTAGCAAGTAAACCTTCTACCTATTTATTTGAACATGCTCTCCAAAAGCTTAATAGTTCACCATTTCAAACCGTTCACGTTGGAGACCAACTTGAAACGGATATATTAGGCGCAAATCTTTCAGGGATTAACTCTTTACTAGTAAATAAAGACATAACAACTGACGAATTTATCAATATCATACCTGATAAATACGCTACAGATCTAAGTGAAGTATTTTCAGGAATTGAATCGTTGAATACACCTTAATCATTTACTCAATATAATGTTTCTGGTAGTATCAATTTATGCCCCCGTCGTCTAGCGGCCCAGGACATCGCCCTCTCACGGCGAAGATCAGGGGTTCGAATCCCCTCGGGGGTACCAGACTTTTCCTGCCAATGACTCAAATCCCTTCAATTCATTTAAATACAAATTAATATAAATACTGTGGTATGGAATTCAAAATTTTAATTAAGCGCCTACTCTTGGATTTAATTCCAATTATGATGCGTGCGGGACAAATTATTAGATATTTTCCTGTCCTAAAAACGAATTAATTATTAATCAATTCGCCACCAGTTGTTACTGTCATTTGTGACATAGATTGTCTTGTAGGCACTGTTGAGTCAATTGCATTTTCTACAAGTGGGTCAAATTGTTCAACACTCCAGAAACCTTCATCAATGGTTCGACCTTCTACGTCTTCTGAATAAAAAGTTCCTTCAAAATTACCATCATTAACTAAAGTTCCCGTAAAATGTAAAACTTCTCCTAAAATCATCATTCTCTGTTCATCAATCACCATAAAATTAACTACGTTGTTTTCTATCCAACCTCGGATTGTTCCATTTGTGTGTAGTGGCGGTTGTATTTGTATAAATCCATCAACTATGCATTCGTGTTGCCAAATATCAAGTAGCATTTCAACAGCAACATCTCTGGAAGTTGTGTTCGCTTCGCCTTTGTATACTCCATCTGAGTCAATACAAGACTTTTTTTGTTTATGTAACTCATTAATGGTTTCAATTTCATGTTCACTCTCAGCTTCCGCAGTTAATACATTTGGAGCGTTACATGCGCACAAAAACAAAGCAAAAAAGAATATTAACAATATTTTCTTCATAAGTTCTCCGAATATAAATTCAATCTTTTATATATATTTATGATAAGGTTTCTTTCAGGGGTCGAGACAACAGTTAACTAATATATTGTAAAATAAATAATGAGTTTTGGGTACAAAATAATTCCAGGAGAATTAGAATGATAAACGATGACAGATTGGTAAATACATTTTTAGAGTTAATAAAGATTGATAGTCCTTCGGATGAAGAAGAAGAAGTCGCAAAATACGTTACTCCCATTTTAGAAGGATTAGGATTCACAGTAGAGCGAGACGCGCATAAAAATTTGATAGCATCTGAAAATGGAGAAAACCCATTAATGTTATCAGCTCATATGGATACTGTGGAACCTGGAAGAGGTATAAACCCCTCGATAAAAGGCGACCGGATTGTTACAGACGGCACTACCATTTTAGGGGGAGACTGCAAGGCTGGGATGGCGGCAATTTTAGAAGGGTTACAAGCTGTGACCGAAACCAAGGCTCCTCGGAGACCTATTCAGGTAGTATTCACCAGAGGGGAAGAAATAGGACTCGTCGGTGCGACCAACCTAGACTACTCAATGATTCGTGCGGAGCAAGCAGTAGTATTTGACGGTAATGGTCCTGTAAACCACATTACAGGATCAAGTCCAACGTATATAAAATTTGACGTAACAGTACACGGGAGAGCTGCTCATGCGGGAGTTGAACCAGAAAAGGGCTTATCATCAATCCGAATAGCTTCAGAGATAATACAAGACCTTCCTCAAGGAAGGCTAGATGATGAGACCACATTCAACGTTGGATTAATTAGCGGTGGTACTGTGAGGAATGCAGTTCCTCCTGAAACTACTTTTGGAGGAGAGTTTCGAAGTATGAATACTGAAACAATTGACCTTTTAAAAATGCAAGTAACTACAACTCTAAATTCTTTTCGTGAAAAATATAACGATGCAACGATTAATGAAGACTTTGAAGTGATGTTTGAAATGTACAACTTGGACCCAACCGAAGAAATCGCAAAATTCACAGTAGACACTATGACCAACATGGGATTAAATCCTAATATTAAACCCTCAGGAGGAGGTACAGACGCTAACGTAATGCGGCTACACGGAATTCAATCTGTCGTAGTAGGGATGGCTACAAATGAAATGCATACAGTGAATGAATATGTCGTCATACCTGACTTGATTGAAGCGGCTACATTTTGCGCGAATTTAATCCTAGACTAAAGTAATACAGTTCTTACTTCTTCTAAAAAGTGGTTTTGTTGCCAACTCCTTATGCCAGAAGAATGATAGGCGCTATTTTCAACGGAAATATCATTGGGGTGTACAGAAGATATAAATTCTAATCCTTGCATAGGAAATATCAAAGCTGGCTGGAGTCCCAATTGAGCGGATTTGGCTACTCTCCATTCACGTAATTTTTTTAATCTCTTTCTAGCTTTTTCGTCATTTCGTCCCGTTCTAACGGTTTTTTGAGGTTTATCTAACAGTGGTAATTCCATCGCTTTGGCTATAGTCTCTGAAATCCATTGCTTATTAGCATTTATCCAATTGTTCTCAGTGAACAAATCTTGTTCAACATAAAAATCTGGGTTTTGGGACATTCTTACTAATGTATCGTTGTTCACTATCCTGAATGAGGGAACGTCTCTCATCTTAGCTTCATCTTCACGAATGATATACAGCTGTTTCAAAATAGTAAGTGCCCGTCGATCTAATTTTCCCACGCCTTTCAATCTCAAATACCCTTCTTCTCTAATATCAACGTCAACATGCCTAATGTTTTCAAATAATTTAAATTCTTCCAAAGCCCAATCAAGTCTTCCCATATCTTTTAACTTAGCTGTCATAATATTATGTAATTCACTTAAATAAAGTACATCCGAACCGGCGTATTCCAAAGCTTTTTCAGATAACGGACGTCTGCTCCAATCAGAAGTTTGTATGGAACGGCTTTTTTTAATTTTCACATTCAAAAACTGGTCCAAAACATTTCCAAGGTTAGATGAATTTAAACCAGTAAATCGAGCGGCGAGTTCAGTATCAAATATGTTTTTTATTTCAAACCCATAATCTCTATTAAGGCTTCGCAAATCATAATCACATCCGTGAATTATTTTCACAATTGATGGGTCTTCTAACACGTTACCTAAAGCATGGATATTATTCATAGCCAGAGGATCTAAAATGTACACATCTGTTTCGCTAGATAATTGTATTAAACAGACTTTATCTTGGTAAGTGTGCAAATTATTTGATTCGGTATCTATTCCTATCACTGGTTTCTTTCTTAGGACAACAACCAATTTCTCTAATTCCGCTGCGGTAGATATATATTCCATTTTTTGAAAGCCTAAAGTACCTATTCCAAATTAACAGTTATGTAAAGTACACAGCTAGCTTAGATACCTGTATATAACTTATACGGTTTTTAATCAGGATACTACACAATTGAGACCTGATTTAACAGAGTTTATAACCAAAACTAACATATTCCAAAACCAGATTCTCTGCACTGTAAGGTTCTCAAATTAGAACATTCTATATTTAAACGCTCATCACTTTCAAGAAATTTGGCGGTTGTTTTATTCATTCTTAATACTACAATGGTCTTGTACATTAATTTAATATCTACAGGAGTTACTTATGAATGGCAATGAACTTAAGGAAGTATTACGATCAGGAGGCAAAGTGTATGGAACTATGTTAACTGTAGCAAGAAACCCTCGTTGGGTACCCCTCTTAAATGATGTAGGATTAGATTACGTCATAATAGATACAGAGCATAACCCAAGAAGCCGGGGAGAACTCGGAGATTTTCTAACTATGTGGAACACTATTGATGTAGTACCCATAGTTCGTATTCCTATCCCTGATTCCCATTATGTAACAATGGCCATTGACGCGGGAGCTCAAGGAGTACTAGCCCCATATTGCGAGACAGTAGAGCAAGTTCAAGAAGTAATAGGCGCTACTAAATGGAGACCGCTAAAAGGCAAAGCAGTTCAGGACCTTGTGGCAACCGGCAAAGAGGTAAGTGAAGCATCAACAACTTATCTGAATAACCGCAACAAAAACAATGTGGCTATTATTGGTATAGAAAGCGTTGCGGGGATTGAGAATCTAGATAACATTTTGCAAGTCCCAGGAATAGACGGAATATTTGTAGGCCCCAATGATCTCAGTATTTCATTAGGCATTCCAGACGATTACAATAATCCTAAATATATAGAAGCTGTTAAGCACATCATCCAAATTTCTGAAGCTAAAGGAGTTCCTGTTTTAGTCCATCAACAATCTATGGAACTGTCTGAATATTGGGCAGGTAATGGTGCTAGATTCATCCTACACGGAACGGACCGTAGAGCACTCGTTGAAGGGTTTAAGTCTGAATTTGCCGCTCTCAGAAACCTTTAATCAATTTTTGAGGATGTGAACAGTAGTAACATCTCCGGCCCCAGAACACTGAGCCAATCCGATGTGGGCGCCTTCAACTTGGCGTCCACTGGCAACACCTCTCAACTGCATCACGGTTTCATGTATCATCCGAATACCAGATGCTCCAAAAGGATGTCCCATAGCTAGCAACCCTCCATCAGTATTTGTGGGCCTGTCACCAGACAAAGCAGTCCTTCCTTCCTGAGTTCCTACCCAAGCTTCTCCTTTTTCAAATATATGTAATGACTCTAATTGTTGTAGTTCGCCTATAGTAGCCGCATCATGCACTTGGATCAAATCTACATCATTCGGATCAATTCCTGACATTTCATACGCTTGTAATGCCGCTGGTTCCGTTCTATATGGGCTAAATGCGGAATGGTCACTGCCACTCCCGTTATAATCACCCGACGTCAATACAGATGCTACGATTTCTGGGGCTCTGCTTTTATCAATGCCAAATTTTAGCAAATATTCTTCGGAACACAAAACGACAGCAGCAGCTCCTTCGCTGGTCGGACAACATTGTAATAAGGTTAGAGGATCCGCAATCATTCTAGATTTTAAAATTTGCTCTACAGTATAGGTTTCTTTTCGATGGGCATAAGGATTTAAAACTGCATGAGATCTGTTTTTAACTGCAACTTGGGCTATGGAAGAAGCGGGTGCGCCTGTTTCTTCCATATATTTGCGCATACGCAAGCCGTAACCACCCATCATGTGATCCCCTCCTATTAATCGTTCTGGGCTATCTTCACTAGTAACCGTCACAGGGCCACTGGGTACTTTCTCTGCTCCAAAAACCAAAACAGCATCATATAGTCCAGAATCTATCATCCAAAAAGCCTGCCATAAAGCTGTAGAACCACTAGAACAAGCATTTTCGACGTTCACTATCGGTAAACCAGTCAAACCTAAAGGTGATAACACTCTTTCTCCCATAGACATACCTTCGTAATACACATGCCCAAAATAGGCGGCTTGGATGTTATTCCATGGAATTCCCGAATCTGTGAGTGCTTCTACTACAGCTTCTCTTGCTATGGATTGAATATTTTTATTTCTGAATCTCCCAAAGGGATGCAGCCCAACTCCAGCTACTCTCACGGATCTGGAAGGTTTTTTATTAATCATATAAAACCACCTGTAAATTTAAATTAATTAAAGCGCCATTTATAAACGGCAATATCGTTGTTATTATTTTGAACAAATTCATAGGTCAATGATAAATTGATACCTGTCTCTATTTCATTCATTTCACAATCTATTAACTCTGCAAGAACATGTGGTCCTTCAGCCAATTCTGCTTCCCCCAATACATATGGGACTCGTCCAGGCCAACCAGCCGGAGGAACATGTATCACCGTATAACTGTACAAAATAGCGGTTCCTGAAAATTCTACTTCTTCCATTGATCTGCTCGAACACGATTGGCAATAGGTAGAAGGTCCAAACACATACACATTACACGTTTGGCAACGGTATCCGATTAATACATTGTTTTCTAAATTAGCTGTATCTAATTTGAATCGCTCTGGATCCACTGATACAATTTTGTTGTTAACATTATTTGCCATACTCATATCCTAGCAACATATTGATTAATAAATACCACCAAGGGAAGTTTTCTAATATGTCTACAGTTAATCAAAATAAAAGTGCCTTGCCTTGGGAACAGACTATGTTGAGCTTTTTCAAGCACTCTATGGACATCAATCCCAATAAGAACTTTGTAGAATTTCTAAACCGCACATTAACATATAAAGAATTTTACAACAACTTACTAAAATCAGCGGAACAGTTTATATCTTTAGGTGTTAAACCGGGCGATCGAGTTTGTATGTTGCTGGACAATTGTCCAGAGTATTTACTGGCTTGGTTTGGATTATCTGCCATTGGAGCTATTGCGGTGCCTATAAACACAGCCTATAAATCTACTGAAATTAGTTTCATAGTAAATAATTGTTCAGCAGACACAATAATTTTCAACGACCGCTTTTCAGAGATTATCAAGTCTACTTCTTTAAATATTCCATCCGTTAAATCCTATCTTGTAGTCCCTGAACCACAATATTCAGGAAGCAATATAGAACCGTCCTGGAGCTTTTTCAATCCAGAATCCAGAGAAATAATGGGGCTGTCATTACCAGACAATATAGAAAGCATAGCAATATCAACATTAGTTTATACCTCTGGAACTACAGGTGAACCTAAAGGAGTAAAAATCTCTCAACAAATGTATGTGGCGGCAGGACAGGGATTCCAGTATTGGACTAATGGGACTAAGAAAGATAGATTTTTCACATGTCTACCATTCTTTCATGCCAATGCTCAGTACTATTCAACAATGGGTGCAATCGCCAGCGCAGGCACATTAGTAGTAGTAGATAGATTCAGTGCGAGCAGATTCTGGAGTCAAGTTCGTCAATCTAAAGCGACCGTTGTAAATTTCATTGGTATGATGATGTCCATTTTAGCAAAATCTGAACAAAGCCCAACTGATAGCAATAATTCCGTTAGATTATTTTATGGTTCTCCTGCATTCTCTCCAGATTTTTTAGACTCTTTTCAAAAAAGATTTGGAACAGAAATAATTGTAGGGTTTGGAATGACAGAAACCTGTTATGGTACGATTGAGGTTCTAGGAGAACCTCGTAGAGCAAATTCTTCAGGTAAATCCCGCAAACATCCAGACCCCAGATTCATAAATCAAATCAAAATAGCTGACGAATCTGGCACTGAAGTACCCTTTAGAACTGCTGGAGAAATTCTTATTAAAAATCCGGTACTTATGGAAGGATATTGGAACAACCAGACACAAACTGATCTTGCGTTGCAAAATGGGTGGCTGCATACCGGTGACTTAGCGTCCATGGATGAGAACGGATTTATATATTTCGTAGACCGAAAAAAGGACATTATCCGCAGAAGAGGGGAAAATATCTCTTCGAAAGAAGTCGAAGACATAGTCAAGAAACATCATGCTGTTTTAGAATGTGCGATAATAGCAGTGCCATCTGAACTTGGTGAAGATGAAATAAAAGCATATATAATTCTTAAAGAAGGATTTGTTGCAGAGCCTAGGGAATTAATATACTGGTGGGCTGATCATATAGCATATTTCAAAGTTCCACGGTATATTGAATTTAGAGACGAGTTGCCCCAAACTCCTAGTCTGCGTATCCGGAAAGATGTTCTCCGACGAGAAACACCTGATCTCATAACGGGATGTTTTGACCGAGAAGATCATGACATACAATTAAGATAACTTAACGGAGTAATAAAATGTCAGAAACAAAATATTGGCTATTTAAGTCAGAGCCTAACAATTACTCATTTTTGAATTTACTATCGGAAGAGAACCAAATTGCAGAATGGGACGGCGTAAGAAATTATCAAGCCCGGAATTTCATGAGAGACCAAATGCGAATCGGAGATAAAGTTCTGTTTTATCATAGCAGTACTAAAATCCCTGCAGTAATCGGCACAGCCATCATAGTCAAAGAATCCTATCCAGACTTTACAGCCTGGGATTCTGGTCAAAAATACTTCGATCCCAAAAGTAATCCAGACGATCCAACTTGGCTAATGGTTGATATACAGGCTGAAAAAACATTTAAAACTCCTGTAACGTTACAAGACATCAAAAGCAATCCTAAATTTGCTAATATGATGTTGGTAAAAAGAGGGGTGAGGTTGTCAGTCCAGCCTATAACCCAAACTGAATATAACGAGATTGTAAAATTAGGCGAATAAACTGAAACAACTTTATAATTTAGCCATCAATTCTGTTAACGCCGACACATTGTTTAAGCACTCCACTTCTTGTAACATATCCCACAATTCTGAAGCATGATTAAAATTCACTTCTTTTGAATAATTCAAACACTCAAAGAATTTTTCTTTAATTAAATTCTCTACAAAATCTGGAGCTTGGGTCATTTCTTCTGCTTTAAAGTCGAATCCATGAAATTCTCCTTGGCCTAAGCCGATTACAAGTTGACCTGACCCCTCATAATATGAATTATCTGTTTGCCAATTACATATTGATGACAAATGAATTATGGATTTATCAGCAATTCGTTCTAATTCGAGTAGTCCGAATTTACCGTGGATGACAGCTGCAGATAGCAAAAACGGGACATGGAATTGAGCCTCTATTTGATTGCTCGGAGGCCTAATCGGTTCAGAATTTGATTCGTGTCTTTCAATTGTTGCTTTATTGCATCTAATTTCAATTGTCTTGATTGAAGAAAACGTGATTTTATTTTCCTGCATCCATTTTGATATTTTAATGCCAACGTTGATAAATTTGTGAGTCGGACGTCCCGCAGGAAAAGGTTTGAAACTCAATTTGGGCAGAATGTATTCTGTACCAAAATCTTTAAAATCTAATGCTTCATTATAAGCGTCAGGTTGATACATCGGAAAAAATCCATATTCTCCCCAAAATGGATCTTTAGCTCCAGTTAATCCACATTGAGAAAAAAACGCCGAGTACACTGCGTTTTGTGCTGCTATGCCTGCTTGCATACGTTTAGTTAATACACCATCTGAGATACACTGCCTGGTTCCTGATGCATAGCTCAATCCTATTCCTAGGGCATTTACAATTTGATCATTTTTCAATTTCAACAGTTTAGAAACCGTAGCAGTAGCTCCGAATATTCCAAAAGTACTTGTCCTGTGCCATCCCCTATCCACCTCAGCGATAACAGCCAAATGGCATGAAGTTTCTAATCCCATACAAAGACTAGTAATCAGTTCTTCACCAGTAACGTCATTTAGGTAATCAGACACTGCTAAGGCTGCAGGAATACAACTAGCACCAATATGGATATTCCCAGCAAAATCCAAGGTGTCATCAAAATCTAAAGCATGTGCCATACAGGAATTTATCATCGCCGCAGCAGGAGCAGACATTCGTAGTGAATTATTAAATATTCGACTGTGTTTTGAAGTCTCCCATATACTGTGAATTTCTATCAATTCAGCTATGCCTGGAGCTGTTTTGGCTGCCAGCATAACTCCTATAGTGTCTATTAAGTCGTATTTCACAAATCTTACAACATCATCAGGCAGATCCTCATAATTTGCCTGAGCAATAGTTGTGCAAAAACCATATTTTGAGCCTATTTCCATATGTTCCTAATTATGCATTCGGTTTTTTTATTGATATATCATCCATTCCAGAAGGTTTTGATCTGGGTCCCTAGCATATAAACTTACTGCAGGAATCATTCCATTCTGTCGCGCTCCTTTCCGTTCGCCAGGTCCACGAATTATTTCTACGTCCGCAGATTTAAGTAGATCCACACATTCTTCAACCGTACCATCCCATACAAAACATATATCAGCGCAACCTGGAACAGCAGTAGGTCCTCTATAAGCAGCAACATACCCTTGGGGGTGAACATTTATTTTACTATCCCCTACTTGAATATTAAAGATGTTTACCTTCCCGTCTCTCCATTCCTGTTCATCATTAATAACAAATCTTAATTTTTTATAGAACTTTATTAATCTTTCTGCATCGCTAGTTGGCATTGCTATATGGTCTATACCTATTGAGCTCATTTGACACCACCTCTTTTAATAATCGCGTCAATACATTATATGCCAATAACGCTATACTTAATATTGTTCTTGACAATATAGGTTCAACAACCATAAAATTCGACAAGGTTGGCAAGATTACTGAATATAGTTTTATCAAATAAATTGGCCTACCAAATGGAGATATCATGAGCAATTACCCAACTTTAATTTACAAAGAAGAAGGCATGCGCGAAGGTATGCAAATCGAAAATTCTAATATACCTGTAGACGATAAAGTTGCCTTACTAGATGCATTATCTGAAACAGGACTGAAAAAAATAGTAGTAGGTTCTTTCGTCAGCCCTAAATGGACTCCACAGATGGAACGAATAGACGAAATTGTAACTAAATTCACGCCCAAGCCAGGCGTAGAATATACAGCGCTTGCTTTGAACCCAAGAGGAGTAGAAAGAGCCCGTGCATACTCTCCTCCTCTAACAATAGAAAGAGACAAATACCCTCGCTTAGGGGTGCACATGTGTGATGTGTTCGTTAGAAGAAATACAAACCGAACTCAAATGCAAGAAATGGAAAGATGGGCTCCGATTATTGCCCAGGCTCAAGAGCTTAATATACAAGAGGCTGGAATCGGAACTAATGCAAGTTGGGGATCTAATTTTATCGGAGAAATACCAGTAGATGCGTTAATGAACATGTTTGAAGTGCAGCATAGTTTATGGGACGAAGCAGGTATCAATGTAGTTAGTTGCTCAATGGGAGACCCAATGAGCCATTGCACGCCGGCAAAAATAGAAGAGAGTATACTCCGCGTAAAAGACAGATGGCCTGAAATTAAACATTTTAGGCTCCACTTACATAATGGGCGAAACATGGCAATAGCTTCAGCTTATGCTGCCTTACGATCTTTAAGCTCTGAAGATACCTTGGAAATAGACGGGACCATAGGTGGATTCGGGGGCTGCCCATATTGCGGTAACGGACAAGTTACTGGAATGGCTCCGACTGAAGATTTACTCCATATGATGGAAGACATGGGCATTCCAACAGGCGTTGATATATCAAAGCTAATAGACTGTGTCTGGATGGCTGAAGAAATAATCGGAAGAGAATTATATGGCCATGTGTCTAAAGCTGGACCTAGGCCCAAACATAAAGATGAACTATATGACATTAATATGCCTTTCGTAGAAACTCCAGGGCAAGCAAAACATTACAAACTTGGTCCTAGCGTTTATGAAGGAGGGATTTACCCCTACAGTGAGCCTATCCAAAGCCCTTATAGAGACCGTATAGAATCTGGGACCACCGCATACGGCTCTGGCAATGACTTCCCGTGGAATGAAAGTTGGATGCCTAAGCCTTTGAAATAGCCGATATTCAGGAGCTGATAAATATAAGTGTTATCAGCTCTTGATAGCTTTCCGAATTATACCTTCATCTCTAATGAAGGCCATATTAGGTAGTTTGTCTACAGTAAAGGACTGGCAGTCCAAAACCTCATCATTAGAAAGAATTGTCCCAGTAAAAGACAGAGCTTTATAAGCTACTACGATCACAGGTGAATCATTCGTTGAATAAACACCCATAAGTTCAACTTCATTAACTGTTAAACCAATTTCTTCATTGATTTCGCGCTTTACCGCATCTTCAACTACTTCAAATCGATCCACATATCCACCAGGTAAACTCCATTTACCATAACCCGGTTCATTTCCACGTTTTATTAACAATACTTGCTCTCCGAGTGACAAAACACAAACCGCAGCAACTTTGGGGTCGAAATAAAATTGTGCCTCGCATGCGGAGCATTCCAATATTTCTTTAGTTTCAAAAATCTTAAATTGCAATAAATGACCGCATTTCGGACAAAAAGAATCGCTTCTCTGCATTTCAGTTACCCTCTATGAATTTAAAATGTTTTTGGTATATTTTATTCACTTCTTGTAAATCAGGCATAGAACCTTGAGCTCCAATTTTAGTTGTAGCCAAACCGCCTGCGCATACAGCCCACTGCAAACAATCCAGAAGTTTCCAATCATTTAATAATCCATATATAAATGCTCCGTTAAATGCGTCTCCTGCCGCCACCGAGTCTATAGCATTTACAGATATGGAAGGAACAAAAAATTTATTATACCCATCGCTTAAAAAAGCCCCCTTTGAACCCAGTTTCACAACCACCATAGACACACCTAGGGATAAAAGTTGTTGTGCTGCCAAATCTGCAGATATTTCATCGGTAACCTCTATCCCAGTTAAAAATGTAGCTTCAGTTTCATTGGGAGTTATTACATCACAGATCGACAATAATTCGTCTGGTATTGGCCTAGTAGGTCCAGGATCCAACATTATTTTTACATTTCTATTTTTTGCTTTTTTAGCTAATTGCGTGCTTATTTCAATAGAGGTTTCCAATTGAAGCATTATGAATTGTATAGAATCATACCGGTCCAATGCATTTAATACCGCAAATTCATCTGCATTAGTATTTGCTCCATGGATTTGAATTATTTGATTTTGTGATGTGTGGTCAATATTTATGACCGCCACTCCTGAATTAGTGTTGGCTAATTGAGCAATATCCACTGTAGATACACCATTACATTGTAAAGACGATATTAACTCAGAAGCAAATAAATCATCCCCTACGGAGCCTATCAAAGAGACATTAATCCCCATTTTGCTAGCTGCTACAGCTTGATTAGCCCCTTTACCACCTGGATAAATCATGAAATCATCACCTACTATAGTTTGTCCTGGTTTTGGAAATGATTGGGATTTCGTCACTAAATCAATATTAATCCCTCCATAAACTAAAACTTTTGGTTTATTACTCATTTTTTGTTAAGTCCTTTCGCGAGCATTCATTTTAAATTCATTTTCAATGCCTGCAATTCCTTTAGTGATAATTCTAGATATTACTAAAGGAATTGTGTTATATCAATTCAAGACTAGTTTGTTCCATGATACAATTTACTACTTACTAACCCAGATATTATTTCTAAACATTAGAGGATTAAATTATGAGTTCTGCTTTAAAAGGTATAAAGGTCGTTGATCTAACTAGGACTTTAGCTGGTCCATTCTCAACCATGATGCTGGCCGATCTAGGTGCTGAAGTAATCAAAATAGAAGAACCTACCCAAGGTGATGAAACAAGGAAATGGCCTCCATTCTGGGGTGGTGAGAGCGCAAATTTCATGTCATTCAACCGAAACAAGCGGAGCTTGAGCGTTAATTTGAAATCACCAGAAGGGATTGAAATCATAAAGTCTTTGGTAAAAGACGCTGACATAATTATAGAGAGTTTTCGAGCAGGAGCACTAGACAAAATGGGTTTAGGATACGCAGATGTCCGAGACATTAATCCTGAAATTATATATTGTTCAATATCTGGCTACGGACGAACAGGCCCTCTAAAAGACATGCCAGGATATGATCTGATCATACAGGCCTATAGCGGGCTGATGGATCTAACAGGTGAACCAGATGGACAACCACAGCGAGTAGGGTTCTCACTTGTAGATCTATTCACAGGCATGATGGCCTTTGGCTCCATGGTAACAGCCCTATACCACAAGCAGAACACTGGAAAAGGGCAACAAATCGAAGCAGCCCTTTTAGATGGGCAAATAGCCGCATTAAGCTATCACGCTACTAACTATATGGCTACTAACGAAGTTCCTAAAAGGCTCGGATCAGGCCATCCCAGCTTGGTTCCTTACCAAACTTTTAAATCTAATGACGGATACTTTTTGATTGGCTGTGCCAATCAAGGTTTGTGGGAAAAATTATGTTCCGCAATATCACATCCAGAATTAACTGAAGATCCCAGATTTACGACTAATGATGATCGGGTCACTCAC
>DPHC01000014.1:151267-177538 GCA_003523055.1 Dehalococcoidia bacterium | reverse complement strand
CACTCACAGACAAGACTGTGTTGATAATTTAAATGCTATTTTTGCAACGGCCAGCACAGAATACTGGATTACTACCATTGTCGCCGCTGGTGTCCCCTGTGGCCCTATTAATACAGTTAAAGATGTAGTGGAAAACGAACAAGTTTTAGCGAGAAATATGATAGTTTCAATACCAGGGCATCCTAAAGTACCAGACTTAAGAACTCCCAATTCACCATTTAAATTAAGTTTAACTCCTTCGGAAATTAAACGACCTCCACCTTTACTCGGACAACACAATCGAGAAATCTTGTTAGAGCTCGGTTTAACGGATACTGAAATAGATGATTTAGTGACCCAGAAAGTTGTCGGGAATAATGCTCATAGTTGAAATTATGACCTAGCATGCCTGAATCTGGTTAGTATAGATTCTACAGCGTTGAACAAAATCACAGCCGCATCTGGGTTGCAGCGCCGGGATTCTGACACCAGATATTTTTGATCAACTGATTCCACGGATTCGTCGATTAAAACATAATGGAAATCAGTAGATCGTATTAAGTCCATCGCACCATCAAACGTGCAAGCTACTGAAACAATATATCCGGTCTTTTCAAGTACGGATTGAGCTTCGCCTAATGTATCGTCATATTTACAATAAATTAGAACTGCATTTCTAGGATAGTTTTCCATATAAGTACACCTCTAAAAGAACCCTTATTTCAGTTCACCGATATATACAGCATAACAGATATTTCTCTTGTAAATTCACTTACCCAGACGCAGAATATCCTCCATCAATAATAATGGATGTTCCAGTGACATAGTCAGATGCGGAGCTAGAAAGAAATATAGCAGTGCCCGCAATATCCTTTGGGGTTCCCCATTTTTGACTTGGGATCCTGGTAGTTATTCGATCATATCTCTCTTTATCTAAGACAGATATAGAAGATGTAAGATCGGTTTCAAACCAACCAGGTATAATTGCATTCACTTGAATATTATCTTTCGCCCAAGCAACTCCTAAACTTTTAGTCAATTGGATCACTCCTCCTTTACTAGCAGAATAAGGTGCTACCCAATCGCTACCAAATATAGAGTACATCGATCCAATGTTGATAATTTTTCCACCTCCATTTTGCAGCAAGTGAGGATACATCAATTTAGACAAACGAAAAACAGATCGAAGGTTAGTATTCATTACAAAATCCCAATCGTCGTCAGTTAAATCTTGAGGTTGTTTTCGTACATTAACTCCTGCGTTATTTATAACGATATCTATTTTGCCAGTACAAGTGACAGCGTTTTCTACAATTTTGGACAAATCATTTACATCATTTACATCACCTGCTAAAGAGTATGCCTGCCCACCAATGTTTTTTATTTCAGAAACAGCCTCAGAAAGTTTCTTTTTATCTCTTCCTGTTATAATCACTGCTGCCCCTTGATTTACGATCCCTTCTGCCATTCCTAATCCTAAGCCACCATTACCTCCTGTAATTAATGCAGTTTTCCCTTCTAAAGAAAATAGATTGTTCATAATTCATCTCCTCATATTAGTTTAAATCATCATAAAACTAAGAATAGTTTATCAATAACTATAAATGTTGGAAAACAGTAAATCTTGAAGCTCATATTTATTGACAGGTCAATAGTCTCTGTGTAAACTTCGTCGCGGTCAGTAGGCCAAATTGATTTTATTTATGTTAGAGGTATTTAATGTTACCAATAGTTTTGATCATCGGATCGGGTGTTGTAGCCCTACTATTTGCAATCATTACTGCAATCAGAATCTTAAAAGTAGATGCTGGCAATCAAAAAATGAAAGAAATAGGAGACGCCATCCAAGCTGGTGCTGCAGCGTTTTTGAAAAGAGAATATTTAATACTGTTACCGTTTGTAATCGTGGTAGGAGTTTTAATAGGGTTTTTAATTGACTATTATGCTCTTGGTTCGGTTATACCTGGAACTGCAATATCCTACCTTGCCGGTGCAATATGCTCAGCAACTGCAGGATATATAGGAATGCATGTTGCAGTCCGAGCCAATGTGAGAACAGCCGCTTCTGCTATGCATGGTCTTAACCCAGCACTCAGGGTAGCCTTTTCATCAGGAACAGTGATGGGTATGACTGTAGTAGGAATGGGTCTCATTGGAGTTTCGGTACTATGGGTTGTATTCCAAAATCCTAGTGTCATAGCAGGATTTGGATTTGGCGCTAGCTCAATCGCATTATTCGCTAGAGTTGGTGGAGGTATATTCACAAAAGCAGCTGACGTAGGATCTGACCTGGTCGGTAAAATAGAAGCAGGAATACCTGAGGACGATCCTAGAAACCCTGGAGTTATTGCAGACAATGTCGGTGACAATGTCGGTGATGTCGCTGGGATGGGAGCAGACCTTTTCGAATCTTATGTAGGCTCAATTATATCAGCAATAGCTTTGGCAGCAGGAAGTATGGCCATTATAAGCAGCAAAGAAGCTTTATTACCGTTAATGTTAGCCGGAGCTGGTATTTTGGCATCAATCTTAGGAACTTTCATGGTAAGGAGTAGTGAGAATGCTAATTTCGGACAGCTCCTTTGGTCGTTAAGAAGAGGAATATATTCGTCATCAATCCTGGTAGCAATATTTGCTGCAGGCATCATCTACTTCTTAGATATGACAGATGGGCTTAATTTATTCATATGCATCATTACAGGATTAATAGCTGGTATTGTTATCGGCACTGCAACAGAATATTATACTTCATACGAATACAGACCTACCAAAAATGTAGCTGAAAATGCTCAAACTGGTGCGGCCACTGTGATCATAAGTGGATTTGCATCAGGAATGATGAGTACGTTAATTCCCGTAGTAGCAGTCGGTGCTACTATATTAATAGCCTTTGAATTAAAAGAATTCTATGGTATCGCTCTGGCGGGTGTAGGTTTACTTTCAACTTTGGGCATTACTCTGGCTACAGATGCCTATGGACCAGTAGCCGACAATGCTGGGGGAATCGCTGAACAAGCTCAATTAGCTCCAGAAGTTCGTCAACGAACTGATGCACTCGACGCGTTGGGCAATACCACCGCAGCTACTGGCAAGGGATTTGCAATAGGATCTGCTGCGTTAACATCGTTGGCACTGTTAGCAGCATTTGCCCAAGCATCTGGTTTATTTGACCAAGGCGGTATTAACATTCTAAAACACACCACATTAGCTGGAATGCTTATTGGTGCTATGCTTCCATTCATATTTTCTGCATTAACAATGAACGCAGTCGGAAGAGCCGCATTTGCCATTGTTACAGAAGTTCGCCGTCAATTCAGGGAAATTGACGGTTTAATGGAAGGAACGGCGAAACCCGATTATGAAAGGTGTGTGGACATCAGCACTCGTGGTGCCCTAAAAGAGATGATTATTCCTGGCATGATTGCAGTAATAATGCCGATCGCAATGGGACTAATACTGGGATCTGAAGCTTTGGGAGGAATGTTGATAGGTGCTGTTGCGTCTGGTTTCATGTTAGCCATAACAATGGCAAGTGCCGGCGGTAGTTGGGACAATGCTAAAAAGTACGTAGAGCTTGGTCATTACGGAGGTAAGGGATCTGATTCCCATAAAGCCGCCGTAGAAGGGGATGTAGTTGGTGATCCATTTAAAGACACATCAGGTCCTTCTCTAAACATACTACTAAAGCTAATGGCAATCGTTTCATTAGTATTTGCTCCTGTTTTTGTAGCAGTCACTCCACTAATTTCATATATATAAACACTTAAGTTTAAATAAACTGGCTACGATGAGTACATCGTAGCCAGTTTATTTAAACCAATGTAGATACTATGACTATCACTCCTGTCAACATTGCTACTATACCCATAGGAATTTTCTTGAGTACATTCATTAAGAATCCAATAGTCGCAAGCCCTACTATAAAAGCAGCCAATATTCCCACAATATGATTAATCCCAACATTGCTTGCCCCTAAGCCTATCAATCCTAACATTCCTCCTCCGATACTAACCGGTATACTAACCAAATAACTCAACCTAAGAGACTCTTCAACGTTTAATTTGCGACTTAACAAAAATGATATTGTCAAAGCTGAGCGGCTCAACCCAGGCAATATCGACAAACCTTGAATCAAACCGAAAAATATAATTTCATAAACATTCAAATCAACAATGGATTTACCAGTTTTAGTTATTTGCCTAATTTGGACAACCCCTGTAATTATTATGAGTACTCCTATTGCAAGCATCAAATAGTACCCATATGCGCTGGGCATATCAGTCAAAGTAATATAGATTGGTATCCCCGATATACCGGTAAAAAAAGTAGAAATAATAATTGCAGATAATAAATGTTTTTGGGTTCCTTCAGTCCAATCCCTAAATCTCAGCATTTCTATTATTTCTTTACGGAAATAGATTACACTAGATACTGCTGTTCCAAAATGCAATAACAATGCTATAGAAATAGCTTCTTGCCAACCGATTGAAGTACAGCATCTAAAGACTATAACGAGAATACCTTCAGAGCTTACTGGAATCCATTCAACAATGCCTTGGACTATTCCTATTATTAAATGCGTAATCAAAACAAGGCTTCTCCGTATAAAGTGAGACGATATCTAGAAACATTAATCACTTTTATAATTCTTTAAATTTACTATAGTTGGGAAAATGTCGTTCCCTATTATTTCTATTATACCTACAGTTCCCAAACTACCAAATTTATGTTTCTTACCCGGATAAGTAGGACTTCCAGGATTCATCCGCAAAATATTATCTTTATAACACATCATTTCTTCATAGGTGTCACCGAAAACAACTATATCAACAATTCATCCAAAAAAAATTCACTAGAAGACTGTTATTGGAATCAGGGAAATTTAATTAGTCTCCATTAGGGCTAGTATTTATTGGAGGGTAAGGCCCCTGTATATCATGGACCATCCCTATTTTAATAACATACGATATGGTATTTTGGACTATGATAACTATTGTTTTATCTGCTAACCTGCAGCCAGGGGCTCTTGGATCTTCATATCCTTTAAAGGCTTTAACAGGAGCTATAAGGTCTAGCGTATATAACACTCCTATACATTCTAAATCTCCGCAATATAATATTAATTCCATCCCCACTAAATTCTGAAAATACAGAAGGAAGTAAATTTTTACCCCTGCCAGCTAAATATGTGTCAGAATTTATGCCGATTTTCACGCAGGTTTCGCCCTAGTGGTATAAATATATCTAGTTTCTATTTTCCCAAAAAGTGAAATAGTCTAAAGATTCTAAATTGAATGCTTCATACGATTTTAATTTGGTTATATTATCAAATTCTTGTTTTTCTCTATCTCTAAGAGAATAAATAACCTCAGCCCAATCGTTATCTTCAAAGTTTTTGTTAGAGTATTCACATTGTTTGGTCAAGTATTTCACTAATTGATCGGAATGTTCACTTAAAGAACCTCCGTTAATAACATAAACCACTATTGAGGGAACATTTTCTTCATCGTCAATATCGATATCTAAAGCATTCAAAACAAACGTCATAGCAACCCCTCTAACAATTTCTTCTATTTTATTAGGAAGGTTTATCAAATGAGCAAACGGAAAGCTTTGGTTGTCCTTTAGAAATTCGGAAATCTCTTGCTCTACACATAAAGAAAAATCATTGTCGAAAACATCAGAAGTATCAAGAAGTTCAACTACTGGGTCTTGGAATCTCAAGTCAATGGCAATAAATTCTTTTAGATGAGGGAATATACAAAGTTCTATATCCGGATCGTTTTGGGGCAATAATTGGTCCCAAAATAATTCTTCCATTAATACATTGGCTCCTTATGGTTATCTGTACGGTTTATAAACAATTAATCTAATCAGCCTCACAATTTTACACCAGGTTAGCAATATCCTCCAGCATTGATTCATTTTCAATATATAAATGAACCATAATTGTATTTACGATAACCATTAAGGATTACAATGGATCTACAAGGATCTATAAAAATTTGCTAAAACCAACTCACAAATAGCTACTGTTTACTGGAAGGTAGAAAAATGGAAATAGGAAAAGTTCCCAATAACATACTGAATGAATTATTAAGAACTTTGGAAATTTGTGACTCCAATTTAACAACCCCTCCCGCAATCGGAGAAGATACAGCGATATTAAACTTTGGGAACTCCATGTTACTCATCGGAAGCGATCCTATAACGTTCTCGACCCCAAATCCTGGCAGTCACTCAGTGATAATAAATGCTAACGATATAGCTGCTAGCGGAGGAACCCCGAAATGGTTTTGCGCCACAGTACTGATGCCACCTGGTACATCGGAAGAGGAGTTTTCTCACGTTTTTTTAGACATAGTGGGAGCTTGCAAAAATATTAATGTCCAATTGATTGGAGGTCATAGCGAAATAACTCAAACTGTGAATAAAATCACCATTGCTGGAACTATGATAGGCGTGGCAGAACCTAGCCAAATTAAACCTACTGCCAACGCCCAGTTTGGTGACGACATTATCATAACCAAAACATTCCCTATTGAAGGAACTTATATTGCTTTAACGACACACTCAAACTACCTAAATTCTCTGAATATTCCAATTTATTTAATCAAACGATTAAATAAATTGATAAATCACTCCGATATTAGCGTGTTAACAGAAGCGAACATAGCCAAAAAACATTCTTCAGTTCATTGCATGCATGATCCAACTGAGGGTGGCATTTCTACGGCACTCTACGAAATTGCTGACTGCGCCAAAGCGGGTATTCATATAGACAATTTGAGTGTCGACCGTGACATACAGGAGTTCTATAACAATCTGGGGATGGACCCACTTGGAACTATCGCTTCTGGAAGTTTAATAATTACAGTCAATCCAAAGTCGACCGAGGCATTGATGTCTGAATTGTCCCTGTCAGGTATTAAATCCACCAGAATTGGAAGTGTGGTCGCTAGAGAAAATGGGGTGACTATATCAAAACCCGGTGACCTAAGCATCCTTCCTTTAAAAAAGTTCTTTCAAGATGAAATAACAAACATTCCAGTTTGAAAACCTACCAACTCTAATAGAATTTCAACACTATTTATAACAATTGAAACAAAATTTGTGGTCATCGGTTTTATATTAATTTTAAACAAATATTAGCTTATTCTTAGATTATTCCTAGACAAATTTTGAACTTATATTGACATAGTTCTATATTAGTGTTAACTTCGATTTCCAAGATTAGAAATGAGTTATAAAGAGGTGCCCTAATGGCGCGAAAGACGAAACTTATGTTACGAGTTGAAAAACAGTTTCAAAGAGATTTAGAAAAATTAATTCCAGAAATCGTTAATGAAAAAGGTTTATCTGCCGCGGCAGATGAAATGGATGTTAGTAAAGCGACATTAGGTTATTGGTGTTTAAAACTCGGAATAACTGTGAGAAGAGTTGCTGTGGCTCCCGGAGAAACCTTAGAAATTAAAAAAATCGCTGGATAATTCTTTCTTAGTAAATGTCAACTGTATTGCATAATGTATTATAAAAGAATATGAGGTACTCAATAATACATCTCAATTCGCGATAATGCCGATATTACCATTGCAAATTCTATGAACCACCCAGTATACTTGCATCACCATGCGGTAGAAGTGTGAATGTAAGACTAAATTACTACCATTAGATAGGACGGTGTGTAACATTGCGTAATTACATGATAAGGCGAGTAGGCCATTCATTCTTTATAATCCTAGGACTAATGGGGTTATTATTTCTTGCAATAAATGTGCTAGGAGACCCTGTAGAGCTCTTAGTAGACGAAGATGCGTCAGAAGAAGCGATCGCCATAATCCGAGCTAAATATGGCCTTGACCGCCCTCTTTATGTAAGATTCGCAGATTTCTATGTTAATTTAGCTACACTTGATTTTGAAACATCACTAAGACATAGAATTCCTGCAAGAGACATAGTTTTCAGAATGCTCCCAAACACTGCCATGTTGGCATTAGTTGCTTGGGGGGTTGGTATAGTTGGAGTACCTTTAGGCATGATAGCGGCTAGAAGGCCGAGAGGTATGATAGATAGAATAGTCAACATATTATCATTTGCCGTAATTTCAATACCAGAATTTTGGCTAGGATTAGTATTGATTTTAGTTCTAGCAGTAAATGCAGGCCTACTACCAACGTCTGGTTTTAATGGCCTAGGGCCAACAGGCTGGGTATATTTAATTCTTCCAGCTTTAACTTTGTCCCCAAGAGTAATAGGTAGAAACGCCCAAATCACTAGAGCTACCATGATAGAAGAAATGGGAAAACAATATGTATCAACAGCACGAGCTAAAGGCTTAGGAGAAAATAAGGTTCTGTATACCCACGTCCTAAAAAATGCCGCCATTTCTATTGTCACTCTGATGGGAGACGAACTAGCAGGATTTATGAATGGAGCGACCGCGGTAGAAATCATCTTCGGATGGCCTGGCTTAGGAAAATTGTTAGTAGATGCCATCACCGCCAGAGACTTGCCAGTAGTGACAGCATCAGTATTCATTATCGCATTGATGGTTATGGGTATAAATTTATTAGTCGATTTGATTTACACGTGGTTGGACCCTCGAGTTTCATACAGCTAAGCATATCCAAAAGCCTAATAAAGAAGAGAGTGATTTCAAAATATGCAAAATGATATAAGTTTAGAAACATCTAGCAAATCTAATATACTGTCACGTTTCTGGAACCATCAATTGGTTCAAGCCTTCCTAAGTGACTGGATTACATTACTGTCTACTTTATTTTTAGTACTAGTGATACTGGCTGCGGCCTTTGCACCGTTAGTTGCACCATACCCTTACGAAGAGCAGCAGTTAAGACTACGCCATTTACCACCATTATCAACTGGTGAGGCAAAGAATGTCATGGTCAGTCCACCTACTACAGAACAAAGATTCTTCCTTTTTGGTACTGACCATTTAGGGAGAGATATGCTTACTCGGTTGATATACGGGGGTAGGATTTCCATCTCAGTTGGAGCATTAGGAGTTGTAGTATCTGGAGCATTAGGCCTTCTTTTAGGAGTGATGGCAGGGTACTATAGAGGAGTGGTCGATGATATTATCATGCGTACTGTAGACATATTTATGTCTGTCCCTTTGCTATTACTTGCGTTAATTGTGCTATATATTCTCGGACCAAGCTTTATTAATATAATAATAGTATTTGCTATTGCTAGATGGATGCTATATTGCAGAGTTGCACGAGGGGTTGTCATGTCTCTTAGAGAACAAGCTTTCGTCGATGCTGCGCGATCTATAGGCGCCAAAGATAGCAGAATTATTACACACCATATACTGCCTAACTTAATTACTCCGATACTAACAATTGCAGCTCTAGAAGTTCCGAGAAATATTTTGACAGAAACCACATTAAGTTTCTTAGGATTCGGTATTCAACCTCCAGATTCATCTTGGGGTTTAATGCTCTCTCAAGGTAGAGACTACATAGTACGTGCCTGGTGGGTAGTTATAGTCCCAGGAATGGCAATATTCCTTACAGCCTTGAGTTTCAATTTATTTGGAGTATGGTTGCGAGCAGTAAGTGATCCGCTCCAAAGATGGAGATGGTTGAAACAAACAAAAGAATCCAAAAAAGCTGGTGTCCGGGGCAGTTAACCTAGTTCAACACTTGATAAAATTTAATAAACAAAGAATGAATAAACTATGCAACAACCAGAAATCGTTGAGCCTAGCATGTTACCCATTCACGGCACTCACGGGTTTGTAGGTAGACAGGCAGAATACCTCGCAATTGAATCCTTAATTGAGGATAACCCAGTCATTCATATCACTGGATCACCTGGGTGTGGTAAAACTCAACTTATCTTAGAATATGCTCGTAAAAATGAATCAACCAAAACATATCCAGGTAGCATTTTTTACTCAGAAATCGGAGTGGGATCTAATTTCGCTAGGTTAATACACGAAATTGGTTCCACCGCATTTGGTGTTAATTTTGGAGACCTGAAACCTTCTGCCCAATATGAGAAAATTTCTGAATATTTGCTAGAAAATAAGTCGTTAATAATATGGGATGATTCACACAATACTCAATCCTTATGGAGTGATTCTGAAATCGCTGACCTTATCACATTCTTAAAACAATTTGATAAGGATGTTATCTCCAGGATTGTTATAGTCGGAAATAATGAAGAAAATAACGCTGTTCAATCTGCTATAGCAACCTCATATACTCTACAGGGATTAAATGCAGAAGACCAAATGGCATTCGTATCATCTATAATGGCAGAAAATGAATTTAGTAACCTAAGTGAATCTGCCAAATCTTCAATATTTGAATTAACCACTGCTTTGCAAGGCCATCCTCTAGGCTTAGAAATTCTCACTCCTTTACTGAAAGACACTCCTCCAAATTTGTTAGTCAAAGAAATGAATATAATCACAAATGAACACCGATCTCCACTAAGAATGGCATTTGAACTGTTTTCAAACCATGCTTCCTACCGAATTCGTACTCATTTACCATTGATTTACCTTTTTAAAAAAAGAGTCATGTTAGACGTATTAACCCATTTTACACAGAGCTCGGTTTATCAAAAGCTCTTAAAAGAAGAATTAGGATGGGGTGCTACTAGGGCATTACTAAGGACTGCAAAGGACTCAGGCATTCTCTCTGCTATTTCCCCTAGCGTCTATCAAATCCCTAATTCAATCCCATCTATTTTAGGAGAAAAGCTCTATAAATCATTAACCCCAGACTCAATTAAACAATTAGAACAAGAATTTGTAAGAATTTATGTAGATACCGCAGATCATTTTCTAGAATCTCTTGAAGAAAATCCTGATTCTGGAGCAACGGCGATATTGGCAGAAGAACAGAATATAATTCAAGCACTAGGATTAGCTCTAGAAGATTCAAAATGGGAAGAAGCCCAAATACTCATGCAACCAATAGCTCAAATATACAAGATGCAAAAGCGATTCACAGAATTGGATATGCTTCGAATAACCATTTTAGATATCACTGGAGCAGCATATGATACAGCTGCGGCTAATGGCAGTATCGAAATCTGGGAATACATAAAGGGCACTACTTCAAGTGACTGGATTGAAAGAAACCATTTAACTGAAGCAGAAGAAACTTGCCAAGAACTTATCCATTATCTGGAAAATGAAAATCCAGAAAATAAAGACCTCAAACTTGCTACAGTGTATACACAGTTGGGAGAAATTTACCTGACCAAACGAAATTTACAAACCGCTGAAGTATATTTGGAAAAAGCTAATGAGATATACACAGTTTCTCAAGCAGAAGAAAATTCTGCACAGATTTATCAGTATCTAGGGAAAATATTATATTACAAGGGACAATATAGTGATGCCAAAACAGAATATAATAAAGCTTTAGATATTCACCAGCAGTCAGATAACCAAGAAGAAATGGTCAATGACTACCGGTTCTTGGGATTGTTATCTCAACTTCAATTAAAATATGATGAAGCAGAAAGTTGGTACAAACAAGCACAAGGTATCGCAGAAAATCACGGTGATGAAGAGACAGCGATGCTGATATATCATGACTTAGGAACTTTATTCCACGCTCAATATTACTTTGAGGAGGCTCAAAGTTGGTATAGACAAGCTCTCCATTTATCAGACAGATTAGAATTTAAAAGCCAGATGGCTAGAGAATTCCATTATTTGGGATTGCTATCCCAAGATCGAGGACAACTAGAAGATGAAGCTGAGGAATGGTTTGTAGCTTCTCTTGAACAAAAACTGGATCTCGAGGATTTAACGGGATGCGGAGATGAATGCAGGCAAATCGGTCTGTTGTATCATGAGCAAGAAAAATTTACACAGGCCAATCAGTGGTATAAAAGAGCTGCCGATTATTTTTCTCAAAGCTCAAGTATTGATAGATTGGCTAGAACTTACGGTCAAATTGGAGTCATTAGCGAAGAATTAAATAACATTGAGGAAGCATTAGAATGGACAGCCAGGACGTACACTCTGATATCAAATAATAATCTTCCAATGGCAAACCATGTACTTACTCATTTAAAAAGACTACGAGAAAAAATCGGCCATTCGGAATTTTCTGATTGGTGGAAAAATAACACAGGTGATGAGCCTCCAATTGCCCTTATTGAAAGTAGCGATTAAGTCATGACTGACGTCCTCTCAAAGCAAATTGCCCAACACGTGATCGAAACCAATTACACTGAATTAGATATCGAAACCGTTGAACATGTCAAAAAAACTCTAATTGATACCGTTTCATGTGCTATTGGCGGGTTTCATTCTCTACCAGCCCAATTTGCTCGCACAATATCCAAATCAGAAACATCTTCCTCTCTTCCTTCAAGAATTATTGGCACTGATATCTATACAACTCCTGAAATGGCATCATTCACAAACACAGTTATGATCCGTTACTTAGACTGCAACGATTCCTATTTCTCACCAGGTGGCGGGCATCCCAGTGACATGATTGGTGCGGCTTTAACATTAGCACAATCGTTGAATGCATCTGGCCAAGACTTGATAACTTCAATAGTATTAGGGTACGACATATTTTGCACTTTGTCTGACGAAGTTGTAGTAAATGAGCTGGGGTGGGATCAAGGATTGTTTCTAGGACTGAGTGCTGCATGCATAGCTTCTAAATTACTGGGATTATCAAAAACACAAATAGAGAATGCTGTCTCTCTGTCTCTAGTACCCAATCTACCATTAGGAGTCACTAGAATAGGAGAACTGTCGATGTGGAAAGGTTGTGCAACAGCGAATGCAGTAAAATCAGGCGTTTTTGCTGCGAGATTAGCACAAACAGGATTAACTGGCCCAGAAAACCCATTTGCGAGCCCTAGGGGTCTATGGGAACAAATGGGATTACCAAATATAGAAATAAATGAACTCAACGCTCATGCCCGTGTACGAAAAATACAACAAAACATATTTAAATATTTCCCATCACAAATTCATACACAGTCACCCATAGGGATAGCATGTGAACTTAGCACTAAAATCACACACACGAATATTGAAAATATAAAGATTCTTTCTTATAAGCAAGGCGGCGTAAGTTCGCCTTTAAGCCAGCCCGAAAAATGGAATCCGACTACTCGGGAAACAGCAGACCACAGTATTCCATACTTAGTGGCAGCTGCACTTATTGATGGAACCGTCAACCCACTCACATTCTCAGAACCAAATTTTAGCCGAGAATCGATCAAAGGCTTAATGAAGAAAACTACCATCAATGAATTACCCGAATTCAGTCAAAAGTATCCAAACGAATATAACTGCAACATAGAAATCAAAACAAAATCTGGGGAAAAGTTCAGACAAGGAATTTCTTTCCCAAAAGGCCATAAGTCAAATCCTTTTACTAACGAAGATGTGGAAAGCAAATTCACTAATTTAACTACAGGCATAATGAACAAGAAACGATTAAATCATATATTTGCAATTCTTGGCAAACTTGAAAAATCCTCATCAATAAATGATATCTTTGATGCAGTAAAAATCACAGATACTAATTAACCTTAAAAGAGTAGTAAAAACCAATGTATCCCTTATCTATATGTATTAGAATTACATTACTTAATGATACTGGAATAAATTGATGACTTATGATTTGACTTGCGAAGTTTGCGGATTCCAAATGAACGAAAACAAATGTAAAATCCGGTGCCCGAATTGTGGTTTTACCAGGGATTGTTCTGATCCTTGGAGACCTTTGGATCAACCTCTAAATAAATATGCAGTTTAAGACATTTGAGTCACTAAAATTCAAAGATTTTAGACTCCTTTGGTTTGGGAATTTATGTATTAACTCTGCAGATTGGTTACAAATTCTAACTGTTGGATGGTTAGTACTCGAAATAACCAATGGCAACACCATAATTACTGGAAGCGTTCTTGCTTTACGGACATTGCCAGTTTTTTTAATCGGACCTTGGGCCGGTGTCTTGGCAGACAAGTTCGATAGAAGATCTATGATTAAAATGACCCAACTGGCCATGACTATCCTTGCAATAATATTTGCAACTTTAGTTTCTTTCTCAGATTTCAACTCCACCGGAGTTACGGGCCCTCTACGTATTTGGCATTTGTTCCTTTACGTAGGTATTACTGGAGTGAGTCAGTCAATAATAAGACCGGTTCGCCAATCACTAATCGCGAATGTAGTTCCTTTAAATAATTTGCGTAACGCTACAGCATTGAATGCTATGACTCGGACATCTACTAGATTATTAGCTCCAGCCATAGGTGGTATGTTGATATATTGGATAGGATTTAAATGGAACTTTTATATAGAAGCTTTAGCTTATTTAGGCATTACTTTATCTATGATCAAAATGAATACACCATATGCAAGCGGCAAACCTTCTGGAAAGACTAGTGTCGTTCAAGATTTGAAAACTGGCATCAGATACACTTGGAATAACAAACCATTGTTGCAACTTATAACTATCAGCTTTATTCCAACTTGTATTTTCCAGCCATTGGTTTTTATATTGCCAATGTTTGTGGTCAAGGTTTTGGGTCAAGGTCCAGCAATAGGAGGAACTCTATTAGCAATCATGGGATTGGGAGGAGTAACGACTAGTTTCTATTTAGCATCTAAAGAATTCCCTTTTAACAAAGGCTTAGCTGTAATCTTGGCACTCATAATTGGTTGCTTAGCCGTTTGCGTACTATCATTTTTAAGTGTGATTTGGATAGCTTACTTAATGTTCTTAATCTTAGGAGTATGCCAAACCAATATCAGAGTCGGAACTAATACTTTGATTCAACAAATAGTACCTGACCACCTTAGAGGCAGGGTATCCAGCATATATAATTTTGATAGCGGGTTCACAGCCGTTTCCATTTTAGCGTTAGGAATATTATTTAACTATATAAATGTAGGATTAGCGTTAGGATCTTTGGCAATTATAAGCGGGTTTCTCGGGATAATGTACTTGATATTTGCAAAAGAATTAAAGGGGTTATCTTAACTTGTGTTAAACGGCCACCACTCTGGATAGTCTTTCAATTGCAATTTTTCAAACAATATAGGATCTTGAGACACTACTAGTTTCATCGCATCTAAAATCGGCTGGCGAATAGCAAAATGCGCTAACTTAGAACTCCTCAATTTAAATAAATGATAGAGTTCTCTCAAATTTACAGAACTGAGGATCTGCTGATAATGTCCATGTGTCACTACATACTGGGCAATGCTGGGAGATACTTTATAAATCTTTTCAAAGCACTCATTGGATTCTTTCATAGCTTCATTATAGATGTCTTCCATTCCTGCAGTAACAACGAGAGCCGGTACCCTAAATCCATTCCATATATTCAAATATTGATAAATAGAAGACATCATTCTATGACGTCTAAATTCTCGTAGTGCACCATAGTCCATAACAAATCTGAATTTATATTGCGCTAATTCAAATTCTCTCGGTGGTGCATCATGTTGCCCCATACTCTCCAAATAGGCAAAAAGGAAGTTCTTTTTATTATATTCATCCATTATAGAGACAGTTTTTACAATTGAATTATAGTCAGAGTAACTGTTAGCAAACAGCAAAGCTGCTATTATGTTATCTAAAGAATTAGGATCACTCTCTACTAATTCAGTAGTAACTAAATTATCCTTATTTAACGATAGATCAGCAGAAGATGATTTGTCCGCAAAATTTATTAGAAGTGGGTTTGAATCAGCGTATTTGATTAACGTTGGTATTATTTCTCTACTTTGATCTCTAATGTCCAATCCTAGTTCCTGCACTTCTTGTACATCTGATGACATTAATTTAGAAATTGAATGTTCCAAAACACGAGCATTTGCAGTTATGCCAACATTCGTTAATGTAGCAGCAGGCAGAATTGATCTGCAACTATCTGTCGCTATTCGCCTCATACGTCCATCGTAAGATTCTTGAGTTTCAGAACTCCTAGGTTTATTTCTAAGCTTCAAATTGTCTGCACATTCATTGATCAGCCTATAATAAGTACTAAATAGTTTTTTGCAAGTCCTTATATAATTAACTAAAAGTTCTGGATACTGGGATAGCTCTATTGGTACATAAAATGAATCTTCAAACATTACTTGATATCTAGATGATTTCTCGGTAAAAGAAGCCAATCTGGATTCTTCTAACACATCACAGGCCAATCGTGAAATATTTTCTATAGCTAAATGAATTACCGCGTGCTCGGCCACAGACGCATGCCCATACCCAACAATCCATTTTTCACTAAAATCTGCAGCTTTCTCTTGATTAACTTGCCTAGCTATTTCATCAAATGGATCTGGTCTTCTAGAAGTCATCGCGAAAGTCACTGCTATCTGTTCTTCAGATAATTCATGGGCATCCAATGGATACACTCTTTTGCTATAATCTTTATTAAAAGAAGGCATTGCTTACTCTATACAAATTCAGAGAAACCATTAGGAATTTGTACTTCTATCAATTGTAATTCTTTTGCCCCTGCTGCATTCTCTAGTGCTTTGGTCAATTCAACCAAATTGCTTACAACTGTTGATGCGAAGCCATAGGAATCAAATAATTTAGAAAAATTGGGGTTAACTAAATCAGTTGCAAAAAATTTACTATCGAATCTTTGTTTCTGATAGTCCTTTAAAACTCCCCACGCATTATCATTAAACATTAATACAATAGGATTGAGATTATACTGTTTAGCCGTAGCTAATTCTTGTAGGTTATATTGGAATCCACCGTCACCTGTCACACAAACTACTGGCTTATCAGGTTGCCCAACTTTTCCTCCTAAAGCAGCAGGAAAAGCGAAGCCAAGGCCTAACCATCCATGTGGATACATGAACGATTTAGGTTGGTTGATTTCTAAAATTCTAGAAGCTCGGCTGGCAGGTACCGTCGGGTCCAGACTAAAAATAGTATCCTGTGGCAATACTTCCCTAATGGCTTTCCATGTCTTAGTTTCATTGCTCCATGTAGATTCCAGTGTCGTATTTATCTGGTTTTTCAAATTAGATATCTCGGATTTATATTGAGTTACTATATCTATATTTCTATCCCCAATGTAAGTTTGAATCTGCTGTAATACTAATTCGGAATTGCCTACTATCGCGACTTCTGAATCATAGTTTTTATTAATAATGTCCTCATCCATCAAAACATGGATCAGTTTTGATGGCATTTGCAATCCTATACCTTTGGTAGATCGATATGGTAGAGACGCCCCTAATACTAATCCAACATCGCAAGTTCCAAGCCAGTCCAAAAGTGGATTTTCTCCCCAAATTCTTTTTCCTATAGCCTGGCCCAAAGATAATTCGTGATTCTCTGGAAAAGTTCCCTTAGCTCCATCACCAGTCACAACTGGTATATTATGTTTTTCTGCAAAGTTAATAATTTCAGAATATCCTCCAAGCATCTGTACTTCTTCACCTAAGAATATGACTGGTCTCTTCGATTTCAGTAATAATTCACCCGCTTGTTCAATTTGGGCTTCACTGCCTTTTGGTATTTCAGGGGTTACAGGAGGCAGTAATTCAACATCAGCTTCTTGAGACAGTAAATCGGTAGGTAATTCTAATTCAATTGGGCGCGGTCTTTTAGATGAAAACCTTTGGAATGCTTCAACAAAATGATCTGGAATCGCTTCGACTTGATTGATTTGAGCATTCCAATCAGTCACTGAACTAAACATAGCTGCTTGGTCTTTGGTTTCATGTGTTGTAAGCAATCCTTTCCCGATAAATTCTTGCTCTACATTAGTAGTGATTTCTAGCACAGGAGATGCTGAAAAGTACGCCTCTCCCACAGCTCCGATTGAATCAGCTGCCCCAGGGCCTGTACTAGTCAGTAAAACACCCGGTTTTCCGGTAACTCTAGCGTATCCATCAGCCATGAAACCAACTCCTAATTCTTGTCGGCCTCCGATAAATTTCAAGTTTTTTTGTTCTTGCCTTAAAATATCGTAAATATCTAAAGTATGAATAGAAATAATTCCAAAAATCGTATCAACGCTATGCAGTTTCAATGATTCAATTAAAGCTTTGGCTCCACTAACTTTTACCATGTACTCTCCTGGCAATTTTATAGTTTGTTTAGATAACTAAGGACAGAGGTTGTTCTAATATATTTTTGATTGAAATCAAAAATTCTGCAGCCTCGGCTCCATCTGCTACTCTATGGTCAACGGATACTGTAGCTTTCATGATTTTTGAAACAGTAATTTCTCCGTCTCTTACAACTGGTTGGTCTTTAACAGTACCGACGGCTAATACTGCGGCATGCGGTGGAAAAATAATAGCAGAGAAACTATCCACCTCAAACATACCTAAATTACTTATACTGAATGTAGTCTCATTCATTTCTACACTGGTCAATTTATTTTCATTTGCTCGTGTAATCAAATCAGTGCTTGATTTGGCTATTTCTAAAAGCGTTTTATTTTCACAGTTATTGATACCTGGAACCATTAATCCTCCTGTCAAAGCAATAGCAATTCCAATATTCATGTTAGAGTGAAATTCCAATGTATTATTATTGAAAAAAGAATTGAATTTCGGGAATTCTTTCAATGCGACTGATGAAGCCTTAATTATCAAATCATTGATACTAACTCTACTTCCATCTGTCACGGAATTATTAACTTCTTGGCGAAATGCAACTGCCTTGCTCATATCAATTTCTGCAGTCACATAAAAATGAGGTGCTGTAGTTTTACTTGCAACAGTAACTCGCCCAATTGCTTGCCTCATAGGTGACAATTCTTCTATTCGGCTTTCTCCGCTACCGTCAAAAGATTTTTTATTGGAATCAATGTCCTGATTAGGGGTCCCAGATATTTTATGTCCCAAAACATCTTTTTCAACTATCCGTCCTAAGGGACCTGTACCTGTTACCATATGAATATCAATGCCGTTTTCTTTAGCCAGTCTTCTTGCTAGTGGTGATGCTCTAACCCCATCCACAAATTGGATACCGTTTTCAGTTGTTGGCTCAATTTCACTTATATCAGGGGAGAGTTGTTTAAGAGATTCAGTGGGTTCAGTTCCGACAGGAATTTCCTTTGTTTGTTCATTATTTGGTTCCAGATCCGCCGGTATTTCTTCACCAGGTTCAGTTATGATTGCAATAATTTCACCTACAGCTACGGGGATTCCTTCATTAGCGTAAATTTTCCCCAGGATGCCTGCGGTATATGCTTCAAACTCTACAGTTGCCTTGTCAGTTTGAATATCTGCGATGACTTCCCCTCTATTAACTTGCTCGCCTTCATTCTTATACCATTTAACAACAGTACCTTCACGCATGTCATAACCCATTTGAGGCATAACTATAGTTGTTGACAATGTTTCTCCTCAGTCTTCAAACAGACTTTTTAAATATATTCTTTACCGCCGCCACTACACGGTCTGTGTCTGGTATAGCTAATTTCTCTAATGGCATTGAATATGGAATAGGGACATCTTCACCAGCCACCCTATAGACAGGGGAATCTAAATAGTCGAAAGCTTCTTGCTGAACTATACTCACCACTTCACCCGCAAAGCCACCAAATTTAGTTGTTTCCTCTACTACTATTGCTTTGTGTGTTTTTTTAACTGAATTGACTATAGTTTCTACATCTAAAGGTCTCAACGTCCGGAGGTCTATAACTTCGACATCAATCCCTTCTTGTGCGAGTTTTTCAGCAGCTTCCAAAGCATTATGAACCATCTTTGAATAACTAATTATCGTTACATCTTTGCCTTCTTTTTTTATATCAGCCTTACCTAATGGTATCTTTATAGAATCAGAAACCTCACCTTTATACCCGTATAATAATATGTGTTCCACAAACATCACTGGATCTGCCATTTCTCTGCAGGTTCTGAACAATCCCAATGCGTCTTCAGGAGTAGATGGCACTACGACATGCAATCCAGGAACTGATGCATACCATCCTTCAAAGGATTGAGAATGAGTGGCAGCAACAGACGCTCCTGCCCCTGTAACGGTTCTCACTATCATCGGAACACTAAATTGATTGCCTGACATGTATCTGACTTTAGCCGCATGGTTAACAATTTGGTCTATAGCTAACAAGCTGAAATTTATAGTCATGATTTCTACAATTGGACGTAGTCCAACCATAGCAGAACCTATTCCGGCTCCAACAAACGCTGATTCAGACAGTGGAGAGTCTTTAATTCTTCGTGATCCATATTTTTCCCAAAATCCTTGGGTTACCGCAAAAGCGCCTCCATAAGGGCCAATATCTTCACCCATCAGGTAAACTCTCGGGTCTTCATCCAATGCTTCTGTAAGTCCTAAGCAAATAGCTTCTCTATAAGTCATTTCAGTCATATTCAAACACCGTACACATCTGAAAATAATTCTTTATCTTCAGGGAATGGGCTTTGTTCGGCAAAATCTGCTGCGTCTATTATTTCTTGCTCTGCACTTTGATGAATTTGTTCGATAATATCACTTTGCACATTATATTTATCGATCAATAAAGACTTAAGAGCAATGATTGGGTCTTTTTTCTTCCAATACTCTACTTCTTCGTCTGGTCTATACTTGGCAGGATCTGCTATGGAATGTCCTTGTATTCTATAAGTTTGCGCTTCAACAAATACTGGTCCCCCACCATTACGTACTTTTTCTGTTAGGTCCTTCATCAAATCATAAACTTCAACAACATTGTTACCATCCACTCGAAACCCAGGAATATCATATGCTTCTGACATTTTATATATTTTATCTGGTGTTGCTAAATGATCTTTAGCAGGTGCTCCCATCCCATACAAGTTATTTTCACATAAGAATATAATAGGTAAGTTCCAAATCTTGGACAAATTCATACATTCATGAAATTCGCCTTCATTCAACGCACCGTCCCCCATAAAACATAAAGTGACTCTATTTTCATCTTTATATTGATTTGCTAACGCAAATCCTACAGCGATCGGAAGATGCCCTCCTACTATTGCGTATCCTCCCATAAAACCTTTTTCAGCATCTATGAGGTGCATAGAACCACCTTTACCTTTACTACATCCAGTAGATTTGCCGAAAAGTTCTGCCATTGCTTGTTTGGGATCAATGCCTTTCACTAAAGCTTGACCATGATCTCTATAATGAGTCACCACATAGTCTTCTTTTTTAAGATTATTAATCGCACCAACTGCTATAGCCTCTTCACCGCTATATACATGAAGGAATCCTTTTACATTTCCTCTTGTGTATTGACGTTCACTTTCTTTCTCAAATTCTCGGATCAATACCATTTGCCCATAAAATTCTAACAACTGTTCTTCATTCAAAGAACCAGGTTTAGGTGAAGTCATTTTTGTTGACTTCGGTTTAGAATTTTTCGTATTAGTCTTTCCGGCCATAAATTTAACCTCTACTACATATGTAACACACGGCCCTCTGCATCGAGCGCCGCTTCTTTAATCATTTCAGATAATGTTGGATGGGCATGTATAGCTAGTCCTAATTCCAAAGACGTTCCTTCACAAAGACTAGTCAATGACAATTCTCCAAGTAATTCAGTAACCTCAGGCCCAATCATATGAGCACCTAGTATTTCGCCATATTTAGGGTCAATTACTAATTTTACGAATCCATCAGTTTCACCCATCGCTGCAGCCTTTCCATTGGCCTGAGCGTTGAATTTACCGATTTTGGGTTCATATCCTTGGTCTACAGCTTGTTTTTCTGTAAGTCCCAAACTAGCCACTTGAGGATTGCAATACACAGCACGCGGAACCATTACATAATTCAACGGGAACGTATCCATTCCAGCGATTGTCTCCACAGCTATGTTTGCCTGTGCTGATGCAACGTGTGCCAGTGGTAATTTACCGGTGATATCTCCTATAGCGTAGATATTAGCAACCGAGGTTTTCATTTGTTCATTTACAGCAATAAATCCCCTGTCCATCTCTATACCGACATTTTCCAGTCCTATATCTTTGGTGTTTGGTTCCACGCCAATAGCAACCAAAACTTTATTGACCGTGACAGTTTCCAAACCTCCATTATCATCTAATTCCACTGAAATTCCTGACTTATTCTTTTTTACGGAATTTACTTTACAACCAGTTCTAATATTAATATCTATTTTTTCGAGTGATCTCTGGAGTTGTTTAGATATATCTTCGTCTTCATTAGGCACTATTCCATCAAGGACTTCCACTATAGTAACGTCGACACCATACATTTTATAAATGTATGCAAATTCGACTCCTATAGGGCCTCCGCCAATAATCAACACAGATCCCGGTAAATCTTCTGCTACTATGGCATCTCGGCTCGTAACTATGTCAACATGATCAATATCAATACCAGGGATAACCCTAGGTCTGGATCCCGTAGCCACGATAATATTTTTAGCGGTTATAGTTCTACCGCTGTCGACTATGACTGTATTAGCATCTTTCAACGATGCAGTACCTTCAATGTGGTCCACATTATTTTTCCTAAGAAGATATTCAACACCTTTGCTATTTTTATCAGCGACTCCTCTGCTGCGAGTTACTGCTTTTGAATAATCAGCTTTGACTCCAGAAATTTCTATTCCAAATTCTTCGGCTTTATTTATGTAAGATAATACTTCTGCGTTTTTAAGGAGAGACTTACTTGGTATGCATCCCCAATTTAAACATACTCCTCCTAAAGCCTCTTTTTCAATAACAGCGGATTGCAGTCCTAACTGTGAAGCTCTAATAGCAGCTACATACCCGCCCGGTCCTGCACCTATAACAATTAAATCGTACTCGTTCCGTTCTTCCATAACACGCCTAAATCACTCTTTTCTATCATTATTAATCCACTCGATTATACCTGTGGCATTCATTTTAAACAAGTTATAACTAGCTATGATATCGAACATGTGTTCTGAAATATCAAATCATTAATTTGAATCATCAATTTCATACACTTTAATATTTGTCCGTACAATGAATATCTGATAGAATCTTGTACAGACTGGGCTGTAAGGAGCAATATGAGAATTGGACCTTTTGGATTACCTGAACTTTTAATAATTTTGGCCATCTTGATGTTTATCTTTGGAGCAAGAAAACTTCCAGAAATTGGATCTTCCCTCGGTAAAGCAATAAAAGGATTCAAATCTTCTGTGACTGACGAAAACGACACAGAAAAAAAAGACTAGGACTTAGCTTTATTGAGTCACCGGGGCTTCAAGTCTTTACGTCATTCCTCTAAATAACTCATCTAGGTTTTCGGCTTTGTAATTTCTGCGTTACCCACGTTAAAACAAAGCCAATTTCGTATAAAATCAACAATGGTACAGCTACTATCAACTGATTAATGGGATCGAACGTAGGAGTTATTATTGCGGCTAATACGAATGCTAATATCAGCCAGTACTTTCTAAATGTCCCCAAGTTTTTATATGTGATTAACCCAATTTTGGCCAACACAAACATTATAATGGGCATTTGGAAACACAATCCCATCCAAAACAACAATCGGATCATCACACTAACTATGTTACTAATTTTTATGAAAGGAGTAGCAACATCTGAACCAAATGTTAGAAGGAAATGCAATGCCGACGGAGTTAATATAAAATAAGCAAATGCGACTCCTGTCAAAAATGCTAATACGGAAAATGGCAGTAATATCAGCAAATATATTTTTTCTCTTGTTCTTAGTCCAGGAGAAATAAAACGGATTATCTGATAAGCAATAATAGGAAAAGCTAATATAAATCCTCCTAACATTGAAATTTTAAAACTCGTGGACAAAACTTCTGTAACTTCAGTAAAAACTAACCCTTGCTCAGAATATTCTCCGAATGATCTAGCTGGTTGTTCAAGTAATAAAACTATATCTTGCCAAAAAGAAAATGTAATGCCGGTGCCTATCAAAACTGCAAGCACTGAAATTATTAATCGCTTCCTTAGTTCCATGAAATGGTCTCGTAAGCTTATTTCACTATTTTTCATTATTTGACTTATCTTCTGTCTTTTCAGGAACGTTCAAATTAGAAATTCCGTCTAACATGTCAAATTTGAATTCTGCCGCATTCGTTACTTCTGTCACTGATTCATCTACGGTTTTCTTGATTTCATCCCAAGATGATCTCAATTTTTTCATCAATCTAGCAAAATCCTTAATGGTTTCCATCGTTTTAGCAGGACCAAGAACTATAAAAGCTATAACAATCACAAAAATTAATTCCGTTACACCAATTCCCATAAAATTCACAGGGCACCTGCCTCTAATTTACAATGTGGTTTACAAAATTTTTCTGGGCTAAAACACCCCGCTGGAATCTTCCCAAATAAATCTTTAATTAACCGTGTAACTGTACATGTTGGTAAACCTAATGCACCCAAATAGCATCCTTCTATCAATGCAACTGGGCTAAGTACTTTGTCTTGTATTGCGTATCCTCCTGCTTTATCGAATGGTGTCCCAACGGAAATTGAATCTTGTATTTCTTGATCAGTAAATCGACGGCCCAATACTTTTATTTCAGAATGATCGCTTTTAAAGCAGCCCGTGTTAGCATCCATAACAGTTACGCCTGTAATAATATTGTGTTCTTTGGAACGAATGGTTGTTAACATATAAGTAGCTTGCTCAGAGGTTTCAGGTTTACCAAATACCTCAGAGTCAACCTCGACTATACTATCAGCAGCTATAACAATGCCAGCACTAAATTTCTTACTCACTTCAAATGCTTTATTATATGATAATCTTGAAACTAGGTCTTTTGCATTTTCTCCTTCGAGCATAGTTTCATCTATGTCTGGAGATATGTTTACAAAATCCCATCCAATGTCTTCCATGATTTTAATTCTACGAGCAGAGCTAGATGCTAGGACAATAAAATCATTGTTAAGTTTTTTATTAATCATAGATAATTTCAAGAAACGTAATTGTTTCCAAATGTTGAGTCTGTGGAAACATATCTACTGGTACAATTTCTGTGATCACATACCCTAACTGAAGAATTTTTAAGTCTCTAGCTAACGTTGTGGGATCACACGATACATATATTATAACCTTCGGTTTTATGGCAAGTAAATTATTTAATCCTGATTCATGACAACCTTTCCTAGAAGGATCCAATATCACAACATCGGGCAACCACTCTAACTCTGATAAAATAATTTCTGTTTTACCTTCTATAAAATGGATGTTTTCCAAATTTCCTTTGTTGATTTCTGCATCTTTGACAGCCGCGTAAGAATCTTCTATACCGAGAACATATTTAACCAATGGAGCTAAAAGGATCGCCAATGTTCCGACTCCGCTATATGCATCAACTACTGTTGTGTTTATATTAAGTAATTGTTTCTTTTCAATCACATTTATAATTTGTTCTAGTTGTATATTATTAACTTGGAAAAATGAAGGGGAAGCCACTTTAAAGGATACATTTTGTACATTTTCAGTGTATTGCTTTTGACCAGATTGTACAGAAATAGCTGAATTTTTCAATGCCGGCTGAATTAAATAGTCTTTCGAATATGAACTTCCTCTAATAGATAATTGCCGAGTTTCGGAACATTTACCTGCTAATTCAGATAATAAAGTGTTGATAGTTGGACTCATTAATAAACATTTATCCACCTGTACAAATGTACGAGATTCCTTTCCCATAAATCCCAAATATCCTTCTTTATTTACGGTGAACCTGGCATGGTTCCTATATTCATACTGCGATTTACATGGAATAACATCTCGTATATTAAGACCTATTAGGCCACCCACTCTCTCCAATGTATTTAATAAATTATTTTTTTTAATCCGTAATTGTTCCTCATATTCAATATGTTGATATTGACACCCCGTACAATTACCGAAATACTTGCATTTAGGAACAACACGAAGACTATCTGCTGCAACAACTTCAATAACTTTAGCAGCTATGTAGCTAGGCTGTATTCTGATGATTTCTACAATTACAGTTTCTTGAGGGATACCTCCAAAAACAAATATGTCTCTACCCTTATAAACCGATTTAGTTTCTCCTAATCGACCCCAGGTTTCTAATTTGATTTTTAGTGTGTCTCCTATATTAAGAGAAGTTTCATCTACCATAATGGAATACACATTAACTCAAAAAAAAAATATTCTCAAATCAGGTAGTTATTCTATATGTTGACCCTTTGGTTATACGAAGATAAACTATTGCGGTAATAATATCCAAAAGGAGGAATATATGTCTGGACCAGTAGACGTAACAGATAGTACGTGGGAAGAAGCAGTGATGAATTCGGAACTTCCTATATTAGTAGATTTTTGGGCTGAATGGTGCGGTCC
>DPHC01000014.1:46432-151074 GCA_003523055.1 Dehalococcoidia bacterium | reverse complement strand
GTACATGATCTAGCGGAGGAATATGCAGGTAAATTGAACGTAGCAAAGGTAGATATAGATAATTCACCTGAAATAGCTACAAAATATGGTATACGCAGTATACCAGCTTTAATATTTTTCAAAGACGGGAAACCTGTAGATCAGGTGATCGGAGCTCTTCCAAAAGGCGCTTTGAAAAAGAAAATCGATTCAGTTTTAGGCAGTTAATTCCGGCAAGCAATTATTTTTTGGGGGTGGATGGGGCCCGGTGGCTCCTGCGGACTTCAAATCCGTTGAGCCTGATGAAAAATTGGGTTGGTGGGTTCGACTCCCTCGCATCCCCGCCAGAAAACAATATTCGATTCGAAGAAGAGGACAATAGCTATTGACTCTTCAGCATTATGTTAACTACTATGGGGCCGAGTTCATAAACAACCCTTTAAAAATAGAAGTTTAGGCTGCTAGGCAATCGCAACAAAAAAATGATCTTTATACCATTGTAATTCTGATAAACTTTCTTTTATATCATCCAATGCTGCATGAGAATTTTTCTTAGCAGGTGTATTAGGTTTCTCTGGGTACCATCGTTCTATCAATTCTTTCACTGAAGTCACGTCAACCATGCGATAATGAAGAAATGTATCAAGCAATGGCATTTCTCTATGAATAAACCTTCTATCAGTGTGAATAGAGTTTCCGCACAATATAGCTTTTCTTTTTACAGTGTATTGAGATATATGTTCAACTATCATTTTGTCTGCATCTTCTATACTGATTGTTGAATGTTTTACTTTTTCCATCAATCCGGAGGCCGTATGAGTGTTCAAGGACCATTCTTCTATTTTTGTCAATTCTGCTTCAGACCGATGAACCACGACATGCATTCCCTTAGAAATGATTTTTAAATCCTTATCAGTTATCAAACAAGCCATTTCTAGTATCACTTGATGGTCTGCCAGTCCAGTGAATTCCATATCAATCCAAATCAAATTTTGAGTTTTATCAACTTTCTTTTTTATGTCGTTATTCACCAATTTCCATTCCTTGTTTTAAATAAAATATTAATACATTGTCTTTAAATGATATTAATTTGTCTAGTTGTTACTATTATGTACAGTCCATTGATTTATGTTAACATGCAGCTATGGAAGACATATTTGACACGTTGGTAATGAAACTTGTGAACACTCACGGTAATGAAGCCTTGCAAGAAGCTGCTATCAACAGAGCTAATCTATTCAATTTAACACAAGAGTCATATTTAGCTGCGATTAAGCCAGCACATGTTGGTATCCTTAATCACTCCCAGAGGGCTGCAATTGCAACACGAATATGCATACTTAATAATCAACAAGATGCTGCTGACCATTACAGAAACTTAATTACAATACAAGACGACCTGCCTATGTCACAACCGGGTGCATTCCCTGAAACTACAATTTTAAACATCATTACTAAGCATGTAGATCTAATAACCTTAAGCCCCCAAGATTCTACGAAAGAAACGATAAAAGAATTACAGAGCGCTGGATTAAATGACACCCAAATAGTCGAAATATCAGCTGTCATTGCGTTCGTCAACTACCAAGTAAGGGTAATAAAAGGATTGCAGCTGATTGCATCGATATCATGAAAAATAAAATCAAAGATTTCACAACCATAATACCGTTTTGGAACCCCTATATCACCCCTGTGCAGTTAGAG
This sequence comes from Dehalococcoidia bacterium, assembly GCA_003523055.1. Classification (GTDB taxonomy): domain Bacteria; phylum Chloroflexota; class Dehalococcoidia; order Lucifugimonadales; family UBA3495; genus UBA2588. The sequence goes on along the minus strand of DPHC01000014.1, from coordinate 149,391 downwards.
AATGCTACTCCCGAGCAATTAGATGCTCTGCAAGTAACTCCCTCTAACACGAAAGTTGGAGAATATGTATTAGTTCTCGCACACGATCCAACTACATTGAAGCACAGAACTCCGTTATTTAATGGGATTATGTATAGTAGGAATGGGTTATCCCGGGCTGAAACAGAATTAAGTGCAGTGGCCACTTCTGTCACCAACAGGTGCATTTATTGTACTGCGGTTCATGCAAGTAGATATAATGAACTTACCAAAACTACTAGTGATATGGAAAATATACTAGACAACAAAACACCAGAAAAATTAGATCCGAGAAAATTAGCCATTTTTAATTTCTCTGAAAAATTATCAGTAACTCCGCCCACAATAACTGAAACAGACCTTCAGTCATTACGGGATAACAATCTACAAATTGATGAGATTTTAGATATAATTTTGTCGTCATCAATATTTGCTTGGGCAAACAGACTAATGCATCCGCTCGGAGAGCCACTAGAAAATAACGTATAATAAATTTCGCTAGATATAAAGCGTAAAAGGAGATAATTATGGCAAAAAAACTGCCTGGAGAAACTTACCAAGGGACAGCAATAACGGTACCTCTTTCGTCTGACGGACAAATTTCAGCGTATGTATGGCCCCTTAGGATACTGACCGTACAACGAGATGACCAACCCAAGACTATGGGAGGCCCAACCATTGGAGTAGATGTCGGAAACGAAGAAGTCATACGGTTTGATTGCCACGGAAATCCTGGGCACTGGCATAGAGGTGGGTATGATCGATTAGAACGACCTGGTAATTCTCATGTAGAATTCCCTGACGGTATAAATGCTGTAGATACTCAAGTAAGCTGGGCGCTGGATACGCTTAACGCGGAATGTGCTAGTCTACTCACAGAAGCAGAACATGCCGAGGCAGCTAACAAAGTTGATAGCGATCTATTAAAGAATGCATTGGAAGCTATAAAAAATCACCTTGCGCAATCAGATGACTACAGACAAAAATCCATTGACCAAAACATTATTAACTACTATTAAGGCGGTCCCATGACTGAAACTGCTACGTTAGCCAACGGTTGCTTTTGGTGCACAGAAGCAACCTTACAATTAGTAAAAGGCGTCCACCAAGTCACGCCAGGATATACTGGAGGAAATACTACAAATCCTTCTTACCGAGAAGTCTGCAGTGGTACCACTGGCCATGCCGAAGCAGTACAAGTCACATTTGATGAAAATATAATTACATACTCAGACCTGCTAAAAGTGTACTTTTTGACGCATGATCCAACCACATTAAACAGGCAAGGTGGAGACGTGGGCACTCAATACCGATCTAGTATATTTACACATTCAGATGCACAACGAAAAATTGCGTCAGACCTTATTGAGGATCTTGGTAATCAAGCTGTCTGGGCCAACCCGATAGTTACAGAAGTAGTAGATTTTAATAAATTTTATGATGCAGAGGACTACCATTTGGACTATTATAAAAATAATCCGGGTGCTTCTTATTGCACATTTATCATTGAACCCAAACTTGCCAAGATGAAATCCTTACTTTTAGATTCTTTAAAATAATCATATCTTGATGACTTACATTCTCAATCTTTCTAAATTACAGACACAGAGCCATATGAGTCATACCTGTAATAATATGAACATTACCATTCATTCTATGCACATTGTACATTCTTCAATCCATTTCCATAGCCAGGCTTGAATTGCAAAAACTTTCCAATTCCCCTCTATTAGATGTATTAATTCTTTCTCGGTTTAGAACAATTTGGTATTTCGGCATAATAACTGAAATAGGGCGTAGGATGGAATTGTTCGTATTGATATGGATATTACTTGAGATTACCAATAACTCACCATATCATTTAGGAATATTTTTATTAATAAATAACGTTCCACGGCCAATGTTTTCCATATTCACGGGATTACTTGCAGATAGATACAACAGAAATACTCTGCTTATTTTAGGAGCAATCCTTAACGTAATAACTGCAATAGTTTTGTTTTCACTGATTTCCGTAGACATTTTAGTAGTTTGGCACATTCTAGTAGCATCGTGGTTGAATGGATTTTCAAGAGCCTTAGAAGATCCTGCTAGGCGGACAGGTATTTTGGATATAGTAGGAGAGCGCAGGATAGTTAATGCTGTTTCTGTAGATAGTTTTTCTAATATGTGTGGAAAAATCATTGGTCCAATCCTTGGGGCCTCCTTGTTTACTTTCAAAGGATATCCCGGAGCATATTTAACAATTGTATTTATAAATATTTTAACAGTTGTCATAGCAACTCGAATTCGTATTCCCAAAAAAACGATTACGAGTGACCCGGAACCCGTTCTGAGAAGTTTGAAGAATGGAATGATCTATGTGAAAAACAGCAAAATGATTTTAGGAATGTTTTACATTACTATTTTAATGAACGGGCTCGCATTCGAAGCATTTAATTTCATCCCTGATATCGGTAAAAACTATTTACTAGTATCTCCTATACTAGTGGGTGTATTAGTAGCATCTGAAGGCATTGGACAAGGTATTGGTGCATTCATGTTAAGTCTTACGAGAAATATAAATAGATATGGCTTATGGTTCGTAATAGGTTCATCAATTATTTTAGTAGTAATAATTCTATTTTCGTGGAGTAATATTTACATTCTTTCTATTTTCCTGCTACTAGTTAGTGGAATGGCATTATCCGTTTTTGCAACAATGCAAAGCACAATCGCAATGCTATACACACCATCAGACATGCGAGGAAGAGTTATGGGGTTATTAAGCATATGCATAGGAACAGGCCATTTATTAGCATTCGAAATTGGATTATTAGCATCCAAAGTTGGAACTCCTTGGGCTCTTTCTTTAAATGCAGCTATTGGGTTAATTTTAATAATCCCCAGCCTGACATTAACCCCTATAATAAAAAGCCGTTACACTCAGACACTAGATAAATAACCTTTACAGTATTATATAACTATATTTATCACCAGTAACTTTCCTGTTTCGAAACTCAGTGATGTGTTCCTATAAATTCTTAATATATGTGATCATTAAACAAATTAGATAAAGGAGAGTTTTTCAAATTGGCCACCAGTAACTGAAACCGGATCCAAATTCAACCAATTTTCAACTACAGTCGTATAAACTCCTCTAAAATCGTGGTTGAACTGTAAATCACCTTCTAATAAATCTTCTTCTTTAAGTGACGGGTATTCACCGTACATGCCACCTTTTACTGAATCACCTATCGCAAATGCTATTCCGCCGGATCCGTGATCAGTACCTGTTCCATTATCCTGTACTCTCCGTCCGAATTCAGTGAACAATAGCATTACAACTTGATCGGAAACATTATGTTCTTGAAGGTCTGTATAAAAATCCTTTACACCTCTAGATAAGTCTGTCCATAATTTTTCATGATTCCCTGCTTGCCCAGCATGGGTATCATAACCTATTTGTTCTGTGTAAAAAATTCTGGTTCCTAAATCAGCAGTAAGTACTTTAGCTATTCCTTTTAGGTTATTGGAAATTAGAGTATCTGCATATTCAACACTAGAAGAATATTTTTGAGGGGCTGTTTTTAGTATGTCGGCACCCTTCAAGGCATCTAGTCCTGTTTGCCCTAAATAGTCCATCACTGCACCTGAACCAATAGTAGGTGCATACATTTTAGAAAATATGTCTAATGCTAGTGATCTACTTGGTTCCTCAGTAACTCCATTCAAAATACCATATGATTCAAGCATAGAAACTGACGCTACGGGAACTCCAGACACTGCTAAAGACCGCGGTAACCCTTTTCCAAAATTCACACCGGTCAAAACGTTTTCTGAATTAGGATCTATATCTCTTATAACTCTTCCTAACCATCCCTCTGTACCGACTTTATCTGGCTCACATGTATGCCAGATATCCATAGACCTGAAATGTGATCTGTTAGGATTTTGGTACCCAACTCCATTTATAATTGATACTTTACCTTGATCATATAACTCTTTGATTGGTCCTAAGGCAGAGTTAAACCCATATTCATTGTCAATTTTTAAAACATCTGATTCTGAAATTGCCAGATTCGGGCGATTATCATAATAAATGGGATTGTTATACGGCACTATTGTATTAAGTGGATCATTTCCACCAGTAAGCTGTATTACTACAAGTATAGGATCTTTTTTAGTACTAGTCATATCATTCTCCTTCCTAATTATATGGTTGATTTTTCATAAACTTGTATTCTATGTCTTCCGCAATCGACTATTAATATCCTACCGAACGCATCAATTTCAATATTAGTGGGCTGAAAAAATATTTTTTCTATGGTGAAATCTGACACAGCAGCTCTCTCTAAAGACATATTTTCTGGGTCAGAAGCCATTCGTGTTTCAGCCCATTTTGAAAACCCGTGACAATCCCCTTTAATAGTTTGCAGGTAATTGGATTCCTGGTCAAATACTTTTACTACCTCATTACCCCAATCTACAATATAAACTAACCCATCATTATCGACAGCTACACCACTTGGGCGGTTTAATTCTCCTTCTCCTTGTTTGGATCCAAATTCTTGGAGAAACACACCTTGAGAATTGAACTTCTGTACCCTACTGTTACGCCAATCTGCTACGAATACATTTCCAGCTTTATCGATTTTAATACCCCATGGAGTATTAAACATTCCTGGACCGTTACCCTTTGTTCCAAAGGAATACATATATTCACCATCAGATGTAAATTTTTGAACTCGATTGTTACCACTATCACAAATCCATAAATTACCATCTGGATCAAAATCAAGCCCAGCAGGTTTGTTAAGCTGACCTTTACCAGAGCCACTTTCGTCGATTTTAAACATAAAATTACCGTCGGTGTCAAAAACCGTAATTCTGTTAAGCCATTCATCTGACAAATAAAGACTTCCATTGCAGTTGTATGCAAGAGAGTTTGGCCAGATGAATTGCCCTTCTTTTTCGCCATAGGATCCAAAATATCCTAAATAGTCCTCATCCATATTGCATTTAACAATGAATTTTCTCGCAGGTGGGTATTCATAATAGGAGCAAGCAACGAACAATTCATTGTCTTCAGCGATAGCAACATCAACTGGTCCTGAGAATCCTTCTGCCGGGGGGACAGCCTGGTTTCCTATCGTATATTTATAATCGAATTGTATTTTGGAAGCATTGATTGTCATAATACCCATCCTTTTAAATTAAGCAAATTGAAATTCTCTGGAAGCCACAGCTAATTGTAATAATCCAATAATTTTTTGTTCAAAAACGGTATCCCTTTCTGGGTTATTTTTATCAAATTCGTGCAGATACCTCATCAATTCGTTTTTCCTGGATTTTTCGACAGTAAGAGGACCTATCAATTCCAAGGTTTGGTTTATGAGTTCTTCATTATTAGTTGCGCCGGCTTGTTCGCTCAGTCTGGCAATTATTTTTTTTACACCAGGTTTGTTCAAATCACTGATCTGATCTGAAGCAAAGTTTATTCGCTCTACTAATGATCCACTGTCTATCCATTCCTTACCGGTATGCCAACCTTCTACTGTAGGGGGGTTTAATAAATCTTGTCCCATATATGCGCATGCGTATGCAATTTCATGGACGTCAGGCTTAGGTTCCATATAATCTTCAACTAGTCTCATCACTCCAGCAACAAATTCTGCCGGGCATTTTATCCGTTGAAATCTTGAATTTTTAAAAAAGTTTGAGTTAAGCAAAAGTTTCATCATAGACTTGATATTATATCCTGAGTCATAATATTCTTTTTCCAACATTTCTATAGCTTCCATGTCCTGAGGTGGCGTACTCTGCCATGCTGGTACTTGAGGTTCATCAGCTACGAAAAAATTGTACAAGTGCCTGGCAACAAATCTTGCAGTAGCAGGCTGCTTTACTATAATGTCGATAATATCTTCGCCATTGAAGTTGCCTTTTTCTCCTAGAAACAGCTTTTCATCGTTATCATGGTCATCAGGCCGAAATTCAAATTCCCAGTTATAATCTCCATATGGGTACCTTGGTAATTGGGGAGCCATGGTCCATCCAGAAAAAGCCTTTGCTGCGCTCTTAACATCTTCTTCACTGTAATTGAATTCCTCGTCTTTACCTACCCCCATAGAGAATAGTTCTAAAAGCTCTCGTCCGAAATTTTCATTAGGAGCCCCTTTGTGATTATCACAGTTGTCCAACCAAAAAATCATAGCCGGGTCTCTAGAAACCTCTAACAATATATCCCTGAAATTACCTAGTGAATTATCTCTTAACATTGTTAAATGCTTCAATATTTGAGGATTTCTATTTAATTTAGAGTAACTGGTAGCAAAAACATGATGCCAAAACAAAGTCATCTTCTCTTCAAGTTGCCTCTTTGTACTGATCATACGATACATCCAATAGCTCTGGTATCCCGGGGCTCCCGTGCCCATTCTAAAAAATGGGATGTATCTCCAAATCAAATCATCGTCAAAAGCGGGTTGATCAGCAGGATTTAACAATTCATCTACTGTTTCTTCATAGCCTTTACCGCAATATTCTTCAAGAATACCTCTGTTAGATCCAAATCCGGCTCGCCTAAATAAATGAGCCATTAATTCTATATCTGGATTATTCATCTGGAATCTCCTTATCCATATTAAGTTAGCTATTCTAAGGCTTTTTGTCCATTATAGAAATCATAAAAACAAGTGTCAATTATTTATAAGCCTAATTCATCGATATTTAGAGTGTACTCCTAATTCTTAACACTAGTAATAACATACTTGAAAATAATATATACTTCACGAATATAACCATTGATATTTTCAATTGTTATCTGAATTTAACATACAGAGGCCAGCCACCCATGGAAAAAAGAGAAATTATTTTAATATCACTAGCAGTCAGTTTTATAACATGTCTTCTAGCTGCTAACATATTAGCCGTAAAATTGATAAATATCAGCATGTTCAACGCAGTGATATCTGCCGGAATCATATGCTATCCACTTACCTTTTTACTGACCGATACTATATCGGAATTATATGGAAAAAAATATGCAGGAGTTATAGTTTGGGGAGGCTTCGGATGTAACATCCTTTTAATTTTATTTATATATATAGCCGGTATTTTGCCATATCCTATATTTTGGGAAGACCAAGAGTCCTTTAGCAGAATATTAGGCGGTGTCCCTCGAATAGTAGTCGCTTCCATGATCGCATACATCGTGAGCCAGAACATAGATGTTATATGTTTTCATTATATTAAAAACAAAACGGCCGGAAAATACTTATGGCTTCGCAATAATGCATCTACATATCTGTCACAATCGGCCGATACATTATTGTTCGTGACAATAGCTTTTTGGGGCTTACCAATGAACGTACTAATCGGAATGATAATTACCCAATACATAATAAAATTAATAATAGCTGGGCTTGACACCCCATTTATATATGGATTAGTTTTTGCATTAAAGAAACATGTTTAATATTGTCACCAGTTAGCAGTAAAAATCAAGGATGTAATATTGACACTAACAAAACTCAAGAGAATAACTATCCATTACCATATTGATGACTATTCAGCGCCTTGGTCAGACTGCACACCAGTCTTACTAATACACTCGGCTGGAGGCAATGTGAATAGATGGCATCAATGGGTTCCGAATCTAGCAAAACATAGACCTGTTATACGATACGATATGCGAGGACACGGCTTAACTGAAACTGGAACGACTATTACTTCAGTAGAAGAGTTAATACAGGACATATTAGATCTGATGGAATTTTTGAAAATTCAAAAATTCCATGTAGTAGGGGCATCAGCAGGTGGTGTTATAGCATTAAAATTGGCTCACACCTCCAGTATGGTGAAAAGCCTGACTCTCATCGCATCTACTCCATTCCTTGCGCAAACCAACATAAATGCTTCAGAATGGGGACGTATTTTAAAAGAAGAAGGAACAAAAGCATGGTTATTGAGCGATAGCCATCTGCGATTTGGAAGGGATACCAATCCAGAAATAATAAAATGGTACGCAGAAGAAGGATCTAAAACTCCTGCTACGACGGTTATATCTTTACAGCAATGCCTTTTGGCTCAAAATTACTCACCGATACTTAAAGATATCAAAATCCCTTCACTCATTTTGGCATCTGAAAATGATGATATAACTCCGCATTTTGCGCAAATAACTTTAAATGAACAGTTGTCTAATTCTAAGTTGATGTGGTTTAAAGATGTAGGGCATAACTTAAAATTAGAGATACCAGACGAGCTATCGCATATTACCTCTGACTTCATAAGTAATATATAACTCTTCTAATTTATTTAAGTTTTACTGTCATACCTGTCTTTGCAGATTCAATTGCACCTAGTGTTATCGCGAGCGCTTGCAAACCATCTTCTCCGGTAGCCAGAGGCTGTGAGCCAGTTTGAACACTTTTGTTAAAATCTTCTATTTCTTTTACATAATTACCTAAATGATAGTACTCATACGAGTTCTCATACTTAATTGTCTCAGAATCAATGTGTATGCTACCTTGAAGAGATTCTGAAATAGTACCGGATCCTTTTGCAAATCCATCGCTTCCGTACAGAATCAAATCATTATGCGAATCTGGAATAGTTCTTCCGCTAAATATGCTAGCAATAGCTCCTCCTGTAAATTTTACAAGAACTCCAGCTAGCACATCCAAAGGTCTATCAGTAGTTTGACCATCTGTAATTGCTGTTACTTCCAGGGCTTCCTGTCCAATAAAATATCTGATTAGGTCAATTACATGTATACCTGTGGACATCAAAGAATCTGAACCTCCAATTACTTCTGGTTGATGCCACCAAGATCTAAGTCCCGTTCTCTGTTCAGGAATTGTTTCAGTTCTCTTGCCAAATGCCCATTGACCTTGAATCAAATTGATGGTTCCTAAACTTTTCTTATCTAAGATATTTTTTATATATTGATGTCCCGGATGATGTCTAAGGTTAAAAGCTATTCCTAGTTTTATTTTATTATGCTTTGCTGTTTCAAGCATTGCTTGGGCAGATTCCATAGTAATCGCCATAGGTTTTTCGCACAGAACATGTTTTCCATGTTCTGCTAGCAATTTAGTGTGGTCTGCATGGGAAGCATTAGGCGAAGTTATAAAAACTGCCTCAACATCGGATTGAGCCAAGTCTTCAACAGAAGAGAATGTCATAGGCACATCATGTTTGCTAGCGAATAAATCTGCCCTCTCTTTAGATCTGCTACAAACGGCGATTAACTCTGTATCTACAGCCAATTTCATTGATGGCACTATTTTAGAGTCTGCATGAGCTCCTGTGCTAACTACACCCCATTTAACCAATGTACGTTCTCCAATTCATATTATTTTTCAATCGGAGCACCGACTATACTACCCCATTCTGTCCAAGAACCATCATAATTCTTAACATTTTCATAACCTAAAAGTTGCGTCAAAACAAACCATGAATGCGCAGCTCTTTCTCCGATTCTGCAGTAAGTAACAATTGCATTGTCTGAGTTCACATCATTAGCGGAGTACAATTCTTGTAATTCGGATAAAGACTTAAAGGTACCGTCTTCATTAACTGCTCTACCCCAAGAAATGTTTTTGGCGTTAGGTATGTGTCCAGCTCTTTGGGCTCCTTCCTGAGGAAAAGCGGCTGGAGCAAGAAATTCTCCATTGAATTCTTCTTTTGATCTAACATCAACAAATCTAATGTTACTTTTATCAAGATCTTTTAAAATTTGGTCTCTATATATTCGGATAGAAGCATCCGGCGAATGTGCTACATAATTTGTTGGACTATGAGTTGGTACTTCAGATGTCGTTGGGTAATTTTCAGACAACCATTTAATTTTACCGCCATCCATTAACTTAACATTAGAGTGTCCATAATATTTAAGTTGCCAATATGCCCATGCTGCGAACCAGTTATTGTTATCACCGTATAATATAATTTGGGTATCATTATGGATACCTGAATTATTTAGCAAAATTTCCAATCCGTCTTTAGAAATCAGATCCCGTGACAAATCTTCTTGCAATTGCGTTTGCCAGTTCCATCCTACTGCTCCTTCAATGTGAGCTACGTTATAACTGTCTGTGTCGACATCAACTTCTACTAATCTAATATTGTCATCGCTCTTATGTGAATTGACCCAATCGATGGTCACAAGTGGGCTGTTTTGATGATTTACCATATTATCTTTCCCGTTACAGTATTATTTGGAATAAGCCTCAGCTTTTTCTGGAGTGTTTAAAGGCGGCCCGTTACCCAACTTCTTACAACATGAGTGTATTAACACTAGTTGAGAATGTCAAACCACAAGTCTGAACCCAAAGTATTCTTGGTATTAGAGATTTAACTTAAAGGTTGAACCAATTCAATCATTACATTATCTGGACCTTCCACATAGCTGATCCTATTTCCGCTCGGAGAGTCAGTGATTGGCAGTAATACCTTGACTCCTTTGCTTTCTAAGTCTTTCATCATGGTTGCTATGTCATCTGTGTGAAACCCAAAGTGTTCTAATCCAAAATGGCTTTCAGTAGTTCCCTCGGGAATATCTTCTTGATTCGGAGCGCTGGTGATGTTAATTGTTAAATTATCCACCTCTAATCTAACGGTATCCGTTCCACCTAGACCATTCGCTCTACCTTGAATTTTTAATCCAAAATTATCTACGTACCATTTAGCAGATTCTTCAGGATTTGGGGCTCTCAAATGTATATGATTTACTCGTAATTTAGCCATACTATATATCCTTATTTTATTATTGAATTTAAGCTGATATAACAGCTTTACTTACAACGGGAACAACTCTTGGGTCTAAAGTGGAGGGAACAATTTTGTCATAAGTGGGATTTTCTATTAAACTCGCGATTGCAGTAGCAGCAGCAAGTTTCATTGCAGTAGTTACTTCTGTTGCTCTTCTGTCTAGAAGGCCTCTGAAAACACCTGGGAAGACCAAGCTATTATTGATTTGGTTTGGAAAATCACTTCTTCCTGTGCCGATTACTTTTGCTCCTCCTGCAGCAGCTTCAGATGGCATTATCTCAGGAGTAGGATTTGCCATCGCAAATACGATTGAATCACTGTTCATAGATTTAATCATATCTAAATCAATTATTCCGCCTTGTGACAGGCCGATAAAAATATCGGACCCCTTCATTGCATCTGCGGTTTGGCCTTGTGCATTATTCAGATTAGTAAATGACAATACTGCTTTCTTAAACTCGTTTAAATCTGTTCTTTGCTCACAGACAATACCTTTGCTGTCGATTAATGTTATATTTTTAAATCCATAATCGAATAATAATCTGGCAGTAGCTATACCTCCTGCTCCAGCTCCAGAAACTACTACTTTGGAATCAACTGTTTTACCAGTCAATTTCATACCATTGATTAAGCCTGCCAGAGTCACAATTGCGGTACCGTGTTGGTCATCATGGAAAACTGGGATCCCAATTTCAGATAATTCTTTTTCAATATAAAAGCAGGCAGGGGCTGCTATGTCTTCTAGATTTATTCCAGCAAAACTTGGAACTAAATTCTTGACTATGTTAACAATTTGTTCCGGATCTTTAGTTCCTAAACAAAGAGGAAAAGCATCAATGTTAGCAAGTTTTTTAAACAACAATGATTTGCCTTCCATTACTGGCATAGCTGCTTCTGGACCAATATCTCCTAATCCTAACACCGCAGAGCCATCTGATATTATAGCTACTTGGTTTATTCTATTTGTCAATTCAAAAGATTTTGAAACATCTTCAGCGATAGCCATGCTTACTGCTCCTACTCCGGGAGTGTAGGCCACAGCCAAATCATCTTCTGTTTCAACTGTAAATTTAGTTCCTATAACTATTTTGCCTTTTTGCTGGGCATGTAATCTCAATGCTTCTTCTGCGTAATTCATATAATTCCTTAACTGTTATGTTTGGTATTAGTGTATGTTTGTACTTGAAGTACAGCTTAATTCGTGCATACTACCATGCAGAACAAATTTTTAAAAGAATAGTTATAAGGAATTATTTGGACGCAATATTAACTATAGACCAAGGTACTACCAGCACTAAATCCATAGTGTTTTCAGTATCTGGAGATATAATCAGCGTATGCCGCCGGCCAACAACACAAATATATCCGGAGAATGGCTGGGTTGAGCAAAGCCCTAATGACATTTTGACATCTGTTATTTCTACTATGCAAGATGCTTACCAGGAAGCTGTATCTAAAAATGCTGACATAAAATGTATTGGAATAACTAACCAAAGAGAAACAGTAGTCGTATGGGACAAGCAATCTGGAGAGCCCATATATAATGCTATAGTGTGGCAAGATAGGCGCACCACAAACCAAATTGACTATCTCAGAAAGCTTGGAGTAGAAGACTTAGTAAAAAAGTCTACCGGCTTGGTTTTAGATCCTTATTTCTCCGCTGCAAAAATCGCGTGGATATTGGACACCGTAAAAGGCGCTAGAAAAAGAGCCCAAAAAAACGAACTATTGTTTGGTACTATAGATTCATATTTGATTTGGAAATTAACTGGAGGTAAACATCACAAAACTGATGTAACGAATGCTTCTAGAACCAGCTTATTTAATATCAAATCTCTGACATGGGATACTGAACTATTAAAAATATTTAACATCCCAGAATCAGTACTCCCAACAGTAAGTAAATCCGCTGAGTATTTTGGGGAAATATCAAAAACTATATTAGATCGAACCCTTCCTATTTTTGGAGTTGCTGGCGACCAGCAATCTGCTATGATTGGCCAATCTTGTTTCCAAGCTGGTCAAGTAAAATCTACATATGGCACAGGCTGTTTCTTATTAGCCAATACCGGCCATGAACTTCTATATTCTCAAAACAACTTGATATCGACGATATGCTACCAAGTAGGTGATGAAATTAGCTATGGACTTGAAGGTTCAATTTTTATGGCTGGAGCTTCCCTTGACTGGATGAAAGACAATTTGAATCTTATCAATAACCTGTCAGAAACTGAATCAATATCACAAAATCTCACAACTAATGGCGGAGTTATCATAGTGCCAGCATTCACCGGGTTAGGCGCACCTTGGTGGAAACCAAATGCTCGAGCAGCAATTTATGGGTTAACTAGACAAGTTACCAAAAATGAGCTAATTAGAGCCACTGTAGAATCCGTTGCGTATCAGACTAACGATCTAGTTAATTGCATGATAAAAGACGGGGTAACACCAACAGAAATCAGAGTAGATGGCGGCATGGTTGCGAATCATTGGTTTCTTAAATTTTTATCAGATATAACTCAATTAAAAATAAAAAAACCTTTAATAATGGAAAGTACCGCTCTTGGGGCAGCGATGCTAGCAGCACTTGGTAGTGGCCTACTTCCTTCCCTGGAGGACATCTCCTCTCGATGGAGGGCCTCATTTGAAACAACTCCAAATATGTTAAAAAAGGAACGGGCTGAATTAACGGACCAGTGGACTAAGGCTGTTAGAGCAACAATTGCATTTCATGAAAACTAAGCCCACTGGCATTTGTTTTAAAACAGTAAGATGCTCCTAGCAACCTCACCTTTATCCAAAGCCGCATAAGCTTCATTAATTTCACTGAAAGGATAGGTTCTACTGACTAATTCATCCACTTTCAATTTTCCATCCATATACAAATCTACCATTCTAGGTAGATCTACTGAAGGCCTTGCTCCGCCATACCAACTTCCTTGTATAGTCTTTTCTGTTCGGGGTAATGAAAGACAGTTTATTGCCACTTCATCTGTTTCTGCAGCCATACCAACTATAGTAGTTACTCCTCCTAAGCAGGTCGCTTCATAAGCTTGCAAAATAGTTTTAGAATTCCCAATTGCCTCAAAAGCATGGTCTGCACCACCCACGGTCAAATCATGAATCTTGCTGGTAACGTCACCACTGCTAGCGTCTATGACGTCTGTAGCTCCAAATTGCAGTGCATATCCAAGTTTATTCTCTAATACATCGACTGCTATTATTTTTCCGGCTCCAGCAAGTACAGCTCCTTGAATTACATTCAATCCAACACCTCCACAGCCTATTACCACAACGCTATCTCCAGGCTTAACTTTAGCTGTATTAATTACAGCGCCTACGCCAGTCATAACTGAACATCCTATCAAACATGCTTTATCTAAAGGCATATCATCACGCACTTTCACCACACCAGATTGAGCTACAACACAATATTCAGAGAAAGAAGCTGTTCTGGCAAAATGAAATATATCTTTCCCGTTTTTATGCAATCTGGCAGTGCCATCAAACATCATCCATCTGTCAGTGTCTGCTCCATTACATAAAACTGGACGGCCTATAGTGCAAAACTTACACCACCCGCAATTGGGTCGAAAATTCAAAATAACATGATCCCCTGGTTGTACATTGGTTACTCCAGGACCAATACTTTCTACAACTCCTGCGGCTTCATGTCCAAGTACCATCGGTAAAGGAACTGTCCATTCTCCTTTCATAACATGATAGTCGGAACCACAAACCCCTGCGGACACTAATTTAACTCTTACTTCTCCATTCTTAGGATCATCTATATCTAATTGTTCCACCTCTAACGGCGTGTTAGCGCTATATAAAACTGCAGCTGTAGTTTTCATTTACATCTCCCTTAAACAAACTATATCCAACAATATAATTTGGATTACACAAATCGTCAAACTTTAATCTTAGTAATTTTTGTTCATATATTGTAAAAATGTCAGTAAAGTATATTATAGTCGCAATACAATACATTGCTCTAAGGGCTGACATGGAAAAACTATTATATCAATCTCCTGGTATTACAAAATACGATCTAGATACACCTGCATTGATGGTAGACATTGATCTTGTAGATAAAAATATCCAAACTTATCACGCCATCGCAGCAACAAAACACGTGTCTGTACTTGCTTACCCATCTATACACGGGTCTTTAGCCATCACTAAACGCCAATTGAATGCTACTAACGTTTTATCAAGTATTTGTTGTAATTCAATATCTGAAATTGAAGCATTCCAGAGCCTCAATATCAGTGATGTGATTTTAAAAAACACTCCCGTGACTCCATCACAAGCCAAAAGATTATCTCTACTAACGAAGATTATAAACATATCCATTGTCGTAACACACCAGCGCCACCTGGAGATTCTAGAGGAATCATTAGGCGAACTAACTACATCAGTTGGCATACTTTTACATGTCAATTGTGGCGATATGATCTCCGGAATACAAAACAAAGAACAATTAAAAAGCATGGTAGATAGTATCAAAAACTCAAAGAAGTTGAATTTCATTGGCCTTAGCACAGAGTTTTCAGAATACAAAAAATACACTGGGATCAACCCTCTCTTAGACGCCAACGCAACTACCAATGAGCCAAATGACATCGAGATCCAATATATGAAATTATTAGATTTTGCTTCAGCAGTTCCAGTATCAGGATATCTGAATATAATTGTATTTGGAGAAAACAATATAAATACATTACCAAATAGCAATATAATCACTGCCATCGTTGCAGGATGCTATCCGATACCAGATATTAATGCTCTGAAATCAATACCTCAATTAATAATATCTGCGTCTGTACTATCACAAATTATCAGTAAGGCACCTAGCAATTATATTGTAATAGATTCTGGGCATAAAACTTACGGTACAGACCTTGGTTTACCTACTATTTACCGAGACCCATCCCGCCCGTTTACGAGTTACCTCAATCCCGAAAAATTTAGTGCAGAACATGGTTGTTTATCTTTTCCAGCCGGTAACGCTTCAGACATCGAAATCAAATCTAAAATTGAACTGATTCCTCAATCAATGGAATTGTGCATAAACCAATTTGATTTCATGAGATTTATCACAAAGGGTATCTTTACTGGATACATGCCCATAGTCAACCGCGGACAGTTTTCATAATAATTTTAAATAGAGAGTCAGTATGAATTACAAACCCACAATAGGAACATCAATTAATGACCTCAATACTCCTTGCCTCATAATAGACTTGACAAATTTAGAACACAATATGAATCATATCAAAGAGTTTTATTCAGACAAAACTTCTAAATTACGTCCTCATTCCAAAAATCACAAAACACCGGCTATTGCACATCTTCAGATTAACACTGGCGGCACTGTAGGAGGTGTTTGCGCCTCAAAAGTGTCTGAAGCAGAGGTAATGGTAGACAGTGGAATAAAATCAATACTGATAACCAGCGAAATAGTGGATGTAAATAAAATCAAAAGAATGAATCTACTTGCTAAAAGATCAGAAATAAACGTAGCTATAGATGATTTTAATAATGCTGAAGAGATTTCCAAACAAGCTTCACAAGAAAACGTCAACATAGGGTTGATTATAGAAATCGAAACCGGAATGAACCGTTGCGGCGTCCAAACTCCAGAAATGGCGTTAAATCTAGCAAAATCCATCATGAAGTTACCTAATATCACGTTTAAAGGGCTCATGAGCCATCAAACCATCAATGGAGTACCCGATCTAGAAGAGAGATCTTTAGAGGCCCACAAAACCATAGCTAAAGTAATTGAATCCAAGGAATTAATAGAACAAAATAACATCAACGTGGACATAATCTCAACTGGCGAAACTTGGAGTTATGATGTAGCTGCATCTATTCCAGGCGTTACAGAAATTCAAGGTGGAAGTTACTTGATGATGGAAACTGATTATCACTATATGTCGGAATTCGCTTATTCTGCAAAAATCCTGGCTACTGTAACAGAAACTCAATATAGCAATACTGCTATATTGAATGTAGGAATGAAGCACATTAGCATATTAAAAGGAGTTCCCATAATTCAATTTCCAAAAGGTTGTGAAATTGTAAACATGGACACTATAAGCACAACCATATCCACCAAAGGAATTGATGTAGGCATTGGAGACCAAGTTATATTATTACCGTCTCAACAAGATGCTATGGTAAGTAGATGGAATGAATTCATCGGTGTTAGAGATGGGCTAGTAGAAAACATATGGGACATTACTGCACGCGGTTGTATATCATGAACAATATAAATTTGAAAAATTTCAGAGTTCTAGCGTGTTTTGCCCATCCGGATGATGAGGCATTCCCTGTTGGAGGAACTTTATCTCTATATTCGTCTCAAGGGGCAGATATCGCATTATTAACTACTACTTCAGGGCAGTTAGGAGAAATTCGAGAAGAAGGTATTGCAACTGAAGCCAATTTAGGTGAAATTAGAAGGCAAGAGCTAAGAGATTCCTGTACAGCACTCGGGATTAATCGCCTCACTATCTTAGAATATAAAGATTCAGGCATGGACGGCTGGGAGGCGAATTTCCATCCCGAAGCGTTCATCAACGCCAAGCACTCTGTTGTACAATCGCAATTAGTACAAGAAATTAGATTTTTCAAACCCCACATACTTTTAACGTTTGAACCTACCGGACTCTACGGCCATCCTGACCATATATCAATCTCAAATCACGTTACCGAAGCTTTTCACAAATCCAGCAATAATGAGTATGTTGCTACAAAGAATGGGAGAGACCTTCCTGTTTGGAAGGTCTCTAAGTTGTTACATTGTGCTAGGCCTTTAGGGTACCGAAAACTTTGGTACGACATGCTTAAAGCTAACAATATTGATATGCCCGAGCCGAGCCCCGAACAATTGACGCACGGAACACCTGTTGGAGAAATCGACTTTCAAATAAACATTAAATCAGCTTTAGGCACTAAAATTAAAAGCATTTTATGCCACAGAACTCAAACTGGACCCAATTGGCCATACAAGAATGCTCCACAAACAGTGAAAGAGAACATTTTGGGAATAGAACATTACATTCAAGTAATACCAAAACTATCTCCCGGGTCGATTAAACCCTCACATTTCTATGATGGAATCAAGTTCCAATAGTTATATTTCTGAGGCTTGGCCTAGTAACCTTGTTTAGCTTATACCAAACATGTTAGGGTTAGAACCAAATTTAAACTATCGCCATTTCAATCTTTTACCCTATATAGTAATTAGATTCATTAGTATCATCAGAAATCAATGTATTAAATAATATGACAAAATTAATAAACAGTTAAACCCAATAGGAGTGCACTATGCCAATGAGAGTAGGCTTCACTGAATTCAGAAAGCAAATGTTAGAAGAAGAACTGAAACTTATTGAAGAATTGCTTCCAACAATAGGGGTGAAAAAAGTAATATTAACTGGAGCTATGACAACCGGAATTTATGCTCCAGATAGCCCTATAAATCTAGTGGTAATCCAAGAAACAGATTCAAACTATGTCCGGAGAGAAGATTTTTTCTATTACCACCTAAACACCAACGTATCAGTAGAGACTGCTGTATATACTCCGGAAGAGTTCGAAGTACTGCAGCACGAGTTACCCGTTTTAATAAAAGCATGTAAAGAAGGTAGGATATTATATGATGACGAACAATAAAGAAGGTACAAGATGGGTTAAGCAGGCCTTACAGGACTTAGAAGACGCGGAATATAACCAAACTGGAGCCAAATATAATATTGCTTGCTTTTTGTGCCACCAAGCAGCAGAAAAATCCATAAAAGGCTACTTGTACTTCCGTGGAGCAGAAGACGTATGGGGCCATTCTTTGAGCGATTTATGTGAAGATGCAAAATTATTTGAAATGTTCTTCGACACCATTAAAAGCGAGGCTAGACAATTAGATAAATATTTCGAAATGACTAGGTACCCTAGTTATTTACCCGGAGGCACGCCATCTGAAGCTTTTGAGGAAGCAGATTCAATCAGAGCTTTAGAGCTCAGTGAGTTAGTAGTGAGTTTTGTAAAAGAAAGAGTGATTGGATAGATCAGTTACTCAAACTTTTGGCCAATGAGTAATAATCTCATTACTCTCTCCGCAGTTGATTGTAACAATTGCTTTGTTCTTAGAAGACTCACTTCAAACCGCATTGGTTTATCAGAGATAGGAATAACTGCAGCGATATTATGCGCATAAACTTGCCTGTACCCTCTTCCCAAAGATCCGGTTAATATCACAGTTGGTACTGAATATTCAGATGCCATACGTGCAATTCCAACAGGACCTTTATCAAAAATACTAGACCTATCGGTCTGGCCCTCTCCAGTGATAATTAAATCGGCATCTTTAATATTCTCTTCCAAATTAAGTACATCAGAGATTAAGTCAATTCCAGATGTTAATTCTCCTCCTAAAAATGCAACAATTCCTGCCCCCAATCCTCCAGCAGCTCCACCAGAAGTTAATTCTTTTACAGAAACTCCTAAGTCTCTAAAAATAACTTGTGCAAGGTTATGTAAACCTTGATCAAGGACCCTTATGTCCTGCTCTGAAGCTCCTTTTTGAGGGCCAAATATTGCTGCGGCTCCTATATCTCCACACAAAATATTTGTAACATCAGAGGCTCCAATAAAGTGTGTTTTCTCAATTCTTTTATCGACATCAGCTATATCGATAGAGTTTATGTCTATAAGTTTTCCGCCACCACCGGATATTTCTTTGCCGTTTTTATCAATAAATTTAAAACCTAAGTGCCTCGCCATACCGATGCCGCCATCATTAGTCGCACTTCCACCTAAACCAATAATAATTTTTGAATATTTTTTGTCTAAAGCGTTTTTTATTAATTGCCCAGTACCGTTAGTATTAGCAGATAATGGATCTCGCTGTAGATAATTTATTAAAGCCAATCCTGATGCTTTAGCCATTTCAATTACTGCCGTACTCTGATCTCCCATAACGCCCCATTCAGCGACTATTTCTGCACCAAGTGGATTTGTGACTGTGTTGGAAAATATTTTTCCCTTGGTTCCATTAACTAGAGCCTCTAATGTTCCATCACCTCCATCTGCTATAGGGACAAGTACTGTTTTCGCTTCGGGGCATATCTCTAAAATTCCTTTTTCAATAGCTATGGCAGCATCATAAGCAGTTAAACTACCTTTGAAATTTTGTGGGGCAATAACTATTTTAATTGGCATCTAATTTTCCTACAACAATTTTATCAGGCCTGAACAATAATAAAGAGTAATGTCGTTATATCATTAAATATACTGTCATTGATATCAGGTTTCAATATGTTCCTGTGTTAAAATCGTATCCTAACGATTCACATTATATACTTGGAAGAGGTGGTATATGCCATTAACTGAATTAAAATCTAACGCTTTTCAAACTATAGACTCAGTTTCTGAAAAAATACTAACTATATGTTCAACGATCCTTGACAATCCTGAACCTGGTTTTAGAGAGCATAAAACTAGCAGAACGGTCAATGAAGCTTTTTCTAGTATGGAAATACCGTTCAAAACTGGGCTTGCGTTAACAGGAAGTAGAGCAGAAATAACATTTAAAAAACCCGGACCCACTATCGCTTTGATAGGAGAACTAGATTCTCTAATAGTTAAAGATCATCCATTCGCTAACTTCAAAACTGGTGCCGCACACGCATGCGGACACCACTGTCAAATCGGCATGATGTTAGCAGCAGGTATGGCTCTAAACACTCCTGAAATGCAAGACAAACTATGCGGCAGAGTGATTCTGATGGCAGTCCCTGCAGAAGAATATATTGAGATCGAATATCGAGATACATTAAGAACATTAGGAAAGATAGAGTTTCTTGGGGGGAAACCAGAATTCATAAGAATCGGTGAGTTTGACGACGTTGATATATCTATGATGATGCACACTACTAGCGTTCCAGAAGAGAAACAACTATGCATCAGCGGTACAAATAACGGCACAGTAGCAAAAAGAATAACGTTCATCGGAAGAGGCGCTCATGCAGGTGGCTCTCCACACTTAGGAATCAATGCCTTGAATGCAGCCTCTCTGGCGTTATCTGCTATCCATTACAACAGAGAAACATTTAAAGACAGTGACACCATTAGGGTGCATCCAATTATAACCAAGGGAGGAGAAGCGGTTAGCGCGGTACCATCTGAAGTGACTATGGAAACTTTTATTCGAGGAAAAACAATGACTGCTATCATGGATGCTAACCGTAAAGTTGATAGAGCTTTACGTGCTGGAGCAATGGCAGTCGGTGCCGAAGTTAATATCAAAACAATCCCCGGGTACATGCCGCTGAACCAAGACGTTAATCTTATGGATGTCTTTAAGATTAATGCAAACTCTTTGGTAGGGGAATCCAATGTTGGCAATCGATATCACGGTACTGGATCTACTGATATGGGAGATGTAAGTCAAATAATGCCGATAATACACCCCTATGTAGGAGGAGCAACCGGGATAGGGCACGGAGCAAATTATGTTATTGAAGACTACCAGCTAGCAGTTTTAACGGCTGCTAAATCTTTATCTGCTACTATAATTGATCTTTTGTCAGACAACGCAAATCTAGCCAACCAAGTTATAGCAAAACACAGACCTGCTATGAAAATTGCTGAATATCTGTCTTTTATGAGGAGCCTAAACAGCAACGAAACTTACAAAGATTGAAATGACTGATGTATCGACCCTTAAATCCCTAGCCTGCCAGCAAATTGAATCTAAAAAAGCTGAACTTTTTGACATAGCTACCGCTGTATTGGATAACCCTGAAATTGGATTCAAAGAACATACCACCTCTAGTTTAGTTAGATCATATTTTGCCAAAATGGACATACCTTATAAAAATAACTTAGCGGTGACAGGCATCAAGGGTAAATTATCCGGATTGCATCCGGGTCCCAACATAGGCGTTTTAGGAGAGCTAGATTCTTTAGTAGTATCTGAACATCCTAATAGTAATAGCATTACTCACGCTGCGCATGCATGCGGACACAACTGCCAAATTGGTATGATGATAGGAGTATTGTTCGGGTTAAACCATTCGGAAATATTACGTAATTTACATGGAAGTATTTCCCCGTTTGCTGTGCCAGCAGAAGAATTTATAGATATTCCAGAACGACTCAAAATGAAAGAGGCTGGGTTAATAGAATTCCTTGGTGGTAAGCAAGAACTTATCAAATTAGGTGAGTTTGACGACATAGACATTGCCTTCATGTGCCACACGGCATCAGGATCTGGGCCTCATGAATTCGCTCTTGGCGGATCTAGCACAGGGCATATTTCAAAATATGTCCAATTTCAAACGTCCAGATCAACGGAATATAATACAGCTTTAAGTTCCGCTGTGTTTTCTATGAATGCAATCCAGTATAATCGAGAGCTATTCAAGAATGATGACGTAGTTAGAACGCATGGGATAATTAGCGACACACAGATTAATGAGAATCAGCAAACGAACGCTATCGGATTAGAATGGAGATTACGAGGAGCTAACTTATCTTCCATTGAAGAAAATTCCAAGATAATTGACCGTTGTTTTAGAGCCGGTGCACTTGCTATGGGAAGCAAATTAAACATAACAACAGTTCCTGGATATTTGCCAATGTCAAATGATGGGGAATTACAAAACATATTTTCAAACAACGCGACTCAACTTCTAGGTCAAGGCAAAGTATTAAACATATCCAATGCAGTCAATTCTGGAGGATCTACTGACATGGGTGATTTAAGCTACTTGTTACCAACTTGTCATCCCTATTGCACTGGAGCCACTGGTACGGGGCACAGTAAAAACTACCTCATAACCAACTATGATACTGCAATCGTAAATCCTGCAAAAATAATGTGTATGGTGATCATTGATCTACTCGCTAACAATAGTGCTTTGGCTAAAAGAGTCATTAACAAATTCTCTCCTAAAATGAGCAAGAAAGAATACATAAGTTTTCAACGAGGAAGGTTTAATCACTATTCAAGTAACGTGGAAAATTAAAATACAATTCCTAAAGAGTCTCCAGCTCTCCATTTGAATTCTTTGAATGTAGTATCAATAGGTACTTCAAAGAACATCCAACCGTCAATTCCAGTATCTTTGGGTAAGGCAAAGGACTCAAAGCTACCATCTTTTCTGATATTATTCCATAAAGGTGTAACAGATACACTTCCCTCTACACTTGGTTCGGGAATCATGTTTTTGTAAATATCAACTGGAATATAGTCATTAGAGAAAAAGTCATTTAAAACTACTGCACTATTATCTATGTTAACAATAGCGGTGGATGCCGTGTGATTTTCTACTTTAATTCTTAACCCAACGATTTGGTTATTATCATCTTCAGGTTTTATTTGAAAATTCCGTTGAAGCCCTTCAAGATCAATAGTAGAAAAGGAAATTACTGCCATCCTTTCTATCTCCACAACACTAATATGTAGTACTTTTCCTTTGTAAAACCTTCCTAGTTTTGAAGATTCTGTGGTGCAATTCACAACACTCATTGCCATTAAAACAGCCATCATTATCAGTAATAATATTCGTTTATTTCTTTTCATTTTATTTTCCGTATCATAACGCAGTAGGTGAAAGAGTAGGCATTCCACGTAATTCAGAAACCAATTTTATCAACACTCCTAGCACATATTCAATTTGTTTTTTTGTATTGTCTTTACCAAGTGTAACTCTCAAACTACCTCTAGCCAATTCTGAGCTTTGTCCTAGTGCTAATAACACATGTGACGGTTCTAAAGATCCCGAGCTACATGCGCTTCCGCTTGATGCACAGATACCTGCCATATCCAAACCCAACAGTATCGATTCACCTTCTACTCCTTGAAATGAAAAATTAACATTATTAGCCATTCGATTTGCCACTGAGCCATTCAATACTGCATCGCTAATTTGTTTGGAAATACCGTCAATTAAGAAGTCTCGCAATATTTGGCATGATTGTGATACTCGCGATCTATCAAATTCCGCTATTTGTAAAGCAGTACTAAATCCTACTATTCCGGCTACATTTTCAGTACCTGGTCGGCGCTCTCTTTCTTGACTTCCTCCAAACATCATTGGTAGAAATGGAGTTCCTCGCTTTACAAACAATAGGCCTACTCCTTTAGGTCCATAAAATTTATGGCCAGAAAGGCTCAGCATATCAACTCCTAAAATTCCTGTGTCTAGTGACAAAAACCCTGCTGCCTGAACCGCGTCAGTATGCATCACTATAGTTCGTTTAAAATTCTTGGCTTTTGTTTTAACAATTTTTGAAATCTCTGGTATAGGATTAATAGTTCCTATTTCATTATTCGCATACATTATGCTCACCAGAATAGTTTGGTTTGTGATAGCTTTTTCAAGTTGTGCCAAATCAATGGCTCCATTTTTATCAACTGGCAGATAAGTGATTTCAAATCCTAAATTTTCCAAATATTCACAAGCATGCAAAACCGCGTGATGTTCCACGGATGAAGTAATTATATGATTGCCGGTATCTCTCAATGCTAAAGCTGCACCTATAATGGCAGTATTGTCTGATTCCGTACCGCCGCTTGTAAAAACAATATCGCCCACTCTAGAGTTCAAAATTCCAGATACCAAATCTCTTGAATCGTCCAAAGCAAATTTGGCTTCTTGCCCAATGTTATGAACACTGGACGCGTTTCCAAATTTATCAGAAAAATACGGAAGCATCCGTTGCAGAACTACATCAGATACGCCTGTCGTTCCCGCATGATCTAAGTATATTATATTTTCCATGAAGAACCTTTCCTCAAATTACTTACGCTTCAATTAAATTCTTTACTTATTGTATTATAACCAGAAACATGCTGTTTGGGTTGAAAAATAATGGTCAAGTAGATTTTTTAGCGATGGAATTTCCCATTATTTTGTAAATTAATTTAGATGCGGCATATATTCCGGAGGTATTATTGCCATCTGGAATCAATTCAGACAAATCAAACCCAACGATATTCCTATATTTGGAAATTTCACCAAGTATAAAGACTATATCCATCCAAGTCATTCCACCAGGTTCTGGATTACCAACAGTACCAGTAACAGAAGGATCCAATACATCTAAGTCTAAACTCAAATATACGTTGGTGTTCAATTTGCCCAGAATCTCAGCAACAAAATTTTCTAAATTTACATTACGATCCCAAAACAACATAGGTATGCCAGTCATTCTAGCAAATTCCAATTCATCTAAAGAAATACTCCGAATTCCTGCAATTACTAAATCTGAAAATTCACAGATCCTCCTAGCTCCTGAGGCATGCCCCCATTTGGTTCCCATGTATTCGTCTCTCAGATCAGCATGAGCATCAAGATACAGAACTGAAAAATCATCAAAGTTTTCTGAAAAAGCTTGAGCTCCTCCAACACTAATAGAGTGTTCACCTCCGATAAGACCAATTAAACAATTTTGAGAAATTAAGTCATTGATAACTGTTTTTATTTTGGACAGCATGTACTCTGGGCCCCTCATATCAGCGTCAATAGGTGCGGTAGTCCAAATAACATAGTCAGCAAAATTAACTCCAGTTTCCCAATCATAATCTTCTAATTCAATTGATGCTTGGATAATTGCTTTAGGAGAATGTCTGGATCCCGTGTTAAAAGAAACTGTGCTGTCATATGGAATTGGAACTATTACACAATCTGGAACAATTGTTTCCAAATGTGAATAATCCATACCCAAAAACATATTGGACGATTTATCTGGTAGCATATTTCCCGATGTATTCACTAGTCAGGAGACAATTCGGTTCGTTGTGCATCCATCTGCCGCTGACCTTCTGCTGAGCTCAACCATTCCAAACCTCTATCTAATACCCAAGTTTTAACGTTTTTCAATCCAAGTAATTTTTTTGCATCATTCAGTGCTTTTTCATTATCAAAGGCTTTACAGGAAAATATGTCTATATTAACGTAATTACGATCAGGAAAAGTATGAATACTAATATGGCTTTCAGCAATGATAACAAATCCTGAAATTCCTGAATCAGTTCCTTTGGGATCTTCGTAGTTCACCACCTTGGGTTCTGTAATTCTGTGCATTTTCAATGCATCAGGATATTCAATCAAAAACTGTGTAATAAGTTCTTTATCCCATAACTTTTTTGCTTCTCCATCGAAGCCGTCTATCGCTAGATGCATTCTTTCTCCACTTGGCAAAACTCGTTGTATAGAATATCATCAGTCAACTTATAGTACAATTTAATAAAAATATTGTACTCAGGCAGGGAAATGACCGAACATAACGAAGATTTTATTATAGAAGCAAGCAGCCTAACTCATTATTATGGGCCGCAACCAGCTATAGATAATGTAGATTTTAAAGTTCAAAGAGGCGAAATTTTAGGATTTTTAGGCCCAAATGGAGCCGGTAAAACTACTACTATGCGCATTTTGACAGGTTACATGCCCCCAACTCGTGGCAAAGTTACAATTGACGGTATGGATATTGTAGGGCAATCTCTTGAATGCCGACGAAAAATTGGATACCTACCGGAAACTGTTCCTTTACATACAGATATGACTGTGAAAAGCTACCTTAAGTTCATGGCATCTTTGCGAGGCTTAGGATCCAAGCAAATTAATACCAAACTACCTGATGTGATCGAGACGTGCCGGTTAGAAGATTATTACAACACTATTATTGGGAAACTCTCTAAAGGATACAGACAACGAGTAGGAATCGCTCAGGCTATACTCCATGAACCAGAAATATTAGTGTTGGATGAACCAACCATAGGGATAGATCCTATCCAAGTCGTTGAAACCCGTAGATTAATTCAAGATATTGGCAGGCAACAGACTGTTGTTTTGAGTAGTCATATTCTTCCTGAGGTCAGTATGGTATGTGGGAGAGTTTTAATAATTAACCAAGGTAAAATTGTAGCAGAAGATACTCCTACTAACTTAGCTGAAACATTGCAGTCAACTCAACATATTTCTCTAGAAATATCTAAAACCAGAGTAAAAATTCAACCTTTATTAGAACAAATCCCAGGAGTGACAAATATTAAACGGACCAATGACAGAGAAAAAACTTCATTTGAAATAACTACAGAAAACGATTTAGACATCCGAGACAACATTTCCAGAATAATAATAGAAAATGATTGTAGCCTCCTTAGTATGCAAATGACGTCAATGAGCCTAGAAGATATCTTCTTAAAACTAACCACATCAGAGGAACTTTAAATGCGTGGATTACGAGCAATCATTTTAAAAGAAATCCAATTCTTCTTCACAAGCCCTACCGGTTACATAGTAGGTATGATATTTCTACTCGGAACTGGAGTGTTTTTCACAATAGATATGGGTAGCCCATTCCCAGAGGCTTCATTAACAAAGTTTTTTGTAGGCATTGATTTCGGAGCTTCCACATTTGGCGGCATAACACTAATTCTAATATTAATATCGCCTATATTAACAATGAGGTTAATATCAGAAGAGCAAAAACTGGGAACTATAGAGTTACTGCTTACCTCTCCTGTAAGAGATTGGGAGATTATCTTGGGTAAATTCATCGCAAGCTTCATATTCTTAATGTTTATGATAGCCATGACAGCTTATTATCCAATTTTACTGTTTATTTTCGGAGATCCCGACCCCGGCCCTATTTACTCGGGTTATCTCGGGATAATCTTATATGGCACTCTAACTCTTTCTATTGGTCTATTAACGTCAACATTAACAAGCAACCAAATCGTTGCCGCTGTAGTAGCAATGGGAACTTTGTTAATTTTATATTTCGCAGATTACGCTTCAACAATGGTGACAGGGTTTTGGGCAACATTAATACAAGAACTAGGTATTAAAAGCCATTTTGATGACTTTCATAAGGGAATAATAGATTCACATGACGTGGTCTATTTCCTAAGTATAACGATTTTATTCGTCTTTTTATCAATAAGAATCCTAGAATCTCGTCGCTGGAGGTAGCGTGCAAACCCCTAATAACAGAAACCGTGACTGGAGGCGCCTAAGCAGAAGTGAAAGAGTGTCTCAGGAAGCTAAAGTACAACCACTAAATACTGGATTATTAAGTTCAATAGTTGGAACAGTATCAACTTACGCCACCCCTATTTTAATCGGAGCAATATTATCAACTATATTGGGTTTAATAATACTTATGTTCATAAAAAGCCTTTTACCGTATGCTCTAATCTTAATTGCTATGGGGCTCATTCTCCTGGTCAGCATGGGATTTATTTTCATCAGTAAAGTAACAGCCGGATTCCTGAGTAGAAGCGGCAAGTACGGCGCTAATACTTTAATCATGATAAGTGTATTTGTAGTTATAGTTGTAATAATCAATCTCGTGTCTTTAGACAATAATAAACGTTTCGACTTAACAGCCAACAACCAATTCAGCTTATCCAATAGCACCACTGAATTGCTGAAAAATCTAGAGCAACCCGTGCAAGCTATCGCGTTTTATCCTTCAGACATTAGCGAAAATGTAGATGCTTTAACCAGATTTACAAAAGTGACAGATATGTTAAGCGAGTTTGAAAAAAGAACGACTAAATTCAATTTTGAAATCCGTGATCCGGATCTAGAACCAGACTTAGCAAGGTCTTACGGAGTCAACGCTTATGAGTCGATAGTTGTCACTGCGGATGATATTAACCTCAAATCTATTGTTATACCCACAGATAATGCATACAGTAAACTGGAGCAAGATCTATATACTAGTATACTAATAGCTACTAGCAAGGGACAAAAGAAAATTTACTTCTTAGAAGGGCATGGTGAAAAATCCATCCTATCAATGTCACCTAAAGGGTATTCAAAGCTCACAGAGAAATTGAACCAAGACAATTATGAAACTCTACCTTTAACGTGGGATCTATCTAACGTTGATGTATCAGTGCCGGACGATGCAGCCTTGTTAGTTATTGCAGGCCCAACATTAGATCTACCAGACTCCCATGCTGAAGTCTTACATAAATATTTGTTAGGGAAAAATTCTGATGATTCAGATAGAAGGGAATCAAGTACATTGATATTTTTTGCAGATCCTGATTCACCTGATTCGTTTAGATCTTTACTTGCTACCTGGGGAATGTTGATACAACCCGGATATATTTTAGATATGGAGCAAAGTGTGACTGATAATCCAAAGACACTTAGAGCCATACCTTTGAATCTGAATGATATAGGCCAAGAAGAATTTGAACTATTAGACCCACAACAAGCCACAATAATGATCAACGCCTTAAGAAGTATAACCAGCACTGACCAATCTCAATTAGGCCTTACATTTATGCCAGGTGCAGCGAGTATCATACCGATTCAAGATCAACTTAGGTGGCCCGTACCGTTGACGATGTCGTCATACGCTAGTTTCTTAATAGGAGACACTACCAGAACTGAACCTATCCTTCCTGGAGAAGAAAACTCCGATCCAATAGGGCCGTTTTTTTCCTCTGCATACATGCTAGCAGTTGGCCCAGTAGGAGGCCCTGCGTTAACTGAAGCACCTGACCCCAACCAACTGACAAACATGGTTATATTTGGAGACTCGGATTTTGCATCTAACACTTTCTTGGAGCGTGGGGGTGGTGCTAATCTACTGCTTAACACAGTCAATTATGTCTTAGGAGACTACTCTCTAATATCCATTCGAGATCGATCATTTGAATATCGGGAGTTCAATTTAGACAAAAACGAACATGACTTTGTCAGATTTTCATCATGGTTCATAATACCTGGCTTGCTTGGATTAGCAGCTATTAGTACATGGTGGGTCAGAAGGTAAGCATTGAATATTAGATTAACAATTCTATTAGTAATAATATTAGCATTAGTAGGAGGATCTGCCACATATTATTGGGTTAATCAACCTGATGACAAAAAACACGTAGATAGAAAATGGCTTTACAGAGTTAACGATTCAGATTTAATAAAAATAGAAGTCATTCACAAAACTTTTGATGTAACATTTAGTAAAGCACCCGGTGGTAACGCATGGTTTATTGGGGGAGACCCGCCTGTACAAGTCCATGGACCAAAATGGAGTGGAACTCCATTTTTATTAGGAGGCCCTGCAGTAGAACGTGAACTTCCTAAAGCAAAAGAACCCCTTTCTTCATATGGACTAGATCCACCAGAATCTGTTGTTCGTGTAACAGAACGTGGAGGCTATACATTTGAATTCAGCATGGGAACTACTACACCTGATGGTACATTCCAATACATAAAACTTGTAAATGAAGAGAGCATCTTCACAGTAGCCCAAGAATGGGCATTTGTGATAAATAAATTAGCCATTGAACCGCCATATCCTCCAACAACTCCGTAAATAGTTAAGTAACTAGATTTAGAGAGAATTATGCAGGCTTACATACTGTCTATTGGGCATGAATTATTGATGGGAGAATTAACCGACACTAATTCCTCGTGGATAGCTTCAAAATTGCCATCATTAGGAATTGTTCTAAACGGTATTTCTATCGTCGGTGATGATATAGACATGTTAGTTCGAGCAGTCGAATCATCGTTGCAAAAAGCTGATTTAATTATCACTACTGGAGGGCTAGGACCAACGCAAGACGACTTAACTCGTGAAGCGATATCTATAGCAATGAATGAAACACCTGTAATCCAAACAGAAATCGTAGAACAACTGAAAAAACATTTCGCTTCCCGGGGTCAAGATATGCCAAATACAAACATAAAACAAGCACATTTAATACCATCAGCTAAATTCGTTCCCAACAAATACGGTACTGCTCCAGGCTGGTGGGTAGAAAAATCAGGCAAAATCATAATATCTTTACCAGGCCCTCCTTCAGAAATGCACCCTCTTTGGGAAGAGCAAATACGTCCTTCATTACAGATGATAAGCAATCAAGAAATAACCTTAACTCGGACCATAAAAACTATGGGGTTATCAGAAGGTAAAATAGACGAGATTTTAAGCCCTCACTTCGGTCAAGAAAACCCTTATCTCGGGATATATTCCAAACAAGATGGCATACATCTAAGAATCATCGCTAGAGCTCGAACTGAATCTCAAGCTGATTCTATGATAAAACCGATGGAGAAAGATATCGTTGATGCATTAGAAGAATTCGTATGGGGATTTGACGAATATACTCCTCAACAATCTATAGCAGAGCATTTAAACAGGATAGACAAAACTTTATCTACAATAGAATGTGGCACTGGCGGAATATTAGCTAGTACCATAACAGATGCACCGGAAAGTGATAAGTTCTATAAAGGAGGATTAACTGTCAATACCTCCGAAGTAGCTATTTTTTACGGAGTACCAGAATCAATCATAAACAAGCATGGATTTGTAAGTCAAGAAACTGCCAATGCCATGAGTTTAGCAGTAAGAAACCAGTTTGGATCTGACTATGGTGTAGGCATTGCCGGGTCAACTTCTTTGGAGTCTAATCCATCGACTAATACTAGCCAGATATTCATATCAATTTCGCACGAGAATACTTTTACTGAAATCCCTCTAACCCTAGCTCCAAGAAGGGTTATAATTAGAAGACGAGCAGCCAATATCGCTTTGATAGAACTCGCTAAATTACTTCGTTAAATTGCGATATAGCATAGGTAAACGCTCTGGCAAAGACCATATATTATCTAGGACTTCATAGCCCATATCCCCACACATGTCTTTCAGATAGTCATGCCCAGCCTTATCTACAGTAAGACAAAACGGTATTATATTCTTCCGCCTTGCTTCAATTAATGCTTGATGAGTGTCATGTACTGCATATTCTTTTTCTACCCCTTCTCTGCTATATCCTCTGTCTTGTGGTCTACCATCACTGATTAAGAACATTATTTTTGTTGTAGCGTCGCGGTTTTCTAATTTAGTAATAGCATGTCTAATTGAGGCTCCCATTCTGGTAGCATGCAAAGGGGTGATTTTATCTATTCTCCGTTTAATAGTGTCATTAAATGGTTCATCTATATCTTTTATGACATAAAATTCCACATTCTCTCGACCATATCCAGAAAATCCGTATATTCCATATTGGTCACCTATAGATTCTATTGCCTGGGTTATCAATGCGGCGCTCTCTTTCTCTAAATCAATTATTCTTTTATAGTTACGCCTGGTTAAACCTTCACGTCGTCTCCTGAGCCATACCATGTACTCTACTGGATCATCAGGGGCATCACTGTCATCAGTGGTCTGTTTACCTTCGTCTATTGCCTCTGCGGTAGAAGCGCTCATATCCAAAAGGAATACTGCTGCTACATCTCTTTCTACTTTATTACGGCGCCAGTAAATTTTATCATCCGGAGGAATTCCCATACGTAAATCAGCTACAGCTTCTAATGCCGCGTTTAAATCAATGTCTTCACCATCTACCAATCGGTAAGTCTTTCTCCAGGTTTCTGGCATTATTAATTCAAATTGGCGCTTGATATGGGCCAATATGCCTGAATAATTTGCTATGGCTTCAGTATAGAAAGATTGTTCTCCTTCCTCTATTACTTTTTCCTTCACAATGCACCATCTAGGTTTGTAATCATCTGCTCTGAAATCCCATTCATCATAAGCAAACGTTTTCGGCTCTTGAGCCTCAAGTTCACCTTCTTCCTCTCCTGCAGATAGAACTGGTGATTGGCCATCTCCTGGATCTCCATCGGGTGGTGGCATTCCAGCTTCTTTCATTATATTTTCAACAAAAGCTGCAAACATTCCTGCATCTAATTCTCCTTGTTCCGCATCAAGCTCTAAATCATTACTCTCTTGTAATAATTGTTCTAATTCTTCCTGGCTCAAAGGTTGATCATCCCCACCATCAGCAGCATCGCTTTGCAATTTGGACATTAATTGAACCATTTCTGGTTTAAAATCACCTCTATACTCTACAGGGGAAGGTGAGTCATATGGATCTCCATCTCCATCTCCATCTTCTCCTGACATTTCCATTGCCTGTTGCAATTTTTCAACTAATGATTCAAATTCGTCTTCATCAAATTGTTCTAGTTGGTCTTCTAAGTCCTCATCTTTCCATTCTTCTTCAGGTTTTGTATCGTTGATGATCTTTGAAATAATTTCATACGCTCTAATTGTAGCTTCAGCTGAGTCCTCTACTGTGGAATCCGCATTGCGCAATGTATTAACTAAATTTGCTAAAGTGTTTACTACTTCTTCATACTCTGTAGGAACTTGTAAACTGTTGAACTGATCCAAGCTAAACCTGATCAATAATTCCACCATTGCTTCTTTCAAGGGGAGTTCTGTCAATTCTGGCCTTTTCAATATAGCGTCATCTTGGATCTGTTTTGTAGCTGTTTTTATTCCTGGATACATAGTTTTAATAATGTGGTCCAGTCGGCAATCTTCTAATACTGTGAATATATCGAATGCTAATTTAGATTCTTCAAATAAATTAAATAATTTTCCAATATCTGTGTATGTCCGTATATTCCCTGCATCATCTGGTTGTCCCAATTTCTGGAGTCGCTCTGATTTAGCCTGTTCCGTTTCCTTTCGCCTGTTACTAAACACAACTGACGGTTTTTCAAATTCAAACTCAAAGCTACCAAATTCTAATCGAGCTACTTGATGGGTAGCTATAACTTTAAACCACGAGAAATTAGCAGCTTTATCATCATATTGATCAACTATTGATGGTAGAAACACTTGGGTACCATCGGTTGAAGCCCAACTACCGTCAATCCATCCAATGCCTTTATCTACTAATTCTTGGCTGTTGCTAATCTGTAATTCTTGGCCAGACAAAGCAGTGCAATACATATTGATGATTCCTTTAATCAAATCCAGATCAACACTAGAAGACAGCGTGTTTAATACTGTCTCTGACGTATTAGATTCTATTTTGAAATATGCAAGCCCAGTTTCTTTGTTCTCTTTGATAAGGTCAACGCCTTTGCTAAACCATTGATCTAATTGAGCAAGTGTTACTAAGTCCAATGCTTGCTCTAGGCTTTTTAAAAATGGCTGGACAGCATCTGGATCTTCTCCCAGCAGAGTCTCACACAAATCTATGATATGGCCGTGGGTATTTGATTCCAGCCCACTCAATGCCTGGGTGCCATCCGATAAAAATCTTGATGTGTCTTTCATTCCTGTTTTAGCTAATTTTTCTCCTAGTTTCAAAAATCTTCCGATTTGACCTTCATCAATTTCTTTTGCGGCCCTTGGCACAACCTCTAAGCAACTTTTAACTTCTCTCCAACTAGTATCGGTTAATGAGCGCAACATCGACAAAAAGACTTCTCGTTCACGGCTCATTGCCGGCAACACAGTTGCTCCTAAGTCCAAACAATCTGATGCTACCTCATAAGATTTACCAGATATGGTTTCCAAAATAGATGCAAATATTTCTAAATCCCAAAAAGGTAGGTTCCGTACTAATTCTGGGCTCATTTCAAAAAATTTAGAGGCCAAATTTCCTGATTTCCAAGTTCCTTTGTAGAGACTTCGTCCTAAACCAACCCATCTAGGAATATATTGAGGTCGTAAATTGGTGACTATAGATGGGCTTACATTGAAAAACGATGATGCCAACGAAGGTGCATCTTGAGACAAATGTGTCCCACACCGAGCCCATTGCATGAATGAAGGAAATGCTAAAGATTTAACTACTAAGTGACTCACATTAAAATATTCAATAGCAGCTTCCCAGGAGCGAACCGTCTGGGTTCCGATTGAGAGTCCTTCTTTTCCCCACAGTAACAACTCATCATCACTAAACACTTCTTGCATCACGTTTTTTGACTCGACGTAAGCATCTTCCACAGTTCCTGGTAGCGTTTTCAATGATTGTTCTAGTTGATTCCAGTCTTCAATACTCAAATGAGGCTCTCCTTCATTACAAAATTATCCGATACTATGTCTAGAAACTGAGCCAGAATGATAGCTGTAGCTCCGTAGACTAAGTAATTTTGAAAAGCATAAGTTATTACATCATTAAAAATTTTTCCGTCCCATCTAGTTTCTATACTATGGTTATCTGATGACAATAAATTTGAAATTGGAATTTCAACTACTTCTGCTATTTCTTCAATGCTAGGGTTAAATTGGTAAGGATATTCAATTGTTCCAACGTATACTTTGACAATAAAATTGCTTCTAGTAATTACGTCGTCTAATCTGCCCAACACAGTGATATCCGATTTACTAATTCCCATTTCTTCTTCAGTTTCTCTAAGAGCAGTATCAAGAAAATCATTGTCTACAGGGTCTTTTGCTCCTCCAGGAAATGACATCTCTCCCTTATGGTGCTCCACTAATTCAGAACGTTTATTCAGAAGTATAGAATACTCTCCATTCTTCAAATATATTAAAACCATTACCGCTGCAGGCATATAGTTCTCTTCATTGCCTGCATCAGCGGGAGATTTTTTATTCAAAACATTTTGAAGATCTGTAAGCGAGAACTCTTGCATTTTCTATTCAAAGATCGAAGAAACTACTTCTTCTATACTTCTCTGTAAATCTGGCTCGTCGGTTAAAGTCCATACGATTGCGACTTGGCAAGCTCTTCTAGGAGTAATTCCTTCTTTAATTAACCTT
Organism: Dehalococcoidia bacterium; assembly: GCA_003523055.1. Taxonomy (GTDB): domain Bacteria; phylum Chloroflexota; class Dehalococcoidia; order Lucifugimonadales; family UBA3495; genus UBA2588. Next base: position 114,036 of record DPHC01000014.1, on the reverse strand, counting down.
CCAGCATATATTAGTAATCTAGTACTAGCTCCTTCTTGCAAACCGCTATCTTTCAAATGTCTTATTTTTTCACCCAATCTAGCGAGTGAGTTAGCCTGGTCTTCAGTACATCCACTTTCTTGAAATACTATTTCAGCTTCCACATCTACAGGCGGATAGTCAAATTCAACTGATATGAATCTTTGTCTCGTGCTTTGCTTTATGTCCTTCAAAGCGCTCTGATAATGTGGATTGTAAGACATGCATAGCAAGAAGTTGTCATCAGCTTCAATAATTGTTCCCGTTTTCTCTATCGGTAGAACTCTACGATGGTCGGTTAGAGGGTGAATCAAAACAGTAGTGTCTTTTCGGGCTTCTACGACTTCATCCAAATACAATATAGCTCCATTTTTAACGGCTCTAGTCATGGGTCCATCCATCCATTTAGTGCCATTTGCGTCTAAAAGATATCTACCTACCAAGTCGCTAGCTGTCAAATCCTCGTGGCATGCGATTGTCACTAATGGGATTTGTTTCTGTGTATCTTCCTCAGAAGAAGATTTTTTATTTTTGACAACTGTCATTGGTCTTCCTAATTTCCACGCCATATATTCAACAAATCTTGTTTTACCACACCCTGTTGGCCCTTTTAATAACAAAGGTATATGAGATTTATAAGCCGCATTAAAAAGCTCTTCTTCATCTCCCACTGGCTTGTAGTATGGTTTTTCTTTTATTAAAAATTCTTCTATCGCATATTCTTTTGATTCAGTTTTTGATACATCTACCATTGTCTCTTACCTTCTCCTATCTAGTTAATGTTTCCCAAGCATTTAATATACCATTTTTGAAGTCATTTAGGTCACCATTATTTGTTAACACCAAGTCAGCTTTTCCCAATCTTAAGTGCCGGGCCATTTGAGAATTGATACGTTTTTCAGATTCATCTTTGTCGAATCCGTTTCTTTGTAGCAATCTTTCAACAACAATTTCTTGGGGAGCGTCAGTAACCCATACTATATCTACTAATTTATCCCATCCTGCTTCAAACATTAAAGCTGCCTCCACTATGATTACATGAAGACCCATAGCTTTAAATTCATGGATACGTTCATCCACAAGTTGTTCCATGATCGGGTGCATTATCCCATTAAGAATTTCAAGTTGATCTTTGTCAGCAAATACTATAGTCCCAAGCTTAGTACGGTCTATCTCATTAGACTCATCTAATATGCCTTTACCGAATGCCTGTACTACACTTTCCCAACCTACTGACCCTTGTTTATAAGCTTCATGCCCAATCAGGTCAGCATTGATTAAGGTAGCCCCCAATTCTTCTAGAATCCGTGAAGCTTCGCTTTTACCTGTTGCTATTCCGCCAGTTAGACCTATTACTACCATAAATTCCACACCATTAAGGCAAGTTAGTTAACTTAACCTATTTCTTCAAATACCTCATAAAACTAAAGTATAATATTTATACTTTTACCTGACTCCAAGTATCTTTCCTGCAATGCTATAAATTTGGCCTGATATTCTTTACTGTGAATCATTGCTGTCGTCATAATAACAGCATCTTCTCTATTATCAGAGTAATACCTTTTTCTTACTCCATTTAATTCAAATCCGTACTTTTCGTAAAGTCTTTGAGCTATAATATTAGAAATTCTAGCCTCCAATCCCATCTGCAAAGATCCATTGTTTATTGCCACTCTCATAGCACTTATCAACAATAGCTCTCCAATTCCTGTACCTCTGTATGATACCTTAACGGCGATTTCTGAAATATGAGCCTCATCGCCCTGGAACCAGACCCCTACGTAACCCAATACTTCTCTGGCAGGAGACGGAGATTTTATCAACCATAGCGGTATTATACCAAATAAATTCGCACATAACTTGATTGTTTTTTTAAAAAGAAGGTGATTGCTGTTCTCGATTGGCTTAACGTAACTTTTTTCAGCAACCATATATTTAGAATACTTATTTTTAAGCTGTATATTGAATGAAGTTCCTATAGTCAATGGGAAGAATGCTTCTTTTTCAATAATAAGAAGATCTTCTATGTCAAATTCATTCATTTGTCTAACTATGATCTGCATGAATAACCTTTCTCTTAGATATAAAAGTCATTAATAAAAAAAATGTTACTGTAAGGACAAAAGTAATTCTGCCATTTCATTCGGCTTCTCTAAAGAGGCTTGATGGCACCCATTAAATTCTATTATGGAACTCGCTCCTAATGAATGTGCAACTTGTTCTTGCAAAGAGGCAGGAAATAAATTGTCGTTAGTTAATTTGACGTATATTATTTCTACAGTCTCTGGGACTTCGATATCGCCAGTTTTTTCCTCTAGCATTTGTGACGGTACGCCTTCGTAAAAACCTAACGCTTGGATTGTTGACATAGTGTCCATGCCGTTACACACATAAGACTTTATAGAATTTGCTGACAATTTTACTGATTTTCTTAACAATTTGGATTTAATCATAACAATCTGATATAACAATTTAGATTTCAATGGTAATAAAGAAATTAAGTTTTTACCAGATGGTGCTACTATTCCGCTAATTAAAACTATTTTAGATGGTAAATTTTCTATCGAATTCAAAGCCTCCAAAACTAAACTAGCAGAAAAACCATGAGCGACTATTATATAATTGTCCATCTTCTTGTTTTTAACTAGTTGCTCTAATTCATATATACATTCATTTCTCATAATCTGGTTAGTGTCATTATGGGAATTAGAGCCATGCCCTGGGAGGTCTAATAACGTTACATCTAAATTCTTCTTATAAAGTTTAGGCGGATGCTGTCTCGGAGCTGTCATCAAAGCCCAAACCTTGCTCCAATGCCAGGAACTCTGTCCTGCAGTATGTAAAATAATATAATCTTTCAAAGTACACCTATAAAATTAACATTTTCACTAAATCTATAATATGCTATTTTAAAACCGATTGTAACGCCAGTTTTACATATTCGTCATCGGCAGGAGAGATGGTTCTAGGATCTATTATAACTTTTTCGTTTTCTATTCTTACTACAATTGGTATTCTCAATTTACGAAAATCACTCTGCATTTTTTCAGCAGAAACTCCTAATAAAGAACAGTCTATACTCAAAACTTTTGTGGGAATTGTTTCTCCTGGCAAACTCCCCCCTCCAATAGCAGATTCAGATTCTTGGATACTAACCCCTGTCTGACATTGCTGTATTATTGCTTGCAGCCTCTGCATCAATTCCGAATTTGTAGTAGAAATCATTTTCCAAACTGGTATCTTAGTGAGGGCTTCATTTTTCAGATAGTGTCCCAAAGTAGTAGATAAAGCTGCTAAATTCATCTTATCCATACGTATAGCGCGCATCATAGGGTGTCGCTCTAACACAGATATATATGCTTTCTTACCAATTATTATTCCTGATTGTGGGCCTCCTAATAATTTATCGCCAGAAAAAAATACCAAATCTGCCCCATCAGCTATACTTTCTTGAGGAGTAGGCTCATGAGTTAATCCATAAACACTAGTATCCAAAAAAGCTCCACTGCCTACATCATGCATTACCGGAATTCCATGCTTTTTACCTATAATTGACAATTCTTTAGTACTTACCTCATGGGTAAAACCAGTAATAACAAAATTACTAGAATGGGCTTTTAGAAAAGCTCCAGTGTTATCAGAAATTGCTCTTTCATAATCAGATATATATGTCCTATTAGTAGTCCCAATATCCACCAACGTGGCTCCACTTTGTGATAATACGTCTGGTATTCTGAACCCTCCTCCGATTTCGATAGCTTCGCTTCTTGGCACTATTACCTCTTTACCAGTGCACAAAGCAGACAAAGCCAATAATAAAGCCGCTGCATTATTGTTTACTACAACAGCATCTTCGGCTTGCGTAAGTTGAGTCAATAATGATTTAACCGATGCCAATCGTGCTCCTCTTTTACCTGATTCCAGGTCAAATTCTAAGTCACTATATCCTTCAGAACATTTCATTGCTGATGTTATACTGTCTTCACTCAAAGGGGCCCTACCTAGATTAGTATGTATAATAACGCCTGATGCATTGATCACATCGCGTGGTTTAACTGACATGATATTTTTCACATAGTCCACTACTTCCATAGAAATAATTTCAGCATTCTTAACGGGGTGTCCTTCCTTGATTCCAATTCTGTTATTAGATATTTGTAGCCTAGTAATATCTACTAGCCATTCCCGTGGGTATTCACCTGACAATTCTTTCAAGGAATCTGTATTTATCACAGCCTCGACACTTGGAATGTTTCGATATTCCATTTCAGTTCCCTACCTTTACTATTTTCTTTCTATTAAGTTAAGTGACTAGTAATTACTCTCAACGATCCTCTTATTACCTAGATAAATATTTTACTACGTTATACAATTAGTTCACAAACAAAGGCATCTAGATAAAAAATGGAAATAAAATGAAAATTCGTTTCGTAGCTATATCTACAGGTATAATACTAACAATTTCACTCGGAATGTCCATATTTGGATCTGTCTCAGCTGCCATGTCAGATACGCCTCCAGAATTAAAATATAGCAAAATTTCTGAAAACCTTGAAAATGATCCCTACTTACAATCTTCCTTTCTATTTGTTTGTCCATTCCACTAACCCACCAACTTCTTAAGGAATCTAAACATACAAACTAAAAAAAATCATAGCATACTGCTAGATGTTTGAGGAGAATAATGCCAAGCCAAAGCCTTCCGCCAGAATTAGAAGCATTAAAATTAACAATTCGAGAAATAGTAGAAAAAGAATGTTTCCCGCTTGAATCAGAATACTTGTCAAATCCCCCCCAAGAAGGAGATGACAGTGGACCGAAAGGAATCGCAGAAACTGTTCTAGGTGTGGTTGGAACTCTTCCTCAGAATACATGGGATAAACTAGAAAAAATTTCTAAAGACACAGGTATATATACTTTGTTTGTACCAGAAAAATATGGTGGTGGGGGTATGGGTGCTCTAGGTCATGTGGTTATGGATGAAGAGATACATCGTAGTATAGTTCAATTGCCTACTTCTCCTGTGCCAATGATGATGCTCGATTCCTGCTCGTCTGAACAGGAATCACAATATGTGATACCTGCAATAAATGGAGACTTAAATTACGCTTTTTGCCAAACTGAACCCCAGGCTGGTTCTGACCCAGGCGGAATGATGCAGACTAAAGCTATTAAAGATGGAGATGAATGGGTATTAACTGGGACAAAAATGTATATCTCAGGAGCAGCATCTGCAGATTTTCTGCTGGTACAAGCAGTAACAGATGATTCAAAACGCCAAAGAGGCGGTATAACCATGTTCATAGTTGATAATCCTAGCGAAGGTCTATCATTCGACCCAATAAAAATATGGATCACTCCGACAAAATCCCAGCAGTTTTATGTTCATTTAGATGGAGTTCGGGTTCCGCAAACTAAAATACTAGGGGAAATCGGGCAAGGATTCAACCTAGGCCAAAAGTGGTTGGTTCATCATGACAGGTTACTTAGAGGCTCTATGGCCATCGGAATTCTAACTAGAGCCTTGGAGATGGCTATAGAATGGGCAAACCAAAGAATCACATACGGTGTACCAATATCAGAACGCCAAGCAATTCAATGGATGATCTCAGATGTATATATAGATATTATGAGCCTTAGATCATTAGCTCGTGAAACAGCCCTGCAAGCTGACCAAGGGAAAGACGTGAGAGTGGAAGCATCAATGATAAAATATTGCGCAGGAGAATGGGGGTGCCGTAGCATCGATAAAATTATGCAAATATTCGGAGGACTTGGAGAAACGTTAGACATGCCCATACCTCACTGGTATAGATTACTTCGACATGCACGTATAGGTGGTGGAACTTCAGAAATTCACAAACATGTAATGTCTCGAGCTCTAATCAATGGTAGAGTAGATTTCAAAGGATAAGCAATAGCTGAATAAGGATAAAACATGAGCGTATTAAGCGACAACACCATTCTAGAATATATAAAACAAGGGCATATTGTAATATCACCTTTAGATGACAATGATGTACAACCTGCTAGTGTCGACTTACATTTTGATAATAAAGTTTTAGTGTTTAGTAATTCTCTAAGACCTTATATTGATGTACGTGAAAGCTTAGATGACTTAACCGAAGTAGTAAACATAGATGAACAAACTCCATTTATACTCCACCCCGGAGAGTTTGTGTTAGGAAGCACCACCGAAAATATAGAATTACCTGATTTTTTAGTTGCTAGATTAGAAGGAAAGAGCAGCTTAGGAAGGCTAGGTTTAGTTATACATTCAACTGCAGGCTTTGTAGATCCCGGATGGAAAGGACATTTGACTCTTGAATTAAGCAATCTCTCAAATTTACCAATCACATTGTTTCATGGTATGAAAATAGGCCAAATTTCGTTTTTGGAATTAACCACCCCTGCGACTAGATTATATGGCTCAGAAGGATTAGGAAGTAAATACCAAGGTCAAGTAGATCCGACCCCTAGTAAATATTACGAAAATTTCTCAAATGACCAGGCCTAAATTATTCAAGGTTGCTAATACATGGAAGCAAATAAAATAGCAGAAAGCCTAGCCTCAGAAAACTTAGGTAATACGAGTCCGAACCCTTCGGTAGGTGCAGTTATAACAAAAAACGGAGCCGTAGTTAGCCAAGGAGTTACACAACCTGTAGGAGGATCTCATGCTGAAGTTGTCGCCATTGACAATGCTATGGCAGATCTTTCCGAATGTGAATTATATGTAACGCTTGAGCCTTGTTGCCATTATGGCAGAACAGGACCTTGCACTAAACGCATAATCGAATCAGGCATTCGAACTGTTTACATAGGATGCGAAGACCCAAATCCATTAGTTTCAGGTAAGGGTGTCCAAGAACTAAAAAATAACGGAATAGCAATACTACCATGGCCATCGCCAAATAATTGCGGCTTATTGTATGAAGGGTTTAAAAAATTCATAAATACTGGAGAACCTTTTTTCACAGCAAAATTCGCTATGACTTTAGATGGGAAAATCTGCACCGAAACAGGAGATTCTAAATGGATAAGCAATGATATTTCCAGACGTATAGTCCACCAAATACGCCGTCAATCAGATGCAATCATCGTAGGTATCAATACAGTTAATTCCGACGACCCATTATTAACAGCAAGAGATGATAACGGAATCGCTTGGAGTGACCGTCAACCTACAAGAATCGTACTTGACAGTAAATTACGAACGTTACCAACCGCTAACCTCTTCAAACAACCAGGGCGAACTATAATAGCTACAACAGTTCAAAGCAACACACGTTGCTTCCCTGGGGATACACAAATACTTATTTGCAGCCCTGCGTCGGATGGGAGAATAGATCCGCATTCATTAATAAATCAACTAGCCGAAATTGGCTTTGTAAATATCTTAATAGAAGGCGGCAGCCAAGTACTTGGGACTATGTTTGATAACAATTTAGTAGATAAAGTATACGCATTTATAGCTCCTATGATAATTGGTGGAACTAACGCTAGAAGCCCTATTGGAGGACTCGGAACACAGTCTATGGTAGATTCTATAAAATTAGAAAACATACATATCACTACAAACGAAAATGATGTTCTAGTTGCTGGGTATATAAAAAACAGAAAAAAGAAGGTTTGAGATGTTTACTGGTATTATCGAAGAAGTAGGTACAGTACACCAATTGGAAGATAACGAATTAGTTATTCAATGTTCATTGGTTTTAGACGATGCGCATGTTGGTGACAGTATATCTACTAACGGAATTTGCCTGACTATCACTAAATTCACAAAAGAAGGTTTTTCGGTTGATGTGTCCCCTGAAACGTTAGAAAGAACAAATGTACACGCTTTAAAAAACGGCGATAAAATCAATTTAGAAAGAGCAATGTCTGTAAGTAGCAGGTTCGGTGGACACTATGTCCAAGGGCATATAGATACCACCGGAAACGTCACTTCTATAACCGCACAAGATGATTCGTTTTTTATTACAATAGATTACCCTTCTTCATACAATAAATTTATCGTTGAAAAAGGCTATGTTGCAGTAAATGGAATAAGCTTAACCGTGACTAAATGCACTCCTACATCCTTTACAATTTGTGTGATACCATATAGTTTTACTCATACGAATTTAGACTCTTTGACGATTGGGACAACAGTAAATTTAGAAGTCGATATATTGGCTAAATATGTAATGAATGCCACTTAAAAGGTAGGAATAATATGACTCTTTGTAGCATGGAAGAGGGTATCAAAGACTTACAAGCCGGCAAAATGCTTATAGTCGTAGATGACGAAAATAGAGAAAACGAAGGCGACTTATTAATGGCCGCTGAATTCGTAAATTCCACCGCAGTAAACTTTATGGTAACTCATGCTAGAGGGCTCGTATGTATCCCAATGGAAGGTGCTAGATTAGATGAGCTAAACCTTCCACTTATGTCTAATCCAGATGTATGGGACGGGCCAGCAGCTACTGCATTCACTGTCTCTGTAGACCACAAAGTCAATACCGAAACAGGTATATCAGCTCAGGATAGAGCTGCTACAGTTAAAGCTTTAATTGATTCTGATACGGTTTCAACCGATTTTATTAAACCAGGTCATCTATTCCCGTTACGAGCCAACCCCGGTGGAGTATTAGCTCGGGCAGGGCATACCGAAGCTACAATAGACCTTTGCAAGCTGTCAAAGTTGTACCCTGCTGGCATGATATGCGAAATAATGAATGAAGATGGCACAATGTCCAGAATGAATGATTTGGAAACATTTTCAGAACAACATGGTATAAAAATTCTAAGCATCGCACAAATAATAGCTTACAGAAGAGGAACTGAAAATCTCATTAACAAAGTAGCGGAAGCCAAAATGCCAACCAAATATGGAGAATTCAAAATTATAGGATATGAGAGTACCGTAGAACCAGGTGAACATGTGGCTTTAACAATCGGAGAATGGGAAGCAGGAGATGAAATTCTCACAAGAGTGCACAGCGCTTGTTTGACTGGAGAATCATTAGGCAGCTTACGCTGTGACTGTGGTGAACAAATTGAAAAATCTCTTGAATTAATTGGGAAAGAAGGCAGAGGTGTGTTTTTATACATGAGACAAGAAGGTCGTGGCATTGGACTTCATAACAAAATTAAAGCTTACTCTTTGCAAGATACCGGGTTAGATACAATAGAAGCGAATAAAAAACTAGGATTCGACAGTGATCTAAGACACTATGGTATCGGCGCACAAATTCTTTATGATTTGAATGTCACTAAACTAAGATTATTGACTAATAACCCGCAAAAAATAGCTGGATTATCCGGCTTCAACCTCGAGGTAACGGAACGTATCCCAATACAAGGCTCCATTACCGAGGAAAATCTACCTTATTTGGATACTAAAAAAGAAAAAATGGGCCACATTCTAGACATGTAATGTAGCGCCATACAAAGCGCTGTCAACAGTTTCTTAAACGGTACATTTGTAAAAAGTTTTAGGAAGCTTCACCTAACATTTGGACCATAGATGATTTTATAAAATCATCTATATGGCCTTCCAAAACTGTCACTGGATCACTGCTAGTGAAATTGGTACGATGATCCTTCACTTGTTTATAGGGATGTAACACATAACTTCTAATTTGATTTCCCCATTCTGGAGAAATCCTTTCGCCTCTGAGTTCAGCAAGCTCTCTTTCTTTACGTTCTTTTTCTAAAGCCAATAATCTAGAACTTAATAGACGCATCGCATATTCACGGTTTTGAAATTGCGATCTTTCAGTTTGGCAAGACACCACAATACCTGAGGGTAAATGGGTTAATCTAACAGCAGAAGCAACTTTTTGAACGTTTTGACCACCAGGCCCGCTAGATCTAAAAGCATCCATTTTTATGTCCTCTGCACGAATGGGCGGGTCAGAGCTTTCAGACGCCATTGGAATTACCTCAACCACCGCAAATGATGTATGTCTTGCATTACTTGGATCAAATGGAGACTGCCTTACTAATCTATGCACTCCATTTTCTTTTTCCAGATAACCAAATGCAAAATCCCCTCCTATCTGCAGTGTAACAGAACGGAATCCAGCATCTTCTCCGTATGCAGTATTTAAAATTTGGATCGGTCTCGCATGAAGTTGACACCAACCAGAGTACATTTTAAACAGCATTTCTGCCCAATCTTGCGAGTCTGTACCGCCTGCTCCTGCATGAATTGATAAAATCGCTGGTCTGATATCGTATACTCCTGACAATAATAGCTTAAATTCTTCTTGTTCTAAGCTATTTTTTATTTCTTCAATATCTGATGCGACCACACTGGAAATAGAAAAGTCGTTTTCAGATAAAGCTAATTCAATTAATTCAATCAAAGATTCTAGTTTTGCACTTAGACCGGTCCAGAAATTGACAGTGTTTTTCAAAGTAGCCAATTCTTGCATTTTAGTGTTAGCAGTAGGGTGATCAAGCCAAAAATCATTGGCTGAAGATTCCTGCTCGATTTCAGAAATTTTTTTTAGCTTTTTTTCTACGTCAAAGACGCCCCACTATTTCTAAAATTCTAGATTGCAGTAGTATGCAATTGTCTTTCAATTCATCCATCAATTCCCCGACTTAACTATGTTATATTCATAGGATATCACATCAATCTCTGCTTAAATACGGCACGAATTGTATTCTAATTAAGACTTAAGCTACTAATTAATTCATATAATTTAGGTTATAATCGAGTTATCCTAATATACGGACATGAGAAATGTTAGATAATAATACATTGGAATTTTCACCTTTAGATTCTGATGAGGATCCAATTGATATACTCCGCCAAAAAATTCGGCATTCAGCTGCACATGTAATGGCAGACGCTGTTTTACAACTATTTCCGGAAGCCAAAATCGGGATAGGACCTGCTACAAAAGATGGCTTCTATTATGATTTTGAAGTAAGCGTTCCGTTTACTCCCGAAGATTTAGAAACCATTGAATCTTTAATGAAAAAAATCATTGCCAGCAATCATTCTTTTGAACGTACAGAACTTGCCAAAAATGCCGCTCTAGAAAAATTTGATAACCAACCTTACAAAATTGAATTGATCGATAATTTGTCCCCAGAAGTAGCAATATCTACTTTTTCGCACGGAACATTTGAAGACTTATGCCAAGGTCCGCATGTTCATAGTACTAAAGACATAAAAGCCTTTAAATTACTGAATATAGCTGGAGCGTACTGGCGCGGCAACGAAAATAATACAATGTTACAAAGAATATACGGAACAGCGTTCGAAAATAAAGAAGCTCTAGAACAACACTTAACAAACTTATCTGAAGCAGAAAAACGAGATCATAGGACTCTTGGCAAAGCTCTCGATTTATATTCCACACACGAAGAAATCGGACCAGGACTTACTGTATGGAATCCAAAAGGAGCTAGACTGAGAGCTATCATAGAACAATATTGGAGGGATTTGCACACTAATCATGATTATGAACCTGTATATTCACCACATATAGGGAAAGCTAATTTATGGGAAACCAGCGGGCACTTAGGATTTTACAACGAAAACATGTACGCCCCGATGGAAATTGATGAACAACAATATTATTTGAAACCTATGAATTGCCCATTCCACATCATGGTTTATAAATCATCATTAAGAAGTTATAGAGAATTGCCTCTCAAATTATCCGAGTTAGGTACAGTCTACAGATACGAAAGAAGCGGAGTTTTACATGGCTTAATGAGAGTCCGTGGATTTACCCAAGATGACGCTCACATATTTTGCACTCCATCCCAAATAGAAGATGAAATTGGTAAAGTGTTAGACCTAACGTTCGAACTATTGTCGGCATTCGGGTTCATGGATTATTCCATAGCCTTATCTACAAAACCAGAAAAATCAGTCGGTGAAGTCGAAATGTGGGAACATTCTACCAATTCATTAAAAAGAGCTATAGAATCTAGAAATCTACCTTATACCATTGATGGAGGTGGAGGGGCATTTTATGGCCCCAAAATAGATATCAATATAAAAGACGCACTTGACAGAGACTGGCAGTGCACAACTATCCAATTCGACTTCAATTTACCAGAACGATTTAAACTCGTATACCAAGATGACAATGGTGACAGGACTCAACCTTATATGATACACCGGGCTATATTTGGATCTATAGAAAGATTTATAGGAGTTTTAATTGAGCATTACGGCGGCGCATTCCCAGTCTGGCTTTCGCCTGTTCAAGCAATCATTATACCAATTTCTGATAGACATTTAGATTACGCAGAAACTGTTAAACATGAATTAACACTGGCAGGAGTAAGAACAAATGTTGATTCACGACGTGATCGTATGAACGCTAAAATAAGAGACGCCCAAATGCAGAAAATCCCATACATGATCGTAATGGGAGACTCCGAAGAAGCCGATAAAACTGTATCCGTAAGGTTACGTGATGGTACTAATCTTGGTCCAATACCAATAGAAAATTTAGTCAACAGGATCAATTTGGAAGTCTCTCATAAAACAATAACCTGAAAACTAGCCTCTACGACCGGCTCAACCTCAGAAACAGTTCTTCCCATTCTTCAGCGTTACCCTTACCTATAGAATCTCTATAAATAACTTCACCTTGGGCGTTAACAGCTAGTTTGTTCGATCTCGAATGTATATTTAAAACGTCCAAAGCATTGGCTACTGGGGTATACATCACCCATGTATATCCTTTTTCAATCCTCTTTTGATCCGCTTTACCTAGATTTTCCTTTGAATCCATGGAAATGACATATATTTTTACCCCAGGGTAAGTCTGTGCAATAGGGTGTAATGCGCGTAACTCGCGCTTACAGGTTCCTCAATATTCGGAGGTTGAGAATAAAAAAAACGGTCCTTCATTCATCATTTCTGATTTATTCACTATTTGTCCAGTTGCTGACATCAGAGAAAAATCATCTATTTTATCAATAATCATATCTGATTCATTGAACTGAGTGGTTACCTCATCTGAATCGTTTGATAGAATATCCGATGTGTTTGTTTTACTTTGGTTTACAGAACAAGAAAGACACACCGTTAACAAAATTATTAAAAAGAATGACTTCATGTTTGTTCTACTCCTGCCTATTAGATATACAAAGTGTTATATTTAAATTATACATTAGAGAGGGTATACAACGAAATGCCAAATAGGTTAATAAACGAAACAAGTCCTTATTTATTACAGCATGCTAACAATCCTGTTGATTGGTATCCTTGGTCGGCAGAAGCTTTAGAAAAATCCAAAAATGATAAGAAGCCGATTTTATTAAGTATTGGGTATTCTGCTTGCCATTGGTGCCATGTAATGGAGGCTGAATCTTTTGAAAATCCTCAGATTGCTTCTATTATGAATGATTTATTCATCAATATAAAAGTTGACCGAGAAGAAAGACCCGACATAGATGCAATATTTATGGAAGCAGTACAAATGATGACAGGCAGTGGTGGGTGGCCAATGACAGTATTTTTAACACCAGAGCAACAACCTTTTTTTTCTGGAACATATTTCCCCCCAGAAGATCGACATGGTATGCCAGGGTTCCCAACTCTGCTCCGGTCAATCTCCCAAGCGTACAATACAAAACAAGAAGAAATTATAAAAGTTACTTCACAAATAACAGAACAGATAAAACAGAACATGGCAATGTCCACTCAAGATGGATTGTTGTCAGAAGAAATATTAAAAACTGCAGCAACCGCCCTAAAAAAACATTTTGATTACCAAAATGGCGGGTTCGGTTCTTCTCCAAAATTTCCTCAACCAATGACTTTAGAATTCCTATTACAATATTTTAAAACTTATAAGGACTCGTCGGCATTAGAAATGGTAATTAAAACCCTAGATAACATGATGGAAGGTGGTATATATGACCAAATTGGAGGAGGATTTCATCGGTACTCCACCGACTCATTTTGGCTCGTCCCACATTTCGAGAAAATGTTGTATGACAATGCTTTATTAACTCAGCTATACCTGAATGCCTATTTAATAACTAAGAACGAAAAATACAAATCTGTAGTTACAGAGGTGATTGATTACACAATAAGAGACATGCTGGATTCCGGAGGAGGATTTTACTCCTCTCAAGATGCAGATAGTGAAGGAATAGAAGGGAAATATTTTGTATGGGATTTTGATGAATTAACAGGTATTCTGCCTGAAGACCTAGCAACAATCGCAGCAGATTATTACAAAATTAGCCCTGAAGGGAATTTTGAAAGCAAAAATATACTTAATATCAGAGATAAAAAAATTGACCCTAATGAGAAAGATCCCATATCAGTGGCCAAAATTTCACAGCTGAACTCAATTCTGTTGAAACATCGTTATAACAGGATACCTCCATTTAAAGATGATAAAATTATATTATCTTGGAATTGTATGATGTTAAAGGCTTTATCAGAGGCCGCAACAGTACTAAATCGACCTGATTATCTTGAAATAGCCAAAAAAAACGCAAAGTTTTTAATAAACAATCTGGTACTTGATAACGGTCACGTAAACAGAATTTGGCGAGATGGTGTATCTAAAATTCATGGTGCATTAGAAGATTACGCTCTGTTTTCCGATGGATTACTAACACTATATGAAAATACTTTGGACCAGGAGTATTTACAGAGATCCATTGAAATAGCTAATTTAATGTGTACATTGTTTTGGGAAGAATCAGATGGTTGCTTTTACGATACAAGCTCTCAAGAAGAAATCATTTTAACAAGACCTAAAACAATATTTGACAATGCTCAACCTTGCGGAGCATCTTCTGCTACTAAAATTTTATTGAAATTGTACAAATTAACAGGTAATCCGTCATATGAGTCAATAAGTGAAAAATCATTAAAAGGCATAGTTCCAATTATGAACCGTGCTCCATCAGCAGCTGGAACCTGGTTGTGTTGCCTTGACATGTATCTTACTCATGGAGAAGAGTTCGTGATTTTACACGGGGATAAGAGCTCAGATTTTGATGTCCTCTTTGAACTCTTACACTCTAATTTCTTGCCCAACAAAGTTATATTATCTGATGTAGATAATATAAAAGATTATCAGTTGCTGCAGGGAAAAACGTTAATTGATAATAAACCTACAGTTTTCCTGTGCGAAAACCATGTTTGCCAGTCTCCAACTAATAATCCTAGCCTATTACAAAAACAAATATTAAATCTATAGTGGTCAACTGTTACTAGCGGCTGTATAATATCGACAATGGCAGATTAGTATACCTAATCGGATATGAATATATCGCGATTAATGTTACGCATAAGTACTAATCTAGGAGAATATTAATGGCAGACGAATCCTATATTATTTACACTAAAACTGACGAAGCACCCGCTTTAGGAACATATTCATTGTTACCGATTGTTAGAGCATTTACCAAACATGCTGGTATCGAATTAAAGGAATGGGATATATCATTAACAGGACGAATAATTGCTAATTTTCCTGATAAACTTACCACTGAACAAAGAATCCCCGACTATTTAACAATGGCCGGAGAACTTTGCTTCGAGCCAATAGCTAACATCATAAAACTCCCCAACATAAGTGCATCTATACCTCAATTGAAATCAGCTATCGCAGAGCTGCAGGACAAAGGGTATGACATACCAAACTATCCTGACGAACCTAAAACTGAAGAAGAACGAGCCATAGTAGCTGTTTATTCTAAAGTGTTAGGAAGCGCAGTGAATCCCGTACTACGAGAAGGGAATTCAGACCGCAGAGCTCCAACTGCTGTCAAAGCTCATGGTAAAAGGAATCCACACTCAATGATGCAAGATTGGCCAAAAGTTTCTAAAACTCGCGTGGCGCATATGTCTGATGGCGACTTCTTCGGAACCGAAAAATCTGTAACAATTTCAACATCAGGCTCCGGAGTAATTGAATTTGAATCGGTAAATGGTGATACAACCATACTAAAAGACGATATATCTTTGGTTGCTAATGAAATAATAGATTGCTCGGCCATGAGCGTAACCGGACTAAGAAAATTCTATGCTCAAGAAATGGAAAATGCAAAAAATGACGGTATTTTACTTTCATTACACATAAAATCTACTATGATGCGGGTCTCTGACCCAATTATTTTTGGCCACTGTGTTTCAATATATTATAAAGACGTATTAGAAAAACACTCTACGGTATTTCGTGAGTTAGGTATAAATCCTGACAACGGCGTTGCCGAGCTGTATACCAAAATACAATCTTTACCTGAAACCCAGCGTAAAGAAATTGAATCGGACATTCAGAACGTATATACCGTAAGACCCGAACTTGGAATGGTTAACTCTAGTAGAGGCATAACAAACTTACATGTACCAAGTGATATGATCATCGATGCAACGATGCCAGTAATTGTACGTGACGGAGGCCGTATGTGGGGGCCTGACAATGAATTACATGACACAATTGCGATGATACCTGACCGATCTTACGCAACTATTTATCAAGCAACCATTGAAGATTGCCAGAAAAATGGAGCTTTTAACCCAGCAACAATTGGTAGTGTTTCTAACGTAGGTCTTATGGCTGCACAGGCAGAAGAATACGGATCTCATAACAAAACTTTCGAAGCTCCTAGCAAGGGAATTATTCGTGTTAAAGATGAATCAGGCACAACCCTGATGGAACAGGCAGTTGAAAAAGATGATATTTTCAGGATGTGCCAAACCAAAGATGCGGCAATGGAGGATTGGGTGAAGCTGGCTGTTAATAGAGCTAGAATTACTGGAACTCCCGCTATATTTTGGCTAGATCCTGATCGCCCACACGATGCTGAACAAATCAAAAAAGTAAAAAAATACCTACCAAATCATGACACTACTGGGTTAGACATCCAAATCATGTCTCCTGTTGACGCTATGAATTATACCTTGGTAAGATGCAGAGAGAATAAAGACACCATATCCGTTACAGGTAATGTACTCAGAGATTACCTAACTGACTTATTCCCAATTTTAGAATTAGGCACAAGTGCCAAAATGCTTTCAGTTGTTCCATTACTCGAAGGTGGAGGAATGTTTGAAACCGGAGCAGGTGGGTCGGCGCCTAGGCATGTCCAACAATTCGTAGAAGAAGGGCATTTAAGATGGGATTCATTAGGTGAATTTTGTGCACTAGTGGCATCTTTCGAACATTATGCAGCTGTCCACAACAATAACCGTGCTAAAATTCTAGCTGAAACCTTAGATACGGCTATTGGAGATCACTTAGAAAACAGTCGCGCGCCATCTCGTCGTGTGAGTGAATTAGACACCCGCGGAAGTCATTTTTATTTAGCTATGTATTGGGCACAAGCAATTTCTCGACAAACCGATGATCCTGAACTTCAAAATATTTTTACTGAGATTGCTCGTGAAATCACTACGAATCAAGAGAACATTGTTCAAGAATTAATAGAAGTTCAAGGAAAACCAATAGACATCGGAGGATATTACCTACCAGATGAAGAACTTATTTCTAAAGCTATGAGACCAAGCGACACTCTTAACTCTATTCTTGATCAAATATAACTCATACTTAAAACTTACAATAATACAAGGAGAGAACTATCAATGAGACAAAAAGTAACCGTAGTAGGATCAGGAAATGTAGGTGCTACTACTGCACAGCGACTCCACCAACTAGGATACGCTGATGTAGTCTTAGTAGATGTGGTAGAAGATTTACCTCAAGGCAAAGCACTAGACATGGCAGAATCAGGCCCTGTTATTGGATCCGATTCATCCATAATAGGTAGCAACAGTTACGAAGCCACACAAGACTCAGACGTAGTAGTAATTACTGCTGGCATAGCAAGGAAACCTGGAATGAGTAGAGATGACTTACTGCTAACTAACATGAAAATCACTGCAGCAGTAACACAAGAGATAGTTAAATACTCCCCTAACTGCATAATTATGCCTGTTACTAACCCTTTGGACGCTATGGTGCACAACATATTGAAAGTCAGCGGATTCTCTAGAAACCGAGTGCTAGGAATGGCAGGAGTATTAGACACTGCAAGATTCAGAACCTTCATAGCACAGGAATTAGACGTATCTGTAGAAGATGTCCAAGCATATGTACTCGGCGGACATGGAGACGATATGGTGCCGCTAGTACGTTATACAACCATAGGAGGAATCCCAATAACAGAGATGCTTGATGCGAATACAATACAGTCTTTAGTACAAAGAACCAGAGATGGTGGAGCTGAGATAGTTGGTTTATTAAAGACCGGCAGTGCATTCTACGCTCCTTCAGCATCCATAACACAAATGGTTGAATCTATACTACTGGACAAAAAACGGATTCTTCCTGCATGCGTGTCCCTAGAAGGTGAATATGGTGTTAATGGCCTATGCGTTGGAGTACCTGTAAAAATTGGTGCTAATGGAATTGAGAAAGTTATAGAGATAAGTTTAACAGCGGAAGAAAAAATTGCTTTCGACAATTCTATTGCCAGTGTTCAAGAATTAGTAGACGTCATGGAGAAAAATAGTTAACGTTATGGAAAGATCACCTAAGGTCACAACTAACCAAGAAGAAAACCTAATCAATAAAGCCAAGCTATACATGCCTGATGGTACAAATGGAAATATTAAAGTTGGAGACCATCAAACATTCCTAGTGCAAAAAGGGCAAGGATCTAAAGTATGGGATGTCAGTGGAAACCAGTATATAGATTGGTTGATGGGATCAGGTCCTATGATTTTAGGCCATGCTTCCCCCGCTGTGACTGAAGCAGTAATCAAAGCAGTGGAATCTGGAAGTACATTCTTTGCAACGCATGAAAAAGCAGTTGAATTAGCAGAAATGCTCTGTGACGCTATCCCTTGCGCTGAAAAAGTACGTTTTACAGTAAGCGGCACAGATGCAACATTTCAAGCGATGAGGATTTGTAGAGCCTTTACTAAGAAAGAGAAAATATTAAAATTTGAAGGTGGATTTCACGGAAGTAGCGATTATGCTCTTATGAGCGTAACCCCAACCGCTTCATTAGAATACCCTGAAAGCCAAGCAAACAGTGCAGGAATACCAAGGGCTATATCAGATTTAGTACTAGCCGCTCCCTTCAACGATCTCCAAACGACGGCTCAAATTATAGAAGCTCATAAGGATGATTTAGCTGCCGTAATAGTAGAGCCATTGCAAAGAGTGATTGCGCCACAACCAGGATTCTTACAAGGTTTAAGAGATTTAACTAAAAAACACGGCATCCCCTTAATTTTTGATGAAGTTGTAACAGGCTTCAGATTAGCATACGGTGGGGCTCAACAATACTACGGAGTAACTCCTGATCTCGCTTGTGTTGGAAAAATAATGGGCGGAGGATATCCATTAGCCGCAGTAACTGGTAACAGTGAAATTATGGCATCATTTGAAATATCCAGTGAATCTGATGGATTCGTAACCCAAACAGGTACTTTAAACGGTAATCCCATAGCTTGCAGCGCCGGTATCGCAACGTTGAAAGAGTTAAAACAATCTAATATATACGATAAGATAAGTGACACTGGAGCTCAAATTAGAGCTTTTATAGCATCAACTTGCGAAACCTATAATATACCGGTTCAAATTTGCGGAGAAAATCAAATATTTGGTCTCTTTTTCACTGATCAAACAGTTACTAATTACCGAGATGGTTTGTCTAATGACAATATATTCCAAGCTAAATTCAACTCAGGGTTATTAGATAGAGGGATTCTAAAGGCGTGGCCACAAAAATTTTACCCCTCAGCGGCCCACACGCAGGAAGACATTGACGTTACCAAACAAGCCATTGAATCTACTTTGTCAGAGTTATCTAAGACTTACTAAGCTTTCTGCAGCTTTACTTCTAATTTACTAGTACTGACTATATGTCGTTTCATACCCAATTCTTTAGGTGAGATACCCATGGCCATTCCTAGCATTTGAGGAAGGTGTATGATAGGCATATCAATAGATCTCCCGGCCTGAGCTGCTGCCTTAGGCTGGAAACCATCTAAGTTCAAATGACATAAAGGACAGGGAGTTACCATAGCGTCTGCTCCGAGGTCTTTTACATCACTTGTGTGCTTCGCAACCATAGACATAGAGTTTTTAGGATTTATTGTAAGAATTGGGAATCCACAACATTTAGTCTTACCTTCGAAATCCACTAAAACTGCACCTAATGCTTCTATCAGCGTCTCTAACGCTACTTTTCTTTCTGGATTATCATCAGTTTGCAGTTCTACAGAAGGTCTTACAATATAACATCCGTAAAAAGGAGAGAGTCGAATACCTTTAAGAGGTTTAGTTATTAAAGGTAATAGTTTGTCTAATCCATAATCTTCTATCAATACCCATAGCAAATGTTTGATTTCAATATCTCCGGAATAATGAAGTCCTTCATCCGCCAGGTGTGAATTCACTTCAGCAAGATAATCTGAGTCCTGACTCATCCTGTATCTTGCTTGAGCCATCACTCCTTGACAGGTACTACATATTGTCATTATTGGAGAACCGATTTTTTCTGCCATAGCAAATGTTCGAGCGTTGAGAACATCTCCCAATAATCTGTTTTTTTCTTGTAGAACACCTGCGCCAGTGCATGACGCTCCGGGCATTTCTTCTAATTCTATACCTAATTTATCACATACTAAATTAGCTGCTACGTATAATTCTGGGCATCCACCTCGTGATACACACCCAGGATAAAATGCAAATTTCATTGTTAACGCCTCTCTTAAAATACTATATTATTTTTTATTCTTTATTTGCTTTTTCTAATTTTTTAACCAAATGAGTGACTTTTTCAACTTCATAGATTTTCTTGTGGAATATACTAGGAAGTTTCCCTCGCCGTAAACTTCTAATGCCTACTGGGACATAAGACAATAAAGCAGGGATATTAAACATACCTACTGTTTTAACTGGTAGTTTAAGCTCATCTAGTGATCCTCCGTGCCCTATCAAATCCACGAATGCTTGCGCATGTCTTGCGCCATTATTATTCGTGAATCCAGCATCCATGGCCTGTTCTCGCAGTGCCATAATTCTATCCATTGGATCAACTCCTTTAGGGCAAGCGGTTATGCAAGCCATACATCTGGTGCAATCCCACATTCCGGATTTTTCGCCTAAATCTTTAAGCCTCTGAGTTGAAACTCCATTTTCATTGCCATCTCTCGGATCAGCTGTAAATCTATAAGCTTTAGCAAGTGCGGCAGGTCCCAAAAAAGACGGGTCAACTTCCAACACTGTACAGTCTGATACGCATGAACCACACATGATACATGCTGTAACTCCTGAAAGGTGGAGCATCGATTCATTAGAGGCAATATACTCTGCTTCTGGTTCTGGTCCTTCAGGAAGCAGATAAGGTGTTACTTGATATATTTTGTCCCAAAAAACGTCGAAATTAGTTACTAGATCTTTCACAACAGGCATGTTTCCGGCTGGCTCAACAGTAATCACTCCATCAATCATTGCATCAGATGCCGGAGTTTTACATGCCAATGAACCTTGGCCATTAATGCGCATTGCGCAGGAACCACATATAGCGCTCCTGCAAGAGCATCTTAAACTCAACGTTCCATCGTTCTCTTCTCTAACCTGTATTAGTGCATCCAAAACTGTTGCATTGTCTAATACGTCAACTGCGAATTCTTCCCAATAAGATTGTGTGGAACTACCATCAGGGTCAAATCGTTTTATTTTTAATGTCACGTTCATAATTAATACGTCCTCTCTACTGGAGTCCATTGAGTTATAGACACTTCTGAAGTGGATAACTCTGGCCCGTTTTCAGTATTTTTTACTAATATATGTTTTAACCAATTTTCGTCATCACGCTCAGGATAATCCAGTCTACTTTGAGCTCCTCTACTTTCTTTACGTTCTAATCCGCTTGAGGCGATGGCTTCTGCACAGTCAAGCATGAACCCAAGTTCTAAATGGAATATAAGGTCAGTATTAAAGATCTTTCCTTTACTATCTACAGGAAGATTTTTATATCTTTCTTTGAAATTTTTAATGTCTTCAACACTTTGCTGCATACCTTTTGCATCTCTATACACTGCAAGGTTATCATTCATCGAAGTGCCCATAGCTAATCTCAACTTAGCAATCCTGTCACCATTTTGAGGACGATCCAATATACCTTGTATTTTTTCTTTTTCTTCTCTTACGCGTGCCTCTTCGTCAAATTTAATGAAATTAGAAGATTTGGATGCTGCTGCTGCATGGTTACCAGAACGTTCTCCAAACACTATAGTATCTAGCAGCGAATTGGCTCCCAATCTATTTCCGCCATGTACACTAACGTTAGCACATTCACCAGCTGCATAAACTCTATCAATATTGGTTAAACCATCTATGTCCGTCTTAATACCACCCATTATATAATGCATGCCAGGACGAATTGGAACTGGTTCTTTTATCATATCAGCTCCGGCTAAATCCATACCTAATTCTCTAATTTGCCAAAGTTTTTCCATTATTAGTTTTTCACCTAGATGCCTTACATCAAGATACACGCATCCATTAACTCCTCTACCTTCATTAATTTCTGTTTGCTCAGATCTAGAGACAACGTCTCTAGATGCCAATTCCAACATATTGGGAGCGTAGGTTTGCATAAACCTATCTCCGTCTTTATTTATTAAATAGGCTCCTTCTCCTCTAGCTGCTTCAGACAGTAATACTCCACTTCCTGCGAGAGTAGTAGGGTGGTATTGAACCATTTCCATATCCATCAAGTGAGCTCCGGCTTTGTATGCCAATGACATTCCATCTCCAGTAACTATCAATGCATTGGTGCTTGGTTCAAAAACTCGGCCGCAACCGCCGGTAGCAAATATTACAGTCTTGGCTCTTATAGCAAATATTTCCCCAGTTCTTATTTCTAGAGCCATAACTCCTGCTACTTGGCCTTCTTCAATGATTAGTGAAGTAACAAACCATTCTTCATATTTTCTAACTCCTGATTTAATAAGTTGTTCAAACATAACATGAAGCAGGGCCTGTCCTGTAAAATCACCCACAAAGAACGTTCGTTGCCTTCTTTGTCCTCCAAATGCTCTAGTTCCTAGTTTACCTTCGTCATCTCTAGAAAATGTCACACCAAAGTGTTCCATGTCTATAAGTGATTGGCCTGCTGCTTTACACATCACTTCTACAGCGTCTTGATCGCATAAAAAATCACTACCCTTAACAGTGTCATAGGCGTGATCTTCCCAAGCGTCACCACGGTCTGACAAAGCTGCATTTATGCCCCCTTGTGCAGCATTAGAGTGACTCCTCACTGGATGAACTTTACTAATAATAGCAGCATTAGCGCCTGCTGCACTTGCTGCAATAGCCGCTCGCATACCTGCCAAGCCGGCACCTACAACTAAGACATCGTGTTCTAGCATTGAATGTTCCCCCTTCTTCCTAAAACGTATACAATACATAAGTATCTCATATCCTACTCATGAGTCCAAGATATATTTACGAAACAATTAAATAATTTTCGGCCAATAATACAGTAGCGATGGTTTTGACATCCTGAATCAACCCTGATTTAACTTCTCTAACCAACTCATTAAAAGGTATTTTGACAACTGATATATTTTCATCATCATCTGCTTTCAATTTAGCTTCAGATAAACCTTTAGCTAAAAATGAATACATGTACTCATCACACCAACCGGGAGTTAACCAAAATCCTCCTAAAGGTATTAGGTCACTGCAAGTCATACCAATTTCTTCTTGAAGCTCTCTGACTGCAGCTTTTTCTGGCTGTTCTCCCATTTCAATACCGCCAGCCGGTATTTCTAAGAGTAAAGTTTCAACTGCATACCTGTATTGCTTTACCATATGTACATATCCATTTTCGTCGATTGGCAGCATACATACAACTGGTGTGTGACTTACACATTCCCTGGTTGTGTTTGCACCATTTGGAAGTTCAATAATATCTTTTCTAATCGAGAGCAATTTACCAGAATAAATTGGGGTAGTGGAAATTTGTTTTTCTATTTTGTTTGAATCCATATTATTAATACCTAACCGCTCTAGATCTATCTAACCCGAACCCCAGTCTACGAGTCAATGTTTTGTAAAAATGATTAGAAGGATTAGATCTAACAAATTGAGCTTTTAAGTTACTTTGCGTAATAATCACCGTATCTCCTGGTATAAGTGGATAATCATAACTTCCGTCTATACTCATAATAGCTGATTGTTCTCCTTCTACAATCATTTCTACACTAGAATCATAATTCAAAACAATGCCGGTTGAAAGACCTATGTGAGCCGCAACGGGTTTAATAATTATATTGTTTGACAACGGATCCAATATCGGGCCGCCCACAGATAAATTATATCCCGTGCTACCAGTGGCGCTGGATACAATTACAGCATCTGATCTAAATACTGTTAAATCAGCTCCATCAACTTTAACTCTAATCGTTACTACTCGTGAAGATGTTCCTCTAGCTAAAACTATGTCATTTAAAGCATGATGAGGTCCTTTATTCTCTTCAAAAGTTTTGGAAACAATTGTGCTTTGCAACATATTACGGCTTTCAGATCCCATTGGTTGGATTAGGTACTCTTCTATGTGATCTAATGCCTCTTCAGCCGTCAATTCAGTCATGAATCCCAATCTTCCCATGTTAATACCTAAAATTGGGATTTGAAATTTTGCTGAAACTCTATTGGCTCTTAGGATCGTTCCATCACCTCCAACAGTTATTATTAAATCGGTTTTTTTAATTTTGTCTTCTGATGATTTAATGTCATCTGCGGCAATAATCCACGTGTTTTGCATTGGGGATATTTTATTATAGATTTTTTCAGCAAGTTTTACAGCTTCAGGGTTTATCGAATTAAAAATTATAGCTACTAGATCCATTTTCATACCCTCATATACCAGACAATATAGATGTCGCCTTTTCCAATAAATTAATTAATACTGACGGGAATACTCCTATTGTAATCGTCAGAACAGAACTTACATACATTGATACTAGTGCAGGCAACGGCACTATAATTTTTGAGTCTTCGCTTTCTTCTCCATCAGAAGAGAAAATTGTTTTTATTATACGTACATAATAGTAGGCAGATACTACACTGTTAACTACTCCTATAATAACCAACCACGTTAAACCGGATTCCATAGCAGCAGTAAAAACATAAAATTTTGAGATAAATATTCCAGTAGGAGGTATACCTATTAACGCTATTAATGAAATAGCCATTAAAATAGCCACTTGTGGAGCTCTTCTAAACAAATCTTTATATGCAGACAAATCGTCTGTTTTATTATGGCATCCAACAATTGTAACAGCTCCAAACATAGTTAAGTTAGCAAATGTGTAGGCTATTAAGTAAAACACCACTGAAGCTCCACCTATTACAGTAAGGCTTAGAACATTAGTTTCTTGGTCAATAGACACTATAGAAGCAACTCCAATCAACAAATATCCGGCGTGAGCGATAGTGCTAAAGCCAATCAATCTCTTCACGTTAGATTGAATAATTGCCATAATATTACCTAAAATCATTGAAGCGACTGCAAGAATTGAAATCAATAAAGTCCAATTTATAGCCACTTCACCGAATACTTGGTAAGCAATTCTTAAAAACAAAGAGAAGGCTGCCGCTTTACTCGCAACGGACAAAAAACCAATAATGGGGGTTGGCCCAGATTGATAAACATCTGGTATCCACAAATGAAATGGAACAATCGATAGTTTGAATCCTAATCCGACAATTATTAAAATTACAGCCACTATAAATATCGTGTTCGAATTAATGCTAAGATTGGGACCAGTTTGGATAATCAATTGAGATATTTCCGGAATAACTGTAGTGCCTGTAAACCCAAACAAAAAAGCCATTCCATATAGCATTATAGCTGAACTTAATGCGCTAATAACAAGAAATTTTAAAGCAGCGGCAGTGGATGATCGTGTTAGTTTCAAAGCGATCAACAATGCTATTGGTAAACTTGTAAGTTCTAATCCAATATAAATTAATATTAACTCAGAAGCACACACTAATGTCATCATGCCAGCAGCAGAGAACAGCATCAATGTGTAATATTCTCCTGAGAATCCCAATTGATTCTGAACATAATCAGCTGAAATAAGTATGGTAGCACCTACGGCCATTATTAATAGGATTTGAAGACAAATTGAAAACAAATCAACATTAAATTTTCCATCTAAAATTCCTGAGGAACCAGCTAAATAGACTGTACCTTGTTCATCTAGCATTTGAAATTGTATTAAACAAAAAAGAAGCGGGATTGATAGTAATGCCAAAGCGATTTTCCATAATATGCGATCATTTTTCAAGACCAGATCAGTAACAAGAATTACAAACCCTATTAATACTACTGATAAGCCAGGAGCAATTAAAAATATATCATAACCATTCATAGATTAATTGCCTCCAAAATTAGTTATAATAGGTAATATAGCCTGATCCAAGACATCGATTAATAAGCTTGGAAATATCCCTAACCCTACAATAAGTACCACCAAAATAGCTATAGGAACCGCTTCTAGTATTGATGCATCAGACACGTATTGAACTGCTGGTTTGATAGAACCAAACAAAATTCTTTCTATCATCCACAATATATATCCAGCAGCTAAAATAATGCCCAGTACAGATAGAACAGTCATTACAGGGAAACTTATAAAAGCTCCACTAAATACCAATATTTCAGCGACAAATCCACTAAGGGCCGGTAATCCTAAAGATGCTAATCCTCCAATAGTAAACGCAACAGCAACTAAAGGCATTTTAACAAATAGCCCTCCTAATTCAGGAATACTTCTCGTATGAGATTTATCATATATTATTCCTACGCATAGGAATAATAACCCAGTAATAGTTCCATGGGTGAATAATTGCATGCTTGCTCCAGTCAATCCAGATGAGGAGAATGATCCTATGCCAATTAATACTAGTCCCATATGGCTAACACTAGAATATGCAATCAATCTTTTCAAATCAGTTTGCTTTAGAGTCATGATGGCTCCGTACAATACACTTATTACTCCGAGTAAAACAATAGCATATGAGTAAGCTACCGTTTGTAATGGAAACAAACTAACATTGATTCGTATTAGTCCATATCCTCCCATTTTCAACATCACACCAGCCAATATAATACTCGCAGCTGTAGGTGCGTCAGTGTGGGCATCTGGAAGCCAAGTGTGTAGAGGCCACACCGGTAATTTAATGGCAAATCCTAAGAAGAAACACAGGTATACGAACGAGGCTCCATAAAATCCTAGTTGAATCAAATTGCCACCTGCATTCGACAACAACAACGTAATATCTAGAGTGTGGGGATCTGCAGTAAAAAATGTCATTAGAATGCCGATTAAAATAAAAGCTCCACCCAATATAGTAAAAATCAAGAATTTCATTGAAGAGTAGTCTTTTCTACCCGAACCCCATCCCGAAATCAACATGAACATTGGTATCAATTCAAGTTCCCAAAAGACAAAGAACAATAGCAAATCCAAAGATGTGAAAACTCCCAATATCGCTGTTTGGAGTATTAGCAACCATATAAAGTATTCTCGCACTCTAGTTTTGATATTCCAAGAAGCAATCACTGCGCAAACTCCTAAAATAGAAGTGAGTAACACCATAGGGGCGCTTAACCCATCAACGCCGACATAGTATTGGGACTGTAACAGTGAAGTGTCTATCCACATCAATTTATCTGTCCACTGGAATGATCCGAAAGGTGCTTGTTTATCAAATCCCACAAAAATCATTAATGCTAATAATGCATCTATCACTGTAACGGCTAGGACAATCAAACGAATATTCTGGTCTTTAATAGGAAAAATAAATAATAAAATAGCAGCTATCACAGGTAACCAAATTATTAACGACAATAGTCCTGGGAAATCAATCATTTAACCACCCAATCCTGGAGTGTACACAAGTAATATAATTAACCCGGTCACTCCTCCTAAAGTTATTACAAAAGTATAAAACTGTATGTTCCCATTTTGGGCTAGCCCTGCAACATAACCCATATTCTTAACCGTAAATCCGATAACACCTGATATGCCATCAACTATATATTTATCAAATATTGCTGTTATGCTCACCAATCTCTTTTGGAATACATTCTTAACAATAACGTCTTCATAAAGCGTATCTAGATAATATTTATTACTAAGTATTTTATACACTAGACCCATTTTTTCTAACGGTTCAACGCTAACATTTTTAGTTTTCCTAGAATACATAATTCCAGTCACGATTCCTAATATTCCTAGGCAAGTCGAACCTATAGCCACAAATATATTGAATTCAAGAGCATGATGCCCAGATCCGTGAAACAGTACACTGGACATTAGAAATTCATTTAGCCAGTGGGCAGGTATTATTACATCAATCATAGGATTCACAAAGAATCCTATGAAAATAGCAGGAATAGCTAACACAACCATTGGAGCCACCATTACTGCTGGAGATTCGTGAATTTGAGGTGTAACGTGACCATCATTACTTTTTTCTTCATGTGCAGCTCTGTTGTCTCCAAGGAACGTCATATTAAACATTCTCCAAGTATAAAAAGCAGTCAATACAATGCCAGCACCTAGAGCAATAAGTATCATTAAGTAAAAACTTGAACCATGGAGCATCTTTTCCCAAGCCGTTAATATTATTTCATCTTTACTCCAAAATCCTGATAAAGGTGGCAATCCTATTAAACTTATACAACCTATGCCCATGAGAGTATACGTCCAAGGCATTTCCTTCTTCAGTCCACCCATTTGCCTCATATCAAATGTTCCGGTAGCATGATTAACACTTCCAGATCCCAAGAATAACAAAGCTTTAAAAAATGCGTGAGTTATCAAATGGAATATAGCTGGTGCAAACCCTCCCAATCCTATCGCCGCAACCATATAGCCTAGTTGGCTTATGCTGGAGTACGCAAGAACTCTCTTTATATCATTAACAACAAGTCCCATAGTAGCGGCAAATACAGCTGTAAAAGCCCCTACTGCTGCGATTACCAACATTGTGGTCTGTGAGTTGCTAATAAATGGATATAATCTTCCTAATAAAAACACTCCTGCTGCCACCATTGTTGCAGAATGAACCAAAGCGCTTACAGGGGTTGGTCCTTCCATTGCGTCAGGTAACCACGTATGGAAAGGGAATTGAGCCGATTTACCCATGGCTCCAGAAACAATACCCAACGTTATGAGTGTCATAAGGGTTCCAGAAATGATGACTCCTGGAGTTCCAATGGTACATATGTCTGGAATGTGAAAGACGTTGATATTGGGAGAGGAATTGAAAGAAAATTTAACTAATAGCAATATCGCTATTAAAAACCCTACATCGCCTATTCTAGTTATTATAAATGCTTTTTTAGCTGCTGCCGCTGCCGCAGGTCTCTCATTCCAAAACCCTATTAATAAATAACTGGACAATCCCACAAGTTCCCAAAAAGCATATAGTTGGACTATATTAGAGGATAAAACTAGGCCTATCATGGAAGCGGTAAAAAGTGCCATGAATGAAAAATATCTGCTGTAGCTTTTATCTCCATGCATATATCCGATTGAATATATTTGTACTAATAAACTAACTAACACAACTACAACTAGGGTAATAGAACTCAAAGGGTCTATAAAAGCTCCAATATCTATAATGGCCGATTCATTGATAACCAACCATGTATAAGTTGATATATAGTTGCCTCCATCACCTAATACAGTGTCTGCCAACAATTTAACTGACAATATAAATGACACGCCTAGCGCGGATATCAATATGTATGGACTAATCCATTGATATCGTTTAGCAAAAGGTCTAATCACTAAAGCTATAATAAAGAAACTTAATAATGGTGCAAGAAATATTCCCCAAATGTTTAAGCCTCCCATCGTCACAGTTTCCTCACAATTTCATCTGCTACGTGTTCTTTCCCTTTAGGAATGTAGATTACAAAAGGATTATTTTCTGCCCAATCAGCCAATCCTTTCTCTGGTAAAATTCTTACCGGTAATCCTTCGGCTTCAATTGCTTCTTTCCAAATTTCAGCTGATATCAAATTGTTTGCTTTTTTAAATTCCATCCACATTATTACTAATTAGCTCCAATATCTGTCTTAAGTTCAATTGAGCCATTCACTCTATAAAGTGCAAATACTATTCCCAATCCAACAGCTATTTCGGCAGCTGCTACGGTTATAACAAAAATAGCGAAAATTTGCCCTGTCATTACAGATCCCATTTCAGTAGCGATGCGTGCAGGCATAATATAATGCCCTATGCCGACAAACGTTAAGTTTATTGAATTAAACATTAGTTCCAATGACATAAAAACAGCAATTATATTTTTTTTGGTTAACACTCCAAAAATTCCAATAACAAACAATATAGCTGCTAATCCTAAAACAGTTTCCAAAGACATTATTGCTTATCTCTCCCTCTCATTAATGTTAATGCCCCAATTAAAGACGCCAATAACAAAACTGAGACTAGTTCAAATGCTAATACATATTCGGTAAGTAACAATGATGCCAGAGAAAATTTAACATTGTCTCCATTATATGCTGGATTCAATGATTCAATCTGAGCTGTTTCTACAATACTAGCATTCATATATGAAATGACATGCCAGTCTGTTGAAGCCATTGATATCAACAACAAAGCCAATACGGCTCCACATAGAATGATGGCGGGGATTTGAAACTTATTAGACGTATTGGCTGTTTTAACATCTTCAGAAAGCATCACTGCAAATATTATCAGAATTGAAATCGCGCCAACGTAGACAAGAACCTGCACGACAGCTAAAAATTCCGCATTCAGTAAAACGTATATTCCTGCTATAGATATGAACACTACCACAAGGCACAGCGCAGATCTAAACAAATCCTTCAGTGCTATCATAGTTGTAGCGCCCAGAAGAGCTCCAAATGCAAAAATCGCAAAAATAATATTCTCAATCATGCAATTACTAATTGACCTTATTTTCCTTATTAATTCTCATGCCAGCCTTCTCTTCTTTATGCCAAGACCATCCCTCTCTACCTACATCTTTCCATGTTAATTGCTGGCCATTTCGTGGGTCATAGTTTTTGGATTCCAATTGTGGCCTGTACCAGGTAGATGGGTTTTTGGGGGAATTACGCAATTGGTCTATAGTAATTACCATATCATCTCTTGTGTATTTACCCTCTTCAAAACCACTGCCCATAAACAAAGCATCATATGGGCACGCTTCAACGCATAAGCCACAAAACATGCACCTTGATATGCTTATATCAAATTTTTCCAATTGGTATTTATCACCTTGTTTGACTGCAGTGTCGCTTGGAGCAGTAACTATTTCAATAATTCCCAATGGGCAATATTTCGCACATGAAGCACATCCGGTGCAACGTTCTTCATACCAAGTAAATTCTTCACCACGGAATCTGGGATGTTGAGCGATCCGTTGTTCCGGGTATTGTATAGTCACAGGTTTTTTAGAAAAATTTTTCAACGTTACCATTAAACCTTTTACCATTTCAATACCGTACATTTCTACTCCTAGTTTCTTAGGGAAAGTTTTCGTGAGGAAAACGACTGAGATTTGGACATAGCTGGATCAATTTTAGTTGACACCAACTTGTTAAGTACTATCACTGTTATAACTGCTAAGATTGTGTTGATAACACACATGATCCATAAATCTATTAAACTTAAAGAATTCTCAGATCCTTTCAATATAAATGTTTCTATTACTACCGCAAAAAGATTTATCAAGCTCATTGGCAACAGACCTTTCCAACAAAAAGCCATTATTTGATCAATTCTGAGTCTTGGAAATGTCGCCCTGACCCAAGTGAACACGAAAATCACTACCAACACTTTTATAATCAGCCATAACCACCCTAGCGTTAATGGTAAAGGCCCTGACCAGCCTCCCAAAAACACTACAGCTATGATAATCGAAGTTACTATCATAGCTCCATATTCAGCGGCTTGGATCACTGCAAATTTTATTCCGCTAAATTCGATATGATAGCCGGCTATAATTTCTGACTCAGCTTCAGCTATATCGAATGGAGTGCGATTCATCTCTGCGCTACTTCCTATAAAAAATACTAACAAAGCCATGGGTTGCACCATTATGAACGGCAATGCCTGAGCTTCAACTATATCTAACAATGACATAGAACCAGTTACAACAACAATTCCCAACAGAGAAATCACGACAGGTACTTCATAGCTTATGAGCACAGCTACTCCTCTAACGGCTCCAAAAATTGCGAACCTATTGTTAGATGCCCAGCCAGCAATGAATATACCTAGAGAAGATACTGAAGTAATAGCCAAAATATATAGTATCCCTATATTCAAGTTAGCCATCGCAACGCCTGGTGCCAACGGGATAACTCCCATTACCATTATTACAGGCACCATAATTATTATTGGAGCTATAATAAACAGAAATTTATCTGCACCAGTTGGAATCAAATTTTCTTTGAACAGTAGTTTTACTAGGTCTGCAATAGGTTGTAGTAGTCCGAAAGGACCCCATCTATTTGGTCCGATCCTCGTTTGGAAACGTCCAAGCAGTCGTCTTTCGCCCCAAGTCATTATTGCTGTACTAGCCAAAAGTAGATTCACTAGTAAGAATGCAAACATTAACCCTGACAAAATTATGGACAGATTGCATGGAACCAATCCAGACATGATGTCGTGAAGGGATCTATAGATGAAGTTGGTTTGATAAAACCCTTCTAGTTGGCAGTTCATCTATCAACTTCTCCCATGTTTATATCAATACTACCTAAAGTTACTATCATATCCGCTAATTTCCATCCCACTAACATCTGATTAATAGCACTTAAGTTAATTAATGAAGGAGATCTGATCTTCATGCGATAAGGCGATATGCTTCCATCACTGACCAAATAGAATCCTAACTCACCTTTAGGTGCTTCGACTGTAGCATAAGCTTCTGCTCCATCTTCCGCCCTAATCACTTTCGGCAATTCTAGGCGATATGGACCGGGTTCAATCTGATCTTTACATTGCGCTATGATTCTAAGACTCTGTCTGACTTCCTGCATTCTGACCCAGAATCGATCGTAATTATCTCCATTGGCACCAACTGGCACATCGAATTCTACAAGGTTATAAGCATCGTAAGGGTCAATGGCTCTAAGATCCATCTTTACGCCGCTAGCTCTCAGTACTGGTCCGCTCAATGAGCTATTAATAGCTTTTTCTGCGGTGAGAGGGCTTACGTTTTTGGTTCTAACCATCAAGATTTCATTATTAAGTAAAAGATCTTCCATTTCCGACAATTCATCAGGGAAATCCTCTAAAAATGAATTTAATGCTTCCCAAAATTCTGATGAAGTATCCCAAAAAACTCCTCCTGGACGCATATAACTCAGAGTGATACGGGCACCACACAACATCTCAAACATATCTAAAATACGTTCTCTTGATCTGAATGCGTACATCAATGGAGTTCCTCCGAATGTTCCCAGTTCTTGTAAGAAAAATCCGACTGCTATTAGATGGCTAGCAATTCGCTGTAATTCGGCCGTAAGTGTTCTTAGATATTTCGCTCTTATTGGAGCCTCAACTCCTAAAAGTTTTTCTACTGCTAGGCAATAAGCTTGATTATTGGTCATTGAGGCTGTGTAATCCAATCTATCAGTTAAAGTCACTATTTGAACATAGTTTCTTTCCTCTGCCAGTTTTTCAGTGCCTCGATGCAAATAACCAAAAATAGGCTCTACTTCAACAATGTCTTCTCCATCGAAGCTGACCCTGATTCTAAACACTCCATGAGTACTTGGATGTTGCGGTCCTATATTTATTGTCATTGGTTCAGTTTTAATATTCATTATAAACCTACAAGAAATCCTTTCTAAGTGGGTGGCCTTCAAATCCTTCCCATAGTAATAGTCTTTTCATGTTGGGCCGACCATTAAATTTAATGCCCATCAAGTCCCAAATTTCTCGTTCTTGAAAATCTGCTCCTTGCCAAATATTCAGAACAGAATCTATGCTTAAATCATCTCTTCCATACAAATGGCATTTCAGTGTGATTCTATTCTGAGTTTCTATAGAACTTAAATGGTACACAATGGCGAAATGATCAATAAAATCTACCGCTGTAATAGAATTTAAATAGTCAATTCTAAAATCCTTTTCAGTTTTAAGAAATGAACACACATTAGCGATGATTGCTGAAGGAACCCAAACACAATTACTATCTGCAGTAAAGTGTTCTTCTGGAAATTTTGAGCTTAATTGTTCGGCTACAAAATCTGTATGTAAGTCTATTATCGGCATTAATCTATCTTTTTAATATTTTTTGTTTTCTTGATTTTTTCATGTAATTCCATTACTCCATATAGCAAAGCATCTGGGCGAGGAGGACATCCTGGAACGTAAACGTCTACAGGAATGATATGGTCCACTCCAGGTACAACACTGTAAGATCCATAATACGGCCCCCCGCTTGTAGCACAGACACCCATAGAAATCACCCATTTCGGGTCCGGCATTTGATCATATATCCTTTTAATAGCAGGCGCCATTTTCCATGTAACAGTGCCTGCTATGATTAGCAAATCAGCTTGCCTTGGTGATGCCCTAAATACTTCCATACCAAATCTAGACAAATCAAATCTACTCATGGCAGTAGCCATCATTTCAAAGGCGCAGCATGCTAGGCCGAAAGAAACTGGCCAAAGAGCAGATTTTCTACCCCAATTAAGCAAAGCATCTACTGATGTAACAACAAGATTATTTTTTAAATCGTCCGGAACATCAATTGCATCAGTTTTAATAGGCGCAACGGAATCATTTATAAGATTTTCAATTTGGATTCCTTCCTGTTTATCTGTTGGAAGAGATCTTTCAGACATCGACATGCCATCCATAGAGTTTTCGTTAACCAATGTTATCTCCACTCCAGGTCAGTTTTACGCCAGGCATATAACCACCCGATTAATAAAATCCCTAAGAATACAAACATTTCGACCAAGGCAAACAATGACAAATCTAAAAATCTAACTGCCCATGGGTATAAAAATATCACTTCTACATCAAATATCACAAATAAGACTGCGTACATATAGTATTTGAAATTGAATTTATGCCATGGGCCACCTATCGCTTCCATGCCACATTCATATGGGTCAGATTTGACTTGGGAGTAATTATTAGGCCTGAGTCCTAATTTTTCTGCTACCCAAGACAATAGAATCAAACTAGTAGGTATAAGAATTGCAACGATAGTAAGAATTCCAATCATTCCATATTGAATCACATATTCAACAGGCATCTTTCTTTCCCTCTCAAATAGAACTACAAAGCGACTGAAATTATAACATAGTAGATACGTTCATAATAGTAACTAATAGTATAAAATTCAGTCATCTCATCAACTAGCAATACAAAGTTTGTTACTATAACATCAAATTAATACAACATAAGGCAGGAAATAATTGAATCCAATCAGTAAATATATAAAAGCTAACGGCATAACTCAACATTATTTAGATTGGGGTAATGAATCTTCTCCTCCTTTGCTTATGGTACATGCGACTGGCCTTTGTGCAGATGTTTGGAATTCCTATGCATCAGAGCTTTCCAGCAATTTTCATGTGATTTGTTTGAATCAAAGAGGGCATGGAGAAACAGATCAGCCAGAAGGTGATTTTGATTTTGAACTAGTAGGCCAAGACGTAGCTGCCTTCATACAAAAACTCAATTTAACAAATTTGCATGGCGTAGGACATTCTTCAGGAGGGCTAGTCACATTAATGGCTTCTCATTTATTACCTGGAACATACAAAAAAATTGCGTTGACAGAAACGACACTACGTAATCGTTCCTCCGTTCTTTCGCCAGAACAACTAGCCGTAAGATTGGGAAGAACAAGAAACAAGCGTAGAAACTGGGCATCACTTAAAGTTCTTTACGAAGCATATAGGAACCGAACAGTATTTAAGAACTGGTCTGAAGAATCGTTCACAGGATATTTAAACGGAGGAACTATGGAATTAGAGGACGGCACAATCCAACTGAGATGCCCTCCTGAAGTTGAAGCCCATTATTATGAAACACGATACGGTATGGAAGTGAACAAATATTTCACCCATTTAACAGGTGAATATTTATTGTTACTAGGTAATTATGATGGAGCTCAAGACCCTGAAGATCCAGCAATCTTAGAATGGAAATCTATGACTGACCAAGCCACTGTAATACCTATGGGATTTGGATCGCATTTTTTACCTTTGGAATACCCAAAAGAAACTCTATCTGAAATACAAAAATTCTTTAATAATTAAAACTACGGGGATGTAATCATGAGCGGACCAATAAAAGGCGTAAAAGTTTTAGATCTTTCAATGATTATCGCAGGGGGGACTGCCAGTAGCTTATTAGCAGATTTCGGCGCAGAGGTGATCAAAGTCGAAAAACCAGGAGCTGGAGATCCTTTAAGAAATTGGGGGCCTTTTCTTGATGAAGAATCCATATGGTGGAAAGTACATTCACGGAACAAAAAATCCATCACTCTGAATCTCCAAAGTGAAGCAGGCCAAGCAATCTTAAAAAAATTAGTTAAACAAGTAGATATTCTCATTGAAGGGTTTAGGCCTGGCACATTGGAAAAATGGGGAATAGGGCCCGAAGAACTTCATGATTCTAATCCTAAATTAGTAATCTTACGATATTCTGGGTTTGGGCAAACAGGGCCTTATAAAAACCGCCCCGGGTTTGGCACCATTGCAGAATGTATGAGTGGGTATGTCAACATGTCTGGATTTCCTGATGGCCCTCCTAATTTACCTCCTTTACCACTAGCGGATCTAGTATCAGGAGTTTTTGGAGCTATGTCAGGTATGATGGCACTATATAACAGAGATATTACTGGTACCTCAACGAAGGGCCAAATTATAGATTTGAGCTTGTACGAACCGTTAATGAGATTAATGATTCCCTACGTTACTATGTTTAATGAATTAGGCATAAATAGAAGTAGAGTAGGCAACGATTTTCCCGATGCTGCACCCAGAAACCTATATCAAGCTGGTGATCAAAAATGGGTAGGGCTATCAGCTACATCCCAAAACACTTGGGAATCTTTAGTAAAGGCTATGGGACTGGACAAACTGTTAACGGATCAGCTCTACCACAGTAACGAATCACGCATTAAAAACAGTGATTCGTTAAATAACGAAATGCAAGAATGGTTTAAAGACAAAACTGCCAAAGAAGTCCTGGACGCATTAATCCCATCTGGAGGTATTGTTGGGCAAGTTTATGACCACGAAGATATATCAAGAGATAAACATATTGCCGCCAGAGAAAATATAATAGAAGTAAACGATCATATTTCTGGTAGCACAAAAATGATCGGAGTCATCCCTAAATTTGATCAAACCCCGGGAGAAATAACTAATTCCGGGCCAAGATTAGGGGAACACAATGATGAAATATTCTCAGGTTGGTTAGAGTTCGGCCCAGAAGAAATTGAAATACTCAAATCAACTGGGGACATTTAAATAAATGCACACTGATAAGTTAGTAATCGCAACTCAAAACTCTGGGAAACTGGAAGAATATCAAAATATATTATCTCCTCTTAATATAGGATTAGAATCGTTGGCAGATTATGGTGTTCAAATCCAAGCCGAAGAAACAGGTCTTACATTTAGAGAAAATGCTTTAATCAAAGCTCATTTTGGCTTTAAACAAACAAATGTGCCATGTTTAGCAGACGATTCTGGACTAACAATTGATGCATTAAACGGAGAACCAGGAATTCATTCGGCTCGTTATGGCGAGCCAACTTTCAATGACGCCCAACGGGTAGAATTAATTTTAAACAACATGAAAGACATACCTGCTATCAATAGAACGGCCAGATTTATTTGTTGCATTGCAGTTGTAGGTTTAACAGACATACCATTAATTGTACAAGGAAGTATTTCTGGTGCCATAAGCCTAACCCCGTCTGGAAATCATGGATTTGGATATGATCCGATTTTTTACTTGCCAACTCTGAAAACCACTATGGCTAACCTAAATTCTGAAACCAAAAACAATATCAGTCACAGAGGCGATGCAGCTTGGAAATTACTGAAAATATTAAACAAATAGTATGTTGTATAATAGTATCTACTTAGGAAAACTTACATCAAAATTAAGCAAAGGCTAAGAACATGGATATTGTAGACACATTTAATAGACCTTTAAAAGATTTACGAATATCTGTAACCGATAAATGTAATTTCAGATGCCCTTATTGCATGCCCAAAGAAACATTTGGAGTAGCTTACAAGTTTCTGCCTAAAGAAGAGATACTAACTTTTGAAGAAATATCAAGGTTAGCAAACATATTTTCAACCTTGGGCGTAACTAAATTAAGACTTACTGGTGGAGAGCCCCTTCTAAGGGCAAACATATCTGATCTCATAAAAATGCTCTCTACAATTTCAAACATTACAGACATAGCTATGACTACTAACGCATATTTATTGAAATCCCAAGCAAAACTTTTGAAAGATGCGGGATTGAACAGAATAACTATAAGCCTAGATTCATTAGACGAAGAGGTTTTCGGCAAAATGAATGGCAGAGGATTCTCCGTATCGTCAGTTTTAGAAGGGATAGAAGCGGCCAAAACAGTAGAATTGACTCCAATTAAAATAAACTGTGTTGTCCAAAAAGGAGTTAATGATCACACCATACTCGAGTTATCCAAATACTGTAAATCGAATGGATACACTTTGAGGTTTATAGAATACATGGACGTCGGAAATCAAAACCATTGGAATCAAAATGAAGTACTGTCCGGAGAAGATATTATTCACATCCTCAATCAGGAATTACCAATAGTGCCAATTGATAAAAACTACCCTGGAGAAGTCGCTAATAGATATAAATACACCGATGGAGAGGGTGAAATAGGGATAATTTGCTCTGTAACTCAGCCTTTTTGTTCTCAATGTTCAAGAGCTCGATTGAGCACAGACGGTAAACTTGTAACCTGCCTATTCGCTAGTGGCGGGATAGACTTAAGAGACATGTTGAGAACAGGGGGAACTGACCAGCAAATCTATGATTTAATCTCGAAAACATGGGGCAATCGTAAAGACAGATATTCAGAAGAACGATCAACTTTCAAAAACGATGATAACCAGAAACCTAAAATAGAAATGTTCCACATAGGCGGGTAACTTGGCAAATCCCAATTACTACCAAATATATACAGATGGATCCTGCAAAGGTAATCCTGGGCCCGGGGGCTGGGCAGCAATTATCATCAAAGAAGGAACAATAGTTCAAAAAATTTCCGGAAACAATGTACAAACTACTAATAATCAAATGGAAATCACAGCTGTTATAGAAGGTTTGAAATACCTGGAAATTGGATCTTCCGTTGAAATATTTTCAGATAGTACGTACGTGATAAATTCCATGACAAAGAACTGGAAACGGAATGTTAACAAAGAACTATGGACTTTATTAGATTCAGAAGCATCTAAACAATCAATCACCTGGCATTGGGTGAAAGGCCATTCTGGCAACCCTGGCAATGAATTAGCCGATAAGTTGGCCTACGCAGCCAGTGAATTAGCTGAAAAAGGAATAGAAACTGTGAATGAATTTAAATCAGACCAGACTCTTACGCATATTGACGAAAATGGAAATGCATCAATGGTAGATGTTGGTGATAAAGATATAACGGTTAGAGAAGCCACTGCCACAAGCACAATTATTATGAAACCGGAGACTTTAAAACTGATACAAGACGGGCTGGTAAATAAAGGGGACGTATTTACGGTAGCTAAAATTGCAGGAATCATGGGAGCCAAAAAAACTTCAGAATTAATTCCTTTATGCCATCCACTACCATTAGACAAAGTAGAAATAGAACTGTCTATAAACGAAAAATCTAACTCTATCACTATTCTGGGGTATGCGAAAACATCAGGCAAAACTGGCGTTGAAATGGAGGCTTTAACAGCTGTTTCAATAGCCGCCCTCACTATATATGACATGGCAAAAGCATCAGACCGTCAAATGGTCATATCTGATATAAAAGTTATGAAAAAATCTGGTGGGAGAAGTGGGAACTTAGATTTTACTTAAAGCTGCTGGCAAACCTGTACTATTAATATAATACCCAGAACCATGTAATACACATCGATTTCAGGAACTACTGTGTTCCAATTTCTGAGTTGCCACGTCTATTCAATTTAGTGCACCTGAAATTCTTGGTGTCTGAATAAAATCATATGAACTGTATCACTGTCCAGGATAGCTTCTTTAAGATTTTATCGCAGGATTACCTAAGTAGCCGTTTGGTGAATTATTTTAAAGTTTCATAGCCAATATAATATTGACAGTTATAATTCTCGCGGTTAACATCATTTATCGGACTTATAAGCGTCTGGCCCATTAAGTTCAGGTTGGCACCGTAGCTCAGGGGTTAGAGCGGGCGCTTCATAAGCGCTAGGTCGGTGGTTCGAGCCCACCCGGTGCCACCAAAAAAGTTAATTTCTAATTGTCATCTTCTAATTGTTGTCCGATCTCATTGAGGAAACTTTCGATTTCTGGTGATAAATTCGGACTGTCGATGTTTGTATTGTCAGTAGTTACAGATTCAGCTTCTCTTTCTGAGTCATACATAGATTCCATTTGTTCTATTAGAGCTTTTAATTCTGAATTGTTTTCTACAGCTTTAGTCAATTCTCTGTATTGGCGTTGACCTCTCCTTATTGGAGACAAGTCTTTTGGAATATCCGAATAAATCGAGGATAATACTTCAATCATCCTTGATACACCTGTATAATCTTCTTCTAATTGTGCGTATTGTGGAAGATGCGCCATAAAATTTATAGTCTCAAGTTCCATATCTTCAAGGCCTACAGCCAAAAGATTCATAATAGTAGTAGGTCCTTGATAATTGCTTTGTCTCAATTTCAAATGTTCTACTTGGGTAAGTTGGGGAACTTTTCCAATTGCGCCGGTAATCAACAATGGGCGAGTATGAGGAACTGCATCATACATAGCTCCTACTCGGCAATATCTAGAGACGTTAAAGTGCTTGATGATTTCTAATATTGATTCCACGTATTCTTCACCATTTGAATGAGGTTCAAACAAGTGAAGAAAGAGGTAATCTTGACCTTTTTCAGACCTAGCATGCTTTATATAAGTATTTGGCACTCTCATGGTTCGTTTGCCTTGAACAAACTTCATAGTAGGTCTATAACGTGTAAAATCGAAAAATCTTCCTGGCTTTTCAAGTTGCCCCACGTCGGTAGCACCAAGAAATCTCTCTATTCTATTAAGAGATACTGTCCCTACTTTGCCAACGTCTACCCAAGGTTTAATCATAGCTATTACCGAAGGGTTGATCAATTCAGGGATATCATCGTTAAATTTAAATGCACCAATTTCCATACCTCCATGTTGCCAGAAATGGGCAATCATTTCAAGTTTTGTGCGACGCGCTTCAATTAATCAGCTTTAATAATATTAAAAGAACACACTTATGTTAAACTCATGACTCAGATCATAAGTGGATTAATTTATTTGAAAACCATCCTACAAAGTTTAAACACTTTCAAGTCTCATAATTTCAGAGCTCTATGGGCATCATCTTATTTAGAGTATTTATCTCAAGGAATTCAACAGGTATTACTTGGGTGGGTAGCCTATCAAATTGATGAATCTGTAGTGTCTGTTGGAATAATATTTGCAATCCGCCAGGTTCCATTTTTATTTGGTGGCATAACGGCTGGTATCTTATCCGACATTTTAGACAGAAGAATGTTAATCATTGGCGCATCTTTATCATTATCAGCTGTATCTCTTACAATGGGATTTTTGAGTATATATTCGGAGTTAACACTCCTGACATTAAGCATGTTAACTCTTTTATTAGGAACAGCAAATTCTTTCCAAATAACGACTAGGCACACTTTTGCGTACCAAATCAATAATCATAATTCAGCTTTAAATGCTATGGCGTTAATAAATTTATCAAATCGACTCGGTGGAATAACTGGGTCAATTCTAGCAGGGATTTTAATAGCCACCATTAGCCCTGGATATGGTTTTTACCTCATGAGTGTCATTTACATATTAAGCTCTTTGATAGCGCTTTTAATCAAAACTGAAAATACAAGAATCCATTCTTCTAAATCTCAAGCTTTATCAGATATCTTTAATTATTTAAAATTAATCAGTAGGAACAAAGCCATTCAAGTGTTATTAATATCAATAACATTTACTGAAATATTCGGATTCTCATATCAAGTCTTAATTCCAGTGTTAGTCGCACAAACTCTAGGCGCTGGAGGTATCACTTTAGGTGTATTGAATGCTACAAAATTCATAGGAGGCATATTCAGCACTTTTATGGTTGTTTCTCTTAAATCCAGTACTGGTAACATAAAGTTAATAGTATTCCTAATAATTGGATTTGGGGTTGGTCAATTCATGTTATCTGCTTCAAATAGCCTGATATTTATGATACTTGCAGTATTCGTAATTAATGCTATGGCCGGAGCTACAGATATAGTTCATCAAACTTTAATTCAATCTATGGTAGGACCTGAGGAACGAGGAAAAGCTATGGGAACATGGGTGGTTGGAGCAGGAATTGGACCAGTGGGGCACTTGGAAGTAGCTTATTTAGGCAATATCCTAAGCAGCAAATTAGCTCTAATAATAAATGGAAGCATGCTTGTTTTATTGGCAGCTGTAGTCACTGTATTAAACAGAGCAGTGACTAAAGAAGATTAATTAATTTTTTAATTCTCTATAAATACCAATGGAACACATAAAAATCGTAGCGAACAGTATTCCACCACGATGTGTCTTGAAATCAATTGTGAAAGCCATATTGAGCCACTCAACATCAGAGATTAATCCATACCTATAACCAGCTATAGCACCTACAGTACCTATACAGCAAGCTATAAGTAAAACAACCCATCGGGTATATTTACTGACTTCTGAGTTTATCCAAGGCAAATAAGCTCCTAATCCAGATCCAAATCCTATGAAGAGCAGGTATATCATCAAATGCACTTCATATCCCCAAGCATATCCTAAAGATCTATTAAGGAAAATTGCTAACCAGCCCAGTAGTATCCCAAACAAGCCAGACATAATAGCACTAGCTATTGATTTTACTGCCGGCATTATGAATGTATAAACGTTGAAACCAATCATGGTTATTCACCCCAAACTCATTATAGAACATAAATGCAAAATGTATATGCTTACGTAAATCAAAATATGCAGATTGACAATGGAACCCTAATTAATACAATGGTCACAACCACAAAACTTGGAGGATTAACATGCCTATCACTAAATTTGACAGCTTATATGCAGGTCACGTAGATATGGACAACGTAGGTTACAAAGGAACTCCAGTAAATGATCGGAAATATTCCAATGACCACTTATGTACTGCTTTTGATAAAATGACAGCTTTAGCTAAGCAAATGGATTCTGGAGGATATGACACTCTGTGGATGGCCGAACACCATTTCCAACCAGAAGGATATGAATGTTTACCCAATATAGTACTGCTAGGGGTTCATTTGTCACATCTTACCCAAAAATTACGTATAGGTTGTGGTTTTAATATAGCACCTATGTGGCATCCACTGAGATTAGCCGAGGATTGGGCAACGGCCGATGTATTGACTAACGGCAGAGTAACTTTTGGAGTAGGAAGAGGCTATCATACCCGAGAAGTCGAATCATTTGGAGCTCCTTTATTAGACCAAGAGTCAAACAGAGAGCTCTTCGAAGAACAAGTGGAAATAATATTTAAGGCTTTCAACAACGAATCGTTCTCGCACAAAGGTAAAAATTACACTATTCCACCCGAAGTGCCATATAGAGGGTACGACCTAAAAGAAATAACACTGGTTCCACGACCCAAAAGCTTGCCTATTGAATGTTGGCAACCAATACAGAGTGGATCTGAAAGAGCATTAAATTTCATGGCCAAACACAACATAAACGGGGTTATAGGCGGTGGATCCGCAGAAGGAGGTGCCATGAACGAAATAATAGAAAAATTTCAGGAAGCGTATCAGAAAACCGGCCAAAATATTGCCTTAGGAGAAAAATTAAGTATCGGTTACCATTTCTTTATCGATGATTCTAAAGAGCAAGCACTGAAAGCAGCTGCTGAATACTATGAAGAAAACCTCAAAATGTTTGCCCCTCTGAGGCTAGTGAAGGCTTTGTCAGATCAGCAAATAGAGGACATGTCAAACTCAGACAAAGCTCCTACAGCTGGTTTACCCACTATTGAAGACGCCGAAAAGAATGGAGGATTCCTTGCAGGGTCTGCCGACTTGATTATAGAAAAACTTAAACAACTTGAACAAAAATATCCAGGGCTAGAAAGAATTGGTGTCAGTCTGCCTATGGGAACTCCTCAAAACGTACTATTAGAACAAATGCAGAAATTCTCTGAACAGGTAATGCCCGCATTTAAAAATGTTGAAATCACATCTGATTAGGCGGATTGGGAATCATTTATACAATCTCGTAAAAGATTTAGGGCTTTAGTTGCAAATACCCACATATTAGCTTCTCTGTCTGTGTCGCCAGTTTCAACGGTTATAGATCTAGAAACTGGTCCTGCCACAGCAATGCATGCATGTCCAGAAGAATCTCCATATCTGTTGCCAGTCGGGCCACTTGCTCCAGTCTCACTTAAAGCCCAGTCTGTCGACAGTGCGCTCTTGATCGTCTCTGCATTCAAAGTAGCATATTCTTCTGTGCTAGCCCTCATATGTTCTATTGCTTTATCTTCCACTAGCAGTAATCCTTTTTGAGCCACTCTTGTATAAATCACTGCTCCACCTACATAATAATTAGATGCCCCTGGTATGGACACCAATGTAGCAGATATAAGTCCACCGGCTGATGACTCT
This sequence comes from Dehalococcoidia bacterium, assembly GCA_003523055.1. Classification (GTDB taxonomy): domain Bacteria; phylum Chloroflexota; class Dehalococcoidia; order Lucifugimonadales; family UBA3495; genus UBA2588. The sequence goes on along the minus strand of DPHC01000014.1, from coordinate 69,045 downwards.
GAAACACACAATGTCTGATTTGTTGACTTAAGCAATTCAGCTACTTCTTTGGCTATCGGCTGTAATACATTCATTTTTAACTCCTATGAAAACGTTAATTGTTTGGTCGGGGTGATAGGATTCGAACCTACGGCCTCATCGTCCCGAACGATGCGCGCTACCAAGCTGCGCTACACCCCGAATTATTGGCTAGATTCTATCATGCTGAGACCGATGTCTCTTAGTTTTTCTAAGTTAACCGCTCCAGACCATGTTCTGATAATATTTTGATCGGAGTCAATAAATACAGTTGTAGGTAACCCATATACTTCATATAATTCTATTATATTGCTTTCTGATGTTCCGCCTATTACATAATCCACATTCAATTGTTCAATTAGTCGTAACGCATCTTTTTTAGAACCCAATCCTGTGTATTTACCAACATCAATTCCGATTACAGTTACTTGTGAACCGTATTGTTCATGAAACAACTGAAAATCTGGCATTTCTGCCCTACATGGAGGACAAAGCCCAGCCCAAAAATTCAATATAATAGGTTTGTCATAAAGTGTAGCAAAATCAATTTTAGTGTTTTCTGAGTCATATAGAATATATTGAAAATCAATAGCTTTATTGGCATCAGGTGCGGCATCTGAGTTACATGAAATAATAAATGCAGCAAACAAAACCAAGTAAATACACAACTGTTTAACAGAAGCTTGGCTTTTTATGTGATTATTTATTTTCTTTTCACTCATCATCAAACCATTCTCTCTAATCTAGATTTAAAGATTTTGAATCGAGTAAGTACGTTGGTTATTAATTCTAATATATCTGTATCTTGTTTCAGCGGAGCTCTGATATCTGATCCTTGAACACTTATAGTTGGACCTAGGGCTTTCTGTAACGCATACTTAGCTCCTCCAAAATCTTCAATGAAACCAATAGAAGCTGCGTTATCTATATGTTTAATAATTTTAACACCCAAAGTAGATGCGAAATTCCTAACTCCTATAATGTCAAATAGTTTCTCAACTGGCAAAGGTAAAACTCCAAATCTATCGCGTAATTCATCTTTCATATCTATAACGTCCTCATCCGACATAGATTTTGAAAGCCTATGATATACTCCAAGTTTAGATGGCAAATGGCTTATATAATCATCCGGAATATATGCTTCTACAGGCAGATCTATAATAGCCAAATCTCGCCCAAAAGCTTCAACTGTTTTAGATGCATTCCTTTCTTGTGGGTTAAGATCTTCTACTGCCTGGCTTAATATTTGGCTATATAGCTCCAACCCCACAGATTTAATATGACCACTCTGTGCAGACCCTAAAATATTACCTGCTCCTCTTATTTCTAAGTCTCGCATAGCAATTTGGAAACCTGCGCCTAATTCTGACGCTTCCATTATAGCTTCTATACGACGTTCTGCATTTTCTGTTATGCTTCTTCCTCTAGGAACCATCAGATATGCATAAGCTCGTCGTTCTCCTCGCCCGACTCTCCCTCGTAATTGGTACATTTGGGACAACCCAAATCTATCCGCTCTATCGAGAATTATTGTATTTACATTAGGCAAGTCTATACCTGACTCAATTATAGTCGTGCATACCAATACATCAGATTCTTTTTGAGCGAATTTAAGCATCGCAGATTCTAATTCGTCTTCATTCATTCTTCCATGAGCGTAAGAAAAACTAACACTTGGCATCAGTTCTCTCAATTTCTGAACAACGTCAGGCATAGTCTTTACCCTATTGTGCACAAAAAACACTTGACCTTCTCTTTCAATTTCTCGCATCACAGCATCTACAATTACTTCCTCACTATATTCACAAGCAAATGTTTTAACAGGCAATCTGAGGTCAGGTGGGGTGTACATGATACTCATGTCTTTTATACCCGACAATGCCATATTCAGTGTTCTAGGAATCGGAGTAGCACTAATAGAAATAATATCAACTGAGCGACGAAGTTTCTTGAGTAATTCTTTATGCATGACTCCAAATCGTTGCTCTTCATCCACTACTATTAACCCTAAGTTTTTAAACCCAACATCAGACTGCAGCAATCTATGAGTACCTATAACTACATCTACGGTTCCATTTTGGAGTTTCTCTAAAACTTCTATTTGTTCTTTTTTGGTTCTAAATCTGCTAAGAGAATCGACTATCATAGAATATGGGTGTAACCGTTCACTAAACGTGCTAAGGTGCTGTTGAGCTAGTACAGTAGTAGGAACTAATATAGCAACTTGCATACCTTCCGCTACAACTTTAAAAGCCGCCCTCAGCGCTACTTCTGTCTTTCCATAACCTACATCCCCACAAATCAGCCTATCCATCGGCTTAGTTGATTGCATATCAGTTTTAACTTCAATTATCGCCTGCATTTGATCGACTGTTTCAGTGTATATAAATGACTGTTCAAATTCTTCTTGCCATACGGTGTCTTCAGGAAAAGACATTCCTGTGTGAGCCTCTCTTTCCACTTGAACATCTAGAAGTTCTTTAGCCAATTCCTGTGCTGATTCTTTAACTTTTTGCTTTAATTTAGTCCATTCAGTTGAAGCTAACCGGGTAAGTGCTGGCGCCTGATCTGAGGTGCCTACAAATGGAGAAACTCTGTGTAACTGGTCTGTTGGTACATATAATTTATCTTCTTGCGCATATTCCAGTATCAAATATTCTTTATCAGAAAAAGCATTCATAGTAGTTAATCCTACAAATTTGGAAATACCATGATCTATATGTACCACATAAGAATCCACTGTTAATTCATGCAGAGATTGAAAGCCATTATATTTCTTTTCATTGCCTGAATTACTATTAACCGAAGTTCTACTGATGCCAAACATTTCATTATCGGTCAATACATTTATTTTGTTCCCATCATTTAACGACACAGACCAACCGCTAGATAAATTACCGTCAATCAAATAACAACAACCAGGCCGTAGCGAGTCTATAGAGAATGTATCTATTGGATAATAATTGGTCAGTTCCTGATCCGTGAGCACACTATTCAGTCTAGCAAAAGACTGTCGACTAACCATCACATTAATATCCATAGAATTTAGAGAAGACATATCTTCTACCAGGGCTTCTAAATTGCCTGCATATTGCTTAGGGGTGAGGAACAAATTACTTACATCTTCATCATCAATTCCAAAATGATCTAGCTTCACAACAGATTTACTATATTTATAAATGTCTATATCAGGCCAGCTAAAGTATGGGTCCGGGAAATGTTTGGGTAGTTCTCCTCTCTCTTGCCTAGAAACTTTGACCACATCAAATTTACTTTGCAATCCAATAGCTTCATGTTCAATTAAATCGGGTCGATCTAAAATAACTAAAAAGTCGTCAGTTATGTAATCTATTAAGGAGCATTGGTTGTAAAATCCATTAAAAAATTCAGCGGATTCCAAGTCTGGTGCCTCAGTTAGCAATTCTAATTCTTCAGAAATTCTTGATGTTATGTCACTATTGCAGTTTGAAAAATCCAATTTCTTTATCTTGGCCTTTAAGTCGCTTGAATCAATACAACAACTCAGTTGCTCACCTGCACATATGATTTCAAAAACATCTGCAGTAGTACCTATAGATCTCTGAGTATTGACATCAAATTCTTTAATAGTTTCGATGATAGTGTCCCATAAATCTATTCTGATCGGATATAACAGATTTGGAGGATATACGTCTATAATTCCTCCTCTGTGGCTGAAAGACCCTGGAGCTTCAACTAAGGATACATTTTTATATCCCATATTTACTAACCTGTTTAGGAATTCTTCAATGCTGTTTAGTTCTAACCCTTGAGATAGTGTGACATTGCCTGTCAATTCAGCAGTGAATATAGCAGGGCTTAATGTCTTGCGAAGAGCCGCCCCTATAGAAGATATTAAAATTGGATGAGAATTATCAATGTTATTTGAACTACTTATATTGGATAATGCGATTAATCTTTCATTAGTGGTTCTTGTATCCACTACGAGTCGTTCAAAAGGTAAAACATCTGAGTCTGGGAATAGCATTACAGAACGGTTGGAACCAAAATATGTGGTTAGATCACTAGATAATTTTCGAGCGTCTGATTGTTTAGGTGTTATTATCAACAACGGTTTGTGGGCGTGCGTTTCCTCAAGAAGCGATATAATAGCTTCTTTCCCTCTGCTGCCAACTTTAACAGCACTACCCAATGTGTCTCCAAATCGTTTTTTAGATTCAGGCGAGATTATTGGGTTGATATAATATCCAATACCTTGTGATGACATAAGCCTATAAATGTTATTAATCTCTAATAGAATATACTAACAAGTCACTAATAATTCAACGACTAAAGTAATTCAAAAATTGATACAATCTGATTGTAAAGTATTTTTTACAATAAAAGTATCCGAAATTATGACAATTCAGGGCGATGAAGATTTATAATCAGACGTAATCATGGGTAATATGGAAAAGAAATATAAAAGAATAGTAATTAAAGCTGGAACCGCTGTTCTCACAAAAGGTGAGGAACACACTCAATTAAATGAGAATTCAGTAAATCAGATTGTCGATCAAATAGTCAATCTAGTGCAATCTGGGCATGAAGTAGTATTTATTTCATCTGGAGCTATAGCTGCAGGAAGAGAAATAATTAATCATAACCCTGATAACCAAACAAAAAAGAACATAGTGTCTCGTCAAGTTTTGGCAGCTATAGGTCAAAGCAGACTAATGAATTATTATCAGGAAGCATTTGGAAAATCTGAAATATTTACAGCCCAAACACTGCTTACCAGCAATGATTTAACCAATAGACAATCCTATTTAAATATTAAAAACACTCTCTTAAGCCTACTAAATGTAAATGTGTTACCAATCCTAAACGAGAATGACGTTGTTGCCGTTGAAGAAATAAGTACTGTGTTTGGTGATAACGATAGATTGTCAGCTCTGGTTGCCAATCTGATAGACGCAGATCTTCTGATCATATTAAGTGACACTGACGGACTATATGACAAAGATCCTAATGTGAATGAAACAGCAGTATTAGTAGAGGAAGTCTCAGTAATAGATGACAGTATTACTCAAATGATTGGAAATAATATAAACCCCTGGGCACGTGGTGGTATGGTTACAAAAATTGAAGCTGCCAGATTAGTGACGTCTGCTGGAATTCCAATGATTTTATGTAATGGAAACACACATAATGTTTTAATAGAAGCTGCTGCTGGAAATCAGGTCGGAACTTTATTCAGACCTAAAGAAGGACGACTTGAATCTCGTAAAACTTGGATGTTAGCAATAGTAACCAGCCATCAAAATGCTTCTATCACAGTAGACCTTGGAGCAGAGGTAGCTCTTAACCAAAATGCTAGTTTATTACCTTCAGGAATTACAACTATTAACGGTGAATTTAATAGAGGAGATGTTATATACATAAACACCGCTTCTAAACCTGAGCCTTTTGCTTGTGGCATTACTAATTACTCATCGAACGATATAAAAAAAGTTCTGGGGAAACAATCTAAATTGATAGAATCGGAATTAGGCTATAATTACGGAGAAGAGATCATACATAAAGATAATTTGATAACATTATGAGCAATTTAATTAAAATAGCATCAGAAACAAAAAAATCGTCTACAGTATTATCTGTGTCTAGTACAGAACTGCGAAACGAGGTTTTAAAAAAAGTAGCACACCTTCTTATAAAAAAAACAGACCAAATAATCAACGCCAATAATATCGACTGCCAAGAAGCAAAGCAATTAGGTTTGAATGATCAAATGTTAGACAGGCTTATGTTAAACAAAGATCGAATTCAGACAATGGCAAATGATGTGCTGACTATCAAAGACTTAAAAGATCCTGTAGGTGAAATAATTGAACAGAAAACTCTCTACAATGGGATTGATCTTAAAAAAATCCGAGTACCATTAGGTGTTTTGGCATCCATTTATGAAAGTCGTCCTAACGTGACGATTGATATTGGATGCCTAGCAATAAAATCTGGAAATGCAGCTTTACTTAGAGGAGGAAAAGAAAGCATCAACTCTAATAAAATATTGGTTGATATATTAAAAGAATCTTTAACGTCAACTGGGCTGCCAGAAACTTGTGTCGGGTTAATTACGAATACAGACCGTAGTGTCGTCAACGAGATATTACAGTTGAATGAATACATAGATTTATTAGTACCACGGGGAGGAAGCCAATTAATAAACTATGTTTATGAAAATGCAACTATGCCTGTTGTTGCCGGAGGCGTAGGCGTTTGTCATGCATTTGTAGATGAAGAAGCAGATCCAAGTAAAGTAATACCAATAATAATTAATTCTAAAACACAAAGACCAACCGTTTGTAATGCGTTAGATACTGTGTTGGTTCATAAAAATGCTGACAAACAGATGCTCATACAATTAATTGAAGACTTAACAAAGAATCAAGTGGAAGTAAGATGCGACAAAGAAGTCTTAGAAACCATTCAATATAAACCTAGTAATCTGATTAAAGAGGCTACGGATGATGACTGGGGTACTGAATTTTTATCACTTGTATTATCCATTAAAACAATGGATTCACTCTCAGATGCATTACAACACATACAAAAATATGGTTCAGGCCACACTGAAGTTATCTTAAGTGAAAATCAAGAATCTCAAAATGTATTTACACGAAATGTCGATGCTGCTGCAGTTTTTGTTAATGCTAGCACAAGATTTACAGATGGATCACAATTTGGTTTTGGAGCCGAAGTAGGCATAAGCACTCAAAAATTCCATGCTCGCGGGCCTTTGGGTTTACGTGAATTAACTTCATACAAATGGGTGGGCATAGGAAATGGACAAGTCCGCCAATAATTATCTATTTAGTATCAGAAAAATCTGGTGGCCAGTAATAAGTCTGGTTACCTTCCCATATTCTGTTTAACAAATACTGGATTCGTATAACTGATAGTATCCCGCCTCCGAAAGCTAAAACTATTAAACCCATTTTAAATTTCGAAACTCCCGTCAGTAAATGCCAGCAATTTACAACGTGGGCCATCAATAAAATCCACCCCAGCGGGTTAGAGAGCATAAAAATCCACTGGCTTTTCTCCCATTCTATGCCATTCAAGCGGTTTAAATCACTTGCTATAAGATACAACCAATACACCCAGAAAAAACCGCAGGTCACAAATAATAAAATGGTGTTTGAAACAAGGTTCCGTTTATCTATTAACCGTTGTATGTAGGCAACATTTAGTTCCTGCATTCTCGTCAATTCCTTTATGTTTTTAATCAATCAATAAACATTATAATCGATCTGTCGATTCAAATCTTTGACGCGCATAGTAATATGAAGTATTCTGTTTCATGATGATTATAGATAGCCATACTCATATATTTCCTAAAAATCACAGGCTTTCCCATGAACAATTACTCATGGTAGATGCTACTTACGCTGAGCTTTTTCAAAAATCCGCACCTCCATCGGATGTAGAATCTTTAATCCAAAGTATGGATGAATCAAACATAAATAAATCCGTCACCCTTGGCATGGGATGGACAGATATCGAACTAGCGTCAGATATGAATGACTATTTAATAGATTCATCAAACAAATACCCTGGAAGGTTAATTCCATTTTGTTCAATAAATCCTAAATGGGGTGATAAAGCCTTATATGAATTAGAAAGATGCTTTAAAAATGGGGCAAAGGGAGTAGGAGAAATACATCCTGACACTCAAAATATAGACCTCACTTCATCTGTAGAATTCACTCCAATAATGCAATTCTGTGAGAAATATAGTCTTCCTGTAGTTTTACATTCCTCAGAACCTCTAGGGCATCCGTATTCCGGTAAAGGAAAAACATATCCTAGTAAAATTATAGAATTCATACGCAACTTCCAAAACAATATTATTATTTGTGCGCATTTTGGTGGAGGCTTACCATTTTATGCATTGATGCCTGAAATTAAAGCAATTCTAAGTAAAGTATACTTTGACAGTGCTGCTGCTCCTTATCTTTACAGCAGTGACGTATACAAAACTGTTGAATCGTTAGTAGGTTCGAGGCAAATCCTATTAGGTAGTGACTACCCAGTAGTCAAACACCATAGATCTCTAGAGCACCTGATGAATGCTGAATTAGACTCAGACACTTTGATGGCCGTGACTTACACTAATATCAACGACATTTTAAACTCCTGATATATTTAATAAAATGAACAACATAAATTCTGACATCATAAAACTAGATGTAAATTTCCCTTTTGATCTGCAATTGACTGCTGGTAGTTCTAACTATAATGGATTAGACCATATTGACCCTGATACAGATGAATTCATTCATAAACGTGCTATATTGCCAGCGTCTTATATGGAGCCTATTTTGGTAGAATTAAGGCAGAAAATCCAATCTCCTTTTAGCCCTGTAAGTTGCAGTATATTAACTGGCCCGACAGATTCCGATAGTAAATATTTAATTAAACGTAAGATTGAATGGCTCTTAGGTATGGACCAAAACATTCAGGGATTCTATGATATTTGTGCTACTGACGGTGTAATGACTCAAGTTATTGCTAGCCACTTGGGTTTTCACAATACCAGAAGTACTGACTTGTATGAGTCTCTAATCATATCTGTACTAGGGCAACAAATCTCTAATAAAGTAGCAATCGTCATACGAAAAGGGTTCACTCAATCTCTAGGAAGCAGTATTCAATACCAAGGTGAATCTTACTGGACATACCCTGACCCGCAAAAGATATCGAATTCCTCTATCGAAGAGTTAAGACAGTTGAAACTTAGTGGTAGGAAAGCTGAGTATGTTCAAAATATTGCTAATGCAGAGCTGGAAGGATACTTAAGATTGTCTAACTTTGACCAGTTAGACAATCAGGAAAGTATAAAATATTTGTGTGAAATTAAAGGTGTTGGAAGATGGACAGCCCAATGGTCTATTTCTAGAGGTATTGGGAGACCAGATATATTCCCTGAAGGGGATTTAGTGCTAAATAAATTAATAGCTGAACATTATTTAGACACAAGCCAAATAGATCTAAATGCCATTAATACTTACGCAGAAAAATGGAAGCCTTACCGAACTACAGCGTCAGGATATTTGTATAAGATATTGACTACTCCAGATCTCGCCTCATCTCCAAGTAAGTTAGTATAATTATTCCCTGTACTGCTATTTTATCCAATTACAGCTGTTAATTCTTTATTTTTATTTCACATTCTGATAGATTGGCGTTATGTAAACCATAGATTTATAGGAGGCATTATGGCAAGACTAGCAAAAGGTGACAAATCACAGGTACCTCAAGGTCAAGAAAGCGCTTTTGAGGACATCGTACAAAATCTAGGTAGCATACCTGAATTCGGTCCTGGTTCCATTCTTATCCATGTACCAGAACTTAGCAAACGATCAACTGCTCTAAATCAATATCTTAGATATGAATCTACAGTTCCTAAAAAGATACAAGAATTCACAATGATACTCACAGCACGACATATGGATTGCCAATATATTTGGAACGCTCACTCACAATCAGCTATAGAAGCAGGCGTCAGTGAAGAAATAGTGGAGGCCATTCGGGAAGAAACAGATCTCCCAGATCTAGCAGAAGATGAAAGAGCGCTGGTAAATTATTGTAGAGCTATCAATAACAGTCATTATGCAAGCCGCGGAGAATATCAAGCAATGCTCGAGCAATTTGGAAAACAAACATTCATAGAGATAACAATGATCATCGGAAATTACACTATGTTAGCGTTAGCTATTAACACTTTCGAAAGTGACTTACCACCTAACCGTACACAACCAATATTACCAGTTTGGTAGGACCTACAATTAAATAAGGAGCACCCCAGGTAAATACGTTTAAGGTGCTTCTTATTTAAACATTCCCATTAAAGCTCTCGGGTTTTTAGTAGTAGCAAATTTTTTCATCATTTTCTGCATTTGCTTAAATTGATTCATTAACTGGTTAATATCTTGAGGCGTGGTGCCACTACCCAAAGCTATTCTTCTGCGCCTACTGCCATTGATTATTTCAGGGTTTTGGCGTTCCTGAATTGTCATAGAACTTATTATTGCTTCAACTGATTGCATCCTTCCGTCATCAACATCATTTAGCATACCTTTTTGGGCTATATGGGACATGCCTGGTATCATTTCGAAGATTTGCTTCATTGGCCCCATTTTCTTCAATGTCTGTATTTGCGCTAAGAAGTCTTCAAACGTGAACGTAGAAGTTCTTAGTTTTTTTTCCAATGCTTTTGCATCGTCAACAGATATAGCCTCTTGCGCCTTTTCAATTAATGTTAAAACGTCTCCCATTCCTAATATGCGTGAAGCTAATCTGTCAGGATAAAAATCCTCAAAATCTCCAGGTTTTTCTCCAGTCCCCATTAATTTAATTGGAACCTTTGACATACTCGTTATAGAAAGAGCCGCTCCACCTCTGGCATCTCCATCCATTTTACTCATGATCAGGCCAGTCAAAGATAGTTTTTCATTAAATCCCTGTGCCACATTAACCGCTTCTTGACCAGTCATAGCATCAACTACTAGTAAAATTTCTAAAGGATCACAAATTTCTTTAACTCTTTCAAGTTCATTCATTAGTTCATCATCTATGGTTAGCCGCCCTGCAGTATCAACGATAGCAAAATCGACCCCTTTAGATTTTGCTTCTTTCAAGCCGTTTGTAACAACTTTTTCAACTGTCGTAGCACCTTTAGGCTCTGAATACACAGGAGTATCAATTTGTTTGCCAAGAGTAATGAGTTGTTCTATTGCTGCTGGGCGCTGAAGGTCTGCTGCTATCAACAAAGCATCATTACCTTTTTTACGAAGAGACATTACTAGTTTGGAAGATGTTGTAGTTTTACCGGATCCTTGTAGCCCAACAAGCATAATGACATTAGGTTTTTGCGAGGACTGTTTAATTTCATGTTCAATGCCGGTGAGAATTTCAGTCAACTCTTCATTAACTATTTTTATAACTTGTTGGCCAGGTGTCAGGCTTTCAAGTACTTTCTCGCCTATCGCCTTGACTCGTATATTTTCAACAAAAGATTTTGTGACCCTAAAATTGACATCTGCTTCTAAAAGAGATCGTCGTACTTCAGAAAGTGCTTCATCAAGTTCTTTTTCTGTAAGTCTTCCTTTCTTGGTTATCTGAGCTAAAGTATTGGTCAGGCGAGAACTCAGGCTGTCAAACATTAATTTCTCCAAATATTCAGTAAATAAATATTAAACTATTTACTTTAGATATTACATAATAACTCTTCAAGTTTTATACTGTAAATGATACCTCTATTTTAGTTTTCAATACAATGATATTTTTATGATTCCTATTACATTACAAATACAAAATTTTATGTCCTATAGAGAATCTGTACCAGAATTAGATTTTACTGGTATGACAGTGGTAGCTCTCTGTGGCAGGAATGGTCATGGTAAATCAGCATTATTAGACGCTATAACATGGTGTTTATGGGGCAAGTCTCGCGTGAGATCAGCAGACGATATTGTTTCACTAGGCGCAGAAGAAACACGTGTGGAATTAACATTTTCTGCATCTAATGCCGTTTACAGAGTCATTAGAAGCCACATAAAATCCGGGGGGCGGAGAAAAACAGGTGTAACGGACCTTCAATTACAAATAACTCAATCAGAATCATCAATACCTCTCACCGAAGATAGCATAAGAGCTACGCAGGCAAAGATCATAGATGTCTTAAAAATGGATTATGACACATTTGTAAATTCTGCATTTTTACTTCAGGGTAAATCTGATGAATTCACAAGTAAAACTCCTTCAGAACGAAAAGAGATTTTAGCTAACATACTAGGACTAGGCATATACGACAAATTACAAGATTTATCCAAGCAAAGGTTAGCTGTTATAGCCAATGAACTACAAAACATACACGGCACAGTTGGATATATTCAGTCTGGCCTCGAAGCTTCATCCATAGATGTAGATGAATTTAATAAACAAATCGCTCTTAGAGCCAAAGATTTACAAGAACTCAAACTGGAGCATGAGCTGATTAACAAAGGATTCAATGCACAAACGGCTATAATAGCTACATTAGAGATCGAAATTAAGAATTTACAACAACTCAACGAAAGTAAAGCCAGCATAGAAAAAGAACTAGAATTTCTTCAGAAGAACCGTTCAGATTCCCAATCACTCCTCAGTGAATACAAAGATCTAATTTCAAACAAAACAGATATAGAAGAAAATCATGACTCCTATATTAAAGCAAAACAAGAATTAACATTACAGGAACAAAGCCAAGCACTATCAATAAACATACAAGCAGAATTATCAAAAACAGTACTAGAAATATCACGACAGGAAACTGCTCTTCAGACAAGCTTGACATATATAAAAAATGAAATTAAAGCTCTAACTCAATTGTCTGACACTAACGAGGAATTATCCAAAACCCATGCAACAATATTAGAACAAATAGAAGAAAATCAACTCTTAGTAAAAGAAATAGAAAACCAAAAACAACATGAATCACAACTGACATCTCAATTAAGCGAGAAGCGAACATTAACGGATTTATTCGTAAAAGAAGGAGAAGCAATCAAACAAAAACTAGCAGTGATAGAAGCGTCAGGAAACAATTCCCATAGCTGCCCGTTATGTCAATCCGATCTAACAGAGCACACTGCGGAAAATTTGAAAACTGAGTACCTGAAAGAAATTGAAGCAAAGCGTATGCAATACCTCAAGAACAAAGCTGATATAGATATTGTTACGGCTAAGTTAGAGGGACAAATCATATCTCTCAAAAAACAAACATCTATTTTTGAACAAACTCGATCTCGGTTAGACTCAAAACTAAACTCAATAAAAGCATCAATCGAACAAAGTTCCAATGCAATAGAGCAAATCACTTTCAAAGAAAAAGAAGCCTCTCAAGTGACTCACACAATATCAAATAATCTTTTTGCAGAACCTGAACAACAAAAAAAACAACAACTGGAAAACCAGCTCGTAAATAGCACGTATGACGAAGCCAAAATAATATCGCTTAGGAATTACATAAGCGCCCATGACAATCTCACAGTCCAGTTTTCCAAATTACAAACCGCTATAATTGAATCCACAAAAACTGAATCCAACATCAGAGAATTAGATGCCTTAGTGCAACAAAAAATTACAGCTTTATCTGATTTAGACGCTAATCTTGGAGAACTCAAAAATAAAATGATAGTACTAGAAAGTCACCGGACTGAATATGCTACTTTAAAAACCAGTATTGACCTCAACAATCTAAGCATACGTGACTGCGAATCAGAAATTAAAAAATATGAAGATTTAATTGATAAGACTAAAAAAGCAAACGAAGAACTAAAAAAATACAAATCCCAACAACTTGAACTTGAAAAAAAACATAGTGTTTTTACTGAAGTAGTTAATGCGTTTGGCAAACAAGGTATTCAAGCGATGTTGATAGAGTCATTAATACCACAGATAGAAGAGGAAACCAACCTACTATTATCAAAAATGACTGATAATCGCCTTTATACTACGCTGGAAACAACCAGAGAACGGCGCACAGGTAAAGGAGATCCAATAGAAACACTTGAAATCAGTATCGCTGATGAATTAGGGAAACGTTCTTATGAATCATATAGTGGAGGAGAATCATTTAGAATCAATTTGGCTCTAAGAATAGCATTATCAAAAGTATTGGCTAGAAGAAGCGGTGCTAGCCTGCCTGTGTTATTTTTAGATGAAGGATTTGGCACACAAGATTCTATCGGCAGAGAAAAAATTCTAGATACAATTGGTTCAATAAGTGACCAATTTGAAAAAATCATTGTGATAACGCATCTAGATGATTTAAAGGATTCATTCCCTACTAGAATCGAGGTTGAAAAGACCGAGGCTGGGTCAACTTTCTCTATTTCAAGCTCCTAACCCCGGTACATTCCATTTAACTATTATTCAGTATTTAATTAACTGAATTCAAAACGTTGGGTTGAAGCAGAATTCTAGTACATCCAGCTTCATCTGTCCGTTTAGTAATCAATTTATGGTGGAACTGCTCAGCCCATCCCATAACGTCATATATATTTAGGGCGTCTGCTAGTATCACTTCTACAAATGACAAATGATCTGACTCTATTTGTCTAGCCAATGCTGCTATAACTCCCGCACAATTTTTTCCTCTTCCATCAATTATTGTCCATCCAGAGTCGCTGGCAACGGCGTTAGCAAGAATTTCAGTCCTATGCCCGTTCCCGTTCCCGTTCCCATTTCCGTTTGAAATTCCTGAAAAAACATCTACTTGTCCGGTTTTGCGAATATCTAATTCAGATTTAAAGTGCGCTACTGCTTCCCATGCAACCATTTTATCTCTGTCTCCTACAGAACAAACCGCTCCTCTAACTCCAACAATGTCTGGATTGATTCTTGCTAATTCATCCAAATTATCTAGTTTAAGATGACCAGATAGCGCAGTACTTAATCCGGCCTGTTTACCTTCAAGTACCATTTCTTTCAATTTAGGTTCAGGTATAAAATCAAATAGATTTCGCCCGTCTTTAACTAATGTGTCTATCAAGAATCCGTCGCATTCCCCATCTAACGCTAATTTAACCATCAAAAGAGGGTCTAGGCCTTTTTCATATAAAACATTATCAGCAAATAACGAACCGATAAGTTTGGTGCCATACCCATGTAAAGCCCTCCTGCATTCTCTTAATATAAACACTGCTTCGTCATATTCAGTATTTATGAATCCTACTTTTACAGAAGTAGTATCCATGACAGCTGCAGCATGAACAGCCATCGCGACAGTTCCAGCTTGATTAGGAACTACTCCTAGAGTGACACTGACATGTTTTTTAGCGCCTATTTGTTTCCTAGCTTCAGCGACTAATACTGGATGAGCTGAACCTACTAAAGCTTCTTGTAAGTTCTTAACATCAATAATGTCTGCGCCTCCTTTATCAGCCTCTAATACTTCATCCATATTCTGAGCACTAACAAGTAACATCATTCCAGAAGATCCCGCGTCTGCATTGTTTAACCATGCAGAGCTATCTCGTGTTCCTATAGAAGTAGGTTGCTTCTCATTTTGAATCAGACCAACCGATTGTAAATCTTCTTTTAATTCATTTTTTTCTGTTTGATTCAAATCGTACAAAGGTTTTCTAACGTGGCCAGATTTAACTCCCATCAATTCACCCCATTGCTTTACCATAGCTACTGGTAATGATCCACCAAATTTCTGTACTGTGTAACCCCACCATTTATCAGAAATGGCTTTAATATCAGATAAGTGAGTGTCATAGAAAGCTTGGTCCAAGTCTCCTCTCGTGGCTCTATCTATAAATTGGACATAATTATTTTTCCCAGGTAGATCAAATCTCCAATCGGAAGTGTTTGCAAACATCACATGTTGCTGGAATCCTAGCTCTTGGCCTTTAGCAAATATCCATTCATCTGGAGTGCTAATTATCGATTTTTTCCCTGTTGTTATATGAGTTTTAATAGATATTTGTTGATTAAAGCTAGCTTCCTTTACTCCTACCACAGACGGGATATCACAAAGCCTATCCAATCCTTCTGGACTCATAACAATGCCAAATTGTGGTGAGTTGTAGAACATGATAGCCAAGTTGGAATGACTAGCTAGTCCATTAACAAATTCGTATACTTGTTCCTCTGTATTTGTGGCCATATACGGCGGAGCAACCACTAACAAATCAAATCCTATATTTTCGGCATGATCAGCTAAAGCTAGCATGTCTTTATAAGAGGTATGAGTAACATGGGCTGCAATAGGCCATTTACCAGAAGCTTCTGAGGCTACTACATCCATAACCTGCATTCTTTCTTGAAATGAAAGGCTCCAAAACTCTCCCATTCCCCAAGTGCAACCGCCTCCAGTAGTACCTAGGCTTCTGGCTCTTTGTATATTTTGTCTGATAGCCAATTCATCTATATTGTCGTCTGGAGAGAAAGGAGTTATGAATGTGGTCCATTGCCCTTTTAGTGTATCCCAAGCCCAATCCTGAGCTTCGCTTTTAGTGTAAGTTGCCATAGTACCTAAGTACCTCCATCCTAACTTTAAACCATTTTTGATGTTATATTTTGGTGCGTTATGTCACCGTTTCTATTATTTCGATATTTAACACGGCTACCACAAATATCGCATATCACTCTAATACAATTTTATCACAGCTATAGGTCATAAATCATGTCGGTTGGCAATTATTACAGTAATAAGTTCCTCGACTGTTAATTCGGGCAAAAAACATGGGTTCCAAACATCGGAAACATTCTGCATTTTCTTTGCGAACAATATCCCAGGGCGAGAGGTTGAATTCTGGTTTATATCCATCTGATTCTCTGCTTTTGTCGTATTGGGATAAAGCGTTATTTAGCACAGTTTTTATAGATTCAGTCAATTTAAGAAAATCTTTGATCTCCATTAAATAGATCGGCCTAAATGGGTTTATTTCAGCTTTAAACAAACTTTCATCTGCGTATAAATTTCCAATACCTGGGACGATACTTTGATCCATAATCATGGATTTTATTGTGGCTCTTCTGGTTTTTACTTTTGCAGGTAAATCGTCAAGTGAAAAATTTGGATCTAGTGGATCTAGCATCAATGGTATTTTCGGCTTATTTTGATATATTATCTTACCAAATTTACGCGAGTCCAAAAAGCGTAATTCTTTTCTTTCTTGTAAATGTATTACATGCCTACAATATTTTTGCATTTCTGCATCAGTATCATCCAAACTTAGGCTCCCCGTCATGCCAAGATGAATAGAAAAATAATCACAACTTGTTTCTGTACTAATATTAATATATTTAGCTTTACGTTCTGCCGTGGTTATGGCAATACCATAAAAGGTGTTAGAGAATTGTTCAGGAGATAATCCTATAATATTATTCGGGCTTTCAGTCCAGATAGAATCTATGGTCATACCAATTAAGCCATTTTCTCTTAGGTAACGTAAGGTATTCTCTACTTCTGGCAATTCTGGCATTAAGACCTACTGCTTATAATTTGACCACTTTGAATAGTAATTCATCTCCATTTATTTCAACTGCGTGGTCATAATCAGTTACATCATTTATTACTATTGTGTTGGATAAAGTTTCTTCTTTTATAAAATCGGCATAACTATCAAGTACAATTTCCATGTCTTTAGACAATTTGACATAAAGCATGATCCGATCATTAATCTCAAAACCCGCATCTTTTCGAAATCCTTGAATCCTGTGCGCTATTTCTCTAATGAGTCCTTCATTTTTTAGTTCTTCTGACACTTCGGTGTTTATAGCGACTATATAAGCATTATCTTCCACAGCTACATATCCATTAGAATTCGCAGTTTTAGAATCATTTAACTGATTTTTTATATCCTCAAACATTTCTTTGTTGTCCAGGGAATTTCCAAGATTTTTCACATTCAATTCTTCTAGTATTTGATCCGCTACTACAGACAAATATTTAGATTCTTCAGAGTTTTTAGTCTGTACCAAAACGTCAGCTAAAGGTTGTCTGACTTTCAACCCAGCTCTTGAACGAACTGACCTACCCAAACTCGAAACTTTCATGGCTAATCTAATAGCCTTCATCAAATCTTCATCTATAAGAGAGAGGTCTGCTGTGGGAAAGTCGCTAAGATGGACACTGTCAGGAGATTCGGGATAGGTATTTTTAACTAATTTTTGGTACAGTTCTTCAGATACAAATGGAGCCAACGGAGCCATTAATTTAGAAATTTGCGCTAAACAAGTGTATAAAGTGTTATAAGCGTCTAATTTATCTGAATCATTCTCGCTTTTCCAGAATCTTCTTCTACTCCGCCTTACATACCAGTTTGACAAGTTGTCTATAAATTCTTGAATGGATCTACCTGCGTTGGTAGGATCATATGAGTTTAACGATTTATCTACATCTATCATCAAAGCATTTAATTCTGAAATCACCCACCTATCTAATTCTGTTTGCGGTTTCCAATTTTCTTCCATTGTAGTAGGGTCATAATTGTCTAAAGCAGCGTAATTGCTGAAGAATGAGTATACATTCCATAACGTCAACATTACTTTCCTAAAAACTTCTCCTACGAGTCGTTCAGAAAATCTTCTAGATTCTCCAGGGTGAGAAGTGGTAAACAAATACCATCTCAAGGCATCGGCTCCATGAATTTCAAGAACAGACATAGGCTCAACAATGTTCCCTATTCTCTTGCTCATTTTTTGCCCTTTTTCGTCCAATATGAGGCCCAAGCAGATAACATTTTTGTATGCAGGTTTATCCTTAAGCAGTGTGCCCAAAGCATGAAGGCTATAAAACCATCCTCGTGTTTGATCTACAGCTTCGCAAATGTAATCAGCTGGGAATGTCTGGTCAAAACCTTCCACGTCATCGAATGGGTAATGAGACTGAGCAAATGGCATTGCTCCTGAATCAAACCATGCATCCATAACCTC
The DNA here is from genome assembly GCA_003523055.1 of Dehalococcoidia bacterium. GTDB lineage: Bacteria > Chloroflexota > Dehalococcoidia > Lucifugimonadales > UBA3495 > UBA2588. The sequence goes on along the minus strand of DPHC01000014.1, from coordinate 50,574 downwards.
AGGTATCCTAGACATAATGCCATCACATTGATCTTGATAACAATCCATAGTAATTTCATCGATAAAGGGGCGGTGTAAATCCAATTCTCTATCGATCGGCATGTTCGGTGAAACTGCTTTCAATTCTTCAACGCTTCCTATGCATTCTCTATGAAGACATTTATTGCATTCCCAAATAGGCATAGGCGTCCCCCAGTACCTTTCTCTTGATACTGCCCAATCCACGTTGTTCTGCAACCATTCACCAAATCGTCCGTTTTTAATGTGATCCGGGTACCAATTAATTGATTGGTTTCCTTCAATTAACTGTTCTTTTCGGTCGGTAGTTTTTATATACCACGAACTTTTTGCGTAATACAGAAGTGGACTATCACATCTCCAGCAAAATGGGTAAGTATGACGATAGGTACCATTCCGTAGTAACAGTGAATTAGCGTTCAATTCACTCAATATGTCTTTATCTGCATCTTTAACAAATTTACCAGCGAATGTATAATTTCCGGTAATCACACCCTGTAAATCAACTGATTGTATGAATGCCATTTCTTTTTCTCTTCCCAGTGTTAAGTCATCTTCTCCAAAAGCCGGAGCTATATGCACAATACCTGAGCCATCAGTCATAGAAACCCAATCAGCTGTATGTATTTTAAAGGAATTTATCATCAATTCTTCTATAGCAAGCTGAGTCAGTTCTTTGTCATCGATCAGATCGATGCCTCCTTCTTTAAACACGCCTAATGATCCTGAAGGCAAATTGGCTGAAACAGGGTCAAACAACGGCACATAACAAAATCCTTCTAAATCCGCCCCTGAAATAGATGCTATTTTTTCAAAATCATCTTCTAACACTGCACTCAAGAGTTTGTCAGCAATGATTAAATATGCTACTTCATTAGTTTCTCCTTTAACGGTGACATGCTTAACAATAGAGTATTCTTCGTCTTTATTAACAGCTAAAGCTGCATTTGAAGGTAACGTCCAGGGAGTTGTTGTCCAAGCTACGAAAAAAATGTCTTCATTAGAAGATTCGATTTTGTCCAGTAAAGTCACAATTGTTTCATTGTTTAAAGTCTCAGTTCGTTGTTTGGTACGAGCATAATTCAATTTGAATTTTATAAAGACGGATGGGTCTCGAATGTTGTCTTTGTATCCTAGCGCAACTTCGTGAGAACTTAAGCTTGTCACACAACGCGGGCAATGAGGCGTAGCTCTCCTTCCTTCATAGAGAAGTCCTTTATCCCATAATGTTTTCAGGATCCACCATCCAGATTCTATGTAATTGTTATCCAGTGTCACATAAGGGTTGTCTAAATCTACCCAATATCCGATTCTTGAAGTTAAATTCTCCCATTCTTTAACGTACTTAAAAACGCTGGATTTACATTTTTCGTTAAATTCTTTAATTCCGTATTCTTCTATTTCTTTTTTGCTTTTTAACCCTAATTCCTTTTCTACTTCAAGTTCTACTGGAAGTCCATGAGTGTCCCATCCGCCTTTTCTGATACATTGAAATCCTGTCATTGTTTTGTATCTGCAAATAACGTCTTTGAATACACGTGCCAAAACGTGGTGAATTCCTGGATTGCCATTAGCAGTTGGGGGTCCTTCATACAACATAAAGGTCGGTCTATTTGATTTTTCAGTAAATGATCTTTCAAATATGTCATGCTGTTTCCAAAGATCGAGAACACTTGTATCTATCTCTGGAAAACTCACTTTATTCGTTACGGGTTCAAACATTTTGGTGTCCTTTTTCATCTTGTGGTGAACTACATAATATAATTGTATCTAATGATTTCATTTCCAGGTTTTGTAAAAATGGTTTAACGGACCATGCCCATTACCAATTGTGAATCCTGGATCTATTGCTTCATGAACATAAAGTTGTGCATTCCGAGCTGATTGTTCCAAGTTATATCCTAAAGCTAAATTCGCCGCTACTGCAGAGGAAAATGTACATCCTGTACCGTGGGTATTAGGCGTATCAATACGTTCAGATATTAATTCTATACCATTTTCTCCGTCAAAAAAATAATCAATTGGATCTCCCTCCATGTGGCCGCCTTTCAATATGATGGATTTAGCCCCCATGTCCAATATATATTTAGATGCTTCGATCATTGAATTAATACCTGTAATTTTGACTCCAGTTAATTCTTCAGCCTCAGGAATATTAGGAGTTACCACCATAGCTAGCGGAAGTAATGTTCGCTTCAGAATGTCAATACAATCGTTGCTTAATAGGTTATCTCCACTTTTTGAAATCATTACTGGATCTAAAACAATGTTGGAAACGTTGTATTTAGTTAGAATATCAGCAACGGTTTCTATGATTTCGGTACTAAACAACATGCCGATTTTTATTGAATCAGTTCCTATGTCATCCATTACCGTTTCAAATTGAGACAATATCAGATCTGTGGGGATAGCATGAATACCGTTTACTGAGAGTGTGTTTTGAGCAGTAATAGCCGTTATAACAGACGTACCATACACTCCTAGTGCCGCAAATGTTTTCAAGTCTGCCTGAATTCCAGCTCCTCCACCAGAGTCTGAACCTGCAATAGTCATAGATTTAGCTATTTTTTTGTTTCGCATGTTGATTCCAATTGTATCTCTAAAAGAGATTACATGTGTTGTATAGATTCCATATAATAAATCAATCGGTTTTATAAAATCAATGGTCAAATATGAAGATTCAGCCCTATCTATCTATATTGCTACTTTTCCTCAATATTTTTGTTGACATCAAACAATCTAGTTGTTAGAGTAATTCCTTGCTTCAATAAAACTAAATTAAGGGCCAGAATATGCCGACAGTAAATCAACTTATAAGAAAAGGTAGGAAAAGTGTTAAGAAAAACACTAAAGTTCCTGCATTGCACTGGGTTCAAAACTCCATTGCTAACAGAGTAAAATGGGGAGAAGGATGCCCACAAAGGCGTGGCGTATGCGTACAAGTAAGAACTATGACTCCTAAAAAACCTAACTCTGCTTTACGAAAAATTGCGAGAGTTCGATTGACTAACGGAGTTGAAGTTACTGCTTATATTGGCGGTGAAGGTCATAATCTGCAAGAGCACTCAGTGGTATTAATCCGCGGTGGTAGGGTAAAAGATCTACCTGGAGTCAGATATCACGTAGTCAGAAGCGCTCTCGATTGTGAAGGTGTACCAGATAGGAAAAGAGGAAGAAGTAAATACGGCACCACTAAAACTTAAATTCCCTGCCTAAACACAGTAAGAATTAATCAAAATAAATCAGAGGTACTTAAGCTATGTCTCGAAGAAGGCGAGCAGAAATACGAATAATAGCCCCCGACTCTCGGTTCCAAAGCAGAATCGTCAGTAAGTTTATTAACAACATAATGACTCGGGGTAAGAAAACTGTTGCCCAAAGAATACTATATGGAGCAATGGATCTCATCGAAGAACAGACTAATACTGATCCGATGCAAACTTTTGATCAAGCAATGAAAAATGCTACACCTCTCGTTGAAGTTAAACCAAGAAGAATCGGAGGAGCCACCTACCAAGTGCCCCAAGAACTAGAATCTAATAGAAGCCAAGCCTTGGCTATGCGCTGGATTATCTCTGCTGCCCGTGGCAGAAAAGGGATACCAATGAAGCAAGGCTTAGCAAACGAATTACTGGATGCGTCAAAAGGAGAAGGCTCCGCAGTAAGACGCAGAGATGAACTACATCGGATGGCAGAAGCTAATAGGGCTTTTGTACATTTTCGGAGGTAAAGCTTAGCCTTCGCTGAGTTGTTAAATCATGGAAGCTGATTATCCCATTGAAAGAATACGAAATATCGGATTTATTGCCCACATAGATGCAGGCAAAACAACCGTTACAGAAAGGGTACTTTATCTCACCGGAGTAATTAGAAAAGTAGGAGAAGTTCATGATGGTACTGCAACCATGGACTTTATGGCACAGGAAAGAGAACGAGGTATAACCATCGGCTCAGCCGCTACAACCACTTACTGGAAAGATTCCAAACTAAACGTCATTGACACCCCAGGCCACGTAGATTTTACAGCCGAAGTAGAAAGAAGCTTAAGAGTCTTAGACGGAGGTGTTGTTGTCTTCGATGCTGTAGCAGGCGTTCAATCACAATCAGAAACAGTTTGGAGACAA
>DPHC01000014.1:45192-46280 GCA_003523055.1 Dehalococcoidia bacterium | reverse complement strand
GAAACAGTTTGGAGACAAGCTGACACTTATAAAGTGCCTCGGTTATGTTTCGTAAATAAAATGGACCGTGTAGGCGCAAGTTACGAAAGAACTATTGAAACTATAATTAACCGACTTGGCGCAAATCCAGTACCTATTCAAATGCCAATTGGAGCAGAATCATCTTTTGAAGGCGTAATAGATCTCATTAAAGGTACAGCCATAACTTATAATATGGAAAGAGATCACACTGGCGCGACTCTCCCAGAAATGACTGTCGGAGAAATTCCATCAGAATACCTAGAAGAGTACCAAACTCGTAGAGAAGCTATGTTAGAAAAAATAGTTGAATACGATGAAACTGTTATGACGAGATTTCTAGATGGCGAAGAACTTACAGCAGATGAAATAATGTCAACCATTCGCAAAGCAACTATCAACATGGATATAGTTCCGGTGTTATGCGGGACAGCGCTAGCTGGTAAAGGCGTGCAACCTATGTTGGATTACGTCGTAGATCTGTTACCATCTCCAATTGACGTACCTAATGTCATTGGTGTTGATTCTGAAACCGGAGAGGAAGTAGAAAGAGCTCCCGATTCTTCAGAACCGTTATCTGCTATAGCATTTAAAGTAGTAACTGATCCTTATGTTGGCCGCCTGGTTTATATAAGAGTATATTCTGGACAAATACAAGCTGGTGCAATAGTTGAAAACTCAACTAAAGGCACGAGAGAACGAATGGGACGGTTGCTTCGAATGCATGCAAGCTCTCGTGAAGAATTAGAAGAGATAAGTGCCGGGAATATTTGCGCGTGCGTAGGTCTCAAAGACACTTTTACCGGTGACACGATATGTGCAGGCGGAAATATAATTTTAGAACCACCTACATTCCCAGATCCTGTTGTATCTGTTGCTATTGAACCAGTAACGAAAGCGGATCAAGAAAAACTTGGTGAAGCGTTACGTAAACTGGCTGAAGAAGATCCTACGTTTTTAGTGAAATTTAACAACGAAACTGGACAAACTGTAATGTCTGGAATGGGAGAACTCCACTTAGAGATACTTGTAGACAGGATGAAGAGAGAATTTAAAGTTGAAGCTAATGT
>DPHC01000014.1:44842-45069 GCA_003523055.1 Dehalococcoidia bacterium | reverse complement strand
GTAGACAGGATGAAGAGAGAATTTGGTGTAGAAGCCAATGTTGGAAGTCCTAGAGTCGCTTATAGAGAAACCTTAACAAAAGATATCAGACAAGAAGGTAGATTCGTAAGACAAAGCGGCGGTCATGGACAATACGGACATGTATGGATTGAAATACAACCTTTAGAAACTGGTGGCGGGATAATTTTCGAAGATAAAATTAGAGGCGGATCAGTTCCAAGAGAATA
>DPHC01000014.1:44331-44700 GCA_003523055.1 Dehalococcoidia bacterium | reverse complement strand
AGGCGGATCAGTTCCAAGAGAATACATACCGGCAGTACAAAAGGGTGTAATGGAAGCTGTAGATAACGGTCCATTAGGAGGATATCCACTGGTGGACGTGAAAATCACTTTGGTGGACGGCACCTTTCACCCAGTAGACTCTTCCGAAATGGCTTTTAGGCAAGCTGGAGTCCTAGCAATCAGAGAAGGAACTAGGAAAGCCGGACCGATACTTTTAGAGCCGATGGCTGAACTAGAAGTTACTACACCAAGTGAATATCTTAGCTCTATAGTTGGAGATTTAGGCACTAGAAGGGCTCAAATCAAAAATATTGAAGCCCGCAACGACCTGCAAACAGTTTTTGCAACTATTCCATTAGGAGAAACTTT
>DPHC01000014.1:43550-44164 GCA_003523055.1 Dehalococcoidia bacterium | reverse complement strand
TATACTACCGCTCTCAGATCCTTAAGTAGTGGGCGAGCCTCATTTGGCATGGAAGTAAAAAATTATAGCCCAGTTCCCGAGCATATGCTAAGCACACTCATAGGACGAGACAAGGATTAATTAAAAACAAGGTTTAAAAATTATGGTGACTCCACAACAAAAAGTAAGAATAGTTCTAAAAAGCTTTGATCATAAAGTTTTAGATGTGTCTACAGAACAAATAGTAGAAACGGCTGAACAAACTGGAGCTAGAATCGCAGGTCCAGTACCTATGCCTACTAAGATTCGTAGATTCTGTGTTATCAGAGGCCCTCACGTAGACAAAGATTCTCGAGAACACTTCGAAATACGAACTCATAAACGACTGATAGATATATTAGAACCAACATCAAAAACGATTGATTCACTAACTAGATTAAATCTACCATCTGGCGTAGACATATCTATAAAACTATAAAATAAGATTTTAAATTAATATTAAAAGGTAAGAATAATGCTCAAAGAATTCCTGGGCAAAAAAATAGGAATGACCCAAGTCTTTAGTGAGGCTGGAGGTCTAGAACCAGTTACTATAATAGAAGCTGGTCCATGTTCTATCGTCCAAGTAAAAACTG
>DPHC01000014.1:43014-43382 GCA_003523055.1 Dehalococcoidia bacterium | reverse complement strand
TGAGAAGCATGGCTATGAAGCAATACAACTGGGATATGGAAAATTAAAACATGCTAACAAACCAATGGCTGGACACTTAGGCTCCTCATTGTATGGGAGGCACCTTAAAGAAGTTGAAGTTGAAGGGATAGGTGAATACGAAGTAGGTCAAGAAGTCTTAGTAGATATGTTTGCAGTCGGTGAAAAAGTGACCATAACTGGCACATCTAAAGGAAAAGGATTTGCTGGAACAGTAAAGCGTTGGGGGTTTCACGGCGGTCCAAAAACTCACGGTCAATCTGACAGACACAGAGCTCCTGGCTCAATTGGGGCAGGAACCACTCCGGGTAAAGTATACAAAGGTCAAAAGATGTCAGGGCACATGGGAA
>DPHC01000014.1:42649-42869 GCA_003523055.1 Dehalococcoidia bacterium | reverse complement strand
AAAGATGTCAGGGCACATGGGAAACAGGCAAATAACCGTTAAAAACTTAGAAATTTTATTGATAGATGCAGAACGTAATTTAATCGCAGTGAAAGGTGGCATACCAGGAGCACGAAACAGCATGGTGACGATTAAGAGAACTGGTCTTCATGGAGATACTAAGACATTACTAGGCCAAGAACTTGAAGATGCAATGGAAGCAGTAGTTGAAGATGCAATA
>DPHC01000014.1:15777-42366 GCA_003523055.1 Dehalococcoidia bacterium | reverse complement strand
CAGTAGCTGAAGAAACAACTGAAGAAGAACCTAACAAAGAAGACTAATTAGTAGATTGAGTAACGATGAATATTGAAATAAAAAATCAAAATGGTGACAACATAGGGACTGTGGACATTGACGAGAATGTGTTTGATGTCCCATTGAATAAATCTTTGATTCACCAAGTTATAGTATCGTACCAAGCCAACCAACGACAAGGAACTGCTAGTACAAAAACTAGAGCTCAGGTTTCTGGTGGCGGACGTAAACCGTGGATACAAAAACATACTGGGCGAGCTCGTCAGGGTAGCATCAGATCTCCACAATGGAGACACGGTGGAGTAGTATTTGGTCCGCATCCTAGAGATTTTCGCCAAAAAATAAATAAACGTAACCGCAGAGATGCATTGAGATGTATTTTGTCTGAAAGAGTGCGTACAGGCGGATTAATCTGCATAGACTCATTCTCAGAGCTTGACGGTAAAACAAAATCTATGGTGTCATTATTATCCCAACTGCAAATAACCGGATCATGCCTAATTGTGACTGAACACAGTAGTCCTAACGTGTACCAGTCCGGGAAAAATGTGCCTAAGGTATGGACGTTGCCAGTTAATCAAATTAACGCCAACGAAATAATTAGTAAGAAAACCGTGGTCATTACAAAAGACGCACTGTTATCAGCGCAGGAATTGCTATCAAGTGACATTGTAAGAGGCCTTAACAAGATAGCTAACGCAGAGAGAAAAGGGTAATCAGCATGAACTTACACAACGTACTATTACGACCATCAATAACTGAGAAAAGTACTCTGTTACAAGAATCAGGAGTATACTCATTTGAAGTAGCAATGAAAGCTAATAAGACATTAGTTAAGCAAGCAATTGAGACAGAATTCGGAGTGACTGTACAGCGAGTAAACATCACAAAACTACCTGGTAAAAGAAAAAGATTCGGTATTAAAATGAAAAAAATGCCTGATACAAAAAAAGCTATAGTAACTTTAAAACCTGGCGACAGAATTGAAGTCTACGAGGGATTTTAAAAAATGCCACTAAAACATCTTAAACCTATAACTCCAGGTATGCGTAATGCCGTCACCCCAAACTTCGACGACATAACAACTAAACGACCTGAGAAATCACTGTTAGAACCATTGCGAAAAACTGGTGGACGAAACAACCGTGGCCGTATGACAACCAGGGGTAGAGGCGGCGGACCAAAAAGAATGTACAGGGTAATTGACTTTAAAAGAAGAAAAGATGGAGTTCCGGCAATAGTAGCCAGCATAGAATATGATCCTAATAGAACTACCCGTATAGCGTTATTAAAATACCTAGATGGGCAAAAGACTTATATTTTAGCCCCCATAGGATTGACCGTAGGCGCCACTGTCAAATCAGGACCAGAAGCAGATCCAACAGTTGGTAGCAGCTTGCCATTAAGAAACATACCCACTGGAAGCGTAGTTCACAATATAGAACTAACTCCTGGTAAGGGCGGCCAAATGGTTAGAAGCGCGGGCAGTTCCGCCCAAGTTCTTTCCAGAGAAGGTCGTTACGTATTAATACGACTACCCTCAGGAGAAATGAGAAGAGTATTATTAGAGTGCAGAGCTACTATGGGTCAACTCTCAAACCAAGAGCACAAGAATGAAAACCTTGGTAAAGCTGGAGCAAAAAGAAGATTAGGTAGAAGACCTAAAGTCAGAGGCGTAGCAATGAACCCGGTAGACCACCCGCACGGTGGTGGTGAAGGCAGATCACCTATAGGTATGCCTGGTCCAAAATCTCCTTGGGGCAAACCTACATTAGGATACAAAACCCGGAGGAAAAATAAAGGATCCAGTAAATTCATCGTAAGAGGACGTAAACGATAATGTCACGATCTATTAAAAAAGGACCATTTGTGGATGCCAAATTGATGGTCAAAGTAAATAAAATGCAAGAATCTGGTGAGAATGGCGTGATCAGAACTTGGTCTCGAGCTTCCATGATAATGCCTGAAATGGTTGGGTTGACCATAGGGGTACACGATGGAAGACGTCACATACCTGTGTTCATCAGTGAGAACATGGTAGAGCACAGACTGGGCGAATTTGCTCCAACTAGAACTTACAGGGGGCACGTAGCCAGATCCGAACGAACAACTAGGGTAGTAAGATAAAATGCCAGAAGTAAAAGCGACACAAAAATCAATTGGAGCATCTGTTAAAAGACTCCGCCCTATGATGGATTTAGTTAAAGGACAACAAGTTGATACTGCTTTAACAACATTACAGTTTTTAACGTCACCATGGGCAAAGGTCATATCTAAAGTAGTTAAATCTGCTGTTGCAAATGCCGAAAATAACATGATGATGGATAGAAGGCAATTAAAAATAACGCAAATATTTGCTAATCAGGCTAAGCCACTGAAAAGATTTCGTCCTAGAGCCCGAGGAAGAATCGGACGAATCACCAAACCATCAAGCCACATAACTGTAATAGTTAACCAAATTGGAGAGGGGAGTTAATAATGGGCCAGAAGACTCATCCATTAGGATTTAGATTAGGGATAATAAAAGATTGGAAAGCTCATTGGTATAGCCAAGGGGCCCGTGGGTATAGCGCGCAGGTTAAAGAAGACTTGCGGATAAGAGAAATAGTAAAAAACGAGTATAAGTCTTTCTCTGATGCCGGTATTTCCAGAGTGGAAATAGACAGAGGATCTCAAGATGGAACTATAAACATACATACCGCTAGGCCAGGAATACTAATTGGTCGAGATGGAGATCGTGTTAAAAGCCTTCGTGGAAAATTAGAAGGAGTAGCTGGTAAACGAATACAATTGAATATAATAGAAGTTGAAAAACCTGAAGTCAACGCCGTATTGATTGGGAAAAATATAGCTGAAGCTCTAGGAAGACGAGTTGCTTACAGGCGGGCCATGAGACAAGCCGCTTTACGATGTATGCAAGGTGGAGCAAAAGGCGTCAAAATCCACTGCAAAGGTAGAATTGGCGGAGCAGAAATAGCTAGAGTGGAAAAACTCGTCATGGGCAGTGTGCCTTTGCATACTCTCCGGGCTGATGTGGAATTCTCTATTGCAGAAGCTTATACTGCCATGGGCGTAGTTGGAATAAAAGTTTGGGTCTACAGTGGCGACATTCTTCCTTCTTTGAAAGAACGTCAGCCTGAAGAAGAATTGGAAACAATCGAATTGAATGTTACGCCGACTAGCGCAGCCGACTTGGGAGTTAATTTGAACGAATACGGTGAGCTAGTAGAAGAAGCCGAAAAACCTGAAGCACCGGAGAATCAATAATGTTACAACCAAAAAGGACTAAATTTCGAAAAGCATTCCGTGGTAGAAGATGTGGAGCTGCTGTAACTGGCAGTACAGTGTCTTTCGGTGAGTACGGTTTAAAAGCCATGGCAGCCGACTGGATTACTGCCAGACAAATCGAATCTGCTAGAATAGCTATAACTAGAAAACTCAATCGTGGAGGGAAAGTGTTCATAAGAGCCTTCCCTGACAAACCTGTATCTAAAAAACCAGCTGAAGTTCGCATGGGTGGCGGTAAGGCTGCTAATGAATATTGGGCAGCTGTAGTTAGACCAGGTAAAATTCTATTCGAAGTATCAGGCGTTCCTAAAGCAGAAGCTGAAGCAGCCTTAAGACTAGCATCATATAAATTACCAATCCCGACTAAGATTGTTTACAGAGACCGGATTGGAACTCTAATGGGAGGATAGGACTAAGTCCTAATTAAAACAAAGTGAAAGTCCAAGAAGTAAGGTCCTTAGATGACCAACAAATAGAAGAAGAAATTCAAAAATCATACCGTGAATTAATGAGCTTACGGTTTAAGGCAGCTACTAACCAAGTTACTGACACGAATGAGCCTAACAATGTCAGGAAAACCTTAGCTCGACTATACACAGTAAAAAGAGAACGTGAAATCCTAGGAGAAACTAATGGCTAAAGAAATGAGAAAAACCCGGATCGGTGAAGTGATCAGTCACAACAATGACACCACGGCAACTGTAGCCATGGTATGGAAACAACAACACCGAGTGTACAAAAAACAAGTTAGGAGAGTAACTAAGTTTTACGTTCACGATGTTGAAAATCAATGTAGAGTTGGAGATACCGTAAAGATCGAAGAAACACGACCAATCTCAAAGACAAAACATTGGAGACTAATGGAAATTGTAACCCGAAAACAAGTAGCTGATATCCAACCTAACGAAATAGATTAAGCAAAAAAATAAGAAGAAGAAGAAAAATAGAGTAATCTGATGATACAAACATTTACAAGACTTCATGTAGCGGACAATAGTGGCGCCAGAAGAATCAGACTGATTAATATACCTGGGTCATCAAATAGGAAATATGCAAAAATAGGTGATGTTATAGTCTGCAACGTAAGAGAAGCTGCGCCTAATTCTCCTGTAAGAAAAGGATCAATCGTAAAAGCAGTTATAGTAAGGCAAGCACAGCCGTTAAAAAGAGACGACGGTACATATATTAGATTTGACGATAATGCAGCTGTTATATTAGCAGAAAACAACCTTCCCAGAGGGACTAGAATTTTCGGACCAGTAGCTAGAGAGCTTAGAGACAAAGGCTTTATGCGAATCGTATCCTTGGCTCCGGAGGTAGTATAAATGTCAGTTAAAACAGGTGACACAGTATTAGTAATAGCCGGAAAAGACAAAGGTAAGACAGGAAGAGTAGAGAGATTAGTAACTTCAAAAAACCGAATAGTTATATCTGGGGTTAATATTATTACCAAGCACATAAAACCAAGGCCAAATTCCAGAGCATCAGGAAGGATACAAGTTGAAAGCCCTATACATATGTCAAATGTAATGCTCATATGTAACAAATGTAGCAAGGCAGTAAAGGCAAAAGTCAGTACCCTAGAGAATAAATCCAGAGTCCGTCTGTGCCCTAAATGCAACGAGGTGATAGACGATGACAAGTAACAGCGAAACGGCTTTAATTACTCCCAGGTTAAAAAATCTCTACACAGAGCAAATAAAACCTGCGATGATGGAGGAATTCCAATATAGTAGTAGTATGGCAGTGCCTAAAATTGTTAAAATATCGTTGAATATCGGTTTGGGTGAAGCTCTAACAAATGGTAGAGCCTTAGAAAGTGCAATAAACGACCTGTCTGTAATAACTGGCCAAAAGCCAGTCACTACTAGAGCTAAAAAATCAATTGCTAATTTTAAATTACGCGAAGGTAATCCTATTGGATGTGCAGTAACTCTCAGAGGAGATAGAATGTACTATTTCTTAGATAGACTAATCAGTACTGCATTACCAAGAATAAGAGACTTCCGAGGACTACCTAGGAAAGGGTTCGATGGTAGAGGTAACTACTCACTGGGTTTAAGAGAACAAATCATGTTCCCTGAAATTAATTACGATTCTATAGACCGATTCAGAGGATTGCAGTTAACCATAAACACATCGGCAAATACAGATGAGGAAGCAATCCACCTCATCACATTATTTGGAATGCCTTTCGTAAGGCAAACTGGAGGATAATAACTTGGCTAAAAAAGCAATGGTCCAAAAATGGCTCAAGGAGCCTAAATACCCTGTAAGGAAATATAATCGATGTAACAGATGCGCACGACCCCGAGGATACATCCGTTACGTTGGGCTATGTAGAATATGCTTCAGACAACTTGCCCTATTAGGGGAATTGCCTGGCGTACGCAAGGCAAGTTGGTAAGGAGATAAAAATGTCAGTAACTGATCCAATAGCGGACATGTTAACAAGAATACGTAACGCTACCATGATGAATCATAATGAAGTAGAGATGCCCGCTTCGAAAGTTAAAGTGGAAATAGCTAAATTATTAAATGAACATGGGTATATAAATAAATTTGAAATACTAGATGAAAGCAAAATTAAAATTCAGCTTTCATACAAACAAAATAAATCATCTACCATAGAAGGGTTAAAAAGAGTTAGTAAGCCAGGGCTGAGAGTATATGTGAAAAAAGGGGAAATCCCCAGAATATTCGGTGGACTAGGTCTATCCATAGTCTCGACTTCACAAGGATTAATGACTGGAAAAGATGCTTGGAAAAAAGGTGTCGGAGGAGAATTACTCTGCTATGTCTGGTGAGAATATAGAAAACAAGGCTAGAACCCTGTCACGAATAGGCAGAAGACCTATAGAAATTCCTCAAGGTGTGACTTTAACTATTAATAGTGGCAGTATAACGGTTAAAGGACCCAAAGGTGAATTAACTCAAATTTATCACCCTGAAGTAATCGTGAAAGAATCGGACGGAACGATCATTGTTGAACGATACAGTGAGCGTAAATTCCATCATGCTCTTCATGGTTTAACAAGGGCACTCATACAAAACGCTATTATAGGCGTATCTGAAGGTTACACTAAAACACTAGAGTTAATGGGAGTTGGATACCGAGCTCAGCAAAGCGGAGCTGGTGTTAGCTTAGCTGTCGGTTACAGCCATAGTGTTGAAATTCACCCTTCAACTGGTCTAACCATAGAAGTGGAAGGCAACAGCCTAGTTCATGTCCGTGGAATAGACAAGCAACAAGTAGGCGAATTAGCTGCACAAATACGAAAAGTACGTCCACCAAATGCATATAAAGCCAAAGGCATTAAATATAGCGACGAAGTACTAAGGTTCAAACCAGGTAAGTCAGCAGCAAGAACTGCATAAATATAAATATAGGATCGAACCATGGCAAAAGAAAAAAATGCAAGCAGAATGAGAACAGTGCGCCACCTAAGGCTTAGAAAAAAAGTCTTAGGTAGTACAGAACGCCCCAGATTATCAGTTTTTAGAAGTTCTAAAAACATATATGCTCAAGTCATAGATGACGCCAAAGGCACTACTCTGGTCTCTTCATCAAGCAAAATAGCCGGAGAGGGAACTACAAAAATTCTTGTAGCAGAATCAGTAGGTGCCGACATAGCTAAAAAATGTAAAGAAAAAGGCATAACAACTATCGTTTTTGACAGAGGCGGGTACAAATATCACGGTCGGGTCAAGGCTTTAGCAGAAGCCGCAAGAACTAACGGCCTAGTTTTTTAATTATATAAGTATAGGAGTCAAAGTAAATGACGACACAATCTGGCCCACGTTCACAACAATATAATAACCGAGAAAATTCAGAATTCACTGAACGGGTAGTATTTACCCGTAGAATATCAAAAGTGGTTAAAGGTGGTCGTAGGCTTCGATTCAACGCACTAGTAGTAGTTGGAGATGGAGATGGAAGAGTAGGAGCTGGATTAGGTAAGGCTATTGCTATACCAGATGCAGTAAGGAAAGCAACCGCAACTGCCAAAAGAAACCTTATAACAATACCTTTAAAAGGAACTACATTACCTCACAAAATAACAGTTAGAGAGGGTGCAGCTATAGTAATGATAAAACCTGCAGGCGAAGGAACTGGAATTAGAGCAGCAGGGGTCATTAGAGCTGTATTAGAACTCGGCGGAGTGAAAGATGTTGTTGCTAAATCATTAGGGTCTAGGAACCCTATCAACACAGTTCGAGCAACCTTATTAGCACTGCAAACATTGAAATCCCCAGAACCACCAAAAACGATAGAAGAATAATCAAAGGTAAAATAACATGGCCGAAATTAAAATAACCTGGAAAAAAAGTTGTATAGGGTTTCCAAGTAAGCAAGCTCGAATAGTAGCTGCTCTTGGCTTAAAACGCCTACATCATACCGTGACGCATTACGACACACCTACTATTATGGGTATGGTGAATAAAATAAGTCACTTACTAGAAGTGGAAAAAGTATCCGGTGAAAATACTAAAACTCAGGCAGTACCCACCGCAACCAAATCAGTGCAATCCAAACCCAAAACTGCTCAATCCGATGATTCAGTGTCCGTTAATGACTCACTAAACTCTTTAGAACTTTCAGGGCGTACATTAAACAACTTGAACAAGGCTGATATAACCTCTATTGCACAAGTTTCAGCAATGTCAGATAAAGAACTGCTGAATCTCCCAGGGTTTGGGCAGAAATCCTTAGAAGAAGTGAGAGACAAAATTAAAAGAGGCTAATAAATCCTCTTAAATTTATACAAATAATACGTACTCTATTTTATAGGACCAGATGAAATGTTAGAACACGACATACAAAAAACAGAAAGAACTAGAAAAACCCGAAAAAGAGTCGGGAGAGGGGACTCGTCCGGCAACGGCAGTATGGCTGGCAGAGGAATGAAGGGGCAAAAGTCCCGTTCAGGTTTCTCACTCCGACCAGGCTTTGAAGGTGGTCAATTACCTTTGATTAAGGGATTGCCGATGAAAAGAGGGTTTAATAACATATTCAAAACCCAATATTCAATTGTGAATGTATGTGACTTAAACATGTTTCCTGATGGATCAGACGTTACTAGTAAAACGTTATTTGAAATAGGATTAATTAGTACATTAAAGCATCAATTGAAAATATTAGGTAATGGAGAAATAACCGCTAAAATTACCGTGCATGCCAATAAATTCACTAAATCTGCACTAGAAAAACTCGAAAAAGCCGGATCAACCGCTAAGGAGCTATAGCAGAATGATACCCACCGAAGCACCAGCGGGGAAATTTCCCCGACTTCTGCAAGCAGCTATAGATTCATTTAAGTTTCCTGACCTAAGGAATAAAATATTGTTCACTTTGGGAATTTTAGCTCTTTATAGATTTATAGCGCATGTTCCTATTCCAGGTATAGATCAAGCCCGCCTAGATAACTTATTCCAAAATAACGAATTACTCGGGTTCTTGGATTTATTCAGTGGAGGAGCTCTAAGCAGAATGAGCATTGTTGCTCTTGGGGTATTTCCGTATATAACAGCATCCATTGTGATGCAATTGCTGACTCCAGTAATACCAACATTGCAGCAAATCTCTAGAGAAGGGGAGTCAGGTAGAGCTAAGATGAACAAGTTCACCCACTGGCTAACTGTACCTATAGCGGTTGCGCAAGGATTCGGACAAATCGCCCTATTGAGACAAAGTAATATAATCGATGGCTCTACAGTCGGAGTCGCCGCTTTAGCTGCTATTATATCTATGGTTGCTGGAACTATATTCTTGATATGGCTCGGAGAACTAATTACAGAAAAAGGCATAGGTAACGGAATTTCACTGATTATATTCGCTGGTATAGTAGCAGGATTCCCTAGCCTCATGGCTCAAAGTTTCAGTTCGTCTAATATATTAGGCATCGGATTCTTTGTAATCATTGGCCTCATAATCATAGCCCTTATAGTTATGTTTAACGAGGCACATAGAAGAATACCTGTCCAATACGGTAGAAGTGTATTTAGAAGCGGGCGTATGTACCGTCAAAGTGGATCATCTTACTTACCTTTACGGATAAACTCAGCTGGAATGATTCCTTTAATATTTGCGTTCTCCATTGTAATACTGCCTGGCACGATAGCGAACTATTTATCTGCAAACTCGGGAGTTGTCGGTAGCGTGGCCCGGCTATTTGCAGACTTGTTTAACCCAGGAGCTCCTTTATATTGGGTTCTGGTATTTTTACTAGTGGTGTTATTTACATTCTTTTACACTATGGTAGTTTTCCAACAGCAACAACTAGCAGAAAATTTACAGAAAAATGGAGGGTTTGTACTAGGTATTAGGCCTGGACAACCCACTCAAGCATACCTAAATAAAATCATACTTCGATTAACTTTAGGAGGAGCTTTATTTTTGGGATTCATAGCCATAGTACCTTACATCGCATCATTAATAACGAATGTACAGGCAATTACACTTTCAAGCACAAGCTTACTAATCATGGTCGGAGTCGCCCTAGATACACTAAGGCAATTGGAATCCCAGCTCATGATGAGAGACTATGAAGGATTTATGAGATAAAAATGAATAAATCCAATATCATATTAGTAGGTCCGCCTGGAGCGGGTAAGGGAACTCAAGCTATATTGCTTCGAGATAAAATGGACCTGAATTACATAAGTACTGGAGATTTATTTCGGTTTAATTTAAATAATTCGACTACTTTAGGTAAAAAAGCCCAACAGTATATGAGTACCGGAGAGCTAGTACCAGATTCTATAACTATTAATATGCTTGCCGAAGAATTAAAATCTATCGGAATTGATAAAGGATTCATACTAGATGGATTCCCTAGAACACTTTCTCAAGCAGAATCACTCGACACCTTTATGGAAGACTTAAGTATAGAATTAGATACAGTGTTATTTTTTGATGTTCCGAATGATGAATTAGTCTTACGTTTGTCTAGTAGATACACCTGTAGGGATTGCCAAGCTCCAAACATGTTTAACTCTGATAAAACATCAGCAATTCCCACTTGTTCACAATGTAACGGCGAACTATACCAACGCGAAGATGACACACCGTCAGCTATAGAGCGAAGATTAGAAGTATATGACCAAGAAACCAAACCAATAATAAATTTTTATGAAACAAAGGGTATTTTACATACCATCGATAGCCTCGGAAAAGTAGAAGAAGTTTTTTCTAAAGTCATGGAAGTGGTTTAAGAGAATGGTTATGAATAAAAAAGTAACAATAAAAACAGCGTCTAACACTCCATCCCTATATACCGGCGGCATCACCATAAAATCCAAACAAGAATTAGATAACATGAGATTAGCCGGACAAGTTACAGGAGCAGCTCTAAAACTTTTAAGAACTTCTATACATCCAGGAATCACCACTAAAGAATTGGATCAAATCGCTGAAAAAGAAATTCGAAGACTAGGTGGCGTACCATCATTTAAAGGTTATATGGGATTCCCTGCAACAATTTGTGCATCAGTTAACGAAGAAATAGTGCATGGAATCCCAAACAAAAGAGTTCTAAAACAAGGAGACTTATTAAAAGTTGATTGTGGCGCAACAGTAAACGGATTTATAGGTGACTCGGCATTATCTTTAGCAGTAGGAAGTATAGATCCGGAAATTGAGACTCTATGTGACGTCACCCAAAAAGCTCTGTATGCAGGGATTGAGCGTGCTTTAGCTGGGAATCGAATTGGGGATATTGGGGCTGCTGTACAAGCATTTGCAGAAAAACACAACTACGGATTAGTCAAAGGATATACGGGACATGGAGTTGGTAGGTATTTACACGAAGATCCACAAGTTCCTAATTATGGTGTGCCTGGACGTGGTATCATATTGAAAGAAGGGATGTGTATAGCGATTGAACCAATGTTCAACTTAGGAACTGAAGCGACAAAATTAATGGATGACCAATGGACAGTAGTGACTGCTGACGGGAGTATATCTAGCCACTTCGAACATACGATAGCTATAACGGAACATGGCCCTGAAATCCTAACAGTGAACGATTAAATAGTAATGGTGTATTAAATATTATGGCGAAAAAAGAAGCAATAGAAGTAGAGGCAAAGGTCAACGAGGCTTTACCCAATGGAATGTTCAGGGTAGAACTACCTAATGACCATGAAATTCTTGCGCATGTATCTGGTAAAATACGTATGAATTTCATCAGAGTTTTGCCTGGAGACAGAGTTCTGGTAGAATTGTCTCCCTATGATCTAACAAGAGGTAGGATAACCTACCGGTTCAAATAATAAGGGATAGTTATGAAAGTAAGCGCATCAGTAAAAAAACGCTGCGAAAAATGCAGGGTTATTAAAAGAAAACGGGTGGTACGTATAATATGTACTAACCGTAGACATTCTCAACGACAAGGTTAATAGGAGAAAAACATGGTTAGAATATCTGGAGTAGACGTACCAGACAGAAAAAGAGCTCATGTGGCTCTGCTTAGCATATATGGTATAGGCCCCCAAATGGCAGCAGAAATTATAGAAAAGGCTCAGTTAGATCCTGTTAACCCTCCCAGGATGAACGAACTTGATGAATTACAAGTTGACCGCATAAGAGAAATCGTAGATAAAGATTATTTAGTTGAAGGAGATCTTAGAAGAGAAGTTCAACAAAATATACGAAGATTAATTGATATAGGATCATATAAAGGACTTAGGCACAGAAGAAGTTTACCTGTAAATGGACAAAGAACTAAAACTAACGCTCGGTCTAGAAAAGGTGCTAAACGTACCGTAGCAGGTAGAGGCAGGAAATCCGGTGGAAAGTAAAATAACAGGTGGAAATTAATTATGGCCAGACAACGAGCTCGTAGAAGAGAAAGAGGTTCTATAGCCTCTGGTAGAATATATATATATTCTACATTCAATAATACATTGATTACAGTAACTGATAATGACGGTAACGTTATAACTTCTGGTAGCGCAGGAACAGCTGGATTTAAAGGTTCCAGGAAAGGAACAGCATTTGCAGCTCAGAGAGCAGCAGAAGATATAGCAAAAACAGGCGTCGATCAGGGACTCAAACAAGTAGATGTCTTCATTAAAGGACCAGGCCAAGGTCGAGAGTCTGCAATAAGAGCTCTGACTGGTATTGGCCTAACCATAACAAGTATAAGAGACGTGACACCTATACCACACAACGGATGTAGGCCACCAAAACGAAGGAGAGTGTAGTGTCTAGATATATTGGGCCAGTTCAAAAGAAATTAAGATCGTTAGGACTAGAATCATATGGTTCTATCCGAAAAAAAGAAACGAAAAACGTATCAGTAATGGGACGACGTAGAAGAGTTTCAAATTACGGCCTACAATTAAAAGAAAAACAAAAGGCGAAGTTTTTATACGGCGTACAAGAAAAACAATTTCGAAGATATTATGATCGGGCAATCAACATGGTGGGTATAACCGGTGATAATTTAATGGTCTTATTAGAACGTCGCTTAGATAATGTGTTATATAGGACAGGTATGTTCTTAACCCGTAGACAATCTAGGCAAGCCGTAAATCATGGACATTTTAAGGTAAATGGTCAAAAAGTTGATATACCTTCATATCAAATCAAAGAAGGTGATCACATTACCTGGACCGAAAAAGCTACAAAGAATTCTCTTTACCTATCAGCAATAGAAAATTCCAAAACAGTTGCGCCACCTCACTGGATTGGTTTGGATTCCAATGATATGTCAACAAAAGTTGTTAGCGGCCCAACCGGAGAAGACGGAGAATTAGTAATCGACACAATTCAAATAGTAGAATTCTACTCTAAGAGGTAAATCATAAATGACAACTTTCGAAACTTATATACTCCCGCCAACTCCCTCTGAAGGCGAAATACTTTCACTGAACCCGTTAGTAAAAGTAATAGACACTGATGAGGTAAGTTACGGCAAATTTGCCCTAGAACCTTTAATAAAAGGCTATGGTATAACAATTGGTAATCCCATCAGGAGAGTGCTCCTAAGCTCAATACCTGGCTGCGCTATAACTTGGGTAAAAATTGAAGACATAGTGCATGAATATAAGTCTGTACCTGGCGTGAAAGAAGAAGTAATGCAACTTCTTCTAAACATAAAGAGAATCAGAATAAAATCTGAATCCGGGCGAACTGGTAAAATGAGACTAGAAATTCAAAGTGAGGGCTCTGTATGTGCTGGAGATATCTCCACATCATCAGATTTTCAAATAGTAAATCCAGAATTGCATCTCGCAACACTAGATTCTCCTGATACTAAACTATCGATTGAATTTAATGTAGAAACTGGGACAGGGTACACACCCGCACAAGTCACAGAAGAAAGCAGTGGCATGGCAGTTGGAGTCCTACCTGTAGATGCAATATTTAATCCAATTGTAAAAGTTAATTATGCCGTTGAAAGAACTAGAGTAGGGCAAGTTACTGACTATGAACGACTGATTTTAGAAATATGGACTGACGGTAGCATAACTCCTACTGATGCACTTAAAGCCGCGTCAGAAGAACTAGTTAACCATTTCTTCATGTTTAAAACTATTAGTAAAGAAGGTGATGAAGTAGCCGTCAATACAGCCGCTTCGGTAGCTCCTGAAATATTCCAGACCTTAATAGAACGACTCGATCTATCTCCTCGAACATTAAATTGTTTAAAACGTGCTAATATCTCAAAAGTCGGTGAAGTGTTAGACATGACTGATGCTGATTTGTTAAAAATAAGAAATTTCGGCGAAAAGTCATTGCATGAATTACGTGATAAATTAGTTGAACTAGGTGTAGGGTCACCAGCAGAAGAGATCACAGCAGAAGAAACTACAGCAGAAGAAACTACTGAAGAAGAGGTAGAGGGATAATGGCAAGTCATAGAATTGCCGGCCGAAGATTAAGCCGAAAAAAAGACCAACGGAAAGCTCTAATGAGAAGTCAGGCTGTATCGTTACTGACTAATGAAAAAATGAAAACGACCTTACACAAAGCAAAAGAAACTCGGATAATTACCGAAAAATTAATAACATACGGTAAAAAAGGTGGACTCCACAACCGTAGAATGGCAATCAAAAGACTACCTAATAAATCTGTAGTGGATAAGTTGTTTAACACTCTTGCAGAAAGGTATGAAGATAGAAACGGTGGATACACTCGTATAACCAAATTAGGCACACGTCAAGGCGACGGAGCTGAAATGGCAATCATAGAACTAGTATAGAAACAACTCTTTTACTAGTTTAAAGTGTTAGAAACCAACACAAACCATTTCGCAGTAATAGTAGAATATGACGGTTCCAATTACCATGGGTTCCAAATACAAAAAACAGAACCTACTATCCAAGCAGCTATAGAAACTGCTCTTTACAAATTAACTGGTGAACACATCAGAATTAGATCCGCAAGTCGTACAGATGCAGGCGCGCACGCTTACGGGCAAGTTGTAGATTTTCGAACCCCAAAATACTATGAAGAAATTACTTTGTTAAAGGCTTTAAATTACTATTTGCCCAAAGACATCTCCATAAAGAAAGCATATTATGTACCAAATGATTTCCATTCTCGTAAAAGCGCTACATCTCGAGAATACAAATATCAAATTAACAATAGCGATTCAAAGTTAGCGTTACACAGAAATTACTACGCCTGGGTCAAACATGACCTAGATATACCCTCAATGAATTTGGCTTGTCAATCCCTTTATGGAGAACATGATTTCAAAAATATAGCTAAATCATCTTATCCTGGTGGGAGTACTACAAGAACTATATATGAATGGAAGGTAGTGGCTTCTCCGACGGGAGTAGATATAAAATGTGAATCCAATGGATTTTTAAAATACCAAATCAGAAAAATCAACGGCATACTAGTTGAAATAGGAAAACATCAGACACCAATAAGTACTTTAAGCGCCTTACTGTCTACACAATTAACCACTGACAATCATTATTCTATGTTACCTGCTTGTGGTCTGTTCTTAGTAGGTGTAAAATATGGAAATCCTTTCTCATATATTGGTGAATAAAAAATGAAACGACAAAGCACATATTTCCCTAAACCTAATGATCCCAAAGATGAAGTTTGGGAATTAATAGACGCGGAAGGGCAAACCTTAGGCAGACTCGCCCGGAATATAGCAGTCAAACTTCAAGGGAAAAATTTAACTAATTATACACCTTTCACATTAGTTGGTTCATTTGTAGTAGTTATTAATGCAGAAAAAGTTACAGTAACCGGTAATAAATTTGAAGATAAAATGTATTACAGACATAGCGGATATGTTGGTAACTTAAAAAGTTTTACCTATAAAACCTTGGCTGGTAAAAACCCTGAAAACATTCTAAGACTAGCAATAAAAGGTATGCTACCCAATAATAAATTGGGACGAAAAATGTTGACACGAGTAAAAATATATACTGGCGGACAACACCCTCATCAAGCTCAAATAAGTTAAGAATAACAAAATACATCTAGGTAGGTAACAATTGACCCAGCAACAAGAACAATATTATTACGGTACAGGAAAAAGAAAAACATCAATTGCTAGAGTTAAATTATTTAGTAGCACCTCTAACTCTATCATTGTTAATAACAAGCCCATGGAAACATATTTTAATTGGGCACCTTGGCAAAACACCATAAAACAGTCGTTAGCAATTAGTAATATGACTAACAACTTCAGAGTTGAAGTAAAAGTTGAAGGCGGCGGAGTAAATTCGCAAGCTGAAGCTATCCGACACGGAATAACTAAAGCGCTCATAACCTTTGATGAAAACTTGAAGCCTGACCTCAAAAGAGCAGGTTTGGTAACTAGGGACTCTAGAATAAAAGAAAGCAAAAAATACGGGTTGAAACGAGCTAGAAGAGCACCACAATACACCAAGCGTTAAAGTTACAAAACTTCACCAATCGTCAACCAATAAAATAACAAGTAACAACCAGCTAACAATAGTAATCCGATAGTTAGTAATCTTACATACCTGGTTAAAGTCTTCCCTGATATCAACATAGGTCTTTGCACCAGCGTGATAAATATGGTTATAACAAGTATGACTGAACCCATGCCTAAACTGTAATTAATATAAGATAATATAACGTCTATAGCAGATCTCTCTACAAATGTACTCCCTACAACGACCATAAATATCGGAAGAGCACATCCTAGCGAAACCAATGCATAACTAACACCAAACACAAAATATCCTTTTACAGATACATTATCAAAAGATGGGATCATTGCAGACAGCTTGAATGGCAAAGAAATATAAGTATATTGCTTAACACCAAATATCAGACCAGAAGCAACTATAATTAGTATGGTACCTGTAAATAACCCAAACCATGGCAATAATGAGCCAACAAATGATCTAAATCCGAACGTTATTATAGATCCAGCTAATCCGAAAACAACAACAAAGCCTAAAGTCATAGATAATGTCACCACTAAAGATCTTCGTAATTTACTAAAAATTGATTTATTAGAAGATGATTCCGACAATAAATAAACCGCTATATATGAAGGTAGCATTACGAACCCGCAAGGATTGACCGCAGCAACCATTCCAGCTCCAAAAGCAAACCCTGCCGTAAGAAGAGTGCTTAACCCACTTAAATAGCTTGCTATGGAGCCTGAAATCAATTCAAAGCCCATATTAATATTATCGCTGCCTGCATCATTCAGAACAAATGCTACCAATGCTATTATGGAACCTATCATGATTCCGGATAAAATCACTGATTTGAAAATTCTTTTATCCATCAACTGATATCTGTAAAAACTGGCTTACAAATGATATTAATTCATCCACAATTTCTAATGTGGTTCCTTCACTGTATATTCTAAGTAATGGTTCTGTTCCGGACAATCTAAACGATACCCATCCCTCAGTTGTCGTGATTTTCAATCCATCTATTGTTGTTATGTTAATTATTTCAAACGGACAATTGTCATAAGAAACCGCAGATACGTCAAAACTACGTATTCTATCCATTTCAAATGCATTCAATGGAATGTCTTTTCTTGAATATTGAAGTGGCCCAATTAAGCTATATAAGTCTATAAGTAAATTACTACAAGTCTTCTTAGAGACAGCCAAAAATTCCAATAAAAACAGTGCACTCAGAATACCATCTCTTTCTGGAACACTTCCAGAAAATGCAAAACCTCCGCTCTCTTCACCTGCAAGTAAGGCTCCTGTCTGCAACATTTTAAGCCCTAAATGTTTAAATCCTACTGGAGTTTCATACACCTGGACTTGATTCCTTGCACCTAATTTATCAATTGCTTGGGAATTAGTCACACTTTTAACAATTGGGCCTTTGAGATTTTTAACCTCTAAGAAATAATAAACTAATAATGAAAATGACTGTAACGTAGAAACATATATGCCATTTTCATCTATTACACCCAATCTATCGGCGTCTCCATCAAGAGCCAGTCCGATATCAAATTCATTACCAAGACGTAACATAGACGCCAATTGATTGAGATTATCTTCTATAGGTTCTGGTTGTTTTATAGTAGGGAAGTTTGGGTTGATTTCTGAATGTATTTCTGACACCACCATAGGTCCACCGGATAATATTTCAGATAAATACCCTGAACCAGATCCAAACATATTATCGACTAACACTTTCAGGCCTGATTGTTTTATTAGTTCTACATTTATTAATTTATTTACATGCTCAACATACTCTTGTTTAGCATCTATAATGCTAAACATTTCAGTTGGCATAGGGTTATTTATATATATGTTTTTAGGATCACTATCAAGTATATACGATTCTATAGTATTTATTATTTCTTGACTTGCGCTACCACCATCACTAGATTTAAATTTAAATCCATTCCATGCATATGGGTTATGGCTAGCAGTTATAATCACGCCTCCGCCGGTGCACAGCTGTTTTATCATATAAGTAATGACAGGAGTTGGTGTTGGAACCTCTGTCATATATACCTTAATATTATTACTAACCATCACTTGGCAGACTAAATCTGCAAATTCTTTGGAAAGAAATCTGGTGTCGTACCCTACGATCAAAGAATTCGGTATGTCCGGGTTATGTTTTATATAATCTGCGACTGCCTGAGAGCATATAGAAACGTTCGCAAAAGTAAAATCTTCAGCTATTAAACCTCTCCAACCATCTGTTCCAAAAGCTATCACATTCCCTCTCGGATAGTACTATTAATACTTATCAACCAGTCACTTCTAATCTATTAAGTTGTTGAATATAGATTTTTATTTCCCTTACAAGCCAGCTGCTTTTCTCAAAGTATCAGCTTTGTCTGTACGTTCCCAAGGTAAATCAAGATCTAATCTACCGAAATGCCCGTAAGATGCAGTAGGTCCGTATATAGGTCTCCTGAGATCCAAATTGTTAATAATGGCATCTGGTCGTAAATCAAAATGTTCAGTGACCAAGTCATTAATCAATTGATTATCCACGTGATTAGTATCAAATGTTTCTACGCTCACAGAGGTTGGAGTTGCAACTCCAATTGCATAAGAAACCAATACTTCAGCGCGGTCTGACAATCCTGCTTTAACTATATTTTTTGCGACATATCTAGCAGCATATGATCCGGATCTATCGACTTTAGTGCAATCTTTACCTGAGAAGGCTCCGCCACCATGACGGGCAATGCCTCCATAAGTATCCACTATGATTTTTCGTCCTGTAAGGCCTGAATCTCCAGCCGGTCCTCCGATTACAAACCGCCCACTGGGGTTTATGAAATACTTAGTGTTTTCATCAAGCATATTTGAAGGAACTATTTTATCAATAACTTCAGATTTTATATCTTTTTCTATAGTCGCATTGTCAACATCTGGATCATGTTGCGTGCTTATCACTATGGTATCTACTCTATAAGGTTTTCCGTTTTTATATTCTACTGTCACTTGTGATTTACCGTCAGGGCGCAAATAAGGCAATGTATCGTTTTTTCTAACTTCGGCTAATTTTTGCACTAATCTATGAGATAAACTTATAGTCAAAGGCATGAGTTCTTCTGTTTCATTACATGCAAACCCTACCATCATTCCTTGATCTCCTGCTCCAGTAGACTGATCTGAAGCTGAATCATCTCTTGTTTCTATTGCATTACTAACACCTGCATCAATATCCGAGGATTGCTCTTGTACACAGACACTGACACCGCAGCTAGTAGCATCTATGCCATAATCCGCATTAGTATATCCAGTCCGCGTCAACGTGTCTCTGACAATTTGTGGGATGTTCAAGTTAACACTAGTAGATATTTCTCCCATAACTACTACTAATCCGTTAGTTATAGCAGTTTCACAAGCAACTCTGCCCATGGGGTCTCCAGACATAACTGCGTCGATAACAGCATCGGAAATTTGATCACATAATTTATCAGGATGACCTTCTGTTACAGACTCAGAAGTCAACAAATAACTTTGTGATTCATTAAATAATAATGGCATTTTTTCTCCTTTAGATTAGGTACCTTCTTCCCAACTATTTATATATTTTTCTTGTTCTTCAGTAAGTGTGTCAATTGACACACCTAATGCGGCTAATTTTAATCTCCCGACTTCATCGTCAATATTTCGAGGAACTCCGTAAACATCGTTAGCCATATTTTCTGCATTCGACATTAAATATTCAAGACTCAGAGCCTGGTTAGCAAAACTCATATCCATTACAGCTGCTGGATGCCCTTCTGCGGCAGCCAAATTTATGAGTCTCCCTTCCCCTAATAAATACAGTATCCTACCATCTGGCATCTGGAATTCTTCAACAAATTCTCTGACAGTTCGTTTTGATACTGCCATGTCTTCCAATGCAGGAATGTCAATTTCAACGTTAAAATGCCCGCTATTGGATAAAACGGCTCCATTAGGCATGACTGCGAAATGTTCTTTACCCAGAGTATGAAGTCCTCCAGTAACTGTAATAAAAACTTCTCCTACAGCTGCTGCCTCCACACCTGTCATCACGGTAAATCCATCCATGACTGCTTCAAGTGCTCTTATTGGTTGTACCTCAGTCACTATTACATGAGCTCCTAATCCTTTGGCTCTTGAAGCTACACCTCTACCGCACCATCCATATCCTCCAATCACTACTTTTCTACCTGCCCAAAGTAGATTAGTTGCTCTGGTGATGCCATCTAATGTACTTTGACCAGTACCGTATCTATTGTCAAAAAAGTGTTTTGTGTCGGCCTCATTTACCGCAATAATGGGGTATTTTAGGGCTTTATCTGCTGACATTGCATTTAGTCGTATAACTCCAGTTGTAGTTTCTTCAGTACCACCAATTACATCATCAATAAGTTCAGGATATTCTTTATGAAGGATGCTTACTAAGTCTGCACCGTCATCTAAAGTAATTTGAGGCTTATGGTCCAACACTGCCTTAATATGAGAGTAATAGGTGGCATCATCTTCACCTTTAATAGCATATGTCGGTATTCCGTATTCTTTCGTTAAAGCGGCCGCAACATCATCTTGAGTACTCAATGGGTTACTAGCACACAATACCAAATCAGCGCCTGCGGCCTTCACTGCTATTGCTAAATTTGCGGTCTCAGTTGTCACATGTAAACATGCGGATATTCTAATTCCTTCCAGTGGTTTTTCTTTTTCAAATCTTTCTTGAATCAATTTCATAACTGGCATTTCTCTGCCTGCCCAATTAATTCGACTCACACCTTGAGAGGCGAGTTCTAAATCCTTTACATGACCGTTATTAGATGTTCCCAATTATTATCCTCCGTAATTTGAATGTTATGTTAATCACTATTTTTCCGTAGGTAATCCTGCTGCTATCCATGATGGAGTTCCATCGTCTATGTTATAGACCAGTTCAGAATCAAATCCCAAACTGACCATCATTTCACATGCTAAGCCACTTCTGACACCGGCTGCGCAAATGAATAATACTTTTTTATCAGTGGGTATTTCTTCAGAACGATCCAATAAATCATCTACTGGTATATGAATTGCCCCGGCAACATGTCCTGTTGCCCATTCATCATCCCGTCTAACATCTATTGCTATAGTGTTATCTGGATCAGATACTAGTATTTGATTAGCTTCTATTGAATCAACCCTGTAATATGGTTCTCCTGCATCTTTTCTTGGCATTTTTACCTCCGAATTCTATTTATTATATGTATTTGTAAATTAATGGTTTAAGCTTCTCTTTTACATTTGCATTGATATTACTTGGGTTAGTAATGATTCCAAATTTTAAGGAATCGTTACACGAACATTGTTCTAACTTTGAAGCATCCGCTATGACGTTAGTTAATATTGATTTAGACAAACTTACATTATGTTGTAAATTTTCTATGACCATATCAACAGAAACATCATTATCATCTTGCCTCCAACAATCATAATCTGTCACCCATGCCATAGTCGAGTAACACATTTCTGCTTCTCTTGCCAGTTTAGCCTCGGGTAAAGCAGTCATGCCTATTATATGGGCTCCCCACGATCTATACATGAGCGATTCCGCTCTTGTTGAAAAAGCTGGGCCTTCCATAACAATCATTGTAGCTCCTAATTTATGAGGTACATTTAAATTGTTGGAACTGGAATGTATCAAATTAGACAAATTAGGGCAGAATGGATCCGCAAAACCAACATGGGCAGCAATACCATTGTCAAAAAAAGTAGTGTCTCTGAATTTCGTTCTATCTATTATTTGGTCTGGTATTACTAGGCTGCGAGGTGGTAGTTCTTCTACTAAACTACCTACGGCACTTACTGAAACTATTCGTTTTACACTTAACAATTTAAGAGCGAATATATTCGCTCTATATGGCACGTCAGTAGGATTTATTTTATGTCCTTTGCCATGCCTCGGCAAAAATGCTACGTTTGTGCCCGCTAAAGTGCCTATTAAAATGCTATCACTAGGGTTACCAAATGGCGTCTCAATGTCCATTTCTTGCACGTCAGAAAGACCTTCTAAATCGTAAACCCCACTACCGCCTATAATTGCTAAGTCAATATTCATTGCTGAATTTTACCTTCAACCGCTTGTTTTATTGAATCAACATATGGGGGATAACAAATTTGATTTTCGGTAATAATTCCAGAAATATACTTTGAAGGAGTTACATCAAACGAAGGATTCAATGCTTGCACTCCTAAAGGAGAAATTTGAGTCTCTTGAAAGTGAGTTATTTCTTTTTGATCCCGATATTCGATGTTGATTTCATCACCAGAAGATAATTCCATGTCAATAGTACTAGTAGGAGCGACAATGTAAAATGGAATGCCGTTTTCTTTAGCAAGAACTGCTAAAGAGTATGTTCCTATCTTGTTAGCAGTATCACCATTTGAAGCAATTCTATCAGCTCCTGTTAATACACAATCAATTTTTCCTTGATACATCAATGATCCGGCCGCCGAATCAACTACTAAAGTAGACTGGACTCCAAGTTTTTGAAATTCCCATGCTGTAAGTCTTGAACCTTGGTAAAACGGCCTAGTTTCTGTGTTATAAATCGCAAAATCCATACCATCTTCAATGCCTGCTCGAATTACTCCAAATGCAGTGCCATAACCGGATGTTGCTAGTGCGCCTGTGTTGCAATGAGTTAATACGCTGGTTCTATTAGCAAGTACTTGTTTACCTACTGCTCCCATAGCCTTATTTATCTTTTCATCATTTTCATGAATTTTTACAGCTTCAAATAAAATCAGTTTGGCAATCTCTGAAGTCTCTTTAGCAGAACGTGCTATTCCCATCATCCGATTTACTGCCCATGACAAGTTAACTGCTGTGGGTCGCGCTTGTATCAACTCTTGTGCAGCTTGCTCAAGGTTTTGCAAAAACTCTTTGTCTTCTGCTGCAATACTTTCTGCAGCTAAAGCCATTCCATATCCTGCTGCAACTCCAATTGCAGGAGCCCCCCTAACACTCA
Source organism: Dehalococcoidia bacterium (assembly GCA_003523055.1). Lineage (GTDB taxonomy): Bacteria > Chloroflexota > Dehalococcoidia > Lucifugimonadales > UBA3495 > UBA2588. Next base: position 19,150 of record DPHC01000014.1, on the reverse strand, counting down.
ACGATTTAATAGATTCTATTACTTGTTCGTAACATGTTAGTATTAAAACGGTTTCTTCGTTGGGTAGCTTAGTTTGATCCAAAATTAAAAGTTTGCCACCATCCCATTTTATTGGTGTGATTTCTTGCACCCACTTACTCCAAAAAAAAAGCTTCTCTCGTATCCAGAGAAGCTAAATTTAAATTACTGTATTTTCTATTAATTCTGCCCGAAAGCATCTTTTTTTATCGCCTCAGATACTCATCATCATATAACATTATTTACGGTACACAAATATATCTGTTTATATACGGTTATGTCAATAACTTACCGTCCATTACCGGACGTGTTATGTATAGCCCAAGGCTTTAAAATCGCATATAAAATATCATTGATTGGAGTTTCTACATTGTATTCTCGACCGAGTCTTATTATTTTTCCAGTCAATCCTTCCAACTCAACGGGTTTACCTTCTAAAAAATCTTTAGCCATTGAAGCTTTCCCAAGTCCTGGAAACCTATCCAAAGAATTTTCAGCCCAATCCAGTGAATCTTCCATAATAGGCTCTCCCATCGCTTTGCCTACTTGTAACACTTCCGATATTGCTTTTAAAATCAAAGATCTGGTTTCTGGGTTAGATCGCATCGAACCATAATCACAATGGCTAGCGGCGCAAACAGCTGCACCTGCTACCAAATAGGCAAATTTCTTCCACAAAACTCCTCTCATGTTCTCATGGAGTTCCACATCCCAGTTAGCCGCTTCAAAAACTTTATTTAAATATTCGCCACGATCTGTAAAGCCTTCAAATTGTTCGCCAAAAGCAGCTATTCCTGGCCCTCCTTGAGTTATAGTTCCAGGTGAGCTTACCCTTCCTTCCAAAAATGCTGAACCTATCATTACATTTTTGGGATCGAAATATCCAGATAATATTTCCCCATTATCAATGCCATTTTGTATAGATAAAATTATAGTATCAGGACCTACACACGGCATTATTAGTTTTATAGCTTCGATATTTTGAAACATCTTTACAGAAAAAATAATAAGATCTGGTGATTCTATCCCGTTGGTATCAGAAATAGCTTTGCATTGTATGTTGAACCTACCATTGTTAGAACTTTCGACAAGCAATCCATTTTTATTAATGGCTTTTAAATGTTGACCTCTAGCAATGAAAGTCACATCATGTCCATTTCTTGCTAATAAACCACCAAAATAACCTCCGACTCCGCCACTTCCCATTATTAATACTTTCACGATAAAAACTCACAATACATTATTTGATATGCGATTTTAGTCATGAATACTAATAATAGTCAATTTTAAACAAGCCAATATTGTATGCTTGTTTACATGTGATCCCGTAATATATCATCAGCTCAGAACTTAACAATGGTCTAATCAATACGAATACAATGAAGGAAATTTTATGAAAATATGTGTCTGTATTAAGTATGTCCCGGTAATATCACGAATAACATTCGATAACGAAACCAAAACAATCAATCGGAACGGAGTGCCTTCCGAGCCAAACCCGTTTGATTTGCTTGGACTTAATCGAGCACTAGAAATTTTTGAAGAGCTCAAAATGCCTGTTAATTTGACTGCTCTGTGCATGGGACCTCCTGATGCGCAAAATGGCTTAAAACAATCACTGGCATTGGGAGCTACTGAAGCTGTTTTATTGAGTGACATGAAATTTGCAGGTTCAGACACACTAATAACTTCAAAAATATTAAGCGCTTACTTGCGTGAACAAAATTTCGATTTAGTCATTTGCGGCAGAAATAGTTCCGATTCCGAAACCGGACAAGTTGGTCCACAAATAGCAGAGTGGCTCAAAATACCGCATATAAGTGATATCAACCATTTAGAAGTTGATCTTAAAGCAGGCAATATAACAGTGTTTAAAAACTATGACCAAGGTTACGAAATATTTTCTTCACCCTTGCCATCATTAGTAACGGTGACAGAAGGGATTGCAGAAGAGAAATGGCCTACCAAAGAACAAATGAACATCGCAGATGAAATTCCGATTTCTATATTAACTGCTGACGATCTCAAATTGCTAGACAAAGAAATAGGAGCAGATGCCTCCCCTACTTGGGTTGAAGATATAAGAATTGTAGAAAATGAAAGGTTAGGGCTAATAATAGAAAGTGACGATCCAGAAGTGGCATCAGAAGAAGCCTCTAAGAAACTTGAAGAATTATTAACCGATTTAAACCATTATGAACATCAATTACCTGTTAAAACTTACACTCGGGCCAATGATTCTACTGGAAAAGATATTTGGGTCATATCCGAACAGAGTAACAATGAATTAAAACAAGTAAGCTTTGAAATATTAGGAAAAGCACGAGAACTAAGCGAATTTACCAATTCCAAAGTGGTTGCCGTCACTTTCGGTAATAATATAGAGCTAAATAACAAATTATTAGGTGAATACGGAGCTGATTCTGTTATTAACGCCAACCACTCAGAATTAGGTCCGATCTGGTCAGATTCTACAGCTCAATTTTTATCAAATGAAATTAGCACAAGAAAACCCTTTGCTGTTCTTTTTCCCTCCACATCAACTGGAAAGGATCTAGCTTCACGAATAGCAGTTAAATTAAAATTAGGCCTTACAGGAGACGCAATAGATTTAGAATTAGATTCTTCTGGCCGATTAATACAAATCAAACCAGCATTGGGAGGTAATATAATAGCTCCAATTCTTTCAAAAACTTTGCCTTATATGGTCACATTGAGAGAAGGCATGTTAAGCCCTATCTTGCCGCAAACTGGCTTTGAGCCGGACATTGAAAAAATTTCACCTCAAAACATTTTACCCAGTAAGATTAACTACATCCAAGCGGTAGAACAACATGACATTCAGCTAACTTACGCACATAATTCAAACGTGTGCGTAGGTATAGGCATGGGTGCAGGATCCAAAGAAAATGTTTCTAAAATAGTTCAGTATTCAAAAACCTTGGGAGAAGTCTCTATCGCCACAAGCAGAAATGTCGTACATGAAGGATGGTTGCCACATCAAATTCAAGTCGGAATAAGCGGAATTTCAATTTCTCCTAAAGTTTATATCGCTATTGGATTACGTGGAGCATTCAATCACACTGTTGGGATCCAAAAAGCTGGAATAATAGTGGCTATAAACAAAAATAAACGGCATCCAATATTTAAAGGAAGCGATATTGGTATAGTGGGGGAATGGGAAACATTAATTCCGGTTTTATTTGAAAAACTGGAGCCAATCATAAAAAATCTAAGTTCAACATCTTAGACAATCATGAAATTAATTTTGAACGTATCTATCAGTACACATTAATGCGCCAATAAATTTGACACCATCTAATTAAACCCTCAAAATGTTTTTAAATGGTGTTTT
>DPHC01000014.1:13833-15622 GCA_003523055.1 Dehalococcoidia bacterium | reverse complement strand
TTTTAAATGGTGTTTTTAATTAATAAAATAATTTTTAACAATACAACTAAGGAGCGGAAATGGATTTTGCATACACAGTCGAGCAAGAAGCTCTGAGAAGTGAAGTACAGGAATTCATTAGAAATAACGTTACTTCTGAGATAAAAGAAGAAATTGAAGAATTCGGCGCACGATACAAAGGATCACTCACGAGCGATTTATATAAAAAGATAAGTGATCTTGGTTGGATAGGTATAAGTTGGCCTGTTGAATATGGTGGCCAAGGTGGTAGCAGGCTAGATCAATACGTAGTAGAAGAAGAGTTTTCTAGGGTTGGAATCCAAGTCGGAGGAGCAGGAAGCGGAGCTCCAGCTATATTAGCCGCAGGAACCGAAGAACAGAAAAAACACTTCCTTCCAGGCATGATTAAAGGAGACGTATCATTTGCACTAGGGTTTACTGAACCTCAAGGAGGGGCAGATCTAGCCGGACTGCAATGCCGTGCAGTAAGAGATGGAGACGAGTTCGTTATAAATGGGCAAAAAATGTACACGACAGCAGCTCATTACGCTACACACATATACCTAATGGCAAGAACAGACACAGACGCTCCAAAACATAAAGGAATTTCTATATTTTTAATCCCAATGGAAACTCCTGGAATTACTGTACGCCCTTTATGGACAATACAAAATGAGCCCACGGCACCCCATAGAACGACATATGGTGACAGAAGAACAAATGAAACTTTTTTTGAAAACGTAAGGATACCTGCTTCCTCTATGCTAGGAGAAGAGAATCAGGGTTGGTATGTCGGCGCAATGGGATTGAACCTTGACCGAGTAGGCGCTAGTAGGTATCTACTATCTGTACAAAGGGACGAAGATATTATCAACTGGACCAAAAAAAATAACCTTGGTAACTATGACCTAACGAATGACCCTGCAGTCACTGACAAATTAGCTGACTTATGGATAGATGCGCAGGTCTGCAGACTTATGACTATGAGAAGTATGTCGATGGTAGAGAGAGGCGAGACTTTTACTTACGAAGGTTCGGCAGAAAAGATTTGGGCCCCGGAACATGGAGTAAGAACCACTGAATCCGTATCGCAGATGTTAGGTCTGTATGGTCAATTGCTTAACGGCTCAGACAGCAACATAGAAGAAGGTGTGTTTGCTCATAATTTAATGGGAGCATTCCAATCAGGAATAAATCATGGGAGCGTTCAAGTTATGAAAGATCAAGTTTCAAGAAGAGGGCTTGGTTTACCCAGAGGATAATACAAAAATTATTTAGGAAATTAAAAATGGATATATTACCTAACGAAGAAGAGTTAATGATAAAAAATTCTGCAAGAGAATTTTTTGAATCAGAGTGCACCACAACATTAGTCAGAGAGATGGAAAAGACTGAAACAGGTTATTCAGCCGAATTATGGTCAAAAATGGCAGAAATTGGCTGGCTTAGCTTATCAATTCCTGAGTCATATGGAGGAAGTGGGTTTGGCCTCACAACATTAGGCATTGTAATGTCTGAAACAGGACGAGTTTTAGCTCCCGTACCTTTTCATAGCACTATGACTGCTGCAATACTAATATCTGATTTTGGGACTGAAGAACAAAAAGAAAGGTATTTACCTTCGATTGCTGATGGCAGTCAAATTTTCACATGGGCCTTCTCAGAAGAAGATCCTAGATACTTACCAGAAACTGTAAACACTTTAGGAGAAACTACTGGAGAACAGCTCATTCTTAATGGAACTAAAATGTTTGTAGATAATTTCGAAGCTGCAGATAAAATAGTAGTC
>DPHC01000014.1:13079-13686 GCA_003523055.1 Dehalococcoidia bacterium | reverse complement strand
CAGATAAAATAGTAGTCATATGCAGAACTTCCATAGAAAAGGATCCTACAGAAGGCATTACAATCTGCATTGCGGATACTAGAGACCCTGGTTTTACTGATGTCCCGCTAACTACGATAGCTAAAGATCGGCAGAGCAGAATCGTATTAAACAATGTTTGCGTACCAATTACCGATGTTATAGGACAAGTAAACCAAGGATGGGATTTGGTTTCTACAATGCTAGATAAATCCACTTCTTTGCTGTGTGCACAAATGGTAGGAGCAGCGCGTAAAGACTCAGAAATTGCAATTGAATATTCCAAAAACCGTACAGCATTCGGAAGGCCCATCGCAGCATTCCAATCCGTAAGCCACATGTGTGCTGATATGACTATATGGATAGACGGGTGTGAGTTATTAACGTTTGAGTCGTTATGGAAAATGGATCAGAATCTTCCTTATTCTGTCGAAGTATCTCAAGCAAAATCATTTTGCAACGAAAAATGTATTGCAATAGCTAGGACATCTCAAGTTATACATGGTGGGATGGGATTTATGATGGAATTTGATTTACACCTCTGGTACAGAAGAATAGCGGCCTGGACAATGAGAATGGGAACTACTTA
>DPHC01000014.1:7101-12878 GCA_003523055.1 Dehalococcoidia bacterium | reverse complement strand
TAGCTCACGACGGACCAGTAAGATTGGGAATGAATTTAGAAGCAGTAAACAGATAATCGAGGAGTATATTTATGCCAAATTGCACAGTATGTGAAAAACAAATAGACTTGGATGCAGCTAGAGCGTCAACTGGACAAACAGCACATGGCGCTGACGAAGTGGATCCTAATACTGGCACTCGTAGTTTTTACGATGGAGAATGGTATTATTTCTGCGGTTTACAATGCAGAAATAATTTTTTGGCATCACCTACCAATTACGCAAAATAACCAAAAAAACAAGAAGAGGAAGTTTGGAATGAAGCATATCGGATTAGTGATGGAATGTGATTATCGAATAGGCTCTACTCAAGAAGAAGCGTTTGCTGAAGCATTTACCTTAGCTGACACTGCAGAAAAGTATGGTATAGATGGTGTATGGCTGGCTGAAAGGCATTTTGCAGCACACAAAGGTCCAACTGACCCTATGGGAGGAAGCATACCATCAGTAGCATCGGTTCCTTTAGTAATGGCAACTGCAATAGCTGCCAGAACTCAAAATATCAAAATCGCTACTGGCGTATCAGTATTACCTTTGTGTCATCCGATACGATTAGCAGAAGAAGCAGCTACTCTCGATCACATAAGCAAAGGACGATTAATTTTTGGCATAGGCCGTAGTAGTTTCCCAAAATCTTACCAAGGGTATGGAGTGCCTTATTCAGAAAGTAGAGATATATTCCAAGAATCATTAGAAATCATTCTAAAAGCTTGGAATGACGAGAAATTAAACCACAAAGGTAAGTATTATGAGTTTGAAGACGTTTCTGTAATGCCTCAACCGTACCAAACTCCTCATCCGCCGATTGTTATCGCAGCCAATACTCCTGACACTTTCCCAGTAGTAGGAACTCAAGGCTTCCCATTGGCAACAGGCCTTCGAGGTTCGGATATCAAGAATACTGGGAAAAGCCTTCAATTATATAAAGATGCATGGAAAGCAGCCGGGCACCCAGGAGAACCAGAAATTTATATGAGAATTCCCGTATATGTACATGAAAACCCAGAGCTAGCCAGGGAAAACCCGAGGCAAGGAGCTATAAATGCTTTCGATAGACAAGCACAAAATGCTGTAAACGCCGTAAAAGCAGCTGGTCCAAACGATGCAGAAAATCTGGCACGAAGAGCACAAGCTCTTTCCAGTTTGACCTACGATGATCTTTTAGAAGGAAGATTAGCTTATGGAACTCCTGAACAAGTGATTGAAAAACTTAGGTACGCAGAAGAAGAAATGGGTATAACTGGAATAATAATGGAACCAAATGTAGGCGGCTTACTGACCAAAGAGCAAATTAACGAGTCTGTTGCATTAGTAGCCTTAAAGGTGTCTCCAAAATTAAAAACACGTGTATAATATATGCAAACAAGTGTATAATATATAATAATAAATTAATCCCTACCTATAGAACAAAAATGGGTATGAGGCAGTACATTAATCTTCATGAAGATACTTTTAACCGGAGCATCTGGATACGTAGGATACAAATTATTGCATTCGCTGGTAACAGGTGGCCATAATGTAGTTTGTTGTGTCCGGGACAAAACCAAATTTAGACCACCACAATCAATTGAATCTATGATAGAAATCATTGAATTAGATTTCTTAAAACCTGAGACTGTAAAACAAATACCGCTTGATATAGACGCAGCTTACTATTTGATTCATTCCATGGCTAGTAGTTCAAATTATTCTGATTTAGAACTCCAATGCGCTATTAATTTTAAGAACCATGTAGAAAGTACTGCGATTAAACAAGTTATATATCTTGGTGGGATAACCAATGAAAACAACCTTTCGCAACATTTATCATCTAGAAAAGCTGTTGAAGATGAATTGAAAACAGGAACGTACCATTTTACAACATTAAGATCTGGGATAATCATAGGATCAGGAAGTTCTTCATTTGAAATCATTCGTGATCTCGTTGAGAAGTTACCGGTGATGGTAACTCCAAAATGGCTTAAAACTAAGTGCCAACCCATCGCTGTCACTGATGTTATTAAACTTCTCTTCGCATGTCTGATGGAACCTTCAACTTACAACAACAGCTTCGACATTGGCGGTCCAAACATCCTCACATATAAGCAAATGCTAATGGAGTACGCTCGAATTCGCAAACTAAAAAGATTAATCATCACTATTCCTGTACTTACGCCTCGGCTTTCTTCATATTGGTTATATTTAGTTACGTCCACCAGCTATAGGTTAGCTAGAGCATTAGTTAATAGCATGAAAGTAGAGATAATATGCGAAAACAATGACCTGTGTGAAACACTTTCAATAAATCCAATGGACTATACTTCTGCACTGGAGCAAGCCTTACCTGAAATCGAATACTACCCGAAAATTACATCAACGCGACCAGCCGTAATAGAAAATGATATATCGTCTATCCCTCAAGATTTCATATATTCACCTGAAAGAGGATGTGTAAAAGATATCAAAACAGCTCATATTCATAATCTAGAACAATGTGTAAACAAGATCTGGAGCATTGGAGGAGAAAACGGATGGTATTACGCAGATTGGCTTTGGAAGTTCCGAGCGTTTTTGGACAAATTAATTGGCGGAGTAGGATTAGGTGTAGGAAGAACACATCCAAATGATATCAAAATCGGAGATAAGATAGATTTCTGGAAAGTAATATACGCCAACAAGCATAATGGACGGTTGATACTAAGCGCAGAAATGAAAGTACCTGGAGAAGCATGGTTGGAATTTGAGATATTGAACAAAGAAACTTTACTCCAAACAGCTACTTTCCGGCCTCGAGGCATAATTGGAAGATTATATTGGTACGCTTTGTTACCATTTCACTTATTTATTTTCAGAGGGTTAATTTACAAACTAACCCATTAAATACAAAAGGGATATTACATTATGGCTTTCTATCAACTCGATTATAAACAAACTATAAAATCAGGCATAGATGAAGTTTGGGATTTTATTTCTGATCCTAGAAATCTAAAATCAATAACACCAGATTACATGGGATTCGATATAACTTCCAAAGACGTACCTGAATACATGTATGAGGGTTTAATCATATCTTATACTGTAAGTCCTTTCTTAGGCATTAAAAGCGACTGGGTAACAGAGATAACACACATAAAGGAAAAAGTATTTTTCGTTGACGAACAAAGAATTGGTCCGTATAAATTTTGGCATCACCAGCATATGTTCTCAGAATCTGACGAAGGAATAGTAATGAGAGACATAGTAACTTATGAGCCTCCGTTCGGGCCGCTTGGAGCGTTCGCAAATATGTTATTAATAGATAAGAAGCTCAGAAACATATTCTCTTTTAGACAAAATTACATAAACAAATTATTTACTTAGTTGATTTATATTTATTGGTTTTTTTGGAGGTTTAACAACAATTGCCATAACGGCACAGGATAAATAAATCACCGCTATAGTGATGTAAACAGGGTTATAAGAACCAGAAATACTATGAATCAAAGCGCCAAAAGTGGTTCCAAAACCTAAAGCGGTAATCTGCATTGGACCTATTGCTCCGCTGATACTCCCATAAGCACCCCTACCAAAATATTGCGCTAGAACTGCTTCTATTGCCATTTCTTGAACGGCACCCGAAAAGACACCCCATAAAACAGCAAATCCCCAGGCTTGGTAAGCATTGTGTATATTCAGTAACAAAACCAAAAGGCCTGACGCCACGCAAAGAATAGCAATTAATAAAATTCTAGGACTAAATCTATCTGCAACCATTCCCCACAGGAACGTAGCAAGAGCCAATACAGTTCCAAGGCTAAAAATAGATGCTGCTTCAAATTTTGACAATCCTAAATGTTCAACGTAATAAGGAACCAGTGTAAATTGGACGCTGGAGGAAGCTAATGTAACAAATGAACTAACCCCAGCTAGCAACCAAAAGGCTGGAGTTTTTATAGCATCTCTAAAAGTCCAACTGTATTCTGTCAAGTCCACAGCAGTTGTTTCTTCTTCTTTGTCGTAAGCCAGGTCACCATCTGGATTGATACCGATATCTTCTGGCTTCCGTCTCATGATAAAAAAAATAGGAATGCTCAGCGATAATGTAAACCATCCTAAAATGTTATATGCGGCTCTCCAACCAAGTTGACTTGTGATGAAAGAAATCAATTGGATGTTTATTGCGCCTGCCACAGGTCTAGACATAGTTACAATTGATAAAGCCATATTTCTACGTTTCCGGAAAAAATTCACGGTTACAGTTCTCGGTACTATGCTGATCAAAATGGGTGTACTAAGCGCTCTAGCTATAATATATCCGATAACAAAAGACCAAAATGCCGGGATACCATAAATTCCAAAATAGCATAAAGCGATTATCACTAAAGCTAAAGGCATTAGTTGTCTAGGTCCATATTTATCAGCCCATCTACCAATAAATGGACTAATAAAACCAGAAATCCATGTACCGATAGCTATCGTTAATGAGAAGTCTGTTTTTGCCCAGCCAGTATCTTCTAGGATGTACATCTGGATGCCTCCAAGTACGACTTGGGCAACAGATGTAGCAGCAAAGGTTGAAAAAAATGAAACTCCCAATATAGCCCAACCATAAAAAAACGGAAATGGAGGATTCCATTCATATATCTTTCTTAACATGTATTCCTTTTTGAAGCACAAAATAATGGGAGACCTTGAGGCCTCCCATTATAAACTACTCAAACTTTACGTTTGAGTTAGTCTTTAGCTTTGCGATAGAATATACCTAATAGTACCGAAGATATAGCAAAACCTATATACGCGATGCCCATCAATGGAGAGGAATAATCCATTAAGGCAAACACGATACCAATAACTCCTGCCAACACCATTAAGCATGGAATATATTTATTTAAATTCTTCTGCATATATATTCCAATGCCTAATATACTTAGCCCAAGGAATTGCACGATAGTTGCAATTACTCCGACTGTTTGGCCTTGTATATAAAGCATGTCTGATACCTCGGCTGGAGCCCCTGCGGTTCCAATCATATAAGAAATTTCTACAAGAATACCTGTTGTAGCTATTATAATAAGCAACCCGCCCATACGGGCATAATCTCCTCCATTACCGTCAGTCATGGTATCTGCTAACCATTTGAGACCAATAGACCACATCAGCAAAGCAAGACCTACAATTAGTAACAACGGGGTTAATATGTCCGAGTTAGCTCTCAGCTCTCCCGGGCTTTGATTTGGCGCGATAATACTCCATACGACATAAACGCTCATAGCCACAATTGGGGAAATAATTAACATTAGTCCAGTAAGATTTTTTGTGTTCATAACACCTCCACGTAATAATAAAAATTTATAATACCTTAAGACTACGTGGGGATTATACTAGTACAACGTTAAAGAATCCTGCATTACATTACGTAATATGCCTGATTATGGCCAATTAATCTTCTAAAATTACTATATTCGGAACTGAAATGACTCCTGCGTCCTCCATTAGTTCTTTTTGCGAAGCGGGTTGGAAAGGTGTTTGAAAGCCTTCTAGTGAAGTTGCTTCGCCCAAGACATAAACGGAGTTTTCTGTCCCAGTTTATCCAGTTACTCATGCCTGAGATCGAGCAGAGCGTCCTGTTTCGAATGCTGTTTTGAATTTTCCTCAGTTTTCCACTTCGAATGAAACCACTAATTTAGTGTTCATCTTTAAATCAATTTCGACTGATTTTTATCCTAAATATATTGTGTATGCCTCGAAAATGTTTATCTATAATAAAAATGTCAAAACAT
>DPHC01000014.1:0-6934 GCA_003523055.1 Dehalococcoidia bacterium | reverse complement strand
AAAACATCAAATTTCTTAAATGCCAAGTTGATCAGCCAGCTCTTTATCTGAAGGCTCAACTAGCATTGAACCATCTTTAAAAATGATTGTAGGAACTACTCTGTTTCCATTATTGAGGCTTTTAACATAATCTTCAGATTCTTTGTCTAAATCAGTGTCAAACCAATCATATTCCACGTGATGCAGTTCGAAAAAAGCTTTAGCTCTTTTACAATCCCCACACCAAGTTGTGCCATACATTTTTATATCCATTGTAATCCCCCCCATTCAAAGTTTTTAGAAAATCATTATACATTGCATAATGGTATATATGGTATGGATTTATATTATCACTAGTGATACTATGAGCCAGTTGTACCCTCCCTGGGTTTTTATATATCCCGACGGCATATTAGTCTAGGTTTAGAGCCGAAACTCATTTTAAAGGTAACAGACATGCAAGCTAACATGAAGCCCAAAAATCCTCTAGGATTCAAAATAGGCATCCATTACGCATGGATAATAATTGCGATTGCAGCATTTATACACATGACTGGTGGGTCCATCAGGCAAGCATTTGGAGTTCTGATAATACCTCTAGAAATGGAAATGGGTTGGTCTGTGTCACAAATTGCATTGGGTTACTCTATTGCAAGTCTTACAGGTGCATTTTTAGCACCAATGACCGGCATGGCTACTGACAGATTTGGAGCACGACCAGTAATTATGATAGGTGCGTTATTTTTCCTTTTAGGAGCTATAATAACTGGCCTAGTAACAGAAGTGTGGCATATATGGATCTCGTATGGTCTATGCCTAGGTGTAGCCCAAGCCTGCTTCAATGTTCCGATACTCACAGCAGCTAGTCTTTGGTTCCAAAAACGGTTAGGGTTCGGGATAGGGCTACTTCAAGCATCTCATGGCCTTGGACCAGCAGTAATGGCCATTATAATGGGAGGTCTCCTAACAGCTGTGGCCTGGACAACTGCCTTCTGGTCCGTTGCCGCTGTAGGAGGGAGTATCCTATTCATCCTGCTATTCTTTTTTAGAAGCCGTCCTTCTGACATTAATATCCGACCTTACGGAGCTCCAGAAGATGAACCTATAGAAACCAAACCAAACCCTGTAATAGCAGCAATTAGATCCAAGACTTATCGAAAACGCATGCAAAGTACCTCGGCATTTTGGAAACTAGTAGCGGTGCACCATTTTGGATGTATTGGACATGCTATAGTCATAATCTGGATTACTCCAATAGCAATGGCTGCCGGACTTACTTTAGTGCAAGCTGCCGGAGTTTTGAGTACATTAGCTGGAGTCAGCGTGTTTACCAGATTCATTACCCCTGTCATAGCAGACTATGTTGGCTCAAAATGGTGTATGGCAATCATGTTTTTATTGCAAGGATTACCTGTTCTGCTATTACTATTTTGGACACAAGAAGTATGGCAATTTTATGTTTGGGCAGTAATATTTGGAATAGGGTATGGTGGCGAAGGGTCTGCTTTCCCAATCATCAATCGTCAGTACTTCGGCCGTGGACCAATGGGCCGTTCATTTGGATGGCAACAATTTGGAGCTGGATCTGGCATGGCTTTCGGAGGTTTTATTGGGGGATATCTGTTTGATGTATTTGGTTCTTTTAACCCAGCAATTATATTATCAACAGTAGCTAGCGTATCGGGCGCACTACTTCTTGTTTCCATGGCTCCTACCAATAAACTCCTTATAGGAAACTGGGAGGATTCATTACCTCCTGAAGCTAACCCAACTACAAGTCCTCTGATAGCACCAGCTGATTAGTAGATCGTATATCTGTTTCTAGGTATTTACTTTTTAAGCTTATATGGGTTAGGACTAGGAGGACACCCAGGAGGGCAAGCCCCTTCCACATCACGAGTAGTCGCAGGAAGTATTAGGTCTGCCGTTGCATTAGCAAAAGCCAAACTCCATCCCCAATTTTGCGGGTCAGAAATAGAAATATCAAACTCAGTAGTGTCTCCAATGAAATTGTTTTTGTGGTGTAAACTAAAATTCTGGCCTGGACGAACTTCCAAAACCTGGCTTTCAGTAATTTTGCCGTTCCTTTCCAGTATAAAAGTAACCTTCATAGGTCCTCCTATGCCAGCAAACAATAATTGCCAGTCTTCTTTAATTTCTATTTCTTGTAGAACGGTATCTCCCCAACCAAATTCACTATATAATATTTCTTCCGCATCGAATCCTAGATCCTCTGGTTTTACTGTAGCCCGATAGTCAAGATACATATCTTCAATCCCATCGTACATAGATACATTCAAATCATTATCAGAAAAAGGATTCTGTGAACCGTTAATCATCCAACCCATACCATCTGGTAAACCTCTACCTCTATTCCAATCGTTTCCAAAACTTTTGCTCTCCCATCCTTCCGAAGGGTTTCTATAGATGTTTCCAAATTGTTTTACAACGCTTTCTGAGAAAATAGAAGGACTGAGAACGGTAGAAGGTTGTTTCATCAAAGAAAAAGCGATGTGCGAAGATGCTTCTTTATTTCCCACCATTTCGTCCAAAGAAGGCACATACATATACGCTAGAATATCTCCCTTTTTTACAAATTGTCCATTCTTAACTTTTATAAATTGCTTATAAAAATCCTGGTTCTTACCAATTAAATCAGGAATCATATATGGTTCCATTTGATATAAAAATTCTACATTGCTTCCTTCATCTGTTGCGATACGAAGAGTAAATACATAGGCAACATGCCACCAAGGTAGTTCAGCATCTGAATGGTCTACTACATTATAAGAACCTGAATCTGGCAAATTTATGTATCCATCTGCTACAGCGTAAATTGGAGGATAATCTTCAGGGCGAGTGGCACTTACCCAACGACTATCTGTATTCGAAAAATAAACTTGGGCGTCATTATGGGGCCTTGGAGAATTCGCTCCTACAAGTGGATGGCCAGCGATTATATCTTCAAAATCAACTAAAAATCTATCACTCTTATTAGTTGCGAAAAATTGTAGGTCCGGCACACTGTAACCGGTGGTTTGTTCTTGTAGTAACTCAAAAGTATCTTTAGTATCAGATTTCGGAACCAAGTTTCTCAGATTTTCCAAGTCAACAACGCCTTGAAAGGCAGACATTACTGAAAACAATTTGCCCGGATCTTCATTGACTTCTTTGAAGCTAAAAGATGTTCCCATATGTATGTTAAGTTGATTAATAAAATACTTCTTTTCCGACTCTCCCATCTGTTCCCATTTGATCGTGAATTGATCCGGAGCATCAATATTAAATGATCCTAAGGATTGATTATTTTCCAAAGTTGACACAGAAATATCTGACGACAGGCCGGTACTGGCTGTGGTATCTAAGATTTGGTCATTATTATTTTTTTGCTGAGAACTGCATCCCAATATCAGAACCATTATTATTAACATCATGCTTTTTTTCATAAAAATATTATACCTTTTATTTAATACCTACAGTCACTTCTTGGCGAGTCGAGCCTCTTCGTACTTCATCAAAATACACTACAGTAGCCGGTATGTCTCCCTGGTACTTTGAAACTCCTGTTCTATAAATACCAAATTTAAAATATACGTCCTCTTCTGTCATAGTTGGGCCCCTGTAGCTATATTTAAGTTTACCGTTTGCCCACACTCTGAACATCCCTTCGTCTGTTTTAGACCATGTAGCATAAATCAATACATCATTCCATTCACCTATAAAATCGTCATTAGGTATAATTAACACCTCGTCATAGTCATCTTCTCCTATAGTTCTAATCAATGAATATCCTAAAGGTTTCTCTTTAAACATAAACACAGGCATTCCTCCTGATTGGTGGAATTGACCATAGGCGTTACTCACCGGATACAAGTTTTCATGATCTTCAGGCAAATACAGAGACCAGGCGAACCAGTAGGTTCCAGAACTCATAACATCTATCATCTTGTGAGCAGAAAGTTCATGTCTGTCCCTATCATTGTCACAATCGTTCCATATGTCGTCAGCACCACAATCTCCGTCTCTTACTTCAAATCTAAGAGACTGCCTCCCGCTCCTAATAGCATCATTTCTGAGTTGAACAGCATAATCCTTGTGCGGTTTCTTCCAAAGCGACGTTTCAATCTTTGCGTAACCTGAAATAACATCGTACGGTAATGGTTTTCCAGTTATTTCATAAATTCCCTCAATATATGATGATGGTATTGAATATATGTATGGGGTGGGAGTAGGGATGGGAGTGGGTGTCGCAGATGGAGTAGGTGAAGAAGCTGGTATTACTGTTGCAACAGGACTGAGAGTAAGCTTTAATTGAGGAGCCGAGGTTACAACAATCGTAGGATTAGATTGAATATTTACAATATCACTCTTCTCAGTATCTGCACCAGAGCTTTGAATACCTTCATCTGTAGTTGGAGCACTAAGGCTTTCTTTCACATTTGATGCAGTGGGTTCTAATGCAGTAGCGCATCCAATTGTAAATAAAATCGATATGATTAATATGTTCAATTTGTTTGGCATAATTCTGATCTATCTCGTCATAAATGATAGGTCCAGATTAGCACAATCAGTTAGAACAAAGTAACCACGCAATGATCCTATTATTCATTTAAATTTTATTCATAAAAGAAATGTGATTAATGATGATATTTAAATAATTAAAAATATTAGGAATATAAGGTATAATCTCACGTGTAACGAGCATTTAACGTCATGAAATTTATAATTTACTTAACATTATTCACACTGGTTATAGGAATTGCCTGTTCCGAACCAGATGCAATTGATCCAGATATAAATTCGGTGAATGAAGCAATAGAAACATCTAACAAATCGGCTTCATCTACTGAATCCAAGCTTAATCAGGGAATCACCAACAATGAAAATAAAACCAATATCGTCACAGAGTCATCAAGGAGTGCTAGTAACACATATGATGAAGCCAAGCCACTAAATACATCATGTCTCTTGTCCGGAGGGGAGAGCGTAGATGTAGGATGGACTGGCAATGACACTGGAAATAACAGTTGCAATCTTTGCTTATGTGGCCTGGAAGGACTGGGTTGCTCCAAAATGGCATGTTCAGATGCTATGGATTCCAAATCCCTAGTAGAATTAATAGAATTACCGGAGAAAATGTCCGAAACAATGGTGGACATAGCAAATGAGATGATGCAGGATACGACCGCCGAAACCTCCAGTTCATCAGTTCAAGATCCATGCCTGAAGATGGCCGTTAACCTCCGACCTATGTGCTACATGATGTCACAAAAATCACAGGAAGAGCGACTGCTTATGGGACAAAGTTTCATGAGTAGTAGTCGAGATGATACTCCTCCAGTACTTTACAATTTACTAATAGAAGATTTTGGAGCATTCAATGCAAGGACATCCATGATGGGGCCTTTTAAATTCAGTAAATCCTTTGCAGGGGGCTCTAAGCCGACTGTTTTTGACGAATTTGGGAAAGTTCATGACGCTGGTAAGCCAACAGAGTATGAAAATCCTACTTTTGAATATAAGTTTCCTTCTGGTACTGAATTGCTGTCTCCCATCACCGGGATAGTAGATGATATTTCTTGGCAGCCTACAGAATCCTATAAACAAGACGACTGGGAATTAAATATCAAACCTTCTAGATTTTCACAATGGCGTGTATCAATCGATCACGTGGTCAGTCTCGCGTGTGATCTCAGCTCTAAGGAAGTGTGTACAAAAGCATTACTCATCAATGGAGAAGAAATACGGGTCGGCACGGAAATAAAAGCAGGAGACTCGATTGGCTATGCGGGTAACTGGGTAGACACTAGCAATTCAGGGATGAACGAGCGCACAGAAATAACCGTGGGTAAGTTCGCCTCGGGAGGGGTTTTTGAAAGCTATTGTCCAATAATGTACTTGCATGAATCAGTAAAACAAGATTTTCGTGATAGCATCTCTTCATTGATGGATAGTTATGAAGAATGGTCTGGTAACCCTGGGTTATATAACCAATCTGACATGATAGAACCCGGATGTTCCTATGAACAAATCAACGACAAAGATAACAAAACAACTGTTATCAAGTAAAAGTGTGAAATAGATGTCACTATGCTTAGAAGATATGTCTCTAAAGTGTCCCTGGAACTTCGGCTGTTAACCGAAAGCTCTAATTTACCGTTTAATTACAATAGTGTTCTTAAGTACCTATAAATTTCTACCATGGCAAACGAATCTAATTTGCAATATTCCAAAAGATCAAACTTTATTTGATCCTTATCTGAATCTGACAGGTCAGAAAACACTAAATTAGACCATTCTGTCATAGCTGCTGTGCCGCCTTGAATGCCTAGTGTTTTATAAGTTAAGTCTGGAACAGTAATTGGCAAAATTTCTTTAAGGCTTGTACTTCCTTTACTGCGTGCATCCACATACATATTCTTACTAAAAATATCTCGTAGATCGAATATCTTCTTTTCATTTAGTGCATCAAAAAAACTTTGAGAATCGGGGTACAATTCAGCTAATTCTTTATTACGGCCTACTTCGAAAGGCTTATACCATACGATTGCACTACCTTCAGGATAAAAGTCTCGCCTCATCTGTTCTACCAGTTCTAGGGATACTTCTTTTTGTGGATCAGTAATTAGATACTCTTTATGTTCTAACGAACCGTCTGCATGCAATATATGCAGGGAATATTGAAAAGTAACGAACTGATACGGCTTAAAACCATCGAACTGGGGTATCGCAAAATTGCAAGCTTCATAATCGAAGAAATGCAATGGAAATTCCAATCCATCCAGGGTTTCTTTAACAGCTCTTTTATCAATAATAGGGGAGCCAGACATATAACTATCGTATTGCAATTTTCTAGGAGTGGTCAGACTTGAAGGATTTGGTATTTCATCCAAGGCAAACACATCACTATCGATCCATTCTGCTATCAGAGACTTACTTAATCCAATCCGGCTTA
>DPHC01000004.1 GCA_003523055.1 Dehalococcoidia bacterium | reverse complement strand
CTTTGAATATCTTTTAACAAATTTGGCATCTACATATTCCTTTGACTTCATTCCCAAGATATCGTGAAGTACAAGTACCTGACCATCTGTGAATTTACCAGCACCTATACCAATTGTTGGTATGGTAATTGCTTCAGAAATTGATTCAGCAACTATAGAGGGTACACCCTCAAGTACCATTGAAAAGCAACCTAGTTCTTGTAGAAGGAGGGCATCTTCAAATAATTTCTTAGCCAACTCGAGTGTTTTACCCTGTACCTTGTAGCCACCCATCATGTTTTTGGACTGGGGAGTAAGTCCTAAATGACCCATTACTGGAATTTCTGCATTTACTAAGGCCGCTATGGTGTCTTTTCTTTTTGACCCACCTTCAACTTTTACAGCATCAGCTTTTCCTATTTGTATAAACTTTGCTGCATTCCTTAAGGTGTCTTCTGCTCCTATGTGATAGGACATATAAGGCATGTCAGCCACTACGAGTGAATTTGGCTTTGCATTACTCACTGCCTTTACATGATGTAGCATTTCTTCAACTGTAACTGAAAGCGTGTCTTCGTGACCCAAGACTACTTGAGCAAGAGAATCTCCAATTAAAATAACATCAATATCTGCTTCGGAAGCAGCTTTTGCTGAGGGGTAATCATAGGCCGTAACCATTGAGATATTCTGATTGTTTTTTAAATTTACAATATAAGGTACTGTTTTTTTCATTTTTCCTCTCTCCGCTTTAAAAGTCGAAGGATTAATATAATTTTATTATTTTTACATAATTAAGCAACTCTTAATTTAATAACTGAGATATATATCATTTTTTGTAGTTTACGATTCTAATTATTATGCAATAACATTCATAATATGAAGTTTTTAAAATTCGCACTCTTATTAATATTGATATCATGCACAGCAACATTAGAAACTGCTGAGAAAGAGATAATTATGACAACTGAAAATGAAAAATCAACTGATACTGGAAATCAAAAAGCATATTTTGCCGGTGGATGTTTTTGGTGCATGGAGCCACCTTTCGAAGCATTAGACGGAGTTCTCGGTGCAACTTCTGGATATATGGGTGGCACAACGGAAAATCCTACCTACGAAGATGTCGTAACTGGAGAAACTGGGCATGCAGAAGTTGTGGAAATATTATATGATCCAAATGTCGTCACTTACGAAGAGCTTCTTGAGGTGTTTTGGAGAAATATTGATCCAACTGCTCTGAATTATCAGTTTGCAGATGTTGGCTCACAATACAGAACTGAAATTTTTACTGTTGGAGAAAATCAAATGCAGGCTGCTGAAACCTCTAAAAAAGAACTTGGTGATTCAGGAAAATTTGATAAACCTATAGTGACTGCAATCTCTGCTGCACCTAAATTTTATATTGCTGAGGAATATCATCAGGATTTCTATAAAAAACAAGCCATGCGATATGAAATGTATGCAAAGGCTAGCGGACGAAAAGGATATATTGAAGATACTTGGGGTGACGACTAATCACGAATAGTTTTATATAGTGTTTCTTTCCACTCGTCACTATCAATTTCCCAAATAACGTTAATATTTCTTTCCGTGTGGCTCCAATGCTCATCTATATGAGGCTCACTTTCGCCAACATGTAGTTGATCAACAATAGTCATTCCTCTAGCGGGTCCATCTATCACAACTTGAACGTTGTGTCTTGAGACTTTTGTTGTCACAGCTGGATTTAATGCTACTGCCATCGCTACAGGATCGGGTAGTCCAAGACCTGGATCTCCCAACCAATTTTGGCTTGAATCAAGAGCATGTTTATTACAATCTATTGTGAAATCTGCTTTTTCAGTCTTAAAGCTATATGCAAGCTCCATTTCCTCTTCAGTTAGATTTGCTTCGCCTCTACATAATTCCCAGCCCACCATGGCAATATCATGATGCTTCGATTTAAAAACTATATCTGCGGCTTCAGGGTCACACCATATGTTGTATTCAGCCGCCGGAGTTACATTTCCAACTGTATTTGAAGCCCCACCCATGATTACGATATTTTTCAGTTTTAAAAAAGAATCAGGATATTTTTTTATGAAATTAGCCACATTTGTTAATGGACCTAAGGTAACTAAAGTTATTTCGTCGGGATGTTGATTAATGTGATTATTTAGAACCTCAATGAAATCTTCATTAGTTTCTTGAAGTTTTGGTGCAGGGTAGTTCATGTTGCCCATTCCATCGGGTCCATGAAACCAATCCGCATGTTCTCTTTTTTTTACAAGGGGCGCATCTGCACCAACATAAACTGGGACATCTTTCTTACAAAGCTCAACGGTATACCTAGCGTTTATACTTCCCTGTTCAACAGACATGTTTCCCGAAACAACGCTGATTCCTAAAACTTCAACATCCTCCCATTCGAGGGCCATTAATAATGCGACAGCATCATCAGATGCAGTATCTGTATCTATAAAGTATTTATTTTTCATATGTTATTAAAGGATATCAAAAGTATTTAAAAGATTCTTTTAAATAAATAAGTAGTTTTGAAATCTGGGTTATTGAGTATTCGCTTTTTTTAAATTTATAAAGTTTGCAAAGATAATTAATGCTGCACCCAGGTAGATAAACATATCACCTTGTTCTGAATAAAACATAACTCCTATTAATACAACAATTGGTAATCTTAACAAATCAATCGGAGCAACTACTGTTGGCGGTGCAAGTGATAAAGCTGTTGTTATACAGTAGTGAGCACCTAAACCAGCAAATCCAATTACTACAATCCATACAATATTTTCTGTTGTTGGTATATCTAATCTTCCATCTAGAAGGGATGTAATAAGACCAAATATTAATTGCATTGCAGTTAAGAAAAAAAGAATAGTTAAAGTTGATTCGGTTCTTGTAAGTCGTCTTGTGTAAATATTTGTTAACGCAAAAACAATTGCAGAAATAGCTGCAGCAATTAACCCTAGATTGATACTTTCAATATCTGGTCTAACTGTGATCAATACCCCGATAAACCCTATACATACTGAGATTATTTTAAATTTATCCATTTGTTCATTAAGCATTAAATATGAAAATAGAACTATCCATATTGGCATTGTAAATTCTAATGAGGTGACTTCTGCAAGAGTTATTGATGCTAGTGCATAAAGCCAAAGATTCTGACCAGTAAAATGGGCGACATTTCTTTTTAAGTGTGTACTTATTTCCTTTAAATTTATTTCATGCAGTTGATTCTTCTTTACTAGAAAAAACAAAATAATAGATACCCCTATTACACTTCGATAAAAT
>DPHC01000003.1:13143-14118 GCA_003523055.1 Dehalococcoidia bacterium | reverse complement strand
AGCCATCCTGAAATATTGTTTTCAGATAGAAAGCTTTGCGCGGACTCTAAAGTGTGCTGATCCATACTATGACTTACTTTACTAAATTATAGAATCAGATTTTAGTTTTTCGATTTCTGAGTCAGAATAACCGATTTCTGAAAGTATTTCTTCATTATGCTGCCCTAACAGTGGTGGGGCTAATCTTAATTCTCCAGGACTTTCAGAAAATTTTATAGATAATCCAGTTTGTTTGATTTCTCCAGCAGTTGGGTGAGTCATAGTGGTCAGCATTTCTCGTGCAATTACTTGAGGGTCATTAAAAACGGCTTCTAAATCATTTATTGGCCCACTGGGAACACTGCCAGCTTGTAAATCAGTTAGCCATTCATTTAATGTCCTTGTTAAAAAATGCTGCTGCAGCATGGGGATAATTTTAGATCTGTTTTTAACTCTTACTTCATTCACAGCATATTCAGGATTATCTTTGAGGTCTGGTAAGTTTATCGCTTGGCAAAATCGCTCCCAAATCCTTTCTGACCCTACTGCTATATTAATAAATTTTGCATCTTTACACATGAATCCTTGGTAGGGTACTAGATTAGGGTGAGCTGCACCTAATCTTTTTGGTGATTCTCCAGTAGCAAAGTAAGTGGCTGCTTGGTAGGTTAACCATGCTACTTGAGAGTCCAGCATTGAAACATCTAAATGTTGTCCTTCGCCATGTTTTTCTCGATAATATATCGCTGACATAACTGCGTAAGCAGCCCACATACCTGAGCCTATGTCAGTAACAGCTATTCCTATTTTTTGAGGGTCTCCGTCTGGTTCTCCAGTGATACTCATTAAACCGCTAACCCCTTGCATGATTTGATCCATTGCTGGTCGCTCTCTGTAAGGTCCAGTTTGACCGAATCCTGAAATTGAGCAATACACTATATTTTTGTTTACTTTTTTGACTTCTTCGTAACTTAACCCGAATCGTTCCATAACCCC
>DPHC01000003.1:9628-12919 GCA_003523055.1 Dehalococcoidia bacterium | reverse complement strand
TCTTTGAAATTTAAAGTTAAGCTTCTTTTATTACGATTAATGGATAAAAAATAAGCACTTTCCTCTCCTATAAAAGGAGGTCCCCAATGCCTTGTGTCGTCACCTGTATTAGGGATCTCAATCTTGATAACGTCAGCTCCATAATCCCCAAGCATAAGCGTGCAAAATGGACCAGCTAATGCTCTGGTTAAATCTAATACCTTTATTCCTTCTAATGCTCTCATTTGATTACCTCTATCATCCAGATTGTGAAACAAAATATTAACACAGGTAGGTCTACCAGTCATAGAATTGATTATTTTTGATTGAGTACTTGAAGAAAGAGATATAATATGGAGGTAATTAATATTATTTAGTAGAGGAGCATAATATGAGTCAAGGTTCTATATCAAAGACGACTAACAAGTTTAATGATCAATTTGGGCAGCCATCTGAAAAAGCTGCAACAAAAGTTTTGCCTCACTTGAATAGTTATGTAAAAGCATTTATTGAAAAATCTCCGTTTGCTGTAATGGCAACTAGCGGCGATTCAGGTCATTGTGATGCGTCACCTAAAGGAGGAAGCCCCGGATTTGTTAAGATTTTAGATGATACTCACCTTATATTCCCCGATGTTGCTGGGAATAAATTATTTCAGTCATATAAAAACTTAGAAACCAATGACAATGTAGGGATATTATTTTTTATCCCTGGAGTTAACGATACCGTGCGAGTGAATGGTAAGGCGAGTATTGTTACTAAAGAACAATTAGAAGAAAAAAATATAGAATTGCAGTTGTATGAAACTGATGAAAAATCCCAACACTTACAAGGCATGCTCATAGAAGTGCAAGAGTCTTATGGTCATTGCCCCAGAGCATTTAAATTTTCAAAATTTTGGGATTTGGAAATCATTGAACAAAATCAGAAGGATAGGCCTATTTCCGATAGGTTGGATCAATTTTCTAGCAAATAATAAAAATAAAGGCTGTTGTATTAAATGAGTGGAATTGATTTTAAAAAAATAACTTTAGAAAATGGCATGGATGTCATATTGCATCAAGATAAGTCGATCCCGATGGTAGCTGTGAACGTTTGGTATCATGTCGGATCTAAAGATGAGGAACTCGGTAAGACAGGCTTTGCTCACTTATTTGAACATATGATGTTTGAAGGTTCTAAACACCATAACGAAAATCATTTTGAGCCGTTGCAAAAAGTTGGTGCTAATTTGAATGGTTCTACAACTATGGACAGAACAAATTATTGGGAGACACTGCCTAGTAATTATTTAGAACTAGCACTCTGGTTAGAATCAGACAGAATGGGTTATTTGTTAGATGCATTGACTCAAGAAAGATTTGACAATCAAAGGGAAGTTGTAAAAAACGAACGAAGACAGACCTATGAAAACAGGCCATATGGAATGGCTCATTGGAATATGCAAGAACAATTATTTCCGAGTCCCCATCCATATAACTGGATGACCATTGGTTCTCAAGAAGACCTTAATGCTGCTAGCCTAGAAGATGTTAAAGACTTTTTCAGAAAATACTATAGTGCTTCGAATGCTAGTTTAGCGATAGCTGGAGATTTTGACCCTAGTCAGTGCATGGAAATGGTTAACAAATATTTTTCCACCTTACCGTCTGGTATATCTAATGACAAATACACTAAATTTGATTCGTCATTATCTGGAAGAGTTGAATTGTACATGCCTGATAATGTGTCTTTACCTAAATTATATATTGGATGGCCGACTCCTCCTCACTTAGATAAAACAGAGCCTATTTTAGATATTTTGAGTTTGATTTTAGCAGATGGGAGGAATTCAAGATTATACAACAGACTGGTTTATCCTAATATAGCACAGAGTGTATCAGCATATGCTCATGGGTCAGAAATAGCTGGCCAATTTTTCATAGAAGTTACAGCTGCTCCTGGTAAAGATTTAAAAGATATTGAAATGATTGTGGATGAAGAGATAGAAAGAATCATTTCTGAACCTCCTACTGATGAAGAAATGGAAATTTCGTTAAATAAAATTGAATATTACAATTATTCTCAAATGTCCAAAATAGGTGGCTTCGGCGGCCGAGCAGATTTACTGAACCATTACAATGTCTTTGCTAACGACCCAAATTACATCAATACATTTGTGGAAGAATATTCAAAAGTTACCAAAGAATCAATTGTGAAAACTACAGCTAATATCTTGAACGAGAATCAAGTCAGGCTACGAGCTCAACCTAATTCTATATGGGTTCCAGTAGAAAATGACTTGGACAGAACAATTGAGCCAACTCCGACCAAAGAAGAGCCATTTAACCCGCCTCTCCACAAATCTGAAATTTTAGATAATGGATTAGAATTAATTTATGTAAAAAAAGAAGGTTTGCCTTTAGTATCTTGTGGTCTATTGATTAAAACAGGGTCAACTGTTGATCCTGAACATTTGCCTGGCTTAATGTATTTCACGACTTTGTTGTCCAGAGAAGGTACTGACAACAGAAATAGTTCCCAAATATATAATGATTTAGACAAGCTGGGTGCTTCTATAGGAATAGAAACGAGACGAGAATATATATTTTATTCTACTGAAGTAGTAACTAAGCATATAGGTCCAGTACTAGACATCCTATCAGATATAGTTTTGAACCCTACGTATCCTATTGATGAAATAAAACGAATTAAATCAAAACAACTGGGTGATTTAAAAAGATCTTATGATGAGCCAAATGCAATCGCAGATAGAATATTCCCTCAATTAATATATGGTAACTCTGCTGCGTACGGTCATCCAACATCTGGAAATGAATCCTCAATTGAAAATTTTTCACAAAATGACTTGATCGAACTTAATGCTGAGGTTTTTAAACCTGCTGACGCTCAAGTAATAGTAGTTGGGGATATTGATTTTCTAGATATTAAAAACCAAGTTATTAAATATTTTGGACAATGGAACCAAGAACCACGTAATGAGATAAGAGATAATAAAAAGCAAGTTAATAGCTTGTCATCATATGCAGCCGGCATATACATATACGATAAACCTGATTCAGCACAATCAGTAATCAGAGCTGGACACACTTTATTTGCTCGAAATGATAAAGATTATTTCTCTATGAACTTAGTTAATTTTGTTTTTGGAGGACAGTTTTCTTCTCGATTGAACTTAAATTTGAGAGAAGAAAAAGGATATAGTTATGGGTTTCATTCTGGCGTTTCATGGTTTAAGCAAGACTCATTGTTATTAGCTGGAGGGGGAGTTCAAACAGATAAAACTACAGAATCAGTAATAGAAATACTAAA
>DPHC01000003.1:2173-9390 GCA_003523055.1 Dehalococcoidia bacterium | reverse complement strand
TGGGTTATCCGGCTGGATTTGAAAGATCTGGGCAAATTTTGGATAACTTGGTCCAGCTAAGTGTGCATGATCTAAACGATAATTATTTTCAAGAAGTTCCAAACAACTTGAAGTCAGTATCGCTTGACGATGCGAATCGTGTAGCTAAAGAACATATCAATACAGAAACCTTGAAATTGTTTATTGTGGGTGACAAAAAGATAATTTTACCTGGGCTTATGAAAGTGGGATTACCAGTATTCACAGTGGATAATAATGGAACTGTATCTGAATTGTAATTTAAGGACGTTCTCCTAATTTCATAGTAAGGTTGATTATATTAGTTGTTCCATCTAATTCCATCCGAAACACGTCTAAATTTACCGTGTCACCTGGACTATAATCATGTCGCAGGATCTTAGTTAATTCCATCGTACTAGATGTTTTAATAGAATTTATGTTTAAAATGATATCTCCAGGTTTGATTTGACTGTTTGATGATGGACTGTCTTCAACGATTGCTTGGACTACTACTCCTTCTCTAACAGAAAGGTTGAATTCTGCTGCTTTTTCAGGATTTAAATCTGATAAATATGCTCCCATCCACGCCCATTTTACTTTACCGGTTTCTATCAATTGTTTTGCTACTAATGAAGCAGTTTCAATATGCACTGCGAATCCTATGCCTTCAATGCTTGTTCCATCATTGGTGTTACCTCGGACAACTACCGTATTGATTCCAACTATATCTCCATTTAAATCTAATAATGGCCCACCACTGTTCCCTGGGTTAATTACAGCATCAGTTTGAATTAAATCAGTCAATGTAGAGTCTTGGTTTATGTCGATGTTACGTCCTAATGCTGATACTACTCCCACGGTGACAGTAGGGCCACCTGGTAAAGCTAATGCGTTACCTATTGCTATAACCCAGTCACCAACCCTAAGATTAGAGGAATCTTCTAATGGTATGAAAGGATAACCTTCTCCAGGGATTTGTATAACAGCAAGGTCTGATAATTGATCAAATCCTATTACAGTGGCTTCTTGTTGCGTGCCATCATCCATTGTCACTGTGATCTTAGTAGAGTTTTTAATTACGTGATTGTTAGTTAATATTAAACCAGACTGATCAATTATTATTCCTGACCCTGAACCTTCCCCCTGCCGCAGTCCATACATATCTCTAGAAACTGTATCAGATACTATAGACACCACAGAAGTGCGAACGGATTCCACCGTGTCGGCTATGTTAGGCAATGAATTGGTGGGTGCTGATATATTAGGTTGCTGGTTGAGATCTATATTTTCTGTAAGGATTTCGGACTCATTAGTAATGACCATTTCAGCGGTTGATTCAGGCCGGTTTAGGAAACATGATGTGGCAATCAGGATTGTAAAGCTGGTTAGTAATATTAGTTTCATAAAACGTACTCCTTTAGAGACGCGTCTTGGATTTCTTTTAACTGTTTGGTTCCAGTAGAAGCTAAAGTCAGGATTTGGGAAATATACGTAACATCGAACGGTCCCGCCTCGGTTCCACCTTGTAATTCAATTATTTGTTGGTCCCCGGACATCACTATGTTAAAGTCCACTTCCGCTTGAGAATCTTCTTCATAGCATGGATCCACTAATAGACGCTTATCGAGTAGAGCTATACTAACTGCGCAGACATTATTTATGATTGGGTTGTTTTGTATTTTACCTGTATTAATCAAACCATATATCGCTTGGCTTAAAGCTATGTAACTTCCATTTATTGAAGCAGTACGGGTTCCTCCATCTGCTTGGATTACGTCACAATCAATATTAATTGTGAATTCACCAAGTAGTTTTAAATCTATTATGCCTCTTAATGATCTTCCAATCAGTCTCTGAATTTCTTGAGACCTCCCACTGATTTTTCCAGATTCTCGGTCTCGACGATTTCTAGTATTGGTAGCTCTCGGTAACATACTGTACTCTGCCGTGACCCAACCAGAACCAGAACCTTTTAGAAATGGAGGTACTTTATCTTCCACAGATGCTGAACATATCACTTTTGTATTTCCTGCAGTGATTAATGCAGAGCCTTCTGCGTAAAGTTGGTAAGAAGGTTGGATGGTAGTAACCCTTAATTCTTCGTCTTTTCTGCCGTCTATTCGTTCCAAATTAGTTCCTTATTTATTTTTATATAATAATTATACAGGTTTAACTATAAAATTAACCCACATTAAGAATGGAGCAACAGAATTATTATGTGTGAATTAAAGAATAGGGTTGTGTAATATCGATACTGTTGCTTATAATCAACGGATACGCAGTTGGAGGGATCATATCAGTGAGTGATAATGAATTTGATAATTTAAACACATTTTTTAAAGGTAAAATTGTTCCGGTGCCCGATTCTAAAGTTAGTGTCATGACACATGCCCTGCATTATGGTACGGCTGTATTTGAAGGTATAAGAGGGAACTGGAATGAAGAAAAAGGTGTAATAAGCATATTTAGGTTGCGAGAACATTATGAAAGATTACTAAGAGGATGTAAATTATTAATGCTTGATATCCCATACTCACTAGATGAGTTATGCGATATAACAATAGAACTAGTAAAGAAAAATAAACATAGATCTGATATTTATATAAGGCCATTGGCATACAAAAGTGCTGAAGTAGTTGCTAATTTAAAATTACAAGATTTAGCTGCTGATTTCACTTTGATAACTGTTCCGTTTGGTAATTACTTAGGTTCTGATACCTTAAAATGCTGTACATCTTCTTGGAGAAGAGTAGATGATAATATGATTCCAGCAAGGCTAAAAATAGCAGGAACCTATGTAAACAGTATTTTAGCGAAAACAGAAGCTACTTTAGCTGGTTTCGATGAAGCTATTTTGTTAAATCAAGCTGGGCATGTCTCCGAAGGATCGGGAGAGAATATATTTGTTTATTCTGAAGGAACGTTGGCAACTAGCAGCCTACATGATGATGTACTACCGGGTATAACACGAGATACAATAATAGACCTCGCTGAAGAAGAGTTAGGAATTCCTGTTGTCCAACGAACTATTGACCGGAGTGAGCTGTATTTGGCAGATGAAGTGTTCTTAACTGGAACTGCCGCACATCTGACGCCAGTAATAGAGTTAGATCGTAGACCTATAGGATCGGGTGCATCTGGAGCCTTGAGTAAAAAATTGCAGCAGTTATATTTTGAAATTGTTGTTGGTAACAACCCCAAATATAATCATTGGTGCACGTCAGTGACGCCAGAAGACTAATCGCTTAAATTCAATCTTTCGCTAAGTATATGAGGAGATTTGTATGGGTAAATTAGACGGTAAAGTAGCATTAGTTACCGGTTCAGGTAGAAATATAGGAAGGGCCACGATTCTTAAATTTGCTTCTGAAGGGGCAAACGTAGTAGTCAATGCTAGGTCTAATAAATCAGAGGCTGATTCTGTAGTTGAAGAAGCTCGAGCATTGGGAGTTAAAGCTTTATCAGTGTTGGCAGATGTTTCAGATCGTGTTCAAGTATCAGATATGATTAGTCAGATAGTTGATGAATTCGGTAAAATTGATATATTGGTTAGTAATGCGGCAATAAGGCCTCATCAATCGTTCACAGATTTAACTTTAGAAGATTGGGAACATGTTAGAGGAGTGGTTTTAGACGGGGCATTTTATTTGGCTTGGAACTGTTTAAAACACATGTCAAAACAAGAATCTGGGAATATTATATTTTTCACAGGAGAAGGTGCGTTTTTAGGAAGCGCTAAAAGAGCACATGTGTCAGCCGCTAAAATGGGGTTAGTTGGATTGGCCAGAGGCCTTGCTAGTGAATTTGCTCCAAAGAATATTAGAGTTAACGTAATATCCCCTGGGAGTATTGATACACTGAGAGCTAATCCTGAATGGTATTTGGGTAGAGTCCCAGATCATTCAGGAATACCATTGGGTAGGCAGGGTAACGTAGATGAATTAGCTTCTACTTGTTTGTTTTTAGCATCTGATGACTCCGGATATATTACAGGGCAGACTATACACGTAAACGGCGGTGCCTTATACCATTAATGTGTTATAAGAATTAATTTAATTCAACAACATGCTATTTTATACTACGTAGTGCCTTCCCGTTGTATCTGCACTAGGCGGAGGGTTGTTTCGAGTTTTTACTTCCGTTAAATTAGGATCTACTGTAATTTTGGCTTCAGTCAGTTCTTGTATTTCTTCTACTGACCACCCTGGTGCATGCTCTTTTAAAACCAAACCACTTTTATTAATTTCAAATAATCCGAGATCAGTAGACACTAGCTTTACTACCCCTGGTGCAGTTACCGGCAATGAGCATTGTTCTAATAACCTAGGTTTGCCATCTCGAGTTGTATGTTCCATTGCTATATATAC
The DNA here is from genome assembly GCA_003523055.1 of Dehalococcoidia bacterium. Lineage (GTDB taxonomy): Bacteria > Chloroflexota > Dehalococcoidia > Lucifugimonadales > UBA3495 > UBA2588. The sequence continues at coordinate 5,023 of DPHC01000003.1, read as the reverse complement.
TCGTTTGGCACATGCGGCTAAGTCCATTGCGCCTCCAATGCCACCGCCCTTACGATTGGGAATTCTCCAATTAGCAAAGTCACCATTAGCCGCTACTTCATATGCCCCCATGACGGTTACGTCTATCATGCCACCACGGATAAGCATGAAAGAATCCGCGTGATGGACGATAGCCATGCCCGGAATTGATATGACGTTTTGGCCACCAGCATTTACAAGATGTTTATCTTCCTTACCTTTTTCTGCGATTGGCCCGTATCCTATGACACCGTTTTCTGAGTGATATATAAGTTCTCTGGAATCGTCTTTATAATTTGAGCATAAAGTCGGCATACCGACTCCTAAATTTACTATCCATCCATCTTGGAACTCCATTGCGAGCCTGTCACACATTGTTTGTCTGTCTAATTTGTTTTTCTCTGCCATTTTGTATCCTCTTGCAATAAATTCGGATTTAGTCAAATATTCCGTCAGATGGTATTAAAATAATTCTGTCAACATAAACACCTGATACATGTATTTGGTCAGGATCTAGCTGTCCAACTTCTACTATTTCTTTTTCAACTTCTACTATGGTCATTTTTGCAGCCATTGCCATTATAGGATTGAAATTTCTCCCGGCTAATCTGAATTGGAGATTGCCAAAAGTGTCGGCTCTATACGCTCTAATTAAAGCGTAGTCTGCATGTAACGGAAATTCTAATACGTGTGTTCTACCATTTATCTCTCTATGTTCTTTGCCATCTGCAAGCTCTGTACCAACGCTAGTTGGAGTATAAAACCCCCCAATACCTGCGGCAGCGGCGCGAATGCGTTCTGCCATAGTTCCTTGCGGTACGAGCTCTGCATCTAACTCATCATTGTTATACATTTCAACGAAAGGTGTAACTTGTGAGGGATGAGTAGGTGCAGTAAATGCGCAAATCATTTTCTTTACCTGCTTTGCTTCAATTAATGTACCAACATCAACTCTGTCACCAAGTGCCCCGGCATTATTAGATATGCCGGTAAGGTTTTTTGCGCCTTGACGGTTGACGGCGGCTAAAAGATTTCTGGGGACCCCGACATTACCAAAACCGGGAGACATAAATGTGGCATTGTCTTGAAAATCTTTGACTGCTTCATCGAAATTGTTTAATACTTTATTTTTCATGTTCAGACTCCGGAGTAAAAATATAATATTTTAATGTTATTGTGGCTATTAAAATATAGTCTTGGACCTTTGTAGACTACATTATACGACAACGGATATAAATTTTACATGTTACTTTAACTTCTAAGTAATGTGAATTAGAATAAATGGTGATGATTGATTGATGCACTCCATTGCACCGATATAGTTATAAGTGATCATTCATAAAAATGTAATGAGGCTATAATTTTGACCAATATTCGTTTAAATTCTTTGACATACATGATAGAAAACGAAGACCTTGAGCAAATGGTATTAGGAACTGATGAGATACCTGATGAGTTCAAAGAATTTAATATCATTAATGAAGGTATGCTGGACAATGAAGAATTAGCTGAATCTGGATTTCCAGGAGATAGCGAGGAATATTTTAAAAACTGTGGCAGAATTAATGGGTACATGCGTGAATTTGGCAGCAGAGAATTAGTTAACATAAAAGAAAATGAAAAATTTATTATGGGATGTGTCGTCCATTTGTTCGATCATGAACGTGATGTTAATAAATGGATGGAAGAAGTATTCCTAAAGCGGTTTATGGATAGAACCGGAGAATTGATAGGGGTTAATCAAAAATTAATAAGTGTCACAGAAGTCTTGTCAGATGAATTTTACGACCATTCTTTAGCGGTTGATTTAGTACAATCCAACCCCTCAGGGGATATTTTGTTCACTATCGTGGATTTTAAAATTGGGAGACTGTTAGGTGTTTGTTTTATCGGGACTAAAGGCACTCAGTCTCAGATAGGTTTATGCGAACAATTAGGACTTGTATTTGAACAGAAAATTGCTAGGACTGTGTTATTGAAATAAATTGCGTCTCACTTCATGAGGCTTATAATATCGTCCCCGACCTGAGAAGTACTGGAAGAACCTCCTAAATCTGGTGTCATTATTTCCCGACTTGTCAGATTGTTTATGATTGCTGAATTGAGTTGAGAGGCCACTTCTTTTTCTCCTAAGTGTTCCATCATCATTGATACAGCAAAAAAGGTAGCTATAGGATTGGCTATTCCTTTGCCGGTAATATCAAATCCAGCGCCATGTACTGGCTCAAACATCGAAGGGAACATTCGCTCTGAGTTGATATTTGCGCTTGGCGCTAATCCCATGCTGCCAGTTACAACAGCTGCAATATCTGACATGATGTCTGCAAATAAATTGGAAGCCACTATAACATCAAAATTTTCAGGCCATCTAACTAAATCCATACATGCTGCATCCACCAGTAATGAATCGGTTGTTATTGATGGAAATTCTGCTGCTACTTCTTTAAATACGTCATCCCAAAAAACCATACTAAATCCTTGAGCATTGGATTTTGTAACTGAGGTGACTTTTAGTTTTTTGTTTCTAGTTAAGCAATATTCAAAAGCTGCTCTTATGATACGTTCTGTACTACGACGAGTGAAAACGTTTGTCTGTATGACTGTCTCAAATTCTGTATTAGGATATAGGTGGCCACCAATTGGAGAATATTCTCCTTCAGTGTTTTCTCTAAAAATGACTAAATCAATATCTCCTGCATTTTTATCTTTTAATGGAGAAGGTACTCCAGGATATAGATATGATGGTCTGATACAAATACCTTGGTCAAATTGGCGCCGCATAGGTAATAGTAAGCCTTGTAAAGTTATGTGGTCTGGGATGTTAGGGTCTCC
>DPHC01000003.1:0-1804 GCA_003523055.1 Dehalococcoidia bacterium | reverse complement strand
TCCATCTCCAGGTATTACTGCTATCTTGTATTCTGACATGGTTTTCTCCATTAAAAAATTTATATATATATAGGTCCAGGGGATACAGTCCTAAAATGATTTATATTTTTTATATCGGTAAATTCTGATTGGGCTTGCTTCATTACAGATGTAGATCGCTTTTCTGACGGATCAAGTAATATTGATATGTATGTCCCACTGTGAGCAATACTAACACCTGCGGATTGTATCTCTGCTGCGAATTCTATCATTTGAGATAATCTTTCGTTAGGCGCAATTTTGTTTGATGTTATCGCATTTATAGTCGCTCCCTTGCCTATGAGTTTAATACTACGGTTGGATATTCCATTTCTTATATTCTCCATAGCTTTAATAGTCTCATGCTCAAAAAAATTCCATTGATTAAACCTGTCTGTTTTATTATATTCAATTGTATCCACTAATCCTCCGAAATCAAAAGCAAGTATTTCCATAGTAGGTAGTCCACCTAAAGTTTCTATTATAGAACCCGATTGGTGAGCGAACGCCGTTATTTCTGAAAACATAGTAGCGTCACTCGGTTCAATACTTACTGCAATTTTAGCAATTTCTTCAGGGCGTATTATATTGTTAGTAGCCCGAGCGGTTGCTGCGATAGCAGAAGTTATGTCGGCCGTACTACTCCCTAAACCTTTGGATTTTGGGATGGGATTTTTTATGGAAATTATGGCTCCTATTTTATCTAGATTGAAATATTCTAGAGTTGCACGTACTGCTTTTTTAGATTTAGGGTATTCAGATGGGCACTTAATTTGAGTGGAGGCATCTATTTTTACTGTAACTGTGCTATAGAAATTAATAGGGCATGGTACTAATAGGAATTGCTCATTAATTACTCCTTGCAGCAGTTCACCGCAGGACGCCGGAGTTTTAACAATGGATTGGTTATTTATCAATACGGAATTATCCTTAAAGCATAATGGTTATGGTTTTATTCTTAACGTGTTTCCTGCAATTATATAGTCAACGGTTGCACTATGTTTGGTAATAAACTGGTTAGTTAGCCCTAATAAATCTTGGAACCAGCGACCAATCTGGTATTCGGATACTAAAGATGCACCAACTTCACTGCTGACTATGATAGTTTGTGAAAACTTAGATTCACAATACGCAAGGAGATCCTTGGTTTGATCTTCAATCCATTCTTCGTGATCTGTATAGTTGCTTTCAGGATTTTCAGTTAGTCTATTTGTTATCCAAAAATCCATGCAATCTATCATTAAGATATCTAGTGGAGAATTCAGTTCGGCTAAGGCTTTCTTCAAGTATAATGGTTCTTCGAGTGTAACCCAGTCTTTAGGTCTGTTATTTTGGTGTTTGGCAATTCTGTTTTCCATTTCGGAGTCAGTAGATTTCCCTGTAGCTAAATACAATATTGGAGTTCCAGAGGATTTAGCTAGAGTTTCAGCATACTCGCTTTTGCCAGATCTAATACCACCAATAACAAAGTTGATATTTCCATTCATTATTTATCCTTAAAAGTTCGTGTTTACTGTTAGTCCAGTTGTCTCATATAAAAAGTTCATGTCTAGTGATGAACGTACCCATTCTGCTAATTTATTAAATTCTGCATCCATAGAATATTCATAGTTAGATTCTTTTATTTTTATACCTTTATTTTCTGCTAGAACTTTTACTATGGATTCCCGGATACATGGATTATGAAATAATCCATGTATGTAAGTGCCAAAAACCATGCCATCTTCAGATTGTAGCCCATCAAAGGTTTGTTTGAAATCTGGTATGTCTTGTCTGGAAGTTAATT
>DPHC01000016.1 GCA_003523055.1 Dehalococcoidia bacterium | reverse complement strand
TAAGAATGATCTTCAGTTGGAAATTCATTATTTTGGATTTCAGATTTATAATTCTTAAGTGCCTCAACAGTGTCTTCATATTGCTTTGAATACCTTTTAACAAATTTAGCGTCTACGTATTCCTTTGACTTCATTCCTAAAATATCGTGAAGTACAAGAACCTGACCATCTGTGAATTTACCAGCACCTATACCAATTGTTGGTATAGTAATCGCTTCAGAAATTGATTCAGCAACTATGGAGGGCACGCCCTCAAGTACCATTGAAAAGCAACCTAGTTCTTGTAGAAGAAGAGCATCTTCAAATAATTTCTTTGCCAACTCGAGTGTTTTACCTTGTACCTTGTAGCCACCCATCATATTTTTGGACTGGGGAGTAAGTCCCAAATGACCCATTACTGGTATTTCTGCATTTACTAAGGCCTCTATAGTGGCTTTTCTTTTTGATCCTCCTTCAACTTTTACAGCATCAGCTTTTCCTATTTGAATAAACTTTGCTGCATTCCTTAATGTGTCTTCTACTCCTATGTGATAAGACATATAAGGCATGTCTGCCACTACGAGTGAATTTGGCTTTGCATTGCTCACTGCCTTTACGTGATGTAGTATTTCTTCAACTGTAACTGAAAGAGTGTCTTCGTGGCCTAAAACTACTTGAGCAAGAGAATCTCCAATTAAAATGACATCAATATCTGCTTCGGAAGCAGCTTTTGCTGAGGGGTAGTCATAAGCCGTAACCATTGAGATATTCTCATTGTTTTTTAAATTTACAATATAAGGTACTGTTTTTTTCATTTTTCCTCTCTCCGCTTTAAAAGTCGAAGGATTAATATAATTTTATTATTTTTACATAATTAAGCAACTCTTAATTTAATAACTGAAACATATTTCGTTTTTTGTAATTTACGATTCTAGTGATTATGCAATAACATTTACAATATGAAGTTTTTAAAAATCGCACTCTTATTAATATTGATATCATGCACAGCAACATTAGAAACTGCTGAGAAAGAGATAATTATGACAACTGAAAATGAAAAATTAACTGATACTGGAAATCAAAAAGCATATTTTGCCGGTGGGTGTTTTTGGTGCATGGAACCACCTTTCGAAGCATTAGACGGAGTTCTCGGTGCAACTTCTGGATATATGGGAGGCACAATGGAAAATCCTACTTATGAAGATGTTGTAACTGGAGAAACTGGGCATGCAGAAGTTGTCGAAATATTATATGATCCAAATATCGTTACTTATGAAGAGCTTCTTGAGGTATTTTGGAGAAATATTGATCCAACAGCTCTGAATTACCAGTTTGCAGATGTTGGCTCACAATACAGAACTGAAATTTTTACTGTTGGAGAAAATCAAATGCAGGCTGCTGAAACCTCTAAAAAAGAACTTGGTGATTCAGGAAAATTTGATAAACCCATCGTGACTGCAATCTCTGCTGCACCTAAATTTTATATTGCTGAGGAGTATCATCAGGATTTCTATAAAAAGCAAGCTATGCGATACGAAATGTATGCAAAAGCTAGTGGACGAAAAGGATATATTGAAGATACTTGGGGTAATGACTAATCGCGAATAGTTTTATATAGTGTTTCTTTCCATTCGTTACTATCAATTTCCCAAATAACGTTAATATTTCTTTCTGTGTGACTCCAATGCTCATCTATATGAGGCTCACTTTCACCGACATGTAGTTGATCGACAATAGTCATTCCTCTGGCGGGCCCCTCAATTACAACTTGAACGTTGTGTCTTGAGACCTTTGTCGTGACAGCTGGGTTTAATGCTACTGCCATTGCTACAGGATCAGGTAGTCCAAGACCAGGATCTCCCAACCAATTTTGGCTTGAATCAAGAGCATGTTTATTACAATCTATTGTGAAATCTGCTTTTTCTGTCTTAAAGCTATATGCGAGCTCCATTTCCTCTTCAGTTAGATTTGCTTCGCCTCTACATAGCTCCCAGCCCACCATGGCTATATCATGATGCTTCGATTTAAAAACTATATCTGCAGCTTCAGGGTCACACCATATGTTGTATTCAGCTGCCGGAGTTACGTTTCCGACTGTATTTGAGGCCCCACCCATGATTACGATATTTTTCAATTTTAAAAAAGAATCAGGATATTTTTTTATGAAATTAGCCACGTTTGTTAATGGACCTAGAGTTACTAAAGTTATTTCGTTGGGGTGTTGATTAATGTGGTTATTTAGAACCTCAATAAAATCTTCATTAGTTTCTTGAAGTTTTGGTGCCGGGTAGTTCATATTGCCCATCCCATCGGGTCCATGAAACCAATCCGCATGCTCTCTTTTTTTTACAAGGGGCGCATCTGCACCAACATAAACTGGGACTTCTTTCTTGCAAAGCTCAACGGTATACCTTGCGTTTATACTTCCCTGTTCAACAGACATGTTTCCTGAAACAATGCTGATTCCTAAAACTTCAACATCATGCCATTCGAGGGCCATTAATAATGCAACCGCATCATCAGATGCAGTATCTGTATCTATAAAATATTTATTTTTCATATGTCATTAAAGGATATCAAAAGTATTTAAAAGATTCTTTTAAATAAATAAGTAGTTTTAAAATCTAGATTATCGAGTATTCGCTTTTTTTAAATTTATAAAGTTTGCAAAGATGATTAATGCTGCACCCAGGTAGATAAACATATCACCTTGTTCTGAATAAAACATAACTCCAATTAATACAACAATTGGTAATCTCAGCAAATCAATAGGGGCAACCACTGTTGGTGGTGCAAGTGATAAAGCTGTTGTTATGCAGTAGTGAGCACCTAAACCAGCAAATCCAATTACTACAATCCATGCAATATTTTCTGTTGTTGGTATGTCTAATCTTCCATCTAGAAGGGATGTAATAAGACCAAATATTAATTGCATTGCAGTTAAGAAAAAAAGGATAGTTAAAGTTGATTCGGTTCTTGTAAGTCTTCTTGTGTAGATATTTGTTAACGCAAAAACAATTGCAGAAATAGCTGCGGCAATTAATCCTAGATTGATACTTTCAATATCTGGTCTAACCGTGATTAATACACCGATAAATCCAATACATACAGAGAGTATTTTAAATTTATCCATTTGTTCATCAAGCATTAAATATGAAAATAGAACTATCCATATTGGCATTGTAAATTCTAATGAGGTGACTTCAGCAAGAGTTATAGATGCGAGTGCATAAAGCCAAAGATTCTGACCAGTAAAATGAGCGACATTTCTTTTTAAGTGTGTTCTTATTTCCTTTAAATTAATTTCATGCAGTTGTTTCTTCTTTATTAAAAAAAACAAAATAATAGACACCCCTATTACACTTCGATAAAAT
>DPHC01000006.1:7126-11872 GCA_003523055.1 Dehalococcoidia bacterium | reverse complement strand
CCTGTGGGACGAGGCATAATGATAATATTTATTCCTACCAATGAAAGATAACCGCTCAAAGAAACAATAATAGGTTGTACCCTAACGAAGACTATAATTAACGCCATTACTATTTGGTAGGCAATGCCTACTCCAATAGCATATAGAAAAATTGCAATAGGGGATTCTATCAGGCCTGCTCCAATAAGCTGGATCATTCCCACATTAATAAAACCTATTAGGGGCCCAATTGCCAAGTCAACTGATGCACGACCAGCCATCACAATAATGGTTAGTGCATAGGTTGCTAATATTAAAGGGGTAACAACAATAATTAAACCTCCAAAACCAGTACTAGATACTAAATATGGTCCTCTTATCACTGCAAATATAAGCAGCAAAAAAAATATAACTATTGGAACTACGAGATATGTGTTAGCACCAGATTTCGATTCTTGTTTTTTAATTAAATCCATTATTTATTTTACACTTATGATATTCTTACAATTACGAATACTATTTTTTATGCATTAGTTTTTCGAATTCTTGTATATCTTTTTTGGTGTATTCAAAAGTGTCCGAATCAGAACTATTTTTTTCAGGATCTTCAAATTTAGTTATTTTTTTTTGTTTTATAGAATTACTGATAAAATCTTTTCCATTTATTATTTCTCCTGCCAATGTTGTAAGTTTATTGAATGATTGTTCATCAGTATCAGAGTAACCCTCATTAATTTTTCCTTTATTAGAATGATGTTTACCCTTATTAGTCTGCTCTTTAAATGTCATCAAATTTTCAAACTCTTTTGCATCATTATCTGAGTATTCTGACATTGTTAATGACGGATTAACTTCTTCTATTATGCTCCGTTTGTTTCTACTGTATTTACTTTCAGATAAACTTCTAAGTGCTTTAAAATTTTCTTCATCGGTTGCCGAAAACTCTCCACCTTTATTTTCATTTGAAACTAACGTATCAGACTCATTCTTGAAGTACTTACTTACGTTATATTTACTCACATTGACCCCCAATTTATCATAATCATTATTATTCTGTTTTTCAGATGCAGTTTGCATCTCAACCGATGGTTCGTTATTTTTTTCTGCCAGGCTGTTTGTTGTTTTGTTAGTGTTCCCATCTTGAACATGCCCAAACATTGAAGCTAGGATTAAATCTGGATTAATTTGTCCATCTTTAAATGTTTCGTATATGCTGCCATTACGAAAGACGATGACTCGAGAACAAAAACCAATAAACTCTTCTAGTTCAGTTGACATATATATTACTGAGAATCCTGCATCAGCAAAATCTCTTAATTGTTTATAAAGGTCTCTTTTTGTTTGCAAATCAATTCCTCGTGCAGGGTCTAGCAAAACTAAAATTTTTGGATGCGTTGCAAAGGCCCTTCCTAACATAACCTTTTGTTGATTACCTCCACTTAATGAAGTAATTAAATTCTCTTTAGGACCTGTCTTAATTGCCAGTCGCTCAACCTCCCAATCAACGATATCATTTATAGCGTTCCATTCAATAAAGCGTACCCCAGGAACCTTACTTTGATTACCGTACATGGAAATTGCCAAGTTCTCTTTAATACTTAAATTAGGTAGAATTCCTTCTCGCTTGCGATCGCCTGAAACAAATGCAATATCATGTTTTTGTGCCTCCTCGAGACTCTTAATCGAAAAATAATCATTCCCATGATTTATGCTAACCTGAGTAAAGTCTTTGGATGCACGAGCAACACCTGCCAGTATGCGAACAAAATCGTCCTGCCCATGTCCGTCTAATCCTGTAATGCCAACAATTTCTCCTTTTAACAATTCAAAATCTGACTTGTCACTTTCTGGCCAGACTTGCATGTTTTTTGTTTTTAGAGAAATTTGTGTACTTAATGTTTTATGTGCCCCATCCCCGTTTGTATTTTTAGTTTGCTCCTGACCTGTCATTAATCGCAATAGATTTTCTTCATTAATCTCGTGTTTTTCCAATACACCAACGTCTTTTCCGTCTCTCATAACTGTACATCGATCACTAATTCTGACCAATTCAGCAATGCGGTGACTTACTATGATGATAGCCGTCCCCTTGTCCCTCAATTCTCGCATTTTTTTAAAAAGTCGTTCTGTAGAGTCAAAATCTAACGCCGCAGAAGACTCATCAAGAATTAACACTTTTGGCTCACTTAACAGTGCACGAGTGATAGTTATCCAAGCTTTAGTACTTAGTGGCAAATTTCCAGCAGGTGCTAATGGGTCAATTTCTTCATCAGCTAATTCACTCATCAAAGCACGAGCCTTGTTTTGTTTTTCATTGTCTGACATTGTCTTGGTAAAAAAGCCATCTGTGCCAATAAATAAATTATCAACGACTGATGATTCGTCTGACACAAGTACTTCTTGAAAAACCATTGCCAAGCCTAAATCACGAGATTCTTTTGGAGTGCTAGGATGTTCTCCATTGACTGAGACAATCCCTGAATCAATAGGCAAAACACCAGCTAACACTTTTGCCAGAGTACTCTTACCGGAACCGTTACCACCAATAACAGCGTGAATTTCTCCAAAATATCCAGTAAAACAAACATCATTTAGTGCTTTAGTCACTCCAAATGATTTGTGAACATTTTTAACATACAGTTCACCAGAAAATTTGGTCACATTGTTTGACGCCACTGAAGGGACTTCTTCTAAGATTTTTTGTCCTTTAATGCTCACTTCAACACACTCCAGAATTAGGATTAAAAAAATTAACTTTTTCTTATGGTCAAGATTTTTTCGTAGTTGATTTAAAGCTCAATGTTATTTCAATACTCATAAAATATAGGTATAAATTTCTATCACATACCATTGTCAATAGTAAGCAATTTATGCATAAAAAATTTTATAACGTATAATATCATACAAAATATTCTTTCCATTCCTAAAAAAATACTGCAATTTAGGATTGCCCTACAAAAGCTATCTCGTTGAAATGGGAATTTACTTAGTCTCAATTAAAAAAGATTTTTATATTCGGCCTGAGTGAACAAATAAATCCAAGATAGCCTGCCAATATAATAAACAATACATTAACTGGGGCTATCTTGTAGGAATATTATATACATACGCGTGGACTTGAAATTTATTCAGCCAGAATTTATTTTTTGGTTTTAAAGTTTCTGATATATCCTTCCCACCCAGTACCAAAAAGTTTACTTATAGCGATAAACTTATTCGAAATATAACAGATGGGAAAAGTGTATGACAAGATTTATATCTTTTATATAATTATTTACTTGACCTAAATGATATTTTACAAGATACTACCTGTCTCTATGGGGGTATTCTATAGATTATGACCACATACCAGCATTGGAATCGGGGCTATTTCAGGTGGAAATTGGCTAAAAATACTACCATATTATAGAAAGGGGAGTGATTGTAGTTGCATTGTATTTGTTAAACCCCCTGATTAAGTGAAGGTAAATGTTACCTTTTATTGGACAATTATTGTTGACAATAATGTCTGACAGTAATTGATTATGTTAATTAAGTTAATCCTAGTAAATTGAGGAGATGCTATGAAAATACTGATAAAAATTACACTGTCTATTTTGTTGTCGTTCGGGTTATTTACGATAGTGATGGCTGGAGGCTTGGATGAACTTCCAAGTGATATCAGAGACAGTGTGTACAACCCAAAACTTATGGATCCAGCTCAACCACTTGGCGAAAGTGCTTTTCGAGAGTGGAAAAGTGAACGTAAGCCACCATGGACGATAGGTTATGCAAGTACCTACGCTGGTAATACATGGCGTAAGGGTGCTATGGGTCGTTTAATGGACGTGATCAAACCTAAATGGCAAAAGCTTGGTTTGCTTAATGACATTATTGTTACGCAGTCAAATCTGAAAGATTCATTACAGATTCAACAGATTAGACAATTAGTTGATCAGGGGGTAGATGCAATTATTATTTGTTGTTCAAATCCTACCGCGTTGAATCAGGCAATTAAGTATGCATTTGATAGAGGTGTACCAGTCTTTTCGTTTACTGGGTATACAACTTCGCCACTTTCAATAAACTCATCTGTGAACTATCATCAAGCTGGCTTTGAGGTAGGTACCTGGATGGCTAAAGAGATTAAAGGCAAAGGTAATGTACTCGTAATTGAAGGTATTCCCGGGTTCTCAGCATCTGATTCACAAAATCGTGGTGTCTTGGATGGTTTATCTAGATTCCCTGGTATTAAGGTCGTCGGGCAAATTGCTCATATGTGGACCTCTCAGGTTGGACAGGTTGAAACGCAGAAGTGGTTAGCTACACATCCGGGACAACTTGACGGTGTAGCCGTCCAGTCTTCAGGTGAAACTGGTGTACTACAGGCTTTCTTGCAATCAGGACGAGATTTGCCACCAATGTCAATAGGTGGTGAAATTGGTGCATTGTGTTATTGGCGCAACAATCCTGATTATATCAGTGGTGCAATTCAAACATGGCCTCCAGGTGATGACGTTGAAATGGGATGGAACATTATGATGCGCACTTTGCAAGGGCAAGGGCCAAAAATTCAGTCAATTTTAGTGCCTTCACAGGTAATTGATGTTAACGATGTTAAATCTATGATGGGAACAGACTGTGATCGTAACTCTACTGATTGGTTTAATGTAGGAATTGAAACTTGGGGTGGTAAAAGCTATCTCGATAACTTCTTCTTAAGACCTGCGGATCCAGAAAAATATGATCCGGGTTCTTGATTAGACAATATAATTCTTAGGAGTTTGA
>DPHC01000006.1:6074-6960 GCA_003523055.1 Dehalococcoidia bacterium | reverse complement strand
TGATTAAGATACATTTTGATTTAATGATTAATAATATTTAATATTGGATTAAATGTCTTCATTCAAACTCCTGATTAAGTGACGTTAAATCATATCCCTTGTGGAGTAATTATCGTTACTATTAACGTTGAATCTTGTATAAAGTTACTTTTTTTTAATTAATAGTTCCAAAAAAAATAATTAAGTTTTTCTATTATTAAGTATGATTTTTCCCCAGTATTGGCATCAAAAGTAGAAGGGCTTACTTTGAGTCTATGAACCTTGATGTAATGAAATCATTCACGTTATAATAGCCCCATCTTTAGCTAAATGTGTACTAACGTCTATTAAAACGACTCTTTGAACAAAGGCGATTGTTCCATTTTGAGCTGGCTAAAATTGCCGCGTTGCTTTGCAATATGGACAATGAGAACTGATCTAAATGAAAATAACGTAGGAATCGAAGGTATATCATGAATAGCACATTGCTACCCACAGATATTGTAGGTGGTACATTTTGGCTTTTATCAATGGCTATGTTTGGAGCCTCTATTTTCTTTCTTATAGAAAGAAATAAGGCAGATGGCAGATGGCACACAACCATGACATTATTGGGTGTTGCTATGTTAATTTCAGCTATTTTTTACCATTACATAAAAACAATGTGGGTTGATACAGGTTCAGCCCCAATAATTCTTCGTTATTTAGATTGGGTACTTTCACATACTATCCAAATAGTATTGTTTTATGTAATTTTGACTGCCGTAACAAAAGTTTCGTCAGCTTTATTTTGGCGACTGCTAATCGGAACACAAGTAATGGTAATAGGTGAATTTCTTGGCGCGGCAGGTTATATGAGCGCAACATTGGGCTTTATTATCGGAATTGTTGGATGGTTATATATTCT
>DPHC01000006.1:3220-6034 GCA_003523055.1 Dehalococcoidia bacterium | reverse complement strand
TATGTGGGTGAGGCTGCCCGTGCAAATATATCTAGTAACAACGAGGCAACACATACAGCATTTAATGGGTTGAGACTAATTATATCGATTGGTTGGGCAATATACCCGTTGGGGTATTTCATCAATAACCTCGGTGGTGGCATCGATATAAATAGTCTAAATATTATATACAATTTGAGTGATTTATTGAATAAGTTAATTTTTGGCTTTGTAATTTATGTTGCAGTTATGAATGACACGAAAACACGAACTAGTGAATAATAAATAAAGTAACAAACAGAAAAATATTCAAGGAGAAAAAATTATGACTGGTGCGGATATTATTGCAATTATTATCTTGGCAGCATTGTCAATTGCTATTGTAGTTTATTTGCTGCATTGGCTATATCGCAGATCGTCTAAAGAGGTTTCCTTTGTAAGAACTGGACTTAGTGGTGAAAAGGTTGTTCTAAGTGGTGGTGCGTTCGTACTGCCTATCGTTCATAATATAACCTCCGTTGGTATGCGAACTCTGCGAATCGAAGTAAAGCGTGGTGGTGACAAATCAATCATTACTAAAAATCGTATGCGTGTGGAAATAGTTGCAGAATTTTATGTCCGTGTTACGCCAACAAAGGAAGCAGTCTCAATTGCAGCTGGTACTTTAGGTAAAAGAACAATGGAGCCGGAGAGTCTGAGAGATTTAGTGCAAGGTCGTTTTGTAGATGCATTAGGAGTTGTTGCAGCACAAATGTCTATGGAAGAAATCCAGGAAAAACGTGGTGAATATATTAAAGCTGTCAAAGGAATAGCGACTGAATCGCTGAGTTCAACGGGCCTTGAACTTGAAGCTGTTTCCCTAACAGGTCTAGATCAGGCTGGCTTAGAAGTATTTGACCCATCTAATGCATTTGACGCAGAAGGTCTTACACAGTTGACAGAGCTAATTGAGGCTGGTAAAAAAAGGCGTAATGATATTGAGCAAGACACAGCCATAAGCATTCGGGCTAAAAACTTAGAAGGTGAACAAAATGCACTTGAAATTGACAAAGAGAGAGAATTTTCAAGGTTATTTCAGGAGCGAGAAATTGCCAAACAACGTGATAAAGAGCATACAGACATGGCAGTTGAGACTGCAAAACAGGAGCGTTTAGCTGAAGAGGCAAGAATTCAGTCTGCAGAGGAAATTGAAAAAGCCCGTATCAAACAACAAGACACAATTGAAGTTGAACGTTCGTTACGGGAACATGAATTAACGCTTCAGATTGAAGAGCGTAAAAAACTTCGAAACGATATTGAAAGACAAACTGAGATAGATATCAAGGAAAAGAATCTTGAAGTAGAAATAAAGACGTTGGATATCGAAAAAGAAAACGAATTTGCTCGATTACAACAGCAAGAAGAAATTGCTGTCCGTTCAGCCAAGCAAAAGGCAAATGTAGTGAAAGAAGAATCAGAGCGTTACTACGAATCGGAGCAAGCGCAGTTAATATCTGACGAGAATGTAAAAAAGTTAAAAATAGAACAGCAGCGTAGTATCGAAACAACACGTATTGAAAATGAAGAAAAAACCACAGTACGCGAAATCGAAAAACGTAAGCAATTAGAGATTGAAGAGCATGAGCGTGAGCTTGCTGTTACAGAAAAATATAAATTAGTTTTAAATGCCAATACTGAAGTAGAATTAGCTCGTGCAAAAGCCGCCGAAGCAGAGGAAAAAGTCATTTCGGCTCGTAATGTAGAAATTGCTGAACGCAAGAAGACAGTTGAATTAATAAGTGCAGGACAGCAAGCCGAGCGAGAAGCAATTCAACTTACTATTCTGGCAGATGCCGAAAAGAAAGCATCTCATGATCGGGAGCAGTCAGAGAAATACACTTCTTTAGCATCAAAGTTACGTTACGAAGTTGATGCTGCTGGTAAGCAACTGCTTAATGAGGCTGAAAACATGCGTAGTGACGCCAGCCGTCGAAGTTCTCTACGTATGAAACTAGCGAGTAATCTTGATTCAATTATACGTGAATCAGTCAAACCGATGCAAAATATCGACGCAATCAAGATTCTTGATGTCAATGGACTGCCAGGATTCAGTGACGGACATTCACGGAGTAATGACAGCGATAGTGGCGGAAGTGGTGGGTCTGGATCACCAAGAAGTAGTGCTGGTGCCTCTGTTTCAGGAGGAAGCCTCGCTGATAATGTGGTAAATTCAGCTCTGCGTTACCGGGCTCATGTACCTTTTGTTGATAGTCTGTTACAAGAAATTGGAATGTCGCCCGGTGAAATAAGCAATATCAGCAATATTCTCAAAGTGGATGACAATGAGTTTTCTGACGAAGGTGGTACCAAAGGTGGAAAAAGTAAAGCCACCACTGGCTTGAAGAAAAAGTGATGATTCTCTGAGGCGATCTGGATTATTCAAGAATACACGGAAGCACAATGAAATTTTTGCTGTCTCGAATCAGTAGGCAACTGCAGAAGATAAAAAAATGGCAATGTGACAGTGAAAATATATGCAATGACCTGTGGTTGGTTGACATCTGATTTGAGTATGATGCTGGCAGGTAAAGTTGGAAAAATTAGTTTCCCAGTACCAGCTTATTTGATTGATCACCCACGTGGACGAGTTTTGTTTGATAGTGGTTTACACTTACAGTGCCAACATGATGCTCCGGGAAGAATCGGATTCCTGTCGGATCTTTTCAGTGTCCACTTTCATCCGGGAGAAGACATACGTTCTCGACTGGAACAACTGGATGTTGATGCTAGCAAGATTGAATTTCTTGTTAATTCACATTTACATTTTGATCATACGGGTGGGAATGAGCTGTTACC
>DPHC01000006.1:0-3002 GCA_003523055.1 Dehalococcoidia bacterium | reverse complement strand
GAGTTAATTCAAGCCAACGGGTACTTGCCTGCAGATTACGATCAAGGCCATCTGATACAGAAAGTTGACGGAGTGCATGATCTGTTTGGTGATGGACGAATCATGACAATTCCAACATTCGGTCACACTCCCGGTCATCAGTCTCTAAAAGTGCGGCTGGATTCCGGCGATGTAATACTCACTGCTGATGCCTGTTATCTGAAAGAGACATTGACTAATTTGCACTTGCCTCATCTGGTTCATGATCGTTCGGAAATGCTGAACTCTTTGCTTATGTTACGTAAGCTCCAAAAATCTGGTGCACGGATATTTTACGGCCACGATCCAGAATTCTGGTCACAAGTACCGCAGGCTCCGAAGCAAATCGTTTAATGGTATTTGAGTACGGTACTTACTCTATTTTCAATCGGGAAAGACACGCATTATGTTGGAAAGTATTAGTTGATTATTAATATTCCAAAGTCTTTACTGGACGGGAAGCATCTTCAGGCGTGTCCGCGCTTCGAAAGATGGAATTGAAAAAGCTATTCGATTTTCATATTTGTAAAGTTATAATTTCTATAAAAATTTGAGGAATAACATGTTAAGAATTACAGGTTATAGCGACAAATACTCTGTTTGTCCAGGGGATGATATTAAATTCTATGTTAATTCAGAAGAAAACGAAGTCTATGATGCACAGATAGTGCGTTTGATTCACGGAGACACAAATCCTGAAGGTCCTGGATATAAAGAAGAAGAAATCGGGGGGACTTGTAACAAAGCCTACCCTGGCCGTAATCAACGTATTCACGGTGGTTCTTATATCATCGTTCCGCAGGATGAACGCCTGAATGTAGAGAGCTTCACATTGCAATGCTATATCTTCCCTACTACTCCTGAGAAAGGTCGACAGGGTCTTCTCACCAAGTGGGTAGAAGAAAACAAAAGCGGCTTTGGATTATTTATTGATGAAAGTGGATGCCTTTCTGCTGAGATAGGAGACGGTCGTGGATTGGTGACGAAAGTGTCTAGTGAAAAGAAACTTCTGCGTAAAGTCTGGTATCTGGCCGCAGTCAGTTATGATGCCCGTACCGGCAGTCTAACCTTGTATCAGGAACCGGTTGTCACATCAACAAATGGTGGTCTTGGTATAGGACTTTTGAATCCAGCTGAAGATACGACTGCTGTTGTAGAATCCAGAAATAGTATGCGACCTGGTATTAATGATGCCCCATTCTTAATGGGTGCAAGTTCATGGACAGAAAGATCTGGTCGTAGCGTATTTGGTGCCCACTTCAAAGAAGCCCCGGAACCAGTTGAATTGCCAGTGCAAGATCGTAGTACTTATAATGGCAAAATCGACCGCCCCAGATTATCGCGCCGTGCATTATCAAAAGCTGAAATTGAAGCCTTGGCTCGCGGTTATCAAGGCTGTCCTGCTGAGTTGCGTAATGATGTCATAGGAGCGTGGGATTTTCATGCAAATATCACAAATAATATTGCATCTACCTTGATTGTAGACACATCAACCTCTAGGATCAATGGCTATATTATTAATATGCCTGTTCGTGGAATGACAGGCTTTAACTGGACTGGAGATGAAATCGTTTATCATCATAAGCCAGAAGAGTATGGGGCAATTCATTTTCACGATGATGATATTGACGACGCGCGATGGGAGGTAGATTTTGAATACACTATCCCAGAAAACTTAAAGAGTGGAATTTATGCGGCAAGGTTGCGTATTGGTGGATTAGATTCACCAGATACAGAGGATTATATTCCCTTCGTTGTTCGCCCACCAAGAGGTAAAACCACTGCAAAGCTTGCTTTTATTTTACCAACTAACAGTTATTTAGCCTATTCTAACGATAACCTTGCGACAAACTGTGTGGTTGCTGAGTTGTTGGCTGGAAAGGTGCCAGTGATGAATGCTTCAGATTTGTATCTGAACGAACATAGGGAGTATGGTTTGTCAACTTATTCTCTACACTCTGATGACAGTGGTGTTTGCTACTCATCACGTTTACGACCGATTTTGAACATGCGACCTAAGTATCGCCACTGGTTGTCCCCATCTCTTTGGCAGCTTAACGGTGATCTGCACCTTGTCGATTGGTTGGAAGAAAAGAACTTCGAATTCGATATCCATACGGACGAAGATTTGGACCGCGAAGGTGTGGAATTACTAAATAAATACCAAACTGTACTAACGGGCAGCCATCCTGAATATACTTCCGAAAAAATGTTTTCAGCGTACGAGCAGTACCAACAAGCTGGCGGTCGTTGGATCTATCTGGGTGCTAACGGATTCTATTGGTGCAGTGAGTATCATCCTGATAATTCAAATATTATTGAAGTACGAAAAGGCGAAGCAGGCACTCGTGCTTGGACCGCAAATCCAGGTGAATACAATAATGCTTTTGATGGCAAGTATGGTGGCATGTGGCGCGCAAGAGGGCGCATTCCTAGTAAGCTTTGTGGGCTAACATTCACAGCATATGGTTTTGATGTGTCTTCTTATTATGTGCGCGACAAAGACAGTGAGCGACCAGAAACAGCTTGGATCATGGACGGGATAGGCAACGGTGAAAGAATCGGCGACTTCGGATTAGTTGGTGGTGGTGCTGCCGGTCTTGAGTTGGATCGTTATGACATAGAATTCGGTACCCCACATGAGGCCTATTTATTGGCTCATTCTGAAGGGCATACGAATTTAATGTTGCAAGTGAACGAAGAAATTCACTTTTCCGTTCGGGGCTACCATGGCGGTGGGACGGAAAATCCAATGGTGCGTGCTGACATGATTTATTATAAAACACCAAATGATGGTGCACTGTTTGCGCCGGGTTCACTTTCATGGTGTGGCAGTCTGTCTCATAATAATTACAACAACAATGTATCACGCATTACAGAAAATGCAATTAGGGGCTTTCTGAAAGAGGGGCCTTTGCCTTAATCATATTATCAATATAGATAACTAAAATGGCAAATAATCAACACCCTGAAATGATGGACCC
>DPHC01000002.1:581054-581219 GCA_003523055.1 Dehalococcoidia bacterium | reverse complement strand
TGCTTGATAGGCCGGATGTGTAAGAAACGTAAGTTTTTTAGCAAACCGGTACTAACCAGTCGAGAGGCTTGACTCATGCTAAGAGTTTCAAACTTCAAGACACAAAAAATGATTTACTTATTCATTGTTAACCCCAAATATACGTCGCGGGGTGGAGCAGCGGCA
>DPHC01000002.1:578172-580881 GCA_003523055.1 Dehalococcoidia bacterium | reverse complement strand
AGCTCGTCGGGCTCATAACCCGAAGGTCACAGGTTCGAGTCCTGTCCCCGCTACCAAACTCCCCGCAGTTCACATCCGTTGTCAATACGTCCTTGCTATAATAAAAATAAGTATTTATAATGTGCTGTATTGGGAAATACAATATCAAATGGGAATGATTCTCGATCAGAATAAGGAGATTAACATGAAGTTTTATAATCTAAAATTAAAAAAATCTATCGAAGTGCCTGATAAAGACGTAACATTGGTTACGATGAAGAATGGTAGACCGGCTGGAAAAGCCGTTGCGACCATTGATGGTGCAGAATATACTATGTTTAGGATATTAAGTGCTGCTGACGCTGCTAAACTGAAATAGGACTTAGCCTTCTAACAACTTTAAAAACTAAGCTGTCTTGTTGTAAGCAAGGCAGCTTAGTTTTTAAACAGTGAAATAAATACCCTGTGAAGCACCAATCACTATTTATACTCTTCCTAATTTGAACACAGTATTTAAAATTCCTGAACACTCAATCAGGTGGAAATGTTAATAAATTTTGCGCTTGGGTAACAAAACCGAAATAACGAAACTTGCTATGAAAAAGGCAATCAATGTCAAAGCAATGCACGGCCCGGATGGTAGATCTGCTACAAATGAAACACATAATCCTATGATAGAACTTATTAGGCCTATCGTGATAGTTACTATAACCGAAGATTTTAACGAATTGCTGAGAAAACTGGAAGATAACACAGGTACAATGAGCATCGCGGAAACAAGTATTATTCCTAACAACTTCACGCCTGTGACGAGAGCAATTGCTGTGAAAACAAATAAAAAATAATTTGCAAATGTGGTTGGGAGATTCATTACACGGCCTAACTGATCATGGATTGTCGTTAAAACTAAAGCCCGCCAAAGGTATTTTGTTAAACCCAACGTGATTATAGAAAAACCAAGTAATATATATACTTCTATCCAAGTTGTTGAAAGCACGCTTCCAAATAAATATGAAAAAATCTCTGGTTTATACCCAGGTACTAAAGAAAAAATGATTATGGCAGAACTCATCCCACCCGTAAGTAGAATGCCTATCAATCCATCTTGGGTTATCCGACGGTTAGATCTCAAGGCCGCTACCAAGCTCCCCATGACTATTGCCGCGATTATCGCTAATATTAATGGAAAAATCCCTAGTAGGATGCCTACTGAAACTCCAACTAATGAACCGTGAGAAATCCCATCCGCCATGAATGCCATTTTCCTTGGAACTATGAAAGTCCCTAATATGCCCAGAATAATGGATAATGCTATGCAAGATATGAATGCTCTCTGCATGAACGGAAGTGAGATTATCTGGTATAATTCTATGTCCATTAACTACTAACCTGACTCACAAATTTTGCACGTAGCAAAAGCCTTCATGAGCGATGAGAGGATCGGGGCCAGTTTTTTGAATAAGTTCAACATTTGCTTCTGACAAACTGTTTTTGCAAGCGCAATTTGTGCCGGATGAACATCCAAAGTTTTTGTTGAGGCATATAACGCAATCTGCACAGGATGATACGAGTTGCCAATCGTGTGAGATTAGGACTATTGTGACGCCTTGATTTTTAATTTCCATGATGACGTCAATGATATGTTTTTCACTACTGTGGTCTACATTTGATAGAGGCTCATCTAAGAATAATATATCAGGGTTCCTTGATAGCTCGGCTGCTAAAAGTAGTTTTTGCATCTGTCCACCTGAAAGCTCTGTGACACGTCTTTTCAAATGAGATTCTGGAAAGTCCACTCTTTTCAACGTAGGAACAATGTTTTTTCCACTGATGTGCGCCGAATACTTCAGATATTCAGTAACAGTCAATTGAAACTGTTCAGGGAACTCGAATCTTTGAGGCACATAGCCTATGATTAGATTTTGGTCAGTGGAAGAATTATAAATTATTGTGCCTGAACTTACAGTCAACAACCCTAATATACTGGAAATCATAGAGGTTTTTCCAGTACCGTTTTCTCCTACTATGAAGGTCAAAGCATTTCTTGGGATACAGCATGAGGCGCCTGAAATGATTTGGTTGGAATCTCTTACTATTGATACATCATGTAACTCTATTATATTGTGATCTGTACTGTTGAATTTTGTCGTAGTCATATTTTTTTCATGTGTTACTCTAAAACTTCTTTAATCCATTCCATATTTTGTAGCAAGAGTTCTTGGAAAGTTCTGATTTCTAAGTACCCTCCTACGGGGTCTAATTTCCCAATTTTGAGATTATTATCAGACGCGAATCCTTTAACAGAAGACACGTCCATACCTGCTTCACTAAAGATAGCAGTTATTTTAAATTTTTCAACCATTTCGGTTAACTTTACAAGATGTTTCGGTGTTGATTGGTGTTGTCCGCTTGGCAGAAAGTTTTCTATTAGATTAAGCTCGAATTCGTTAGCATAGTAATCCCATCCTTCATGTAAAGGTATGAAAGGTTTTGTTTTTATCTGTGCTGCTAATTCCTGCATTTGTTGAGAAGTTGTATCTATAGACTCATTGAACTTCATTAAATTAGACAAGTAATAATCAGCATTAGTAGGATCGATCTCGGTAAGAGTATTTGTTATGTTATCCGCAATAATTTTGCCGTTCTTTGCGCTCAACCAGTAGTGGGGATCATATTCGCCGTGTCCGCCGTGTCCGCCGTGTTCGTCGTGCTCGTCGTGCTCGTCGTGTT
>DPHC01000002.1:561691-577971 GCA_003523055.1 Dehalococcoidia bacterium | reverse complement strand
CGTGTTCGTCGTGCTCGTCGTGTTTGTCACTCGTATTGTAGGCCCGTAGGGCTATATTTTCATCAACTATAGTGACATTATAGGCATTATCGCCCACCATATCTTCTATCCAATGATCCAATTCATGCCCTATGGCGAACACTACATCAGTCTCAGTGAGAGTTTTTAAATCAGATGGTCTTGCCTCAAAAGTATGTGGTGATTCTCCTGGGGGCATGATTAATTTTACAGTACCGATATCTCCTGTTATCTGCGTGGCTATACTATAGATAGGAAATATAGTTGCTGAGATTACTAAACCTTTATTATGGTCACTGGGCTTAGTGGATAAGTCAACTTCTTTACATCCTAAAATTAATATGCTTATTCCAATCAATAGTAAAAAAAATGTTCTGATTAGTTTCTGATTTTGCAAGGCCATATTTATTAATTCCATCCTTTCGTTATATTTATATAATAAATGAGAATGAGTCTCATTGTCAAGATTGAAAAAACGTACTCTCGTGTTAGAATGTTTTCACATGTATTTGGTTCTTGAATTGTGGTTAATTTTTTGGATTAGAATGGATAACTCAGAACGAAAAGATATACTTAAATTAAATGGAATAACTGTTACTAAGCCTAGAATGAGGTTTTTGAAAATTCTAGAAGACTTATCTGGTCCTATTTCAGTGCAACAAATTTTCAAAAACTATAATGATCAATTCGCGTTATCTACATTGTATAGAGTTGTTAATGATTTAGCTGCAGTTAACATAATAGATACATTCACTTCCCCTGATCAAAGTATCTGGGTAGAAATAAAATCTTCAAGTGGACATCATCACCATCTGTACTGTGAATCTTGTAAAACCGTTATGGATATTGAAATGGATGAAGTTTTAGAAGAATCTATTCACCAATTGCGCACAGAACTTAATAAAAGATATGGAATTGAAATAACTGATCATTCTTTTGAATTATATGGCCGATGTGTTGGAGAAAAGCACAAGATTTAATTAATAATCCTATATTCTTTGCTAGAAATGTTTAGTAGTAACTTATTACAATTACCAAGCTTTAAGTTTATGTTGGCTATTAAATTGAACAAATTTTGATTTCTGGCTATTGCCACTGCATTAATGCAGTGGAAAATGGTTCCTCGTATTGTTAACAAACCAGACTAACAAAAGCATCAAAGGAACTTCTATTAAAACACCTACTACTGTTGCTAAAGATGCTCCAGAATTTATTCCAAAAATCGTAATAGCTACTGCTACTGCTAATTCAAAAAAGTTGGATGTTCCAATTAAACAAGCCGGCCCAGCAATATTGTGTGGGAGTTTTAATAAGTAAGCTATAAGGTATCCGAAAAAGAATATTATTAGTGTTTGTATGGTTAATGGAATTGATATTAATACTATGTCTTTTAACTGGCCACTTATTGTTTCAGATTGTAATCCGAATAAAATTATTATTGTTAATAATAGACCAATGATCGACAAAGGTTTGGAAAAATTGATTAACGTATTAAATTTTTCCTCGTTAGTACGTACCATTAATTTCCTAGTTGTGACACCAGCTAATAGAGGAATCAAAATATATAAGACTACAGACGCCAAAAGGATTGACCACGGTACATATATGTTGTTTAGCTTAAGAAGAATACCTGCTATAGGGGCGAATGCTAAAATAATTATCAAATTATTCACTGATACTTGAACAAGAGTGTAATTTGGGTCTCCTTTGGTTAATGAACTCCATATGAATACCATAGCAGTACATGGTGCTACTCCAAGGAGTATCATGCCTGAGATATACTCAATCGCCAAATCAGGTTCCAGGAATGAAGAGAAGATTATTTTCAAAAATAACCACGCGATAAAGGCCATACTAAATGGCTTTATACACCAATTTATTATTAACGTAAGTATGAGGCCTTTAGGTCTGCGAAACACTTCAGTTAAGCTAGCTACTTCAATTTGGCACATCATTGGGAAAATCATTAACCATATTAAAGTAGCTATCACACCATTAGTCCCAAAAATAGTGAGTGTGGATATAAATTGGAAAGCTTCTGGTAGTATTATTCCGAACACCCAGCCTAATATTATGGCTAAAAAAACCCATACAGTTAAATATTTTTCAAAAATTCCCATCACATTGCAACACGTTACGCCAAATTTGTTATTAATTTGAAATTATAAACTGGTTCATGCCCAAATTATAATAATTATCAATCACTATTATGTCTTTTTCCTGAGTTTTACATTATTTGTATGTGATTTGTACAGTAATATAAATTATTCCATGATATCCTTTCTCACTGTAATGATTGAACCCATAAAACGTCACCGGAAAATTTACCATGGATGGTATGTGTCATTTGCAACGTGTTGTAGTGAGCTTGGAAACCATTGTGCTTCAATAACACTCTTTTCTTTATTCGTGATGCCTATGGTCAGTGATTTTGGATGGAGTCGAACTCAAATCTCTTTACCAGCTAGCTTAGGGTGCATTTCTGGAGCAATACTCAGTCCGATAGTAGGGAGATTAGTTGATAAATATGGAGCTCGATTCATACTGCCAGCGGGAGCTGTAGTATTAGCGGTTTCATGTTTGTATATGTCTGTGATTACTTCTTTAATAGGGTTTTATGTAGTGTTCACACTGATCAGAACTATTGATCAAGGAGTGGTTAACACCGCAACTTACCCCACAATCGGAAAATGGTTTTTTAAATATAAGGGGAAAGTAACATCACTTATAATGTTGACTGGAGCTATGGCGACAGTTGTCAGTATACCTTTAATTAGTTTAGTTATAACAAATTATGGATGGCGTGTGGCATGGGCTGTATTGTCACTATTGCCAATTATATTCGGTATATTACCTGCATTACTTTTTATTAGAAAAAGCCCAGAGCAAATGGGATTGTTAATTGATGGCCAGAATCAAATAGATGATGCTCATGTTTATGATGTGCAACAATATAATGAATGGACATTGAAAGATGTGTTGAAGACTAGATTTTTTTGGTGTGTGTTTACGGCACTCTTTATGATTGGGGCAGCGGGCCCAGGCATCACATTACATTTATCATCACATTTACTTGAGCAGGGAGTTTCGATGGCTACTATATCTACAGCTCTTGTAATTTTTGCTCTGTCAGGAGCCTTGGGTATAGGTATTGCAGGGATTTTAGCTGATAAATTTGATATCAAAATGTTAATGATAGTCGCCTGCATAGTAGCTACCCTCAGTATGGGAATTTTAATTCAAGCCGATACAATGCTAGAAACGTTTATGTTTGTTGCTATTTGGGGATTTTCTCTTATTACGATCCATCCATTGATTCCAGTTCTTTGGAGCCATATTTATGGTAGGGAATTGTTAGGTACTATCAATGGTATGAGTCGAGTAACTCTGGTATTGGGGTTAGCATCTGGCCCAGTTATATCTGGTTTAATGTATGACCTCACTAATAGTTACAATGGTGCGTTCATATTTTTTATGCTGGGCTCATTAGCGAGTGTGTTACTGCTTATTGCGTCAGGTAACCCTAATGACAGTAAAAAGTAAAATGACATAGTGAATCCACTGGATAAGTAAAATTAAATGGAAAGTTAACATAATACTGACAAAGATGACATAAAAATTTAACAAATTTATGCAACAATGTTACATACCCATTGTTTTCTTGGGAATTTATCTATTGGAGTTCTTGAATCGTGAGTATTGTTAAGAATACAAAATTAATTTACCTGAGCCTCATTATTATCTCGTCAATGATCGTATTAATTGGTTGTTCGACTATCATTGGTGGCGGTAGTTCTGCAGCAAAATCAGAAGATGCAATAAAACCTATTAAAGTTGGAATGATTTTGGTAGGACCTAGAGACGACAGAGGTTGGTCACAAGCACATTTTGATGGAGGTAATTATGCAATTGAAAAAACTGGATCTGAAATCATAGTAAAAGATTTTATGAATCCTGCAGATTCACCAGATATCACATTGCCGCAAGTTGTGGACCAAATGGTTGAACAAGGAGCAAACGTAATCATTGCTACTTCAGATGACATGAAAGATGGCATACTACAAGCTGCTGCAGAACACCCGGACGTCCCTATGATATGGTCCAGCGGAGATAGTGCATGGGAAAACGGAGAAGGATATAGGCCAGACCTATCTAATTTAGGAAACATTATGGGGAAAATGGAATATGGAAAAATGATTGCTGGATGTGCTGCTGCATTAAAAACTGAAACAGGTAGCATAGGCTTTGTTGGTCCATTGATTAATGCTGAAACAAAAAGATTAGTGAACTCTGCGTATTTGGGAGCTAAACATTGCTGGGAAACCTATAGAAATGGTAATGCTGACGATCTTTCTTTTGAAGTTACATGGATCGGATTTTGGTTCCAGATCCCTGGCGTTACACTAGACCCTACAGTAGTTACAAATGATTTTTATGACTCTGGATCAGATGTTGTTATATCAGGTATTGACACCACGCAAGTTATAGTCGAAGCTGGTAAACGGAACAACTCAGGAGAAGCAGTATGGGGTATTCCATATGACTATGAAGGAGCTTGTGCTGAGGCTACCTCGGCTTGTTTGGGAGTGCCGTACTTCAATTGGGGACCAGTGTATTTGAACCTTATTCAAGATATCTCAAATGGGTCATTCGAAGCTAATTGGGCTTGGCTCGGTCCAGATTGGACAAACATAAATAACCCAGATTCATCTATGATTGGATTTAATAAAGGAGACGCATTATCTTCAGATCAAGCGTCAATTCTAGATAAATTTATCTCGGATCTTGCAGATGAAAGCGTGAATTTATTTACAGGTCCTTTAACGTATCAAGACGGAAGTAGTTTTGTAGATGCTGGTTCCGTGGCGACAGAAAAACAAATTTGGTACACTTCGGGATTATTACAAGGTATCACGGGAGATAGCGAATAAAGTTTATATAAAGGATTTATAATAATAGACGATCTCGAGTAACTTCTGGAGGTCGTCTATTTTATTTTAATTCATATGAAGATAAGATTTGAATCTATAACAAAAACTTATGGAGATGTGATCGCTAACAACAACGTCAGCTTCACTATAGAATCTGGTTCAATTCATGCAATTATCGGAGAAAATGGAGCAGGCAAATCTACACTTGTAAAAATGTTGGCTGGGCAGGTAACACCAGAAAACGGCTCAATTTATGTAGATGATCATGTAGTAACAGAATATTCATCCAAGTTCTCTATTAACTTGGGCATTGGATTACTTGGCCAAGATCCAATGGATTTCTCAAATTTGACAGTGTTAGAAAGTTTTGCAGTAGGTCATCGGGATTACACTAAATTTAGTGGAATGTCAGGTATTAGAAAAGAACTGAATGATTTTAATTTAAAATATGGCTTTAATATTGATATTGATAGAGTAATAAATCAATTGTCGATTGGAGAAAGGCAACAGTTAGAATTGATGAGATTGTTGTCTAATGGCGCGCGAGTGATAGTTTTGGATGAACCGAACAGCGGATTATCGTTAGAGCAAAAAGAAACTGTGTTTAATGCATTGAAGTCTTTAACTACTGAAGGATACACTGTTATTTTGGTGTCTCATAAATTAGAAGATGTTATTGATCATGCTTCCAGTGTATCTATTATGAGATCAGGAAGATTAATTGATACACTGGAGATGCCGCAACAGCCAGAAACATTAATTGCACTGATGTTTGGTCAACAAACTGAGGGTTATAACCCACCTTTAACATTCAATACCAGTGGGAGTATTATAAACATTGAAAACGTACCTAATATTGATTCTTCATTAATGAAACTCAATTCCGAAGAAATTGTAGGTGTAGCTGGCCTACAAGGTTCTTATGTAGACAATTTTATGAGAGATTTATTCTTTGAAAAAGAAAATTTATTTGTACTTGATGGTAATGTGATCAATAAAAAACTTATTAGCTATGTACCGGCTGATAGATTAGAGAAAGGATTGTTCCCAGATCTTAATATTATTGAACATTATGCCTTATCTTTGTTTCCTAACACTGGAATTTTAGATTGGAGAGATATGAATCTGGTAGCAAGTGAATTAATTGCAGAATACGGAATTAAAGGCACTCCAAGTTCTTTAGCCAGAGAATTATCAGGAGGTAATCAGCAGAGGTTAATGTTATCTATGTTATCAAAGGATATGGATATAGTTCTATTGGAACAGCCTACTAGAGGATTGGATTTGGCTTCTGCTGAATTCATATGGGATAAACTAATAGCTTACAAAACTAACAGATCTTTAACTATGTTTTCTTCATATGATGTAGACGAAATTTATGAATACTCTGATCATATTCTCTGCTTCTATGGCCACGATTTACTTCTTAGCTGTAAAAAAAGAGACATCACAAAAGATAAACTTATTCACACTATGTCTGGTGATGTGCACAATCATGATTAGATTTTTTTTCACTCCTCAGTTATTAGAAAATGTAGTAGCTGTTTTCTTAACTTTAATTTTCGCTAGTGTTGGTTTATTGTTTTTAGGTATTTCTCCTGTGAGTGTTTTTATATCGATCATAGAAGGCTCAATATTGGATCTCGATTCCTTGAGCAGAGTTTTATTGATTGGCTCAATAATGTCTTTATCCGCTTTTGCTTTGATAGTCACTTTTTCTTGTAACATATGGAATATTGGAATTGAAGGACAAATGATGATGGGAGCTGTTGGTACAGTTTTTATTGCTAGAACTTTTCTAGGAGATAGTGTATTAGCGATCCCAATGGAAATATTAACGGCTATGGTGTTTGGATCGTTATTTGGGTTGATATGCGGATTACTAAAAACCAAGAGTGGCGTCCATGAAATTTTTGGAGGTCTTGGATTAGATTTTGTTGCTGCCGGTTTGATTGTATATTTGGTTGTGGGACCTTGGAAAAGAGACGGTATAGCATCGACTAGTGGGACAGATTTGATCCCAGAATTAAGTTGGTTTCCTACTCTTTTGGAAATGAAATTTCCCATTTTGCCAGTTGTTATATTTCTTCTTGCTTATTTATTCCTTAAATTTATTTACAGTAGAACTTCACTAGGCCTGAAATTGAAAAGCGTAGGAAGTAACAAACAAGCGTTCTCACGGCTAGGCCTTAGTTCAGACAACTATATATTGTTAGGCTTTGTAATTGCTGGAGCTGTAGTTGGATTGGCAGGAAGCATTCAAGCTGCTGGAATATATCATAAATTAGTTCCCAACATCTCAGGAGGGTATGGATTTTTAGGTATATTGATAGCCTTGGTATCTAATCGAAAACTAGGTGTTGCGATTGCTATAAGTTTCATTTTTAGTTGCCTGATGGTAGGAGGGTCCACCCTACAAATTAAATTAGGATTGCATGCCAGCTTGCCTGGTATAGTACAAGCAGGCCTTGTATTGATTTGGTTATTAATTAAGGCTTCTTCATTGGATCTAAAGGCTATTAACTTTGTGAGCAGGAAATTGATTCATGATTGAATTTGAAATAATACTAGCATCTATAATATCAATGAGCGCGCCCCTTGTATTAGCAGTGGTGGGAGAAACAATATCTGAACGAGTTGGAATTGTTAACCTATCATTGGAAGGAACTTTACTCATTACTGCAATGGTTGGTTTTGCTGTTGCTTCTGTAACCGGAATAGTGCTGTTGGGTTTTATAGCAGCCAGCCTACTAGGTGGCTTAGTAGCATTTTTAATTTGTTTTGCAAACATCACCTTACATATAAACCAAATTGCTGTAGGGTTTACGTTGACTATATTACTGGGAAAACTAAGTTCATATTTGGGACAACCTTTTGTTAGAATTCCTGGGCCTTATACTCCGCACATTGATGTACCGTTTGCTGATACCATTCCAATTATAGGGAAAGTAATCTTGGATCAAAACATTATAGTTTGGATTTCTATATTGTCCATATTCATTAGTTGGTGGTTTATTTATAAGACTAAATCTGGACTTATACTTAAAGCTACTGGTGAAAACCCCTACTCCGCTGCCGCGAGGGGTATAAATGTAAGATTCGTGAAATACATCTATGGTGTGCTCGGAGGTTCATTCATTGGATTAGCAGGAGCTTCTTTTTCTCTGCATTCTCATTATGGATGGTCTAATAACCACACATTAAATTATGGGTGGATCTGCTTGGCAATTGTTATTTTTGGAGGATGGAATCCCATTCGTGGGGCTTTAGGTGCATATGCGTTTGGAGCTCTACAAATTATTGCTCTAAAATTGCAAGGAGTAACCTTTGGATTATCTCAAGTTTTGCCATTGATACCGTTTCCCTTAATGATATTATCCTTAGTATTGATACAATATTCTAATGAAAAAAAATTATTACCTGATAGAGTAAGGCGTATTATATTCGGTAACATGCCCGAATATCTGGGTATTACATATAAACGTGGATAAAAAAACTATGGATAATTCAAGAAATATGAATTTTATTACTAACCTTTGGGAAGAGCATGAGATTAATGAATCTATAAAAAAATTAGCCTCCAAAATCAATTCAGACTATGAACATATAAATATTGTTAATTTAGTACCAGTATTAACTGGGGCATTATTCTTTTCTGCAAAATTAATTTCAGAATTGGAGTTTTTATCACCAGGTAAATGGAAAGTAATACCTATAATGTCCAGCTCATACTTTAACTCTTACGAATCTACCGAACCGGACATTATTATGGTACGCGATTTTGAGAAGCGGTTAGATATTGATTCTCCTTGCTTGATAATCGACGATATATTGGATTCAGGATTAACAATACATCGTATCAAAGAATTACTGAACGGACTTACTAATCAAACAACCAGTGTAGTTGTAATGGTGGATAAAACGATAAAGAGAGCCGTGGATATCACGCCAGATTACTATGGGTTTAGACTTGAAAAAGATTTGTGGTTGGTTGGTTTTGGCATGGATGATAAAGGCCTTTATAGAGGGTTGCGATATATTGGATATGTGACTGTTTAATAGGGTAATCTTTTTATAAATTTGCCTTTGGTTGGTAATTGATCAACATTTTCAGCATTTACATAAGTGCACGAAGAACGTAACCCGCCCAATAATTGTTTGATAGTTGAAGTGATAGGGCCTTTATTTTTGACTAATTTAGATACACCTTCGGTTGTTCTGTATTCAGCGATTCCTTCGTAATGTGTGTTCATAGCTTGTTCTGAGCTCATACCATAATATAATCGATAATCGACTCCTTCCTTACTTATAATCGGAGCACCACCTTCATCATGCCCGGCTAATATTCCGCCAATCATGATGAAATGGGCTCCTGCAATAAATGCTTTTGCAATATCACCTGTTGAAGAAATGCCACCATCTGATATGAGAAGAGTACTGTGTATAAGAGCAGCTTGGGCACAATCTAAAATTGCCGATAATTGAGGGTATCCAACCCCAGTTTCCATTGATGTAGTGCAGACTGATCCAGATCCTATGCCTAATTTGACACCGTCTGCTCCTGATTGTGCTAGTAGTTCAACTCCCTCTGGTGTGACAACATTCCCAGCTATGATACCCGTATCAGGCAGACTGTCTCGTAAATCAGATATAAGTTCACTAAACTTATTGATATAACCGTTTGGAACGTCCAATACGATTATTTTTGGCATTAACCCAGAAGATTCATATATAGCGGATAGGTAATCTAAAACATACTGCTTATTATCTAAACCGAAAGTTGGGAAAGCATAATCTAGATTTAACCCTTTAGATATATAATCTTCCCATTCTAGAGTAGTAGTAAATTTACTGACGGCAGTACCTATGTGAAAGTTTTGGAGTGCAAAAGACATTTCCAGTGTTCCAATATAATCCATATTGGATGCTATTATTGGAACACCAGACCATTGTACATTGCTATTGCTCAATGTGTAGGTGGTTTCGATTTTAACTGATTTTCTCGAATTTAAAGAAGATGCTTGAGGAACAATGAACACATCTGTAAAATTAAGCTTTGTGTCATTGCTCTCGAATTTATTGTTCCAAGTGTTCATTGCATAACCTCTTTTCTTCAAACCTACCAATTTTACTCTATTATTACCTATTCTTGTCAATATCTACGTATTGAATTGATTCTCGAATTAAGGTTTAATAGGGGTTAAAGATTTAAAGAAAATATTTATATTATCTTGCATGGAGGAGAAACATGGTTGGTTATAAACCGAATGTAGTACTATCTAACGTTGAATATGATGTGGTTGGGACGAGACCTATAAGGCATGATGGGCCTGATAAAGTCATGGGTAGAGCTCGATACGCAGCGGATATTAATATTCCCGGTACTTTGGTTGGAAAAGTTTTGAGAAGCCCTCATGCTCACGCTAAAATAAAAAAAATAGATTATACGAAGGCATTAGCTCTTGAAGGTGTAAATGCTATTGTAACAGCTGAAGATTTTCCAGACGTTTCTGCGGCAGTTACAGATCAAGCTGAAGGTTCTACTGTAAACTATGGGTTTTATAGCAGAAATACTATTGCGCGAGAAAAAGCTTTATATAAAGGCCATGCTATAGCTGCAGTAGCAGCTATTAATACAGAAATAGCTGAAAAAGCATTAGCGTTAATAGAAGTAGATTACGAAGTGTTATCTCCTGTATTAACTGCTGAAGAAGCTATGAAAGACGGTGCTCCAATATTGCATGAACGGTTAGTTACTCTTAGTAGCCCAGCTCAGAGAGCTGGAGGTTATGCATCTGATACGACAGGAGATGGTACAAACATATCTAATAGATTCGAGTTTACAATGGGTGATGTAGATTCTGGTTTTAAAAACTCAGATTATGTAGTAGAACAAGAATATAGAACTAAACAAGTCCACCAAGGATATATTGAACCTCATTCTGCTACTGCTCAGTGGAATGTTGATGGAACAGTCACCGTATGGTGCAGTAGCCAAGGACATTTTTCATTGCGAGACCATACATCCAGAGTGTTAGGTGTCCCAGTGTCTAAAATAAAAATCATTCCGATGGAGATAGGTGGCGGATTTGGCGGGAAAGGCCAAAGTGGAATGTACCTAGAGCCAGTGGTATGTGCATTATCTAAGAAATGCGGCCTCGCAGTTAAAATATCAATGACCAGAAAAGAAGTATTTGAAGGTACAGGACCTACATCTGGCACTATTATCAAAGTTAAAATGGGTGCATCAAAAGAAGGTGATATGTTAGCAGCTGAGGCTCATTTAATATATGAAGCTGGTGCTTTCCCGGGTTCACCTGTACCATCAGGTTGCCGAACTATGTTTGCTCCTTACCAGATAGCCAATGCTTTTATCGAAGGAGTTGATGTGGTTAATAATGTCCAAAAGGCTGCAGCCTACAGAGCCCCAGGCTCTCCTCCAGCTTGTTTTGCAGTAGAACAAGTCATTGATATCCTTGCTGATAAAATTGGTATGGATCCTTTAGAATTTCGATTGAAGAATGCAGCTAAAGAAGGTTCAAGACAACCAACAGGCCCAGTGTATAGAAAAATTGGATTGATAGAATGCTTGAATGCTGCACAACAGCATGACCATTGGAACACCCCTTTGACATCTCCAAATCAAGGACGAGGAGTTGCTGTAGGGGCTTGGTTTAATAACTCAGGACCTGCTAGCGCTGTTGCAAGTGTAAACCCGGATGGTACAGTTACTTTGGTAGAAGGAGCGCCTGATATCGGAGGAAGTAGAACCGCTATGGCTATGCACGTTGCTGAAGTATTAGGTATACCTGCTGAAGATGTTAAACCAAGTGTGGGCGACACAGATTCTATTGGGTATAGCTCTGGAGCTGGGGGTAGTGGAGTCACTTTTAAAATGGGAACAGCGTGTTATTTAGCTGCTGAAGATGTGAAAGGACAACTTATAGAGAGAGCAGCCAAAATATGGGATATATCAGCTGAAGATGTCGAATATGAAAAGTCGACTTTGAAGCATAAATCCGACCCTGAATTAAAAATGACATTCACTGAGTTAGCAAGACGTTTAAACGGAACAGGAGGACCTGTTGTAGGCCGCGGAACCGCTAATCCAGGGGGAGTAGGAAACGCTTTCTGCATTAATATTGTTGACGTGGAAGTTGATCCAGATACAGGAAAAGTTGATATCTTAAGATTTACTGCGATTCAAGATGTTGGGAAAGCTATTCATCCTAGTTATGTTGAAGGACAAATTCAAGGAGCATCAGTGCAAGGAATTGGATGGGCTTTAAATGAAGAGTATTATTATTCTTCAGAAGGACAAATGTTGAACTCTAGTTTTCTTGATTATCGTATGCCAATTAGCCTGGATTTACCAATGATTGACACGGTTATAGTTGAAGTAGGAAACCCAGGTCATCCGATGGGTGTTAGAGGAGTTGGAGAAGTAAGTCTCGTTCCCCCTATGGCAGCTGTTGCTAATGCAATTGCTCATGCTGCGGATATTAGACCGAACCAATTGCCAATGAACCCTAATGTATTGCTAAGAGCTATTTGGGATAAAACCGGAGCATAAATATTGAAGGAGTAGCTACAATCTATTCGCTAAATGAGTAGCTACTCCCTGATAATCAAATGATCCATACCGTCATTTGTCATATCCCGGATGTATCTTATTTTTTTATTTAAACCACTACTTGGATTTTTCAGCTGAATAATTATCTCATCTGCATATAAAATACAAATAGTGTTATATATGTTTTGTAGTAGTGATGACTTATTTCCTGTAGGCTGTTTAGAAAGTATATAGTTACTTATGCTTCGTACATTACTGGTTCCATTAATATGATCTATTATTTCTTTTACGAATGTGCTACAAGGAATTCCTTCTGGATTTGATTCGGTTAATATACAAGTACTTTCCACAAATTTTCCTGTACCTAATATGTATTTGTTAACAATTTCAACTTTATTATTAAGTACAGGAATTTTTTCCCAAAAATCGGACAATTCATTCGTTTCTGCCAATTTGAATTGAGACAAATATTCCATGCGTTCTTTTCGGCTGTCTTCTACTTCTTTTACACTTGCTACAAACGAACTTGGCATAGCACCCTTAGTAAGTACGGCACGTTCATACCCATGAGGAGGTTGCCCTGCAACGGCTCGAATAAATGCGTGCCTTGGTGAATAATGGGCGAATTCTGGCAAATTTTTCCGAGCGGACCAGAAGTAAGAGTCGTTTAACATATTACTCGAGTAAAACAATTGTGCCATTTCTCTAAAATGATTATATTCTTTAAAGTAAAGTTCTTGGTATGACTCACCTACAGGGTGAAAGGATTCAGGATTGTCTATAATTGTTGCCATATAAGATGCAGATAATACGCCGCTCATCATAGCCATGTGCACTCCTGATGAAAATAACGGATCTATGAAACATGCTGCGTCCCCAACTTGTACGTAATTTTTTCCAAACAATTTGTCACACTTGTAAGACCAGTCTTTGATTACAGTAGGTGCTTTGGTCATTTTTGCTTGGGATAGCATGGTTTTAACTTTATTTGATAAGTTGAGCTGCTGATCAAAATAGTTTTGTATTCCTGTAATATTAAGTTCGTTTTGTGCTTTTGTACTATCTACAACTATTCCGACACTGGCTAATGTTTTAGATATCGGAATTATCCATATCCACCCGCCAGGGTAGGATTCTATAAATATATTATTCGTATCAGGTTCAGGTAAGTAAGAAACACCAGAAAAATATGAATATACTGAAAGATTTCTAAAAGATTCATCCCATTGCCTATTTTTTAAAGTATTACCTAATAAGCAAGTTTGGCCACTAGCATCAATTAGATGGGATACTTTGTGACAATATGATTCAGTAGGCCCGTCTATTACTAATTCTGTAATAGCTCCTTCAACTATATTTGCTTTTCTGATATTGTGACCTTCATAAACATTAACTCCGTGGCTTTTTGCATTATTTAAAAGTATTTGGTCGAATACATCTCTAGAGACTTGATATGAGTGAGGATTGGTTTTATTAGTTTCTGAGAAGTACCAGCTCCAAGGTTTAGACTCTTCACCCCACACCATGGTTGCTCCATATTTTTTTAAAAACCCTGCATTGGCTATTTCATTTTCTAATCCTAGTTCCTTTATTATCGGTAAACTAGCTGGTAGTAAAGACTCTCCGATGTGTTCACGAGGGAAGTAGCTTTTTTCAAACAGATCTACGAAAACTCCCTGCTTGGCTAACATAGTTGCTGCGGTAGCACCTGCAGGCCCTCCTCCTATTATTGTTACTTTTGA
The DNA here is from genome assembly GCA_003523055.1 of Dehalococcoidia bacterium. Classification (GTDB taxonomy): domain Bacteria; phylum Chloroflexota; class Dehalococcoidia; order Lucifugimonadales; family UBA3495; genus UBA2588. Next base: position 563,707 of record DPHC01000002.1, on the reverse strand, counting down.
ATTCATGTTATCAAGCTACTCAAATTGAACTAGGATGCCGTCTGGGTCTAATACGAAAAAAGTTCTGATATTTCCATTGTTATCTTTGAAATCTTCTTCTACGCCTGCTAATTTTATGCCGTTGGATAAAAGGTGCGTAACTGTTTCTTCTAAATCAGTTACTTTTAAAGATAAATGAGTTATGCCTACTTGATCTAATTTAATTGGAGATTGATCAATATTATCATTAGGGTGAGAGGTTAAAACAAGAAATGGAACAGTGTCGGTTTCGTTTATATATATATTGGCAACCTTCCGTTGAGAGTGTTGATCCTTATACATGAAATGAGATTGAGATCCAGGTCTTAAAGCCATATCTTGAGTTTGTTGCATTTTGGGATATAAGCCCAATAATTCCTGATAAAATTCTAAAGATTTTTCCAGACTGGCCACGCAGATGGCTACGTGCGCTATATGAGTTATTTCCATTATAATTTACCTCTCATTCAATAATATCGTCAATTTGCATTTTATGGCCTCCGAAGTAGTTCCTCATTAATGATAATAATTTGGCTCCAAGTGGTTCAGTCTGTCTGGACCTGAACCGTTGTTGCAGAGCAGATGTAATGACAGGCAGTGGTATACCAAGTCTAACAGACTCAATGACAGTCCATCTCCCCTCTCCCGAATCTTCAACATATGCTTTTACTTTCGACAACTGTTCTTTATCGGATAATGCATTTCCAATCAATTCTAGAAGCCAGGATCGTATTACACTGCCGTGAGACCAAATTGTTGCAACTTGTTCCAAATCATAATTATATTGATCTGTTGAATGTAGTAGCTCTAACCCTTCTGCATAAGATTCCATCAGAGCATACTCTATCCCATTATGGACCATTTTGAGGTAATGGCCAGCTCCTGCCGATCCCACATACCCGTAACCTTTATTGATGTCTGGCGCTAGTGATTGAATGACTGGTTCCAAGTCTAAGTATGCTTGTTTATCACCACCTACCATTAAACTATAGCCTTGATTTAACCCCCAAATTCCACCGCTAGTCCCAACATCTAAAAAGCGAATATTTGATTCATTTAGTAACTTTGCCACATTAATAGAATCTTGGTATTTGTTGTTACCACCATCTATTATCGTGTCTCCGGGTTTTAACAATGGAATGAGTTCATTTATTGTCTGATAAGTTGTGTCGCCATGCGGTAACATTAACCATACAAAACGAGGGAATGGCAATGCAGATACAAGGTCGTTAAGCGTGTAACTACTAGTTGCTCCATATTTGCTATAGTTAGTTACAATATCTTCATTGGTATCGTAGCAAACGACACTGTGTCCTTTGTTCAGCATACGGGTAACCATGTTACCCCCCATTTTCCCCAGGCCAATCATCCCGATATTCAAAATTCAATCCTTTTATAATACAATTATGGTCTTATTTTGGATAAGATTTGTTCTGTTATAAGTTTTGATGTAAAACCAAAATGTTCGAATAAATCTGTTGCAGGTCCAGATGCTCCGAATGTATCAATACCTATTGTAATCCCTTTATCACCTACATATTTGTTCCATCCTAATGTTAATCCTGCTTCTATAGATATGTTCAATTTGCAGGTAGGGCGTAAAACGGAGTCTTTATATTCCTGGGGTTGGGAATCATATATTTCCCATGAAGACATTGATACTATATTAGCCTTTATACCCAGCTTGTTTAAAGATTGTGCACAATCTATTGCTAATTGGACTTCAGATCCACTTGAAATTAATGTAACATCAGGATCAGTTTCAGGCATGTTTACTATATAAGCACCTTTGGTGGTTTCAGCTGCTGGATTGTTCCTTGTTATATTGGGTAGGCTTTGCCTACTTAATACCAAGGCAGTCGGTCCATCTGTTTTAGAAACTGCAGACCGCCATGCAGCTACTGTTTCTATGGAATCTGCTGGTCTAATTACAGTTAGATTAGGTATTGCTCGTAATGAAATCAAATGCTCAATTGGTTGATGAGTTGGCCCATCTTC
>DPHC01000002.1:561312-561462 GCA_003523055.1 Dehalococcoidia bacterium | reverse complement strand
GATGCTTGGCTTCATATAATCTGAGAATACTAAGAAAGTAGCTGTAAATGGTATGATTCCTCCATGCAAGGACATACCGTTGGCAATCGCTCCCATAGCATGCTCGCGTACTCCGAAATGAAAATTCCTGCCATTTCGGCAAGTAGCACT
>DPHC01000002.1:514974-561170 GCA_003523055.1 Dehalococcoidia bacterium | reverse complement strand
CTCCCATTTCGGCAAGTAGCACTATATTCAGGCCAGTCGTTAAGATTCGTTTTATTAGAAGGCCCTAGATCAGCTGAACCACCGATTAATGATTTTAGATTACCTGACATAGCGTTCATTATTATGCCGGATGATTCTCTTGTCGCCATAGCATTGCTTTCTGAATTAAATAGGCTATCTAGGTGTTCATCCCAATTATTGGGTAATGCGTTGGTTAGTTGTTGGTTTAAACCGTTATATTCTGTAGGATAAACTTCCTTGTATGCATTCAATTGGTGCTCCCAGGTTTCTTCTAAGTCAGCGCCTCTTACTTCTGAGGCTTTCATATGTTTTAGTACATCATCTGGTACACAAAACGGTTCTGTAAATTGCCAATTTAATTGTTGCTTGGTGAGCATAACTTCGGATTCGCCAAGAGGTTCTCCGTGAGCACTGGCTTTTCCTGATTTATTGGGGCTGCCATATCCTATAGTGGTTTTACATATTATTAGAGATGGCTGCAAATTATTGGATTGAGATAGTTCTATAGACTGCCTGATTTCATTAAGATTCAACCCATCAATTGGGCCAATTACTTGCCATCCGTAAGACGAGAACCTAATTTTAACGTCTTCTGTGAAAGATAGTGATGTTGAACCTTCAATAGATATATCATTACTGTCATATAAATAAATTAGCTTTCCGAGTTTTAACGTTCCTGCTAAAGAAGCGGCTTCTGAAGCGACTCCCTCTTGTAGGTCTCCATCTGAAACAATGCCATAAGTAAAATGGTTGATTATATTATTATTATTTTTATTGAAATCAGCGGCTAGCTTGGATTCTGCTATAGCCATTCCTACGCCATTTGCGAACCCTTGGCCTAGAGGACCAGTGGTTAATTCAACTCCTGGAGTAACTCCATATTCAGGATGTCCAGGAGTTTTACTGTTGAGTTGCCTAAATTCTTTTAAGTCATTTATGGTCAAATTATAACCTGTAAGGTGTAGCATGCTGTATAGCAACGCTGATGCATGTCCAGGGGATAAAATAAACCTGTCCCGATCTGGCCAGGTAGGATTAGATGGATTATGATTCAAATATTCATTCCATAATATGTAAGTCATAGCTGCAGCTCCCATTGGAGCTCCTGGATGTCCTGACTTCGCTTTTTCAACAGAGTCTATGGATAAAAACCTTATGGTGTCTATGCATAATTGATCTAATTCTTCTCTTGACATTACTAACCGTACCTATCTGTGTGAGATTTAATCTGTAATCAAACTGTTTAGATTTATATGTAATTATCGAACGTTATTGCCATCAATACAAGTATATCGAAGTTTTATTGGTTTTAAATTCAGAAATATGGTAAATTTGGTAATTATGACAATTAATTATTCTAAGCATTTATCAAATAACGCTCCGCTCCTGGTAGAAGCTCCAGCTGGTTTGAAAGCAGATGTAAAATATATATTTTCTGTAACTAACACAGTTCCGGATTGTATAGACCCTACCGAGTATAGTAAAGCTGCTGTAACTGCTATCAACGACAATAGTTTGAGCTTTGGCCCTTACCCGCCTCCTCAAGGATTCGAACCTTTACGAGAACTGTTGGTTGGCTCACTCCTCAAAAACAGGCAAATAACTTGTGATACTGAAGACATTATCATAACCGACGGGGCTGGTGGCGCTTTGAAAATGTTAGTTAATGCTTTTATCAGCTCTAACGATGTGGTCATTGCTGAAGATTTTACTTATTTGGGAACATTGAAAATGCTGCTTGAAAAGGGAGCAGAAGTAGTTCATTCAGAAATAGATGAAAATGGATTGATACCAGAAAAATTAGATCAAAGAATATCTAGTTTAATATCTGAAAATAAGAAACCTAAATTTATACTAACTATTCCAGTATACCAAAACCCTACTGGAATAACATTGTCTTTAGACAGAAGACACGAATTACTAAAGATAGCTGAAAAATATGAAATTCCCATTATTGAGAATGAATCTTATGCAGATTTTAGAATTGATGGCCCACCTTTACCTCCGTCAATAAAATCATTAGATACTAAAGACTTAGTGATATATATCTCATCTTTTACTAAATTGCTTGGTTGCTCTTTACGCGTAGGATTTATGGTTGCGCCTCAGGAAGTTTTGTCGAATTTAGAAGCTAGGCGCCCAAGCCATTTGACTGTGGTGACAGTGTATGAGTACCTCAAGAATCATTATGAAAATCATGCAAAAAAAGTCCAATCGTTATTGAAAGAACGAAGAGATAGGATGGTTCTAGAATTGAAAAAACATTTGCCAGAAGCTGAATTTACAATCCCTAACGGTGGGATGATGCTTTGGGTGAAAATGCCTGAAAAAATTAATAGCTGGGAAATATTAGATGATGCTGTTGCGCACGATGTTAAATACAATCCTGGGGGAGTATTTAGGTCTAAGCGAGACCAAAACAATTATTTTAGATTGACCTATAGCCATAATAACCCAGATGAGATTTCAGAAGGTATTAGAATATTGGCTTCAGTTTTCAAAAAACATCTAGATTCTTAATGATTATCTAGATAATCACTAAAAACCCTGATAATCATTCAAAAATATAGCTAATTTACATGTTTTGTAAGTTTTTTATTTGTTATATTGATTCTGGTGTCCGAGTATTCTGTTCTAATCAGCCATTATCTAATCACTCTTACTTAATGCCAGCAATGGCATCTTTTAAACCATCCTTGGACCTCCTTAGCTTGGACACCACTTAAAAGAAAACATCCACATGACTTTGGATTTTGGAGAACTGGGCTTAACGTGAAACTGGTTTTTTTGTCACTAATAACACTAGCGGTTGTAATAATATTTGTTATGACAACTGATGTTTCACGTATGCTGGAATCGATTTTTTTAATTGAAGCCAAGTATTTAATATTAGCAGTGGTCGTCTATTTTATTTCATTGGGGTTTAGAGCATTTCGGTGGAAATATTTGCTAATAGATGTGAAAAAAGTAAATTTGTTTGTTTTGTTCCAGGCGGTATGCGTTGGATATATGGCCAATAATATTATGCCTTTTAGAATTGGGGAATTAGTCAGAGCCTATTTTTTGGGTTCTAAAGAAGGTATCAGTAAGACTTCTGTTCTGGTTACTGTTCTGGTTGAAAGAATCTTGGACTCCGTAACGTTAATTATATTTATAATTGTTATTACAATGTTAAACCCTAGTTTAGTTTTTCGGAGTTTTGGTAGTGAGATCATCACAATTATTTTACCTGTTTTAATATTGTTATTCGGGGTTTCATTTGGCCTATTGATATTTTCGGCTAGCCACCCGAAAATCATTATAAATATTATAGGTGCGGTCACCAAATTTTTACCGGATGGTTTGGGCAAAAAAATTATGTCATTCAGCTCTTTTATAGTTTCAGGATTAGGAGCAATTAACAATTTTAGAAGCCTTGGTATTTTGTTATTATTATCACTCCCTGTTTGGCTGTTAGAAATTTTGGTATTTTGCATAATCGGATATTCAATGAATATGTTAGGAACTTATGAAGATAGCCTTATTAAAATGTTTATTAATTTGGCTTTTGTAACATCAATTACTAACATAATAAGTGCTGTACCATCCGCACCTGGAGGTATCGGTATATTCGAATTAGTAGTCCGAGAACTTATTGTTATGGGTAATATTAATTTAGTTGACAGATCATTAGCCGGTGGATTCGCGTTAGTCGTACACGGTATATTAATTATTCCTGTCATTATATTGGGCCAATTGTTGCTTTGGTCTAATAATCTTTCTCTAAAGAAAATGGTTAAAATACAAAATTCTAAAAAAAGTATTTAAGTTTTTTTTATTGTGTTAATTACAAAGTATTTATCTGTTTTCTTGTTAACAGGTGTTGTAATTTTCTTAGTATATGCCAGTATTTCAACTTATATCATGGTCCAAACTGCAAAAACTGAAGTGAATCTACCAGATCATTTATTAGCTTTAGAATTCTCGGATTATTCCGAAGTTAATTTTTATACTGATGATGAAAATAATGTGTTATTAAAAGGATGGTGGATACCAGGAAATCACGGAACCGATCAAGCCGTTCTGTTTATTCATGGAATCAATGGTAATAGGGCTTCTGACTTTAATGTTATTAAAGAAGTACATAACAAAGGATACAGTATATTAACGTTTGACCTTCGTGGGCACGGATTTTCTGACAAATCTGATTTAGGCTTAACAGTTAATGAAAAGCATGACATTAAAGCTGCTATTCAATTTTTAAAAAAAATTGGTACTACTGAAATAGTAATTTTCGGATACAGCTACGGAGGAACAATAGGGATTTCTCATGCTCATAATTTCCCTGTAGTGAAGGGAGTAATAGCCGATAGCCCATTTAATGATTTATCTTCATTAATGAGCGGAGAAGTTTCGTTACGGACGGGCCTACCCAACAGTTTATCTGACTTGCTTAAACCAGGAATTATTGCTTCTACAAAATTATTTAAAGGCATTGATATACGGGAAATAAAACCACAAAATGCTGTTATGAAATTAAACTATCCAATTTTATTAATTCATTGCAAGGACGATACTCGAATACCAATTAACCATTCGGATGATATATACGAGTATGCTCCTACTGGAAGTATATATCAGAGATTAGAAAAATGTGAACACGCTGACGGATATAATAGTGATTTTTCCGGTTATATGTCTCCTGTGTTTAGATACCTAGAAACTATATTCTCTAGGTAATTTTTGGGTTTTAATTAATCTAATCCGTGTCTTCGTAACGTATCAATATTTAGAGAATTCTGTGATGAATTAGAGTGTTCGTCTCTACCACCAGTACCATCTTCTTTGAATCTGGTCGGCCGGAACGGGCTCAGCTGAGGAGTGCTTACACCATAGGTGATTTCCAGAGATGCTAGTTCTCCGATAATAGGAGTTAAAGTTACACCGCTATGTGTTAATGCTACATAAGCATTAGGAGTTTTTTCTACAAATCCAACAGCTGGGAATCCATCTAAAGGCATTGGGCGGTACCCTATTGGCTCTGATCTAGGCTCCGCGTCGCTTAATTGAGGTAGATATTGTGTAGCGAATTCTACTAGACGGTTGGCATTTTCTTGAGAGTCATCAGATGTTTTACTACTTTGTTCTCCTTCTCCTATTAAAAATGTACCATCTATAAGCTGTTTCATATGAATTTCTTTGCCGTATTGCTCTAAAGAAGGAGCGTAAACTATACCGTTCAATAATTTCGGCATTGGGCTAGTGCGTACAGTTACGCCTGGGCTGGTTGCTTGAGGTATAAATGCCTTGGCATCATACCCTATTGCAGTGGTATCTATTCCTGCTGCAATAACAACTATGTCACAAGGGATGATTCTATGAGCAGTTTTTACAGCTGTAATATTCTTGAGGTTGGAATCAAACTCAAAGCTTTCAAATGGCTCGTTTAGTAAAACTGTTCCTCCAGAATCAGTTATTTTATCTATTGCTGCCTGAATTACTCGATGCGGTTCAACATGACCTTCTATTTCACTTATAGAACCGGTGAGAATTTTGTCAATTTTCAAATTAGGTTCTTGTTTTTGGATTTCTTGTTTAGTAGCTATACGTATGGGATATCCAAAAGACTGAGCTCTTTCTACATTTTGCAACAATGTTTCGCTACGTGCTTGATCTGTTTCCCAGGTGACAGTTCCGCCAAGATTTAATCCAACATTGCCTCCGATAGACTGAGCATATCTTGGCCACATCTCCATAGATCGTCTATTTAAGTCATGGTAATCAAAAGGTGTTTTCCAAGACGCATTAAGCCACGCGAATGAAACTCTGGATGCTCCTTGGGTCTGACTAGTTTTGTCTACAATTGTGATATTTGCTCCATATTGCAGTAAATTTACTGCAATTGCTGTCCCTAAGACACCTGCACCTATTATTACAATATTTTGTCTATTGTTATGTGGCATGAGTCCCCCTATATTTCAAATTATTGTTTGAATCTGCTAGGTCTATAGTTTTCCAGCTCATTCGTTTTGACGCTATAATTTATTTCAATAGAGGCCAGTTCTCCAATGATTGGAGCCAAAGTTACTCCACTATGAGTCACTGAAATATAAACGTTACTCCATGTGTCGTCGAACCCGACAACTGGGAATCGGTCTTCTGGCATCGGTCTGTATCCTACTGGTTCTGCGATGGCTTTGGCTTTTTCTAGTTGGGGGAAATATTCTGCCAAATGTTGTAGAAGTTGCTCAGCTTTCTCTTGAGAATCTTCAATCTGTTCGTTAAAATCTCCTCTTCGTTCATTAACTAGTTGGTAAGATCCATCCACTCGTTGTCGTATGTGAACTTCTGATTTATCATCATTTCCCGGATATTTACCTCCACTGATGGCAGGGCTCATTATTAAGCCATCTACTGCCTTTGGTTGAGGATCTGTCCAGGCTACTACGCCAGGGCTTTGCAGTAGAGGTATATTAATGTTGAGCATAGCTGATAATTGTTCGGTGCCGGTGCCAGCAGCGATAACCACAGAATCACACACTATATCTCCAGAAGTAGTATTAATTGCAGTTATATTATTGGTTTTGGTATTAGTAATAAACCCTGTTACTTCACAATTATTAATTATTTGGCCACCATTTTCTTTGATTTTGAATTGACAGGCATCTATCACTCTTTTGGGTTCAACATGGCCCTCATTTTTGGTGAATTGAGCAAAGGTTAGGTCCTTTAGTTTCAGAGTAGGTTCTTTTTCATTGATAAATTTTTCATCTACTATTTCAACGTGATATCCCCAAGACTGCAGTTCTTCCACTCTTTTTTTTGCAAATTCAGCACCTGCAGCAGTATTTTCCCATTTCAGAGTTCCATTTAGATTCAATCCTACTTCTGTATTTAATTTTTTTGCGAATGTTGGCCAATTGTCGACAGAAGATCTACATAACTGATGATATCCTATAGGGCTTTTCGATCCTGCGTTCACCCAGGCAAATGAATGAGAAGAACATGAATCCTGAAAAGGTCCTTTGTCTAGTATTATTACTGTGTTATTAAGGTTTGAAAGATGAAATCCAATCGAACTACCTATGATTCCGCCACCTATAATTACTACTGTCTTATTACTCATGTTGTCCTTCTTCTATTTTATTCTATTTTGAGGCATATTTACCCATGAACTCATTTCATGCGGAAGAGTTGTTGAAGCTGCTGGGCATACTAATTTTGGATTTAATTGGTCCAGTGAGGTAACTCCGAGCAATTTCAAAGCAATTTCGATTTCTTGTTGGAGTATTTGCAATACTGTTATTACACCTTCATGGCCATTTGCAGCCATGCCCCAACCTTGCAATCTCCCAATAGCTACCGCATCTGCCCCTAAAGCTAAAGCTTTAACTACATCGGTACCTCTTTGTATTCCTCCGTCTAGGACTATTTGTGCTTGATTGTTAACTGCATTATAGATGTCAGGCAACATATCTAACGTTCCTAATCCATGATCTAATTGCCTGCCCCCGTGGTTAGAAATCCATACACAATCTACTTGATGTTCAACGGCTAGCATTGCATCTTCAGGGGTTGCTATACCTTTTAGTATTAGCGGTAATGCGCAGTACTCTTTTATCTTTTTAATAGTTTCCCAAGTTACAGATGCTTGCCAGAAAGGATTCGGTGGAGTTCTTCTTGATATTGTTACCCATCTACTTAACATGGGACGTTCTCTTCGGCTATAACTAGCTGTATCAGTTGTAATGCATAGAGCTTTATATCCTGATTTGACTGCTCTATCTATCATTGTTTTTATCCAGTCCCAATCACCGTGAATATATAATTGAAAAAACTTATTTGCTTGTGAGGACTCGTTAGTTTCCTCTAGATTAGGCTGGGTTACAGAGCTCACGACATGCACAGTGTTCATAGTTTCAGCGGCTTTAGCGGAATTTATAGCTCCATCGCTGTGAAATACTTGCAGGGAACCTATAGGAGCCAGTAGTACTGGCAAATCTATTTTATTTCCTAGTATCTGAGTGCTAGTGTCAACTGTAGAAACATCAACTAATACTCGAGGTCTAAATGCTATGGTGTCAAAAGCTAATCTGTTTCTACGCATAGTAGTTTCGGATTCGCTACCTCCTACCAGGTATGACCAAGGTCCGTCAGCAAGGTTTTGCCGCGCTCGTTGTATGATTTCTTCATTTGTTACGAATTCCATTTTATACCTCGTTATGTGTATTATACTTGATTACTTGAATTATAATTAGTGGCTCTGAATCGTTATCATATATTGATAAATAGCTTGATTGCAATCCTAAAATTGGTGTAAATATAATTAATCACTTATAAATGTTAATATTGAAGAAATAATTCAGTGGAGGATATGATTATGCCGTATGGAAATATTGATTGGTTAGCATTAACTCCTGAGGATACAATCGAACCCGATTTACCTATATGTGATCCGCATCATCATTTTTGGGATTTCAGATCAGTAAGAATTCCTTATCAAAGATATCTTTTGCATGAACTTTCAGAAGATATTAATAGTGGACATAATGTTACTTCAACAGTGTTCATTGAAACGACTTCTATGTACCGTACTACTGGGCCAGTAGAACTTCGTTCAGTTGGTGAAGTGGAATTTGTTCAAGGTTTAGCCGCAGCTAGTGCGAGTGGATTATATGGCCCAGCAAAGGCAGCTGCAGCAATAGTAGGTAAAGCTGATTTAAATTTAGGTGAAAGAGTAGAACCTGTATTAGAAGCCTTGCAATCTGCTAGCCCTAATAGATTTAGAGGTATCCGCTATGCTTGTGGTTGGGACAAACATGATAGTGTAGAAAATAGAGCTAAAGAAGAACAATTATTAGATCCTGTTTTTCAAGAAGGAGCTAAAATATTAGCAAAAAAAGGCATGACTCTTGATAATACTGTGTACTTTCCCCAATTGCCTGAACTTGCACGTTTTGCAAATGCAGTTCCTGATTTGAAGATAATATCTAACCATATAGGCGGCTTATTACGTGTAGGACCCTACGGTAACAGAGATAACGAAGTTATAGAAGAATGGAAAAAAAATATTGATCAATTAGCAAGCTGCCCAAATGTTTATATGAAATTGGGTGGATTAGGCCAACCTAGGTATGGATTTGATTGGCATACTCGAGATGCTCCGATTGACTCAAATAGTCTTGCTGCAGACTTATCACCTCTTTTGAGTTATTGTATCGAAAAATTTGGACCTGATAGATGCATGTTTGAATGTAATTTCCCTCCTGACAAAGTTTCTTACTCTTTTAACGTCTTATATAATGCGTTCAAAATTTTGTCTAAAGATTATTCCAAATCAGAAAGAGCTTTAATGTTTCATGATACAGCAGTAAAGGTTTATAACATTAATGAATAGCAGGCCACAGAAATGAATATTCTCACTGAAGAAAATAGAGGCAGGCTAAAAAACATTAGCACCGCAACTATTTCCACTGCGTTATTTAAACGTGGTATTAGAAACGCCTTTATGCTTGGACCTACATTGATGAACTCTAGCGCTCCCAAAATGATAGGCGAGGCGTATACCTTGAGATATATACCTGCTCGAGAGGATCTCGATACTCTACAAGTATTTGAAGATGTAAATCACCCGCAGAGAAAAGGCGTGGAAGAATGTCCAAAAGGACATGTGATGGTTGTGGACAGTAGAGGAGATAGCAGTGCAGCTTCTGCAGGTAACATATTAATTACTAGATTAATGATGCGTGGCACTGCAGGAATTGTTACAGACGGAGGTTTTAGAGACTCTTCAGAGATATCAAAACTGAATTTCCCAGCATATCAAACAACTTCTTCAGCACCTACTAATTTAACGAAACATCATGCTGTAGATTTGAATGTGCCGATAGGCTGTGGTGGCGTTGCTGTTTATCCTGGAGATATTATTTTAGGAGATGGTGATGGAGTTATAGTGATTCCATCAGAGTTTTGCAACGACATTGTTCAAGAAGCTCATAGTATGACAATATTTGAAAATTTTGTTGAGCATCAAGTTAAAAATAATCATTCTATATTTGGTTTATACCCGCCTACCGATCCTCAAACCAAGCTTGATTTTGAAATTTGGTTGCAAACTGGAGGTTTATGAATGGCTGACAATACACAAAATGAATCGTCACAGGTAAATTTATCTAATTGGCGATTCCCACCATTCAATAGATGGGGATTTCAACATGTAGATGATTTAGTAGAATCAAAACTGATTCTTAATGATCCTAATGATATTTGGGAATTTGAGTCAGAGCTTATAGAATTTGATCAATTGTCTTTTAAAGACCATGTTGGTCAAGAAATGTCATTTGATATGTTTTTAGAATCCAGCTATACAGATGCTTTTATTGTGACACAAAAAGGTAAAATTATATGTGAGTCATATAACAATAATATGGAAGCATCCTCTAGACATATATTAATGTCAGTTTCTAAATCCGTTTTGGGAGTTATAACTGGTATTTTAATTGATAATAAAGCTATAGACCCTAGTAAAGCGATTAGTTATTATATTCCAGAATTAAAAAATACCGGATACGCAAAATGTTCAGTTCAGCACCTATTGGATATGACGGCAGACGTCGATTTTGAAGAAGATTACTATGCAACATCAGGACCTATGATTCATTATAGGAGATCTACTAATTGGGATCCAAAAGATGATTCACTTCCTTCAATTGATCTAAAAGAATTCCTTCAAACCATTAATAGCACGAAGGCTCATCATGGTGAAATATTTAAATACACTTCTCCAAATAGTGATTTATTGGGTTGGTTGGTAGAAATTGTTACTAATATGAATTTCTCCAACGTAGCATCTGAATTGTTATGGAAGCCATTAGGAACAGAACTGCCAGCTTATGTCACAATAGATGAGTCTGGCTCACCACGAACTGCAGGTGGTATTAATACAACGGCTAGGGATTTAGCACGATTGGGTAATTTGATAGCCAACGGAGGATTCAGAAAAAACAAACAAATCATATCTAACAGGTGGTTGGGAGAATTGTTTACTGGAGATCGTAATGCCTGGGAATCGGGTAACTTTGCTCCGTATTTTAACGGTATGCCTATTAGTTATAAAAACCAGTGGTATACCCTTAATCAAAATAACCCAATATTGTTCTGTGTAGGCATTTATGGTCAATATATGTTTGTAGATATTAATAATGATATTGTAATAGTGAAATTTTCATCACAAGAAAATCCGTTAGATATAGATCAAAAACAGGTTATGACGAATGCGTGTCTTAATATAATAAACGCATTAAATTAAAAGTAATTGAGGTGCATTATGTCTGTATATATGACAGGAAAAAGAGCTTTGTTAGAGATGTTGAAAGCTGAAGGAATAGAATATATTTTTGGAAACCCTGGTACAAGTGAAGCCCCTATTATCGACATGCTAGCAGACTATCCAGAATTTAAATATATTATGGCTTTGCAAGAAAGTGTAGCCGTCGGAATGGGAGAGTCCTATGCTCGTGGTACTGGTAAACCTTCACTTGTTAGCCTCCATGTGGATAGTGGACTGGCAAACGGGATCGCACTAATGCTAGATGCCTTAAATACTGGAACTCCTATGGTAGTAACTTCTGCTAATTATGACATAAGAAAGGTAGTGGAAGGCAATACTGATTTAGCTGAATTGGTTCGACCAGTGACTAAATGGGCCATACAATTGACCCATCCAGATCAAATACCAGGAGCTATTAGAAGGGCTTTCAATGAGGCTAATACCCATCCCAAAGGCCCAGTTTATGTGGGACTTACCTCAAACGCATTAGAAGATTCAGCAGAGATGAATATCATTCCTTCTACCAAGGCTTCGGAGTTAATCAGGCCAGATTTAATAGAAATATCAAAGGCAGCTAAAGTTTTAGCAAACGCAACAAACCCAGTATTGATAGTTGGAGACAGGGTTTCTGATGATGATGCAGTAGGTGAATCAATTGAATTGGCAGAACTACTCGGATTACCTGTATATCAATTCAGAGGAGCAGAAGTATCTTTCCCTACATCACATGAACAATACCTAGGGATATTATCATTAAGAACCAAGGAATATAGAGAATATTTGAAATCTTCAGATGTTGTTGTGGCAGTAGGAATGAATACTTTTGAAGAATTGTTCTATTGGGGAGATGTAATATTAGAAGAAACTTCAACTTTAATCCATATTGATTCTGTGCCGGTTTCTATCGGAAAATCAGAACCTACAGATATAGGCATTATCTCACACTGCAAGACTGGATTAGCAGACCTAATTGGCGCTGTTAACGCTGAAATTAATGACAATAATAAACCTATAATTGCATCACGGAAAAATTTAGTTAAGAAAGATAAAATCAGTCAAAAGGCAGTATTTGAAGAATCTATATCCAATAAATGGAATAACAAACCGATGTCAGTTGCTCGAATGATGCATGAGTTTGTTGCAGCTATACCTAAAAATTCAGTTGTAGTTGATGATTCTATAAGTAATAGAACTATTGTTAGAGAATATTTGGAGGGCTCCAATAGAGGAGACATAATTGGCTATAGAGGGCAATCAATTGGCGGTGGAATTGGTTCTACTATGGGAGCTCAATGTGCCCATCCAGACAGGAAAGTATTCGGTCTAATTGGTGATGGTAGTGCAATGATGACTATACAAGGGTTGTGGACGGCTGCCAATGATAATATCCCATGTGTTTTTGTGATTTTAAATAACGGAATGTACCGTGTGTTAAAAGTTAATTTTAATATATACCAAGAGCATATACTCAACACTGAACCGGCTGGCAGAAATTTATTGTACTCAGATTTTCCAACTCCTTTCAACATGGCATCTATAGCAGAAAGCATGGGCGTTGCATCAGAAAGGATTACCGACCCAGATGATATTAAAGATGCTATTAAGCGAGCTGTTGATTTAGGAAAGCCAACATTGCTAGATGTTGTAGTTGATGGCTCTTTATAATTCGATTTAATCTTATATTGTTAATTTGTAAATAGGTCTAGGAGTGTTGCAGCTGCACCACTTTTACCGGCTCTGTAAAACTCGGTGTACCCGCAGGAGGAACATGCCACATAAACGAATCTGTTATTTTGTATGTTAAGAAATCTAGTTAACCCTGCTCCTGCAACATTGACTTTGCCTTCTGAATAATGACTGTCACCACACTTGTCACAGGAGTAATCAATCTTATGGTTCATAATATTCCTTGTGGGATTAATATATTATTTAATTGTTCTTAATTATATTTGTTTTATAATCATTATGGTACATAAATTCAACCTTTTAAAATTTGATTTATTATTAATTGACAAATTTATCTTCCAGATTAAGATTGGAAAAAACACCTAATCTAATGATAGTATGTGAATATGATTACCTCTGATATAGCCCTTGAATGTGTAAATTGTTTTTCATTATATTCCCCAGATATGTATCAAATATATTGTGAAAATTGTAATAACCCTTTGATTGTTAAATATCCGTCGTTCGTAAGCGAGTTCAAATGGCAGGGCATAGAAATCCCAATGCCTATATCCTCTAATAAAGATTTACTTACCTTAGGTGAAGGCAATACACCTATAGTTTCTCTTTCTAATACTGCTATATTAATGGGATTAAACAATGTGAAGGCAAAACTAGAATTTATGAACCCTACAGGGTCTTTTAAAGACAGAGGTACGGCTTTGATGATTTCTGTTGCGAAAGAAATGGGAATACAACAGATAGTAGAAGATTCATCCGGTAATGCGGGATCTTCTGTGGCAGCATATTGTAGTAAAGGAGATATCAAGGCTCACATTTTCGCTCCTAGTTCTGCACCACAACCTAAACTGGATCAAATTTCAGTATATGGTTCTTCGACACATATAATAGATGGATCCAGAGAAGAAGTTACTGATGCCGCAACTCAATTTGTAGATGATAACCAAATGGTTTATGGAACCCATAAATTGAGCCCATATTTTTTGGAAGGAACCAAAACATTTGCATATGAGTTATGTAATGATGACTCATATGTGTTACCAGATGATCTATTGATGCCTGTCGGTAACGGGAGTTTGTATATAGGAGCATGGCTAGGATTTCAAGAATTACTTTCTAAAGGTATGATTAACCACATTCCTCGAATGCACGTTATACAAGCTGATTCTGTTAAACCATTGGTTGATGAATTTATGGGTATTGGAGCAAACGTAAACGGATTCGGAACAACTGTAGCAGGTGGAATATCTGTTGCTGATCCACCAAGATCTCAGCAAATAATGAAAATATTAAAAGAAACACATGGGCAGGCAATATCTGTGAGTGACAGCTCTATCATTGACTGGCAACGCGTTTTAGCACAAAAAGATGGTATATATTGCGAACCTACTTCTGCGGCAGCAATAGCAGGATTGCATGAATTAGTAAAACTTGGCCATATAAATAAAGACAATAAAGTGTTGGTAGCTATAACAGGTTTTGGGTTAAAAGACAAAGTGTATATATAGTAATCAACCACAAATATCAAATAAACACATGATATTGGAGATGAGAAATGTACGGTACGATATTCAATTTAAAAGTCAAACAAGGCCATGAAGAAGTTCTATTAAACCTTTTTAAAGAATCTGATAGGCCTATGCCAAAAGGCATGATTGCCTGGTTTTTAATGAATCCAGACGAGGAACGAGATTGGGTAGGAGCTGCGATATTTGAAAGCAAAGAGGCTCATATTTCTAATGCAAATGATCCTGAGCAATCAGCTATTTTTGCTAAATTAATGGAACATTTAGATGGTGAACCAACTTGGATTGACGGAACTTATGTGATCGCTGAAATAGCTTAACAGGGCATCTGTCTATTTTGATAAACCTAACCCTGGACCTTCAGGCAAAAGAACGTATCCGTCATGCAGAGGTGGTAACTTATATTGTGCAGCAAATTCATACCTAACCCATGGTACTTCTTGCCAGGCAGTCATAGGCGCGTTGAACCCCCATTGTATCGAGGCACTCAATGCAGGACCGATTCTCATATTGTGAGGAGATAGAGCAGTGTTGTAAATTTCTGTAAGGCCTGTAATACGTTTTGCTGCAGTAATTCCTCCGATTTTGGTTATTTCAGGTTGTAAATATGTGAGAGCTTTGGATTGCAAGATCTGTTCAAAATTTTTTAAAGTATATTCGTTCTCTCCCGCAGCTATAGGAACATTCGCTCGGTCCCCCACTTCTTTGATGGCAGCATGATCTCTCATAGGACGTACAGGTTCTTCATACCAAGTTACATTGCCTTTAGCAAGTTCTTTCCCTACTTCAATTGCTTCAATCTTATTGAAGTGTCCGTTGACATCGACCATGATGTGTAAGTCATTTCCAAATTCTCTGCGGATGTTATGTACATGTACTGGGTCTAGTTCATGTAATTTCACTGCGAAAAATCCCGCATCTATTGCACGTTTGACCTCACTTAGTACAACTTCGGGATCTCGTAAGGCTGGTAGACTGGCATATCCAGGAATTTTTTCATGGACAGGTCCTCCTAAGAGTTGGCACACGGATGTGTCTAGCTCTTTGCCAAGTAGGTCCCATAAGGCAATGTCTATACCAGATAATCCCATCAAGAAAATCCCTTCGTCTGCATATCTGTAGCCATAATCCCATAGGTCAAACCAATGTTTTTCTATAGTTCGAGAGGATTTTCCAATTAGTTTTGGAGCCAGCAGGTACTCTATTACGTTAGCTATAGGTATAGAAGTGGAACCAGGATTATCAGGACTGGGTATTCCCCACCAGGCCTCACCTATACCGGTATGCCCAGACTCAGACGTTATATATACCATAACTTGACTCATGTGATTATGGTCTGGGATTTCAACTTTAATATCAGTTATTAAGCTCATGATAAGTGCACCTCATTTTATAGAAATTTTCCTATTTGGGAATAAAGATAATGCTCCTGTAACTTTTTAATATCAAAAATATATCAAGTCAATATTATGCATCTGACTAGGTCTTCAGATATTGTATAGCATCTCTTTAATACCAATTCTACTGAAGGGAATGCTCAGGGCGAGATTCGCACTCGCATGACCCTAAGAACACCTTATTTTAAGATTGATGAGTAGACAAGAACTGGCGTACTTGATTAATGGTATTAGCTTTAATATCTTCTTGTTCTTTCCACGGATAAACCGTTAATTCTGCTCCTGGCGCAAGCTCTGCTACTTCGATTGCTGCTTCGTATGAATGGGAAGGGGTATTATCTGGCATTACTAGAATTGGCGTATTGCAAGTGCTAACAAAATCTCGAGATACACTGTACACAAAGTCAGCATTCGGTTCTATACGATAAAGATTATTTAAGTATGCATTACATTGATCCGCATTCAGGTCAGAACGCTGGCGTAGTAGTTCAGGTGACCAAAGATCTTTGCCTGAATCATACATAGAATCAGGGAATTCAGCATTGTGCCCGACTGGTTGACATAAGACTGCTGCGGTGATTCTTTCTGGTGCTCGTTCTATAAGTTTCAGAGCGAAAGGTCCGCCAATGCAGAACCCCATGAATCCGAATTTTTCAATGCCTAGGTGGCTCATAAGGCCCAGTTGGTCATCGGCAAAAGCTCCCCATGGATCGTCTACTGGAATTGGTCCTTTAGATTTCCCGCCGTAAGCATTACGTTGATCCATAGTAATGCAGCGAAAATCATTTTTGAATTCATCCATCACATTGATTACTTGTGTGGGCCAATAACCCATATGGGAATTGAGTCCTCCTCCAGGGGTAAACAATACTGGAAATCCAGAACCTTCATCTTGATAGTGAATTTGCACGTCACCGTTTGTATAAAATGGCATTTCTACTCCTCCTTACATGTGGTCAATGCGACTAAAGAACCGTATATTCGAGGTAATACACTTAATCTTTAATTGGTACCGAGGGAGGGACTCGAACCCACACGCCTTTAAAGGGCAACGGATTTTAAGTCCGCCGCGTCTACCATTCCGCCACCTCGGCTTATTTTGGCCAGGTAATACTGGAGGCGACGGGCGGATTCGAACCGCCGAATAGAGGTTTTGCAGACCTCCGCCTTAGACCACTTGGCTACGTCGCCCTGATTCCAGTCTTCTTGGTGCCGAGAGCGGGACTTGAACCCACACGGGCTTACGCCCACGGCCCCCTCAAGACCGCGTGTCTACCAATTCCACCACCTCGGCCAATAGGAAAATTATTATAACATAATCGTACAATAATTCGACTTTGAGTATACTAATAATATATAGAATATCATAAATTTGTTTTACGAGGTTAACTATGGCTATAAGATACAGTTTTATACTGATACCAGATCCTTCATTCTTGCGAGTTATTCATACTGCACGGCAAATATTGTGTAACCAATTTGGATGCTGGACAGCAGAAATGTTTATGCTTCATATGCCATTGATTCAGTATTTTGAAGAACAATCTGTGATTAACATTGAAAGAAGTGACGTCATTATTAATGTATTAAATAATTACTCTAATTTTGAGTGGGAGATGGCACCGCAGAAAATAACTATATCTGAAGGACCTCCCTATGATTTAAAAATAAAATGCAAAGATATAGTTGGAGATCCATTTAATAGTTTAAGAACACATTTAGCTCAACAATTTAATTTGAAAGGAATTAACTCAGAGTATTCACCTTGCATCCAGCTATTAGAAAACTTTGAAACCAACACTAATATTATAGAAGAAGCGCATGAAATGGCTAAAGATTTATTTGACAATTTTGGCCTCGACACTCCATTCGCGCTTAAAACTTTGCAACTTGTTAAATATGAGTCTAAATTAGCAGGAGAAAATTGGGAACAGAAACATTGGTCCAGTGATATTAGTTGGGATATACTTGACTCGTTTAGATTAAGATAAATAAAGGAGACTATAAATGAAAACTACCACTAAATTACGTGAACTGCTTAAGCAAGATAAATTGCTGGTTGCTCCATTCATATTGAATGCTCTACATGCAAAAATTGCAGAAGAAGTGGGGTTCCAAGCTGCATATATGACCGGATGTGGAACAGCTGCGGAGAGAGGGTTTCCCGATGTTGGTCTTTTAACTATGACAGAAATGGTAACTAACGCAAAATATATAGCACAAGCTGTTGATATTCCCATAATATGTGATGCAGACACAGGATATGGTAATGCTATT
Source organism: Dehalococcoidia bacterium (assembly GCA_003523055.1). Classification (GTDB taxonomy): domain Bacteria; phylum Chloroflexota; class Dehalococcoidia; order Lucifugimonadales; family UBA3495; genus UBA2588. The sequence continues at coordinate 542,955 of DPHC01000002.1, read as the reverse complement.
AATGTTAGGAGAACAGTTAGAGAATATGAAATGGCTGGAGTAGCAGGAATACACTTAGAGGATCAAGTTTTCCCAAAGAAATGTGGATTTTTTGAAGGTAAACAAGTGATTCCTATGGAAGAGCATGTAGAAAAAATAAAAGCCGCTATAGATGCTAAAACTGACCCTGATTTTGTTATTATAGCTAGGTGTGATGCTTATGCCGTTACGGGATGGGAAGACACCCTGAAAAGATGTAATGCTTATGTCGAAGCAGGTGCTGATTTAGTATTTGTTGATGGGATAAAATCTCAAGAAGATATAGAAAATTACGCTACAGATTTAAAAGATCTGCCGAGAATGTATAACGGAGATTTAGCTTCCACTCAAGAAGTAGAGAAACTAGGATATAAGATAATGATTTGTGGTAGTACAATCTGGTTGATTTACCAACAAGTCAAAGAAGCTTTTCAAGAACTTAAAAATACTGGTAGGGTAGACCCTGAAAGATATGGTTCAAGATGGGATGTAGCCGGATTAATGGGATTAGATGATATATACGAACTGGAAAATCGGTTTGGTGGTAGACCTGCCATAATTAAATAACAAACATAAGGGGGCTATCATCAAGTGATAGCCCCCTTATGTTTAAGGAATCAGAGATAATACTTCTTCTGAGAATCGTTGAATGTTTTCATGTAACTCGTTTATATTGTTGCTATTGAAGCTAAATATAAAATTTCTTACTCCAACGTCTTGGTATGACCTGATATCAGATGCAACTTGTTCTGGTAGCCCACACATCATAGAATGTCTAGCTTCTGGATTATTGGAAAATGTAACAGTAGACGAAAAACAAAGTTTCACTGAGTCTTGAGGTTTGTTGAACAGGTCCAAATATTTGTTTAATTCTGCGTATTTGTGAGCAAGTTCTGTAGGTTCTAAAATGGATGGAGGGCGGCCTCCGATCGGCATCCAGGCATTACCGAATTGGGCAGCTCGTCTAATCGCTGCCTTTGAGTGCCCTCCTACCCAGATAGGGGGATGAGGCTTTTGAGCTGGAACCGGAGTAAAAACACTATTTTGTATTTTGTATAACTGGCTATCATTTTCTGATTGGTGACCAGTCCAAATCTGTTTATACATTGCCAAAAACTCATCTGTGATTCTACCCCTTTTCTTGTATGTGTCTAAGCCTAACGCCTCAAATTCCTCTGCCATCCATCCGACCCCGACCCCTACAATTAATCTTCCCTTTGAAAGTGAGTCTAATGAAGATAACATCTTAGCTGTCAGTACTGGATTTCTGTATGGTACTATCAAAACATGTGTGCCTAATCTAATTTTACTTGTGCACCCTGCGAGAAAATTGAGAGTTGATATCGGTTCAAAATACGGTTGATCATCTATAAATGGACTTGCTCCAGTTGGTGAGTAAGGATATTTGGATTCAATGTTTTTAGGGATTACAATATGGTCGCTGACCCAGCCAGAGTCGAAGTTGTATTTCTCAATCAATAAAGCAGTTGACCTCAAATTATCAGGTGTCGCTAATAGCCCCCTACTAGGTAGAGAAACTCCGTAAGTAATTCCCATAATTCACCTCTTTAAATTTCTTATATCAGTATAATATCTTATTTCAATCGATAAATTATATGATATGGCAACTAGTATGGTTTGTGGAGTTGTGTTTGTTTGTACTTAGATATATCCTATATCCGGGTTAATTATGAATAAAAAAGTAGTTGTAGCAATGAGCGGTGGAGTTGATTCTTCAGTCGCATGTCTGTTACTCCAAGAAGAAGGTTATGATGTTATTGGAGTAACAATGAAACTATACGATCTTGATATGTCTCAATTGCCTACAAATTATCAAGGATGTTGTACCGTTGATGATGTTGAAGATGCAAGAAGAGTTTGCAACATTCTTGGCATCCCTCATTACGTTTTCAATGTTCAAAAAGAATTTCAACAACACGTGATTGACTATTTTTGTGAAGAATATCAAAATGCTAGAACTCCTCATCCTTGCATTGCATGTAACGATAAAATAAAGTTTAATTTTCTCAGGAATAGAGCTTTACTGCTAGGAGCAGACTATGTTGCTACAGGACATTATGCGCGAATAGTTAAAGAAGAAGATGAATTTTTATTAAAGAAAGGCATTGATACTTCCAAAGATCAGTCGTATGTGCTTTTTGGTATGGGGCAAAAAGAGCTAAGTACAACTTTGATGCCTTGTGGAAAATATGAAAAAACAGAAATCAGATCATTTGCTTTATCAAGATCTTTCCCTAATGCCAATAAGGGAGATAGCCAAGATATATGTTTTATACCGTTTGGAGATTATAAAGAATTTTTAAAAACTAAAATAGAATCGACTCCTGGAAATATCATTGATGAAACTGGGAGAATCCTTACAGAACATAAGGGGATAGAATTTTTTACTATTGGGCAAAGAAAAGGCTTAGGTATTGAATCAGATAAACCTATGTATGTTATTGATATAGACCCTGATAGTAAAAATGTGACCGTCGGTGGTGAAGACAAATTATTTAAGCAATCACTGTTAGCCTCTCGTGTTAATTTCACAAGTGATATATTTAAAAAATTCCCTCAGTATGTAACTGTTAAAATACGTTACAAATCAGAAGAAAGTTCAGCCACATTGGTAAATGATTCAGATGATAATGTGATACTGAAATTTGATAAGCCACAAAGAGCGATCACTCCTGGCCAAGCTGTTGTGTTTTATAAAGAAGATACATTAGTTGGCGGAGGTGTGATAGAACGGCACCTTGATTCTAATTTGTCTCATTACTAAGGGTTTTGTATTTAATGCCAGACTTTAAATTTGAAACTGTTGCGATCAAAGCCGGTTATAATGTAATTGCTGGTCTAGATGAAGTTGGTCGAGGGTGTTTAGCGGGTCCATTAGTGGCTGCATCTGTCGTACTTCCCCTTGGAGCCCCCAAATGGATAGCAGAAATTGACGATAGCAAAAAACTAAGTGCGAAATCCAGATCTAAAATGTCTGACATTATTAAAAATTATGCCACCGCTTGGTCCGTAGGAGTTGTTCAAGCGTATCAGGTGGATGATTTAGGACTGACTAAAGCTACAGAATTAGCAATGAAGCAATCACTGGACTCTATGTCTGAATCTGCTGATTACTTGCTGATAGATTATGTGCCAATTCAATCTTGGGGTAAACCTTTTAAGATTATCAAACAAGGAGATTCCAAGAGTTTTACTATTGCCGCGGCCTCTATTATTGCAAAAGTTTATCGAGATGACATTATGATTGGAATGGATGTTCGATATCCACAATATGGTTTTGCGTCAAACAAAGGATACGGAACAAAAAAACACATGGATAGTTTGTCTATATATGGACCTTGTGATATACATAGACGAAGTTTTTCTCCAGTATATAACTCATTAAAATCGGATGTTATTAAATGAAAGTTAATATTATAGGCGGCGGCATAGTTGGGTCATTATCAGCGTTTTTATTGTGTAAGTTAGGCCATGAAGTATATATATTTGATCCAGATTCTCCGGGCAGCCACGCCTCAGGGTTTGCATTTGGTGAGATGAGTGCATTAGAAGGATCTGGTATCCCTGACCCCTTGCTAGATTTTACATTGTCATCTTTTAATGCTCACAAATGGTTAATTCCTGACATAGAAAATATCAGTGGGATTCCTACGAATTACCAAGTTAATAATAAACTTAATTTAGCATTTACTTCTGAAGAAGAAGAGAAATTAAAAAAGGAATTGCTATGGCAAAAAGATGTCGAAGGTTTTGAAGTCTCTTGGTTAACAACGAAAGACCTTCTTAAAGTAGAACCACTTCTAAATCCAGATTGTTTGGGAGGGGTTTTTGTCGAAAATACATCTTCTGTAGAACCATACAAATTATCATTGGCCATCGCTACTGCAGCAGAAAATTTAGGAGCCAAAATTGTCAATAGAGAAGTTACTGGATTGATATTTGAAGGCAATGATTGTGCTGGAGTTGTAACTGGAAATGTTAAGCATTATTCAGATGTGACTCTTTTGACAATGGGCCCTTGGAGTAAATTTGCTTCAGATTGGATAGGAGTTAATGTGCCAGTAATACCATTAAAAGGCCAGATACTTCGCCTGGAAGCAGAAGGAATAAACATTAAATCTTCAGTGTTTCATGCAGGTAATTACGTAAGTTCGAAACCAGATGGACTGATTTGGGCAGGGACAACTGAAGAAGAAGTAGGCTTTGATGAAACTCCTACTACAGATGCCAGAAATCAAATTATGATGGATTTACTTAATATGGTTCCCAGTTTGGAAGACTCGAAGTTAGTTCATCATACTGCATGCTTGAGACCGCTATGCATCGATTCAATGCCTATAGTAGATAAAGTGAAAGGGTATGGAAATTTATTCATTTCAACTGGCGCTGGCAGGAAAGGAATACTATGGAGTGCTGCTATGAGTATTGGTATTGTTGATATGATAACAGGAGCGCAAACTGAAATAAAAGGTTTGGAGAATTTATCATTGAATAGATTCAAGAATACTAATTAGTTTTTCTGGCTACTAAATGATCCCCGTTTTTTGTAGCTTCCATAGCAAAATCAAAATGATTGAATTTGAGAGCCCAGTCTACGTCTTCGGGAAGATATTGTGGTTGCGAAGTATCATAAAATTTCTGAACAGCACCGCTGGTTTTTATCAGATCTTTTATAGCATTTGTGTTAGGTTTTCTCCCTTCAAGCAAATTCCGTAAATAAAACGCACATTGTTCATCTTCATCGGATTTGATTACACCTTGCTCTCCCATAGCAATTATAGAGACATGTTCAGGGTTCATTTTCAATATTTTTGATACCGTTGCGTTAGCTACTACGAAAGATCCCAACAGTATGTGTGATGCAGTTCCTGCCGCAGCGTTGGCACCTACTGTACCGTTTCTTGTTGACTGCACCACATGTTTATTTTTGAAATTTGTGGATATAGCTTCATGAGGAGAATTTCCAAGTTCAAATCCTGTTGGTTTTTCTCCATTAATTTCTCCCATTAGAAGATCACCATAACCTGCCTGATATAAAGTTAAGGCATCATCAGCCTCTGAAACCAGGGTTATGTCAATTGCCCCTCTGTCGAAAGCAATGGCGGCAGTAGTGAAGGCTCTAAACACGTCTATTATTATGGTTACTCCTCTAGAGTCAGATGCATCCCTGGGTAAGCTTCCTACATGAATTTCCATTGTGCCTCTTATTTAATTATTAATCATTAGTTTTTGTAATGATCTAATTTCTTTAGGTGGATTAAGATGACTACCGGTATGTGTCCATGATACTTCGCCTACATATATAGACCTGTGAGAGTCTACACAGATGCCATGAGGCGCAATAAATTGACCTGGAGCCTCTCCTTCAGGCTTGTTGCCCAGTCTTTCTATTAATTCACCATTTGTTTTGTAAATGCTTACCCTAGGTCCTAGGTTCAAAGCTTCATGATTGGGACCAATCGCAGATCCCAATTCACCTATGTATACAAGATCGTTTACAGAGTCTATGTACAATCCACAAGGTCTAGCCATGTTTACCCATTGAGTTTCAAATTTGCCATTTGAGTTGAATATTTGTACTCTGTGATTCTCTCGATCAGCAACATAAACCCATCCATCTTTGTCGGTACATACATTATGAGCTATGTTGAACTGCCCAGGGTCATTTCCCGGTTCCCCCCAGGAAAATAGTAATTTCCCGTCAGCAGAATATTTATGGATTCTTGCATTACCGTATCCATCTGACACATAAAAATCTGCTGTTTTAGGATCGAATGCCACGTGTGTGCAACGATTAAAAGGGTTACCGCTCATAAAACCACTAGGTTCTCCACTGATACCTAAAGTAAACAACACTTCTCCATCTAAAGTACACTTTCTCACAGTATGATCGCCATCATCTGTACAGAATATATTTCCATCAGGTGACATTGTTAATCCGTGAGCTCTTGGGAATACTCCCTCTCCCCACGATTTTAGAAACTCTCCTTCGGAATTAAAAACCATCATAGGGTGGTTTCCTCTGTTAAATACATACACGTTGTCTTTGTTGTCGGTTGCTACTGCGGCTGTCTCTTTCAAGTTATAACCATCTGGTAGTTGGGCCCAATTTTCTATAACTGAATATTCATATTCGCCTTTTCCTAAAATGGCCATATTACACCTACAATTTTTAAACGATTGTAACATTAAATTTAATTCATCGTCTGATAAGAAAAGTACTGAGAAGATAATGTATAATTTAAATCTGAATTATTAGTATTATGAGGTTGAGGATTTATGACCATGCCAGGGAAAAGAGATTTTGTAAAATACAGTTTGTTTAAAATTGACTCCTCTTGGAAAAGACTTGAAGCTTCTGTTAAAGAAGATAGTAAACAAGAGTTTGCCGAGTTAATTAAAGAATTTCAAAAAACAACTCACCTGTCTTCATATAGTACAGTTGGAACGCGAGGTGACGTTGATTTGGTGCTATGGAATGTAGCAGAAGATATTGAAACTATTAACCAGATTATGGTTTCTATTAACAAAACAACTTTAGGGAGCTACTTAGAGACTCCGTATTCTTATTTTGCTATGACTAATCATTCCCCTTATGTAAGTGAGCACACTCATGACGGGCAAGAAGGAACATCTACGTCAATGCGCATAATAGGTAGGAAATATCTGTTTTTATATCCTTTCACTAAGACTCACGAATGGTATCAATTGCCTTTTAAAGAGCGGCAAGCTCTTATGTCTCAACATTTTGAAGTGGGGCATAATTATCCGGATGTGAAGATTAGTACTGCTTATTCATTTGGATTAGATGATCAAGAATTTGTTTTAGGTTTTGAAACAAATGACCCAGGAAATTTCTTAGATTTGGTTAAAGATTTGCGAGAGTCAAAGGCTAGACCTTATACTTTATTTGACATTCCAATATTTTCTTGCATTAATAAGCCTATCTTGGACTGTTTGAACGACTTAGGATAAATATATTATTTCAATATGAACCCTTCATATCCGTTAGCGGCCACTTCTTCTCGTTTTGCCCGCATAACTGGAGCACTGTCGGGTGCGGTTAATAAACCTCTTGGCTTACCAGGTATGTTTGCTCCTACAAACCATGAATCAGCTTGGGATCTCAATATTTTTGCCCCTTCTTCTTTCACATGTGTAACCCACTGATTTTCAGATTCTTGGCTTGGCTCTATGGTTTTGAAATTATTCTGTCTCACATAATTTATTGCTTCAACAACCCATCCTACAAGAGGTTCAGCAGCTCTAGGAAAGTTTCCTACGGAAGCAGAGTTTACAGTCCATAAGTTAGGGAAGTTAGCACTCATAATACCCATATAACTACGAGGCCCTTCAGAAAATTTTGTGGTTAAGGATTCCCCTCCGACACCATATATATCAATATTAAGCAATGATCCCGTGATAGCATCGTACCCGGTGGCGTAAATTATGATATCGAATTCATATTCACAGTTTGAAGTTTTTATCCCGTTTTCTGTAATGCATTCAATGGGTGCGTTTTTGACGTCAACGAGTAATACGTTGTCTTGATTGAATACTTCGTAATATCCGCTTTCGCACGGCAGTCGTTTTGAACCAAACATATGGTCTTTTGGCACAAGCATTTCTGCTACTACAGGGTCATTAACTCTTTCTCTGATTTTGTTCCGTACAAACTCGGCGTAATCCTCGTTAGCTTCTCCAGGCAGCATCACATCATAAAAGTTTCCAAGCCATTTTTTAAATCCAGATTCTTGCCATAATCTTTCATATTGTTCCAGCCTTTCTTCTTTCGAAACTTCCATAGCCGATCTAGGATCAAACTTATGCATAAATGATCCAGCAGTTTCTAAACACCGGGCAAATATGTCCGGATAATTAGATTTTATTTCTTGTTGCTCTTTGTCGCTAATTGGTCTATTTCTAAGCGGAGCACAAAAATTCGCTGTTCGCTGGAACACAGTCAAATGGCCAACTTCTTTTGCAATTTCAGTAATGAGTTGTACTCCACTTGCCCCAGTGCCGATAACTCCCACTTTCTTTCCTGCAAGATCCATTCCTTCTTTTGGCCATCTACCGGTGTGACACCAGGGACCTTTAAATGTATGAATTCCTTCAAAGTTTGGAACATAGCTTGCTGAAAGTATCCCAACAGCGGTTATAACAAACCTTCCCCGTGCTTTGTATCCATCTTCTATGTTTACATTCCAATAACTATTTTCTTCATCGAAATCTAAAGAAGATACGTGTGAATTGAATCTTATGTGTTGTTTTAATTTGAATTTATCTGCGAAATAATTGAAATAACGTTCATTTTCCGGTTGACTTGAATAGTGCTCTTTCCAGTCCCATTCTTGCAATAATTCTTCAGAGAAAGAATATCCGTAGGAGTAACTTTCCGAGTCAAATCTGCATCCTGGATAGCGGTTCCAATACCAAGTTCCACCTACTCCAGAGGCATCATCGAATATTTGTGCAGTGAATCCTAACTCACGCAAATGATGCAGGGATAGAAGGCCAGTTAATCCGGCTCCAATTATAATTACGTCGAATTCTGGAATATTATTTATATTTGTCATAACGGTCTCCTGAACTCTTATTGCTTCTGGCAGCTGCTTAAGTATGTGTGTCAGTTTTATTTTAGAATTAGTAACTGTATAGCCAATGGCCTTAATCTATTGTATCAGCACTCTTAGACTTTAATTACTACTGAGAAGCAGGACCGTCTCAATAAATAGTGAGGATATGATCCTGCTTCTTTTGTCTATATTGGTAGTGATAAATTATGATTCAATGTTTTTCATGTGATTCATCGCAGACCCAGCTTTAAACCATTCAATCTGAGTTGCGTTAAGGGTATGTCGTAAATTTATAGTTTCTTCTGATCCGTCTGAGTGTTTGATTACACAATCTACTGTCGTTCCCGGTGCCAATTGGTTTAAACCTACTAGATTGATTCTGTCATCCACAAGAATTCTTTCGTAATCTTCAGGGACTTCGAAGGTTAATGGTAATAGTCCTTGTTTTTTCAGGTTTGATTCATGAAGTCTGGCAAAACTTTTTACTATTATTGCCGCCGCACCTAAAGCTCTTGGAGACATAGCTGCATGCTCTCTGCTACTGCCTTCTCCGTAGTTTTGATCTCCGATTGAAACCCATCTGATTTGTTGAGCTTTATATGCTTTTGCCACTTCTGGTGGGCTCATTATTTGTTCTCCAGACAGTTGATTTACACTTTGTCCGGCTTCCTCGTCAGCAAAACTATTTATAGCTCCTAAAAACATGTTGTCGCTTAAGTTACTGAGGTGGCCTCGGTAAGCTAACCAAGCACCTGCTGGTGATATGGCATCCGTGGTACATTGACCTTTTGCTTTTAGTAGGATTGGCATGTCTGTATAGTCATTACCATCCCATGCAGTCCAAGGTTTTAACACTTCCAATCTATTGCTAGTTGGGTCCACAGTTATTTCAATGCCTGAACCGTCCTCTGGAGGTGCTATATAATAATTTTGTCCTTGTTCAAACCCATTTGCTGGGATTTCTGGAGCTGGTTTTGGCGGATTCAATTTAACTTCTGTTCCATCTGGAGCAGTTATCGTATCTACTAATGGATTGAATGATAGTTTACCGCTTAAACTCATTGCTAACGCAAGTTCAGGACTAGATATGAAATTCATTGTACCTGTGTGGCCGTCATTTCTTTTTGGGAAGTTTCTGTTATATGAAGTGACTATTGCGTTAGGAGTTCCATCACTCGCTTCTGCTCGACGCCATTGTCCTATACAAGGGCCGCACGCATTAGCTAAAACAGTAGCACCAATATTTTCTAAAGATGCTTGTTGCCCGTCTCTTTCAATTGTTGCCCGGACCTGTTCTGATCCTGGTGTAACCATGAAAGGAGTTGCCGCTTTTAATCCTTTCGATATAGCTTGTTCTGCAAGATCGGCGCACCTGCTCATATCTTCATAACTAGAGTTGGTACAACTTCCTACTAAAGCAGCCGAAACTCTTTCAGGAAAGTTGTGTTCTTTAATTTCTGCAGCTAGCTCTGATATTGGTCTAGCTCTGTCCGGTGAGTGTGGTCCAGTTATATGAGGTTCTAATGTTGTAAGATTTATCTCAACAACTTGATCATAGTACTCTGACGGGTTTGCTTCTACTTCTGGGTCAGCTGTTATTAGATGTTTGTATTGTTCAGCTATTTTTGCTAATTCGCCTCTTTGTGTAACTTCTAGATATGTTGCCATTCTCCTATCAAATGGATATACATCTCCAGTTGCTCCAAGTTCAGCTCCCATATTAGTTGTGGTAGCTTTTCCAGTACAAGATATGGATTCTACTCCAGGACCGAAATATTCTATGATTGTGTTTGTTCCACCTGAAACAGTTAAGACTTTAGCTAAGTATATTATGATGTCTTTTGGAGCAGTCCACCCTGACAATTCTCCGGTTAAATGGACTCCGATTAACCTAGGGTATTTAACTTCCCAAGGCAATCCAGCCATTACATCCGCTGCATCAGCTCCGCCTACTCCACAAGCTAGTGATCCTAAGCCTCCTGCATTGGGCGTGTGAGAGTCCGTACCAATTATCAAGGCTCCAGGGAAAGCATAATTTTCGAGGACTACTTGGTGTATTATACCGCCGCCGGGTTGCCAGAATCCCATTCCATATTTTTTACATGCAGATTCTAAAAAGTCGTAAACTTCACTGTTTTCATTGACTGCGTCAGAAAGGTCAGATTTTGCTCCGACTCTAGCCTGTACTAGGTGGTCGCAATGAACGGTGGTAGGAACAGCCACAGTTTCTCTGCCAGATTGCATGAACTGAAGTATGGCCATCTGTCCTGTGACATCTTGATGAGCTACTCGATCAGGTCGAAGATTTAAGTAACTTTCTCCTGGAATCAGCTCAGCACCTTCAGGATCGTCCAAGTGAGAAAGCAACAATTTTTCAGCCAACGTCATAGGCCGATTCAATCGGGATCTTACTATTTCTAGGTTTTTTTCCATTTTTTTGTAAGCTTGTGTTACAAATTCTGGAGTCGAGTCTACAGATACCATGGGCTCCTCCTTCTAACCAATAATATGCATTTTAGCTGATTCATTATTCAGCCATGGACAATGAATCAGAATTTGGTGTTATATAGAATTACCCTCTGGATAATTCTGATAGATCGTTATTTTTGAAGTAGTCGTAATTTTTTTCTATGTATTCTTTTTGGTCTGATGGCACGGCGTCTTCCGAGAATATGGCTGTCACTGGGCAAACGGGCTCACATGCAGCGCAATCTATACATTCATCAGGGTTAATGAAAAACTGGTCATCTTGTTCTCTGGTATAAATACAATCTACAGGGCAAACGTCTACGCAGGCAGAATCTTTCAGTCCAACACAAGGTTGCGTGATAATATATGTCATGGTTTCCTCTCTTTAATGATTACTCTAAGGGGGGTTATCAAGGGTTCGACCGGACATATTATACACTTTAATGCATAACTTTTGTATTACTAAAATTTGAATAAAATATCCGATGTTTTGTTTTAAATTACAAGGCCAGATGTACGTTTTTTAATAGATAAATTAACAAACGTTTCAGTTCTTTGCACTCCAGTTATTGTGCCTACTTGTTCTCTTAAAAACGTACCGAGGTTTTCAGCAGTATCCGTGCCAACCCAAACGAAAACATCAAATGATCCAGTTGTCACAGCCACGTAATGGGCTTGTTCCATTCCTGCTATTGTCGTAGCAACTTTTTCTGACATACCAGGTTCAGTTTGTATCCCTATCATTGCCGTGGTGGCAAAACCTAGTTGGTCTAAATTTGGCATTGCTATAACGTTTAAAAATCCATTGTCTATCAGCTTTTTAAGTCTTCTACGGACTGTTCCCTCACTCACCGATGCTTCACGCGCAATTTTAGCGTTTGATGCCCTGCCGTCTAGTTGAAGCAGATTAATTATAGTGATATCAAGCTCATCCATTCTAGGAAACCTCTTGCTGTATTTGCGATTAACGTCACTTATACTACGTCTAATGGCATACAGTGTCAAATTAATTCCGAATTCCGATTATGTCAGTGCCAAGTTATGTACTATTAGTTGTTTTTAGTTTAATTTTGGATTTTTTCCATACTATATCAGTCCTCGTGCTAGTACGTCTTATTCTTGCCCATATCTACCCTGTTTGATAGAATCTAATACTAAGCTAATACTCAGCACGGAGGGGTCGCATAGAGGTCTAGTGCGGGCGCCTGCTAAGCGCCTAACTCGGGTAACCGGGTTCGAGGGTTCGAATCCCTCTCCCTCCGCCACTTTTATATAGGATAGCAATACTTAAAATATGAATACATATCACATATGGACTGTAGGTTGCCAAATGAATGAGGCGGACTCAGAAAGATTAGCATCCGCTTTTGACCAAATTGGTTTGACTAGCGTGAAGGACCCAGAGGATGCGGACGTGATGGTGTTGAACTCATGTGTTGTTAGGCAAAGTGCAGAAGATAAAGTTATTAGTAAAATATCATTTTCTCAAAATCTAAAAAAAACTCACCCTGAACAAATGCTGGTGCTTATGGGATGCATGGTTGGACCTGAATCCAAACTACTTTCTAGAAGATTCCCTGAAGTAGACATGTTTGTCCGACCGCAGGAAATAAATCCGCTTTTAGATTCTATATCAGAGAAAAGAAAAATTAGTTGGGAAGGTTGTGTAACTAATTATGCTCAGTCTTCGCCTGGGGTTAGCTGTAATGTTCCTATAATTCAAGGATGCGATTTTATGTGTTCGTTTTGCATAATACCTTATAGAAGAGGACGGCAAGTAAGTAGATCTATCCAAGAGATAGTTGACGAGATAAAAATATTGACTGATAGGGGTGTAAAAGAAGTGACTTTGCTGGGCCAGACGGTAGACGCATATGGGCATGATTTTGGTAATGGTACTGAACTGGCTGATTTGTTATTTAAGGTTCATGAAATAGATAATTTAGAGAGAATTAGATTTCTAACTTCCCACCCTTCGTTTATGTCTCAAAGAATTATCGAATCTATTAGGGATTTGCCCAAAGTTTGTGAAAATATTAATTTACCGATTCAAGCAGGTAATGATTTAGTTCTTGAACGTATGAGAAGACCTTATTCAACTGACCATTATAAAAAATTGCTGTATCAAATACGTAATACCATACCCGATGTTACTGTGAGTACCGACATTATTGTAGGATTCCCTGGTGAAACAGATGATCAGTTCCAAGAAACATTGAAATTGGTAGAAGACTTAGAATTTTCGAAAGTTCATTGCGCGGCATATTCCGTGAGGCCTGGAACGATCGCAGAACGACGATATGACGACGACGTCCCCCGTTTAACCAAAATTGATAGAAGACAGGCCATAGAAGAAACTCAAAAAATAATTCAAGAAAGGAACAATCTAAAATGCCATGGTTCAGTACAATCCGTACTGATTGAATCTAGAAGAAAAAACAATTGGATTGGAAGGAACCGAAATGATAAATTAGTGTATACTGGGTTGAATACCAAAGATTTATCAGGTCAGTTGGTAGATGTAAAAATTGACGAGACCAGCGCGTGGTCACTAAAGGGTTCTGTGACTAACGTAGGCTTCAGCGAATAAGTTGGAGGAACTTGATATATGACTATTGAAAATAGAGTATACACATTACCACTCACTGAAATTGAACAAACCGCTTTTTGTGACACAGAAGATGCTCTTCCTGCACAATCACTTTCAGAAGAAATGAAAATTAATGTTAGGTGGCAGACTATACCTCCAGAATATCTTCACATGAGTCCGGAAGAATTGGATGTTAAAATTGCTGATGTGCGGCAAAAACTTGGAGATAAAGTTACGGTTTTGGGCCATCATTACCAACGCGAAGAAATAATAAAATATGCTGATTTCCAAGGAGACTCATTTTTATTATCCAAAGAAGCCGCTGATCTCCCTAACGTTGAGTACATAGTATTTTGCGGAGTTCATTTCATGGCTGAGACAGCATGCATATTAGCTGATGATTCTCAAACAATTATATTGCCTAACATTACGGCAGGCTGCTCTATGGCCGATATGGCCCCAATGGAAGATGTGGATGATGCTTGGAACGATATTAAGGCTATCATTCCTGATGACAACTCTATAGTGCCATTAACATACATGAATTCTATAGCAGGAATTAAAGCATTATGTGGCAGAAACGGAGGAGCTGTGTGCACTTCTTCCAACGCCAAGAAAGTTATGTCTTGGGCATTGGAAAAAGGCGAAAGAGTGTTGTTCCTCCCTGACCAGCACCTTGGCCGTAATACTGCTTCCGATTTAGGAATACCATTAGATGAAATGATTCTTTGGAACCCGTTTAAAACATTGGGTGGTAATACAGAAGAGCAAATAATTAATTCTAAAGTTATATTGTGGCGGGGCCATTGCTCTGTGCATACAAGATTCACAAAACAGCAAATAGCTACTGCCAGAGAAAGATTTCCAAAAGTTAATGTCGTGGTTCATCCAGAATGCCCTAAAGAAACTGTTGAGGCAGCAGACATGAATGGTTCAACAGAATTTATAAAGAAAATGATTAATGAATCAGAACCCGGTAGTATCTGGGCTGTTGGCACAGAAATAAGCCTGGTTAATAGACTAGCTAAAGAAAATCCAGATAAAACAGTGTTTTGCTTAGATCCTGTCAGTTGTCCTTGTTCAACCATGTACCGGATACATCCGGCTTATTTACTTTGGGTGTTGGACTCTATTGATTCTGGAAACATAGTAAATCGAATTACGGTTCCTGCAGAAATTAAACAGTCTGCTAATATAGCATTACGGAGAATGTTGGAATTAGCGTAAAGCCGGTAAGTACAGTAGTCGAGTTTTCTAAATTTAATTATTCAAGTACTAGGAGTATAGAGTGCATCAGTTACCGCTAGAAGTACATGAGTTAATAAAATTAGCTCTTCAAGAAGATCAAGCTTTTAATGACCCGACTACAGAATCTTTAATTGATAAAAAACTTAAAGTTGATGTAAATCTAGTTGCAAAACAATCAGGTATTATCGCAGGGATAGAAGTATTTATAGCAGTACTTGGTTATATAGACACAGACTTGAAATTTCAAAGACTAATTCAAGATGGAGAAGAAGTTAAACAGAACGATACCATTCTAAAATTTAACGGATCTGCATACAGCATACTGCGAGGAGAGAGAACAGCATTAAACTTCATTCAAAGAATGAGTGGCATTGCTTCACAAACACGTGCATACGTGAATATTATCGAGGATCTGAATGCAACAATTGTTGATACTAGAAAAACACTGCCAGGCCATAGATTTCTAGATAAATATTCAATAGTTCAAGGCGGAGGGAGAAATCATAGATTTAATCTAGCAGATGGAATCTTAATTAAGGATAACCATCTAGTAGCACTGTCAGCATTAGGATTGAATAATACAGACGCTGTTACTTTGGCTATCAAAAATTCTTCACACACCATTAATGTTGAAATTGAAACTGAAACAATTGAAGAAGTTAGGTCAGCATTATTTGCAGGTGCACAAATAATAATGTTAGACAACATGGATGTAGATACCATGCGAGAAGCAGTGAAGCTGATAAATGGTAAGGCTATAGTAGAGGCTTCTGGAGGGATTAATCTTAGCACAGTTAGATCTGTGGCAGAAACAGGCGTTGACTTGATATCAGTAGGTTCATTGACTCATTCAGTGCAAGGCTTGGATATCAGCTTAGATATAAAAAAATAATAGGAGCATTAAAAATGGCTAGATTAGGAAACATAAATAGGGAAGAACTGTCAGATGCAGATAAGCAGTATTACGATTCCATAGTTGGTAGTAGGGGGAGCGTTAGAGGACCTTATGGTGTTTTGTTACATAGTCCGGATTTAGCGTCCCGTATCGCGCATACTGGGACCTATGTTAGATTTGATCTAGACTTACCTGAATCATTGAAAGAAACCATCATTATTACAGCTGCAAGAGAAATTAGGAATCAATATGAATTCGCAGCACATGCAAGGTTAGCTAGAGAGGCAGGAGTATCAGAATCTACCATAGCTACTATAGCAGGAGGTAAACCGATTGACAGCTTGGAAGACGATGAGAAATTACTTGTCACCTACGCTCAGCAGTTGATACGTGATCATAAAATTAAAGATGAGATATTTGATGCAGTAAAAGACAAATATGGAATTAAAAAAACCATAGATATAACTGCTTTGATTGGACATTATCTATTGGTAGGCCAAATTCTTTCAGCATTTGAAGTTGACCTCGCTGAAGGTATGTCAGCCGAAATAACAGACTAGGCCGCATCTATGGCTACCCCACATGGAGAAATATTATTTGGATGTTTGAACTATACTTGGGAGATGATAGATCTTGCTATTGCTGATTTATCCTATGAGCAACTTGCCCAAATGCCTACTAAAGATGTCAACTCAATAGCATGGACTCTATGGCATATGAGTAGAGTTTTTGATACGTTGATTAGCGTACATTTGATAAATGAACCCCAGAAATGGGTATCTGAAAACTGGGAATCCGAGTTTAATATACCCCGTGGTTTAGAAAATAGAGGAGTGGGCTGGAGTATAGAGGAAGTTGCCAAATGGGTGCCTCCACAGAAGCATATATTAATCGGTTATTATGAGTCGGTTAAGTCTCTTATGACAAGTTACATACAAGAATTGACACAAACTGAAGTTAATAAAACAGTTATGATTCCTTCTATTGTAGAACCTAATTCTTCTTTGGGATTCGCACTTGGGAGGCGCTTATGGGATTATGTTACTCACGCTGGGCAAATTTCGTATATTAGGGGACTGATTGTAGGTCCTGGTTGGTATATACGCTAAGAACATTCATTGCTTAAAATTATATATCAATTGGATATGCTATCAATTATGATAGTTACTGGTCCACTATTAGTTAGGTTTACAACCATGTCAGATCCAAATTCACCAGTTTCCACCTTGTCTATTTGATCTCTACAAAGCTTTATGAACGTTTCATAAAGAGGTTTCGCGATGGTAGCATTTGCGGCATTTGTGAAATCAGGTCGGCGCCCTTTAGTAACAGAAGCTGGTAATGTGAATTGACTGATAACAAGTAGATCGCCTTCGACATCTTTCAAAGATAAATCAAAGTTATTTTCTTGAGATTCAAACAAGCGAAGTGATACAGTTTTATTGCACATGTACTCTACATCTTTTAATGAATCATTGTTAGTTATTCCCAATAATATAACTAAGCCTTTGTCGATTTTACTGACGGTTCTGTCATTTACAGAGACCGAGGCATTAATTACTCTTTGTATTAAGCCAATCAATCAGAAAATATTACTCCGATTTTGGAGTAGTAGAGGAGTTGCTAGTAGTTGAACTATCTTTAGAGGAGCTTGCGGTTTTAGAGGTTTCTCCAGATTCATTAGATGTAGAAGTTGATGTCTCTTCTTTTTTAGGTTGAGATTTTGGTTGTGAGTCCACAGGTGCCTTTGGCCTTCCATAATCAGTAGTATAGAAGCCGGAACCTTTGTATATTACTGGAACGGAATGGAATATGCGTCTCCCGTTACCTTCACATTCAGGACATATACCTTTTCCTGCCTCAGCGAAAGTCTGTTTTAGCTCAAATTCACCACCGCAGTCTTCACATCTGTAATCGTATCTCGGCATGTTTTATTCTCCTGGATTCAATGATAAATATAAGCTATCTAGTTCGCTGTCTTCTTCGGCGTCTTGCTGCCCGTTGCTCAGCAATTCTCACTTTTTGAGCTTTGCTTCTGAAGAACCGTCTGTCTTTGAGTTCTCTAAGTATTCCAGCATGCTGAACAGACGCTCTGAATCTATTGACTAAGCTCTCGGGGCTTTCTCCTTCTCTTGGGGTTACATACGCCATTAGTTTTATCCTTGATTATAAATTTAATATTTTGTTACTTCACGAGCAAACAATCTATCATATATGTTACTACTATTCAATGTTATCTGCTTTAAAAATGTGTATGATTATATGAAAAATAATAATAAAAAAATGTAATCATAAGATACGCAGGAGATAATTTGAAGGTTTGTATACCTGGTATGGCTAACGGTATCGGAGGCCCCAATTCATTTAGGCGCTATATAACAAAAGGACTAAATGATATTGGAATAGATGTCATACATCAATTTTCTACAGAGATTGATGTGGTTTTATTAATAGGCGGAACCAAGAATTTCAAATGGTTAGATACGCTAAAAACATCTGATATACCAATAGTGCAACGATTGGGCCCTATAAACTGGTTGTATAAATTTGAATCAGTTTTGTCAAAGCATTATTGGATGAGTAGAATTAGGAACAATATTCTCTTTAAAATACAAAAAAAATATGCAAATTACAATATATATCAGAGCAATTTTTGTGCTGATTGGTGGCATGATGAATTAGGTGATTCTCTGGTAAACCAATCGGTTATTTATAATTCTGTTGATATAACAAAGTTTCCACCTGTTAAAAATGAGCGATCAGGGAAATTAAAATTGATAGCTGTGGAAGGAAATTTATCATATACATCGTTAGTTAATAAAATCCCAATAACTTTAATTAATAAATTGAACGAAGTAGGGATTGATTCAACTTTGACGTTAGTTGGAGATTTAGATACAGCTACAAAAAACAATGTGAAGAAAATGCCTAATGTAGATTATCTTGGAGTCATTTCAAACAACTTGTTACATGACGTCCTTAGCAAGCATAATATATTCATATCTTCTGAAATATTACCTGCTTGCCCTAATTCTCCCTTAGAAGCAATGTCGACTGGATTACCAGTAGTCGGATTTGATACAGGTGCATTATCTGAATTAGTTAGAGACAATGCTGGACTTTGTGCTAATTATGGAACAGATCCATGGTCATTAGACTTACCTAATTATAACAATTTGGTTGATGCTGTACGATTGGTTGACAGTGGATTAGACAAGTATTCAAAAAATGCAGTAAGTAATATTAATAAAAATTTCACCCTTAGTAAAATGACTGAAGAATATGTTAAAGTGTTTAAAACACTTACCTGAGTACCGTTATCTTGTACAGTAATAAAGTATTTTGAGGATAGTTGAATGGCGATTGATAACAAGACACCTATTGAAGAAGAAGTAATGTTGGCTAATACTAGAGTTAAGTTACGAAAGTCTGGAACAGGTGATCCTCTACTTATCTTGCATGATGAAATGGGAAACTCTAATTGGCTTCAATTTCAAAAACAATTATCAGAAAACCACACAATTTATTCCATATCTCATCCTGGTTGCTTGGGTTCAGATCAACCAGAATGGATAATGAACATGCGTGACTTGGCCGGCTGGTACCTACAGGCAATCGACGAACTGGCTATCTCTCCAGTCAATGTTTTAGGTTTGTCAATTGGAGGATGGATTGCTGCTGAAATGGCAGTTATGTGCCCTACTATATTTAATAAAATGATTTTAGTAGGCGCCGCAGGAATAAAACCAGATGAAGGTGAAATTTTTGATATGTTTTCAGTTACTGCAGATGTGTTTCAAAGAAATTGTTTTTTTAACCCAGCAGCAGTTCCAGAATACCAAATAGTATGCCCAGATGATGTTTCAGAAGAATTAGCTATTGAATGGGAATATGCTCGTGAGTCTACTTGCCGTGTAAGTTGGAAACCTTACATGTATTATGCAGGGCTACCGAATTTACTTGACAGAATTAAAAATTTAGAGACTTTAATAATCTGGGGAGATAACGACCAGATAGTACCGCTAAATTCAGGGGAAATTTACGAAAAAAATATCTCCAAATCCATTCTAAAAGTTGTTAAAAACTGTGGACATCGCCCTGAAATTGAAAAACCTGACGAATTTGTACACTTGGTGTCTGAATTTTTGAAATAATGACTATTAAATTTTATTTAGAGGAGCTTTTTGATGTTAATTGGACACTTTACTGAACAACCATGGCAAGATGATACTTCTGGACTTATGGGTACTCAGAGTACTGATCTGGGTATTAGTAATTCTCATTATGACCCTCTAGTAGGAGCCGGATTATATAACCGCTATTTAGATGAAAAAATGTATGCTGAAGAAATGGGTTTTGAAGCGTTTATGTTGAATGAGCATCATAGCACTCCCTTTTGTATGCAAGGAGTCACTAACATAGGAGCGGCAATATTAGCCAGGCAAACAAAAAAAGCAAAGATAATTATTTTAGGCAATGTTTTGCCCATTTGGGATGATCCATTATGGTTAGCTGAACAATTGTCTATGATAGATATGATCTCATATGGTCGGCTAGTTTCTGGATTTGTACGAGGGGGAGGAAGAGAGAGTTTCGCCCATAATGCTCCTCCTCACTTTAACCGTGAAAGATTCGAGGAAGCACACGATTTTATAATAAAAGCCTGGACAGAACCAGGCCCTTGGCGATGGGAAGGTAAACATTATCAATATAGATATGTAAATCCATGGGCTAGGCCTTTACAACAACCTCACCCACAAATTTGGATACCATCTACCGTCAGTGTTGAAACTGTAAAATGGACAGCAGAGCATAGATATCCTTTGGTATTGTTAGCTACTAAATTGGAACCTACGAAAGACGCATTCCAGTTATATCATGATACCGCTAAAGAAAACGGCTATGAATCGGGTACCCAAAATTTAGCTTATCTATTTAAAGTTCACGTGGATGAAACCGAAGAAAAAGCTGATGAAGTGGCAAGAAAATTCTTGTCGGGAGTTAGTAACCCATTTCTGTCTGGGAATGAAGGACAAGTTAACCCAGCTATTATGGGCCTGCCTGGTCATACATCTCGTACTTCTAATAGATTGCAAGCTGCGAAATTTGGCCCTACTGGCCGATTTGGTACCAACAGGAGACCTTATGAAGATCAAGTAAAAGACTTGACTATTATCAGTGGCACTCCCAAAACTGTTATTCCAAAAATAAAACATGTTCTGGAATATTTGAGACCAGGAAGCATATTCTTCTGGGACGGTGATGGTGCTATGACCCATGAAGATCAAATGCGTAGCTTGAGACTAATGGGAGAAGAGGTTATACCAGCGGTAAAAGAAATAGGTAAAGAACTAGAATTATTTAGCTCTTTTGAGGTTGACCCTGCAACTGGAAAGAAAATTAATGCAGAAACTACGATTCCTTAAATTTGAGTTTAAGGAACATGTATTATAGAAATTAATTTGCTCAGAGATTCATTTTGTTCATTTTCTACTTTTATTTCTATAAGATTTAATCCAGCGCTTAATGCCACCAAATGATTAAATGTTGCGACAATGTTGTTGCCATCTAGTTTTTCAATTTGTGTTCCCACTGGCATCCCCAAGATATACACCTTGGTGTTTGGAGATGTGATTCCAGATATTTGAACATATGATGAAGTTATAGTTGTCTGATTCAGAGGTTGTGTGATACTAAGGAACAAAGACTGGGGTGAAGTTTTAAATATATTTAAAACTTTTGAAGAATGATTGTTATTTACATCCGTCGACTTAACTGTGAAGGTGTTAATTCCGATTTCTAGGTCCACTTCACCATAGAATCCACCGTCATTTTTAGATTGCGCTGGGTCGTCATTTATAGTTATCACAGAACCTGGATCAGAGTCCCCATAAATTATTATAGAGTCAGATGAAAAAGAAGAGTTATCCTCAGGACCTTTAACGTTTAGGATTTTTGTAAGTTTTATAGGTTCTGCTATAGATGTAACCTCATCGTAGACTGTAGCAGTAGGGGTTGGATTTATATCCATAGGTTTGTTAGAGGAAGCTATAGTTGGTTTGAGGTTTACATCATGATTACTGATCTTGTCAGGCAATATCGTAGGAACTGGCGCTTGTGGGGTGGAAGTAGGACTAGCGGAAGTTGGTTTAGGAGCGTCGTTTTGCATAGGCTTTGACACGTAGGAATTACTTGAAGCATTATCTAACGAGACTCTGTCTAGAGCTGAGAAGCAAGCTGTGGTTGCTAGCAATAATAGTATCAAACTACATAATATATAGGCCGATTTCGTTATGTTACTGTATTTAGGCATAATTTTCATTTTACTTTAATAATTGGTAATTCTAAAGTGAACTCAGTGTATGAATTCACTTTAGAATTATCGCTGTCTACGTTGATTGCACCGCCATATCCCTTCGCTAACGTGTTTGCAATGAATAATCCTAACCCAGAGCTTGTTTTTTCTTGCCCTCTTCCGATTTCTGGGGTCCAACCACGATCAAAAATACGTCTTTGGTAATCAGGTTCAATACCAGGGCCGTCATCTCTCACCTTGACTTGGAAAACATATTCATTTTTAGTCAAACATATTTCTATGAACTTATCTGCAAATTTCATTGTGTTATCAACTAAGTTTGTAACAATGTGTTCGATGGCTGCACTATTGGAAGACACTACTCCAAACGATTGAGGGTCACTCCACCAAGTGATTTCTTTTCCAGTCTCTTTAGCTATCGGGGTGTACCTATCTATTATTTTTCGAATTATTGCTTCTGGTTCAACGGGTTGGATTTCTGAAGAAGTCTTTGGTAACTCAAGTTGAATTAGTGCTTGAATATTTGACATCATTAATCTGAAATTCGGGACCTGGCGTTCTATTTCATCTAATAAATCTATTGTACCTTCACTATCTTCGGCATTATTATATTTTAGAGATGCTCGAAGCTCTCGTTCTTTCCCTAATATTCTGCTGAGAGGTCGCCCAAGGTCATGATGGAACATTTCAAAATATCTTTGGGTTACTAAGCTCCATTGCTCCATTGTTCCACGATCTACTCCTGTAGATGTTTTCTTACCAATGAATCTTGGAAGCACGTAAGCTGCTGAGATCAACGCAAACCCTAATAATGCACAAAGCACTCCAGCGTAGGTAATGGGCTCTATAACTAAGACATATGGAAAATATTCAGTACTGAATAACGGAGATATTAGTATTAGTACAATTCCAATTGATGATACAAACAATCCCAATAATTTACATAATCGTTGTAATGTAGGGTAGTTATACATTAGTAGTGATCAGGAGGGGATAACCTATACCCTTGATCTCGTATATTCATTATTAAGTCACTTGCTCCAAATCGTATTCCCATTGTTTTGCCTAATGAATCTTTTATTTCTCGGATTCTAACTCTTAGAGATGCCCGTGCTTCTTCACCTTCAAAATATCGTTCAAGCTTATTAAATGGTACCAATTCAGATGGGCTTTTATACCAAGTTATGGCTAATTCTTTTAATATTTCAAACTTGATTCCGTTTATATCATCTATCAATGTGGGCGAGACCCCTGGCTTATGTATAAAGACTACTTTGTTATTTATATCCAAGGATATTAGTTCTCCCAATTTCATAATTTCTGGAGTATCACCTATTAATCTTCGTAGTCTTAGAATGACTTCGTCTGCACCAGCCAGTTTATCGATAAAATCTACTGGAGAATTCCATTGGAGAGTTCCTCTTACGGCAATTTCTCGTTCTGGTCCTTGAGCGTATTGAGTAAACATTAGAACAGGTAGTCGAGGATATTGTTTGACAATTTTCTGTAAAATTTCTAATCCCTTGAATTGATCATCTCTGTGTTCGCCGAATCTCACGTCAAGAAGAATTCCATCAGGGTTGTTGTCCTCAATCGCATATAATGCGTAATTTTCATAGTTGTCACCTGTTTTGGGAGTATCACCTAAATCTACACATAGCGTTCTCCATCCTTCTTCCTCCAATTTCCTACACATGTGTTTTACTATTGCTGATTCCCATTCGTCATCTATGACTAGTATTAATCCTTGTTTCTTTTCTGTATCCATGCTTAATTCAACGCTTCACACTATTATATGTATATCATTTTAATTTATAATGAGTGTGTAATGCGAGTGTTTTGACTTGTTATTGTGCAGGTATTGTATTTTTTCGATATTTAAGTAGAAAGGAGTGACAAATGGAAATAGGCATCATCTTTCCACAAACAGAACTTAATGCTGGGAGGCAAGATATATTACAATTCTCACAACGAGCAGAACAATTAGGTTTTTCCCATATTTTTGTAGCCGATCATGTCTTAGGCGCTGATCCAGAAGTCCATGAACACGTGAGAGGACACAATTATACTCATAAAAGCATCATAAATGAGGTATTTACTACTTTGGGATTTATGTCAGCTATTACCGATAGAATAAAATTAATGACAGGAATATTGATATTACCTCAGCGATCTACAGCTTTAGTAGCAAAACAAGCGGCAGAAGTAGCAATACTAAGTAATAGCAGACTACGTTTAGGGATAGGTGTAGGATGGAATCATGTAGAATTTGAAGCACTAGGCATGGATTTTTCAAAAAGAGGAGCAGTTACTACAGAACAAATACAGGTATTGAGGAAATTATGGACTTCCAAATCTGTTAATTATCATGGTGATTGGCATCACATAACAAACGCGGGAATAAATCCGTTACCACAAGCTCCAATCCCGATTTGGCTAGGGGCCGGTAGTAGTTTAAGAGAAGGTATTCCAAAGGTTGTATTGGAGAGAGTTGCAAAATATGCTGATGGCTGGTGCCCAAGTTTTGGCCCTGGACAAGAAGGACAGGTAATGATTGATAAAGTTAACAATATAATGTTGAATAATTCAAGAGATCCGGCATCATTGTTATTAGAAGGTAGAATTCGTACAGCCGGGAAATCTGATGATAGTATCAAAGTGGAATTAGAGAAATGGCGAGAATTGGGAGCTACTCACATTGGTATTGAAAATAGAGGAGCTGGGCTTCAAGGTGTAGAATCACATGTGGACGCTATGGAACATTTTGTAAATAAAATAGGATTAGAATAATAAGAGGAGTTTGAGCAATGAGTTTTTATAGGATTTATACTGGGGAAGATCAACAATCGCACATAGAAGAACTGGATTTGAAATTCGCTCCATTTACTGATATTGAAGGAGCATTTGGTGTTGGGACGGACCTTATCGCTTCTAAAGGAATAACTTTTCGAGTTGCTGAAGCAGGATACGAGCTAGAATGGCACTGTGCTCCAAGAAAACAGTTCACTATATCGCTATCAGGCACTGCAGAAATAGAACTGGGTGATGGAACTAAGCAAATAGTAAACCCAGGGGATGTTCTGCTTGCTGAAGATTTGACCGGACAAGGCCATATAACTAGAGTGACAAGTTCAGAACCTAGAGTTCACGCAGTAGTTCACTTGTAAAACTACTGCATAAGAGGTATGACATCCTCAGCTACCCGAACACACTCTTCTATGTGTGGGAAGCCTGATAGGATAAATTCTTCTATCCCTAATTCTCTATATTTGGTCAGTTCTTCTGCTACTGTTTCTGGAGTACCGACAATTGCAGTACCGCAATTAACTCGAACTTCTGACAATCCATTCCACAAGTGTTCAGAAACTTTGTGGTCTTTAACTTTTTGAGATTGAGATATTTGTCCAACCATGGCAGTGCCTTGAGTGGATGTGTTTCTTTGCGCTTTTACTTTAGGATCGGCTTTCGATATTAATTCCGCAGCAGCTCTCCACGCTTCTTCATTTGTATTCCTAACTATTAAGTGTGTTCTCAACCCGAGTCGTGGAATTCTATTATTTGCATAGAAACTCTCTTTAAGCTTCTTGATTAGTTCAGTGAATGGTTCTAATGGTTCAATCCAATTTAAGTGTACGTCTGCTAATTTGCCTGACATGTCTATCGCCCTAGGAGAGGCGCCACCCAAATAGAAAAGTGGAGTATTGTT
This sequence comes from Dehalococcoidia bacterium, assembly GCA_003523055.1. GTDB lineage: Bacteria > Chloroflexota > Dehalococcoidia > Lucifugimonadales > UBA3495 > UBA2588. The sequence continues at coordinate 517,113 of DPHC01000002.1, read as the reverse complement.
CATAGGTCTTGGTGAGCAATAAGCATTGTTGAGTTGATAGAATTCGCCGTTGAATTGAACAGGTCCATCATTGTTCCATAGAGTTTGACATGCTTGTATGAACTCTACGGCTCGCTCGTACCGCGCGTCATGGTCGATATACTGTCCAAGTCTTTCAAAGTCATTTTGGATTCCTCCTGGCACTATATTTAAATCAATTCTGCCATTGGATATTTGGTGCAAGGCACCCGCCATTTGTGCGAATAATCCCACCGGTATGAACCCCGGCCTAACTGCGATCAAAAACCGTATATTTTTTGTGATAGCAGCTAATGCAGTAGCAGTTGTCCAAGTTTCTGCCAAAGGAGATTCTTCAAGAAATAATCCGTTAGCAAAGCGCGTCGGTATTAATAAAGAGTAAAAATCATGCTTTTCTGCTGTTTCAACTACTTTAGAAAGGTACTCAAATGAAGGTTCTCTCTCAGGAAATTTTGTGCCTGCATGATGTCCATCTCCATCTATGGGTATGAACCAGCTGAATTTTGTTTGTTTAGCATTTGGCATTTATTATTCTCTTTTCCTACTTAATATGTCAGAGTTATTCGAAGAAATGCAAGATACTCGAATCTTTAAAGTAAGTTCAGTAATTTTTTGACGTTCCGAAGTAAAAGTGGTAGACGAGTCTGGAATATTTTGAGAGTACCTAACGCCCAAGTTTGTGCTCCTGTTTTTGATGTTAAAGCTAGGTATATTGAGAATTACCTTCTTCTTTATTGTACCAAACACCCATAGTCACAGCTGCAACTATAACATTCATCATATCTCCTGACATCCACAATATTAGTCCTCCTATGTGTTGGTCTCTAAGAAGAGACATTGTAAATGGGCTATCTGCAGGGTTATACGCTGTGTAAAATGCTGTACTAGAAAAAGTAATTATAGAACCTAAGAAGGTATTAGGGAAAATTAACAATCCTAGGAATAAAATTCTTATTCCATAATGCAATTTGGATGTGTGAGGCTTACTATCAATCATCATCCACCAGAATAGCAGACTAGATACTATCATTGTGATATGCATCACTTGATGTATCAGGATATTTTCAACTGAAGCATTGTGAACAAAAGAAACTTGCCAGAAATACAAAGTGATTATGTATATTACTGCTGTGACTACTGGATTTGTTATAAAAGAATAATAAACTTGGATTGTCTTGGACGATAACAGCGGTTTTATGATTTTTTGTCTACCCCAAGCTGGTATACCTCTCAGTAACGGTGTCAAAGGAGTTCCCAGTAGTAATAAAGGAGGGAAAACCATTCGCAATAGAGCATGTTGTATCTGGTGAATCGTAAAACTATCATCAGCATAAAGATCTATGGGAGGTTCTAGTGCGATTAGCAACACTACTACCGATGCAAAAAAAGATACCCGTTGCCAATTAGATGGACGATACCTAGGGTTACGATTATTTTTTGTACCACGTATATAAAAGATTACCAACGCTATACAAATTATTATAGGTATTACATTTATGTAATACAAAGGAGTTGGTATACCTGCAAACCCTGTATGCAGTAAATTGATTTTAATCAACGGAATGTGATCGTCGTTTAGGGGCAGTTCTGAATATGATTATGGCTCCTATGACTATAATTAATGTGATGGCCCAGAATATGACTGTTCCATAGGTAAAACTGGGAGTTTCTCTTATAAAAATATCTTCTAAAGGTAAAGATACTTTTCCAAGCTCACCGTCGATTGTTAGTGATGTCTGCCATATTCCAGGGGATTTTAAATTTAATTCAGCGTTGTAAATATTTGAATATGCATTTAAAGGCACTGCATGAGCCCATCCTGTTATGTTTGTAGTAGGGTTTTTTACAGTGATTTTGAGGTCTGCTCCGTTTATTGAGCGATTGGTACTTGCTTCAAACAGTTGGATTGTGACTGTGGCTTTTTCTAATGCTATAGCGGAAACACTTTGATGATAATAGAGTTTATAGGGAGAATAAACCAATTCTATGTGAGAGTCTTGAGCATTAAGTGTGTTGTTGGTTGGTATTATTAAAAATAATATCAGAGGCAAGATCGCGTATATTACAATTTTCATTAGTTCTTTTCTTTTTATCTCGTTTACTACGCTACAGAGACATGTC
>DPHC01000002.1:462812-514829 GCA_003523055.1 Dehalococcoidia bacterium | reverse complement strand
GCTACAGAGACATGTCTCTGTAGCGTAGTAAAATATTTACTTTACAATTGGTAAGTTTTTTTCCATATTCCTGGAGAACGTTCGGCATGAGTCATTAAAGGCCTAATCCTGGCTGTGTCGGGATGGGCGTCTCGAATATCTTCCCATTCTTTAGTTTCTGAAACATTTTCATGTTCAAATTCGTATACCACAGCGTAATCTGGTTCACCTCTATAGGCTTTCCACCGCCTTCCTCTAATAACTCCTGGTACAGTTTCATAATTTGGTACATATATCTCGCTATACCATTTATTCCATTCGGCTTCATTTTCTTTAGAAACAGACATTCTTCCTATTTGAAGAGCAGGAGCCATGTCTGAACCTGATATTTCTTCTGATAGTTCTGCCGGGTGAATCATCTCATATACATTATTGATTCTTGTAGTGGCAATTGCACGAGGGCCAATTTTTTCGGCCCAGGGTGTTATAGGTCTGTTTTTGAATGCATCGGTATCTACAACTTGAGGGTTTTCGAATTCATAAATTGCTAAGTGTTTTGGCCCACTCTTAACAGCTTCATATCTAGCACAATTTAAGATTCCTGGCACTGACATCAATTCTTGTAAATGTTCTTCGTTATACCATTTGTTAAATTCTTCTTCTTGTTCAACTGGTACATCACAAAATACCATCATAAGCCCAGTTCCTTTCTTTTTTACCATTTTTACACCTCCGGTAATTTCAGTCTAAGATCACTCTATAGTAAGAGTAACATATTAAGATGACTGAACAAACATGGTAATAAAAATTGCAACCCAAAGTAATAAAATTTGATTGAATGGGATTGAATCCCATTGTTGGGTATTTGGTAAATTGGATTATTATGAAACTATGTGGAGGGCGCCTATAAAAAAATTAAATTAACCTAAAAAGGTTGAATAAAGAGTTAAAAGTCCTGAGAGTCCTACAACTATGTAGATTACTCTTGATATTGGTACTACTTCACCGAAGTTTTTGCCACCACAAATTGTAGCGACCAGGTCGAATTTTAAGAGACCAACGAGTCCCCAGTTTAATGCTCCAACGATAGCTAATATAGCAGCTACCATAGTTACTATTTCCATAGTTTCCTCCTGTATAGTAGGAGCCCTCCATATTTATTGATATCATTGATAGGGAGTATTCGTCAACATAATATTGGCTTTTCAGGCTTTTTGGATACCCTTGCTCTCGTAAAGATAGAAACAGATTTACATAATTGTTATAAAGTGTCTACTAAACTATTAGGGATATTAGGCTTAATTGTGCTACTCTGAGGTATATCATAGTTAGAGGAGGATTAATTGACGGATTGTTGCTTGGAAGAAACCTACTTTGAAAAAGACATATATTTGGCAAGTTTTTTAGATAAGCATTCCATAACTAATTTGGAAGAAGCTTATACGATGCAAAAACAATGGGTATCCTTGTTTGATGAACATTTTGGAGGTGTAAGTGGATACAAGTTAGCGTACACAACAAAAGTTATGCAAGAGAGAGTCGGGTTAGATAGCCCGGCATATGGACTACTTCCGACAGACAAAGTGTATTATGAGGGTCAAAAACTATATAGGTCAGATTATTACAAGTTAGGATTTGAGGCTGAAATAGCACTCAAGATCGGTGAAGATATTACTTCGGATGAAAATATCAGCGATATAGCTAAATTGAGCAATAAGATATCTATGATAGCTCCTGCATTTGAAGTTATTGACGGACGAGCAGATCCCAGTATGAGCAATGAAGAAAGATTATTATTAAGTGTTGCAATGAATATATTCAACGAGGGTATAGTTTTAGGAGACTGGACAGAAAATTGGGAATCCATTGATTTACCTAATATCCATTGCTCTATGAGTATTAACGAGAGCGTAGTCGGTACAGGAATTGGCTCAGACGTTATGGGGAATCCATTAAATTCCTGTTTATGGTTAATTAATGAACTGAAATCCCAAGGCAAAGGGCTGGAAAAAGGAATGATTATAATCACAGGAAGTTTGATTAGTCCCAAAATGGTCGATGAGGGTGATGTGGTAAATATTGATATGAGTGAATTGGGTCAAGTTAACACGTTAGTTATATAGTGTATGGGAGCTGTTAATAGTGCATTAACAGCTCGCCTTATGTTTAATAAGTTATTCCCCATTGCTCGACCATTTTAATCATTGACTTGGCCGTTTCTTCATGTGCAACATCTACCATATCTCCATTATATGTGACGGCAGCACCACCTTCTTGGCGCATCTTATTCATTGCCTCTATTAAACCCTTGTAGTGTTCAATTTCTTCTTTTGATGGAGTAAATACTTTGTTTACAACTGGTACATGATACGGGTGTATCAAATTCATTCCAGTGTATCCGAGTTGCTTGAGTTGTATAGCCAATTTTTCCAATCCATTCAAATCATGTATATCGAACCAGCCACCACTCATAGGGTAAGGGATTTGGGCTGCCCGTGCATCTATTAAGACTTTAGATTTTAAAAATAATGTTTCCATTCCTTCTGGTGTCCATTGGAATCCGATTGATCTAGCGGTATCTCCGCCTTTTCCACCACTGCCTCCCATATGAGTGATTCGGTTGGATGAAGTAGCAATACTATATGCTTCTCTGATTGCCTGAGCCGTTTCTAGCCCTGGATCTACTAAAACGCTTCCTTCTGGTATGCCAGCTCTTCTCTCAAATAACTTTAGTAAAACATCAATTTCTATAATGTCTCGCGCAGTTTCGACTTTCGGTAGAATGATTCCATATAAATTTTCGCAAACTATAGCTTCTAAGTCGTCCCCTGTCATTCCAGTTTCTAATCTATTTACTCTAACAAACAAGGCCTGATTTACTCCGCCCAGTTCTTCTAACATTTTTCTAACTATAGTTCGAGCTTGTGATTTTTCTGGTTCAGGCACAGAATCTTCTAGATCTAATATTAGCGCATCGGATCCATACTTGGGTGCTTTCCTGATCCATTCCTCATTATTACCTGGTACATAAAGAGATGACCGTATTGGCTTGGCTTTTATGTTCATAGTACCCTTCCTTATTAAATTACATTTTTAGATTGTAGATTTTCTATTTCTGATTGAGATAAATTTAATATTCCTTCAAATACCTCATTATTGTGCATGCCCAATGTAGGAGCTCCATTCAAAACAGGCAATATCTCACCGTCGAATAGAACAGGGAATCCTGAACCTACTCCTGGAACAGGTTCAGTTAAACCTGCGTGGAATAAATCACCTAAAGATCCTCTGTTTCTAAAATGAGGATCGGCCATTACTTCTTCGGCTGTTCTCACAGGACTGCAAGGTACATCATTACTTTCTAGTAAAGAAATTAATTCATCTCTACTCAAATTTCCAACCTGTATTTGAATTTCATTCCTTGCTTCTTCTACATTATCAACCCGCTTCTGGAAGCCATTGAATCGTTCATCCGTTATTAGGTTAGGAGTATTTAATGCATTCATAAGCTTGTTCCACTGGTCGTCGCTTGCCACAGTGATTATAACTTCTCCATCCGTTCCGTTATAAAGCCCTGTTGGGCCACCTCTGCTATTATTGCCAGTTCGTAGAGGTATCCCTGCGTTGAGATCTTCTTCTAAGTTTTCCATAAACATCAGAGCAGCCAAAGTGTCTACCATTGATACATCTAAATACTTGCCTTTACCAGTCTGGTTTCTGTCCATAATTGCTCCTAGTATCGAATAGCAAGCAAAGATTGGAGTAACTAAATCTCCGATATAAAAACCGACTCGTGTAGGAGGCCCATCTGGATTGCCATTTATATCCATGAGTCCGCTCATACCTTGAATCTGTGGGTCATGGGCGGGCTTAGACGCATATTCTCCGGATTGCCCGTATCCAGAAATAGAACAATATATGATATCAGATTTAACCTTTTTAACATCTTCGTAAGCTAAACCTATTTTGCGCAAAGAGCCTGGAGCTAGATTTTCTAAAATAACATCTGCAGTTTTTGCTAAATCTAAAAACATTTGTTTACCTTCAGGGGTTTTTAGATTCAAGGTGATGCTTTTTACTCCTTGAGTGCGTTTCAAAAACCGAGTGGATATATAATCTGCAGAAGTTTGAGTAGCATGTATACCGTCAGGTCCTGCAAAAGGCCCATTGCCTCTAACTGGATCTCCTTTTTGAGGGATTTCTACTTTTATAACTTCAGCTCCGAATCTTGCTAAATTCATACTTGAGTATGGACCAGCAAGAAATACGGTTACTGCTAGTACCCGAATATTTTTCAATGGCTGCATGTTTTCTCCTGTAGCTTCGATAAATTATTTATATTCTATATTTGATTTGGTGATGTGGCTAGATGACATATTATGGTAAAATCATATTAATTGTATATGAGAGGCATGAAATGGCAGTTAATATAGTTTTATCACAAAGAGAATATAATGTAGTAGGTACGAGACCAGTTCGTCATGATGGAGTTGATAAGGTCACCGGTAGAGCCAAATATGGAGGTGATTTTACCACTAGTGGATTGTTGTTTGGTAAAGTTTTACGAAGCCCTCATGCGCATGCAATTATTGAATCAATAAACACTGAAAAAGCAGAAAAACTTGAGGGTGTGATTTCCATTGTAACAGCTGAAGATTTACCTGTTTCAAGTATGACCAAACCGTCAAGAAGCTTAGTTTTAGAAAGTAATAATATATTGGCAGATAAAAAAGTATTATATAAGGGGCATGCAATTGCTGCTGTTTGTGCGGCGAACTCGCATGTGGCCGAAGAAGCCATCGGCTTAATTGAAGTGAAGTATAAAGTTCTTGATCCTGTTATAGATGTTAGAGATGCAATGAAAAAAGATGCGCCATTATTGCACGATGATTTGACTACTAGAGAATTGGGAGAAGATTCCGGGGTTATTAGTAATGTAGCCGCTCACTTACAATATTCTCTGGGTGATATCCAGAAAGGATTTGCGGAAGCAGATATAATTGTCGAAGAAGAATTTGATACTTGTACAGTTCATCAAGGATATATAGAACCGCATAATGCGACCTCTTTTTGGAATTCTGATGGGCACATTACAGTTTGGTGCAGCACTCAAGGCTCATTTACTGCTAGAGAAAAAATAGCTAAAGTTTTAGATATACCCGTTTCCCAAGTAACAGTTGTGCCAATGGAAATTGGAGGAGGATTCGGAGGCAAAATACCTGTTTATTTAGAACCTATAGCAGCTTTGTTGTCAAAAAAATCAGGAGCCCCTGTTAAAATATTAATGAGCAGAGCAGATTGTTTTGAATCAACGGGACCTACTTCCGGATCTTACATTCGAGTAAAGATGGGAGCTAAAAACGATGGTACACTGGTTGCGGCTCAAGCATATTTGGCTTATGAAGCCGGAGCATACCCAGGTTCCAACGTGAGTGCCGGTGGGCAATGCATATTCGCTCCTTATTCAATACCAAATATGGAAGTAGATGGATACGATGTTGTTGTTAATAAACCTAAGACTGCTGCATATAGGGCGCCTGGAGCTCCTAACGCAGCCTTCGCGGGTGAACAAGTGGTAGACGAAATTTGTGCAAAACTTGGAATTGATCCAATAGAATTTAGAATTAAAAATGCTGCTACAGAAGGAACAAGACGGATTGACGGACCTTTATTTTCTAACATAGGAAATTTAGATTGCTTGGATGCTGTCCGTAATTCAGAACACTATAATTCTCCACTTGAAGGTAAGTATCAGGGTAGAGGAGTGGCATCAGGGTTTTGGTTTAATATAGCTAAACAGTCTAGTTGCTCATTAGCTGTAAATGCTGATGGAACCTTGAGCTTAGTGGAAGGTTCAACAGACATCGGAGGCACTAGAACTTCTATTTCAATGCAGGCAGCAGAAGTACTAGGTATTCCAGTAGAAAACATCCATCCCACAGTAGGGGATACTGATTCCGTAGGATATACATTTCTTACAGGAGGGAGCAGAGTTACTTTTGCCAGCGGTTGGGCCGCCTTTGAATGCGCTCAATTGATTAAGAGCCAAATGGAGGATAGGGCCGCCCAAATATGGGGAGTTGAATCTGATGATGTGACATTAGAAAATGGAGTATTAAAACATAAATCTGATACTGAACTATCATTCACATTTGATGAATTGTCTGCAAAATTAAATGATACTGGTGGGCCAATATCAGCTCAGGCGAGCGTGGATCCCAAAGGAGTTGGAGGAGCATTCAGTACTCACATTGTTGATGTAGAAGTAGACATTGAAACAGGTAAAGTCACTGTCTTGAGATATACTTCCGTCCAAGATGCAGGGAAAGCAGTGCATCCAAGTTACGTTGAAGGACAAATGCAAGGTGCAGCTGTACAGGGAATTGGATGGGCGCTTAATGAAGAATATAATTATAATTTAAAGGGTGGTATGAATAATTCCAGCTTCCTGGATTATCGTATGCCTACTTCCTTAGATCTTCCAATGTTGGATACTATTATTGTAGAATGTCATAATGAGCATCATCCATACGGAGTTAGAGGGGTGGGAGAAGTGGCTATAGTTCCGCCGTTACCAGCCATAGCTAATGCTGTAAGAGCTGCGATTGGGTGCAGAATGTATAGCTTGCCGATGTCTCCACAAAAAATTCTAAAAGCTGTATCAGTTATATAAGAACTTAAAACATGTTATTAGGGGAGTGTTCACCAAATACTTCCCTAAACACTTCCATGATTTCTCCAAGTGTTGAGTATTCGCTTACGCATTCAATGATTAACGGCATTAAATTTTGTTCAGATTTTGCTGCTATTTTTAAATCATGTAGCTTTCTTCTGACCGCAGTATTGTCTCTGGTACGCCTTACTTCTTCTAAAGTTTGTACTTGCTGTTCAAAGCCTTTCGCATCAACTTTTAATAGAGGAATTTCTGATGAATCTGTAGTCTTAAATTCATTTACTCCAACAATTACTTCAGATCCATTATCAATATTTAATTGAGTCTGATATGCAGATTCTGTTATTTCTCGCTCAAAATAGCCACTAGTTATGCCATTTAATACTCCTCCTATGCTATCTATTTCCTTGAAGTATTTATAAGCATTTTCTTCCATTTCTTCTGTCAGAGATTCTATGAAATAACTACCACCCAGAGGATCTACGAAGGAACTAATATTTGTTTCGTAGGCTATTATTTGCTGAGTTCTTAAGGCTTGTATCGCAGACTCTTCTGAAGGTAGTGCCCACGCTTCGTCTTTGCCATTGGTGTGTAATGATTGGCAGCCTCCTAGGACTGCGGCTAATGCTTGAATAGTTACTCGAGACACGTTATTTTCGGGTTGTTGAGCAGTCAGGGCTACTCCAGATGTTTGTGCATGAAACCGCATCCATGTTGACCGTTCATTTTGTGCACTATATTTGTTTTTCAATGTTTCTGCCCAAATTTTTCTGGCAGATCTAAACTTAGCTATTTCTTCGAAAAAATCGTTGTGTACGTTAAAAAAGAAGCTTAGTCTAGGAGCAAAATCATCTATTTTCAAACCTCTTTCGAGCCCATGATCGATGTATGTGAATCCGTTTGATAGAGTGAATGCTAATTCTTGTAATGCGGTAGCCCCCGCTTCACGGATATGATACCCGCTGATGCTGATAGGGTTCCATAAAGGCATGTTTTTACTTGAAAATTCTAAAGTGTCAGTTACTAATCTCATTGAAGGTATTGGAGGGAAAATATATTCATTTTGAGAAATGAATTCTTTAAGTATGTCGTTTTGTAAAGTTCCTCCGATACGAGAAATATCGATTCCTCGTTTTTGAGCTGCGACTATGAACATCGCCCATATAATTGGTGCAGGGCTGTTAATGGTCATAGAAGTGGTTATTTTTTCAATAGGGATCTGATCAAAAAGGTGTTCCATATCTAAGAGTGAACTTACAGAAACTCCGCATCTTCCGAACTCGCCAAAGGCGTTTGAGTGGTCTACGTCGTACCCATACAAAGTTGGCATATCGAATGCAACACTAAGGCCTGTTTGTCCATTATTTAGTAGCAGTTTGAATCGCTCATTTGTTTCTTTAGGAAGGCCGTACCCTGCGAACATACGCATAGTCCACAATTTATCTTTATATCCACCTGGATATATGCCCCTTGTAAATGGGTATTCACCCGGGTTTGATAAATGCTTCTGTTTTGTGTCAGAAGCAGTGTAGTATTTTTGTTGAGATACGGATTTGGTTGTTTTAAAGTTCGGATTTGAGCCATTATCAGATTCCATGCCGATCTCCAGTGCTATACAATTTTTAAATATCTTCTCTTGCCAATTTTTATCACAGTTCCAGAAGTAAGATTTATTGCGCTCGTAGTTGTTCTGATGTCTTCAGTACTGCCGTCTGGATTGATTATTTGGACTGCGTTCTGTTTTAGCAATCTTTTTAGTTCGCTGTTGCTTGTAACGATATTTGAAGCTAATAATATATTACCTATATCCAAATTGTCTGTATTGTCGATTAAATTGTATATGGGTATATTTGCCGGAATACCTTTGTTTTGTATTACATTTTCAAAATTATTTTGACTATCATTAGCAATTTGTTTATCAAAAAAGTCCAATGTAATAGTATGTGCTAGAAGTTTTTTATAATTCATAGCATTATCTGGTAAAGAACTCTCCATGATTTTCAGTTCTGTCAAAGGTATGTCGGTTAAAAGTTCGAAGTAGTTTGTGATGCAATCATCTGGTAACGACATAATTTTACCGTACATATCATCTGGAGTTTCATCCAAAGAAATATAATTATCCAAGCTTTTACTCATTTTATTGACACCATCAGTTCCGACTAATATGGGCATCAGAAAACATTGTTGTGGTTTCATTCCGTTTAGCTGTTGTAATGTCCTACCCACGAGTAAATTGAACATTTGGTCAGTACCTCCGAACTCGACATCAGATTCAATTGCCACAGAATCATAGGCCTGAAGCAGAGGGTACAGGAATTCTGTGATTGCTATCGGCTTATGTTCTTTAAAACGATGTGCGAAATCATCCCGTTCTAAGAATTGAGCTACAGTGAATTTACTTGTCAGTGTTATTACGTCGCTTAATTTAAAATCACCAAACCATTCACTTTGCCAAACGACTTCAGTTTTTTCTTGATCTACAACTCTGAAAAATTGTTTTAAATAAGACTCAGCGTTATTTTTTACTTGGTCATGGGTTAACATAGGCCTGGTAATAGACTGGCCACTTGGATCTCCTATTTGGGCTGTCCAGTCACCCACTATTAATATCACTTGATGACCTAAATCCTGTAATTGTTTTAATTTTCTTAAACCTACGACATGCCCTAAATGAATATCGGGCCTAGATGGGTCAAATCCCATTTTAAGGCGTAATTTTCTTCCAGAATTCAATAGTTCAACAAATTCTGTTTCTGAAATAATTTCTTTGACGCCTCTTTTTGTTATGTTTGATAGAGTTATATCATCAATCATTGTTATTCCTTATCGTGCATGGATAAGATTCGTAGTGAATCAACTACATCTTGCTCGATTTGTTTTACTAGCAATTCAATTGATTTAAATTGAATTTGTTTTCGGATTTGTTCTACGAACTGGATATTCAATGGTTTGCCATATAAGTCACCAGTATAGTCTATAATATAAGTTTCTATCAGGCGTTGTTTTAGTCCAAACGTGGGTCTTACACCAATACTAGTTACAGATTTGTATAAAGTGGATTGTATTTCGGTAATGGTTGCATATATACCATCTTCTGGCGTTATAACATTGTTATCTATATTCATGTTAGCAGTGGGATAACCGAGTTCTCTACCTCTTTTATTACCATGCACTACAATCCCAGTTATATTAAACATACGTCCTAAAAGAATATTTGCAGTTGAGATATTGCCATTTAGTAAACATTCTCTTATTCGATTACTTCTAACCGGCTGATTGTCAATTAAATAATCTTCTATCGTGTGAACCCAAAACCCTAATTTTTTTCCTAGGTTTGAAAGAAAAGCTACATCGCCTTTTCTGTTTTTACCAACTGAGAAATCCTTTCCGACTACGAACCCTAACGGTCTGAATGATTTAATTATGGTGTCGCAAAATTCTTCTGCAGATAGTTCAGAAAATTCCTTTGTAAAATCAATTAAATATACGTCTTGTACTCCATATTGTTTGATTAATGAAACTTTTTCTGATGTTGTGGTTATCAATTTTGTTGGATTTTCAGGTTTCAATGTCTTACTTGGGTGCTCCGAAAAAGTAACCGCAACAGGTTTTATTTTTCCAGAACAATGGTCTATCAGTTCATTGATAAGCCTTTGATGCCCTTTATGTACACCATCGAAAACTCCAATTGCTACTATAGACTCTTGCCCTTCAAGAAAAGATGTATTTTTAATAAAATTCATTAAATCCTTAAGTTTAGATATAGGGATTTCATGGTAAAAATGTTAGCATAGTAGTCCTTGGTTATCAATTTCAAAATAATCAGTAATTCAGGTATTGAGATGAGAGTAATTGGCGGAATTTCAGGAGGATTGGTATTAAAAGGGCCAGTTGATGGTAGTGTTAGGCCGACTACTGAAAGAGTTCGAGGAGCAATATTTAACATATTATCTGGTGAAACTTATATCAATAAGAAGATTCTAGACCTGTTCTCAGGGACGGGAAGTTTAGGAATAGAAGCATTGAGCCGAGGTGCTTCGCACTGTGATTTTGTGGAAAAGAATCCCAAGCAGTTAGAAATTTTGAAGACAAACTTAGGAGTTACAAATTTTTTAGAATGCGCCTCTTTGTACCGGCAAGATGCTTTTAAATTTTTAGAAAACCTGGAAGGGCCATATAATATGATATTAATGGATCCTCCATATAAATTAACTAACCTGTCTTCATTTATGGAATACTTATCTAGTAACAGCCAGCTTTTTTTAGCAGAGACTATCATTGTGATTGGACATTCTAAAAGAATGCCTCTAGATGAATCATATGGTACATTAAGTTGCATAGATTCAAGAAATTATGGTGACAATGCGATTAAATTATATAAATCTATGGAAGGTAAATAAATGGTGACAGCTTTATATCCAGGAACTTTTGACCCAGTAACTGTTGGACATTTAGATATTGCTCAGAGAGCGGCAGCTTTATTTGAAAAATTAGTTATTGGAATTTATGAATTGCCTGATAAAAACTTATTGTTTAATACTCAAGAGAGGGCACAATTATTTCATGATGCAGTAAAAGACATACCGAATATCGAAATCAAAGTCTTCGATGGGTTGGTCGTCCGTTTTGCTAAAGAAATAGGCGCAAATGTAATTGTTAGAGGATTAAGAAGTGGAACGGACTTTGAATATGAGTTTGATATGACTTTTATGAATCGTCGGTTGCAGCCTGATGTTGATGTGGTTTGTTTAATGACATCTCAAGAATATAAAATGTTTAGTTCTAGTTTATTGAAAGAAGTAGCTAGACTAGGGGGAGATGTTAGAGATATGGTTCCTGATGGTGTAGTTACTGCTTTAAGTGAAAAATTTCGAAAAAACACATAAATTTGTTGATTAAAAGTGTTGCAATCGAATAATTAAGAATAGTAGTATCCTGTTAACGTGAATTTTGGTGATTGAGGTGATGTGTGGATATTATAAATATTTTAGATAGATTGGAAACTTTAATTAATACTAGTAGAAAAGTTCCATATACGGACAGTGCGATAGTTGATAGAACTAAGATTATTGAGCTCTTGGACCAGATGCGACTTAACATACCCCAAGAAATTAAACAGGCATCTGAAGTCTTGCGTGAGAAAGACCAAATCCTGAACACAGCAGTTATGGAAGCACGTACCTCTAAATCTGAGGCTGAAGCTGATTTCTTATCTAAATTAAATCAATCAACATTAAATCAAAAAGCTGAAGAATTATATACCGATGCTGAATCAAAGGCATCGAAACAACTGGAACTAGTCGAACAGGAATGTAGAGCTAGGCGTATTGAGGCAGATACGTACGCATTAAAGAGCCTTAAGGACTTGGATCAAGAATTAAATAAAATAGCCGGTTCTGTGCGCAAAGGGATAGAATTGCTAGCAAACAATGCTAAGCAGTCTGAGCAAATTAACAACGCAAATGAGCTTACTGCAAGCATAGCCTCAGATTAGTCTGCATTTCAATTTTTGGCAACATGTTGCTTTAGGTAAAGTTTTAGGTGATACTGGAGTTGTGCGCAACCCCCTCCCCGTTAGGAAGAGTTTAATGCTAGAAATGACAATAGACAGTATAAGAGTAAGTCCGATGAACTATCAAAGGATTGTAATACTCAAGCAGAAAGATGGTGAGAAATATCTTCCTATATGGATTGGGCCACAAGAGGCGGATGCAATTGCTGTCAAACTTCAAGATATGTCAGTGCCACGTCCATTAACACATGATTTGTTGTGCTCACTACTTGAAGTGACATCTATAACAATCAAACATATATTGATAAATAACCTTGAAAGCGACACTTTCTACGCTAAGATCTATTTTGAAATATCAGATAAAGTGGAAGAAATAGATTCACGCCCCTCTGATGCTATTGCTTTGGCTGTTAGAACAGGATCACCTATTTACGTCGAAGAAGATGTCATAGAAAAAGCAGGTGTCAAATTAGATGAAGATGGAAAACCAATAACTACATCACCTTCAGCGCAAAATTTAGAAAAACCTGAAATTCGTGAAGAAGAATTAAAAAGTATGTCAGCATTTACGGAATTCATTAACAATTTGGATCTTGAAGATTTTGATCAAAATAAATAGTTAGTATTATTTGTCTTTTTAAGTAATTAATAGCAATAGGATTTTAAGTAATTATAATTTGTTCCTAAAACAACCAAAACTATATTGACGTAAGAGAAGGTGACGTGATACGATTTTTGACGTTTTGTAAGCGCTGATGCCTCGGCTAATTAACGCACTGAAATTTGCAGGATTGGGATGGTATATTGCAATCTGCGTGATTACAGGAACAGTAAGTGGCGTGGCTGCGGATAGAATGTTAGGCTTAGCACCGTTATTCACTGTAATTGGAGTGTTAACGGGTTCTGTAGTGGCTTTTTGGGGCCTTTATATAATGGTAAAACAAATTGTAAATAAAAAAATGGAGACTTAATTGACGGGTTCCATGAAAAAAAAGATCACATGGTTGGTCATTGTGGTATTGGTTGCGCTCTTGGTTACTGGTTTTGTTAACGGAGCGATAGGATCGGCTATATTTGGACAAGAAAGATATTTAGAAAAACCAGCAATCCATCTTCCTCCTCAGCCAATATTCCCACAATCAGTAAGAGACCATCACTTAGGATATACCACCGACGAACATTCTACAGAAAAACCTGAAAAAGAATCTCATTCCTCTGATGAGCATAGCGATAGTAGGGACAAGCACGAGAATCCAGAATCTCATAGTACTGAAAAATCTACTGACGAACATCATACAACTCCTTTGGGACTAATGGACTTTGCAATAACTAATACTTTGGTTTCAGCTTGGTTCGCTAGCTTAGTGATGATACTACTATTCGGATTAGGGGCCAGAAAAAAACAATTGATCCCTGGTAGATTACAAAGCATAGTAGAAATGATGTTTGAAATGTTATTGGGATTTGCTAGTAGCGTTCTAGGACCAGAATTGGCTAGAAAAGTGTTTCCGGTAATAGCTACCATGTTTTTCTTCGTGTTGTTTAATGCTTGGCTTGCGTTGCTACCGTTTTACCAGTTCCTTGGATTTATAAACGAATCAGGTAGCATTGAAGCACATTTCATAAGGCCAGCTGGCACTGACTTGAATATGCCATTGGCACTTGCTTTGGTTTCCTTTGTTTTAGTGGAATACTGGGGAATAAAATCTCACGGCCTGGGATACTTCAAGAAATTTTTTGCTTTTGGTAAAATCATTCGGTTAAAACCTTCAGGCATCATAGACGTATTTGTAGGATTGTTGGAATTGATTAGCGAATTAGTTAGAATCGTAAGCTTTACATTTAGATTATTTGGTAACATGACTGCAGGGGAAATATTAGTAGTCATGGTTACATTCTTAGTGCCTTTTATCGCAACGCAATTTGTATTTGGGTTGGAAATATTGGTAGGGCTCATACAATCAATAATTTTTGCAGGATTGACGCTGGTATTCATATCAGTAGCAACGAGTCATGAAGAACATTAAATTTATTTAGTTAATATTGAGCGTAGGGAATTATTTCCTGAAGCTTAAGATCGGCTGGTAGTCGAATAAAATGAATTACATAGGAGAAGGAACTTATGGAAGCTGAAGCAGCTAAATTTTTAGGAGCAGCCCTTGCTATTGCATTGGGTGTTGTAGGACCAGGTGTTGGTATCGGTATATTAGGAGCAGGAGCTATGGGAGCCATCGGGAGAAATCCTGAGGCAGCACCCGCAATAACAACAAATATGATATTAGCTATTGCGTTCGCAGAGGCACTAGGTATTTATTCACTGATTGTGGCAGTTATACTTTTGTTCGTTGTTTAATAGAATAATTGTCTATTTAGTTTAAGGAGGAAAATATGACTGAACTAGGTTTAAATATTCCTAGTCTTGTCGCGTACTTAATAAACTTTGTAGTGCTCTTGGGTATACTGTTAGTATTCGCTTACAAGCCTCTGATCAGCGCGATTGATCAGAGGGCTGAGCGAATAAAAGAGAGTCTCGAAGCAGCAGATAAAGCTCAAGAAGATGCAGAAAGTTCTAGAGTAGGAATACAAGCACAAATTAACGAGGCTAGAGTAGAAGCACAGAAAATATTGGATCAAGCACGAACAGCTGCTGAAAGGTTTAGGCAAGATGAAATGACAAAAGCTCAAGAAATTGCTATGGCATTTCAGGAGCAAGCTAGGCTTGACATACAAAATGAAAGAAATGCCGCTATACAAGAGATAAAAATCGGATTTGGTATATTGGCCATTGATGCAGCAGAAGCAATAGTTAAGCAAACACTAGACGCAGGTTCTCATGAAGAATTGATTAATAGAGTCCTTGAAGAAAGCACCAGCGGGCGAGATAAATAATGGCTTTAACTAAATCCGGAAAACGTTACGCTCAGGCCTTATTTGAATTAGCTTCAGAAGGCAATATTGTAGAATCTTGGGCAATTCAACTTGAATATGTAGCAGAAGTTCTGAACAATGTGGATTTTTTAGCATTTTTAAATCATGCAGAAGTGCCGGATATACAAAAACAGAAAGCTATTGGAGAAGTCTTTAAAGAAACGGATCAGTCTATACAGAATCTTGTTTCGTTGCTGGTAAAGAATTCCTCAATGGAATGTATTACGGATTTGGTAAAAAACTATGCTGATTTACTAGATCAATATCTAGGTAAACAGAGAATTACTGTCACAACGGCTGTACAACTGAAAGACAGCCAAATCTCTAATATTAAAAACGTTATTGCAAAAATCGTAGATAAAGAAGTTGTTTTAGATGCTAATGTGGACGACTCTATTGTTGGTGGAATTATTATTAAAATAGGTGACCAACTATTAGATGGAAGTACAAAAACTCAGTTTAATGATATGAGAAGAATTATTAAATCAGGAAATATTTAAAAATTCTTAAAAAAGAACAAATTGACAAAAAATTGAATTAAGAAGGACCGGTTATGGCTATAAATGGGCAAGAAATAGTTTCATTAATTAAAAGACAAATTGAAGAATTTGGTGGAGAACTGTCATTAGTAGATGTGGGAACAGTAGTGCAAGTAGGTGACGGAATAGCAAGCATTCAAGGATTGCAAGGAGTACGTTCAAACGAACTGCTAGATTTTGGACAGGATATAATAGGACTAGCTCTGAACCTTGAGGCCGACATAGTAGGAGCGGCTATTTTAGGAGATCCTAATTTGGTGAAAGAAGGTGACACTGTCAGAGCTACTGGAAGAATTATTGAAGTACCTGTAGGAGATGCACTGATCGGTCGCGTGGTAGATCCTCTCGGAAGACCGTTGGATGGTAAAGGTCCAATTAATACCAACAAAACATTACCAGTAGAGAGAGTTGCTCCCAATGTAGCAGTTAGAAAATCAGTTTCTACTCCAGTCTTAACCGGTATTAAAGCTGTTGACTCTATGGTGCCGATCGGACGAGGGCAAAGAGAATTAATTATTGGTGACCGTTCTACAGGCAAAACAGCCATCGCTATTGATGCGATTATCAACCAAAAAGGAGGAGATCTAATCTGCATCTATGTCGCAATTGGACAGAAACAGAGTAAAGTTTCAGAAGTTGTCGGATCTCTTGAACGTTTTGGTGCTATGGAACATACGATAGTTGTTACCGCCGGTGCAGCAGAATCTGCGCCACTACAATACATCGCTCCCTTTGCAGGTTGCGCTATGGCTGAAGAATTTATGGAACAAGGAAAAGATGTTTTAATTGTTTATGACGATTTAACCAAACACTCGTGGGCTTATAGACAAATGTCGTTGTTATTGAGACGCCCTGCAGGCAGAGAAGCTTTTCCAGGAGATGTGTTTTATGTTCACAGTAGATTATTGGAAAGAGCAGCTCGTTTAGATGATGCTCATGGTGGTGGTTCTATTACTGCACTGCCAGTAATAGAAACCCAAGCGGGAGACGTGTCAGCTTACATCCCTACTAATGTGATATCTATCACAGACGGCCAAATATTTTTAGAATCTGACTTATTTAATGCTGGTATACGCCCAGCTATAAATGTGGGATTGTCTGTGTCTAGAGTTGGAAGCTCTGCTCAAACTAGATCCGTTAAAAAAGTTGCTGGAAGTTTAAGAATTGATTTGGCTCAATATAGAGAATTAGCTACTTTTGCTCAATTTGGTACTTCAGACCTAGATGCTGCTACGCGGAATCAACTAAATCAAGGCCAAATGGCTATTGAAGTATTGAAACAACCACAATATTTGCCATTGAACCTAGTCCAAGAAACTATTATTTTGTATGCCTTGAATGCCAGGCACACTGAAGGTATTGAATTAGATAGAGTTGGAGATTTTGAAAATCAACTAATTAGAAACATTGAAGCTAGCCATCCAGATATTATAGAGGATATCAATAAAACCACTGATTTGACTGATGAAACAGAAACAAAACTGTCACAAGCTATTCAGGATTTTAAATCTACTTTCATATAATTGAGGTATTAAGATAAATATATGCCAAGTGTAAGAGACATAAAAAGACGTATTAGAAGCATTGAAAATACCGGTCAGGTTACAAATGCTATGGCACTCATTGCTGCTTCGAAAATGGTTAGGGCACAAAATGCAGTGCAATCTAGCAGGCCGTATGAAGAAAAAATAACCAACGTAGTAACGGGACTAACTTCTCAAATCAGTGGTTCAGAGACAAGCCACCCTCTTCTAGCTGAGAGAGATGTGAAAACAATAGGACTAGTAGTAATAGGTCCCGATAGAGGGTTATGTGGAGGATTGGTTTCCAATCTAAGTAGGTTGACTAATTCATTTGTTCGGAATAGTCAGCTTCAAATAACTCCCATCGCTGTTGGCCGTAAGTCTCGTGACGTGATTATGAGATGTGGGTTGGCCCCCAAAGAGCTGTTTTCGGATTTAGGAGACAGAATAACAAAATCTGATACAGAATCTATAAGCAAATTATTAATGGAACAATATGAGTCTGGCGATATTGATGCTATGTACCTTTGTTATAGCAAATTTATATCCACGACTAACCAAGAACCAGTTGTGGAAAAAATTATCCCAATAGACTCTCAAGCAGATAAAATTACTAATACCTCCGACTACATTTATGAACCTAGTACAGATGTAGTGTTAGGAGGATTGATCCCACGATATGTAGATATGAAGGTGTTTCATGCCATACAAGAATCTATTGCAAGTGAACTTTCTGCTAGGATGGTTGCGATGAGAAATGCTACCGACAATGCTAAAAGTTTAGGCGAGGATTTGACGGTAGTAATGAATAAATTAAGACAAGATAGTATCACTAATGAATTGCTCGATTTAGTCGGTGGACAAATCGCTATGGAGCAATAAATTAATGATGGTTATAAGTATTTAGAAATAGGAGAAAATCATGAGTGCTGGCAAAATAATACAAATAATTGGTACCGTAGTAGACGTTGAATTCGCGTCTGATGAGTTACCTAAGCTATTTGATGCGTTGGAAGTTGATAATAGCGGCGAAACATTAGTGCTAGAAGTGCAACAGCATATAGGAAACAACTGGGTTAGATGTTTAGCGCTAGGAACTACAGATGGTTTGGCCAGAGGTATAGAAGTATCCAATACTGGTGATAAAGTTACTGTCCCGGTGGGTGAGGCTACTTTAGGACGTTTGTTTGATGTAACAGGCACTCCTTTAGATGGCTTGGGCCCTGTTGAAGCTGAAATTTCATGGCCCATACACCGAGATCCTCCAGCTTTTGAAGATCAAAATACTTCAGTTGAAGTTTTGGAAACTGGAATAAAAGTATTTGACCTTATTACTCCCTTTCCTAAAGGCGGTAAAGTAGGAGCATATGGCGGAGCAGGTGTTGGTAAAACTGTCGTTATTCAAGAACTGATTAGGAATATTGGAGCAGAGCACCAAGGTGTTTCAGTGTTTGCGGGTGTTGGAGAAAGATCTAGAGAAGGTAATGACTTGTGGAATGAAATGAAAGAATCAGGAGTGCTTGCTAGTACAGTTTTAGTGTTCGGTCAAATGAATGAAACTCCTGGTGTTAGGGCTCGAATAGGTTTGACAGGCCTAACAATGGCTGAGTATTTTAGAGATGAAAGAAATCAAGACGTACTCTTATTCGTAGATAACATTTATAGATATATTTTAGCAGGAATGGAAGTTTCAGCTCTGTTGGGTAGAATGCCATCAGCAGTAGGCTATCAGCCTACGTTAGGAACAGAAATGGGAGCTCTGCAGGAAAGGATAACTTCCACTAAAAACGGCTCTATAACATCGTTTCAAGCGGTTTATGTACCAGCAGATGACTACACAGACCCGGGTATTGTTACTACATTTGGTCATTTAGATGCCGTGGTATCATTAGAGCGTTCTCTTGCTGCTCAAGCCCTTTTCCCAGCCGTAGATCCACTAGCATCTTTCGCAAGAATATTAGAACCTAATGTTGTTGGAGAAGAACACTATAATGTTGCTAGAGGAGTACAGCAAGTACTTCAAAGATATAAAGATTTGCAAGATATTATAGCTATATTAGGAATAGAAGAATTATCAGATGAAGATAAACAAGTTGTGTTTAGAGCTAGAAAAATACAAAGATTCCTGACTCAGCCGTTCTTCGTTGCTGAACAATTTACTGGTACTCCCGGTAAGTATGTTCCGGTTAAAGAAACAGTCAGAGGCTTTGCTGAAATCCTGGAAGGAAAACACGATGACTTACCGGAGCAAGCATTTTACATGGTGGGAACTATTGACGAAGCGATAGAAAAAGCAAAACAGATGGCAGAATAGTAGTAGATATAGAGAGAATAATGAGTACTACATATGTAGAAATAATAACTTTAGAAAAAATAATATATTCTGGAGAAGTAGAATCTGTGGTTGTACCTGGGGCCGAAGGACAACTTGGTATATTGGCGAATCATGCATCGTTGATGTCTATATTAGCGACAGGACAAATAAAGTTAAATACCGATGGGAATGAGATCAACTTCAGAGTAGATGGTGGTTTCATTGAAGTGAATAACAATTCTGTAATTATATTAGCTGACACGTGCGAACAGATATAACACGGAACAAAAATTATTTAATTCAGGGTGCGAGTCCCTTGTGCGACTATATTCACTGGTTGACCCAGAGTGAATGCTTCTATATTCTCTATAGTCATTTCTAAACCCCTCATAGTAGCTGTTTTGGCCATTCCTCCGACATGAGGAGATAAAACAACATTATTTATTTTGGTTAATGGATGATCTTTTGGTAAAGGTTCTATGCTAAATACATCCAATCCGGCTCCTAATATTTCATTGTTCTCTAGAGCGGTTATTAGAGCGGATTCATTTACGACATCACCTCGTGCCGTATTAATGAGTATGCAAGTGTCTTTCATTTGTTGGAATTCTTTAGTGTTTATGAAATCTATTGACTGGTCGGTTGCTGGTATGTGTAGTGATATTACATCAGAATTTGATAATAGGTCATTTAAATCTACAAATGTAACACCGTACTCTTTTGCTCTTGACTCAGTTGGGTTGAAAGTCCATGCGACTACATTCATGCCAATAGCTTTTCCCAAAGTAATCATACGTTGACCTATGGGTCCAGTGCCTATTACTCCAAGCGTTTTATTGAAGAACTCAGATACGTATCCTTCGGTCCAGCCTCCAGCGACTACTCTGTTATGATTGGATACTACCTGTCTACCGACTGCAAGACCTAGTGCTAAGGCTTGTTCTGCAATGTAAGGAGCGCCATAAGCAGGAGTATTACTGACCCATATGCCTAACTCTTCTGCAGCTTTCAGGTCGATGTGGTTAACTCCTGTTCCCCACACTGAAATTATCTTTAAATTAGGGCATTTCTCTAATACATTTCGATTGAATTGAACGCTGCTCCTAATATTTATCACGGCTTCAGAATCTTTTATTAATTCTATTATTTCAAGATCAGTGCCTGGTCGGGTAGTGTTCCATTTTATGTCTTCACCTAAGGCGTAGACTCTGTCCACTAAATCTGTGGTTTGTAAGACTATTGGTTCATCATCAGGAACTACTACAGATTGAAAAGGTTTTGTATTAGTCATAAAACACCTATCATATTATTTCGTTGTGTGCATGATAACTTACGGTTATATATAGTGCAAAATTTGAGATACATAAAACATACAATATCATTAGTAATATTAATCACACCTAATCCACAATCTAATAACATTGTTTGTAAGCAATAATGGAAATACAATCTGTTTAGTAATTATTATATTGAGAAAACAACAATGAAATTAGTTAGGTTTAAGTTAAAAAATACAATTAAATACGGTGTATTAACTGAAAATTCTGTGATAGAAATTCGAGGTAACATATATACCATGTTTAGGAAAACGTCATATGAATATGATCTAGATGATATAGAAATTTTGTGCCCAGTGAAAGCTAGGCAAATTTGGGGTCCAACTAAGAACGGCAGGTCATCAGATGGTGTCATAGAAACGAATGAAGAAGTGATATTAGACCCTTGGTTGAAAGGAAGTAACGCTATTTGCGGACCTAATGCTCCTGTGATTGTTGAAAATGATTTGTTTAGCGGAGTGCATATAACAGGTTCAGTAGTAGCTGTTATTGGTAAAGAATGCAAAAAAATAAATTCTAATAATATTTCTAAATACATATTAGGGTACACTTGTGGAATAGATATTTCTAAAAAAGAATGGTTTGATAATGATGAAACTCAATGGAGGGCCAAATCTTCAGACAATTTTTCTCCAGTTGGTCCATGGATTAATACAGAATTCAACACTGAGGATTTCAGTGTCACAATATCAGTGAATGATATACCTGTACAACAATTTTCCAATCGAGACCTGGTTTGTAACCCTCAGGAAGTTGTGAGTTATATTTGTCAACAAATTACTTTAAAACCAGGCGATATGGTATTTATCGGGGGGCAGAATTCACTTATACCAGTTTGGTGTGGTGATCATATATCTTGTGAAATACCAGGCTTAGGAATGTTAGGAAACCAATTAGTAAAAGAATATGTTCCTGGGGTAAGTTCAGAGCTAAGCGCCACTGAGAGTCAAATTTTGTCACAATCCAAACTGGTCGGATGACAAATTAGTACCAGAAGCAGATAGAAACTTAGGACCGCCATTTACTAATTTGCTAGCTAGCTCAGTAATGTCTTGTAATGTTATCTTGTTCCACTCATCCATAATATCATTAAAATCAAAGGTATCATCCGTTAGAATTGCCCGATGCCCAATAGATGTTGCTAATCTTTCCGTGTCTTCCATGTTTAATAGCAATCTGCCAATAGCGTATTGCTTAGCTTGTGCTAGTTCAGTCTCACTTATAGTGGTGGTGAGCTTATTTAGTTCTTCAAGGATACAATCTGTTGCTAATTGGAACTTTGCATGGTCGCATCCACAACTTATAATCCAAGTTCCACAATCGTGATGCTGTATGTAGTTACTGGATATATCATACGCTAAACTTAGTTCCTCGCGTGCTTTAATGAATAATCTACTACTCATGCCCTCACCAAAAATAATGTTTAATAATGTAAGCCCCGCGCTTTCAGAGCTCTCTGAAGATAGGCTGTACATTCCTAAGTTCATATAAGTCTGGTCACTACCTTGTTCTTTGAAAAAATGGTTACTGGTTTTATTGGCAGATGAAGTGTAAGGTTGGAAATTAATCTTCTGTTGAACTTCCCATTTTAGAGTGGTGTTGTTCATGTATTCTAATATTCGAGATTCTTCGAATTTACCAACAATAGTAAAAACTGTATTATTTGGGGCGTATTGAGTTGTCATGTACTCTAGGAGATGCTCTTTAGTAATTGTATCAACTGAATTGTGAGTTCCGATGATTTCTTTTCCTAATGGATGATTTGGGAACATAATTTCATCAATGCCAAAATCCGCGAAGTAAGATGGGTGATCTGTATACATTCTTAATTCTTCATGAATTATTTCACGCTCTTTTTCTATTTCTTTAGGAATTAAAAGAGGTTTCATGGACATATCTGTCAGAACAGAAAGGGCTGTTTCCCAGTGTGGGTGAGGTACTTTAATACAGTAGCTAGTATAGTCTTTACTAGTTAAAGCATTTATATCACCACCTGTATTTTCAATTGCTCCTGTTAATATTTGTGCAGTAGGCCAGTTTGACGTTCCTTTGAATAATATATGTTCTAAAAAGTGAGAAATGCCTGCGTTTGAGTTAGTTTCATACCGTGAACCAGTCCCAACAGTTGCTGTGACTGACACAGATGTGGCACTTGGGACACTGTAACAAATAACTTTTAATTTATTGTCGAGCGTTGTGATACTTGGTTTATTATAATTTAACTTTCTAGCCAACTTACATCTCCGGATAAATTATTGTCATGTGGCTTTGAAGAAAACACAGAGAATTGCTCTGAGGCATTTTTTATTGAGGTGTTAGTACCATGGCCAGGATATACAGATGTGTTGGGATCTAGGGTTAAAAGGTTGTTACTAATACTTTCAATCTCTTGTATCAAGGCTTCGTGGTTTCGAGATTTTCCAGGGCCACCTGGGAACAGAGTATCGCCAGAGAATAAATGTTGACCGATTAAATAACAAGTGGACCCATCAGTGTGCCCAGGTGTAAATATAGCAATTATTTGTTGGTTGCCAAAATTAATAACCTGGTTGTGAGTTATTGTTTCGTCTGGCGGGTGAGGCAGTAGTCCGGCATCGTTTTGATGGCATGAAACAGGGGCATTAGTGAAGTCACAGATTTCTTTGAAGCCTAGTAAATGGTCTTGATGTCCATGAGTTATCAAGATATGTTTGACCTCAGTATTAAATAATTGGTTTATTATTTTTTCAGGTTCTGCGGGTGTATCAATTATGATAGATTGATTAGTTGCATTGCATGTGATTATGTATCCATTATTTGAATATGGCCCCATGTTTATTTGATTTATCGTGATATCGATGTCATTATCTTTATATGTATGCATAGTTATTCCTCATATTATTATTTGTGGTTAATATACTGGCTGTGGATTTAGTAATGGTTTTAAGAATGTTCCAGTTTTAGAATCTGTATTTTCAGATAATGATTCTGGAGTACCTGATCCAACAATATATCCACCTTTATCACCTGCACCGGGACCTAAGTCAATAATCCAATCAGCATTTTTAATAATATCCATATTGTGCTCGATTAGTAATACTGAATTACCTTGGTCAACTAGTTTGTGCAGAACTAATATTAACTTATTACAATCATCGAAGGATAAACCTGTGGTAGGTTCATCCAACATATAAAATGTTTTCCCAGTAGAACGTTTTGATAATTCAGTAGATAATTTAATTCGTTGGGCTTCACCTCCAGAAAGAGTGGTCGCAGGTTGGCCTAACCTGATATATCCTAATCCTACTGCTTGCATAGTTTCTAGTTTGGAACGAATTCTTGGTATTCGTTGAAAAAAATCTAGTGCTTTATCAACTGTCATATTTAATATGTCAGAAATATTAAATCCATGGTATTCGATTTGCAAAGCTTCCCTATTATAGCGGGCCCCTAAACACAACGAGCAAGGTATTGTTACATCTGGTAAGAATTGCATTTCAATTTGGATGTATCCGGCTCCTTCACATGACTCACACCTGCCTCCTTTTACATTAAAAGAGAAACGTCCCGGAGTGTATCCTCTAATCTTAGATTCTGGGAGCTGCGCAAATAAATCCCTGATGGGGGTAAACAAGCCTGTGTATGTAGCAGGGTTGCTTCTAGGAGTACGGCCTATAGGAGACTGATCTATATTGATGATTTTGTCTATTTCATCTGTACCTGTAATTGATTCGAATGCTCCAGGTATTTCTTTTGACCTACTAACACGTTGCGCTAGAGCTTTATAGATAGTTTCATATGCTAAAGTGCTTTTACCTGATCCTGACACTCCTGTAACACAAGTTAAGGTTCCTAATGGAATAGAGGTGTTTATATTTTTAAGGTTGTTTCCAGTACAATGCGTGATTTGTATTGCATGTCCATTTCCATTTCTACGTATTTCAGGGCATGCAATATTTTTTTGTTTACTTAAATATTGCCCTGTCAATGAACGGGGATTATCCATAATATCTTGAATGGTTCCAACAGCCACTACTTCTCCCCCATATTCACCTGCGCCTGGACCCATATCTACTATGTAATCAGATTCTTTCATCATAGTTTCATCATGTTCTACGACAATGACGGTATTTCCAAGGTTTTTTAAATTTTTTAAAGTTTGTATTAATAAAGAGTCATCATGAGGATGTAATCCGATGGTGGGTTCATCACAGACGTACAATACACCTGTCAGTCCTGATCCTATTTGTGTTGCAAGTCTAACTCGTTGAGCTTCTCCTCCGGAGAGAGTTTTGGCAGTGCGATTTAGACTGATATAGTCAAGTCCGATTTCGTTTAAAAAATTTAGACGAACTAATATTTCTCTTATGATTTGGTCGGCTATTATTTGATCGTATTCTGATAGTAATTGGTCTTTACTGTCAGTTGACATGCTGGTGACCCATTTTAATGAACTACCTATGCTCATGTTACATATGTCCATTATATTTTTGTTTAATATTGTGACTGCTAGAACCTCTTTTTTTAACCGATTGCCATTGCAATCAGCGCAACTCGATTCAGCCATGTATTTGGTAATTTCAGACTTTGTATAATCGGACTTTGTTTCTTTAAATCTTCTTTCTAAATTAGCTACTATTCCATCAAACGAAACATCCCACACATATTTTTTACCTCTTCTAGTACGATGATGTATTTGTATTTTTTCACTCGTATCACCAAACATTAGTAAGTTTACAACATTTTCTGGTAATTCTTTAAACGGCACCATTAAATCGAATTTATATTTATCAGACAAGCTTTCTAGTAAATTTTTATACCACATAGTTGAAGTTCTACCGAGTCTAGACCAAGGTGCTATAGCTCCGTCAATTAGTGATAATTCTGGGTTTGGTGTAACCAAATAAGGTTCTACAGACAAATTGTATCCAAGTCCTGAACAGTTATCGCATGCTCCATGAGGGCTATTGAAACTGAAAGTCCGTGGCTCCATTTCTGTTAGACTAATATCACAATTCACACATGCAAACTTTTCTGAATATATGAGATCATCATTAGTTCCTACACTGGCTATGAGTATTCCATCTCCTTCCTTGAGACAGGTTTCAATAGATTCTGTTAATCTGGTAGATTCTAATGATGGTTTTATTATCAGTCTGTCTACAACTAAATCTAAATAATGCCACTTGTTTCGTTCAAGGTTGATATTGCCAGAGTCGTCTAATGAAATTACATCTCCGTCTATCCGCATCCTAATGAAACCGTTGCTTTTAGCAGTATCTATAACTTCTTTATGTACTCCTTTTTTGTGAGAAATCTTAGGGGCTAATAAAGTCAGTCTGGAATTTTCAGGTAGTTTCATTAGTGAGTCAGATATTTGTTGAATGGTTTGCTTTGTTACGGGGTTGCCACATATATGGCAATGCGGCTTACCGATTCTTGCAAAAAGTAACCTGAGATAATCGTAAATTTCTGTGACAGTTCCTACAGTAGATCTGGGGTTATGTGAAACTCCTTTTTGATCTATGGAAATAGAGGGAGATAAGCCTTCTATGTATTCCACATCTGGTTTTTCCATACGGCCTAAAAATTGCCTAGCATATGCTGATAATGATTCTACATATCTTCGTTGACCCTCAGCATATATTGTATCAAAAGCCAAAGAGCTTTTACCTGAACCAGACACTCCCGTAATGACAACCAGTTGATCTTTTGGAATATTAACATCAATGTTTTTTAAATTGTGTTCTTTGGCGCCTTTGATTTTTATAAATTTTTGGTTCATTATGTCTTGGTTGTTATATTTCATGATAGGTCATTAAAACATCATTTGTATTCACTGTGTCCATTGGTTGAACATTTATTGTAGATATAGTCCCATTTTTAGTGGATAATACATTTTGTTCCATTTTCATTGCTTCAATTGTGCAAAGAATTTCTCCTTGAGATACTTTCTGAAGGGGTTTTACAAATATAGATATGATTTTACCAGACATATCAGCGCGTATTTTATTTGTTCCTATATTAATGAGTAAAGCAGAGTCATTTTTAGAATTCAGGCGAGGGGTCCTGAGGTCAATGGGATTTTGTTTTTTAGCTATGTCTCCAGGTAGTAATAGGATGTAGGATGTTCCATCTATCGTTATATTAATTTTACCATCGGAGTTATCAGAAATTGAATACCATCGGTCCCTGATTTTTATTTTCAGTGGTTCCATGTTAAATCCCCTAGTAATTTGAAATCATATTAATCAAGCAATAAACAATTTGTGTTACATATGGTTAAGCTTAGGATAACTATTAACCATTCATAGTCATTCTATCAGTTTCAAGATCCGTTTTATTGTTATTTAGAGACTTTAGATGGTTAATAAAATTATTAGACTTCAACTCTCGTTCTAACCAATGTATGATTGAATTAATTAACAATGATTTTACCTCTTGTATTGTTTCTGGACTGATGCTAATTTGAGGGTTTTCTAGAATAGATTTGTTGTCAAAGAACCTTATTAATTTTATTGCAGATAAAGACATTGGAGAAGTTTGTATGTTAGATGAACAGTCTGTACAAATCACTCCACCTCCAACGGCACTGTAATTGTGATCATTCGGGATAATAGAACTATTACAGGAAACACAATTATATAGTTCTGGCATGAGTCCCGAAATTTTCAAAATTTGAAATTCGAATTCTCGTAATGCCAATTCATAATCTATTTCTGTGCTACTTGTTAAGATTGATAATATTCGCATAGTAAGACGGAATAAAGGTTTATTGGGTTCATTCTCAGGAGCGAATTGGTCTACTAGTTCGCATATATATAAACCTCGGGACAATCTATTTAGATCCATATAGAATTCGGGATATGATTGTTTGATATCGACTTGAGAGATTGTATCTAACGTTTTGCCTTTTATTAATAACCCATTTATTATAGTTAATGGTTCTAAGTGGCCAATAAATTTGCTTTTGATTCTTCTGGCTCCTTGCGCAACTGCTTTTACTTTGCCGGTGTTTTCTGTTAGTAGAGTTACTATTAAGTCAGCTTCCTTGTATGGAATGTATTTTAGAATCAAACCAGCAGTAGTGTACGTTTTGATAGCATTCATCTATCTAGTTGCTGCCTTCCTTGGAAGGCCCGGCTTAGTGTTATATCGTCTGAGTATTCTAAGGAGCCTCCTACAGGGAGCCCTCGAGCTAAGTGAGTCATAACGATATCTCTATTTGAGTTGTTGTTACTAATATATAAAGCTGTCGCTTCACCTTGAAGAGTGGGATTGGTAGCGATTATTAATTCCTTGATATCATCAGATTTTAATCTGTCAAATAATTCTTTGATTTTAAGCTGTTCTGGGCCAATTCCGTTTAAAGGAGATATGGATCCGTGCAATACATGATAAAGGCCTTTGAAGCAGTTTGACTTTTCTATTGCCATAACGTCCATGGGATCTTCTACTACACATATAAGGCTGTGATCTCTTCGGGGATTGATACATATGCGACAAGGATCGGAGTCACTAATATTTTGGCATTTTTCGCAATATACAATATTGTTGCTTACAGAAAATATCGCGTTAGCTAGGTCGTCATTATCCTTTTTGGTTTGTCTTACTATGAAATACGCTAGTCTCTGCGCAGTTTTAGGTCCTATACCAGGTAACTTATGTAACTCATCAATTAACTGAGTTAAAGTATCTGATATTATAGGAAAATTATTGTAGTTCATATTAAATGCCTAACTATAGAAAATTAAGTTAAACCAGGGATGTTCAACCCTCCGGTTACTGCACCCATTTTATCTGAGGCTAGCTGCTGGGATTTTTGCACTGCATCATTAATGGCAGTTAATATTAAGTCCTGTAAGAGGTCTATATCATCAACGGTATCTGGATCAATTGTTACATTTTTAACTTCTTGTTTGCCTGTCATTTCTATATTGATTACTCCTCCTCCAGATGAACCATTGACTGTTAGAGTCTCTAATTCAGTCTGTATTTGTAGTAATTTTGCTTGGAGTTGTTGTGCTTGTTTCATCATGTTTTTATTCATGAGTTTTTTCCTCTACTATGTGTGCTCCCATACCCATTGCAACTCTAACTAGCGGACTACTTTGTGCCGGGTTTGCAGAACCTTGTTTGTTTGTGTTTCCATCTAATATGGCTAGTTCAATTTGAAGCTCTTCTTGGAATGTTTCTTGAAAAGCCGAGTTAACTTTATTATAAGTTAATCCATCTGACATTTCTGCTTGCATTCTTTCGTAATTGGCTCGATTTTTGAAATATAATATCATTTTACCATTTTCTATTCCCAGGTGAGTTTTATCACAGTCTCGCAATAAAGCACCTAGGTTAAATTTCACCCCTTTTTGTCTTCCTAGATTTTTTATAGTCTCGTTCCATTTATGCTCTATACTATCAGCGTTTATTGCGGTAGTTAGTTTGGCAGGCAATGATTCATTTGAGGGTACCTGAGAATTTAATGGTTGTTGATTGGGCGGTACTTGGTTAGTGGCTTTATTATCAGAGGTGTATTCTTCTGTCTTCGCGACAGTTTCTATTTTTGTTTCGCTTAATTGAGTAGGATCTATTTTTGTTTCAGAAACAATATTACTTATAGAAGTAGTAACAGTATTGGTGTTATTTTCTTCTGGATCCATACTACAAATAGTAATTGCCAGTAACTCCAGTTGCAGTATTGAAGACCCGTCATTCTTGAAATCGACATCGTTCCAGGTTTTTAGGTATTTTGTAAGATCTTTTTTGGTAGGTATCGAAGATAATTTTTGTAAGTGGTCAGTAGAATCGTAAATTGTATTTGTTATTAAAGATGAATCTAATTGATACAACATGATATTGCGGAGTAACTCCGTTACATTCTTATGAATTTGAGGAGCTTCTAATCCTAGGTTCATACACTCATTGATAGCTTTTATGCAGCTTGCTGCGTCTGAATGGAATAGGTATGATACTAAGTCAATCCATTGTTCGGGATTGGAAATTCCAACAAAATCCTCTACGGATTTCAAATTTATGTTGGAGTTAGTTGATACTACAATTTGTTCTAAAATGTTTTCAGCGTCGCGGAGGCTTCCTTCAGATGAATGTGATATTAATTTTAAGGCAGTAGCCTCAGCAACTATTCCTTCTGATTGTGCTATAAATTCTAGTCTGCTCGTAATAACCGGTTCTGATATTTTGTGAAAATCAAATCTCTGGCACCTAGATATTATTGTTGGGAGTATTTTTTGAGGTTCAGTAGTACAGAGGATAAAATTGATATGGTTTGGAGGCTCTTCAAGTGTCTTTAAGAATGCATTTGAAGCTTGGTCAGTTAACATATGTGCTTCGTCTATAATATACACTTTATTGGTACCTTCTGAAGGAAGGAAATTAACTTTTTCCTTGATGCTCCGAATTTCATCTATCCCACGATTGCTTGCTGCATCTAATTCAATTATATCCAAGAATTTTCCAGCGTTTATAGAGGAGCAGATGGTGCAATTGTTGCATGGGTTACCTTCGGTAGGGTCTATGCAGTTTATTGCTTTGCTTAATACTCTAGCGGTGGTTGTTTTGCCAGTTCCGCGTGGTCCGCAAAAAAGGTAGGAATGGGAGATTCTATTTTGAACCACAGCTTGTTTCAATGTAGACGATACGTGTTCCTGACCTGCTATTTCTTCGAATGAATTGGGCCTCCATCTGCGATAGAACGAAGTTGAAGTCATAAATCTAATGCTTCCCAGTATTTTTATTGTACATTTGTTTAATTATCTTAACCGATTGCTCAAGATGTGTCATTACGTCTAGTTCAACAGATTGCATTTCTTTTTGTTCTTCTTTAGTTGAATGATCGTAACCTTTGAGATGTAATATTCCATGTATTAATAAAAATGCTAAAGTGTTGTTCAAGGTTTGATTGAATTCATCTGACTGCCTTCTTATCTCTGGGAAAGATAAGACTAGGTCTCCAATGAAATTAGATTCAAATACAGGAAATACTATGTCACTTTCGGGTAATGAAGAATCTATCTCTCCTTTCCAATGACCGTGGAAGTTAGGCGAAAAAGATAATACATCAGTAACTTCGTCTAGCCCTCGATATTGTTTATTCAATCTTTTTATTGCAGCATCATCTGTTATGAGAACGCTTAATGAATGTGGTTGAGTATTATCGTATAGGTAATGTACAGCGGACAAAGCCACTGATTCTAGAAATTCTTTGGACATTTCTAAGGAATATTTTGCCAGGATTGTTGTTTCAATTTCTGGTGTCATAAGATACCTTCTGAATCTATTCCATTCCAATACTAGCATGGTGTTAACCAGGCATTCAATGTATTCTAGTCAACTTTAAATATCCCAACTCATGGTACAATTTCTTAATATTGAAGTCTGGGAGGGATAAATGCCGGAGAACTCTAAGGGCGACCTAGGTTTTTGGCGCAATTCCAAAGAGTATGGAGATGTCATACTGAATGAAGATGCTGTCAATGAATTATCTGATTTGATACTTCAGTATATGACAGAAATAGATTTTAAAGATTTACCTTCAATTATTGGACAGGTTTTAGATGATTTCGCTGATCAGAGTGGTTGCATGCCTACGAATTTAGAAGAAGGCAAATCATTTGAATCCATTGTTAATACGCAATTGGCTGTGACATTAGCGTATCAATTAGGGAGATTGGATGGTAAGTCTTCACAAATAATTGATAAACTAGTGGATGAAGTCGTTTCTAATGAAGCGTTAAGCAATATAAATGAAGAGTCAGAAATTAGCAATGAGGATTTAAATTCTCCGGTGGAAAAAGTGTACCCGAAATTACGGCTAATTAATTTCTCAGATCAATAATAGTTATAAAGGAGACAAGACAATGGAACAATCTACAACATTATTATTGAAAAATGCTTTAGTCATAGATCCCGCCAATAAAATCAATTCCCAAATGGACATATTGATTGATAACGGTGTAATTATTGAGGTAACTAAAGAGATAAAAACTAATCCTGAATACCGTATATTAGATGTACAGAACAAATTGATTACCCCGGGATTCATTGATTTACATGGTCATTTTTACGATGGCGGTAATGGTAGTTCAGTGCATGCTGATTCAAACTGTTTGCCTTTTGGCGTTACGACAGGCGTTGATGCAGGCAGCGCAGGCTATCTTAATTATAAAGCCATGAGGGATTACGTTTTCCCAAATCACAAAACTAACTTGCTATGCTTTCTACATATATCAGCGATTGGCTTAGCTCCCAATAGAATTTTGGGAGGAGGTTTACATGATATGAATATCATTAATGTAGAAGAAACTACTAGGGCAATAATGGAAAATAAAGGTTTTTGTTTCGGTGTCAAAGTTAGAATGCATTATAATGCGGTTGCATATTGGGATGCTGAAAAAGCTCTTGTTTTAGCAAAGCAGGCCGCTACTGATTCCTCGACCCGGTTGATGGTACATGTTAGCGGAACTCCGATTCCTCTAGACACTATTTTAAAACATATGACAGCCGGAGATATAGTAACTCACGCGTTTAATGGAGATCGAGAGAATATATTAGATAATGCAGGCAAAATCAGGCATTGTGTAATCGAAGCGGTAGAACGAGGTGTAATACTTGATGTCGGCCATGCGGGCGTACATTGCGATGTAGAAGTAGTAAAAAAAGCATTGTCACAAGGTGTAAAAGTGAATACTATAAGTACTGATTTGCATATCGCTCCAGAAGAACGCACTGTATATAAAATGAATGATCTAGTTAGTAAATTTCATGCCATAGGGTTAACATTAGATGACGCCATTGCCGCTGCCACTAGCACGCCAGCTGATGTTTTAGGATTAAAAGGTAATCATAATATTGGTGATGGAACCTTAAGTGTCGGTAGTAAAGCTGATATTGCAGTATTTGAGCAAATTCAAGGCAGATTCGTGTGGCATGACATGAATGATAACCTCGTAGAAGGCCAGATGAAATTAGATGCTGTAGCGACTATAATATCGGGTGAAATAGCATGGTCTAGGGGGCTCATGTCAGAAATGGGCGAATGTTAGTAATAAGAAGAGTGAATTAATGAGCCAAGTTTTTAAATATGAAGATTTAGAAGACTATAATTTAAACAAGCCAGATGTATTAATGGTACTTAAACCTTGGATAGATGTTGGTAGAGTAGGAACTCGTGTATTGAGGCATTTAAAAAAAGAATTAGAGGCTAACAACTTGACGTCCATGAATAACCCAGGCGTTTTTTATGACTATACAATTTATCGACCTAGGACTTATTTTGAAAACAGTAAAAGAATATTTCGAAAACCAGAAACAAGAATGTCTCTAATAAAACGACCTGGTCATACGAACGATTTGATATTGATGGAATTATTAGAGCCACATAGTAATAGTGAAGAACTAATTGACGCTATTTTAGACATGGCAAAAAGATATGACATAGCGAGCTATACAATGATTGGAGGAATGTACGACATGGTGCCACATACTAGGCCGTTAGTTGTTTCTTCTATAGTTAGTAATAAAAATATGTTGGATGATTTAAAAGAATTTAATGTCCGTGAAAGCGATTATGAAGGCCCAACTTCTATCACTTTGCTTGTACAAGAAAAATTAAGAGAAAAAGGTATCGACACCAGAACTTTTGTTGTGCATTTACCGCAATATTTAGAAATCAATGAAGATTTCAGTGGCCAAGCGAGGCTAATGGAAATCATATGCAAGCTTTATAATTTACCTACTGACTTGGTTGAAAAACAAAAAGGTATTGACCAATATGCTGATTCAGAATTGTATTTTAACGATTATGACGAAATCGATAATTTGATAGAAATGTTAGAACAAAATTATGATAAAACCTATGGTTATAATGAAACTGTATCTGCAGAATTATCTCCAGATATTGAACAATTTTTGAAAGATATGGGCGAGTCTCTTTAAGTTTGCAATATTCCTATAATAATTTAATTGACTGCTATGAAGTACTGTGTTAAATTTTAGTC
Source organism: Dehalococcoidia bacterium (assembly GCA_003523055.1). Taxonomy (GTDB): domain Bacteria; phylum Chloroflexota; class Dehalococcoidia; order Lucifugimonadales; family UBA3495; genus UBA2588. Next base: position 481,032 of record DPHC01000002.1, on the reverse strand, counting down.
TCATTTTGTGGATTTAGGAGAAAGATAATAGCTCGACAATATAAGGTAAATGAACAGATTCGTGCCGCTAACATAATGCTTATAGGTGACAGAGGCGAACAACATGGAGTCATGCCAACCAGGCAGGCACTGCAACTAGCCCGTGATGCAGGAACTGACTTAGTTGAAGTTTCTCCTAATGCAGAACCTCCTGTATGTAGACTTCTGGATTATGGTAAATTGAGATACATGACAGCAAAAAAAGAACGCGAATCTCGTAAGAGCCAGAAAGGCACCGAATTGAAAGAAATGCGATTCAGGCCTAATATTGGAGAGCATGATCTGCAAGCTAAGTTACGAAAAGTAAAAGAGATGATAGACGATGGAGCCAAAGTTAAATTAACGGTCAGATTCAGGGGAAGAGAAGCAATTCATAATCAACTGGGACTTCTTATATTGAAAAGAGTCGCAGACGAACTAAAAGATGATGTGAAATTAGAAAACTCTCCGTCCATGGAAGGACGATCATTATCGTTAACATTGGTTCCCAATGCAAAAAAATAATTAGGAAACGACGAAGAATAATATGCCTAAATTAAAAACTCATAAAGGTGCTAAAGCTCGGATACACGTAACGGGAACAGGTAAACTTATGAGAAGACACAGAAATAGTAGTCATCTGCGAAGAAAAAAACCAAATAAAGTGACCCATAAATACGATCAAAAAACAGCAGTCAGCAAAAGAGATACCAAAAGGTTATCAAAGCTGATTCCTTATTCTTAGTGTTTAGTCGGTTCAGGAGTTAATATGGCCAGAGTTAAAAGAGGCGTTACCAAACGGGCTAGGCATAAAAAAGTTTTATTAGCCGCCAGAGGGTATCAAGGTTCATCTCACAGGAACTATAAATGGGCTAAAGAAGCTTTGATGCATGCTTGGTCGCATTCTTATCGCCACCGTAAGCAAAGAAAAGCTGATTTTAGGAAGTTATGGATTGTAAGAATCAATGCTGCATGCAGAAATTCAGATATTAAGTATAGCCAATTCATCTCAGGATTGAAAAATGCTGAGATTGATATAGATAGAAAGATGTTGGCTGAAATGGCAGTTAATGATTTACCTGCTTTCAATCAATTAGTAGAAATAGCAACTCAAAACATGACTGTAAACTAAAGTTACTTATTATGGATTCGAAATTTCGAATCCATAATAATCATCACTTTCTAATACCTTAGCCAATGACAGTTGAGATAATGTTATAGGTTTTATTGGCGTAGACCAAGTAGCCGTCAGGACTTTATGTATATTACTGATAGTTCTTGGTTTGTTTTTACTAGTTAACAGTATCCTGAATATCATTTCTTTTATGGGCATATCTGAATTTATGTAAGTTTGGTCAGCTTTGCAGTTTGCGGTGATTTCAGTAACTAGCTTTTCTGGAGTAGGTAATTCACTGATTGGTTTATTGTATGAAGGGCAATCCGGCTGAAGTCTTTCGGATAGCAGAGTAACCGCTGATCTGTTTAATTGTCTCATTCTACTGAAACTTATTTTACAAGTTATATCTGATACGTTGTTTGGGTTGTAGTTCATATTATTACCTCTTCATTCCAGTTGATCATTATTATAGAGACGGTTTCTCCGTCATTCTTAGAAGTTTCATCCTCAGGGCAAATAGCTAATCCATTAGCTTTAGCCATTGATGTTAGTATATTTGATCCCTGTGGGCCTGTAGGAGTAGCTATGAACTCTCCATCAATATTGATTACCTCTACTCTAGCATAAACTCTACGTCCATCAAAGTTATTTATAGTTCCATTTAATTTACCCTGGACTGTAGGTCTAACCAAATTCTGTTTCCCTAGCATTTTTAATATCGATGGTCGTCCAAACATTTCAAATGCCACTAAAGCACTAACAGGATTGCCAGGTAGTCCTATCAACGGAATGTTTTTACCTTTAAGCGTTATTATGCCGAATGCAAGTGGTTTTGCAGGACGCATTTTAACTGACCAAAAATTAATATTTCCATTTCTTTGTAAGACATCCTTAACTACGTCATAATCTCCCTTTGAAACTCCTGCAGATGTTATTATCATATCTGAATCTGAGCATTGGTTTAAGGCGTCTTCGAGTTCTTCAATACTGTCCCGGGCAATACCTACGCGATTGGCAATCCCTCCGCAAGATTCTACAGCTGCACAAATTCCGTAACTGTTGCTATCATAAATTTGCGAGTTGTTTAAACTTGAATTGAGTTCTACTAATTCATTACCTGTGGATATAACAGAGATTACTGGTTTCTTAATGACGTCCACTACTGGGATTCCTAAAGATGCGATTACAGCTATTTCTTGTTGCCTAATAACAGTTCCCGAGCTAAGTATTAAATCACCAATATGTACGTCTTCTCCTGCTTCTCTTATATTAGCTCCTTTATAAACACGTGTTTTAATACCTATTTCTTTTAATTCCATTCCTTTGGCTTTTCTTTCGGTTTCATCAGTTTCTTCGAATGGAACCACGGCCGTTGCCCCATCGGGAATTGTAGCCCCGGTCATTATCCTCGCAGCTGTATGACTCCGTACCGTCAAAGTTGGCTGTTCACCTGCGGGTATTGTCCCAATGACTTGTAAAACAATTGGAGCATCTTCATCATAATCAGTTAAATCTTCAGCCACAACCGCGTAACCATCCATTCCGGAATTTGCGGACGGGGGAAGTTCTAATTGGGAATATATATTCGAATGCAAAACTTGTCCTAATGCAGTTAATATAGGAGCTTGTTCCGATGAGAGTGGGATGAATGATTTTAATATGTTTTCTGAGGCTGCTTCTACAGAGAGCATATCCTCATCTACATGTTTGTGTATGTGTATATGTTCGTTATTCACAATCAACCTATTGATATATTATATTTGAGATTTAGGAGTCACGAAGTATAGCTCCAAAGCTATTTTCTGACAATTTAATTATACCGTTAATTTCTTTATTGATTTCTTTATTGCTTAAAGTCTTGTCCATACTTTGTAAATGGATTCTAAAGCCTATAGATTTTTTCCCAGCAGGCAATTCTTCTCCACTATACACATCAAATATATCTATATTTTGAACATTCTTGCTGTTAGCAATAGAAGTTGAAATAGAGTCTGCCGTGATATTCAAATCTACAATAAATGATAGATCTCTAGTCGCTTCTGGGAATTTTGATATTTCTGCAAATGGTTTTATAGTTTCAGGATTTAAAGCAATTATTTTATTCAAATCTATATCAAACATAAAGGTAGGACGTATGCGTATGTTGAATTCAGATAAGACGGTAGGTTTGATTGATCCTATATTCCCTACAGGAAGTTTATTAACTAGGATTTTCGCGCTTTCGCTTGGATTGAATGTGGAATCTCCTTCTAATTCGTAGGTCGCTTCAATATCTAATTGTTGGAACATTGAATCTAAAATGCCTTTTATCGAATAAAAATCAGATTCAAACGGACTACAGTTCCAGTAGATTGGGCTATTTAAGCCTGCACAGACGCCAGTGATTGTTTCTATTTCGTCTGGTAATCCTGCCGTTCCTTTATGAAAAACTCTTCCGAGTTCGAAAAATTTAAAAGGCCCGTCGTTGTAATATTGGTTTTGCTCTAGGACTCTTAATAAGTTGTGTCGTATTGTGGTTCTTAAATGAGTAAAGTTACCGCTCATCGGATTTAATACTGGAATAGGGTTCGGTAATTCATGTCTAATGCCAGTTTTTATTAGTTCTGATTCATTGGTAAGCGGATAGGAAATTATCTCTTGCATTCCTGCACTGACCAATAGATCTCTGATTGATTCCTTAGAAACATGAGCCGTTGAAGGTTCATGGTGAGGGATAGAAGTTGATAACATACGTGTTGGTACTTCGTCATATCCTATTATTCTTATAATTTCTTCTACAAGGTCTTCTTGAATGGATATGTCGTTTCTCCAGTAAGGAACCTCACACTCGATTTCGTCAATTGTAGTATTCACACATTGGAAGCCTAGTTTTTGGAGCACTTCTGAAGCAGTTTGTATATCTATTTGCATGCCAAGAATAGATACAAGTTTTTTAATGCTCAAATTTATTTTAATCGGTTTACGTTCTGGTTCTAAATCTATGTCAATGATTTCACCAGGGGTTGAATTTTCTATGATATTTAATATTAAATAAATTGCCCGTTTTAATGCTTTTAACGTTAGTAAAGGATTCAGGTTTTTTTCAAATCTAACTGATGCATCTGTTTTAACTCTATATAGATCTGAGGATTGTCTGTTGTTGAAGCCGTTGAACGAGGCAGATTCAAGAAATATATCTGTAGTAGTATCATTAATTTGAGTATCAGATCCTCCCATAATACCTGCTAAAGCGATAGTTTTTTGTCCATCTGCTATTACTAATGCACTGGTGTTCAATTTTATTTTTTGCCCATCTAACAATGTTAATTCTTCATCGTCAGTAGCAGTTCTGATTGTAATTGCCGAACCAGCAAGTGTTTTCAAGTCAAAAGCATGCATGGGTTGATTGAATTCATGCATGACGTAATTTGTTATATCAACTATGTTATTGATAGGATTCAGTCCACTTTTCTTTAATCTGTCTTTTAGCCAAGCAGGTGACGGCGCAATTTTTACATTGCGTATGACTATTCCAGAATACCGAGGACATAACTCTGGAGACTGTATATCAATCTTTATTGATGGAATACTGGTTTCTGGCTCAAGTTCAGGTTCATATAGTTCGGGCATTTGAATTGTTTTACCTGTAATAGCTGCGATCTCTTGAGCAATACCTAACACAGAATAACAATCTAAACGATTAGGTGTTATTTCTACATCTAATACGACGTCACTTAGTATTCTTTCTATAGGAATACCTACTTCCAATTCATCTGGAAGAATTAAAATACCGTCATGGTCATTTCCTAGACCAAGTTCCAATTCTGAACATATCATCCCTTCAGAATCAACGCCTCGGATTTTACTAGGTTTTAAAATTTCATATTTATTATTTCGCGGGTTGTATAAATTAGAGCCAGGTTTTGCCAAACATATTTTAATGCCTGGGTGTACATTTGGAGCCCCGCACACTACGTTTACAGTCTCCTCACCAGTTTCTACAGTACAGAGAGATAATCTATCAGCATTTGGATGTTTGGCTACTGCAGTTATGAGTCCTACATAACATTCCCCCCAATCTCCTATATATTTAGCTTCTCCTACTTCAACCCCAGCCATAGTTAATTTATGGCATAACTCATCTACTGGAATGTCAATGTCTACATATTGCTTTAACCAATTTAACGAAACTTTCATATTATGATCAAAATTGTCTTAAAAATTTTAAATTATTTGAATAAAAGTGCCTTATATCATCGATTCCATATTTTAACATGGCTATTCTTTCTGGCCCCAATCCGAAAGCAAATCCTGTGTATACTTCGGGATCATAACCTACGCCAGACAGTACCTTTGGGTGCACCATTCCTGCTCCCATAATTTCAATCCAGCCACTGCCTCTACAAATCCTGCATGTGTCAGTTTTCCCGCCACACGAAAAACAGTCGATTGACATATCTACCCCAGGTTCTACAAAAGGAAAGTAATCACATCTAAATCTTACTTTACGATCACTTCCAAACATTTGTCTTGCAAATTCGTATAGAGTACCTTTCAGATCAGAGAAATTAATTCCTTTGTCGACTGCTAAGCCTTCAATCTGATAAAAATGCCACTCATGAGTCGCGTCTGTAGCTTCATATCTGTAGCATTTACCTGGTACTATTACGCGTACAGGCGGTGCTTTTTGTTCCATTAACCGCGCTTGCATTGGAGAAGTGTGCGTTCTCAATAATATAGTATTATCGGTGTCTAGGTCTGTATTATCTATCCATAACGTATTCCACATATCTCTGGCAGGATGTCCTTTGGGTATGTTTAACTTCTCAAAATTATAAAGATCCCACTCAACTTCTGGCCCTTCTGCCACGTCAAATCCCATGTTTGTGAATATTTTACATATATCTCTGAGGATTTGAGTTGTGGGATGCAGCTTCCCTGGATATATTGGAATTCCCGGAAGAGTTACATCTAATACTTCTCCAGAAGAATAATCAGCTTCATCATTAACGAAAATTTGGAGATCTTCAAATTTGGTTTCTAGAAGGTGTTTTGTTTTATTTAACTCGGTACCAATTACTTTTTTTTCGTCTACGGTGAGTTCCGGCATTTGACTTAATAATTGAGATAAAGCCCCCTTACGTCCTAAGAATTTAACTCTCCATTCATCTAAAGAATCCTGGGAATTAACTAAGTCAGCGTCTTTTACCGCTTCGGAATATAATTTTTGTATTGTTTGTGGGGTCAGATTGCTCAACTAAAACTCGACTATTTGAATGTGTTTTTATGTTAAATATAGGATGTCTACCTTTGTACGCCTTAATTATAGGTTTGTATGTTAAAGTGGTCAAGAATTGGCATTGATTAATCTTTTATTATGACTACATTTAAAAATAGAATTAAACTTCTAAAATACCCTGGATGGACAGTATTTGGTTTAGCATTTTGTAATCTTGTCGTTGAAGGCGGCGCAAAAAATGCTGAATCTGTTTTTTATTTAGCGCTAAAAAATGGCTTTAAAGCCGGAGCTACAGTGACTTCTCTCATTTTTTCTATTGGAGGACTGATGGGTGCAATAGCTTCACCACTGTTGGGTAAATATTTAGATAAATATGGTCCGAAAAAGTTTTTTGCAGTTGCTGGTATTGTGATTTTACTAGGGTGGCAATTGAGCAGTTTTTCCACCCATATGTGGCAACTTTATATTTTCTATAGCTTTATTGCTGCTATTGGGCATACTTCTGTATCTTCTTTTACAGCTATGGCTACGCTATCCCCTTGGTTTCCGAATACTAGAGGGACAGTCTTAGGGTTAGCAGACTCAGGTAATCCATTCGGGCAAGCTATATTTACTCCTCTTGCCCAAATTCTAGTTTTGAGTATGAGTTGGAAATGGGCATTCAGAATAATGGGTTTGGCATTTTTCATACTTGTGTTCCCGACCAACTTAATATTTCAAAAACCAATTCCTAAATCTACAGAATCTTTGATAGTAAATCGAGAACGTGAAAAACCATTCAAGCCTTACTTTGTAAAATCTGTTTGGTGCATGGTAGGAGCTAGAGGATTTTTGTCAATTTCTAACCAAATGATTCGTTTGCACATTCTTGCTTTCTTTGTCTTGTCTGGATATGGTCAGATGCAAGCCGCAACAGCAATTGGATTGATTGGGATGCTGAGTGTGGTTGGAAGACCTACAATTGGTTTTTTGTCAGATAAATATGGACGTGAGCCTATGTTCACAATGGGCATTAGCCTTCAAATAATATCAATATGTATATTGATATTTACCAATGATATGAATAATATAATTCCCATAATGATGTTTGTGTTATTTTCTGGATTAACTGATGGAATAGGTGGATTAATTTTGTCAGCTAAAGCAGGAGATATATATCCTGCTGTTCAATTAGGCCGAATATTGGGCTTCGTAGAAATAGGTAGAGGAATCGGAATAGCAGTTGGCCCTATACTGGGAGGTATTTTATTTGACCTGAAAGGTGATTACTTGTTAGCATTCAGTGTAGCTATTGTGCTGTCTGGACTATCTATCATATCAATATGGTTAATCAGTGTTGTAGACAAATATAATCACAGAGAAGTCCAGAGTACATTTTAAGGAGGCGATATGCCTATAATTCAAAGACCCTACGTACCACCAGATGATGAACTTCCAAAAGAAGAAAATTATATAGCGCCTGGGGCAACTAACGAAGAAGTATTAGATGAACCAATCACTTTCTATGCTGATTCCCTCCATATATATTCAAGCTTGTATTCGGCTGTGTTGTTTTTTGGAGAACAAATGGAAGAAAGAGAACCTATACTGAGGACTAGAATAAAAGTAAGTCCCCAAATGCTTAAAGCGATAGCAGTATTAGCTACTAAACATGTAAATGACTATGAGAATGCAATCGGACCAATAGAACTGCCCGCTCAAGTTTATGATGCATGGGAAATCACTAGAGATGAATAGCATGCCTACCGAAAATGAAGATAGATTAATCAGAGAAGACTTATCTACTCCGGTTAACATAGAACCCGGAAGTGATGCTGCTGTCCCTGATTCTTGGACATGGAGCAAAACAGATGCTAGCGCTTCAACTAAGGCTGAATTTCATATTAACCATAGTGATGTCAGCAGAGTTTTATTTGGTTCTTTAGATGAAAGTGATATGCTTCCAGATTCACAATTCAAGATCATTAAAGACATACCTGTGGTAATTATTGATTCTCTGGATTCATTTTGGGCTGGAGAATCTAAAACTAAGTTTCCATTAACAGGTTTAAGAGTTCCAGTGTCAGGAGACACTATTGCAGAAGCTAAACAGAAATTAGCGGCAGACTTAGCGGCTCAATTCAGATTGCTTTTGATTTTAAATTCCACTATGTCAAGCAAGTTAGCAGAAGGATTAAAACAAAACTTGGCTTTGTATAATTCAGTCCTGCAACAACGATAGTGAAGAAATTAATTAATTTGATTAACAATCTCTGATACAGTATCGACTAAAGGTGTCATATGGGTTTCGAGAGTTTTTCTAATTTTGATTTCTGCTTGATTGGTCTTTATGTTTCTGGGGCTTATAATGACTTGTAACGGTATGCCAAGTAATTCTGCATCTTGAAATTTCACACCTGCGCTTTTGTCAGGCCGGTCATCGAATAAGCAATCAATACCCTGAGATAAAAGGTTTTCATAGATTGATTCAGATGCTTGCTTGCAAGCATCATCATTATGATTTAATGATATTAAATTGACCGCATATGGAGATATTGATTTAGGAAATATTATGCCTCTGTCATCATGATTTGATTCAACAATTGCAGCTAACAGGCGACCTATTCCAATCCCGTAACAACCCATTATAATAGGTTGTTGTTGCCCTGTTTCATCAAGGAATAATGCACCTAATGTTTCGCTGAAAAAAGTACCTAGCTTGAATATGTGGCCAATCTCTATTCCTTTTACAGATTCTAATTTGTTTTCACATTTAGAACATTTATGTTCGGCAGTTGTGATAGATATTTCTTTAATGTTTTGCATAGGACAATCTCTGGCATAATCTATATTTTTGAAATGACTGTTAGGTTTATTTGCTCCTGCTATAAAAACTTTGCTTGTCATAACTGATATATCTGCTATTACAGATATATCAGTTATGCCAACCGGGGACATCGAGCCTGGAATTAATCCTTTTTGAGAAACTTCTTCAGCGGTTGCTATACGTAAGTCCTTGCAATTTAATACATTTTTTAATTTGATTTCATTTACATTTAGGTCGCCACGTATAGCAACCATGACAAAATCATCTTCCGTTTTGTAGCAAATAGTTTTCAATGTGTATTTTGGTGAAACCGCGAGCAAATTACACAGTTCTTGAATGCTGGTTACATTTGGGGTTTGGATTTCTTTAATTTGGAGATTAGATTGGTCATCAAGTTTATCAATGATGCCTGTGGCTTTTTCCACGTTTGCTGTATAAGAGCAACTGGAGCAAGTTATGACAGTGTCTTCTCCTGCTTCCGTAGGGTAAATAAACTCATGAGAATCTTTGCCTCCTATAGCGCCGCTATCAGCTTCTGCAATAAGTATAGGCACTTCGCATTTATTATATATATTTTTATATGCAACAGCCATTCTGTCATAAATCTCATTTGAAGATTCTTCATTATGGCTGAAACTATAGGCATCTTTCATAGCGAATTCTCTGACTCTTATTAAACCTGCGCGTGGTCGGGCCTCGTCTCGGAATTTGGTTTGGATTTGATATAGAGTGAATGGTAGATCCTTATAACTTTGGACAACTGACTTTGCTATCATTGTTACAGATTCCTCGTGAGTGGGAGCCAACACCAGGCCTCTTGAACGCCTATCTTTTAGAGTAAATAGATTTTGGCCAAAAGCAGTGGTACGGTTTGTGGAATCCCACAGTTCCATAGGTTGAATATGAGGCATTAATATTTCTTGGGCTCCTACTGCATCCATCTCAAAGCGGATAATTCTTTCAATGTTCTTTAAACTTTTTAAGGCCATTGGTAGATAAGAATATATTCCTGCACCGAGTTGGTGGATAAATCCTGCCCGTGTTAGTAGGGAATGACTCGCTATTTCTGACTCAGATGCGTTTGTTCTGAGAGTCTTAGATGCTGATTGCGTAAGCCTCATTGATTTGTCCTTAGATTGTATTGTTTTTTTGGAGATACATTTATTCTACAGGTATGTTATCTATTTCTTCCATTAGAGCTGATAGCATGTCTTCTTCGGGTACAACTTTTATTTTCACACCTTTTTTGAATATAACTGCTCTACCAACTCCAGCAGCTATACCAATATCTGCATCCTTAGATTCGCCCGGGCCGTTTACCTCGCATCCCATTACAGCCACTTTAATATTCTTGTTAGATGTTTTAAGCAAATTATCTACATCGTTAGCTAATTTACGGACATCTACATCTGCGCGACCACAACTCGGACATGCAACTAACGTAACTCCTTTGGTTCTCAAATTCAGAGATTTCAATATGTCGAATCCTGCTTCAACTTCTTTAACAGGATCGTCACTTAGAGACACTCTGATTGTGTCGCCTATACCTTCGTACAAAAGAACGCCTAAGCCTACAGCTGTTCGTATAGCCCCTGAAAAAGCAGTGCCGGCTTCTGTAATTCCTAAATGGAACGGATAAGGGACTAATTTGGATAGGCGGCGGTAGGCCTCTACTGTGGTAGGTACGTCAAATGCTTTCAAAGAAATTTTTATGGCATCAAAATTCATGTTTTCAAGGAGGCTGATTTCCCATAGGGCGGTTGCTACCATATGATCTACTACACTGTACTGATTATCTTTAACAGCTCCTTCTTTAGGAAGTTGGTTAACCATATCATAATGCCTTGAGAAGCCACGTGTTTTGCCTATCCCTCCGACAGGAGGTAAGCTGCCAAAATTCACTCCGATTCTTATGGGAATGGATCTCATTTTTGCTATATCAACCACTTCTTTTATTTGCTGGGAATCCCTCAGGTTACCTGGGTTTAATCTTAGGCAATCAACTCCATTTTTTGCCGCTTCAATAGCTAATTTGTAGTGAAAATGGATATCTGCTATAAGAGGGATGTTAATTCCTTTCTTGATCTGTTTTATTGCTTGTGCAGCTTCCATGTCTGGGATTGCGCATCTGATGATTTCACAACCAGCGTTTTCTAAATCTTTAATTTGTGCGATAGTTTTTTTTGCATCACGGGTGTCAGTTTTTGTCATGCTTTGAACTGTTATATCATTGGATCCACCAACTTTAACATTTCCGACATTGACAATTGTAGTGCTTCTTCTCATTTATATATCCTTAATTAAGTTAAAACTTCAATTACCGAGAAGTGATTCTCCAATTATAATACGTTGAATGTCTTTCATACTAATTATTATTACCAAGGTTATTAAAAAAATGAAACCTAGAGCATGTATAAAATTTTCTTTATCCTTTGGGACTCGTTTTCCACCAGATATCATTTCAATTAAAACAAACAATAATCTGCCTCCGTCCAACATCGGTATAGGTAATATGTTTAATATAGCGAGGTTAATACTTATTATAATAGACAATATTATGAGCCCCTCTATTCCTCCAGCACTCGCTACTTCTCCGGATATTTGAGCTATACCTATAGGTCCGGTTATTTGATTTACAATATTTTTATTGAATAACAAAGCGAGCTCTGTTTTTAATGCATTTACTAATTCAATTGTGCTTTTAACACCGTTACTTAGGGCAGTCCACGGTGGATCTGATTTGGTTTGATATTCGAGATATATTGTTGTTATTTGAATTCCAGTAACCCATTTTTCTAACTCGAAATCATATTCTGATTGGACATTCAATGTAACTAGTTCGTTGTTTCTGTCCAAGACCCATATTGCCGTCTGGCCTTTTGAGTTGTCTAGAGATTTCCGAAGGTCTGTTATAGATATAATTTCCGCATAGTTTATACTTTTTATTATATCTTCGGGCAATAATCCGGACTTACTGGCGGGGCTATTTATTGATACGTCCTTAATGATCACTTGTGCAGTTTGTTCAACTGGCACCTGATGAGGGATAGTGAACATAATGGCAAAAGCTAGTATAGGATATATAGCATTCATGAACGCGCCAGATAATAATATCAGAGAACGTTTCCATGCAGATTTACTTCCTAAGCTGTCAGGTAAGTCAGGATCATTTTCTCCTGACAGTTTTACGAATCCCCCTAGAGGTATCAAATTTATTGAGTAAATCATATCAGCTATGGTGATTTGCTTTCCTGTGTTTTCTATTATTTTGCCTTCGTGTAAAAGAACTGAAGAGGTAGATGATGGTAAGGGGTTATTTGTTGATTTATTGGCAATAGACACTGCGGTGAGTTTTCCAGATTGTGAGATAGAACTAACCCTCACTATTGAGCCGGGATTAAGAGAAGTTTCCCCGATACATGAGGTGGATTCTGTAATTCTTATGACAGTTTTACCGGTATATATACAGAATATACGTGGAGGATATCCTATTCCAAATTCTAGAGTTTTTACTTTGAATAATTTTGCGACTAGTAGATGCCCTAATTCATGGAAAACTACTACTACCAATAAAATAGATATAAAGCTGACTATTGTTATTAATAATGGCATTATGCTGACATGGTTTTGCATAGTTCATTGGTTTTATTCCATGACCATTCCATTATTTGTTTTAGATCATAGATGTCTAAATATTCATTATTGGTGTGGAGAGAAGCTATAGTGCCAAGTATATTATGAATATCAGTGAATTTGATTTGACCTTTTAAATACATATCCACGGCAACTTCATCCGCTATGTTTAAAACAGCAGGGTAAGTGCCTTCTAATTTTGCATGGTCAAGGATTATGTTAAATGCTGGATACCTATTATGATCTACAGGTTTAAAATCTAACTTTAAAGCAGACTCAAAAATCTGTTTAAATGAAGCATTAGGTCGGTGGTCAGGGTAAAAAAATGCGTACTGTATGGGGACTCTCATATCAGGGTCGCCCATGATAGCTTTAATAGACATATCATTAAACTCCACCATGGAATGGACGATACTTTGTGGGTGTATGATAGCTTGAAGTTTATGCCAAGGAACATCGAAAAGCCATCTAGATTCAATTATTTCAAAAGCTTTGTTAACCATCGTGGCTGAGTCTATGGTGATTTTTTTACCCATAGACCAATTAGGGTGTTTTAAAGCCATTTCTGGAGTAAGTTGAGGCAGGGCTGATATAGGTATGTCTCTAGCTGACCCACCTGATCCGGTAATTATTAGTTTATTGATGTCGCTATTTTGTCCTATGCACTGCCAAATGGCGCTTGGTTCACTGTCTACAGGATATATTTTACCAGAGTATTGCTTCTCAATGGACTGAAGAAGAGCTCCTGCAACTACGATTGGTTCCTTGTTAGATAAAGCTACTATTTTACCTGATTTCAACGCGGCAATGGTTGGCTCGAGGCCGATTATTCCAGATGTTGCTACTACTACTATATCAATATTCTCTAACTCACACATAGTAACCATGTCTACTTTAGATATATCTGAGTCTTTTATTAATTCGTTATTATTACACCAAGCATAGGAAGGTTTGAATTCTGATATAAGCTGATTAAGTTGGTTTATATTATTGCCAGCGGATAATGCTACTACTGACAAATCTTTAGGGAAATTACGTACGATGTCTAGAGTTTGAGTTCCAATAGAACCGGTACATCCTAATATAGCTATTTTTTTCATACTAAAAATATATAGAATAAATAATATGAAGTGGGTATCGTTATTATTAAACTGTCTATCCTGTCCAAAAGTCCTCCATGACCTGGTAAAAAAGTTCCTGAATCTTTTATTTGTTTAATACGTTTTAATTTAGATTCAAAAAGATCTCCTAATTGCCCCATTACTCCTAATGACACTCCTATAAATAATAATGGCAAGATGTTTAATTGTATATCAATTACAGTAGATACTATCACTGATACTATCACTGAGGAACATAATCCACCAATGCTACCTTCTAGAGTTTTATTAGCACTGATTGCTGGAACTATTTTTATTTTCCCAAAATAAGTTCCAACAAAATAGGCACCAGTATCACCAGCAAAAGTGACACACATTGTGAAGATAATTATGGACAGCCCTAATCCTATTGGTAGTGAAGTATCGATGTATAAGATTAGTATATGAGAAAACAAAAAACCACAATATAATGGTATGCAATTGATATAGATAATGCGCTGAATTTTGTACTCTAAATCATTGTTTGTTATTACCCACAATATGGATATGATGAAACATACGGATATAATTATCAGTGAACCTATTAAATAAATTGAAATGCTTAGAGCAATAAATGAATATATAATAAAAAGTAACGTTACTATATAAATAAGTTTTCTAGGTATTTTAGAATCAGTAAAAGGTGTTAAATTCATTGCTTCATACGTAGCTAATATGCCAATTGGAATACAAGCAATTGTGAAATAGGGATTTCCTATAAGAATGATTATGGTTAGCAGAGGTAAACCAATAAGAGATGCTAATATTCTAACTTTCATTCGAGTCATTTGTAGTAATGTTACCAAATCTTCGTTCTCTGGTTAGATAGGCCTCTATAGCCATTTCAACATCTTCAATTGAAAAATCTGGCCAAAGAGTATTACTTATGTAGTATTCAGAATATGCGGATTGCCATATTAAGAAATTACTTGTCCTAAATTCACCTCCGGTTCGTATAATCAAATCAGGATCTGGAATAGTAGATGTTTGTAAATATGAAGATAAAGTAGACTCATTTATATCTTTATAGTCTAGTTCAGATCGCATGATTTCCTTCACTGCTTCTATTATTTCCGATCTTCCGCCGTAATTTATTGCGATTATAAGTGTCATTCCATCGTTGTTTTTTGTAGCATTTATAGCCTTGTCTAATGCTAATTGAGTAGATTTGCTCAAACCGTTTTTAGATCCGATATGCTTTAATTTTATATTAGATTTGGATAACGTATCTAATTGTTTTGAAAGCGCCGTTCGGAAAAGTTTGAATATCCCGTTTACTTCCGATTTGGGGCGAGCCCAATTTTCAGTAGAAAATGCATATAGAGTTACATATTTAACGCCTTTGTTACTAAGGAGAGTTAAAAGTTGTTCAATATGTTCGATACCTTTACGGTGACCTTCTATTCTTTTTAATCCACGGCTCTCCGCCCATCTACCATTTCCATCCATGATAAATGCTATGTGATTCGGTGAATTTTGATTATTGTGTATAGTCATAAAACTACGATTATGGTCACTTTACAATATGGTTAGATTTGCATGATGTCCTGTTCTTTTTTTGCAAATATGTCATCAACACTTTTCATATGACCATCTGTAATTTTTTGTAGTTGGTCTTGTAAGCGTTTGTTGTTATCTTGGGAGAGAGTTTTGTTTTTCTCTAGCTGTCGTAGAGTGTCGATGCCGTCTCTTCTAATGTTTCGTATAGAGACTTTACTATCTTCGATTCTTTTCTTGAGTAGTTTCACCATGTCAATACGGCGTTCTTTTGTTAATGGAGGTATGGGTATGGTTATTATATTACCATCATTAGACGGATTGAATCCCATTTCAGAACCATTTAAGCTTTTTTCTATTTCATTTATAGAGCCCTTGTCCCATGGTTGGAGCATAATAGTCTGCGCATCTGGTGATGTTATGGTTGCTAGCTGTATCAGTGGCGTTGAAGCGCCATAGTAATCTACATGGATATTCTCTACTAATGAAGGATTAGCTCTTCCTGTTCGATACGCACTTAAGTCGCGAGTTAAAGCATCAGTAGAGTTATTCATTTTCTCATCTGTTTGTTTAATAATTGTATTTGGGTCAATTCCATCATTATCGTTTGGCATTATTCTTATCCTCCATGTACTAAAGTTCCCTCTTTTATACCGGTAATAATATTATTCATGCTGCGTTTTTTAAACATATCGAACACTACAATTGGCAAGTTGTTGTCCATGCATAGTGATAGGGCTGTGGAGTCCATAACTTCTAACCTTTCATTTAGCGCGGTCATATAACTAAGATCGTCGTATTTTTTTGCTTGCGGATTGATTTTTGGATCTGACTGATATACTCCATCCACTCCATTTTTTGCCATTAATAAAACATCAGCTCCAATTTCAAGTGCCCGTAAAGCTGATGCAGTGTCAGTAGTCATGAATGGGTTACCAGTTCCTGCACAGAATAGGACTACCCGGTTTTTTTCCAGGTGTCTTATAGCTCTTCTTCTAATGTACGGTTCAGATACAGTTTGAATTTGGATGGCACTTTGAGTACGTGTTATAACCCCCATTTTTTCGAGCGAGTCTTGGAGTGCTAGTCCGTTGATAACTGTGGCTAGCATCCCTGAATAATCCGCTGTGGCTCTATCCATTCCACGTTTTTCGGCTTCTTCACCTCTCCAGATATTGCCGCCTCCAATTACTATGCCTAGTTCAACCCCGAGTTGGTGGGCTTGTTTTATTTCGTTTGCAATGTAATTTACTGCATTAGAATCTATGATGTCTGTTGAGGAACCTCTAAGTGACTCGCCACTGATTTTTAGGAGAATTCGCTTAAAAGCTGGAGTATTCATTATATGTTCGTTATTCGCCTAAGCCTAACCTAGCAAATCTGATTACTCTTATATTTTCTCCGACTTTAGCAGCGAGTTCTTGTATAAGATCTTTAATAGATTGAGAGCTATCTTTTATATAGGGTTGTTCTAATAGAACTACTTGTGTGTCAGAGCCATCGTCGTCTTTTTTATCTTCGAGCGAGACATATTTAGGAGCCATAGCGGCTACTTGCATAGCTATTTCATGCGCTAGTGATTGGAAGTCCTCAGTTCTAGCAACAAAATCTGTTTCACATCCTAGTTCTACTAAAGCTCCGACTCTACCACCTGTGTGTATATAGGATTCTACTACACCTTGACTTGTTTCTCTGTCTGACCGTTTAGCCGCTTGAGCGAACCCTTTTTCCCGTAAGAAAGCTATAGCTTTATCATGGTCGCCTTCATTTTTTTGTAATGCTTCCTTGCATTCCATTATTCCAGCACCGGTAAGTTCTCGAAGCTGTCTTATTTGATCTACAGTTACCACTTGTCATCTCCTGGAATGTTATTCTTTGTTAGAGGGTTCACTAGGGGCAGGATCTGGGGAGTCAGTGTTAGGTTGATTACTATCATCAATAGCTTCAGCTACAATGGTTTCACTCGCAACCGTTTGGGCTGCAACAGGTTCGTCATCTTTTGTTTCAGTAGCTTGCTGGAAATCTTCTTCTGTTACGTCTGTCATTTTCTGGAAATCTTCCTCTGACATCGAGTCAGTAGCGATGCTGTCTTCATATATTTTGGTTCCAGCAACCACAGAATCAGCCATCTTGCCTGTTATTAGTTTTATTGCTCGGACCGCATCGTCATTACCGGGGACTATATGGTCAACTTTGTTAGGGTCACAGTCTGTATCCACTATCGCAAATATTTTTATTCCCAGTTTTTGGGCTTCTGCTACGCAAATATCTTCTTTAGCTATGTCAACTATATATAACGCATCCGGTAATTTTTCCATTGTCTGGATTCCCATGAAAAACTTTTCTAATTTTGCAAGTTTCTCAGATAGTTTAGTAGATTCTTTTTTAGTCAGTAAATCGAAGTATCCTTGTTCCTTTTTTTCTTGCAGTTCTGTCATGTATTTAACTCTGGATCTGATAGTTGTGAAATTAGTCAAAGTTCCACCTAACCATCTTTGGTTAACGTACCACATACCACATCGTTCTGCTTCAAGTTGAATAACTTCTTGAGCTTGTTTTTTTGTCCCAACAAATAGAACCTTCCCACCACTAGCTATCAGATCGGTCATATCCTGAGCTGCAGTGTGTATCATTCCTAAGGTTTGTTGCAAGTCGACTATATGAATTCCATTCCGTTGTGTGAAAATGTATCGTTTCATTAACGGATTCCATCTTTTGGTCTGATGTCCAAAATGAACGCCAGCTTCTAATAATGCTTTCATAGATATTGGAGTACTGGCTGGAGTACTGGC
>DPHC01000002.1:368097-462620 GCA_003523055.1 Dehalococcoidia bacterium | reverse complement strand
GGAGTACTGGCTGGAGTACTGGCTTCTTGATTTGCAACTGTTGCTTCAGTAGGTAGTTCCGACGACTGTACCATTTGACCTGCCTTTGTATGTTATTTTTTATATGTTTTGAACCCTCAAATTATAGCATATCATATTTAAAGTACCAAATTGAGGTTCAGTATTTTATAATATTGCTCTTATTAACAATAAAAGTAATGTCCCTATTATTCCGGCAACTATATCATCAGATACGATTCCTGCGCCCCCAGGTAGTTTTTCCAAGTTTTTTATTGGCCATGGCTTTAGGATGTCCAATACTCTAAAAAATATGAATGCAGTAAATAACCAAAATAAGGAGTCAGATGGGATAAACAAGCATGTTATCCACATACCAATGACTTCATCCATTACAATTGAATGAGGATCATCTGTTTTGGTTTGTATTACTTGATTGCTGCACCAAACCGCAACTATTGAGCACAGTAAAATTATTACCAGTTGTATCAATATATGTTGAGAACTGAATAACAAGAAAAATATTAAAGCAGCAAAGATACTAGCCCATGTTCCAGAAGCGAATGGAATAAAACCTATGAACATAACTGAAGTGTATATAACAGAAATTTTTTTTATTAGAAATGTCATTTTTTTAGGCCGACCTGTTTTTGAATAGTTTTTAATTTTGTAATATTTTCTATGTCAGGCCCTTTGTGCTTGAAACCTGGAACCTCTAAAATAAAAGGCATGTCAGTCGTTGCAAGCCCTTTCATGAAATTTAAAAACACGTTATCCCCAATATGCCCCTCACCGATGTTTTCATGTCTATCCAAATGGGATCCTAATCCAGTTTTTGAATCATTAGCATGAATGACGCATAATTTGTTTAATCCTATTTGGTTGGATATTGAAGAAATAATATCATCACAGATCTTTTTTTGCCTCAAATCATACCCTGCCGCGTAAGCATGCTGAGTGTCTAAACATATTCCAACCCGGTCGCTATTAATTTTAGTGACGACATTCAATAATTCATCCAAGTCGGAACAAATTTGACTTCCCATCCCGGACATATTTTCTAATGCAATCATGGGTCCGTCGGGGCTTTCTTCTACAACTTCATTTATTGATTCAATCAGTTGATCTTGGACTCTTTCAAAGCCTAATCCTTTGTGGCTACCAGGGTGTACAACAACTGTAGAAGCGCCAATATCCGAAGCTATTTTCATAAAAGTAACCATGGAGTCAATGCTCTTTTTTAGATGTTCTGAATCCGCAGTGGCAAAGTTTATTAAATAAATTGCATGCAGGAATACACTTTTAATTGAAGATGATTTGAAAAGTGTATTAAATTCAGAAATTTGTGATGATGATGGTTGTTTCGTATACCAAGAATGAGGAGCTGAAGGGAAGAATTGGATAGCATCGCAGCCTAATTCTGTGCCATTGCTGATTGCATTTTTATATCCGCCCGCTGCGGAAACATGTGCGCCTATCTGCATTACAACTCCAGTACAGTGTAAAATAAAGTTAATATTAGTTTTATTATACAGAAGAGTGATGCAATGAGAGCGGGAATTTTACATAATTTAAATATTAAGAACCGAACACTAACTGTAGAAGACTGTCAAATACCACAAATAGGGGCACAGTCTATTTTGATTCGTGTAGCGTATTGTGGGTTTTGCCATCACGACTTGTCAGTATGGAATGGCCTGCTTACCAGAGGAGTGTCTAAAAAAATAATTATGGGACATGAAATCTCCGGAATTATTGAAATTGTTGGAAAAAACGTTGAGGATTATAAAATTGGAGATCGTGTGATCACTTTATTGACAGATTCTTGCGGACAATGTTTCAGATGTTTATCTGACAATTCTTATAGATGCCTGGAAGGTAAAGGAATTGGACATTCCATTGATGGAGGATTCGCAGAATATGTTGCTGTTTCTGAAAACTGTGTTTTTAAAGTGGATGACGGTATCAGCTTGGTTAATGCCGCTATGATAGCCTGCCCAATAGGGGTGATTGAATCTGCTTTTTTGCAACTAAATAAATCATACAAGACCATTGTTGTTTCCGGTGCGACTGGCGGACTGGGAATTCATGCTTTACAAAAAGCCAGAATGTTGTCAGATCAAGTTATAGCGTTGACTAGATCTTCTCATAATGAAGATTTATTACTGTCCTTAGGTGCTACAGATGTTGTTACTTACGACCCACAGGATGAAGTTGGATTTTCAGAAATTATTATGGGTGTTACGAGTGATTACGGAGCAGAATTGTTTGTTGATACAGTGGGGTCTATTATTTTCAAAGAATCATTAAAGTCCATGTCTCAATTTGGAACTTTAGTAACTTTAGGAGATATTCACGGGCACACTATTGATTTTCATTTGTCAGAAGTTCTTTTTAAAGATTTGAAAATATTTGGATTTACAGGTACTACTAGGAAAGCAATAGAACTGGCCCAACAAGATATATTACACGGTAGCATAAAGCCCATAATTGCGGACATTATAAATCTTAATGATTTGAACCAAGCTAAGAATAATATGGAAAACTCTAGCACCATTGGTAGGATTTTGGTAAATTTACATGACGTTAATAGATGAAAATAGGAGAAAAATATGACTAATAAACCTGATGGCACGGCACCGTATGTTATAAAGGGAGCAGATGATTCTAGTAAAACTGCTCAAACTCCAGGAATGATTAGGAGGCCTGGTATTACTGCTGATAGTGTAGGGTCTTCCAAAATTTGGTTGGGGTTAGTTACGGCTGCCCCTAATGAAAAGGGACCTCCTCATCATCATGGAGAAGCTGAAACTGCAGCTTATATATTAAGTGGCCATGTCAGGGTTTATTACGGAGATAATTTCGAGGAATTTGTAGAAGCAGGACCAGGGGATTTCCTATATGTACCCGCTAATACTCCTCATATTGAGGCTAACCCATATGATGAACCTCAACAAGCAGTTCTTGCAAGGTCCCCTGATAATATTGTTATTAATTTAGAAGAAGTAAATTAAGAGCGTTGTTTGTTTTTTCTGTTGTCCCAAAAAACTAAAAATTGGCTAGCTACGAATATAGAACTGTAAGTTCCTACAGCTACTCCTACAGCTACTACTATTAATAGCTCTCTTATGCTGGACCCACCAATAATCAGCATAGCTAAAATTACTAATATTGTTGTGAAACTAGTGTTTATAGACCGCCCTATGCTTTCACAAATGCTCAAATTTATATTTGCAGACATGAGTGAATTTGGATATTTGAGGGAATTTTCTCTAATGCGATCAAATACTACTATTGTGTCATTAACGCTATACCCGACTACGGTCAATATACCTATTATAAACATTGAGTTGACTTCTACATTCAAAGTTCTTCCGAGTATAGAGAAGACTCCAACAACTATTATTAAGTCATGAATCAGCGCTAATATTGCGCTTATTCCAAATCTGTAAGCGTTTGGAGCTTTTCTAAATGCGTACCATATATAAGCTAAAATAAAAATGCATGCTACTGAAAGGGCTATAAATGTATTTCTTATGGTTTCTTTAGCAATTATAGGTGAAACAGTATCTATATCAACACTCAATATTGGAGACACGAATTCAGATAAAGCCTCTTCTAATAATTCCCGTTCTGATTCACCGTTTGTTAGCTCCTGTGATAAGACTTTAGTTCTTATAATAAAGTCTTGGTCATTGATTCGTTGAATCAATGCTTCTGGGTGATTGTTTTGGCTCAGGACGTTTTTAATTTGAGACTCTGATGACCTTTCTTCAAATCTTATTGACAATACACTACCGCTAGTAAAATCTATTCCTGGTCTTAATCCCGATTCGAAAGTTGACCATCCAGGAGGTATTACCATAGATATTACACCTGGCGTGATAAGGATTAGAGATATTATTAAGTACCAGAAACGCTTGCCTACTATGTCGATCATTATATTTAAACTACCTTTTATATTTGTGAACGAAAGATATTATTTTTCAGTTTTTTTGATTTTTTCAGGGGTAAATAAAAATGGTTTACTCGAAAGCCCTAGATTTGCTAAGATTTGTAGTAAGTTATGGCTTACTATAACTGCAGTGAACATGCTCACTGCAACACCAATCAATAAACTCAGAGCAAACCCATTAATTAGTCCGCCTCCCAATCTATTGCCAAAGAATAGTAACACTCCGCATGTTATAAATGTTGAGACGTTTCCGTCTCTAATAGCAGGCCATGCCCTGTTGAAACCTACTTCAATGGCGGAAGTTACGCTTCTTCCAAGCCTGATTTCTTCTTTCATCCGTTCAAAAATCAGTATATTGGAGTCAACAGCTAATCCGATTGACAAGATTAAACCTCCGATATGTGGGAGAGTAAGCGTTATTGGGATAAGTTTGAAAATTGCGAGTAGTATTATTGTATAAAAAATAAGAGCTAGTGCAGCGACCACTCCTCCTATTCTGTAGTATATGATCATGAATAGCAGTACTAATGATAACCCTACGAGGCCTGCAATTAGGCTCTTTTGTAATGACTCTGCCCCAAGTAGCGCATCTACGGAGCTTTCTTGTATCAAATTTAACGGTATCGGTAGTCTTCCAGAATCAAGTTGGATAGAAACTGTCTGGGCTTCTAATCTAGAGAAGTTTCCGGTTATTTCACTTCGTCCATCTCTAATCCAAGCTCTTGCTATTGGAGCTATTAATTCTTCTCCGTCTAAGATAATAGAAATCCGTTTCCCTGTATTACCTACAATTCTTTGGGTTAGGTCGGAAAATATTTTAGAACCTTGGTCATTGAAACGTATATTTACAGACCATTCACCGGTTTGACTATTTGAAGCAGCATATGCCTCAGATAAGTCGTCTCCGCTAAGCCCAATATCTGTGTCTGTATAGTCAAAGCATGTTTGGTCAGTACATGTTCGTTCTTTAAATTCTAAGAGGGCTGTTTTGCCAATCAATTTCTTGGCATCTTCTATGCCACCGACACTGTCTAAATCAGATACAGTCCCAAACCTGTCGGTTAATGCTATTTCTAAACCAGCTACCATTTCTTTAGTTAACGAAGCGCTTTTTATAATGAAAGTATTAAAAGCATCGTTATCCTGCTCCACTGAAGGATCTGACAAAATGAAGAGTTCTTCTAACAAATTAGAAATTTTTGCTATTTCAATTTCCTCGCCTGATTCAAATACTACTGTAGTTCGGGATCCTCCTATACCGGGCAATTGAACTAAAATACGATCATCACCATATTGTTGGATTATCGGTTCATCTGTGCCGTATAAATTGACTCGTCGTTGGATGGTATCAACAGCTCCAATCATTTGAGATGACGTAGGTTTAGCAACATCTCTGATTTCTAATGATTCTACGCCGTACTGTTCACCCAGTTGGCTTTCTTTTAAATCATTGATTAAGTTTTTCTGTTCTAATGTCAAATTGGGTGTTTTTATGGAAAATTCTGTATTTTCATTGTTGCTTATTATCTGAGTGATTTGAATTTTATCTTGCTCTACGACCGCAGCTAATATGTCAGGAGATATTGGAGTATTTGTTACAATTGCAATTGTTGATCCATAGTCGGCTTTATATACCAAATGGGCCCCACCTTCTAAATCTAAGCCGAGTTTAATGCCTAAGACATTGTCAGATCCTCTTTTAAAAGTAGGCAGAAATCTACCTTCTATGTCAATGTTTTTGAAACTTAGCGACAATGTTCCAATTATCACTAATAATGCGACTATGATAGATACTCTTATTAATCTTTTTTTCATGTTCTAGTGTTATCCTTGGTTGTTATTTATTAATTCTTCAGCCAATTTTATAGCTTCATCATATGTATGGATTCGACCGAGCCCCTGAGCTTCATTCAATTCGTTTAATAATTCCCCTACTTCATTGCTGGGTTTCAGATTGAAATGTTCCATCAACTGATGACCATCTATTAGCTTATCTTTTTTTGTCTCAATATTTTGTTCATTATGAACATTTATTATGTGATTTACCATTTTAGCACGAGTTGCCCAATCTGAAAGTGTTAAATCGGGGCCCTTGGCTGCCAAATAATCAGCAAGATGAATAAATAGTACGTCAATACCAGATTCTCCGAGGTCTTTAAAATATTTGTAAATAGCTTTTCTAGTAGGGCTGTTGACGCCTTGTAACATATGATTGGGGCGTAAATGGTACTCTATCATTGTTTTAACTTTGGTGATGGATTTTTTGTCTATTTTTAATGATTCCAATCGTTGTTTTGTAGTCTGTGCTCCTATGATTTCATGCTTTGGGAATCGAGTTCGCCCAGTTTCATCCAGAGTTTTAGTTTGAGGCTTAGCAATGTCATGAAGTAACGCGGCCAATTTGAAATACACTTTATGTGAATGTTTAGCATTAACCAACTGTGAAAAATGAGCTTCTAACTCTACAGTCCATGGAGCCATGGAGTATATAGGGGAATTTTGGTGGCCATTCATTAAATGTTCGGCAAAATCCAAAGTATGTAAACTGTGTTCCCAGACATTCCAGTAATGTTCTTTGGGTTGTGTAACTCCTTTTGTTAACACAAGCTCTGGAAATATGTATTCTAGTAAATTGAGCCTGTCTAGTATCTCGATGTAAGCTTTACTTTTAGAATTCTCTAAAATTCTTAGAAGTTCTTCTCCAATTATTTCCATTGGTGCGAGCGTTATTGATTTAGCGTCGTTTTTTATTTGAACATTTGTTTTAGTGTCAATCGTGAATTGTAATGAAGAGGCTATACGAACAGCTCTGATCATTCTTGTTGGATCGTCGAGGAATACAGTTTTTTTGACCATTCTTATTATTTTCCCACGAATGTCTGCAATGCCATTGTGAGGATCGATTAAGTGATCTAAGAAATTATCATCATTATAACGTTCCAAAGGTAGTGCAAGGGCATTTATTGTGAAATCTCGTGCACTTAGGCTTTCAGACAGATCACAATTTTGAAATGCGATATCAACTTCAGAAATAGCTGTATTTCCTATTTTTACAGGCAAAATTACCTTATGGATTTGATGTTTATTGTCAATGAATGAGGATTGTACGTTTAAAACTTTATAAACGCAGTCAATGATACTTTGGTGGTCAGACGCTACCACAAGATCTATATCTTTAGGTGTTCTGTTTGTGAGCTTATCCCTGACTAATCCGCCTACTACATAGCCTTTAATTCCCATTGATTCCAAAGATTCGGATAAGCTTGATAATAAGCTTTCTAATTCCATTTAAAAATGACACCAATATTGTTGAGTTTTTTTATACAACGGTGGTTACTGACCAAGTTCTGTTTCTTTATTCACTTGGATGAAGGAACAATTACCTTGTTCATCGAATTCCATTTTATAGAATTCGTCTTTTGACACTAGTTTATCAATATATATTATACCATTCAGATGGTCAGTTTCGTGCTGTAAGGCTTGTGCGTATAGTCCTTCAGCTGTTATTTTCATAACTTTCCCGTCGATTCCGGTTGCCCGAACTTTTACTTTTTCAAATCTTTTGGTTACTCCTCGATACCCTGGCACGCTCAAGCAACCTTCTTCCAATTCCACTTCATCTTCCATGTGGGTTATTTCAGGATTTATCAAAACTATAGCCTCTTCCCAGTCCGGTAATTGAATAACACATACTTTCTCTAAGGATCCTATCTGGTTGGCTGCCAGTCCAACTCCATGTTCGTCAATCATGGTTTCTATCATGTCTTCAGTGAAGCTCTTGAAACTAGACTGTATCCTGGAAATTTTTATTGCTTGCTTTCGTAGTATTGGATCGGGTAAGAATCTCATTTTTAATAATGACAATTGAAGCCTCGTATTTAAAAAGTGTCGTTTTACTGAGTAGCAAATTATATTAATTAATATGTTTCATGTAAAGATTTTATAATACATGTATTGGATCTATATCCAGGATGCAGTTCCCGTTAGGTTGGAAATTATCTAATAACCTATATATCCGGTTGCCTCTCACCAAAATGTGCCACCGGTATTTTCCTCGGGTTTTTTTTGGTAACCCAGGTGCCGGTCCAATGATTTCAATGTCAGTAATTGCTAAACTATTTATCAGGTCTCGAAGTTTCTGGGTAGAAGTCTGGGCGTTTTTTTGGCAAGCAGCATTATTTACGTGAGTGAAAACCATGTGGGCTAGTCTACTAAATGGAGGGTTTCTAAAAGAATAACGTGTTTGTATTTCCTGTTTGTACATATTTATGTAGTCGTTATTTTTGAGTAAAGAAAGCAACGGATGATCTGGTTGAAAAGTTTGTATTATCGCTTTGGAAGACCCTCCATCTCTCCCAGCTCTTCCAATAACTTGGTACAAAGTTGTAAACCATTGTTCAGATGCTCGGAAATCTGGAAGGTTTATTCCCACATCAGCTAGCATTGCGCCTACTAAACTTACGTTAGCAATATCTAATCCCTTAGCTATTATTTGAGTACCTACCAAAATTTGAGTTTTACCAGTTTTGAAATCGTTATAAATTTTAGTAGCATTTTCAAGATTTGGAGAAACATCGCTGTCCCATCTATCTACCACTGTTCCAGGCATTAATTTCATAATTTCATCTACTACTCGTTTGGTGCCTACTCCTAGTGTTCGTACTTGATCGCTTTGGCATGCTTTACAAGTTTCATTGAATCTAGTTTTTTTTGTGCAGGTATGGCAGACTAAATTGTTGTAATCCATGTGATAGGTCATTACTGTACTGCAACTTGGGCAGGTGACTTTAGTGCCACATTCCCTACAAGATACTATAGAGGCACTACCCCTTCTATTCAGAAATAATATAGCTTGTTTACCTGATGCTACACACGCTTCTAGTTCTTTGGTCAAAAGATTACTAAATATACTGGAATTTCCTGATGTTAGTTCTTGCCTCATATCTATTACTTCAACTGATGTATCTGAAAAATCACGGTCAATAATTTGACGTGCACGATGCGGTAATGACAGTAATTTGTAAAACCCAGCCGTGGTAGCGTTGTAAAATGTTTCAATCGAAGGGGTTGCACTTCCTAATATCAGTGTTGCGTTGTTTTTTTGGCAAAGTTGCAGAGAAACAGTTCGTGCATGATAAAACGGTTCAATATCGTGCTGTTTATAGTTCCATTCATGTTCTTCATCCATCACAATTAACCCTAAATTTTTAATTGGCGAAAAAAGCGCACTGCGCGGGCCTATAATAATTTTGAATTGTTGGTTTCTGATTCCTTGCCACACTTCAAATCTTTTTCTAGGGCTCAAATTGCTGTGTAATATACAAACATCTCCGGGGAATCTTTGCTCTAATTGCTCGAGTGTCTGAGTGGCTAAAGGAATCTCTGGTACTAGAAATATAATTTGCTTACCTGAAGATATTACTTCTTGGATTATACGTATGTAAACTTCAGTTTTACCGCTACCCGTCACTCCATGTAATAAGTACCTCTTTTCTGCGGGATTATCTGAATCAAGGGTTTGAGTAATAGTAGTTACAGCAGTAGATTGGAAGTCATTTAAAGTTATTGGAATTTTGGGTAGCGGCTCTTTAAGATTAATGGTGATCGATACAGGTGCCCATTGTAACCCTACTACTCCTGAGGCTAACATTTTCTTGACTGTTGTAGACCCGTATAGCCTGGATAATTCAGTAGCTTTGACTGGTTTTTCAGTTGATTCCAAGTGTTCTAAAGCAGCCAACTCTTTTGAATTTAGTTTGCTGATTTTGTTTAACCTGTCGCTTAATGATTTATTTAAAATAATAGTTTTTACATACGAAGGAGTCATTGGTTTGGGATATTGCTCAAATTTAGTGATTAGCTTTTGGTTAACCAATTGCTGGATTAAGCCACTTCCTTTGGTTCCAACTAATTTCAACAAATTTGATTCGGAAATCGATTTTGATTCAGAAAGTTTTTCGTAAATCTCACTTAAATTATCAGGAATTGCTTTTATATTTTGGCCATTTTCTTCTATGGCATAAGAATATGAAATTTTATTTTTTGATCCTGGCGAGATAAATAAAGATATAGCGTTGAACAGCGAGCATTGGTAATGGGCACTAATCCATATTCCAATTTCAATACTGATTGGTTCTATCAAGGGTATAGAATTTTCCGCTCGGAGAATGGACTTTATAGTGCTTAATGTTGATGTGGATTCGAAACGTACTACTATTCCCTGTAATATTCTTCTGCCAAATGGCACCCATACAAGGCTACCGACCCTAACGTCCAAGTTGTCAGGGATTGAATATGTGTAAGTTTGAAGTTTGCCTATATGAGAATCTACGGATACTGCTGCTAAATCCATACTTTAGCCCTATAGGTAATTTTTGAGATTGATAAGAGAAATTAGGTTCGATATGTGGTTTTTTCTTTAATTCTAGCTGCTCTACCTTGTAATCCTCTTAAGTAATAGAGCCTGGATCTTCGAACAGACCCCTTTCTAACTATTTCCAGTGAGTCAATCAAAGGTGAGTTACTTGGGAAAACACGTTCCATGCCAATTCCATTTGCTATTCTTCTTACTGTGAAGTTAGCAGCAGGACCATTGCCATTGTCTTTTTTTATTACAACTCCAATAAAAGCCTGAATTCTTTCTCTGTCACCTTCTTTTATTTTAAAATTAACTTTGACAGTGTCTCCAGGCCCGAAGTCAGGAAGTGTATTTTTATTTGTTTTGAATAATTGATCGACTTGCATTTTTATTCTACCTAATGTTTCGTTATTTGTGCTTCGGAAGTATACAGCTACAGGTATTATTGGTCAATCAGTTAAGATCTTATTGAGAATAAAAAAACCAGTAACCTTTCTCAAAAACAGATGGATTACGCTTTGGTGGGCGATAGTGGACTCGAACCACTGACCTCTTGCGTGTCGAGCAAGTACTCTAACCAGCTGAGCTAATCGCCCTATTTATATATTTAATAAATTAACAACTTTAAAGATTCCTATATGTTACGATACGAATTCAATTAATTCAAAATTTTATTTTTTTCAGAGAGGTGCAATGTATGAAAATTGCTAGATTTAAAGACACTCACAAAGAAATATTTCCTAGAGTTGGGATCGTAGATTTAGAGAATCAGGTCATATTAGATGCTGCGATTGTCTTGAGAGACAAAGGTATCGATTTCTCTATTAATTCAGCAGTTGAGTTAATTCGCATTAACACTGAATCTGATGGAGAATTATCTCAGAGTTTACGCTCTTTAGATGGAATAGATTGTGAGAAATCTAATCTTAATGAAATAATATATTACCCACCGGTGGAGGCAGGCTCCTTACGAGATTTTATAGCGTTTGAGCAGCATATTAAAACAGTCAGAGGAAACAGAGGAGCTGAAGTGCCAGAAGCTTGGTATGAAGTTCCAGTCTATTATAAGGGTAATCATAGATCGTTACTCGGCCATCAACAACCAATAGTATGGCCAGAATACAGTGAAGTAATGGACTATGAACTTGAATTAGGATTTGTGATTGGTAGAGAAGGGACTAATATTTCCAAAGAAGAAGCTAGCAGATATATAGGCGGATTTACAATAATGAATGATTGGAGCGCAAGGGACGTGCAATTTAGAGAACAAAGCGTAGGGTTAGGGCCATCTAAAGGAAAAGACTTTGGCACTTCTTTGGGCCCTTGGATAGTTACGCCTGACGAATTTAATGTATCCGATGCGCGTATGACAGCTAGAGTGAATGGCGAAATATGGACTGATAACAATATTGGGAATATTTATTGGAGTATATACGACATGATAGAGCATGCCTCTAATTCAGAAGTTTTATATCCAGGAGATCTTTTTGGCTCAGGTACAGTCGGCGGAGGCTGTGGAGCAGAACATGGTAAGTGGTTGAAAAATGACGATGTAATTGAATTAGAAGTAGAAGGAATTGGCAAACTACGATCAAAAGTTTCGAAAATGCATTAAAACTACCTAGCATGTACCTGCATTATTAAAGATAATATAATGACTTAGAAGATGATAATCAGCTTCATTTTCAATTATAATTGGTTAAATAATATAATTAACTTAAAACTTATAGTCGGAGAAAAATTATGACTACCAATGACGGCGGCATTGACGCTCTATTACAAGAAGACAGAACCTTTCCTCCATCTGCTGAATTTATTGCAAATTCTAATATGTCAAACTCTGACATATATAAAATGGCAAAAGACGATCCAGAAAAATTTTGGGCAGGATTCGCAGAAGAAATTGATTGGTTCAAAAAATGGGATCAAGTGTTGGAGTGGAATCCCCCAGACGCAAAATGGTTCTTAAATGGCAAATTAAATGTATCTTACAATTGCGTTGATAGACATGTGAAAACTTCAAAGCGTAATAAGGCGGCATTGATATGGGAAGGTGAACCTGGAGACTGGAAGATTTACACATATTGGGATTTATATAGAGAAGTTTCTAAATGCGCTAATGGTCTGAAATCCTTAGGTGTTAGGAAAGGAGATCGCGTTACCATATATTTGCCAATGGTTCCTGAATTGGTAATTTCTATGTTGGCTTGCGCAAGAATTGGAGCTCCCCACAGTGTTATATTTGGTGGATTCAGCGCAGATTCAATAAAAGACCGGGTTCAGGATTCCCAATCTAAAGTAATTATTACTGCAGATGGAGGATACAGACGAGGTAACATTTTGGATTTAAAGCAAAATGTTGATAATGCAGTAGATGATTCGAGCCCTGTTGAAAAAATACTTGTTGTTAGACGCACAGAGCATGCAGATGATCGTATGGTACCTGGTAGAGATGTCTGGTGGCACGATTTAATAGACAATCAATCTGCTAATTGTGAGCCAGAACAAATGGACAGCGAAGATATGTTGTTCATGTTGTACACAAGCGGAACTACCGGAAAACCTAAAGGTATCGTTCATACTACTGGAGGTTACTTAGTAGGTACCTATGCCACTACCAAATGGGTATTCGATATTAAAGATGAAGACGTCTATTGGTGCACCGCTGATTGTGGTTGGATAACGGGACACAGTTATATAACTTATGGACCGTTAGCAAATGGTGCAACGCAAGTAATGTATGAAGGTTCTCCAGATTATCCTGACAAAGATAGATTTTGGAGTATAGTTGAAAAATATGGTGTTACCATATTGTATACTGCGCCTACGGCTATTAGAACATTTATGCGATGGGGAGAGGAATACCCCGCCAAACATGATATGTCCACTTTGAGATTGTTAGGATCCGTTGGTGAGCCTATTAACCCAGAAGCGTGGGTATGGTATTGGAAGAATATTGGAGCAAGTAAATGCCCAGTTGTAGATACTTGGTGGCAAACTGAAACTGGATCAATAATGATAAGCCCTTTACCTGGTATTACTACTTTAAAGCCAGGAAGCGCTACTCAGGCATTCCCCGGTATAGACGCAGAAATAGTGGATGAAAAAGGCAATATTGTTGGCCCAGGCGGCGGCGGATACCTTGTAGTGAAACAGCCATGGCCTTCAATGTTACGTGGTATTTATGGTGATCGTGAAAGGTTTGTCGAGCAATATTGGTCAAAATACCCGGGCCAGTATTTCACTTCAGATGGTGCTAAATTAGATAACGAAGGATATTTCTGGCTTTTAGGGCGAGTTGATGATGTAATTAATGTGTCTGCCCATAGAATAAGCACTATGGAAGTAGAAAGCGCTCTGGTTGATAATTCTAAAGTTGCAGAGGCAGCTTGTATCGGTAAGAGCCATGATGTTAAAGGGCAAGCTATAGTTGCATTTGTGACCATAAAAGATGGTATAGAAAGATCTGAAGAATTAATAGTTGAATTGAAGCAACATGTTGCTTCAAAAATTGGACCAATGGCTAGGCCGGATGATATATATTTCGCTGCTGAACTTCCTAAAACTCGTAGTGGTAAAATTATGCGTCGATTATTACGTGATGTAGCTGAAGGTCGCACTTTGGGAGACACTACTACATTAGCAGATCCAGCCGTAGTAGAGTCATTGAAGGTTCAATATGGAGATGATGAATAACCAATGGATTACGAAACAGTCATAGGATTAGAAGTTCATGTGCAATTGGACACAGTAAGTAAAATGTTTTGCTCGTGTGGTTCTGACTATCAATTAGCAGATCCAAACTCCAGAGTCTGCCCAATATGTTTAGGATTGCCAGGTTCATTGCCACAAATAAATGGCAAAGCAGTAGAGTACACGATATTAACAGGGCTAGCTCTTAACTGTGTTATACCTGAATACACAAAATTTGATAGAAAAAATTACCCTTATCCAGACCTTATGAAAGGTTACCAAATTTCACAATTCGACAAACCGTTAGCCCTAGCCGGCGCCCTAGAAATAGAATCAAATGGAAGAATTAAAATCGTAAACATCACTAGAATTCACCTAGAGGAAGATGTAGCTAAACTGACTCATATTACTGATAATACAGGTTCGTATTCTGTCGTAGATGTGAACCGAGCAGGCGTAGCATTGATGGAAATAGTATCAGAACCGGATATGAGGTCTTCAGAAGAGGCACGACAATATCTGCAAAATTTGCACGCAATAGTTCAATATCTAGGAGTATCTAAGGCGAATATGCAAGATGGCAATTTTCGGTGTGATGCAAATGTAAGCGTCCGCCCTAAAGGAACCACAGAACTAACTACAAGAACAGAAGTTAAAAACATGAATAGCTTTAAGGCAGTTGTTCAAGCTATTGAATATGAAAGAGATAGACAAATTAAAGTTGTGGAATCTGGCGGTACAGTAGTTCAAGAAACTAGGGGATGGGTTGATGACAAACAGATTACTTCCTCTCAGAGAAGTAAAGAGCAAGCTCATGATTATAGATACTTTCCGGAACCTGATTTGCCACCATTGAATATAACAATTGAATTAGTAAATAAACTGTCTGCCTTGATGCCAGAATTGCCTAGGTTACGCAACAAAAGATTCATATGTGAACTGGGTTTGTCAGAGTATGATGCAGGTGTTTTGATTTCAGACAAACCTATGGCTGACTATTTTGAATCTGTGCTGGAAGGTATTGAAAACATAAATAACTCTGCAGTGAAAACCACAGCGAACATAATTTTAGGAGATATGACGGCTTTATTGAAAGAAGCTAATGAAGATTTCTTGTCTTGCTCATTGCCTCCTTCATATGTGTCCAATTTAATTCAAATGATTCAAAATGGCACTATAAATTTATCATTGTCTAAGACAGTACTGTCTGAATGTTATTCAAAAAAACAAAAACCAGATATAATAGTGAAAAATAATAATTATTCTGTTATTTCTGATCCCGATGTATTAGTTAATACTATAAAGAAAATCGTAGATGAGAATCCGAAAGCTGTGGAAGATTACAACACAGGGAAAGAGTCGGCTTCCAAATTTTTAGTGGGTCAAGTGATGAAAGAAACTAAAGGACAAGCTAAGCCAGATTTGGTATCTACGATACTTTTGGAAATGTTGTCAAAGTAATAACAAGGACTAAAAATGACTTATTTAAATATATCTCAAATATTAATATCCGTTTTGATCATTGCCGTGATTCTAATGCAAGTTAGAGAATCTGGTGGTGGCGTTTTTGGAGGGCCACAGGGCACTATCAGAAGCAGACGAGGCCTAGAAAAGGTTATGTTTCAATTCACGATAATATTAGCGGTGTTATTCTTAATAGTATCCATAATAAGTGTCCGTCTTTCTTAACAATATTTAAAATTCAAGGTGAGCCGTAATGCCAGGCATACTATCACTGATGACCGACTTTGGTACTCTTGATCATTACGTAGGAGTCATGAAAAGTGTGATGCTTACTAAAGACCCACTTGCGCAAATAATTGATATAACTCACGATATTGAACCTCAAAATATTGATCAGGCTAAATTTCTAACTAGATGTAGTTATGAATATTTTAATGAGAATGCAATTCATATAATAATTGTAGATCCTGGAGTAGGAACTGATAGGCGGATAGTAATATTACAAACTCCAGGCGGTTGTTTTATAGGGCCCGATAATGGAGTTTTAAGTGAAATAATCAAAAAATACTCTGAATTGGGCACAGATGCGCAATATGGATTAATTAATGTACCAAAATCCTGTAAAGCTTTTGCATTGGATCGAAAAGAATTTTGGATGAACCCTGTAAGTAATACCTTTCATGGTAGAGATATTATTGCTCCTATAGCAGTATTGCTCAATCAGACACTGGATCCTTCTGTTTATGGAACTGAAATAAAAAAACTAAAATATTCACCATTACCTACGCCTTTGATTGAAGAGCAGTCTATTATTGGCTCAATTGTGTATTGCGATAGATTTGGTAATTTGATTTCTAATATACACAGTGGATTGATTAATGAAGACAAAATCACTAACATCGAAGTAGCAAAACAAAAAATTTCAAAAATAGCTTCGACTTTTCAAAACAGCAACTCAAATGATCCTTTTACAGCATTAATAGGAAGTCATGGGTATTTAGAAATTTCTAAATATAGTGTTAGCGCTGCAAAAGAAATTGGAATTGTTGTTGGTGATGAAATAAAGGTAGAATACACGAAGCAAGGCTAAGAGCGAATTATGAAATGGGATAATACAATTTTGGAGACGATATGGAACTAAATAGAGAAGGATTATTAAACTTGTATACCACTATGTCGACTATCAGGCATTTTGAAGAACGTGGAATACCGGAAACAGGGCAACGAGGGATGTCTGCCTCTGTACATTCCTCAGTAGGGCAGGAAGCGGTGCCCGCTGGTGTTTGTGCTCACTTAACAAATGACGATTACATTGGAAGTACGCATAGGGGGCATGGCCACTGCATTGCTAAAGGAGTGGATCCTAAAAAAATGATGGCAGAATTGTTTGGTCGATCAACTGGTCCTAATAAAGGCAAAGGAGGGTCTATGCATATAGCAGATATGACTAAAGGAATGTTAGGTACCAATGGAGTAGTGGCAGCAAGTATACCTTTGGCGGTTGGAGCAGCGTTGACTTCCAAAACTAAAAAATTGGGAAGAGTCGCTGTAGCCTTTTTTGGTGATGGGGCAGCTAACCAAGGAGTGCTACATGAATCAATGAATTTGGCAGCTGTGTGGAAATTGCCAGTGATATTTTGTTGTGAAAATAACGGTTATGCCGAATCAACTCCATTTGAATATGCTTCTTCAATCGCTGCAATATCAGACAGAGCAGCAGCATACGACATGCCAGGATTTAATGTTGACGGAATGGATGTTTTTGCTGTTTATGAAGCAGCCGCTCTTGCTATAGAACGTGCTAGGTCAGGAGAAGGACCTTCTTTATTGGAATGTAAGACTTATAGATATTACGGGCATACTGTTTTTGATAACCCGTTAACTTATAGATCTTCAGAAGAGGAAGACTATTATAAATCTAGAGATCCTTTGAAGCTTTTTAGAGAAAAAGTAATTCCTGAAGGCTCTATTACAGAAGAAGAATTGAATGATATTGATTTGGCTTGCGAGCAACAAATGGAAGAAGCGGTATCCTACGCAGATAATAGCCCTCTCCCCGAATTGAATGACCTTTATACTGATGTATACGATGATTATCCACTGTCGATGATGAAACGCGGCACTAATATGTCCATATAATTTGAATTGTGAATACTGGAAATAAGGAGAACTTAATGGTTGAAATGATACCTACTATAGGAAGAGAAATACTATATCGTGAAGCAATCAATGAAGCACTACGTCAAGAAATGAGAGCGGATGAAAACGTAATTATCATGGGAGAAGAAATTGCTGGAGGAGCCGGTCGAGAGCATTTGGGTATAGTAGATGCGTGGGGTGGTCCATTTAGGACTACAGTTGGGTTGATACAAGAATTCGGAAATGAAAGAGTACTGGATACTCCATTATCAGAAGCGGGTTTTATGGGAGCAGCCATAGGAGCTTCCTCAACTGGCCTTAGAGTGATCGCAGAGCTTATGTTTGTGGATTTTATGGGAGTGTGTTGGGATCAATTAATTAATAATGCGGCTAAGATGAGATATATGTTTGGTGGTCAAGTGGATGTTCCATTTACTATGCTAACTAGAATAGGAGCAGGATTTGGAAGTGCTGCTCAGCATTCTGCATCATATTATTCATTGTTTAGTCATATGCCTGGATTAAAGGGAGTAGTCCCGTCTGACGCATATACTGCAAAAGGATTACTAACGGCTGCGATACGAGATAATGACCCAGTTATATATTTTGAACATAAAGGGCTATATACAGAACCTGGTTTAGTACCTGAAGATTCCTATGTATTGCCATTAGGGAAAGCCCGTACTGTGAGGAACGGCAATGATATAACATTAGTAGGTATTTCTAAAATGACTTGGGTGTGCACTGAAGTGGCTAAACAGTTATCAGAAATTGGAATTGAAGCTGAAGTAATCGATTTATTAAGTATATCTCCAATAGATTATGACCATATCATTGAATCAGTTAAGAAAACTCATGCAGTAGTGGTTGTAGATGAAGATACTCCAGTATGTAGTATAGCCTCTGACATATGTTCTAGAGTTGCTGAAGAAGCATTTGATTATTTGGATGCTCCGCCATCCAAAGTCACTGCACCACATACTCCTGTTCCCTATAGCCGTATTTTAGAAGATCAGTATGTACCTAATGTTGAAAGAGTTCTTTCAACAGTGAGATCTCTATTCAATGGATACAGATAATAAAAAGGAGTAACAATGGCTGAAAATATTGTGGGACAAGGCTCTTTCACATACACTTATCAAAAAGATTGGGCTATTTTGCCAGAAGGACAAACATTTGGAACTGTTAGTGCAGTAGCTACAGATTCTTTAAACAGGGTATACGTATTTCAAAGAAAAGACCCGCCAGTGTTAGTTTTTGATTCAACCGGTGTTTTTCTAAATTCTTGGGGAGATGGTAACTTTGTTAGTCCTCATGGGATATATATCGAGAACGATCTGGTATATATTACTGACCGAGAAGGCCAAGTAGCTTTGAAATTCACATTAGATGGCAAACCTCTCCAAATAATAGGGCAACATGGGGTGGCTTCTGACACGGGATGCGAATTTCCAGGACAGCTTTTGACTAGATCTGCTGGCCCATTTAATTTGCCTACAGAAATAGTTCCACATCCCAATGGAGATTATTACATATCTGATGGTTATGGAAACGCTAGAATTCATAGATTTACATCTGACGGTCAATTGGTTAAATCTTGGGGGAAACCAGGGAAAATAGACCCTATGGAATTCCATTTGCCTCACAGTTTGATCATAGGTCAAGATCAAAACATTTATTTATGCGACAGAGAAAACAGTAGAATACAGATTTTTTCTCCAGAAGGAGAATATCTGGATATGTGGACAGACATGCAAAGGCCACTGGATATTTCATGTGATTCAGACGGTTTATTTTATATAAGTGAACGACCTGAAGGCGAGAACCCTCCTCAGTTTAGTATTTTGTCTAAATCAGGAGAAGTATTATCACGATGGCCATGTAGATCAGCTCATGGATCATGGGTTGATCTAAACGGAGATATTTATCTTGCTCTGACTGCGGAAAAGTCAGTAGATAAATATGTACGGATTAAATAGGAGGAAATCATATGGATATAGGGCTTTTTTATCAAATACAAGTTCCGAAACCTTGGAATAGTGAGAGTGAATCGGAGAAGTATCACCAAATGTTGGAGCAAGTTTCATACGCAGATGAAATTGGAATGAGTACGGTCTGGTTTGTTGAACATCATTTTAGATCAGAATGGTCCCATGCGAGCGCGCCAGATTTAGCATTGGCAGCTATAAGCCAAAGAACACAAAACATAAGACTAGGTATAGCTGCAGTTTTGCCACCATTACATCACCCTTTACATACTGCAGTTAGAATGGCTACGTTAGATATATTGAGCCATGGTAGAGTGGATGTAGGTATTGGCAGATCTGGATATCCTTATCAAATGTTACCATTTGATAGAGATTTGAAAGATGCTACAAATATCGTAGAAGAAACCCTTGATATAATTCCAAAGGCTTGGACTGATGAAGTTTTTTCATACCAAGGTAATTACTTCAATATAGGAGAAAGAGAAGTAATTCCAAAGCCAGTGCAAAGCCCGCACCCTCCCATTTGGCAAGCTTGTTCTCAAGAACTCACATTCGAAAAAGCGGGTACTCAAGGATTAGGATGCTTAACGCAAACCAGTATCGGTATAGACCGAACAGAAAAATTAATTGAAATTTACCGTAAGGCTAGCTTGTCTCCTAACCCAATTAGTAAAGTTATCACAAACAAAATTTCAGGAAGCACAGTAGCTTATTGTTCGGAGGATGGTAAAAAGGCAAAAGAACGTAGCGCTGAACTTATAGATTGGTACAGGTATCAACAGAAAGTGAGAGATTCAAAGGTATGGGAAGGATATTCTGCTTCTGATGTCCCTGAAGATTACAAGTGGCATTATGATAGAGCTACCAAGATTGATACCGCCCGAAAAGATGAAGTTACATCGATGGATCTTTTGAATGAGGGTGATAGATTCTGTATGGGTGACCCAGATGATTGCATAAAATACCTCGAAAAATATGAATCTTTAGGAATAGATGAAATCATGCCATTATTCCAGGTTGGGCCAGTTTCTCATCAAGAAGTTATGGAGACTCTCAGACTTTTTGACAAATACGTAATACCTCACTTCAAGAAAAAATCTAAACTGGCATCAAAAATGTAAGGCTAGCAGGTTAATTTACTGTAAAAACTCATTCAGGATGTTTGTAAATGCCCCAGGATTCTCTACTTGAGGAACATGCCCTACGCCAGGAATGGTGATTGATAAAGACCTGATAATGTTGTGTTTTAAAATAGGGGCTGCTGGTAATAACCTATCTGCTTCCCCATATAATATTAAAGTTTTACTTGCATTGACTAAGTTTAATTTAGAATAAACATCATAATATGCTAACGCGGTGGAGAGGTTTTTAACCCATATTCCTGCCTGTAATCTTGATTGATTGACTGATAGTAGTAATTGTTCAGTTGGGTTAGCAAATGTAGATTTTTCTTTGAGTTCTTGCAATGTCCGAGGTTTGGGGAGTCCAGCATCGTCAAAATCAAATTGAAAAGCTTTAATTCTTTCTTCACTCTCCGATATGTTCCATACAGGGCAACCTACTAATACTAATTTGTCAACACGATCAGGATACCTGGATGCCATTTCAATGGCCAAACAAGCCCCTACTGAATTGCCTATAAAATGTGCTCTGTGGATGTTTAAGACTTGGCATGCGTCATCTAATGATTCTGCATAATCAGAAATGCTGAATTCATGTTTAGGTTTATCTGACTTACCATGACCCAGCATGTCGAAAGCATAAACTGTGAATTGTTCACTCAAGCCTCCACGAATTGCTTCCCAGACCCATGTGGACATTCCTAACGGGTGCAATAACACTAAGGGAAAGCCTTTACCAGATTTTTCGAAGTAAAGTGATCCTGCCCGAGTCTCTACAAAATCCGTTAAATTTCTGCGTACGAACATTTAGTCCTCAATTCCTATAAATTTTTATAAGTTACGTTATTAAAGTTTTTGTTGCTCAATATCTAGAACTTTATTCAATCTACGTACGAACCTTTCTTCGGAGTCTTGGAATTGTGCAGATAAGAAAGATTCTATAATGTCATATATTATTTGCTCTCCTACAATTTTTGAACCGATGCAGATGACGTTCATGTCATCATGTTGGACCCCTTGTTTTGCACTGTATGTGTCGTGGCATATAGCTGCCCGAATACCATTAATTTTATTCGCAGTAATACTTGCGCCTACTCCGCTTCCGCATATAATTATTCCTCTTTCTGCTTGTTGAGTTGAGATCTTTAAAGCTACTTTTTTTGCAAAGTCAGGGTAATCGTCCTCTGCATTAAATTCAAATGCCCCGGAATCAACAACTTGATGCCCTTGTGATTGTAGCCAAGGTATGAGTATGCTATTTTTTATCGTGAATCCGTTGTGATCTGAGCCTATAGCTATTCGCATTACACTTCCCATTAATATTATTAAATTCAGGATAACCAATATTTAGTAATAATTGCAACACACGTTGACACTGAGTTATATATCATATATATAAAAGAAATGCTAAAAAATGTAATATTCTTTGATTTTTATAACACATTGGCTAAATTTTGGCCGCCATTGCCTTATATCCAAATGCAGGCTGGGTTGAAATTTGGTTTTGAATTACAAGAATCAAAAATCAAAAAAGGATATCAAATTGCTGACATTTTTTTTAATAAACAAAATGAAACTAATCCTATCAGTACTATGTCAGCTGGGATGAGGAGCTCTTTTTTTGCAGAGTATGAAAAAATCATACTTAACGCTGCAGGATTGAATGTGTCTTTGGAACTTGCTAAAAAAATATGGGAGCAAGCTATAAAAATCCCCAAAGAATTTATTTTGTTTGACGATACGATAAATGCCTTAAAACAGATACAAAATAACGGTATTAGTATTGGAATTATTACTAACTTACGGGCTGATATGCCAACACTGCTTCACAAATTAAAATTAGAGCAATACGTAGACGGAGTTATTAATTCTAGAGACGCAGGATATGAAAAACCTGACCCCAGAATTTTTCACGATGCCTTTAAACTTTTTAACGTTTCTCCTGAAAATTCACTTCATGTTGGTGATCAATATAGATCAGATGTTCAAGGAGCTATAGCAGTAGGTATGTCTGCTGTACTGCTTGATCGTGAAAGCTTCCATCCAGAATATCGAGACTGTAAAACTATAAAAACGTTGCTTGATTTGAACTTGATTCTCGACTGATTTTTCTTCCTTGCAATAAGAAGTCCTGAAGTCACATATTAGTTGAACGGTATATGGGGGTATGGTAGTATGAAAGGACGCTGTAATTAGGAAGAGGTTTATCCGGATGGATGTGCTTACCACTGCTATCACAAATGCCGTTCGTAGCCAAGAACAACCCACCAAAACTGTATTGTCATCATTATTGGCAATACAAGATAAAATAGGTTACATACCTAAGGAATCAATGGAAGTTGTTTCTTTAGAAATTCCCAATACAACTGTAAATGACGTGTGGGCAGTTGCTTCTTTCTACCCAAACTTCAAATTCGAAGAACCTGCTAAGTGTAATATAGAAATATGTTGGGGCCCGACATGTCATATTGCTGGTGCTATGGAAATTTTTGAAGAAGCTTTTGAATCTTTGGATATAACTGAAGAAGGTCGAACTCAAAATGGAGAAATAGAATTAGGCTTTAACACATGCTTAGGAGCATGTGCGCAGGCCCCTGTTGTAGCGATTGATCATCATTTAATAGGGCGTGTTACAAAATCCTTGTTGAAAAATAAAATTGAAGGATTAAAGTAAATGATCACACTGGAACATACATTGGAAAGGTTTTTAGGATAGCTTGTGGTAGTAGAGACTGACTCATTTAAGAAAATATCTGCACAGGCGCAAGAAAAATGGAATCACCTGAACCAAGGTGAATTACCATGGATCAGAATAGGTAC
Source organism: Dehalococcoidia bacterium (assembly GCA_003523055.1). Taxonomy (GTDB): domain Bacteria; phylum Chloroflexota; class Dehalococcoidia; order Lucifugimonadales; family UBA3495; genus UBA2588. The sequence goes on along the minus strand of DPHC01000002.1, from coordinate 439,085 downwards.
TGCTCTGTGTGGAGAAGCTGCAGGAAGTAAGCAAATATATAATTCTATTTCCAACTGCTTAGAGATGTTAGGTATCCAAGCCAACGTCAGTGAAGTTGGATGCATAGGTTTATGTTTTGCAGAACCTTTATTAGATATTCAGATGCCAGGTGGAAATAGAATTTTCTATAATAACGTATCCGAAGATAACCTTGAGGATATTATACAGTCTCATATTATTGATAACCAAATCCCCAATAAGCACGTTTTTTTATATAGCGGTGATATGGAATTAGAAGGTGTAACTAAGTTAGAAGATCACCCGATGAAATCTAAAGAATTACGGATCTCGTTGAGGAATGCCGGTAATATTGACCCGTATGATATCGATCAATACATATCCAATGGAGGATACTATGCTTTGAATCGGGCATTGTTCGAATTGGATCCTGAGTCTACTCTCAACGAAGTAAAAGAATCTGGATTGAGAGGAAGAGGAGGAGCGGCATTTGCTACAGGAGTAAAATGGAGCTTCTTAGCCTCTAATCCTGCTAAGGATAAATATATTCTATGTAATTGCGAGGAAGGAGACCCTGGAGCTTTTAATGATAAAGGAATATTAGAAAGTGACCCACATACAGTCGTAGAAGGCATTGCTCTTGCAGGCTATGCGACTAATTCAAACAGAGGATATATATTCATAAGGCATGGACATGATGGACCAATTGAAAGAGCTAAAACCGCAGTAAAGCAAGCATATGAAAAAGGTTTATTGGGAACAAATATACTAGGCACAGATTTCTCATTTGACCTAGAAATTGCGTTAACTGGAGATTCATACGTCGCAGGAGAAGAAACGGCACTGATGGAAGCTATAGAAGGGAAACGAGCTATGCCGAGATATAGGCCACCGTTCCCTGCACAAGTAGGAGTGTTTGGGAAGCCAACTAATATCAATAATGTAAAAACTTTGTCGTACGTCCCTGAAATAGTCAGAAAGGGAGGCCAATGGTTTTCAGAAATTGGATATGAGCAAAGCAAAGGTACCGCTATTTTATGTTTGTCAGGCTCTCTGAACCGAACAGGTATGATAGAAGTTCCAATGGGGCTTAATTTAAAAGATATATTGTTTGATCTTGCTGGAGGAATCCCAGAAGGTAGGAATTTAAAGTTAGTTCAAACTGGAGGCCCGCTGGGTGGAGTCTTGAATGCCGATAACATAGATCTGATCCTAGATTACGAGTCTTTTAGAAATGCTGGAGCGATTTTGGGATCCGGAGGCATCATTGCAGCAGATGAACGGACTTGTATTGTGGATTTAACTCGTTCACTAATAGCATTTTGCCAATATGAATCTTGCGGTAAATGTTTCCCGTGCCGAATGGGAATGAGTCACCTCTTAGAAGTGTTAGAGCGTATCTGCGATTTAGAAGGAACTGAAGAAGATTTGGACCTTATGAGGAGTATAGGAGAAAATATGCAAGCTGGTTCATTGTGTGGCCACGGTCAGCTTGGTTTTAATCCAGTAGCTTCTGCCATTAAATATTTTTCCGAAGAGTTTAATCAACATATAATTGGACATACTTGCCTAACTAAAGTATGCAATAAAAAAAGATTTTCTCCTAAACGTACAAGAAGATAATATGGAGTTAACATGCCAGACGAAATAACTATTACTATTGATGGTCAAGAAGTAAAAACAGAACCAGGTAAAATGGTATTGGAAGCCGCTATAGACGCTGGCATATATATTCCTTACTTGTGCTATCACCCTGGCATGAAACCTTTTGGAGCTTGTCGTACTTGTGTTGTGTCTGTAGTTGATGGCCGAGGAACACCAGCATCATGCACACTGCCAGTTCAAGATGGAATGATAATCAACAATAATGTTCCTGAGGTAAATGAACTTAGAAAATCCATAATAGAAATGATGATAGCAGAACATCCAAATGGATGCTTGACGTGCCACCGTATCGATATTTGCGGCCCAGGCGATGTTTGCTTGAGGCACGTGTCAGTTAATGACAGATGTATAACCTGTCCCAAAAATGAAAGGTGTGAATTTAAAGATACTGTGAGATATTTAGGGATGGAATTGGAATCCCATTTAGACTATAAATATAAAGAGATTCCACTAGAAATTAAAGACCCTTTCTATGATAGGGACTATAATTTATGTATAACTTGCGGAAGATGTGTCAGAGTCTGCGAAGAAATACGAGGAGACTCCGCAATTACGTTTGTTGAACGAGGAGGCAGAGCATTAGTAGGAACTTCATTTGGGTCTTCTTTATTAGAATCGGGTTGTGAATTTTGTGGGGCTTGCTTAGATGTGTGCCCAGTAGGTGCCCTAGTAGAAAGAGAAAACAAATGGGAAAAACCGCGAGAAATCAAAAAAACTATTTGTACTCAATGTCCTGTTGGTTGCCAGATGAACTTTGAATTAAATGAATTTGGACGAATGATTAGAGTAGTGCCTGAATTAGATTCTCCAGTAAATCATGGACAAGCCTGTTTTAGAGGGAAATTTGGTCTGGATTTTGTAAATTCTACCTCAAGAATTCGTCATCCAATGATACGTAAAGACGGAAAATTAGCAAAAGTTAGCTGGGAAGAGGCTTTAAAATTAATATCAGATAAGTTAAACGTAAGCTCCAAAGAGGATTTTGCTTTGCTAGCTGCTAAAGATAGCACTAATGAAGAATTATACATATGGCAAAAATTAGTCAGGATGCAGATGGGAACCAATAATATAGATCAATCTACTAATATACACCCAGAATTGACTGATAATTTGCAAAAAATGATAGGAATGGGGGCTGCAACCGGATCTATTTGGGACATTTCAAAATCTGAATGTGTATTAGTCTTTAACGCTAACATTACAGAACAACAAAATGTCATATCTCTGCCCATAAAGAAAGCAATAAAATCCGGAGCTAAATTAATCGTAATCGATGTAAGAGAAGTGGAATTGACTCGCCATAGCGATGTTTGGATTAGGCCTCGTCCTGGCAGTGAAAATATGGTATTGCTGGGTATTATGAAATTGATGTTTGATAATGATTTGATTGATATTCCTAACTTACGCGATACGATCAAAAATATAGATGAATTATGTTTGTATGTCCAAAATTTAGATCTTTCTCAAATTTGCAGTACGACAGAAGTGGACGAGTCTGATTTATTGAGTGTCGCTCAATTGTTAACACAATCTGATACAGCATCAATTATATATTCCTTAGACACCATTTCGCATGCTATATCAGATTATGTTGTAGCAAATTTAACTAACTTGACACTAATTACAGATAATATTAATACAATTGGTTCGGGCATATACCCTATGCGATATGGTGCTAATGAACAAGGTGCTCAAGATGTGGGATGCATGCCAAACAGATTGCCCGGAGGTAGTTTTGTAGAAGATAAGACAGCTGCTGAAACACTGAAACATAAATGGGGAATTGAGATATCAAGCCAGTCAGGTATTCCCGTTAGAAACCTTGGTGTGTCTGTGTCAGATGGAAGCATAAAAAAAATGATGGTTATAGGAGATTTGCCAGTTGAATCAGATGATTCGATGAGGTTTTTAGCAAATCAGCTACAAGAATTAGATTTCTTAGTAGTGCAAGATAGTTTTGAAACTCAATTGACTGATATTGCAGATGTGGTTCTTCCAAGACTGACTTTCGCTGAAAAATCTGGGACTCTTACAAATATAGAAAGAAGAGTGCAAAAATTTTCAGAAGTAATGCCTGTTAAAAACAATGAAGCCAAGTCAGAAATATGGGTTGCCAGCGAATTGGCAAAATTGTGGTCGTTAGACGGTTTTAATTTTGAGAATGAATCTGCGGTTATGGACGAGATATCCGAAGTGTGCAATATATATGAAGGGATTTCATATGAAATTCTAGATAAAAATGTAAAATTAGTATTTAGATCAGGGTATGATACTCCTAAACCTACACAAGAACTATATGCTAGCTATGAAAGTAATGGTATGCAATGGCCTGCCGCTGGCACCGCTAATCCTTATGGATCTTCCCAGCTATTCTCACCAGGCGTAGAAACTCATTTTTGTGTGTACGTTCCAGATGTGAATGTAAACGAAGTCAATGATTGTAATACTGCAGATTTGTTGTTGGTCCAAGGGAGAGTTTTGTTCTCTTCAAGCAACTCTATGAAAATAATAGAAGAAAGTGATCAGAATTATATACATCGTCCAGATGTATTTGAGTTAAATGTATCTTCTGCTAAAGAATTATTGATTAATGAGGGTGATAAAATTACAGTTACAACAAGTAATCAAAAAATGAATGGCACCGTCAGAATTAATGAGAAAATTCCCTCAGGTGTTCTATCTACTACTTCTTTGTTTGGGCAATTAGCGATCGAATTACAAAATAGTGAAAATATAGATCCTATGTCTGATGTCCCTGGATTAAAAGTGCTTGTTGCTAATATAAGCAAAAGGAGATAAAGAACTGTGAATCTTCCAACGGCTCAGTTAATTTCTAGAAAAAAAATAACTGAAGATCTTATGGTTATAACTCTTAGATGTGAACAAAATCAATTTACTTTTAAACCTGGCCAGTATTGCACTCTAGGTATAGATGGAATAGAACGAGCTTATTCAATAGCTTCAGCACCATTTGAACAGACGATAGAAATTTTTATTGAACTTGTACCTGATGGAGAATTGACGCCTAAAATATGGAAATTAAATTTAGGAGATAAAGTTTCCTTACGACCTAGAGCAAAAGGTATATTTATCTTGAAAAATGAGTACACTCACCATGTAATGGTTGCAACAGTGACGGGCGTTTCACCGTACATAAGTATGATAAGAGATTATTTAAACCAACCTTCCAGCTCAGAGAAAGTTTTTTATGTCTTATTGGGTGCTAGTTACCAAGATGAATTGTGTTATGACCAAGAATTATTTCATTTGTCACGGAACTTTCCTAATACGGTGAATTTTATCCCCACTATAAGCCGACCTGATGACTCAAGAAATGATGGCTGGTTAGGCAATGTTGGTAGGGTGAATAGCATCGTTAAAGACCAGTTGAATATCAATAAACTCTCGAAACAATCAACCTATGTCTATGCATGTGGTCATCCTGGTATGATTGAATACGTTCGTGAAGATGTAGTATCAGAAGGATGGAATTTCATTGAAGAAAGATTTTGGAAAGAATAGTTAATTTGAAAGATATTCTCTAAAACAATATTAAGTGCGGTGAACTACGTGACTCCAATTAGAGAACAATATATTAATATCAAGAAATCTTATGAAGATTCGATATTATTTTTTCGTATGGGCGACTTTTATGAATGCTTTGATGATGATGCAAAAATTATTTCTGAAGAATTAGACATAGCATTAACACGAAAGAGCTTAGGTAAAAACGTAGTAGTTCCACTCGCTGGCATCCCTGTTCATGCCTGTGATACGTATTTGAGTAGATTGGTTAAAATCGGGTATAAAGTGGCTATTTGTGAACAATTGTCTGCTGCTACTAAGAATAAAGACCTAGTAGAACGAGGTGTGGTCCGAGTAGTTACTCCAGGAACTGTTTTTGAAGATGATTTTTTAGATGTTCAATCCAATAATTATTTAGTTTCTCTGTTTAAGGATGATAGTGCAATAGGATTATCAACGGTGGATATATCTACTGGAGAATTTTTTGTTACGAAACTATCTTTGGATCAATGTAAGATGGAACTTGCGAGATTGAATCCTTCTGAAATTTTGATTTCTGGAAGTATGAAATCTGATATTTCCAAGATCACAGATGTATCGGATATTGATTTACTACAGAGTGGACCATCCCGACATAATTTTATTACAATATTAGACGACTCGTATTATTCGCTAGATTTTAATGGAGTGTTGATAAAAAACCTTGAATTAACTGGAGAGGATTTAAAAAATATATCTCTTAGTGATGTAGTGGTTCAGTCATCGGGAGCATTATTGTCTTATTTACAAGAAACTCAACAGTCAACAAAAAATCATTTATTAAAGCCCAAATTTTATTCTATTGATAAGTACATGAATTTAGATGTTCAAACTAGGCTTAATTTAGAATTGTTTGATACAGCTAAATTATCTGGATCCAGCAAAACTTTATTTTCCACGTTAAATCGCACTAAAACTCCGATGGGGGCTAGATTGTTGAAAAAATGGATTGGACAGCCTTTATTAGAAAAAAAAGAAATCATACTTAGACAAAACGGAATAGAGTCATTGACCGATGATTTATTTGCACTAACAAAAGTAGAAGAACTATTGAATAAAGTGTCAGATATAGAACGTATATCAGGTAAGATAAAGTACCATAAAGCCACTCCGAATGACTTGTTAAGCCTAAAAAATACTTTATCTACGGCCATAGATTTATCCGAAATAATACAACAACTCCCGGACCAGTCGTTATTAGAAATTTGTAAACAAATTCAAGTTAATGAAGAAATTATTAATATTGTAACTTTTGGTATAGACGAAAATGTTGAAGGAAAGGTAGGGGAAGGTAGAACAATACTACCAGGGTATTCTCAAGAACTAGATTCTTTGCGAACTTTGGCTAATGAAACTAAAACATTCATATCAGAACTAGAGCTTATTGAAAGAAATAGAACTGAAATAAAAAATTTAAAAATAGGATTTAATCAAGTATTTGGATATTTTATAGAAGTTAGTAGAGCTAATTTAACTGCAGTTCCAGACGATTATATTAGAAAACAGACCTTGACGAATGCCGAACGATTTATAACAGCCCAATTAAAGGACTATGAGCTCGAGATATTAACCTCTAGAGAACGAATTGAATTACTGGAAAATGATTTGTACAGGCAGATTTGTTTTCAAATCTCTGAAAATCACGACCAATTAATTCAATTGTCCCAATCATTGAGTGTGATAGATGTGATTTGTTCTTTTGCGAGAATAGGATTAGATAATAGCTATATCAGGCCAGATATTAATGATGAACGTCGTATTATTATAAAAAATGGCAGGCATCCTGTTGTTGAAGAAGTGATTGGATTAGTGAATTATGTACCTAATGATGTGTATATGTCTAATGGTGATGCCAACGTCATTGTATTAACGGGACCTAACATGGCTGGCAAAAGCACATACATACGGCAAACAGCTATAATAGTACTAATGGCCCATATCGGTAGTTTTGTACCGGCTACAACTGCTGATATTTGCTTGGTTGACAGAATTTTTACAAGAATTGGATTACAAGACGATTTGACCACTGGGCAATCAACATTCATGGTAGAAATGCTAGAAACAGCATCGATATTAAATCATGCCACTAGCAAATCTCTACTGATTTTAGATGAAATAGGCAGAGGTACTAGCACATATGATGGGCTTTCCATAGCGCAATCTGTTATTGAATATATTCACAATAACCCTTCTTTGGGGTGCAAGACTTTATTTGCAACTCATTATCACGAATTATCGGAGTTATCGAGCCATTTACCTAGAGTTAAGAATTACCATGTTGCAGTGTCTGAAGAAAATGGCGATATAATATTTTTACGTAGGATAATATCAGGCAGCTCTGATAAGAGTTATGGAATACATGTCGCTAAATTAGCTGGAATGCCAAAATCTATTTTATTAAGAGCATCTGATTTATTGTATGAATTTGAAGAGAACAATCTTTATGTAGATAATCATACTAAGAACGGATTAAGTAATAATCAACTCCAACTTTCATGGGATTTTAACGGTATATCTGAAAAACTGTCTGACTTGGATATGAATAATATGACTCCAATGGAAGCAATGAACATATTGCATAAATTAAAAACAGATATTAATGAACAGCATAAGGAGGGTAGGTGAAAACAGCTAATTTATATACTTGGAAGCGTTGAAGCAGTTGTAAAAAAGCGAAAGAGATGCTTTTGCAACGTGGTTACGAAATTTTTGAGAGAGATATATTTGAAAACAAATTAACTATATTAGAATTGAGTGATATATTAAAATATTGTGATATAGATTATATATTTGCTACTAGAAGCCCTTCTGTGAAAAAACTTGAATTGGTCTTAGACGAAATGACTACTGAATCCAAGATGAATTATATGATTGAAGAACCGAAGCTGATCAAACGACCAATGGTTTATTTTGAAGGTGAGTTTTTTGCCGGAGCTGATATCAAAAAATATTTGATGTAATAGAATAGATCAATTTGTTGAAAAATTGAATTTGACATTGTTAGATGGAGTCATTTCTTTCCATTTACTTATATCTATAATAGAAATCGATCTTGGGAGACTCCGTTTTTGCCGATCTTCTCCTCCTGATAGGAAATATTCCCACTTTAATTGCTCTATGTTGAATAATTTAATTATCATTGGTCAGAGCATCTATTACAAAAGGCTTGTTTTTTTCAATTAATCCAGACTCACTAAGAAGTTGGTAAGAGGCAACAAGTTCATTGGTTAACTGAGGTAATTCTCCTAGCTTACAATAAATTTTGTATATAGGCATTGGTTCTTCATGAGTTGACCTATTTGACATTTTTACCTACTCCTTAACATAACACTTCATATGTGTTAAGTAACTGGCTTTTTGCTATACTGATTGTTAAAACTTACGGACCTAGTATAGGGACGTTAAATTACTTAAGAATTACGTGAACCAATATCCGATAAACTTAAATGGCCGAATCTGGTTATTAAAAGAAATAATTATAAAAGGTTGATTGATTAAAACATGAATGTATTTTTTGATGTAGATTACACTATTTTGGGCTTAGATAACTCTCTTAGATATATGACGAAAGAAGTTTTTCAAAAAATAATAGACGACGGTCATAACATATATATATGGTCAGGAATGGGAAAACGGTGGGAAGTAATTGAAGAACATCAACTTGAAAAATATGTCACTGATGTTTATGAGAAACCTAAGGATAATTTTGAGCAAAAATTTAAAGATCTAGCTATTCCAATCATACCTGACTTTGTTATAGATGATTATCCTGAAGTGGTAGCATATTTTGGAGGATTATGGGTACAACCTTTCTTTTTCGAACGTAATAAAGATAATGCTATGAATGATGTTTATGAAGTTATATGTGATATTGTTGAAACAAGAACTTCAACCAATAAGCATTATAAACCGAAGGGCACCATATTGCCGTTATTTTAGTCATGTCAGAAATCAAAAAATTAAGTCCTTTATTAATAACACAAATTGCAGCTGGAGAAGTTATAGAACGCCCTGCATCAGTTATAAAAGAATTGCTTGAAAATTCTATTGATGCTGATTCTTTGCATATTACTATTGAAATACAAGATGGAGAGAAAAATTTTATAAAAGTTAGTGATAATGGCATTGGCATCGAACGTAAATATTTGACTCTAGCGTTTGAACATCACGCAACTAGCAAAATTTCTGTAGAGTCCGATTTGCATTCAATAGCAACATTAGGGTTCAGAGGTGAAGCTCTACCAAGTATAGCATCGATTTCTCATGTTTCGTTAATTAGTAGAGTTAAGGATGAAGAATTCGGATACTTAGTTGATAATGACTTTGGTGTTATTTCAGACCTTAAAATCACTCCTTGTCAAATAGGAACTCAGATAATTGTTACAAAATTATTTAAAAATGTACCTGCTAGGCTAAAATTTCAAAAATCTTTAAGAAGTGAACACTTACAAATCAAGAATTTGATAGTACGCTATGCTTGTGCTTATCCGCAGATAAAATTAATTTTGATAATTAATGGTAAACAAATATTTAATAGTCCGGGTAATAATAATTTGCAAGAAACGCTTATAACATGCTTGGGTAAAGAAATATCTAGCCAAATGCTGTTGTTGGATTATAGTAGGGAGGATTATGTAGTTGAAGGATATATTTCTCCAGTTCATTTACATCGTTCTAATCGTCAGTCAATGATATTTTTCGTTAATAACCGGTTAATACAGAATCCAATATTGGCTAGAGCTTTTACAGAAGCATACCATGGACTAATGCCAGAACGGAGATTTCCTGTTGGGGTTATTAATATTATAGTTCCACATTCTGATGTAGACGTGAATGCACATCCTGCCAAGACTGAAGTTCGATTTTTGTATGAGTCTAAAATATTCTCTACATTGCAACGAGCCGTTAGAGGTAGTATATCTGCATTATCATCTGTTGCACCCATATCCAGTCAAGGAATGAATAATACATTACACATTAATAACGAATCATATAGCCAACTGAACATGGATTCCGGTTTAAGAGACATAACAGCTCAGAATAACCCTATACCTAATGATGGTCAATTCAGGGAGATTTTAGACCATCTACACGTAATAGGGCAAGGCCGTACCACTTATATCCTTGCCGAATGCAGCCAAGGTATTTACTTGATCGATCAACATGCAGCCCATGAAAGGGTTAAATTCGATCAATTGAACTCTAATTCCATTACTGGAGCAAATAATTCTCAAATGCTATTGGAACCAATACATCTTCCTTTGAATGATGCTCAAAATGGATTTTTTGCAATTAATAAGCTATATTTAAAAAACAAAGGTATGGTTGTAGAGGATTTCGGTGGCAATTCTATTTTAGTTAGATCTATTCCTGTAGGTATTTCATTGGACAGTAGTGAAAATTTTATATCTGATTTACTTGAACAGCTGATGAACCCTTCTGGTCGTATTCCTCAATATCAAATACTCGCTACTATCGCTTGCCACAGTTCAATTAGAGCAGGGCAAAAGCTAAGTTTAAGAGAAATGGAAGAATTAGTTGAACAGCTAAAAAGTACAGACAATCCAAGAACTTGCCCGCACGGTAGGCCGACTGTGCTGGAATTAAAAAACTATTTTTTGGACAGATCCTTTGGAAGAGTTATGTGATTAGCTTTTTAGGTTGCGAGGTTTAAAAATTGAATCTGCTGCATCAGTAAAATTAGATGAACTTTCTTTTCGGAACCATGACAGTAACGGGTTAGCCCCAATTACTAAACTAGCAGATCCTATTCCTAAAATTGAAAGGAAGTTACGACGTGTTTCTTTTTTTGATTTGTTACCCATAATTTAATCCTCAGAATTGTATAATATCATTTTACACTCGTAGTTCACGTTTGAAAACCTTCAATCGACCACTATGGCAATATTCGTTCATAATGGTAGTAATGTGATTGGAACCATTCAGAGTCTAATTGCTTGTTAAACTGGTACCTTTTGAGGTTGCTCCAAAACGTGATATTGAATATATTTGTTTTGAAGTAATTAAAATCATTGATTATTTCGTCTGAGAGCTTTTCTTTTGCCCTATTCTCTCCAGTTCTTCTGTAAACTTCTGGGAACCAGATAATATTTTCTATTTTAGTTACAGTGTAAGAAGTTTTTAACTGAGCAGAGTATATATTGTGATGGTCTTCACTTAATAGGTAATGGGAACTGTATGATCCCTCATTTAAATCGATGCACTGTTCATTCCATCCTGGTTCTCCTTTAGATTTAAAGCAGTTAAAAGTAATAGAAGAGGAGTTTTCGTTATCGCGAAAATACCAATGTAATGGATACCAGATATCATAATCAATCATTAGGATAGTTGAAGGTTCTATATGACTATCAAGCATAGCCGTTAATGTAGGTAAGTGAGTTCCAATTTCATGGCTACCCTGTGCATAAACCATAAATTGTTTATGCTCATCTCCGTATTTGTAATTGAGGTGGTACGAATTTATACCAGTAAGGGTTAAAAGTATCAGCACTATAGGGACTAATGAAATAACCTTTGAATTATGTGGGATGATATATTTGATCAATATAGCAGATGCTACTAGAAGACATACGATTATTAATCCTATTAAAGATAGAATGAGCAAACTTAATGATAAATATATCATAGCTAAAATCAATATGATTATGCCGGTCACACAGGCACATAAAAGAAATTCTTCACTTGGTGACTTGGATTTTCGTTGATACTCTTCTATTATGCTTCCTAGATATATTGATGATACGATAATTAAAGGCAGAGCAATGTATATTAGTAACCAAGGCATTTTTTCAGATGCGATAGTAAAAAATATTAGAGACCCAGCAGCCCAAAAGCCACTGGATAATGCCAAAGCGTTTCGAGTTTTTATCGCCCAGGTTATGCTTATAGCTCCTAATACTAGTGGTAGGAATTCGTAAATGGATAACCCAACTATATAGTAATACCAAGGTTGGTTTCCCCTAGCCACTTCTTGTTGGCTCATCCAGTAACCTAGGCTTTGCCAAATTCCTGTATAAAAACCTTGTGAATTAGCGAAGTAGGTTGTGTATGTTAAGGCTATAATGCCATAAAACATACACATAAATACAATCCATTTCCAAGAAAAATTTAAAATACCTGCAGCTATTGATAATACGAATGCTAAAAATATTATGCATGTAGTTACCAAGGAATTAAACGAAATATATTGATCAAAAATATGTTGGCCTGGCAATAATATCTCAATTATTGTTTGCAAAATTGGGAGCCCGGACGTTAACACTAATGCATGAATGAAAATTAGCGAAGCGCTACTTAAAAGAATTGTCTTAAAGACTTTGTCGTTGCTTCTAGAAACATATACGATTGATAAAGAAATAGATAATAAACTTAATGTGATAGGTAAATACCAAGTTTCAGTAGATACCATGCCGATCGCTTTGAAATAGGCATAGAACACAGTCAAACCTAAAGACGCCACTAATGCAATTTTTATGATATTTTGAGCAGGTCTGGCTACCAGTAGAACTATGATTAAGGCACTTAAAATTATTGGGATTGAAATTAAAGCCAGAGGGCTCGTAGTTATTAATGAGAAGTCAATCCAGGGCGGCCCACTTGTTAAGGAGCCAGTTAAGGCATTAGGTGTATTCTCGGGGGCCACTATCACTATTCTAAACATATGTTGGAATATACCTGTTATGGCACCGAACATTGGTATGGTTAATGTGATTAGCATTAATAATAATTTGTATAAAGTGTTTATTGTTGTTGCATTGGTATAGTTAGGAGTTCTTCGGGTGATGATATAGAAGTATATTAACCCTATTACTAGCCCAAATATTACGGCAGTGAATAAAAAATAACTTGTTTCTTTAGTCGAAAATATTAACGCTAAGATCGCAACAATGCAGACTAGCCATCTCTCTTTTCGAGTTAATATATATTTCCACAGAGTAATAAACAATAACATCGACAGGAACATGACAATGATATCGTTTCTGGCAAATCTACTCATATATAACATGGAAGGAGAAACTGTTAATAATACACTCATTATTAAAGCAGATATCTTGTTAATGTGTGGTACTAACAATAATGGTAGTATGCATAACCCACAGCCGAATATGGCATAAATCAATCGTCCGCTATATAGAGTGTCTCCAACGAACTGGAATAATAGTGATACCAACTCAATTTGCAATGGACCATGCATCCACGCAGACGATTCAAAAAAACCATCATGGAATAATTTCCATGATGCCATCAAATGGATCGCTTCATCGTAATGGATAGTTCGTAGATCTAATCCAAATAACTTAGTTAAAAGGCTAGTTAAAATTACCCCAGTAAATAGAGTGTTGTAACAAAGGTTTTTTTTGTTTTGTATATTATTGAGAACTGTCATAATAAATTTCGGTATCATAGATTGATATACCATTATTTGAATAGGCCAATGAGTATAAGTCATTGAACTTTGATAACTTTATTAAAGCATGAGATTTTAGCTCCCGATTGCCTATATATATATACTTTATCGCATGCTTTTTTATAAGAGCATGAGTGAGTGCATAGTCAGTTGATTCATATATGGTATTTATTTCCATTGTGAGCCTTAAAATTTCGCTTTGATTTGCTCTCCATTGTATTTGATGACCAGGCCAAGCAAGAATAGTAGAGTTACCAGACAACGATGAAATCCTTCCAGCACTAGAATAGTCAGTTCCATAGGTTTCAACTATATTTGCTGGCTTTTGTTGTGTTAACCAGGTTATTGCTGCCATTTCAGTAGGATTTTCGTATGAAATAAAACTTGTTCCATCTATGTTCATATCTTTTAATGATATGAATTCATGGGTTCCTAGTAATGCGAGACTGTAATATGCTGGTCCAATAATGCCTAGAGTTAACATACATAAAGAACATACTAACAGAATGCTTCGTTTAGATATATTCGTTTTTTCCAATATTAAGAGGAGTGAAAACACTACTAGGCTACTGCCTATGCCTAAATAAATCCATACTTGATAATAAAATTTAAACATAGTATTCATTCGGTTGCCAAAAATATCTTTAATGTAGAATAGCTCTGTTGCAGCCAGTGTCATATAGGAAATAAAAAATAAACTTAATGTGAACAATAACAAGTAGTTGGGTCTTTGGCAGGACGTTTGTTTGACTATGATATATAAAGTTAATCCACCGATTGTAGATAGAGGTAATGTTAAATAACTTTTGTTAACAATTACCGTCCAAGGGTTAACAATTTCGTTGCTTATCAAAATCGCTATAATCCATATTAGGTACGGTATCAAACACAATAATAGTATAAATAATTGTTGCACTTCTAATTTTTTAATATTGTGCTTTTGGATTAAAAAAATATGGAAAATGATAAATGGTAACGAAATCATAATCCACAAACCGTTTATTAAAAACATATGTGCATATCTAGTGTTGATGGTTGTTACTAACCCTATAGTGTTGTGATTACTTTGATAATGTAGAAAAAATGGTAATGTTAGTATCATAGATAATACTATTAAAATAGATATAGATACTATGGATGAAATGATATTCCTTAGGACTGTATCTGGGTTTGATAAGGAATATGACAAAAAATATGCTCCGAATAGAGATATTAATAAAACGGGGAAATTCCAAGGATTTGTCATAAAAGATACAGAAATAACAATTGAGGTAAGTATTAAAGCCAATATATTGAAGCGATTCAAGTATTTTGCTTTAAATGGAGTATTCTGCAAGATTTGTAAGCTCAAAAATAATCCTATTACTATGATTGGTAAAGATAATAGATGGGAGTGTAAATCTCGGATTACAAGACTAAATAACGGAAATTCAGTGATTGTATAATCTAAGCTCTTACCGTTGATGTCTATGGTATTTATTACTCTGGTTGCATTCCACCACCATCCATCAATTGTTGGCAATAATCTGGAGGGAGAACTAGATATAATAGATAACGATGGTATTCCTATCCAATTGTACATAATTGGAGTATATAAATGTAAAGACCGTAGTAATTCTAATAGCCCTACCTGATTTCCCAATCCCAATAAAATCACAGGTGCTAATAAGGAATAAATTCTACACTTCACTACGCTGGTTTTTGCAAGTTGTAAGGCATTATAAGTTAATCCGTAAAATCCAATAGTTACAATGCCACAGATTAATGATAAACCCAAATTATAGCTTATTGATGCGGGAGTAGTTGCTATTTTTGATATGGTTGCTATTAGAAGATGGCCGAAATAATAATAGTTCAGATTAGAATTACTGAACCATAAGTCCGTTGGAGGGAAGTGTTGAGAAGTTAGTAAAGAGTTTAATATCATAAAATCCATAGGCTGTTCAGTAAATTGGATGTTTGGGTTTTGAGAAATGAAAAAACAACATAACAAAAAAGATGCAGAGAATATCATCTCTACAATACATATAAAATATAGATTCGATTTTATCCAATCCCAAGACTTTCTGAAATGCAATTTATTTATGAATAATAATTGAGTAATGACTAATATGATTAATAACGAGATTAAAGATATCTGAGAAAAACCAATCCATTGGATCGAGTTAATTAACCATGCTAGATATGTTAGAAATATCAAAGACAATATTTTTGATATTGAGTACCCTTTGTCTGGTAACTTGTTGAATAATGCATGGCAAACCGGGAAAAATATAAGCCCTATAGTTTGGATTAATAAAATCCAAGTTATAATGTCTTTCAATTCAACTTACCATTGGGTAATATTTGCCATGATTTTATTCTATCTCCAACATGGCATCTACAAATTCTTCGGGTTCAAAGTATGCAATATCTGCCATTGTTTCTCCTGTGCCTATGAATAGTATTGGTATATTTAGTTGATCTTTTACAGCTAATACTATCCCACCTTTAGAAGTACCATCTAATTTGGTTAAGAACACTCCGGTGCATTGAACTGCTTCGTTGAAGGATCTAGCTTGCTCTAATCCATTCAAGCCTGTAGTAGCATCTAGAATTAAAATCACTTCATGCGGAGCATCAGAATCATTCTTTGTTAGAATTCTTTTTATTTTAGTTAATTCTTCCATCAAGTTCGATTTATTGTTCATTCTGCCTGCAGTATCTATTAATAAAATGTCGATATTTCTAGCTTTGGCTGCTTGGTAAGAGTCAAATACAACTGATCCAGGATCTGACCCTTGGGGTTGCTTTACTATGTCTACTCCTATCTTATCAGCCCAATATTCTAATTGTTCAGCTGCAGCGGCTCTGAAAGTATCTCCAGCGCTAAGCAATACTGATTTCCCTGATTGTTTAAAGTAAGATGCTAATTTGGCTATACTTGTTGTTTTACCGACTCCGTTGATGCCTACTACAAGTATGACATATGGCGTTTTGATTATGGTTTCATTTTCTGGAGCAGGATATTTCAACTGGGTTATTAAGACTTCACGAAGTGTTTCTAAATATGGGACATTATTGGTGGATGTAGTTTGGATTTCTTTCCTAATCAAATCAATGATTTTCTGGGACATAGAATATCCGGCATCAGAAGAAATCAATATCTCTTCTAATTCTTCCCAATCTTGCTCAGTCAATTTATTTTTGGAAAATATAATTGGTAATTTACTTAACCAATTCTGTTTTTTATTTATGATATTTTTATAATTGTCTGGATTCTCAGGTGTGTTATTTTTCTTGAAAATGTTGAACATATTTGATTTATAATTTTACACTGTTACTATTTGTTGATAATAAGATATCTAAAGCTACTTGTGCTACTTTAGTTTCTGCTTCAGATTTGGAATTCCCAACTTCTATTGCTAATGAACGATTACCGATAGCAACAGAAACTTTGAATATCGGTTTGTGATCAGGTCCTTCACGCCCTAAAACTTTGTACTGAGGCAAATCGTTGTAGAGTTTCTGTGATAATTCTTGTAATTGAGACTTAGGATCAGATATCTGGTTATTACCCAATGTGAATTGGCCTAGTGGTTGCCTTAAATGTCTCAGAACGAAATCACGCATTGGTATATAGCCTTGATCTAAATATATGGCTGCAGTAATAGATTCAAACACAGCAGCAAGAATCGATTTTTTCTGAGGTCCTTCTGACAGATATTCTCCCTTACCAGTTATTATGTATTTATCTAACCCCAGCTTTGCACCTATTTTTGCAAGTGAATCCCCTGAAACTAAACTGGATCTTATTTTAGTCAGGGCACCCTCTAAATAATTTGGATACTTCTTATATAATTCCTTAGATATTATTTCACTCAATAATGAATCTCCGAGAAATTCCAGTCGTTCATATGAAGGCAAATCTTTATTAGGTTGTTCATTCAAATAAGACCTATGAGTTAGTGCCTGCACTAAAATACCAGCGTTTGTGAACTCTACTTTCAGCAGGCTTTGTAATTTGGTGATTTCTTCTGTATTCACTGTTAGCTCAACTTTATATGATGCCTAGAGGCCATGGTGGTTGAGGACGTTTCATTTCACCAACATAGTTGAAAGATCCCATGACTTCTATCAGCGATTTGAACATAGTAGCACTTTCATCTTCAGGTGGTACAAACATTTTTAAGAATGTGGATTGTCCAGATTCGAAATAAAAAGTTGGAACTCCAAATGCTCCTAATTCTTCTGTAGCAAATTCATGGCTGATGCCAATTTCTTTTAGTAGATCTGGATTGGATACCTCTTCTTTGTATTTAGTGAAGTCAGCCCCAGACTCGATTACTGCTGACTCTATTACCGCAACATCAGTTAAATCTTGTTTGCTTTCATGCCTCTTTTTCAATAAAATCATCAAAAATGAGTCGAATATCTGATTGCCTTGCTTTTTTATCGCTAATCCTGCTTGATGCGCTAATAATGTTTTATCTGATCCTGCTAATACATCGGGGTGTTCCCAATATTTAAAGTTGTCGGGGTTATTGGCTTGAGCCAAAGAAAAAGGTTTCCAGTCAATATTTATTTCCGCATCTAAAGTATTTTTAACTTGCGTAAGCCATACAGCTACGTTATATACAAACGGTCAACGAAAATCGAAATATATGGAGAAATTATAATTCTTTTGGTTTTTATTCATTTGCCCTCCATTTAGAAAACAAGTCAATTATGATTCTATATGCTATGTAAATTCATTGTCAAAGAATTGTTGTCAAAGTTAAAATAGAATCTGTATTAACATTCAGATTATCGGGAAAGTAATAATATGGAAAATAATCATATATATAATCCAATATCATTAGTAAGTGATATGTGGGGTTCTAATATTGGTAATATTCTGCAAGAAATTGCTAATTCTTCTCAAATATTGGGTTATGAACTATTCATCGTAGGTGGCACAGTTAGGGATTTGATATTAGGAAAAAATATTAAAGACCTTGACATCTCTGTGAATGGAAACGCTATAACATTGGCGAAAACTATTAATGACACGTTAGGTATTCCGGCTAAGTATCATGAACGATTTTTAACAGCTACATTATTTCTGAATAACCTTGAAATTGATCTTGTTTCAGCTAGATCAGAAACGTATCCTAAACCCGGTTCATTACCATCTATTACCTTAAGTAACATTGACGAAGATTTAAAACGAAGAGATTTTTCCATCAATGCGTTAGCTATACCATTGAACAGTCCACATCAAATAATTGACCCAACAGGAGGAATTGATGACATATATAGTGAATCCATCAGGGTTTTGCATAGCAAAAGCTTCATTGATGACCCAACAAGGATTTTCAGATTAATAAAATATGCAGCTAGATTTGATTTTGGAATAGAAGATTCGACGTTATTATTTTTAGAAGAAGCTATTTCAAACAACGTGATTAATACCATTAGTAAAGATCGGTTAACACATGAATTGAATTTAATATTCACTGAAATCAATATAGAAAAGTGTATTAATATGCTTTTAGAATACAGAGTATTAGGATTAAAATCCAGTTTGAAACCACGTGAACTAAATTTGAACCTGAATGATTTGCATACTGCATGGGCTTCATTTTTATTGGTGTTTGATATGTCCGATTATCAGAGTTTCACGAGCTTGTTTAAGTTCGATAAATCTCTCCTAAATACATTGAATGAGGTTATTGAATTAGAACGAGCTAAGCCTAATCTTTTAGTGAGCAACGTACATTGTAAAACTATAGTGCCTATATATAGAATATTGAAAAACATTTCGAGGGAATCCATTGTTATATATCGTAATACATGTAATAATCAGGCACTTTCTGATAATTTAGATAAATACCTGTTGTATACTGATAACACCGTATTGGATTTAATGCCCAGCGATTTGATCAACTTGGGAGTTCCCAAAAACCATATATCTTTCTTTTTGGAATTATTGACTGAAAGTAAATTATCATGTTCAGTGTTAACCAAACAAGATGAAATAGATTTGGTAGTTCAATATATGAACGAATAATATTAAAGGAGCTGCCTGATTAAAATGGATTTATGTGCTATGTGTGACATAGGTCTGGATGGTGTTAATGAAACTAGCTGTCAAAGGTGTGGATGTTCGTTTCATTATTATTGGACTGCCGGAGAAGAATATAAAGCGTGTGGAGGGCTTGCGAGCCATGATGATGCGCTAGCAATAGTATTTCTGTGTAATGACTGCATAAGTGATGCCAAAAATTGAAATTTAGGTGAATGATGAAAGCTGTATATATAAGTAAACATGGAGGAATAGATGCATTGAACTACGGCGAGGTCATCGAACCTGTAGTTAATGATGGCCAAGTAAAAATTAAAATCAAATCAGCCTGCCTTAACAGATTAGATCTCTATACTAGAGAAGGCGATAGAGGATTGAGTAGAGACTTTCCTCCAGATTTAATACTAGGAGGGGATTGTTCTGGTGATATAGTAGAAATAGGCCAAGGAGTACAGGATTTAAAGATAGGTGATAGAGTTGTAGTTAATCCTAAACTTAGTTGTTCTCAATGCGATAACTGCCGTTCCGGAAGAGACGATTTGTGTGTTAGGCCCAAATTTTTGGGAACTGCATGCAATGGCAGCTATGCTGAATACGTTACTGTCGACAATACTAATGTACACTTGATTGCGGATGAAGTGTCTTATGATATGGCAGCTGCTGTACCAACAACTTTTCTTCCGTGTTGGAACATATTGGTTAGAAGAGGGCAATTAAAATCTTGGGAAACAATATTAGTTCTATCTGCATCAGCTGGAGTTGGAACAGCAGCGATACAAATTGCAAAAAATGTAATCGGAGCCAATGTAATAACAACTACTAGCACCACAGAAAAAGCTGAAATGGCTAGAAAAATAGGTGCTGATCATGTTATTAACTACAATGAATCTGGCGTTCGAGATTCAATTAAAGAAATGACATCTGGATCAGGCGTTGATTTTGTATTAGATCACGTAGGTGCAGATTTTTTCAAAGATGCATTTGCATCATTAAAACCTGGGGGGCGTTATGGAATTTGCGGAGCTACCACAGGATTAAGAGCTGAACTACATCTAGGCCTTTTGTTTTCTAAGCAAATTCAAGTATTTGGAGCCTTTATGGGAAGTAAAAAGGACATGGTAGAAATTGTATATGCTCTTAATAGAGGGAATATTAAGCCGCATGTCTATAAATCCTTCCCACTGTCTGAGGTTGCTAAGGCCCATGAACTTATGGAAAGCACTAATTTCTTTGGGAAAATTATACTAAATCCGTAGTTTTACTTAATAGACGCCTGCCATGGAACAAATATTGTTGAGAATATCCAGCGTATTCTCCAAAGTGGTTCATGGACCAATCAAGCAAATACTTGTTGCTTAAATTTTGGGCATCCGGGAAATACCAATCAAGTAAAGCTCTTTTAACCCAAACGTCAATAGGGAATGCTTGTAGTTTTTCTAGAGAAAATACTAAAACGCAATCAGCTATTTTCGGGCCAACTCCATTTAATTGCATTAAAGTATCCTTAGCCGTGAAATATTCCTCTTTTATAAGCGGAGCTAATGATAGTAAACCTTCTGCTATTTTAAGAGCGCATTGGTAAACATAAGGCGCTCTAAATCCGAGGCCTAGTTCTCGTAGAATTTCTTCACTCCCGTTGGCAATTTGGATTGCTGAAGGAAATGTGTTCCTAGAATCTCCATTTAACGCTACTCTTGAACCATAATAATTTGACATGTTTTCTACAACTTGAGAGATTCGTTTTAAATTTGAAGTGGCTGAACAAATGTAAGTTACTAAACATTCCCATGGATCTTGTCTTATTAATCGAAGACCGTAATATTGTTCTGTCATTTTCTTGACACGAAGGTCTTTTGAAATTTCTGAATATATGGAAAGTAAATTATCGTCCATACGAAGGTAGTTAAATACTAAGGATTTCAGATCGCAGTCACTTGATGAAAATATTGATAATTGGTTGTTATCTTGCTGGATATGGACAAGTTGGTTCTCTATAACGCCAGAATATGTGTTACCTTTTTTGTACCATCTGTGTGCTTGTCCGCTTTCTAGAGTTTCTTTTAAATTCAGAGGTTCTTCAAGATTTATTAACATGTATTATGATAGCCATTCTGCGACCAATTTTGGCGTACTTTGGAGTTCACAAATCTGTGTATTGAAGTCTGGCAGTGAACTTACAAATGTCTTACCGTAGGATCGCGCGACTATTCTATTATCTAATATAACTACAGCACCTCTGTCTTCGGTACTTCTTATTAATCGTCCAATGCCTTGGCGGAATTTCAATATTGCTTGTGGAACAGAATATTCTTGAAACGAATTTTCATACAAGCTTGAACGTGCTTGAACTATTGGGTCAGTTGGTACTTGAAAAGGAAGCCTTGTTATTATTAATAATTTCAAAGTTTCTCTGGCGAAATCAACACCTTCCCAAAAACTATTGGTTCCAAGTATCACGCCATTTGGGTTCTGATTAAATCTTCGAATTAACTGCTGAGGGCTTCCATCTAGCCCTTGCGCTAGAACAGGTATCCCCTTATCTCTCAATTCATCTCGTATTAGAGACGCTACGCTGCGAAGAGCGGAGTAGGAGGTAAATAGCACAACTGTCCTGCCATTCGTTTTTTCTGAAAGAGATATTATTGTTCGCGCTATTTCGGTAATATACGCTTCATGCGAAGGAGCTGGCATATCCTCTGGCAATAGTAATAGCCCGCTATTGTTATAATCATAGGGTGAACCTAATTGATCTTCACTACAATTGTCAGGAATTCCAAGGCGTGCTTTGATGTGGTTAAACGAACCGTAAGTAGTTAAAGTTGCACTCGTGCAGATGACGCTATCTTTTTCTTCAAACAATGATTGCGACAAGAAATCTCCAACGTCTATAGGGGCAGAATGTAATTGCACTTCTGTTTTATTTCGATCTGTTGAAACCCATTGAACAGAGTTTTCGTCAGGATCTTTTAAAATATCAGTGAGTTTAATGTTGAGATTTTCAATGTTTTCAATTTCATGGTTTAACTCTATTACTAAGTGTGATTTGTTAGGAAGACTAACGTCTAAACTGTCTATCAAATTACATAATCCTCTGAGGGCCGCTATGTTTGTCTGTGTTATTGCTTGAAAATTATCCCATGTTTCTAAAATATTAAACCATGATGGAGTCACTCTTACATTGCCTTGTAATATAGTCTGATAATTATCACCAGAATTGCTGACGGATATAAATTCAGCATTAAGTAATCCCCATAAAATAACCCATGTAGAGGTTAGAGTGTCAACAGATCTTTCTAATTCGTTTATTCTTTCTAAAATAGGATCTCTGACCAGTTTATTTATTGTAAGGTTGCTTGAAGCAGTTTTGACCAAGTCAGCTATTTTTAACTGGTTATCTACTATCGGATTCAATTGATTTCCTGAAACTTCAAATTGAAATTGGCGAGTGGCTTCATCTTCAAGATTATGAGCTTCATCAATAATTAGAGTTTCATATTGCGGGATTAAAGTTCCCCCCATCCTTAAGTCAGATAATAGCAAAGCATGGTTGACTACTAGAATATCTGATGCTTCAGCTTTTTCTCTAGCTGAACCTAAAAAACAAAACTCGTCATTCTTTAAATTCGGACACCATGTTTTTTCTCCTGCAGACATTTTAGACCAGTTTATTTGATCTCTGTTAGATAAATTTATTTCTGAACGGTCACCTGAGTCACTGTTTTGCATCCATAAAGATATTTTACTTAACATACGAGCTTCATCTCTTGTTAATGTTTGGTTATCGCTCATGTACTCGAATCTTTTCATGCATAGGTAGTTGTTTTTACCCTTCAGCAAAGAGAATTTGATGCTGTTTTCAGGAATTATAGACATGGTTTCCAGCATGTTAATTAACTCAGGCAGGTCTTTATTTACTAATTGTTCTTGTAAATTAATAGTATTAGTAGAAATAACGACTCTTTTTTTGTTATTAATTGCGTGTATTATTGAAGGCAATAAGTATGCCATAGACTTACCAACTCCAGTACCAGCTTCGATGATAAGGTGTTCTTTTGAATTTATAGCGTTGAAAACTTTTTCTAGCATTATCATTTGTTCAGGGCGATATTCGAATTCTCCCGGCCAATATTTTTTAAAAGAGTCCGGGTTTGAAAATTGTTCCATGATTGTCAGATAATCTACTTCTTCAATATCTGAATTTAGGCCATTTTGATGTGTGGTTGTAGTATTTTTCCGTACATTTACGTTCGGCTGAACAATATTTGTTGAAGATTCTAAACAGTGTTGTAGCAATTTTCCTAAATCCCAATTAGTTTTATAACAGAGGGTAATTATATATTCTAAAGATTTGTGATCGCAGTGCCTTATGTGGTTTATAAGTTTGATAAATACTTGGTGAGTTGCTTTGGCATCCTCTAATGCTCTATGCGGGGATTGATTGGCTATTTCAAAATATTGGCCTAAGTAAGATAGCGAATATTCGGGTAGTTTAGGAAAAAATATTGATGCAAGATCCCATGTGTCGTAACTGATTGGGCTAATGTTTAAATTGTTGTTGTCTAGAAATTTCAGATCAAACTGTATATTTTGGCCAATGATTGGGGAGTCGCCCAAGAAATCTCTTAGCTCCGGCAAAATCTGAGGCATTGTAGGAGCGAATTGCACATCAGAGTCAGTTATACCAGTCAGGTGTTGTATGAAATTAGGTATGGGTCTATGGGGATTTATAAATGTTTGGTATTCATCGATGATAGAGTCTTCAATGAATTTTACCGCACCTATTTCTATGATACTTTCACTATTTGCATTAAGACCGGTGGTTTCCAAGTCTAACGAGATATATGTGTTGCCGATTCTATTAATTTGGTTCATTGTATTCCTTCAAGTCAACATTGATTAAAAGGTTTAGGATTTCCTGTTCTTAGACCAGACACTGGCCTGAAGGAGCCTGTTTTTAAAGCCTTTAAAAATTGTTCTTCATTTAAAATTTCAGTTTCAAACTCCGTAACAAAATTACCTATGCCATGAGTTGAATGTGCATCGCTGCCACCAGAAGAAGGGAGATTCAGTAAAGATGAAACCTTTAAAGCGAATTCATTTTCATCATCAGCTGTGCCGCCATTTCCTGCTTCTACTGCATTTACTAATTTAAATACTTCGTGGAGAGAAGCTTCTTTAGGATCGGTTGGTATCACATCTGTTGTAGATCTATATAGAAACGGTCGTCCTCGACTAGGAGGGCTAAATATGCCTCTGAATGGGTGTGCTGTTATGAGGAAGCCTCCTTGCGCATTCACTGCCTTACTAAGGGTTGCAGCGTTGTTAAATCCAGATTCATATTTGTCTAGTCCAAACGCCAGCATATGACCGTAGTTTGTATCAACTTCCATGCCTCTAATAAGTACGACATTATGCAATTCTGCAAATTTATTGAACTCATGTCTGTCCCACGGGCCGCTGTGCTCCGTTATACAGAGTCCTTTTAATCCAATTCTGGAAGCTTCCAGAATTAAATCTTCTGGAGTTAAATTACTGTCACTGCTACCTTTTGTAGTATGTATGTGCAAATCGAAATATTTTGCCATCGAACCCTCATTTTCATGATAAACATATTATATTATGAATCAAGTCTGGGTTGTCTTAAATTGAACACCTATTGATTGCTATATGATATCAATATACAATTTACCTCTTGCCGACAGTTAAAATATGATCTGAAGGTATTAAAATTGGAGATATATTAGTGGATTTAGGTATACATGTTTTAATAGAATTAAAGGAGTGTAACCCGGTTTTATTAAATGATTTAGATTATGTGAAAGAAGCGCTTATCAACGCTTCTACTGACTTAGGTGCCACAATAGTAGGAGAATCTTTTCATAAATTTTCACCTCAAGGAGTGACTGGTATATTAGCAATTGCCGAATCACATATATCAGTGCATACTTGGCCAGAATTTTGTTATGCAGCTGCAGATATTTTTACCTGTGGTTCGTCGTTCAATCCAATAGATGTTGCTTATTTGATAGCAAAGAAATTTGAATCCTCTAATCCTGAAATGACTACTGTAAAGAGAGGAATCGGCATGCTAGAGCAGATAAAAAATTGAATTCAAAGTTAATTAATTAAAAGGATATTTAGTGGATTCGTCAGGAAATTGGTATGTGGAAAATTTATCCCCGGAATTAGCTACAATGCTCAAAGTCAAACAAGTAGTGTATGCAGGGAATACGAATTATCAAAAAGTAGACATTATAGAATCTAATATCTTTGGTCGTAGCCTGATCCTGGATGGAAAGACTCAATCAACAGAAGTTGACGAGCATATATATCATGAATCTTTGGTTCACCCTGTAATGTTTTTACAGAATGAGCCTCAAAGAATATTTATTGGGGGAGGGGGAGAAGGAGCTACGTTGAGAGAATCTCTCAATCATATTTCGACTACTGAAATAGACATGGTGGATCTAGACCAACAAGTTATTGAATTAAGTAAAAAGTTTTTACCTAACCATCATAAAGGCTCGTTTGATAACAATAAATTATCTCTTTTCCACACTGATGCAAGGGCTTTTTTGCTTAATACTGAAAAAAAATATGACGTAGCAATATTAGATCTGGTTGACCCACTTGAAGAAGGTACTGCCTATCAGCTTTACACCAAAGAATTTTATCAAATTGTGTACGATAGGTTGACTGCATCCGGTAGTATGGTCACTCAGTCTGGTCCGGCTGATTTGATTAATTGCACAGAATGTTACACACCATTAGTTAACACAATTGGAGAAGTATTTCCTTTTGTTGTAAGTTACCATGTCCATATTCCTGCATTTGGGATGCCGTGGGGCTTTACTATAGGATCTAAAGCAGAAATAGATTTTCATAGTAATGGCGATTTTGAAAAAAATATTTCTGATAAATTAAACATACCACTCAGGTATTATGATCGTATATCTCATCAACATATGTTTGCACTGCCTAAATATTTACGCGACGCTATCAGTGAAGAAAAACGCATTAATACTGACTCTCATCCGATTTTCATGTCATGAATCAATTACATAAAACGCTTTTAATTAGAGATTTTTAATAGAGCTCCATGTAAATTTGGTAGTTGGTCTAAACTTATAATATTACCTGTGTTTTCATACGTTGATACCAAAACACGTATATCTTCAGGTATAGACATTTTTTCGAAGGTTTTAACACAATACCCGACATACACTGCGTCAATTGTGCTTATTGTTTCTTCGTTGTTACCGCGAGTGATAGTTACTTTGAAATTTATGCTAGTATTACCTAGATGACTGATTCTTGCAGATAATTGCAGTGTGTCATCTACTTTTGATGGTTTTAAAAAAGTTAATTCAGCTTTTGCAACTACAGTGTCAAAATAGCCAGTTTCAGATAAGGCGTAAATACTATATCCTAGATTTCTAAAGTATTCTGACAATGCTATTTCTAGATATTCTAAGTATGCTCCATTGAAAACAATTCCTTGGCGGTCACACTCTGACCATCGAACACGAACTTCAGTGGTAAATCGTGCTGGGCCTTCGTGATTTATTTCTGAGATATTATTATTCATCTTGTAATTCATGCAATAAATTTTGGTCAGATAGGCTCAAAGGGTATTTCTCTAGTAGATCAGGCCTGGTTAACAATGTTCGTTTCAAAGATTCTTTCCGTCTCCAAGTTGATATTTTATTATGGTCGCCATTTACTAAAATGTCAGGAACGTCCATTCCCTTAAAGCTTCTAGGTCTGGTATATAAAGGGTGTTCAAGTAGACCGGAAGTTATCGAATCTGATTCAACATTGCTTTGTGCTCCGATGACCCCAGGTATACACCTAGATATACAATCACATACTAACATTGCCGGTATTTCTCCACCGGTGACTATGAAATCTCCTATACTGATTTCATGTGTGACTAACAAATCTTTTATTCTTTCGTCTATACCAGTGTAATGACCACATATATATATAATATCTGAGTATGTAGAAAAACCTTGAGCTGCTTCTTGGCTAAACAATGTTCCTTGAGGTGTTAATAATATTACAGGTGTATTGTTGATGTCGGCACAGTTTTTCAAGATGTATTTAACCGCGTAATATATTGGTTCCGGTTTCATTACCATGCCAGTACCGCCACCGAACTGATAATCATCTGTAGTATTATGTTTGTCATCAGTAAATTGACGAATATCATAAATTGAAATTGTTACAAACCCATTGTTTATAGCTCGGCTAATGATACTAGATTTTTTAAACCCTTCAAACATATCTGGGAATATACTTAATATATGGAAATTGATGGGAGCCATCTTGACTTAGATTATCCTTTTTGACAATTCAATATTGTTACCGTCTTTAAAAACGTACTTAATTTTGTTTCGATCCCTAAGAATAGAAATGTTTTTTAGAGGATCTTCTTTCATTATTAAAAGATCGGCTTTATGTCCGACAGTCAATGAGCCTATCGTATCTTCCATTGTTAAACATTCTGCAGCTACGCCAGTAGCTGCTTTAATAGCATTTAATGGACTCATACCATTTTCCACCAATAATTCTAATTCTCTAGCATTATCACCATGCACAAATCCTCCAGCGTCAGTTCCAGCAACAATTTTCACATCATTTTTCATTGCTAATTCAAAACTCTGGCGATGCTTATCTATTAAAAGCTGTGCCCTTTCTTGGACATGAGGAGCACTGTATTGTTTGTGGTAATCATATACAGTGAAAGTAGGCACTAGAAACATATTGGATTCTGCCATAATTTTGAGTAAGTCTGGGTCTTCTCCGAGATAGCAACCATGTTCTATTGAATGGACTCCCTCTTCAATGCAAACCCTTAACCCAGGGCCTCCTAGAGCATGGCACATAACTTTCTTATTCAGCCGTGTGCTTTCATCAATTATGAATCGCACTTCAGATCGACTAAAAGAAGTATCTCGCGGACCTAAGCCTTGCCTAGAACTTGCACCTCCAGTAGTAGCTATTTTTATAACATCTGCTCCGCATCTAACAAGCTCCCTTAGCTTATGTTGTATTTGCTCTTCTCCGTCAACCACTGCATTAGGTAGTAAGGGG
The DNA here is from genome assembly GCA_003523055.1 of Dehalococcoidia bacterium. Lineage (GTDB taxonomy): Bacteria > Chloroflexota > Dehalococcoidia > Lucifugimonadales > UBA3495 > UBA2588. The sequence goes on along the minus strand of DPHC01000002.1, from coordinate 410,288 downwards.
TTATTAATAATTGAGTTAATATGACCGGAGCCACTGATTCTGTCTCCGATCCCGCCTGTTTGAGACATAATGCTGATTGCGAGTATTAGCCGAGGTCCTTGCCATATGCCTTCTTCTATAGCCAGTTTATATCCATAATCTAACCCGCCAGCGTCTCGTATTGATGTATACCCCGACTGGAGTGTGTCTTCAAGAACTTTGAAGGTTCTGATTGAGGTGGTAGATGCAGGCTCGTCCAAGTTCCATCTAGTAATTAATTCATAATTTTTAGATGCTACATGTTCATGGCAATCAATTAAACCGGGTAAGATTGTACAGCCTTGGACATTGTATATTTCTTCCATGCTTTCTAATAAATCTTGATTTTCATCAGTGTTTGGAATTATGCTGTGGATGTTTGCTCCGTCTACTATTAAGATGTGATTTTTTTGTATCACATCTGTCGATCCATTTATAAGGTCTGCTCCAACAAAAGCCTTCATTTTTCACTCCGTTTATTTCGTATATATCAGTCAACATAATCTAACATATACAGGATGTGAAATATATGATTGACAAACAATTCGATGTCTAAAATAATTAATATGTTTTTAATACTGTGAACTTTGTATTGTTTTAACAATAATTCCCATAATGTGTTATCTAATGTATATACAATCGTAAGCCATAATGGAATACTTATGGAAATTGTGTACTTATGTAGGTTTTATGGATAATTTTACGAATGAAACCATAGAGAAAATTCACGAATCAGATTTGAAATTATCAATGTCTATAGCAGGGGCTGGTAATCACTCAATAAGTTGGATGTTGAATGTTCCAGGAGCATCTAATACTATCGTAGAGATTGTAGTTCCATATGCAGAAGCGTCTATGAAGAACTTTCTGGGATATATGCCTGATAGCATCGTGTCTACTGACACAGCGATCTCAATGGCTGTGCAATCATATATTGCAGGGTATAGTTGCGGAGGGCGGTCCAGCAATATGGTAGGAATATCGTGCACTGCGGCTATTGCTACTAATAGGATAAAAAAAGGAGACCATAGGGCTATTATAGCTGCTTGTTCAAAAGATTCTATTAAAACTTATTTGCTGGTTTTGAACAAAGGTGAAAGGACTAGAGCAGAAGAAGATTTAGTAGTAAGTAGTTTATTAATTAGTGTTGTGGCACAGCAAGCAGGAATTAAATTTCCAATCGGTCATTTATTAAAATCTGGAGAAGTAATTCAAATTGATGAAGTATCAGCAACTACACAGATGAATCTGTTATCTGATAACAAAATTCCATATTTGAAATTTACTCCTGATGGAGGTATCTCATATAATCTACCAGAAGCAATTCAATATATGGTTTTCCCAGGTTCTTTTAATCCACTGCACGATGGTCACAAGAAGTTAGTACAAGTAATAGAAAATGATTCTCCTGTTGAAGTTATTTACGAAATATCTATTGCAAATGTTGATAAACCACCTTTGCTCCCAGAAGAAATAATTGATAGACAATCACAATTCTTAGGCCAGGCGTCAGTGTTAGTCACTAATCAACCTACGTTTATCGGAAAATCAAAAAAAATTCCTATTCGTAACTTTTTAATTGGTTGGGATACTGCTCGGAGAATTATTGATGAAAAGTATTATGAAAACAAACAAGACATGATTGAATCTCTGTTGGATATGAAATCCAGAGGAATAATATTTTATGTTGCTGGAAGAGTTCATAAGGGATCATTCAAACGAATTACGGACCTAAACTTGCCAGATATGTTTCATGACTTGTTCGTAGAGATTGAAGAAAACAAATTTCGGTCCGATATATCATCGTCAGAAATAAGAGATCAAAGATGATTAATAATAAATGTTCAAATTGATTAAAAATATTCTAGATGATATTCTAAAAGCTGTGCCTCTGAATCATATGGTACAAGACAAGATTTAAAGAAAAGGAATTTGCAAATTAAATGGAAGCGTTCATTAATGATTGGTTTTCTGTTGGATTGTCCGTAATAGTGGGAGGTGGAGCTATTATGGGATTATTTGTAGCTTCATTTTTATTTAGTTCAAGAAGAAAATCTAGTTTAAAATTGACTACATATGAATGTGGCATACCTAGTACAGGATTTTTTTGGGCAAATATAAATTTCCGATTTTATATTTTCGGAATTTTATTTTTGATATTTGATGTAGAAGCAGTTTTCCTTTTTCCGTGGGCTCTAGTGTTCCTTGCACAAAAAGAATTAGGTAATGTATTGCCATTTTATGCAATGATGATGTTTTTATTCATCTTGTTTTTCGCGATATTTTATGGCTGGAGAAAAGGTGTTTTTGAATGGCAGAAATAATTAACCCACAATTGGGGAATCAACCTGGTAAAAGCAGATTTGATAGTTTGTTAGGATCAAAAGTACCAGGAGTAATTACTACTACTAAAGAACAATTGTTTGGTATGGCAAGAAAATCGTCCTTATGGACTCTGAGTTTTGGCCTTGCGTGCTGCGCTATCGAAATGATGTCAACTTATATGTCTCATTATGATTTAGATAGATTCGGAGTAGTAACTTGGCCTTCTCCACGGCAATCGGATGTAATGATAGTAGCTGGAACCGTGGTGAGAAAAATGGAAGAACCAATTAGATTGTTATATGAACAAATGCCTGAACCTAAATGGGTTATAGCGATGGGAAGCTGTGCTACTAATGGAGGCCCATACTACAAATCTTACTCAGTAGTTATGGGAGTAGACCACATAATTCCAGTTGATATATATGTTCCTGGATGCCCTCCTCGGCCAGAAGCCCTTCTTTATGGAATAACAAAATTACAAGACAAAATCATGAAGGATTCCAAGTCTAATGGATAGTGATACTCCTGCAGAAGAAGAAATACAAGATATTTCTGTTAATGATCCAGGCGTTTTATCCCTCAAGAATGCCATGTCAAATTATAAAAATTTTGATAATTTGACATTCTCTTTGACTGATGGCATACCTACAATGTTAGTAGGCTCGGGAGACGTGAACCACATCTGCTCATTTATTAAGAATGATCCTACGATTGATGGCCAAATGCTGTTATGTATGGCTGGTGTTGATTATGAAGACTATGCTCAAATCGTATATATTATTTATTCCTTAAATAATAATGAGACGTTGGTCATTAAATCCAATTTAAATTATGACCAAAGCATTGATTCTGTTGCAAATATATGGGCTGCTGCAAATTGGTATGAGCGCGAAATCCATGATTTGTATGGTATTTTATTTGACGGTAATGAAGATATGTCTCCCCTTTTACTTTATGAAGGATTCGAAGGATATCCAGGGCGGAAAGATTACCCATTTTACGAATATGATGAATTTTAAATTAACTTTTCAGGTTTATTTTACTTATGATACATGATAATAACGGACAAACCGTTGACATGATGCTGAACATGGGCCCGCAGCATCCTTCTACCCATGGTGTTTTTAGAATGGAGCTTAGAATTGATGGAGAGAAAATCATTGATGTTACCCCACATATTGGATATCTACATAGAGGCTCTGAAAAACTAAGTGAAGGGGAGCAATATCATCAAGTAGTGACTTTGTTTGATAGGCTCGATTACTTGGCAAATTTCAATAATGAATTTATATATTGCAGGGCAGTTGAAAAATTACTGGATATAGAAGTTTCAGAAAGAACAGAATATGTTCGAGTTATATTGTCTGAATTGAATCGGATAGCAAGCCATCTTTTGTATGTTGGAACTATTGGATTGGATGCTGGGGCTATGACTCCAGCCTTATATTCATTTATTGGAAGAGACAGAATCCAAACTCTTTTTGAATCTATCTCAGGTGCCCGAATGATGCATAACTATTTCAAAATTGGAGGATTACGAGAGGATGTGCCTGCTGATTTTGTTTCGTCTGTTAACAAAATAATTCCATTAATCAAACGTGACATAGATGAAACAGAAAAACTATTAACATTTAATGAAATATTTTTAAGTCGCACGAAAGGAATAGGAGTAATTAATAAAGAAGCAGCTATTGACTTTGGACTCACTGGACCATGCTTACGAGGTTCAGGTGTTAGTTATGATGTGAGAAAAACAGAGCCATATTCCATTTACAATCAATTTGAATTTGATATACCGATTGGATTGGATGGAGATTGTTGGGATAGACATTGGGTCAGAGTTCAGGAAATGCATGAATCACTTAGAATAGTTGAACAAGCTATAAACAAACTTCCTCAAGGATCTGTGGAGTCACCTTTAGGAAGAAGACTTATCAGACCTCCTAAAGGTGAAGTGTATGTAAAAGCTGAAAATCCAAGAGGTGAAATAGGAATATACTTAATAAGTGATGGAACAGATAAACCATATAGACTTAAAGTTAGGCCTCCGTCATTTTGCAATTTATCGGCTCTCCAGGTAATGCTAAAAGATGCATGGATTGCTGATTCAGTAGTCATATTGGGTTCATTGGATATAGTTCTTGGAGAAGTCGACAGATGAACTTATTATCAATGTTTACTGTTCAATATGGAATTACCAGACTGATGGATCTGCTCATATTGTTTTCGTTTCTAGCGGTGATCGTTTTATCTCTCGTGTGGTTAGAACGCAAAGCGTTAGGTAGGCTACAACTACGACTTGGCCCTACTAGGACTGGTCCGTTTGGATTACTGCAACCTATAGCAGATGCTGTGAAATTAGTTTTGAAAGAAGATATCATTCCTAATGAATCAGAACGTGTTATTTTTTGGATGGCGCCTATTATAGTAGTTATATCTTCTTTTATGCTATGGGTCACAATTCCATTCACACCTGATATTGTAGTTGAAAATTTAGAAAACATGGGATTGTTTTATATAGGTGCTGTGGGAGTTTTAGGAATTTTAGGATTAGTATTAGCAGGGTGGGGATCTGCTAATAAATATGGTGTCATAGGTGGATTGAGAGCAGCTGCGCAGCTGATAAGTTATGAAATACCTTTGATAATGATTTTAGTTTCAATAGCCATATTGACTCAAACATTTAACTTAATAGAGATTGTTAATTTACAACATCCGGTACCATTTGCATTAATTCACCCTTTAGCTCTAGTTGTGTTTTTTGTTGCTGGATTGGCTGAAGTTGGGAGAACTCCTTTTGACATTTACTTTGCGGAATCAGAAATAGTTGGGGGCCCGTTTGTAGAATATAGTGGAGCTCATTGGGCAGTGTTTTTCTTGTCAGAATATATAAACACGTTTGCGATAGCGACTCTAACAGTTTTACTGTTTTTAGGTGGATGGGCCGGCCCTATATTACCTGGAATAGTATGGCTCCTTCTGAAAGTATATATAGTTATTTTGGTTATATTTTGGATTCGAGGATCTTTGCCTAGATTGAGAATTGACCAATTAATGGCCTTTGCTTGGAAAGTGATGGTTCCATTATCATTTTATTCCGTTTTAGTTTCTGCAGTGTGTGTTTTTTATGGATTCCCGTGGTGGGTACTAAGTATCATGTCAATAGTAGGATTAGGAGTGGTAGGATATGTTATTTATAGACATATTACCGCCCCTGCCAAAAAAGTCGCTGAAGTAATTGCAAGACTTCAAATATCTGAGAATAAATAAAGAGAGATTATAATGTTAAGTAGTGTAAAAGGAATGATGCAAACCCTTGCATCAACATTACAAGGATTACGTAAACCAGTTACAAAGCAATATCCTGAGAACCCTACTGTTTTGCAAGATAAATTCATGGGTTTTCCTGGATTAACATGGGATAGTAAAGTTGAAGAACCTTTCTGTACTGGATGTATGGTTTGTATTAGAAATTGCCCTACTCAATGCATGACTGCTACTATGAAGGACAACCCTAAATTTGAGCAACAACTTACAAAACGTAGAAAGATTGTTGATATCTTTGAGATAAACTTAAACAGGTGTATATTATGTGGGATTTGCGTAGATGTTTGCAATTTTGATGCAATAGTTATGACCCACGAACACGAAGAAAGTGGCACTACTAGAGACGGAAGTAGAGTGAAACTTGATGTATTGCTTGAAATGGGTGAAAAGTATCAAAAAGAAACTAATTGGACTCCGTCATCTGAATCTTAATAAAATACAAATAGGAAGTTATGTTGTTACATAAATCACAAATTAATTATTACAACGTGCAATTGTAGATGATGCATTTTATTGTATTTATTTTAATCTCAATTGTGTTGCTAGGTTGCTCTTTAGGAGTAGTCCTTTCAAAAAACATTATTCATGCAGCATTGTCTCTTTTAATTGCTTTATTAAGCGTATCTGGCATTTACTTAGTATTATTAACAGAATTTTTGGCTGTAGTTCAATTATTGATATATGGTGGAGCTATAGTTATAGTGATATTGTTTGCCTTGATGCTAACTCGTAATGATGACTATCCCAGAATTAGCAATCATAAACTTTGGCCTATAGCGGGAGTTATAGCAATTTCTGTTATGGTCACATTATCTGCAGCATATTATAAAACTTATCCGATACAACCTGACATGATACAAGAAGCCACTGTTCAAGAATTGGGAACTTCTTTGTTTACGACTTGGGCTATACCTTTTGAACTGGCATCTTTGGTATTGTTGGTCGCCCTTATCGGAGCAATAGTTATCGCAAGATCAGACAAAGGAGACAATTAAATGGTTCCTTTGTTCTATATTAATATACTGAGTGTGTTGTTGTTTGGAATTGGTCTTTACGGAGTTCTGTCCAGAAGAAGTGCAATTTTGATAATCATGGCCATAGAATTGATGCTGAATGCGGTTAATATCAATTTTGTAGCTGCTGCTGCAGTACATGAAGGCAGTGGTATGTTCTCTAATTTTGATGGTCATATAATTGCAATATTTATTATTACAATTGCAGCGGCAGAAGTAGGATTGGCCTTGGCGTTGGTATTAAGAATATTTAAAAATAAGTCTTCAGTAAATGTGGATGAATTTGATTTAATGAGATGGTAGTTATCATGAGCGAACTTAACATAACGAAAGGATTGCATTAACGTGGTTTATTTTTGGTTAATACCTGTTATTAGCTTGATTGCTTTTCCGGTCACTATTGTGTTCTCACGAGTAACTCAGCAGAAGGCTTGGATTATTCCTGTTTTCGCAATAGGAATAGGGTTAATAATATATTGTTGGGCTTTATTGGAATATGTGATAGTTGGTTCATATTATGATAATTGTTTACATGATGTGTTTACTGGTTCCATCAGTTGCCATTATGCAATTAATTGGTTTATGGCTGGAGTACCGGGAGCTGACTTTCTAGATACCTCTTTGGGCTTTGTGATTGACCCTCTTAGTTTAGCAGTTGCGGGATTAGGAATAGTGGTTGCGTTGATGGTACAAATATACTCGATAGGATACATGAAAAATGACCCTAGATTTGGATGGTATTATTCCGTTCAAGCGTTATTTATCTCTTCAATGTTGATATTAGTACTAGCAGATAACTTTCTGTTACTGTATATCGCTTGGGAATTAGTTGGTTTATGCTCGTATCTATTAATAGGATTTTGGTATGAATTGCCCTCAGCCAAAGAGGCTGCTAAAAAAGCCTTTACAGTTACTAGAATTGGAGATGTAGGATTACTGATAGGGATATTGTTGATTTGGTATAACGTGGGTTCGTTTAACATGTCTGCTTTGTTTTCGGCTATCGATGCGGGAGAATTAAATGGAACATTAATATCTGTAATAGGATTCTTATTGTTTTTAGGTGCAATGGGCAAGTCTGCGCAATTTCCATTTCATATATGGTTGCCCGATGCCATGGAAGGCCCGACTCCTGTCAGCGCATTGATACATGCGGCTACTATGGTTGCGGCTGGAGTATATTTAGTGGCTAGAACTTATCCATTGTTTGTGTCATCCGATTTCATGATGTTGTTTGTTGCCGTAATAGGATTAACTACAGCTATTGGAGCAGCTCTAATATGCTTATTTTCTATAGACCTTAAAAGAGCCCTAGCATATTCTACTATAAGCCATTTAGGACTTATGTTTTTAAGTTTAGGATGTTTTGGATATACGGCCGCCATATTACATTTATTGGCGCATGGATTCAGTAAAGCATTATTGTTTCTAACTGCAGGAAACGTAATGCATTCGATAGAAGAATTAGATATAAGCAAAATGGGAAACTTAAAATCTATTATGCCTGTTACTACAATCTTGTTTATTATTGGAGCTCTGTCACTAGCAGGAATCCCATTATTGTCTGGGTTTTGGAGCAAAGACGAAATTCTGGTGTCAGTTGTAAATAATAGAGGAATTGTATTTGTGATTTTAACCATGCTGCTAGTGTTTATCAGTGGGTTATATATGATTAGATTGGTTTTGATTCCATTCTTCGGAACAAGTAGGTCTGATTATACTGATGCACATAAATTACCTGTTGTAATGATATGGCCATTGGTGGTTTTGGCATTAATAGTATTCACATTTGGCTGGTTAGCGATTTATATGCCAGGAATTTACCATAGTTTTGGGATGTTTTTGTATTATGGACATCCCGAAAAATTTCATTTGGATCCAGTTATAGCTGTGATAGCATTAATCGTGACTTTAGCTTCCTTTGCTATAGGATATTTAGCATATAGTAAGAAATTAGGTATATTTACGACAATAAAAACAGTTTTAGCAAGTCCTATAAAATTGATCAAAAACAAGTATTATATTGATGAATTTTTTCAACTATGTGTCGATAAGATAATGATGCCCTTATCTAGACTGGTTTCGTTTTTAGATAGAGTATTTGTTAATGATAAAGGTATCAATGGCCCTGCATATGCTGTTAGCATGATTGGTAGTTTGTTGAGATATCATATTACAGGCAAGATATATGTGTATCTTGGATTGATGACACTTGGCTTTCTAGCAATGTCTATTACATGGTTATTTGTGAGTTATTAATAAATGTTAGAAATTATTGTACAGTCATTAATGGTTTCGTTGATTTTAGCTCCGATAATTGGGGCTCTAATACTGATGATTATCCCTAAATGGTCAACTAAAATGGCATGGGTTTCTTCATCTGTCATTTCCGCAATATGCTTATGTATGTCAATATTAATATTTTTAGCTTACAACCCGATATTTGGTGGCAATCAATACATAGTCAACATATCATGGCTTACAGGCTCGTTTAATGTTGATTTTTCTTTAGCTTTAAATGGCATTAGTTCCTCAATGGTATTGCTTAATGGTGTTGTTTTATTTGGAGCCTGTTTGATTTCAAATAATATTGCAAATCGTAGCAGAGATTTTTTCGTATTACTATTAGTCTTAGGAGGAGGAGTATTTGGAGTTTTCTTGTCTTCTAATTTGTTCTTTTTCTTCTTGTTTTATGAATTAGCCGTATTGCCTATGTATTTACTGATCGCGATATGGGGCAGTTCAACTGATTTTGGATCGTTTGTACGTACTAAAGAATATGGCGCGATGAAATTGATGATGGTACTGGTAGCAGCAAGCGTTCTGATATGGATTGCTATATTATCAATTTACGCTAAAACATATTTAGGAGGGAATCCTACATTCTCCTTTAGTGAACTACAGCAGCTTTCGGAACTAGGATTATTTGACAGGCAATTTCAAAACTGGGTATTTTTGTTACTCATGATTGGGTTTGGAGTCTTGTCAGGCCTTTGGCCTTTCCATACTTGGTCTCCAGATGGTCACGTAGCTGCCCCAACCGGGGTCAGCATGTTACACGCCGGAGTTTTAATGAAACTGGGAGCATTTGGTATTATTCAAATTGGCATAATAATTCTTCCATTAGGAGCTGAGACTTGGATGCCTCTGCTAATGATATTGGGTATTATAAATGTGATTTACGGAGCTATTGCAGCCATGTCACAAACTGATTTGAAATATATAATAGGTTATTCGAGTGTCAGTCATATGGGATACGTGCTAATTGGAGTCGCTACATTGAACGCCATAGGTATGTCCGGCGCCGTTTTGCAAATGTTTTCCCACGGCATAATGACCGCTCTAATGTTTGTATTAGTAGGAGCAATTTACTACAAAACTCACACTAGAAACATATATGTGTTGAACGGATTAATCAAAGTTATGCCACACGCTAGTGTTTTATTTATACTTGCTGGCTTTGCTTCATTAGGATTACCTGGGTTAAGCGGATTTATCGCTGAGTTCTTGATTTTTGTTGGAACGGTCAAAGTATCTTGGCCAATAGCGGCACTTGGTGTTTTAGGAGCAGCTTTGACTGCAGTTTATATACTGAAATTATTATCTAGAACGGTATTTGGAACTATAAACGATGAATTTGCCGATATAACAGATATAAATGTATATGAAAAAATAGTGTCAACTTCATTTGCTATTATTCTTTTATTTGTTGGAGTCTGGCCAAGTATTTTGTTGGATAACATTAACTCTGGTATTGCAACAGTTATGAGAGTGCTATAGTGAATTACTCATATGACAATTTAATATTACTCACTCCAGAGTTCATGTTGGCTGGATTAGCACTTATAGTGTTTACAATTGATTTATTTACTTCAGACGGCCGAAAATATATATTGCCTTGGGTTTCTATAATTGGCCTTGCTGTATTGATTCCTGTTTCTATTGTAATGCTTCAAGGCACAGACACAACCGCATATGGCGGATTTTTGCTATTAGATTTATATTCCTTGGTTTTCAAAATAATATTTTTGGTAGTAGGCATAATGGTGATCTTGGTATCAATGAAATATGTCCATGCTAATCTAACGTCTCCAGGGGAATATTATGCTTTGGTATTAATGGCTATACTTGGAATGAACGTCTTAGTACAGAGTCAAGAATTGCTTACAGCCTATGTTGCTTTAGAATTATTGAGTTTTTCATTATATATACTTGTTGGGTATGCTAAATTTAACCAAAAATCTAACGAAGCTGCTTTAAAGTATATAATATTTGGCACTTTTTCTTCAGCTATATTTTTGTATGGATTGAGCATGTTGTATTCCGTTACAGGAACGACACAATATTCCTTAATTGCTGAAGTTTTAAACCAGTCTAACCAGATAAACCCAGTCAGTTTGATAGGAATTTCCATGTTATTAATTGGTATTGGTTTTAAAATAGGAGTGGTGCCGTTTCATGCATGGGTACCAGACGTTTATGACGGCGCTCCAATGCCTATTACTGCTTACTTAGCGATAGGAGCTAAAATAGCAGCTTTTGCATTTTTGGCACGGTTTATTATAGGAATCATGCTGCCAGTTGAAGAATTATGGTCAGATTGGCAGATGGTTTTGGCTGTCGTGGCTACAGGAACCATGATAGTTGGTAACGTCGTAGCATTAAAACAGACAAGTGCTAAACGGATGTTAGCTTATTCATCGATTGGTCATAGTGGTATATTATTAGCCGCATTGGTTGTTTTCGGCTCTACAGATGGACTTATCATAGAAGGATTCATCTATTATTTGATCGGATACGCGATAACTGGATTCGCCGTATTTTCGGCTCTTACCGGAGTTGTGTGCCAACGAAATAAAGAAAAGATATCAGATTTAGCAGGATTAGCTGACGATAGCCCACTTTTAGCAGCAGCCATAGCTATAGGGTTATTTTCTTTAGCAGGGTTGCCAATATTCGTAGGCTTTACAACCAAGTTATATATGTTTTCTGCAATAGCTGTTGGTGGATTTTTATGGCTGTCATCTGTTGCTGTATTAAGTAGCTTAATATCTCTATATTATTACCTTATAGTGATTAAAAGTATGTATGTTGATACCTCAACGTCGTTAGATAATAGTAGAATAAATACAGGATGGCCTCTAAAAACTGTAGTGATTATTTCAGTAATAGGAACAGTGTTTTTAGGCATATACCCCGAGCCATTGATAGATCAAATTAGAGGTATATCTAATCTCATAAACTAAATAACGTTGTATCAGGCGCATCGAGGAATAGAGAAAATGATAATTTCCGTCATTGGGAGTAGTTCAGCCTTACCAGAACATGCCGTTATCGCAGAAGATTTTGGAGCTGAAATTGCTAAATGTCCAGGCGTAGAATACGTTGTTTGCGGTGGTATGGGTGGCATAATGGAAGCTGTATGTAAGGGAGTCCACAAAAGCGTCCAACTTCACAACAGTTCTTGTAAGACTATAGGAATTTTGCCGGGTAGCCAAAAAGATAGCGGGAATAAACATATAGACATACCAATCGTAACCGGAATGGGGTTTGCGAGAAATATTGTAGTTGCTCTTACTGGAGACGTTGTAGTCGCAATTGGTGGTGCTTATGGAACTTTATCTGAATTAGGCCACGCATTATCTGAAGGGAGACCAGTAATCAGCCTAATGTCATGGGATTTCGATGTTACTGGTGAACGAGATATAGTAACTGAAAAATCTGATTTTACCCGAGTATATGATGTTGCCACAGCAGTCCAAGAAGTATTACGGTATCAAGGAGCCTAAATCAAATGTCACAATCGATAACAATAAAATTTTTATCTGCTATAGAAATTCTTGATTCAAGAGGTAATCCTACGTTGTCAGCGCAAGTAGGATTTTCTAATGGAACAATTGGCACAGCGGCCGTGCCATCAGGGGCCAGTACTGGCAAACATGAGGCATTTGAATTAAGAGATGCAAGTGATGCTAGGTATTTGGGAAAAGGAGTTATTCAAGCTGTTAATAATATAAACTTGAACATACAAGAGCACTTTACAGGTACCATGTGGAATAATTTTGAGGAATTTGATTCAGAGTTAATTTCACTTGACACTTCTGGAAACAAAAGTAAACTTGGGGCAAACGCAATACTTGCTGTATCATTGGCTGCCGCACATGCTTTTGCTTCTAATGATTCAAACTCAGAATTATGGGAATATTTGAGTAGTCATACAGGCTTAACACCATCCCTACCCGTCCCTATGTTGAACATTTTGAACGGCGGTAGCCATGCCTCTAATTCTACCGACGTACAGGAATTTATGGTTATTCCAGCTGGATTCAATGATTTTTCATCAGCACTTAGGGCAGGAGTTGAAATATATCATAATTTAAAAACTATTTTGAGTTCTAAAAATCATAATTTGAATGTTGGAGATGAAGGAGGATTTGCCCCTCAACTAACTTCTAATGAAGAAGCCATTGAATTGATAATCAATGCTATAGAAAAATCTGGATATAAACCAGGAGAAGACGTATTTTTGGGATTAGATGTTGCGGCTTCTGAGTTGTATGACTCTCAGATTGATTGCTATAAACTGAAACGGCAAGGCATCAATGTAACGTCTGAGGAATTAATAGCGTTATATTCAAATTGGGTTGATAAGTTCCCAATAATAAGCATTGAAGATGGTTTGCATGAAGACGATTGGGCCGGTTGGACTAATTTAACGCAAAAATTAGGAAAAAAAATTCAATTAGTAGGAGATGATTTGCTGGTTACTAATATTGATAGAATTAATCAGGCAAATCTTAATATGGCATGTAATGCTATATTGCTTAAACCAAATCAAATAGGGAGTTTGACTGAAACTTATCAAGCCTATTCTTTAGCTAAGGAATACGACTGGAATTCGGTTATGAGCCATAGATCTGGAGAAACTGAAGACACAACTATCGCAGATCTTGCAGTTGGATGGGGAATTGGTCAAATTAAAACCGGTGCACCGGCTAGATCAGACAGGGTGGCCAAATATAACAGACTGCTGAAAATCGAAAAACAGTTAGGTAATGATGCCATATTTAATGGCAAGAAAGTGTTTAACAAATTAAAACTATAGGTAATTTATATGGTCAGATCTAATTGGTATTCAGATCATCCAGCTGCGTGTACTTGTACTGAATGTGAAGAAAAGAAAAGAATAAAGGGCTTGGAAAGAAAAATAGGCAGAAATGAAAAATGCCCATGTGGAAGTAATAAGAAATACAAGAGGTGTCATGGCAGATAGATTTTGTTAATATCTGTGGAATATACTAATTATAATGAGTGAATAGGAGAAATATTTTGACTACTAGGATAGGTATTAACGGCTTCGGAAGAATTGGTAGGTTAGTTACTAGAGCTTGGTTAGAAGATTACAAAGATCACGATATAGTGATTAGTGCAGTGAATGGATTGAGCGATGTAAACACTTATGCGCATCTTTTTAAACATGACACAACTTATGGTAATTACCCTGGTGAAGTGACATCAATAGGCAATGATCTAATGGTTGATGGTAATAGTATTAGAGTGTTTAGCGAAAGAGAACCGTCTAATATACCCTGGGCTGAAATGGGAGTAGACATAGTAATAGAATCTACTGGCAAATTTACAGATGCTGCCAAAGCTATAGCCCATATAGACGGTGGAGCTAGTAAAGTATTAGTTTCAGCGCCTTCAAAAGGTGCAGATGCCACTATTGTTATGGGTATAAATGATTCTCTGTACAATAATGAAGAGCATACGATTGTTTCTAATGCCTCTTGCACTACTAACTGCTTTGCGCCAATGGTTAAAGTTTTGAATGACGCCTTCGGTATTGAACACGGCCTTATGTCTACAATACATTCTTTCACTAATGACCAATCTGTTTTAGACCGCGGGCATAAAGATCTTCGTAGAGCAAGATCCGCATCTATGAATATTATACCTACTACAACAGGAGCAGCTAGGTCAGTAGGCATAGTAATTCCAGAACTGCAAGGAAAATTGGATGGTATCGCATACAGAGTTCCAACTACCACGTGTTCTGCAACAGATTTCACAGCTAACTTATCAGTTTCAGTAACTATAGATGATGTAAATGAGGCTTTTAAAAAAGCCTCTGAAACTAATTTGAAAGGAATATTAGAGTATACAGAGGAGCCTTTGGTTAGTTCAGATTTCAGAGGTAATTCACATAGTTGTATCTATGATGCTTTATCTACTATAGTCATGCAAGATAACATGGTTAAAGTATTAGGATGGTATGATAATGAATGGGGTTATTCTTGTAGGACGATAGAATTGTGTGCATTGATGGGGAATGCTCTAAATTAATCGTATCTTGTGTATTTAATGCCATAAATGTTTAATAGATGATGCTGTTCAATCCATTCAAAACTAATCCATTGCTAGTGAAATGGATTGGAGTATTGTCATTGCTGTTTTTGGCTTTGCTTCTTAGAATATACGGTTTTGATTGGGACCAAGGCATAGGATTTCACCCAGATGAGCGATCTATTTACATGAGATCTTATTGCATGTATTTAAGAGTTATTAGTGAAATGGCTCCATATTATTGCGAGCCTATGGTTGGAAACAATAAAAGCGCTTTTATATATTATATAAATCCTTCTACTAGTCCATTTAATCCTAACTGGTTTCCATTAGGAACTATTTTGATTTATATGCTTGTAATTCCTCAAATGTTGCTAAGTAATGTTATACAGCTGGACCTGATGGATTTGAGGTTTTTAGGTAGATCATTCTCTATTATTGCAGATGTCTTAGCTGTACTTATTTACTGGAGATTAGGCGCTAAAATGTTTAATTCCAGAATTGGGATCATAACGGCCATTTTGATTGCCACATCTTTCATTCACATCCAACACAGCCATTTTTATAGACCAGAACCTTTTTTGGTTTTATTTATCGGGCTAGTTTTATTGAATTGTTGGAATTTATATAAATTTAATTCGGTGCAAAATTTGGCTTATCTAGGGTTATCACTTGGAATAGCACTTGCATTTAAAGTTAGTGGGTTTTTATTAGGTGCTCCTATCTTGATTACATTTCTATATATGTTCTATAAAGCACCGAAATGGAATTTCACTATAATTGCGACGTTAATAATAAAAGCAACACTAGTTTTTATTATTGCAGCTGGTGTTTTTTTTATATCAAGCCCGTTCGCATTGTTGGATTTCAAAACTTTTTTTTCAGATATCTCTGCTCAATCTATGATGGCTAACAATGCTGGTATGTGGCCGTTTACTAATCAATACATCGGAACCGCACCTATATTTTATAACCTCAAACAAATGTTCGTTTGGGGCGTAGGCCCACTAGTAGGAATCGTCATTTTTATAGGTATATTTTATGGTCTATATCGAGCCATAAAATTTAAGCATGTTACATTTGGCACTGTATTACTTTTATCATGGATTTTGCCATTTCTTTTATTTATGGAATCGTACGAAATTAAATTTCTTAGATATATTTTTCCAATAATACCAGGGTTATTTTTACTAACTGCTGTATTTGTAAACGATTCATGTATCTCTATGAATAAATACTTAACCCGAGTGTCCTCCAAGAACTGGAAATTTAAACCTAAGATATATATTTATATTATGCTTTCAGGATTCTTGCTTATTCATTTTTTGTACACAATAGCATTCATAAATATATATTCTGATGACCATACTGCCATACAGGCTTCTGAATGGATAAATAAAGAAATTCCCAATGGAACTAAATTAATTTTAGATTCCCACTGGGATGAACAAATTCCCAATTTGTACAATTATGAAACATGGTTGTATCCCGCTTATGATTTGGATGATATTGACAAAATATACGAACTAGTTGGAAACTTAGCTACAACTGAATACGTGGTGTTCTATAGCAGCAGACCATATGTTGGAATCACGAGCGCATCAGAGAAATATCCATATTCTTCATCTTATTATTCGACGTTGTTTGAAGGGAAACTAGGATTTGAAGTGACTCGAATTTTTGCAGGATACCCTAATTTGGGAGGAATACATTTAAAAGACAACCCATTTTCTAAAACTAATTTAAGTCAACCTGACATGTTTACAGAAATGTTTGTTAATAAGAGTGGGATTGATTTCGGGTACGCAGACGAAAACGTTGTGAGTTACGATCACCCTTTAGTATTAATACTGAAAAAAACCAAGCATATAAATGAACGAGAACTTCTTAACGTCATTATGAGAGCTGATTTTAGAGACGATTTATATCCTTATAATATAGATAATGAAAATAAATACCTCATAAAGCAATCTGGCACTTGGTCAGACTTGTTTTCCAATCCAGGCATGAGTTCAATTAATGGAGCATTTAGATGGTTGTTTACCTTGGAATTAATATGTTTGATTTTTGTACCAATTGTCTTTGTAGCCTTTAAATTCTTACCTGATAAAGGTTATGGATTGAACAAATTGTTTGGATTGTTTATTCTTAGTTACTTTGTTTGGTTGGTGACTTCACTAGAGTTGTTTGAATATGGAAGGAGCTTGATTTGGAGTACTGTTGCTGTTATCACTTCATTATCTGGTTATATTATTTGGAAAAAACACCTAGAACTTGCCAACTATATTCGAAATAATTGGAAGTATATATTGGCATTAGAATTGATATTTATCATATCTTTTATAGCATTCTTATTTATCCGTATGAACAACCCAGATTTGTGGCACCCGTGGAGAGGCGGAGAAAAACCCATGGAATTTGCGTATTTCAATGCGTTAATAAAGACTACCATGTTCCCTCCATATGATCCCTGGATGTCAGGTACCGTTATGAATTATTATTACTGGGGATACGTACCACTGTCTGTATTGTCTATCATGTCCAATGTGATACCTTCTATTTCATTTAACCTATCTATCATTACTTTATTTTCTTGTTCATGCGCCCTCACATTTGCTTTAGGAACAAATGTTTATTTTGGAATTAATAAAGTAAATTCAGATAGTTTCTTAGCTAAAGGTTCTTCTTTGGGACCGATATATATGGGCTTATTATCTGTAATTATAGTCTTAGTGGCCGGTAATTTAGATGGCTTTTTGCAAATTGTAAGTTTAATATACGAGGCTTCCATTGCAGGATTCGGAAATGTGCCGATAAACTTCGATTATTGGCGGAGTAGTAGAATTATTCCACTATTAAATCCTTTACCGAATCAATATTTAATGTTCTGGTTACCTATACAAGAGATGTACCCTTCTCCCCATATAACTGAATTTCCATTTTTCACATTTTTATTCGCCGATTTACACGCACACTTGATAGCAATTCCATTCGGATTAATGGTTTTATTGTTGGGAATTAACGTTTACGCTACTCCTAGTAAAATGTGGTTCTCAATTGTATCAGTTAGCTTGTTTGGTCTAGGTGTTGGTGGATTGTTTGCGATTAATAGTTGGGATTATCCAACTTATTGTTTACTAGGCTTGATAATATTGTTTCTTCGAGCATTTTTTATCAAAAACACTGAGAGGCCCTTTACTAGTGCCGCCTTACTTGGCATTTTATTTGTTTTAGTTGGGTATGTTGCATTTCTACCGTTTCACATTGGATTCGATTCTGGTAATGCTTCCTTAACAGGATCTGTATGGGCGACGCCAATTTCAGATTATATAATTATTAAAGCAATGCCTATAGCTTCTATAATTGCCTTTGTTATAGCTTTGACACTTAGACGACCGCGGGTGTGGCTTAAGAATCCTTTAATGCGTTCTTCGAAACGTATGCTCATCACTCTTGGCATAGGAGCTGTATCGCTGATTTTTTTATGCGTGGTAGGGTTTTACTTAATTCCGTTATTAATATTTTTGATACTCATGGTCTTATTGATCATGTATGATTTAATGTCAAATCCATTAGATAAAACAAGCTACAAATGGATATTTCTTGCTTGTGTATTGATGGTGTATTCACTGTGTATTGATTTTGGTGTTGAGCTTATTAGATATGATAATGATATTGGCAGAATGAATACTTTATTTAAACTTTATCTTCAGTCATGGGTCATTTCAGGGGTAAGTACCGTAGCATTGATTTATTTATTTTTTAAATCATTTATGAATACACGAAAAAATGCTACGACTATAGTTTTGGCTATTGGAATTTTTGCTGTGTGCTCATGTGCTTTAATGTACCCTTTATTTAGCGTTTCTGCTCGAGTGTCAGATCGTTTTGTACCTACTGTGTTATCTCTAAATGGAACCACATTTTTTGACAAAGCATCTCACCAAGAAAAAAACGTTGAAATCGATCTGTCTGATGATATTGCAATGATTGAATGGATCCAGGCAAATATTAAAGGAACACCTGTGATAGTAGAGGCTGTAGGAGATCAATATAGATGGAATTCCAGAATTTCCAGCTATACAGGGTTACCTACAGTTTTGGGTTGGCCATGGCATCAAATGCAACAGAAATCTAATATTCACCCTGAAATTTCCCGACGTGTATTTGATGTCAATTTATTATATAACACCCCAGATATAAGTATAAAATTGTCAGTGATAAACAAATACGGCATAGATTTTATTATTATCGGCCAACTGGAAAAGATATATTATGATCAAAACTCTTTAAATAAATTTTATTTATTAGAAGATCAAGGTTTCCTAGAACCAGTGTACAAAGAAAGAGGGTCTGTGATTTTTAAAGTCCAGTGAAATATTTAATGATTTTCGAATATTGGATACGAACCAAGTATTGATAGCTTAAAAACTTCATTGCCAACATCAGTTAAACATCTGCTTAATATTGGCTCAGTTCTATGGCCTAAGCAGTCTATCAGGAAATGGTACCTACCCAATGTTTCTTTAGTAGGCCTGGATTCCACTTTCGTCAAGTTGATCATTTTTTCAGCAAATATACCTAGTACTTTATATAAACTACCTGGTTTATCTTCTTTGAATGATATGCAGATAGATGTTTTGTCATTACCGGTTGGTTGATGGTCTTGTTGATTTAATATTACAAATCGAGTTTCATTATTTGATTGGTCCTGTATTTTACTGTCTATAATGGCAGCGTCATATATGGTGGCTGTTCGCTGAGGAGCTATGGCAGCGCTTTTATTTTGGCTTGCTAGCATAGTTGTTACAGCTAGTGCATTACTCAGTGACGCAACTTGGTTTATACCCAAAAAGTTTTTTTCTAAGTAGTTTTTGCATTGTGCGAACGACTGTGGGTGAGAGTATATTATCTCTATCTCGTCTTTTGATCGTCCATGTTGTGTGATTAGATAATGATTAATTGGTAGGATTATTTCTCCATATATAGAAAGAGAAGGTTCACTTATAAGTAAGTCTTGAGAATATGTAACGGCTCCTTCGAGGCTGTTTTCTATTGGGATTATGCCTATAATGTTAGGAGAGGATAAAACAGCAGCTCCCACGCTAACTATAGTCGGTTCTGACTGTAATTTAAGATCAGGATTGTACCGTATGGCTGCTTCTTCGGTGAATGTGCCTCTAGGTCCTAAATATGCTAATGTTTTAGGCATCACACACCCGTTAGTAGTTCATAAATATGATTTTCTTGTGCTTGAGGAGCAACTATTATAGCTTGATCGTCATATTCTAAAACAAAATTATTTGTTGGTCTCATCGGCTGACCTTTTCTCATCACAAGACAAATGAAGCTTGAATCGGGTAGTTCTAAATTGGCTATAGCTGTTTTCTCCATAACAATCTTACTGTCCTCTGGTAATTGAATTGTGATTAAACTATGAGCTGTTTCAGCAAAATCAATGATATGTTTTATAGGATTATCTGGAAGGATGTCTTCTAATTTATTAAGCACAAGATCGTTTATATCTATAACTTCAGTTATGCCACTTAAGTGAAACAATGGTTTAAATGTTGGGTCATTTACCGACGCTATCGTACGTGGCACATGATACATTTTTTTTGCTATTTGGCTTACTAACATATTGACTGCGTCATCACTAGTTAATGAAAAAACTATATCAGGAGGCCGAGATATTCCTGCATATTCCAGATATTCTGTTTGAGTAGCATCACCGTGAATGATCATGCTGCCCATTTCATCCCATAAGAAATCAACTTTCATACTGTCTTTTTCTAACATACAAATCTCATGACCAGATGTTAACAAAGATTTTGCTAACAAATAACTGCTAGGATTGCATCCTATTATTATTGCAAACATATATTAACCATAAGTTATAAAAGCCGCCTTTGATTTGAATCTATTTGAGTGGGGAACAAGGAATTTAATTTTTCTGATAATAAGTCTTCAATATTAACTATGTTGAAACTTGAAGACTCATAGAGATCTGAGAGAACGTTATTGTCAGTTAAACATATAATTCGTGGTACGTCATGGACTTGTTGCATCTGGTTGCAGATAAGCATGTTTTGTAAATAGTTGTCAGAAATTGCAATACAAAGATCGAAGTTAGCAAAGTCTGAGTGTTGGAATATGTTTTGCACGGAAAAACTTAAATCATGAGCTGCACTTACATTAGGGAAGTGGCTTAATAAATCTAAAGTCTCCTTATTAGTGCTGACTAGAAATACCTTGTTATATTGGTTTAGTACTACTCTTAATGTATTTTCGGTTAATGCATCGTTCCCGTACAAATATATGTTCACTTTACACTGCCCTAGAAGGTTTATTTTTATTCCATAACAAGGTTCCGCACTGAGCATGGCGCATTACATATACGGAAGTTTTCCCCAGTGGATTGCTATTTGATGATATTTTCTTGGAAGCTAATACTATCATATCTGCTTTTATTTTTTTTGCTTCTATAGTAAGTGCCGGGCCAACTGATCTCCCTTGTACAATGATTGTTTGAACTTTCGTTTTTTCTTCTTTTGCTATGGCTTCTATGATATTTAATATATGTTCTCCTGAATTATTACTAGGAATTTCTGCGTTCAGCCTTTGAGAGAATGGTATGACATTAACATATGTTGCAACTATTTGAGATTTAGCGCGTTTTGAAATTTGACATAGCCAGCGAAAAGCTAAATTACACTCTTCACTACCATCTACAGCTATTAAAATCTTTTCATTTATCATAATGTGGCCGTTAAGCTAGCTAGTTTTAGGATTGTTGTCCATCATATTTGCACTTAATTTTTCTACTTGATCAGTTCTTCCGGTTACAATTAGCAAATCACCTATTTTAATTTCTTCATCTTTAGAAGGGTTTAGAATGTAGTTTCGCCCCCTACGCATAGCCAATACGCTGACTCCATTGCTAATGTTTTTACCTCCTAACCCTGCATCTTCTATGGTTAAGTTGTACATATCTTTAGGTGGCCTTATTTTGCTAATTCCTGCATTTGGAGCTATTTCCATATAGTCCAATATGTTATCGTTGAAATCTACTCGTGCTACTCGTCTTGCACTCTCAATTTCAGGATATACAATTTTATCAGCGCCAATTTTCCCCAATGTTTCTCCATGAATTTCACTGCCTGCCCTAGCAATTATATGTGGAATATTCATGCTTTTTAACGTAACAGTTATCATGATGCTGGACTGCATATTTTCTGAACCTAAAGCAATAGCGGCCACATCAAATTCAGCTAATCCCAACTCCCTAAGAGTTGCTTCATTAGTGGCATCTGCTTTTACAGCATAAGTCACTAACCCTAGCATAGCTTGTATACGTTCTTCATTAGTATCTATGGCCAGTACGTCATGCCCAGCTTGATAAAACTCTTTTGCTATTGTTGATCCGAATCTTCCCAACCCAACTACGCAAACTTGTCTTTTCATAAAACCTCAATCAATGTTCATGGTTGACGTGAACATTGTACAACATTGTCAGTTATCCTAGTGTTACTTGTTCTTGCATAAATCTGTATGAATTATTTTCAATGATCAAAGAAAATGCCAAATACAATGGTATTAATCGACCTAGTAGCATTGTGACTGACAATAACACAGAAGAAGGAAGACCTAAACTTGAGATTATACCTGTGGAAGATCCGGTAGTGCCATAAGCGGAGAATACATCAAATAAGACATCAATAAATGGTAATTCAGGGTGCAATAATGTAATAGTAGGCGTGACTAGTAACACAATCACTATTGAAATTCCTGTTACGGCAAGTGCTTTCATTACTTGGAAATGAGCAATTTCACGGCCAAAAATTTCTGGCTGAGACCGGCCTCTCAGCGACGATATTACTGCTACTCCTATAATAGCAATCACGGTGGTTTTTATACCTCCTGCTACTGATCCTGGAGAACCTCCTATAAACATTAGAATTGAATATATTAGTTTCGTAAAATCTCTGGTGTTAGACATTTCAACTATTGTGAACCCGGCTGTTCTGCCACTGACCGAATGGAATATAGAAGATGCTATCTGATCTACAAACCCTAATTGACCGATAGTTGTATCATTCGCAAATTCGAGTCCCATGAAGGTTATAAATCCGATTATCCAAAGAATTATATTGGCAGTGATGATTAGTTTGGACGTTAAGGTTAACCGATTAAAAATTCTGTGTCTGAAAACATCAACTAATGTAGCCCATCCTATTCCACCTAATATAATGAGGAGTACGAAAACAGATATTAGCGGATAGTTGTTATTTAGAATGCTTGTGCCTCCTGAATTTATAGTAAAGCCAGCATTATTAAACGCTGAGACAGATAAGAAGATTGAATTCCAAATTCGGACTCCTGAGCTTGCTTCAAACAACCCAGTGCTTAAGACCCAAATTGACAAAAAACCGACAAAATATAATATCGCTACTACTAAAATTATATTAAAAGACAGTTTTTTTAAACCTTCAATTTTGTCGAACCCCATATCTTTCATCAGTATACGTTGTGGTAGTGTAGATCTTTGACCAATAAGAACCAAGATGAAAGTTGCGGCTGTCATAAATCCTAAGCCGCCTATTAGCATCATAGTAAATATGATAACTTGACCAAAAGTACTCCAATATGTAGACGTGTCTACTACAATATGGCCGGTTACTGTGGCTGCAGATGTAGCAGTTAAAATTGAAATTCTTAATGGAGTATAATTGTTATTTGTACACTGAGTTTGGTCTAAATGACAGTTGTTAGCTATAGGCAGTGATAAAAGAACGATACCTATAAATATAAACGCCAGAAAAGTTACAAGCACAAAAACATGAGAATCCTTCCATATATTAGTTTTACGGAAAGTATGGGTGTTTATCAATATAGGGGCACTTTCGTGAATTCTGGGTTGTGTAACTATATCTTCTTCAGGCAAATTAAAAGGGTTATTATTCAAGAATACCTTCTTAGATTAGACTATTATGATAAATTTCATCGAACGTAATTATACCAGCGACAAGCTTTATGTGTAACAACACATCGATTTGCTTAAAATATCGCTCACAAGGCTGGAAATATTACTGCACTGTAGTTAAGATATGAGACGGTAGTTCTAATATTAAGGTGAATTAATGTCCATTAGACAAAATCAAGTACCGCTAAAATTTGAACCTAGTAGGATTGACAGTAAATGGCAATCTAAATGGGCCGAAGATAACTTATATAAAGTAAATAATGATTCGGATAAACCTAAGTGGTATGAAATGACAATGTACCCTTATCCTTCAGGAGATTTACATATTGGACATTGGTATGCGTTTTCACCGTCAGATTGCCATGCACGATTTAGGAGAATGCAAGGATATAATGTCTTGCACCCAATTGGTTTTGATGCTTTCGGATTGCCAGCAGAGAATGCAGCCATTAATAGAGGCATACACCCTAAAACTTGGACAATGCAAAATATTGAAACCATGAGAGAGCAACTGCAATCGCTGGGGGCAATATACGACTGGAATCGTGAAGTAATATGTTGTGATCCAGAATATTATGAATGGAATCAATGGATATTCTTAAAATTTTATGAGCAAGGATTGGCGTACAAACAAAAAGCTCCAGTAGTTTGGTGTCCGTCCTGCCAAACAGTACTGGCGAATGAGCAAGTCGTTAACGGATGCTGTGAGAGATGCGACACGGTTATAACCCGTCGAGATTTGGAGCAATGGTTCTTGAAAATTACAGATTATGCGGAAGAATTGTTGGATTTCGAAGGGCTTATAGAATGGCCTGAGAAAATTCTTACTATGCAACGGAACTGGATAGGAAAAAGTGAGGGAGTAGAAATACAATTTGGATTGTTGAACTCTGAAAATGCGCTTATTTCCGAGCAAACTATCACTACATTCACGACAAGAATTGATACTATCTTTGGAGTCACTTTCATGGCGATTGCTCCAGAGCATCCACTTGTTGAGTCCTTAACCACTAAAGAGAATTCAATTGATGTAAAAAAATATATTGAGCAATCAAAAAAAATATCTGAAATTGAACGTATGTCGACTGATAAAGTTAAAACTGGTCAGAAAGTAGGGTCATTTGCATTAAATAAATTTACTAATGAAAAAATTCCTATTTATATTGCAGACTATGTATTGCCAAATTATGGCACGGGTGCTGTTATGGGAGTTCCCGCACATGACGAAAGAGATTTTGTGTTCGCAAATAAATATAGTTTAGATGTAAAGAGAGTGGTTTCTGAGACAGGTAATGAAGACCAAAACATGTCAGAAGCTTATGTTGGTAATGGCATTATGATCAATT
Organism: Dehalococcoidia bacterium; assembly: GCA_003523055.1. Lineage (GTDB taxonomy): Bacteria > Chloroflexota > Dehalococcoidia > Lucifugimonadales > UBA3495 > UBA2588. The sequence continues at coordinate 384,930 of DPHC01000002.1, read as the reverse complement.
CAAAAACCTACGACGGCATCTCTAATTTTGAGGCTAAAGAATTATTGGCTAAAGATATTGAAAAAAAGAAATGGGGAAAGAAAACCACCAGTTTCCGAATTAGAGATTGGTTGGTATCGAGACAAAGGTACTGGGGGACGCCAATACCTATGGTTGAATGCAGTAAATGCGGTATTCAGCCTGTTGCGATATCGGATCTTCCTATATTGCTCCCTGATGATGCTGAATTTAAGCCATCCGGAGAATCTCCTCTAAAGACCAGTATCGATTTTGTAAACACAGTTTGCCCGAAATGTTTTGGACCTGCTCAAAGAGAAACGGATACTATGGATACTTTTTTTGATTCTTCTTGGTACATGTACAGATATTTGAATCCTAAATATAAAGAAGCTCCCTTTGATAACAAACTAGTAAAATCCTGGATGCCAGTTGACCAATATACGGGCGGGGCAGAGCATGCAGTTATGCATTTATTGTATGCTAGATTTTTCACCAAAGCCTTGCGAGATATGGGGCTTGTAGATTTTGGAGAACCCTTTTTACGATTGTTCAACCAGGGAATTATTCTAGGACAAGACCATGAAAAAATGAGTAAAAGCAGAGGGAACGTTATAAATCCTGATGATGTGGTTACTGGAATGGGAGCGGATGCAGTCAGAGTATTTTTGATGTTTATTGGCCCATGGGACCAAGGAGGGCCTTGGAGTAATGTTGGAATAAATGGTATTGCTAGGTGGCTTAATAGAGTTTGGACTATTACAACTGAGAAATATGAACTCGGATCTGAAACGATGATTAATCAACAAACTACGGATGAGCTTGCCAAGACTTTACATAAAACAATAAAGAAAGTTTATGAAGATCTAGATAAATTTAAATTTAACACAGCAATTGCGCAATTAATGGAATTTTCTAATTACTTAAACAAAACTCTAAATACTAAAGCAGTTGATCCGTTGGTATGGAATTCATGCGTACGCTCATTCTTGTTAATGTTTGCTCCTATAGCTCCACATCTTGCAGAAGAGTTATGGGAAATTAATGGATACAAATATAGTATTCATTCTGAAAGCTTTCCCATATGGAATGAAGAATTAATATCAGAAAATGTAATCACAATGATTGTACAAGTTAACGGCAAAGTGAGAGATAAAATTGAAACTGCAATTGGAATGGAAGAAAGTGCAGTTAAGTCACTTGCTTTAATGAGTTCTAAAATACAAGCCCACATAGATGGCAAAACTATTAATAAAGTTATTTATGTTCCTGATCGATTGATTAATATAGTTATTTAAGGTGTAAGGTTTATTTCATATTTACTATATTGACCAATTAAATAAAAAAATGTAATCTAGATATAAATTTAATATTGTCTTCTATCGTATATTAATAGGGAAGGTGGTTGGATTCCACCACGGTAGCGCCACTGTAAACAGATACTTTAGATGTAGAATGTGCTCAGAAGCAAACAAACTACGTTTTAGTAGATGTGAGTCAGAAACCTATTTGAAAGAAGAGTCAGGAGTTCTGCGCATACAGGAATGGCTGAATCATATTTCTAACTTGCCACCTGGCAAGTTTTTTTATGTTAGGAAGGAGAAAGTTGATGAATCTGGTAGAGAAACATGCATTATTACCGGATCAAATAGATTCTGATAGCATTGGCATGGTTACTGCTAACCTATTAGAACAAGGATGGGAAGATAATGACAATTTGTTTGTCGCATCTCGTATTGTGCGAGCGGAAGGTGATTTTGCTATAGCACCCCAAATCAGATTCAGTAGCCAGGCTGTTCGATCTGGACTTCAGGCATTACTTAATAAAAAGACCGTGGTAACTGATGTGAGAATGGTTCAAGTTGGAATATCGGAATCATTGCTGAAACTAGTAGGTGTTGAAACTATTTGTAAAATTAATACAACGGAAGTAGCAGAACGTGCCATATTAGAAAAAACCACAAGATCTATTTCGAATATAAGAGAATTAAAAACCTACTTAGATGATTCGATTATTTGCGTAGGTAATGCACCTACAGCACTTCTTGAAGTAGTAGACTTGGTTAGGTCAAAAGCTATTCACCCAGCTTTAGTTATAGGTGTGCCAGTGGGCTTTGTAGCATGCTCTGAATCTAAAGATGAATTGTTAAAGACAGATGTTGAATTTATTACTATTGAAGGTAACCGTGGTGGTAGCTCTGCAGCTGCCGCTACAATGAACGCATTAATGCTGCTGGCATTAAAAAAAGATTAATTTAGGCAAGGTAGTATATTTATGGATGATGCAAGATTCGGAATTATTGTGCTTGCGCATGGTAGTCAAAGAGGTTTTTCTAAACAAGAATGTTCCTGTACGTTGGTTCCAAACGGTGATAATTTTAGCGATGATGCAATTGCGCTTTGGTGCCGAGATTGCCCTGATACTGCAAAAGGAGTGAATCTACTATGTTCAATGATTCAAAACAATATTGGAGAGGATAAAGCTGTAGTAATAAATTCGTTTTTGGAATTTTTGGAACCTAATCCATACCAGTCAATTAAAAAACTAATTGATAAAGGTTTGAAAAAAATTGTAATATTTCCATTCTTGCTTGGTAATGGGAAGCACGCAACGTTAGAATTAGATGAATTACTTGAAGAATTGAGGAATGATAACCCGACAGTAGAAATAGATATCACCAATGGTATGGGTGCAGATCCAAGGTTAGCTGAAATGATAACTGAACGCGCAGAAGTTATTTTAACTAACGATAACCGCTATGAAGGTAAAGACGGGGTTATTATAGTAAAAGCAGGTACAAAAACTGAATACGATGATTGTTTATGGCTAGGAGACTTGAGTGATTTGGTCCAAGATAAATTAGGTGAATCAATTAATACAACCTACGCTCAATCGCATTACGGGTTACCAGAAATGGACGAAAGAACTTCTTACATTATTAACGAAGGAGGAGTGCATAATGTGACATTTGTGCCATATTTGTTTTTCCCTGGATTGATCTTACAAAGAAATATTATGGGCACCATAAAAAAATATCAAATCAAATTCCCTCATGTGAAATTCAACTTGGCTCCACCACTTGGTATCACGGAGATTCTCGGAGATATAGCTGTGGATAGAATATTGAGTGCTCTAGGTTCAAAACAAGGTTAAGATATTTAGTTTTGATGTATACTAAAAATGAAAATCCCCAATAAGAAGAGGTTAACTTGGCACGAGGCGAGTCAAATACAGAATTAAGAACAGGATTCACCACCGGATCGTGTGCTTCAGCAGCTTCTAAAGCTGCTACTATTGCTTTGTTACTGGATCAGAGTGTATCTGAAGTAGATATACTATTGCCAGTCGGTACTAGACAGAAATTTAAAATAAATCGATGTGAAATTGTTAGTGGCGTACAAGCGTTTTGTTCAGTGATAAAAGATGCAGGAGATGATCCTGATGTAACTCACGGCGCAGAAATATGCGCTACGGTTTCTATTGATAACAGTCAAAATACTGATATCAATGTAAAACTGCTTAAAGGTGATGGAGTTGGATTGGTGACTAAACCAGGAACAGGGATAGACGTCGGAGGCCCTGCTGTTACTAGAGTTCCACGTAGAATGATTACGACTTCAGTTATTGAAGGATTAAAAATTGCGCAAGATACCTTCAAAGGAACAATTAATGTAACATTGTCTGTTCCTAACGGTGAAATTATTGCAGAAAAAACCACCAACGCTAGACTTGGAGTTATAGGTGGAATTTCTATATTGGGTAGCACAGGGATAGTGCACCCGTATTCAACCGCTTCTTGGAGAGCTAGCGTCCATGTAGCGATAGACGTTGCAGCTACTAATGATATTGACCATTTAGTATTAACAACAGGAACCAGGAGTGAGGAATATAGTAAGAAACTATTAGAGTTATCAGACATGTCATTCGTACAGGTCGGTATTTTTAGTGGACATTCAATGAAAAGATCTGTAATGCGCGGGATAAGTAGAGTAACTCATGTAGGAATGATCGGGAAATTTGCAAAACTTGCTAAGGGACACTTTGTAACTCACGTTGCCGGGAACCAAGTAGATGTAGCATTTCTAACAGAAATAGCCCGTTCCGTGGGGGCAACTGATGATTGTTTGACAAGAATGAGTAAAACTACTAGCGGTAGAGAATTTCAGGAAATTGCTTTAGCTGAAAACATGACAGAAATATACCCTATTCTTTGCGACTTGGTATGCAAAAAAAGTGCCGAATTTTTGAAAGAAGACTCTACAAAATTAATAATAGACGCTCTTTGCTTTGACTTTGAAGGAAATTTACTTGGATCGTCTACCACTTCCGATAGTTTACCGATAGGAGTTTCAAGCTGAATATGACAGATGAGTTGCTGATTCCATATGGCGTTTCTGATGATAGGTTTTTACAAAGAAAGGCTGCAAAAGGCCAAATAACAAAGCGAGAAATCAGAGCATTGTCGATTAGTTTCTTGAAACTTTTGAAATCTTCGGTGGTTTGGGACATTGGTTCTGCTACAGGATCAATAGCTATTGAAGCATCAAAAATAGCATATGAAGGCCAAATATACGCTATAGAAAAAGATTTAGAGCATATGCATTTACTAGAAACCAATATCAGAAAACATAGTGCTAAGAATGTGTCGGTGATATCTGGTGAAGCACCTTGTGCATTAAGAGCATTACCTAGACCAGATTCAGTGTTTATTGGTGGACATGGGGGTCTACTTGAAGAAATAATCGACTGTGCTATATCGGAACTGAAGGATAATGGATCAATTGTTTTGAATTTTGCTTCTGTTGAACGGTCTGTCAGAGCGTATAATATATTAAAAGATGCTAACATGGTTCCAGATTATTTGTCAGTGAACATATCAAGGGGTCGTGAATTAGCCGATAAATCGCTAGTATTATCCCCAATTAACCCCATTTTTATAGTATCAGGCGTAAAAACTAAATAAATTTCATCGAGATAATAATATGCAGAACAAAAATATTGGTACATTTTATGCCGTGGGTGTTGGTCCAGGAGACCCGGAGTTATTGACTCAGAAAGCGACACGAATACTAAATAACGTTCCGGTTATATGCACTCCAGTAGCTAGGACAAGCGCAGAATCCTATGCTTTGAGCATAGTTAGAGGTGCTATTAATCTAGACAATAAAGAAATAATAACTAGTGAATTCCCAACAGATGATGAATCTGCAGCGCAATCGGTATGGAAAGAAGCAGCAAACTCTATAATTCAACATCTTAATGCAGGAACTGATGTGGCTTTTATTACTGAAGGCGACCCTATGATTTATAGCACAGTATCGTATGTATTGGAAGTAATTAGAGACGAATGTTTAGGAGTTACTATAGAGGTTATTCCTGGTATTTCATCACCAATGGCTGCAGCATCTAGCGCAGGTATACCATTGGTTAAACATGGACAAAAACTAGCTATATTGCCGTATGTTTATGGTATAGATGATTTGAGAGAAGCTATATCCAATTACGATACTATAGTCCTAATGAAAGTTAATAAGCTTTTATTGGGAGCATTGTCTAATTTAGAACAGCTAGGATTATTAGGTAGGACAACTTACGTTAGAAGAGCTTCTACAGATACTGAAAAAATTGTGAGAAACTTAAATGATCTGACTGAAGAAGATTTAGATTACTTCTCATTATTAATTATTAGGAAAGGTGAATGATATGCCCCAAAACTCAGGCAAAGTATATTTCATAGGAGGGGGCCCTGGTGATCCAGAGCTGTTAACTATTAAGGCTAAAAACATATTGGAAATAGCTGACATAGTAATCTATGCAGACTCATTGGTCCACCCATCTATTATTGATTATGCAAACCCTAAAGCGGAAATATACGGAAGTAAAGTTTTAAACTTAGAAGAAATTACAGCCCTAGAGTTGAAAGCAGCTAATGAAGGCAAAATAGTGGCCAGAGTGCAGAGCGGTGACCCGTCCATATACGGTGCTATTTTGGAACAGATGAGAATATTAAAATCTAACGGAGTGGAGTTTGAAATAATTCCTGGAGTGGCATCAGTTTTTGCAGCTTCAGCATTACTACAGACAGAACTAACGGTCCCGGGTGTATCGCAATCAGTAGTATTTACAAGATTAGAAGGTAGAGTTCCTATGCCCCCGAGAGAGCAACTTAAAGATTTGGCTTCTCACGGGTGTACATTGGTAATATTTTTAAGTATAACCAGAATGACTAAGCTGGTTGGAGAATTACGTGAAGCTGGATACACTGACGATACGCCAATTGCAGTCGCATATAAAGTGGGATGGGAAGAAGAGCAAGTTATAAGAGGAAATCTTACTGACATAGCAAAGAAAGTTCGAGAAGCAAAAATAACATTAAGCGCCTTAGTTATGGTTGGAGCAGCTTTTGATCCAAATATATTAGATCAAGAAGAAAATTCTGAATCTTCTAATTTGTATTCACCTAAATATACCCATCTATACAGGTCAGCTGCCACAAATAATAAATAAAGAACTAGAGACATTAATATGGACGTCGAGCGAATTGGCATATTGTCACTATCGATTTCAGGGTCGGCTATAGCATCCTATGTTAGTAACTCTGAAATAGGGCAATACACAGACGTGTTTTGCCTAAATACACCAGACGATATCGCCATAGATTTTCAAAAAATCACTGCTCCTTTGAAGCCAACAGTTTCTCGTTTATTTGAAGAATATTCACAGCTCATTATGATTATGCCTGTGGGTGTAGCCTTTAGATTGTTGGCAGATGTAGTAAGTTCTAAATATGAAGATCCTGCAGTCGTGTGCATTGATGATGGTGGCAATTATGTCATTAGTATGCTGTCCGGACATATTGGTGGAGCAGATGCATTGTCAGCGAAGGTAGCCAGGATTATAAAAGCACAGCCAATTATAACTTCATCTTCATATGCTCTGAACAAAATCAGTGTTGATCTATTGGGAAGAGATTTTGGTTGGAAGATAGATTGTAGTTCAAAAATAGTAACGACGGTCAGTTCTGCTGTGATTAACAATAAACCTATTGCAGTTTTCCAAGATGTTGGGGATAGGTCGTGGACGCTGAATGATAGTTTAGATTATTCTAATTTAACATATTATGATTCATTAGAAGAATTTCAGAGATGTGGTACACCTAATAGGATTGTTATCACTGATCTACTAGAACCAAATGTAGGTCGGCTCGAACAAGACCAATCTTTTAATACTGTACTAGTTAGACCACCTACTCTACATGTAGGAATTGGATGTAGAAAAGATGTTGACCAAACAGATTTGTTTGATTTTTTATTAGAAGTTTTAAGTAACCACAATTTAAGTATAAAGTCAGTCTGCAGTATCTCAACTATTACTTTGAAAAAAGATGAAATAGCCATACAGCATATTGCGAATACACTATCTGTGCCATTAAAAATTTATTCACCAACAGAAATTGAGGAATTATTTAACGAATCCTCTCTATATTCGACCCTGCTAACGAGAAGCGAAAACCCAAAGCGATTGATCGGTGTTTGGGGGGTTTCAGAACCTGCCGCCATACTTGCAGCAGGTAACGGGGAATTAATTGTCAAAAAACATAAATCTAAAGATGCTACTATTGCGGTTGCTAGATAATAAAATATTAGGAAATACTAATGACGAATCAAAGTAAATCAGGCACTATATACTTAATGGGCATTGGTCCAGGAGATCCAGAATTACTAACCATGCAGGCTCGGAAAATATTGACAGAAGTAGATTATGTTGTTGGATATTCCTTATATGTAAATCAAGTTAGTGAGTTAACAAATAATGCCATTTTAGAACATTGGGCAATTGGTGAAGAATTGGAAAGGGCTAAAAGAGTCATCGATTTGTCTGCTGATGGTAATAAAGTAGCTATGGTGTCATCTGGAGATATCGGAATTTATGGAATGTCCGGTCCGATTTTCAATATTTTATCCGATATGCAATGGAACGGTAAAACCCCACAAGTAATAGTGATACCAGGAATTTCAGCATTGCAGTCAGCATCTGCATTATTAGGAAGTCCATTGATGCAAGATTTTTGTACTATCAGTTTGAGTGATTTGCTGACTGATTGGCCAGACATACAAAATCGTATTACTACAGCATCTGAAGGAGATTTTGTAGTGGTTTTTTATAATCCTAAAAGTAAGAAAAGACACTGGCAATTAGAAGCAGCATTTGACAGTTTAAAAAAATGTCGACCACTGGACACACCCGTTGGGTTAGTAAAGAATGCTTTTAGAGAAGATCAAGAAGTGGTGTTAGTGACATTAAGTACGGTTATGAATGTTTATCATCAAATTGATATGTTCACTACAGTCGTAGTAGGAAATTCCACTTCATATTTATTTGAAGGTAAATTTATTACCCCAAGAGGCTACGAAAAAAAATCAGGAAAGAGTGATGAGAAAAAATAAAATCAAGATTAAATTATCTAATGGAGAAGCAGTTGTAGTAGTGATGGGTTTGTTGACCAGCGAAATTATTGACTTTTTAGGACCATCTGGTATTGATGGATTTTGGTTGGAATGCGAACATGGATCTGTAACGTGGTCTCAAATTGGAGATATGACTAGAGCATGTGACTTATGGGAAAATTCTTCAGTTACCAGAGTTAATGCCAATGAACCATGGTTAATAACCCGCACATTAGACCAAGGCTCTATGGGTGTCGTTGTACCACATGTGAATAGCCGAGCAGCTGCTGAAAAAGCAGTACGCGGAACCAAGTTCGCTCCATTAGGTGATAGAGGCACTTTTGGTGGTAGGCAGTCTTATGGAGTTAGTAATTATGTAAACACTGCTAACGATCAAACATTACTAGTGGTTTTATTAGAAGAGATAGAGGCGTTAGATAATTTAGACGAAATCTTACAGGTAGATGATATTGATGTATTCTTCGTTGCTCCTAATGATTTGTCTCAAACTATGGGATACTTGGGCAATCAAGAGCATCCGGTAGTTCAAGAAAAAATACACCAAGCTTTAGACAAAATAGTTAAAAGCGGACGTATAGCAGGAACCCTAGTTAATGATAATAATGTTGATAAATACATTGATTTAGGAGTGAAATTTTTGGCTACGAGCTTGAATGGATGGGTTATGCAATCTGCACAAAAATTTGTAGATAACGTTTTAGATAATGGGTAATGAAAATTTATTTATGAGGCCAACAATATGTTCATTAGTGCCAGGCGGAACTGAAATTTTATGCGAACTTGGATTGGCAGAAAACATCATAGGAATTAGTGATTTGTGTTCACATATTGATGGTATGGCTGATGTGCCCATAGTCAGCACGAGGAAGGTTGTGACTGAAGGTTATTCTAGCGCTGAAGTGGAAGCAAAGATGCAACAAATCAAAATGAACAATGAGCATCCTTATGCAATTGACGAATCTTGGTTTAACAAACATTTGCCAGAAATAATTATTACTCAAGACAACTGTAAAATTTGTGAGATAGATGTTGAATATGTTAATAATGTTATTAGTAGAATTGACTACCTGCCGCAAGTAGTTACTGTTAACCCGACTTCTATATCTGATGTATATGGCACAATATCAGATATAGGCTACGTAACAGGAAAAGAATATGAATCTCAAACTTTGATTACTTCCCTTAAGAAAAGAGTAGAAAGTATTATTGGAAAAGTACAAGCTTACGAATTAAAAAAAATAATATCTATCGAAGGAGTAAATCCGCTTGTTTTAGGAGGTAATTGGATTCCAGAGATGTACAGGATAGCCGGAGGAAATTATGGATTATTGGCTAATAATGCACCGGCTGAAAGGATAGATGTCAGAGACTTACTTTTGTTTGATCCGGATTTTATAATAGTAGATTTATGCTCTTCAGATTTTGACCGCCAGATAAATGAGATCAATTGGTTGTTTCAACAAAAAGGCTTTGAAAAAATTACTGCTTCCAAGAATAAAGATATTTATATATTAAACCATGAATATTTTAGCAGCCCGGGCTTAAAAATATTTGATGGAATTGAGATCATATATAGAATTTTGCATCCAGAGGATCCGAGTGTTACATTTCCGCAAGACCCTGGGTTTCATATGATAAGGCAGTGGTCCGGTAATTCTGACTATAGTATGTATCAGCAACTTGTATAATCACATAGGAAATATTAGAATCACGGCATTAACAGACTACAGTTAGGAAAGGAGAAAATGATGGTCTCTTATGAGTTATTTAGATCAGCTATGTCTAAATTTGCAACTGGTGTTACAGTTGTTACAACGATTGATGATAAAGGTCATCCTCACGAAATGACTGCAAACTCATTTACTTCTGTGTGTTTAGACCCTCCGACAATCCTGATTTGTGCAGCCCATAGCACTAATAGCTTTGGCTACCTAGACGAGAACAAGGCATTTGGTATTAATATATTGGCTAAAGATCAACAAGCATTGGGCGCATATTTTGCAAAAAGACCTGAGCAACAAGATGGGAACGCTGAATATTCCTACACTTCCAGTGATTTGGGATTACCTATTTTAGATGGATCAATTGTGTTTATGGGATGTAAAGTAGTGGGAGAGCACATATATGGAGACCATACTATTTTTATCGGAGAAGTTGAAGAATTGACAGCTCCAAGCGATTCTGATCCATTGTTGTTTTTCAACAGTAGATGGTACAGCTCTGATTAAGGAGTAATAGTATTATTATCCTTTAATTTATAAAGGAATGAATCGATCGATTGGTTTACTTGCTTATGGTTGTCTAACATTGAGAAATGTTTTGAATTCGGCACTATGGTTATTTCAGAATTTTTTATCTCCGAATTCAGATGTTTCGCATATTTGACGGGTGTTAATTGATCTTCAGAACCACATATTATGTTCGTTGGTATAGTTAGGTTAGGCAATGAACTCATAACATCAAAATCATTGCATGCTCTTAAATCATGTTGTTCTGTAGAGGGACCAATAGCAACGGTTTTTTGAGTCAGCAATTCTTGAATGTCGCGGTCTGGGCACTCGTAATTTGCTTTATGGTATTTAGCCCAGGTATTAAGTTGGTCTTTGGATTCTATTTTACAACTATCTAATATAGTTTTTGACACCCTTAATTTGCCGCCAGTATTCATTAATACGAGGCCTTTTACTTCTGTAGGATATTTCAAAGCATATAATAGGCTAATAGCGCCGCCCATGGAGTGGCCGCATAATACAATGTCTTTATATCCTCTTGCAGCAATGAATCCTCGCACCCATTCTACATACTCACTAATGGTGTCGCATGGTGTACCGACCGGATGGCCTGGTAAATCTATAGCTTTTGAATTCCGGAAATGTTTAGTCTGGTAATAGAAGCTTAGGCCCGATGTTCCTGCTCCGTGGATAAATACTATTTTCAATTTCTACTCATAGTAGTATGGTAGTCATATACGATACTACACAACGTGTTTAATTCTATAACTAGATAATATTGTAGTGTAAATCATGCACTTTGACAAGATTAAATAGTCGCTATTCAAATCTCGTAAAACTACCGATTTACACTATGTATTCGTTAGGTTTTCGTCCGATCTTGTAAAACAACCTATTGACACTATATAGTCGTCCGGTTCACGATCTCTCCATAGGATAACTCCAGACGTATTACGGTCAGAGGTCCTGATTTGTTCAAGAGTTATCCTCACCAATTGTGCTTTTGCAGAAATGATGAATATGTCTTGACCATCATCTTGAGGAACTATTTTTGCGGCAGCTACTTTGCCGGTTTTAGGCGTCACTTTGAATGTTCTAACTCCTTGACCACCTCTGCCGTGCACTGAGTATTTATCTAATGAGGTTGATTTACCAAATCCTCCGGTACTAACTATGAGTAACTTGCTACCCTCAGTTATTTTACCAACAGATATCACAGTGTCACCAGCAAGCAGTCTCATGCCCCTAACTCCACCAGCTCCTCTACGTCTAGGGCTTAGGCCTTGCATTGGAAACCTCATAGCTTGGCCATTTTCTGAAACCATGATGATATCTTCAGATTCTTCTACTTGTTCAACGCCAACTAGTTCATCATCTGATTTAAGGTTCATAGCAATTAAGCCTTTTTTACGTATATTTACTAGTTCGCCTGCACGTAAAGCTTTTACTTGACCTCCCTTAGTAACTAGAATCATTAAATAATCATCTTTGGGGTCTTTTACAGGTAATATAGTTTGTACAAACTCTCCTCTTTCTAAGGGTACCAAGTTTATTATTTGAGTACCTCTAGTTGTCCTTGACGAGTCTTCGGAGATGTTAAATGCTCGAAGTGGGTAGACTTTTCCTCTATTAGTAAATAACAGTATATGGGCATGGGTGTCGCAAATCATAACATCTTTTAATTCATCGTCATCACGGGTGGACATGCCACGTACACCTTTGCCGCCTCTATGTTGAGTTCTATATGTATCAACGGGTACTCTTTTTATGTAACCACGTTTGCTCATGGTTATCACCACATCGTGGTGAGGGATTAATGATTCATCTGCTATTCGCTGTACTTCGTCGTCATGTATTATAGTTCGCCTTGCGTCTCCAAATTGTGTTTGTAAAGCGGTTGTCTCAACCTTTATTCCGGACAGGATTTTAGATTCATCCCCTAAGAGTTCTTCTAGTTCTTTGATTTCATTTAGAAGTTCTTCGTGCTCTTTTTCTAGTTTTTGTCGTTCCAATGCAGCTAGGCGACGTAATTGCATGTCTAAAATTGCCTGAGCTTGAATTTGAGACAAGTTCAAAGTAGACATTAAATTATTTCTTGCAGATTCTACATCATCTGACGCACGAATTATCTCTATTACTGCATCCATTTGATCTAGTGCCAACAGTAGTCCTTGTACAACATGGTCTCTATCTTTGGCCTTCTGGAGTAAAAATTCGGATCTTCGCCTAATAACCTGCTGGCGATGTTGGATAAATAATTCAATCATCCTTTTTAGTGGAAGAATTTGAGGTTGCCCATTAACCAAGGACAGCATGATTGAGTTAAATGAATCTCTCAGTTGGGTATGTCTATATAGGTTATTGAGAGTGATGTTTGCTTGAGCATCCCTGCGGAGTTCAATTACTACTCGCATACCTTTGCGGTCAGATTCGTCTCTAATATCTGAAATACCTTCTATTCGTTTGTCTCTGACCAATTGTGCAATTTTCTCTACTAAATTTGCTTTGTTGACTTGATAAGGCAATTCGGTAATTATTATCCGCTGTCTTCCATTTCGAGTTTCTTCGATATCAGTTGCTGCTTCCATGACTATGCGGCCACGTCCAGTGTTGTAAGTATCAACAATGCCGGAGCGACCCTTTATAATGCCAGCCGTTGGAAAATCCGGACCTGGAACTATTTTAATTAAGTCGTCTATGGTGCAATCTGGATTGTCTATTACATGAATAATTGCGTTGCAAATCTCAGTAAGGTTATGTGGAGGTAAGTTGGTAGCCATGCCAACTGCTATACCGGATGCTCCATTTATTAATAGAGTAGGAAGTCGTGTGGGTAGTACTTGAGGTTCATTTATAGAATCATCAAAGTTCAAGCTAAAGTCAACTGTGTTTAGATCTATATCTATTAATTGCTGTTCTGCAATTCGTGCAAGTCTGGCTTCTGTGTATCTCATAGCTGCAGGTGGATCCCCATCTACGCTACCGAAATTCCCTTGTCCGTCAACCAGTGGATACCGCATGGAAAAATTTTGTGCCATTCTGACCATAGCAGCGTATACAGAACTATCTCCATGAGGGTGATATTTACCTAGTACTTCTCCTACGATACGAGCGCTTTTTTTATAGGAAGTATTTGCCCTAATACCCATTTCGTGCATGGAGTATAATATCCGTCTTTGAACGGGTTTGAGCCCATCGCGCACATCAGGTAGTGCTCTCGACACTATTACGCTCATCGCATATGTTAAATACGATTCTCGCATCTCGTCTTCTATACGAATTGGAGATATTCTATCTGGCGGGGTTGGTTCAGTTGTTACCATTGTTGTAGCCTCCGATAATTGTAATTAACATTGTTAGGTTTGGCTTCTTTCCAGAAGTGCTAAAAATAAGTTATAAAATAATTTGGGCACTTCGGTTAAATTTTCAAGGTTAAACTGTGTTGCTATTACCCAATCATGATCAGGGCTTTCTAGTATTTCTATCAATCCATCTTCTACAGCATAAGCCATAGCCATTAAGTTTAGTGAACGTTGTTTGTCATAAATTCCATATTTATGACAACTATTAACTCTGAAAAAACCTGCAGCTCCTATCGTAGCAGATGTTTTGGCTCCTGGTGATACAAATATCTGATGGTAGACTTCAGTCGTTTCAGAAGAATCTTTATGGTTGTTAGCATGATTTTCAGCTATTAAAACAGGGTGACTGCCACCTAATGCTAAATTCAGAATATGAAAACCTCTTCCTATGGCTAATATTGGTAAATTATTGTTGAGGCATTGATTTATAATCGTTATTTCATCTTGTATAGCCAATTTTTCCGAGTCATTTGGTGGGGCATCTGAAATTTCAGCGCCATCCATTATTAATAACCCTGTGATGTTAGAAGCAATAATTTCTGCTCGGGCGCCCAACGTGTCTATATAAACATAATCACCGCCGAGTTGTTCTAAGACTTGACTGTAATTTTTCAATACGTGTAGTTCTCTATTTGCCGAGATAATGCCAATATCACCCATACACTCTGATTATAAAACATACTAGGGGCATAACATATGAAACCAAACACAAAATTCGTCGATTTTATCGATTTGTTTTATAATAGCGAGTAAAATACTAATAAGATGACCATTGCATGAATGGTATAGTCATTTTATAAGGTAACTCTGCATTTTGGAGTAATGTTTATGGAAGATGTAATTAAAGGCGCAATACAGGCACTTGAAAATGGAGAAAAATGTGTCCTGGTAACAGTTGTTCGAACTAAAGGGTCTACACCTCAGAAATCGGGAGCTATGCTATTAGTTAAAGAAGACGGTTCTGGTATGGGAACTTTAGGAGGAGGCTGTGTTGAAGGCGACATTTGGTTTGCTGCTACTGAAATGCTAGAAAAAAACAAGGGACCTGAATTCAAAGATTATTATTTGAACGAAGATATAGCGGCTCGTGATGGATTGGTTTGTGGTGGGTCCATGTATTTTTTCTTAGACCCTTTAACCAATAAAGATGATTTTCTAGATATGGGTAAAAGTATTTTAGAAGCTTATTCTGGAGGAACTCCACTAGCTTTGGCGACAGTGGTAAATAGTAAAACCGATGCAGTGAAAATTGGCTCTAAATTAATTTTAAAACCGAATCAACCACCTGCTGGTACTTTGGGTGACCTTGCGATAGATGATTTGGCGGCAGGTGTTAGCAGTGACGTGGCAGATGTAGGAATGATACAGAATTTATCATTAGACGGAGATGTTGAAGTTTTAATTGAAGGTTTTACCATTCCTCCAACACTTTGCATGGTAGGTGGAGGGCATGTAGGCAAGGCTACAGCAGACTTGGCTAATAACTTGGGGTTTAATGTTATGGTTATTGATGACAGGCCAGAGTTCTGTAATGAGAATCGATTCCCGTATGCCACAGAACTCATATTGAATTCTTTTGAAGACTGGTCAGAACAAATAGATATTCACACCAACAGTTTCGTTGTCGTGGCCACCAGAGGCCATAACTTTGACGATTTAGCTTTGCAGTCAGCTCTTAACACTAAAGCCAGATACATTGGCCTCCTGGGTAGTAAAAGGAAAACCATTTTAATATACAAAAAACTGGTTGCTGATGGAATTTCGTTGGAAAGAATAAATGAAATATACGCACCTATCGGACTAGATATTGGAGCGCTGACTCCTGAAGAAATAGCTTTAAGCATAATGTCTGAAATTGTGATGGTAAGAAGAACAGGGAAAGGGTCCTCTCTGGCAATGAATAGCGATTATATAAAAAAAGTGATTCTGTAAAATGAATCCCACTATATCTGTGGCCGGTGTGTTACTGAGCGCTGGCCTATCTACCAGAATGGGACGGCATAAAGCACTAATACCTTGGAAGGGATCTACAATGATCGAATATCAAATCAGAGCATTGTTATTGTCAGGTGTTGATTGTATATGTGTGGTATTGGGTTATCAAAACAAGGAAATAGCCAAATTAATACATCCTGATCCTAAAGTAATCATTGTAGAAAATCAGGATTATATGTTAGGGAAAACAACATCTATAAAAACAGGAATTAATGCTGTGAAAAAACTAAACCCTGAACATTTGCTGCTTTTAAATGTAGATCAACCTAGAGAACCAGAGTTGATAAAATCGATTATAGAGTTTCACAAAAGAACCAAATCTCTCATTACTGTTCCTAAATTCAAATTAGCTGGTGGTCATCCGGTTATCTTCGATAGTAGATATACAGATGATTTGGAAAATATTTCTGAAGAGTCTTTAGGAATAAAAGATATAATGTCAAAACACCAGCGATCTGTTACCGTGATGAATATTGATTCCTCCGATGTTTTGTTGGATTTGAACACTCCAGAAGACTATGAATCAGCTCTGTAAAAATGCACAATGAGACATTACAAAACCCCAGTCATGCATCATGATATATCATATTCTAATGATATGATTATTGCTATAATTAATACATGTGCTTGTTCTTGATTTATTATTAAGAATATTGGGGTTTTACCGCCTTAATGTTTTATTGACATTACGCTTCTATATTGTTAATTTGGAAGGGTGAGTCATTAAATATGGCCCGCTAGCTCAATGGCAGAGCAACTGACTCTTAATCAGTAGGTTC
>DPHC01000002.1:268928-367926 GCA_003523055.1 Dehalococcoidia bacterium | reverse complement strand
CGGTTCGACCCCGAGGCGGGTCACGAGGGCTGTAAAACATAATATTGAATGTGAATAATGAAACCCCAGAGGGGGGAGTGTCGGAATTGGTAGACGAGCATGATTTAGGATCATGTGCCTTTGGGCGTGAGAGTTCGAGTCTCTCCTTCCCCACCAAGTTGGTAAAAATATTCTAGACGAGGTGTTATAGTGGCAACGCTTTTAGAAGTTAAGAATCTTCGTACATACTTTTATACTTATGAAGGAGTAGTAAAAGCTGTAGACGGCATATCCTACGATGTACAAGAAGGTGAAACCCTGGCAATAGTTGGAGAAAGTGGATGTGGTAAGAGTGTAGGAGCTTTATCTCTGATGAGATTAATTCCGGACCCTCCAGGTAAAATCATTGACGGAGAAATCTTATTCGACGGTGAGAATGTACTTGATAAAAATTTGGATGACATGCGGCAAATCAGAGGAGCTAAAATGTCAATGGTTTTTCAAGAACCAATGACATCCCTGAACCCAGTTTTGACTGTGCAACGTCAATTATCTGAGACTTTGCAACTGCATAAAGGTATGAGTAAGGCAGAAGCTGCTGAGGAAGCAGTGTCCTTGCTGGAAAGAGTAGGAATTCCAGACCCAAGGCGAAGAGTTAAACAATATCCTCACCAGTTCAGTGGTGGAATGCGTCAAAGAGTTATGATTGCTATGGCTCTCAGTTGTAATCCTAAACTCATTATTGCAGATGAACCTACCACGGCTTTAGATGTTACCATCCAAGCTCAGATTCTAGAACTGATGAAATCACTTACTACTGAATTTGGAGTAGCGTTAATTATAATCACACATAATTTGGGTGTTGTTGCTCGGTATGCAGACCGAGTTAATATCATGTACGGTGGTAAAATCATCGAGCGTGGCACTGCAAAAGAGATCTACAGTGACCCAAAACATCCGTATACTAGAGGTCTTTTGAAATCAGTTCCTAGATTGGACCTCCCAAGAACAGAGAAATTGGATCCTATTCAAGGACAACCGCCAGACCTTGTTGATCCACCATCAGGATGTGTTTTTCGAGACCGCTGCCCGGACCCAACAGACGATTGTAGAGATGGTAATATAGAAATGGCCTTGATAGAAGTGAGCCCTGGGCACTGGGTAGATCAATGTTGTGTACATTGCGGTTAATCAGGCCTGATTTAAGGCAAATATAAAAGTTCTATTAGATGGAGTTATTAACATGACAACAGAAACAATAGGCGCAGGCCAGACACAAGGAGAAGACTTACTATTAGAAGTAAATAGTTTAAAAATGCATTTTCCTGTTAATGCGGGCATTATATTTCAAAGAGAAGTGGCCAGTATTAAAGCTGTTGATGATATTAGCTTTTCAGTTAAAAAAGGAGAAACATTTGGCTTAGTTGGAGAAAGTGGTTGCGGTAAAACTACAACTGGAAGATGTATATTGCAATTGAATAAACCGACATCTGGGTCAATAAAATTTGAAGGTCAAGAATTGACAGAACTGTCAAATAGCGCGATGAGAATAATGCGCAAAGAAATGCAAGTTATTTTTCAAGACCCGTACAGCTCATTGAATCCTAGAATGGATACAGGAAGTATCGTAGGAGAGCCTTTGATTGTTCATGGTTTGGTTGAAGGTAAGAAAGAATACCGAGAGAGAATAGAAGAGCTTTTAACTAATGTAGGATTAAACCCTTACATGGCTGAACGATACCCTCATGAATTTAGTGGAGGGCAAAGGCAACGTATTGGAGTTGCGAGAGCACTCTCTGTCAATCCGAAATTTATAGTTTGTGATGAGCCGGTATCTGCACTTGATGTATCGATTCAAGCTCAGCTTATTAATTTATTAGAAGAATTACAAGAACAACTTGGATTGACATATTTGTTTATAGCTCATGATTTATCTGTAGTTCGACATATCAGCGATAGAGTGGCAGTTATGTATCTAGGACATATTGTAGAAATATCTGATCGAGATACTATATATGCAAACCCACTACATCCTTATACTAAAGCGTTGTTGTCAGCAGTACCGATACCTGACCCAGTCATAGACGCGCAAAGAGAAAGAATTCTACTGACAGGAGATGTACCATCTCCTTTGAATCCACCACCAGGATGTGTTTTTAGAACTCGTTGTCCTAACCCTTCACATGATTGTTCAGAAGGAAACATACCAATGGAACTGATTGAAGTAGAGCCAGGACACTGGGTCGATCAGTGTTGCATAAACTGTGGATAAATTGCAGTAACACTAAGACATTCAAAAACAAACCCATGTATAATTTGATCAGGCATTGTTTTGCAACTGGTTAAATTTATTACTGTAAGGTGTCTCATTAAAGGAAAATATGGATCCATCTAAAATAAGGAATTTTTCGATTATAGCTCACATCGATCATGGTAAATCCACTTTAGCGGATCGATTCTTAGAAATAACTGGTACTGTAAGAACTCAAGACATGAAGGCACAATTTTTGGACCGCATGGACCTCGAACGTGAACGAGGGATTACTATTAAAGGTAAAGCCGTATCAATGATTCACGAAGGAATAGATCAAAGCACCTACCAGTTAAATCTAATTGATACCCCCGGGCATGTTGATTTTAGTTATGAAGTCTCACGAGCATTGGCTGCTTGTGAAGGTGCTCTGTTAGTAGTAGATGCAAGTCAGGGAGTAGAAGCCCAAACAATCGCTAATGCATTGATGGCATTGGACTATGATTTAGTGTTGATACCTGTAATAAATAAAATCGATCTACCTCAAGCGGAACCAGAGAGAGTAGCGGCAGAATTGAAACAGATTTTTGGTTTTAATGATGATGAAATGCTATTTGTATCTGCTAAGGATGGTACTGGAGCGATGAATATATTGAACGAAGTTATTCTACGCGTTCCTCCTCCTAAAGGCTTAGTCAGCGATAATTTCAGAGGATTAGTTTTTGATTCACTATATGATTCATATAAAGGGATAATCACCTACATTAGGGCGACTGATGGGGTTATTAATAAATCTGACAAAATCAAAGTCATGTCTTCAGATAAAGTAGCAGACATAGTTGAATTAGGTATTTTTACTCCTGCCCCTACTCCTGTGAACACTCTTTATGCAGGACAAGTTGGCTATATTGCAACGGGGTTTAAAGATGTCAAAGAATGCGCTGTTGGCGATACATTAACAAATCCAGCATTCCCTGCCGAAAATGCATTAGAAGGTTATAAACCTTTAAAATCTATGGTTTTTGCAGGATTGTATCCTTCTGATGGTGAAGATTATGATAATTTGCGAAATGCTTTGCAAAAACTTCAACTCAATGATGCATCTCTTACATTGGAACCTGAGAGTAGTTCAGCTTTAGGATTTGGATTCAGATGTGGATTTCTCGGTCTTATGCATTTGGAAATCGTGCAAGAAAGATTAGAGAGAGAATACAATTTAGATATAATAGCAACGTCTCCGAATGTGTCATACCAAGTGCATTTGAAGAATAAAACTATTGTTAATGTTGAAAACCCAGATCATTTCCCGAATCCCGCAGAAATAGATTTTATCGAAGAACCGATCCTAAAGTTAACGATAATGGTTCCAGGTAGATTTGTCGGTCCAGTAATGGAATTGATGCATAGTAAAAGGTCAGAATACAAAAGAATGGAATATATTCAATCTATTTCAGGAGATGAAACATTCCAAGAATCTCAAGATAATGGAAGAGTGATGATGGAATATATTATGCCATTGTCAGAATTAATTACAGATTTTTATAATCAGATAAAATCTAAAACTCAAGGGTATGCTTCATTGGATTATACTTTGGATGGATACCAAGTATCCCAGTTGATAAAAATTGATATTTTGGTCAATAAATATGTAGTAGAGGCACTCTCTATGATTGTTCATAAAGATCAAGCTGTTTATTATGGAAAATCATTAGTCAGCAAATTGCATGGAACCATACCTAGGCAGATGTTTGAAGTGCCTATTCAGGCGTCAATAGGCGGCAGAGTTATTGCTAGAGAAACTGTTAGAGCTGTTAGGAAAGATGTATTAGCTAAATGTTATGGAGGAGACATAACTAGAAAGAGAAAACTTCTTGAAAAACAAAAAGAAGGAAAAAAACGGTTAAAAAGTATTGGTCGAGTAGAAGTTCCCCAAGAGGCTTTCCTCACAATCATGAATATAAATTCTTGACTACAGCTCGATCATAATTTGAGCAAATCACTAATGTGTTCTGACCAATGCCTCACAAATAACCTATCTAATAAACTCCGAGGTGTACGGTCTTCTATGATTCCGCGTTTAGGTAGACTAGTTTGGATAATAATTTGATCCAAATCTTCTTCAGAATACAGTGAAAGGCAATTGTGAAATGATTTAGAATAATTTATTAAATCAGCCTGGATTTCAAGTGTGGTTTTTTTTTGGTTGTCTTCTGTGATATTGTCCAAATCAGGAATGATGACCAAGGTCTCTTTTGGATTGGTCTTCACTGTTGTCATAATTGAGTGTATCCCTCCTGTTGGAGTATCTAATAAATGATAAATATGTTGCCTAATGGACCAGGATGTTTCATCTGGGCAAAAATCTACCTTATTTTTGTTTCGTTCTAATATAGACGATATACACATTATGAATGAATCTAAAATTGCTAGGTAATTATTATTTTGTAATAGCATATTGCTCCTCTTAAATTGTGGTTTGATCGTTTTGTGACCTATATAAAGATGCCGAAATCAATCCCATGGGAGTTCCAATGTCAAAATGTGGCTCTGCTAATAAAAACTGATGGACCGATTGAAATTGAATTAAACTATTAATACTATCTGTTAATTGTATTTCATTATTTTTTGTAGGTTTTGCATGAGACAACTGGTTAAAAATATCTGATGTGAAAATATATCTTCCTACTACACATAGGTCACTTGGAGCTTCATCAATATTTGGTTTTTCTATAATGTAGTCTATATTGGTTGTACTTTCTTTTCTACTAGGTTCTATAACTCCGTAGTGTTGTAATAAATGATTTGGGTTCGATTTTACGCATAACATCGATGACTGTAACTCAGCATACTTATTTATCATTTGCCTTAGCAAAGGTACTTTAGAAAATATAATATCGTCTGGTAGCAAAACTGCAAAAGGGTCATTTTGAATTTTATTGCAAGATTGTAGAATTGCATGCCCGAGCCCCAATGGTTTTTCTTGGATGATTATAGAAATATCAACATTTTTAGCTATGCCAGGATTTAAGTTTTTTAAATAATTCTCAATAAATATGTTTATGAGTGGCTTGGAGGGTGAATTAACTATAATAATTTCTTCTATACCTGAATTTATGGCTTCTTGTATTATTATTTCTAAAGCTGGCGTGTTAAATACGGGTAATAATTCTTTGGGGATTATTTTTGTCACAGGGTGGAATCGTGTCCCTAGACCGGCTGTCGGTATTACAGCTTTAGTTATCAATATACATTCCTATTTATGCTTATTTTTTTTTAACATGTTAATTTTATAATAACCAAACTAAAACTTACAGTGATTGACACATCACCGTAGGTAAAATACCATTAAGATGGTTGTGCTAGATGGGGAATTAGCGGCACCCTGTACCTGAAATCCGCTGTAGCAGGATTGAATTCCCGAATTCGGAATGGATTTCTTGTTCCTCTAATAAATATAATGATGTTGATATTTGGGCCTTACGCGACAAAGCCCCATAAACCCCGCCAGATCCGGAAGGAAGCAACGGTAAGTGGAATGTTTTGGGTGCCGTGAGATAACTCAGATTGAGTTATATTATTTATTAAGAATAATTAATTTGTTACAAAATCGGGTGCACGGCCACCTGCAATCAGGAATAGAAATAAATTTGAAATATAAAGCTCGTAAATCGCTAGGACAAAATTTTTTAATCGACATTGATGTTATAAATAAAACCATTGATGCCGCTGACATAATCCAAAGCGATACTATATTAGAAATAGGACCTGGAACAGGTAAACTTACCGAAGCTATACTATTACGATCTAACAATGTGATAGGTATAGAGCTTGACGGAATCTTATATGATAAATTACAACAGGAATTCAATCACATAGAAACATTGAAATTATTTAATCAAGATGCACGGACGTTTGACTATGACAAATTACTCGGCGATTCTGATTATAAGTTATTAGCTAACTTACCGTATTATGCCGCTACTTACTTTTTAAGAATGTTTTTAGAATCTAATAACCAACCGGTTCTTATGGTGTTGATGTTCCAGAAAGAAGTGGCAGATACTATTTTAGCTAAACCAGGTAAAATGAGATTGCTTTCTGTACTCACTCAACTTATGGCTGATGTAGAACATGTGTGTGACGCGCCAAAAGATTCTTTTGAACCTGAACCGAGCGTTACGTCTACAGTAGTAAAATTTATTCCTAAACCTAATTATTTTTCATCGGATATTGATTACTATAAATTTGTTGATTTGTTGAAAGGAGGATTCTCAGCACCACGTAAAATGATTGCGAATTCTATGTCTAATTACTTTAAAATTCCAAAACCTGAAATCAATACTTTGTTGGAAAATAATAATATAAACCCTTCTTGTAGATCTGAAACTTTACAAGTGAGTGAATGGATTCAATTGTTCACTAATGCCTGTGATAAACTCCCTTTGAAGCATACTATGGACAGGTAATTATAGATGGCGCTTGTTAAGTCATTTGCTAAAATTAATCTGGCTCTAGAAATATTGAGTAAAAGACCAGATGGATACCACGATATTAATACTTTAATGCAAACCATAGATTTACACGATGACATAGAATGTATTTTAAGCACTGAAACTCGTGTAACTAGCAATGATAGGTCATTAGAGGGTGATAAAAATATCATGTTTAAAGCAGTTGAACAATTTAACATGCAGGCTAACACCGATGTTAATGTTGACATAATCTTGACTAAAAGAATTCCTGTAGCAATGGGTTTGGGAGGTGGAAGCAGTAATGCGGCTGCTATATTAGTTTTAATGAATGAAATGACCGGCGCCAGGTTATCTTTGGATGAATTAAAAATTATAGCTATTAGTATTGGATCTGATGTCCCATTTTTTTTATATGGTGGAACTTGTTACGTAAGTGGAACAGGTGAAATAGTAGAAAAATTAAAAGATCTGCATATTGGAAACATAGTGCTTATTTGCCCCAAAACCAAACTAGAGTCCAAGACTCATTTGTTGTATTCATTGTTAGAAGATGAAGATTTTACGAATGGTAGAATGGTTCAAAATTTGAAATCTAACTTGAATATAGGATTATTCGATGAAAAATTATTATATAATGGATTTACCCAAGCAATTGAAAGATTTAACCCTTCAATAATAGAAAAAAAGCGCTCTATTGAGAATAATATCGGAACTAACTTGTTTATCACAGGCTCTGGTATGAGTATGTTCGGATTCATGAAAAACGCAGAGCAATACGATAATTTAGTGTCGTGGTCTAGAGATAAAGATATAGATGTATTTAGAGTAAATACGTCCAGCATAAGTTTAGGAGAACATGATGAATTTTCTTGTTATTAACATACCTTTTAGCCCCTATATTTTAGATTTGGGATGGTTAGTATTGTCTTGGCATGGCCTGTTCACAGCTTTGGGGTTGATAGTGGCATTATATCTGATAGTTTATTGGTCAGGTAAGAGATCTAATGATGTAAATGATCCAGGATTCGTTAATCCAGATAGTGTAATGACAATTGCTCCGTGGGCTATCCTGTCAGGTATTATAGGAGCTAGAGTGTTTCATGTAATAGACTTCTGGTCAGCAATTTATGTGTTTGATCCCATATCTGTTTTTTATATATGGAAAGGTGGGATAGCTATATATGGAGCAGTTATTGGAGGAACTATAGGTGGGTACTTATATTTGCAAATCCGTAATAATAATTATGTTTTAAGATATGTTACATATTTTCCTTTATTAAATAAAATTAAGCCTATTAGCCTGCCTAGACCGGGTATATTCGCAGATTTATTAGCTCCTGGAATGATATTGGGAATGGCTATCGGTAGGATTGGAGACGTTATTAACGGAGAGCATTTTGCTTCGGTCACAGATCTCCCTTGGGGAATTATATATACGCATCCTCTAAGTCCGGGTGTTAACAGAGCTGCAACACATCCGGCGGTATTTTACGAATTAATATGGGATGTTATGGTGTTTGTATTGTTATGGTGGTTGAAAGATAAAATCAAACCTGATGGAATGTTGTTTGTAGTATTTTTGTTGTTGTATTCCTTTGGTAGGTTTTTTATAATGTTTTTAAGAGATGATTATCAAATGAATATAATGGGTTTAAACCAACCTCAGATCATTGCTATTTTGTTGTTGGCGATTACAGTGCCTGTGGTATGTTTCCGAAGTAAATTAAAATAACTGTACTCTATCGTAGTCTCGATTATTTTTCGTTACTATATTTATCTTTAAAACGTTTTCTATAGAGATTTGAATTAGATACTTTTTTGCTAATATTGCCAATTAAAATATAATTGAATTCAAAGCCTAGGAATGTATCTAATGCTCCCCATAAACTGTATACACTCAAGGTAAAAATTGCCGAAAGTAATAATAAATTGGGTATTTTGGCAGTAGGTTGAAATTCAAACAATGCAAAAATACCGAAAAATAAAGTAAGATTAATTATTGTAGATTGAAGCCCTTGGTAGGCCATCCACGAGTTTCCATTTCTTCTATGGTATCTAGAAATCAAATAACATATAGTAGGGCATAGTATAAATATCAGATGAGACTGTGTGAGAAGATATATAGGGAGCCCTAGAGATACGGTTATGGAATGACATAGGCTTATCACAATTCTTTGCTGAATAGGGAGATTTTTATAATTAGGTTCGCCATTCATGGTAGTTAATTATATTTCGCAAAAATCAATACTGAATTATGCCCGCCAAAACCAAATGAATTGCTCATCGATATATTTACTTCTTTGGATATAGATTTTCTTGGAGTGTAATTTAAGTCACATGATGGGTCTGGTTCTTCAAGGTTAATTGTCGGCGGTATAGTGGAACTCTGTATAGCTTTAACACAGAATGCTGCTTCTAAAGCTCCACCGGCTCCTAGAAGATGTCCAGTCATGGACTTCGTAGAGCTTATATTGATAGATTTTGCTGAATCGCCTAGGGATAACTTGATCGCTTTAGTTTCTTGTGAATCATTGAGGGGAGTCGAAGTTCCATGTGCGTTCAAATAATCAATGTCGCTTGGCTTTATATTTGAAATTGAAAGGGCATTGCTGATAGCTTGAGCTGCTGTTTCACCAGTAGGGTTGGGTTCCGTAAGATGGTGAGCGTCAGAAGACGAACCATAGCCTTTAAGTTCTGCTAAAGGTTGGGCACCACGAGCTATTGCATGGGATTCGCTTTCAAGAACTAAAACAGCTGCACCTTCTGCCATAACGAATCCGTCCCTATTTATATCGAATGGTCTACTAGCCCTTTTGGGGTCTTCGTTATGTTTTGATAGGGCTCTCAAACTATTAAATCCCGCGACTGCAACAGGAGATAAAGGAGCTTCTGCTCCTCCTGCTAATACAATGTCAGATCGGCCACTATTTATATTATTCCAAGCTTGTCCTATGGCATCAGCTCCGGATGAGCAAGAAGAGACTACACAATAATTTGCTCCCAAAGCACCAGTCATCATAGATACTTGAGCAGATGCCATATCTCCCAACATCATTGGTATCAGGAAAGGTGACACGCGCTTAGGTCCTTTGCCCATAAGTATCTCATATTGCTCAGAGAGGGTAATTATACCGCCTATGCCACTGCCTATTATTACAGATAATTCGTAAGGTTTTAAAGATTCAGTTGTCAAGTTTGCTTGTTTACATGCTTCCATTGCTGCTACGCATGCGAATTGTGCAAATCTATCCATACGTCGGGCGTTTTTACGATTTAGTACATCCTCTGGATTGAAGTTTTTCACTTCTCCTCCAAATTTTGTGTCAAACCCATCAGTATCAAAGCAGGTGAGAAAATCTATTCCGCTAGTACCATCTACTATATTTTCCCAAGTGTCAATTAAGTTATGTGCCAAAGGGTTTATAGTACCGATACCGGTGATAACTACTTTTTGATTATTCATATGGATGTATTTAGTTGGTTTCTGGACCACTAGAAGTATCTGAAACTACGTTTTTCAGCATGCTACTTAATTCATCCATATTTTGACTTATGGTTGTAAACATGTCTTTACTGTTTTCTGTAACTTGCTGAGAAGCTGTTTTTAAAGCTTCATTAACTTCAGTTAATTTGGAATTGATCTTGTCTGTTATTTCTGTTTTTGCATTAGATAAGGGTTGGCTAGCTGCTCTCATATTTTCTAATAATGAGTTTAAAACGGTCGTATCGATACTCTTATACCCTGCACTTTCATTATCGAGTCCTGTTTTTATTAACTCTGAAAGTTCTCCGATTTTACCTCCAACTGAATCAGTCAGATCTTTTCCAGTAGTGGCTAATCGCATTTTATAACTTCGTAGCATCCTAAATATTCGGCCATACAAGTTATCTATAGATCGTAATTTTGCAGAATATCTATCAAATAATTCTTCGCTTTCTTGCATTGTCCACCTTTCATCATGGAAAACTAATCGGCGTCCTGTATACAAGTGATATGGCCTCATTTCACCAGGCTCTAGTAAGCCACCATTTGCATTCAATGGAGTCAAATCAGTCCAATTAGAAGTTGCTGGGAGCGGAGTAAGTAAGTTAGCTGTTTGGTAGTTACTTACCTCAGTTACCCAGTCGGCTAAACTCATTATACTTTCTTCTGTATCGTAAGGTAATCCTATGATTGTCATAGCTACCACGCTAAATCCCATTCCATTCAGTGTGGTCAAGTCAGAGTGCATTTGACCAGGATCTTGGCGTTTCCGTACTAATTTTAAGTTTTCTGCGTTGTCAGATTCGACCCCTAAATATAACATTTTTATATTAGCGTCCTGCATAGCAGTGGCTAGCTCCATGTCTTGCCCGATTTCTGCTCTGGCTTGACATATCATATACATATTATCTGTGTGACCTTTCCAATTCTTGAGCCTTTCAAGTCGTTCATTTCTAAACTTTACTGCTCTTAATGGCGGCGGATGTAAATCGTCAGAAATAAAAATGCTTATATTACCGTTTTGACCTTTATGTATCAACCCATCTTCTGCCAATTCTCTAATTTGACCTATGCGCTTAAGTTCAGTTTCACGGCTAATTAATCTATAACCAAGAAATTGTTGTATAACCTGACAGTAGGAGCAGTTTTCAGTGCATCCTCTAGTTGTTTCTAATACTCCACCTGTTAATGGGTTTTGAGGTGTGAGGTCTTTTATTGATTTATAATCAGGAAGCTCTGCGAAGTCGGGTGATACTAGACCTCTTCTAGGAGTTTGGATTAATTGAGCAATTTTGTCGCCTTTTAAGAATGTTATACCGGGGATTTTTTCTAAATAAGTATCTTTCATACTAGAATTGTTCATTAACACGTCGCAAAGCTGGCCTATGATATCTTCACCTTCTCGGTTAACAATCACGTCGAAACTACCGTATTTATATGCTTCTTCTGGGAGCGGGCTTAGTTGTGGCCCACCTCCGATAATGACTAATTCTGGATGGTATTGTCTAGCTTCTCTTGTTATTTGAAATGCTCTGGGAACTTCATTGATAAGGGCAGTGACCATCAAGATATCTATCCCGTCTAAATCTTTGTCCGGGTCTATCAATCCGGACCTATCTTCAAACCAAATAGTTCTGTCGTAAGTGTAGTCACCTTCCCATTGAGCTAATGCTGAAGACAAGAACAACATACCCTGCCTGGGGATTGCCATATATTCAAAATTTCCGCCAGCCGATGCTGGTTGTATTAATAGGACTTTTTTTGTTTTTGTCATGTAAACCACTTTATTATCTATTTAGATATTGTCTATTATATAAAAAAATATGTGATTTGTTAAGGATCTTGGATATTGAAAGGAAAGATTTAGATGTTTTATAGTGTTTAGATAAGAAATAGTGCATTTGTGAACCTTGTAAATAACCCAATAATTATATGACGTGATAAAATTTCATTAATTCAGTTTCTGTTTTGAGGAGTGTGAAAATTTGATCTTAGTCACGGGAGCTACCGGTTTTCTTGGACGAGAAGTGGTCAGACAACTGCAAAACACAGAGCATGCATTTAAGTGTCTGATTCACACTCCAGGGAAAGAACGCGTCTTGAAAATCAACGATTCACAAATAGTGTACGGTGATTTATTAAACCGCAACTCTTTAGACGTAATGCTGATGGGTATTGACACAATAATTAATATTGCGGGAACTAGCCCGTTTGGAGAGCACCCTAACGTATACAGGAGAGTGAATGTTGGCTCAACTTTGAATTTAATTGAACGATCAGAATCGGCAAACGTAAAACGGTTTATTCATATTAGCGCAGCAAACTCTTCGAATGATAGCAACTCTCCTTTTTTAAGGAGCAAATTCTTATCAGAGAAAGTAGTAACAAAAAGTTCATTGCAGTTTACTATATTGAGATTCGCACATGTTTATGGCCCTGAAGATAGATTTCTTAATTACAGTGCCGCATTGCTCAAATTGCTACCAATTAAGATTTTGTATGGCGACTCAGAGGCTTTATTGCAGCCTATACACATCCAAGACGTTGGTAAGTTTATATTACAATCGATGCACGATAATAATTTTATAGGTAAGGAAATTGATCTTGTTGGACCTGAAAGTATTTCATATATGGAATTGTATAAACTGATTAATGACAAGTTATCGAGTGGAGTTGTTAAATATGCCCCGTATTTGCAAATTCCAGCATGGTTTGCGCGATTACTTTCAAATTTTTGGGGGCTCAGCAGTCCTCTTAACATAAGCTTTTCTAACTACATGACAGACGGGCTAATCTCTAAGCAGAATGTTGAAAATATTGCATTTGATGTTCCTTTAAAAAAACTTTCACAAAACCTTGATTATGTTAATGATATAGACTTACTTGATTCTGTGAAGATCTTATTTGGCAATAACTCGTATAATTTTGAGGATTACGAATAAAGCGCATGTACAATTATGATCAAGCCGTTGAATTACTGCTGTCTCTAGTGGATATGGAGCGTCACGAACTTTCTATGCCTAGGCAAAAACAAATTTACGACTTGTCTAGAATCTCTCTTTTTTTAACTTATTGCGGCAACCCTGAGTTAGATATCAAATGTCTGCATATTGCAGGAACTAAAGGAAAGGGCAGCGTAGCGGCTCTGTGTGATTCAATATTAATGTCCGCCGGGTTTAAGACGGGTTTTTTTTCCTCTCCGCATATCCATAGATTTAATGAACGTATAAGAATTAATGGAAAGCCAATAGCTCCTGATAAATTTGCATTTTATTGTTTTGAATTATGGAATATTCATTGTGAATGGGTCAATTCAGACTGTGGCTCACAGTTAACTTTATTTGAATTTTTGACAGTGTTATCGTTCCATGTGTTTAGGCAAGAGAAAGTAGAAATTAGTGTTATAGAAGTAGGATTGGGCGGGAGATTGGATGCTACTAACGTAGTTACTCCCGAAGTATCTATCATAACTGCTCTTGGATATGATCATATGAACATCCTAGGTGATACCATCGAGGAAATAACACGAGAGAAAGCAGGAATCATAAAGCCTGGAATACCTACAGTCCTTGCTCCGCAAATTTATCCTATCTCTGACATTGTTAGGCAAGTGTGTACCGAAAATAAATCTCTATTGCTAGAAGTCTCAAACAATGCAAATTATAAAATCATAGAAGTGAATAAAAACAAACAAAGCATTGAATTTACTCGGCCGAAATTTAATGAAATTGTGACAACATCACTACTCGGGACTCATCAGATTGAAAATATTTTAACAGCTATCATGGCAATGCAACTTCTTAGTAATGACGAATTACCTATCACAAATGCAAACATAGTAGAAGGAATACAACAATTAAACTGGCCATGTAGATTGGAACCTTTAGAATATGAAGGTATGAATATAGTCGTGGATGGGGCTCATACTTATGAGTCAGTTAAAATGGCCATACAAGGAGTCCATGAATATTTTAACTTCGAAGAAATTATAGTATTACTAGGATTATCCAAAGATAAAAACATTCAAGAAATATGTGATCTGATAATAAAACTGGAACCAAAATCAGTAGAATTGATAAAAAGCCGACACCCTAAAGCAATTAATCAGACTGAGATGTTAAATTGGTTTAAATCCTCAAATATAAGTGTGAATTGTTGGGATTCTATCCCTGTATGTATTGAAACCCTGAAGGAAAACTCTAACAGAAATGAGTTAGTATTATCTATTGGCTCATTTTTTTCTTCGGCAGAAGTGAGAGAATACGTTTTAAACTTAGAACCGGAAATATATCCTAGTTTATGATAGTTTATATTGTGAACTTTTAGAAAATTTAGGAGAAATATAAATTGGTGAATAAAAGGGTTGTTATAACAGGACTTGGCGCTATAACTCCACTCGGCACAACAGTAAATGACTTCTGGGATAAATTAATAAATGGTATTTCTGGAATTGGACCAATGACTTTGTGTGACGCATCAAATTATTCCTGTCGTGTAGCTGGAGAAATTAAACATTTCGATCCGACCAACTTTATAGATGCTAAAGACTCCAAAAGGATGGCACGATTTTCACAATTGGCTGTTGCTGCTGGTAGAGGCGCTTTGATGTCTTCTGGGCTTGATATTCCTTTCATCGATTCTTTTAGAGTAGGAGTTATTTTAGGTAATGGAAACGGAGGATTTCCAACAATAGAATTAAACAGTAGAATCTTGGTAGAAAAAGGAGGTATGAAGATGTCCCCCTTTTTTTTCCCAATGATATTGCCTAATATGGCAACTGCTAATTTAAGTAAATTGATAGGCGCTCAAGGTTATAGCAGTACTTCAGTTACAGCGTGTGCTGCTTCAAACCAAGCAATTGGAGAGGCTTTTAATGTCATTAGATCAGGTGTTGCCGATGTTATGTTCACAGGAGGGTCAGAAGCAGGTATCAGTGAGCTAGGTCTTGGCGGATTTGCCGTAATGAAGGCACTTACTACAAAAAATGATGTCCCGTCTGAAGCCAGCAAACCATTTGACAAAAATAGAGATGGATTCGTGCCGGCTGAAGGCTCAGGGATTATAGTATTAGAAGAACTGGATCATGCCCTAAAAAGAGGAGCTAATATAATTGCAGAACTATCGGGGTTTGGATGTACTTCTGATGCAGGACATTTGGTTCAACCTAGAGCAGATGGTTTGGCAGCCGCTCAAGCTATGAAACTTGCTATAGCAGATGCTGGAATTGACAAATCAGAAATTGGTTATATAAATGCTCATGGAACTTCTACTCCTATTAACGATTTAGTAGAAACTACTGCTATCAAGGTAGTTTTTAAAGAACTTGCATATCAAATCCCTATTAGTTCGACTAAGTCTATGATTGGACATTCTCTGGGCGCTGCCGGATCCCTGGAAGCAATAGCTTGCATAAAAACTATTACAGAAGGGATTATTCATCCTACTATAAACTTGCATTCAGCTGACCCAGAATGCGATCTGGACTATGTCCCGCTTAACAGCCGAGCAGCTGAAGTGGAAGTGGTCTTATCTAACGCGTTTGGATTTGGTGGGCAAAATGCATGCTTGGTGTTTAAAAAGTTCCATCAATAGAAAACACCAATTTTTAAGGCCAGTTTAAATTGACTGAGATATATTCATACAATACAATTCTTGTGGATTAATCTTTATATTGTAGTAGTAGGTATATAGTGAAAAGCTTAGAAATCAGACAAGCATTTATTAATTATTTTAAAGAGAATGGGCACATTCACCAACCTAGCGCGTCATTGATTCCTTCAGGAGACCCGACTCTCCTATTTACAAGTGCAGGTATGGTTCCTTTCAAAGCTTATTTCATGGGAGAACAAACTCCTCCATCAAAGAGATTAACTAGTATCCAAAAAAGTTTTAGAACAACTGATATTGATGAAGTAGGAGATCACAAACACTTAACATTTTTCGAAATGTTAGGTAATTTTAGTTTTGGCGATTATTTCAAAAAAGAAGCTATATTGTTCGGTTGGGAAGTATGTACTGAAGTATTTGGTTTGGACCCAGAGAAATTTTACATAACGGTCCATTTGGATGACGATGAAGCTTATGAAATTTGGAGCCGAGATGTTGGCATTCCTACCCACAGAATATATAGATATGGGAATAAAGATAATTGGTGGGGGCCCGCAGGAGATGAAGGACCGACTGGTCCATGCTCAGAGTTACATTATGATACTGGTATAGAAAAAGGATGTGGTGACCTACTATCTGTAGATGAACTGAATGCCTATGAGCGTAAGACTAATGACGAGGTATCCGTAGAATGGCCAGGGGGATGTCATCCCAATTGTGATTCATGCGAGAGGTTCGTAGAGTTGTGGAATTTAGTATTTACGCAATTCTATCAAGATTTAGATGGCAATCGTGCAAATTTGCCTGCTCCGAGTGTAGATACTGGAATGGGGCTAGAAAGAGCTACTGCTATTCTACAAAACAAATCCAATGTTTACGAAACAGACTTATTCGACACTATAATTTCTGATATCGAACTTTTAACAAATGTTCAATATGGGTATGATACGTCAAAAGACTATTCTATACGAGTCGTTGCTGAACATTCTCGAGCGTCAACCTTCTTGATTTCTGATGGAGTTATACCTAGCAACGAAAATAGAGGATACGTACTGAGAAGAATTATTAGAAGAGCAATTCGCCACGGCCGTTTGTTAGGCATTGAGGGATTGTTCTTAAACAACATCGTTAATTCTGTAATAACGAGTTTTGGAGATATTTATCCAGAGCTCAAAGATCAAAAAGAATTTGTAAATAAAGTTATTCAATCTGAAGAAGAAAGATTTACTGTAGCCTTACAAAACGGATTGCCTATTTTAGAAAATGGATTTATTACTGTTCGCAACATATTAAAGAATATAATTGAGCAAGGAATCCACAATGAATCGCAGGTACGCTCAATTATAGAATCAGAATCACATAGTATACCGGATTCAATTTTCGAAAAAATTTTCCCTGTTTATTTCAAATTAATATCTAGCAGTACCGCACAAAATGAAGCTGATGTATTATCAGGGCTTGAAGCTTTCATATTGTATGATACATATGGCTTCCCTCCTGAATTGACATCAGAAATATGCGAATTACATTCAATGAAAGTTGATATGGAGGAATTTTTAAGCGAAGTACGGTCACAGAAAATAAATGCTCGTAATATTGAGTCATTCGTAGGTAGCATGTCTATGGAAAATGCTATTGATCAACTTGATTTACCTACCACTAATTTTTTGGGTTACGAAAGGTATGATAATGATGCTGAAGTATTATCTATACTAGTAGATTCTATTGGCCGAACCCATTTGATAGAAGGCGAATCTGGTGTAATTGTTTTATCGGATTCCGTATTTTATCCAGAAGGGGGTGGGCAAATTGGTGATAAAGGATTAATTACTTCACTCGATGGTGTATTTCAAGTAAATGACACTTATGTATTAGTTGCTGGAGTAAGCGCACATTCTGGAACTGTCTTGAGTGGTTCTTTCAATGTAAGTATGACGGTTCATTGCGAAATTGATCAAGCCCACAGAATTAGAACTTCTAGAAATCACACTGGAACCCATATGATTCATGCGGGGTTACGACAAATACTGGGAACTCATGTGAAACAGGCTGGTTCATTAGTAACAGATGAACGGATCAGATTTGATTTTAGCCATATTGGCCCCGTATCATCTGGTGAAAAACTCGCTGTACAAAACTTAGTTAATCAAAAAACTAGAGAAAATTTAGAACTCAGTATTAAGGAGACCTCTTATACTGATGCTGTTGCAGGAGGAGCTTTAGCTTTTTTTGATGAACGCTATGGAGAAAACGTAAGAGTGGTAAGTATTTCATCTGAGGAAAATGTTGACCACTTTAGCAAAGAAGTATGTGGTGGAACACACTTAACTTCGACGGGGCAAATAGGAACAGTTTTAGTGTTGGGTGAATCAAGCGTTGGAGGAGGAATGAGAAGAATTGAAGCCATTACAGGTCCTGTTGCTGAAGAATTGATTGATAATCAATTTAAGTTAATAGAACTAATAGCTCAGAAATTTCAAACTCCAGTTTCAGAACTTGAAATAAGAATAGATAATTTCTTAGAAGAAAGAGATAATTTACGAAAAGAATTAGATAATTTCCAAATACAAACATTGAATAATCAGGCCGCCGATTTATTAGAGAAAATCCATGATTTCTCAGGGCATAAAGTTTTAATAGAAATAGTGAATGCAAGCTCTTCTGACGACATTCGAGTGATGTGTGAATATATTAAAAATAAAATCAATGATGTAATTATAGTTTTGGGAGCAAATATAAAAGGATCTCCTATGATTGTGATTATGAATACTGATAGTGCAATTAAAAAAGGAATAAAAGCTAATGAATTGGCAACATTTTTGGGAAAATTTATTGAAGGAGGAGGAGGAGGTTCTACAGAATTCGCCCAAGCAGGAGGGAAAAGAGCTGATATGTTACCTAATGCCCTTAGTAATGTTGATGAGTACTTTCAAAAATATCTATGAGGGTATTAAGTATTGATTTTGGTGATAAAACTATAGGGCTCGCGTTGAAAGATTCTTCTTTGGATCTAGTGATGCCTATTGTAGCTATACAGAGATCAGTAAGTGAAAATTATTTTCAATCGATTAAAGAAGTTATTCAATCAAAATCCATTGATATTATAGTAGTAGGGATACCACTCAAATTGGATGGGAGTGATGGAGCCCAAGCTACTAAGACTAGAGTATTTATAGATCAGTTATCTACGGTCATTGATAACTCTATATTTACAGTCGATGAAAGCTTTTCTTCAGTGGAGGCTACTTCTAATCTTGTAAATTCTGGTATGGATTCCAAAAAACTGGCCGATGTAATCGATAGCGCGGCAGCATGTGTAATTCTGGAAAGATTTGTTAAAGAAAGCACCCTACTAGATTAAATGTTTTTCAAATTGTTTAGACAATATTTCGTTAGTGTTGAGGTCCATATTGAAGGAAAATACAGTGGATGTTCCAGATATTCCTGTTAATAATCTTTTCCCTTTGCAGGCTACAACACTTTCTGAACCTGTCCAATCAATATTACCTAAGTCAGTACCAGTGCGGTTACACACTATCACCGGCATGCCGGTTTCGAGGCTCCTTTGCTCCCATTCCCCATTTGGAGCACAATCCCCAGGACCCCAAGCTGACGGACTAATTAATAACCTAGCACCTTTTGAAGCATATTCATCTGCAATTTTGTTTCTATAAGCATCAGCACATACCATGATACCGACAGCAGTAGAATCTACGTCTATGGTTTCAATTATATCTCCCGGAGTAGACCAACCTTCGGATTGTGGCAACACTTTGATTTTTCTATACTTGCCAATAATTTCCCCTGTTCTATTTATTACGAATATTGTGTTATGGAATAACCCAGACAAACTATCTTTTTCTGGTAATGAAAGGAACAAATTTATATTTAATTCTTTTACCAGATTACAAATTGAAGTAGTCCATAAGTCTGGCTGTATTGTGATCCAGTCAGTTCCAATAATCTTCTGGAAACTGTATCCGGTTAGCCATAACTCTGGAGTGATGACCCAGTCTGATTTGATGTCTGCGCAATATTTTAACGATTGCAGTAACATCTCCTTGTTATGGGTTAGATCTCCGGTTATTGGAGATAGATGCAACAGCGAAATTTTAATTTTATTCATGTAATCTCAGTTGGTACATTATTGCTGGAGGGTATCATAATGCTTACTAACCCTCAAGTACTTGACCAATTGGCTTAATGGATTCAGAATGGTTAGTGTAATGCCCTATGGTGTAGCGGTAGCACGCCGGCCTTTGAAGCCGTCAGCCCTGGTTCAAATCCAGGTAGGGCAGCCAAAGCATAAGTACTAAGAGCTCATTGATTTGGGCTCTTTTCATTTTAGGGAGATACTGTAAGTATGAAAATAGCACTACTCGGAAATGGTAAAACAGGCGGTAAGGTTAGCGAACTAGGGACAGAACACATTGTACAGGTCTTCGACAGCCAAAACATACCGAACTTACACGACCTGAAAGACTGTGATGTTGCGATATGCTTCTTGCCTGGACCAATATTAGAAACTTATATAGAACTTCTCATCCAGTCTTCGTTGCCTGCAGTAATTGGATCTACTGGCAGTAGCTGGCAAGATGGCTTAGATGCCAAACTTGTTGAAGCTGGCTTAACTTGGATGTACGCACCGAATTTTTCTAGAAATATGGGCAAGCTCAAAGATATGATTGAAATCATGGCTACTATACAGGGTCAGAATGTCAGACCTCTTCTAGAAGAAACCCTTCATATAGATAAAGTTGATAGTCCAAGCGGCACGGCACTTGCATGGGAGGAATGGCTAGATGAGAAAGTTAAGTTCATTGACTATAGAGGAGCAGACACATACGGAGTACACAAGCTTACCGTGGAGACGGAAAACGAAACAGTATCTATTGAGCATACCGTTAAAGACAGAGCCTCTTATGCTCAAGGAGCACTGGATGCAGCAGAAAAATTGCACTCTGCTAGTTTTAGCCCGGGTTTAATGAACCTGCTAGACCAAGGGTAACTCGATTCTAATCTGGTTATCCAAGTCCAGCCGGTTTACACTGATTGGAAAAGAGTGTATCCTTGCCCCAAAGTGGGGAGCTGAGTAATCGGCTGAGATAGAAGTAAATCTTCGTACCCTTAACCTGATCTGGATAATGCCAGCGTAGGGAAAAACTACGGCAGCCTATCAGGGTTGCCTTTTTTTTTGGAGAAAAAATATGCAAATTATGTTGATACTAATAATATTTATGGTGCTATTCTCTGGAATAGGGGTATATTATTCAAAGAGTAAGAAAATAACTCTAGAAGATTTTATATCTGCCCGAAAATCTACAGGTGCACTGAGCTCTATGGCCACAGTTACAGCTACTGTATTGGGCGCATGGATATTGTTTAGTCCAGCTGAGGCTGCTACCTGGGCTGGTATAACGGCTGTAATATGCTATGCAATTGGCCAGGCATCTCCTATATTAGCTTTCACAGTAGTGGGAACAAAATTAAGATCTCTGATGCCTAACGGCCACTCGTTAAATGAATTTGTATGGTTTAGGTATGGTAAATTAATGTACATTACCGCACTGTTGATTGTGGTTCTGTATATGTTTACATTCTTAGCAGCCGAATTAGGAGCAATTTCCAGAGCATTAGAATTTGTTACAGGAGTACCACTTGTCATAACCATGATATTGGTGGTGGTTTCTACTTTAGTATATACAGTGTATGGCGGATTGAGAGTGTCAATTTTCACTGACAAAATTCAGCTATTGATTATCATTCCTCTTTTCGTGGTTTTATTCCTATACACATTGAATAGTCTGGGAGGCCTAGAAAATTCATTAGGTGATTTACGATCTGGAAGCAGTCTTTTGGATTTTAAAAATCAAGTAGGGATAGAATTTGGAATAACGTTGATCATAGCCATTTTAGCAGCTAATTTATTCCATCAAGGGTTTTGGCAAAGGATATATGCAGCTAAATCAGATCAAGATGTTTACAAAGGTTTCATAATAGCTGCAATAATAGTTATACCGATGATCATACTGAGTGGTTTTTTTGGGTTGTGGGCAGTTTCTCAAGGGTTAGTAACTGACCATCATACCGCATCAATATCACTGTTTGTTCTAGCTCAAGATATATTACCTACTAGTATTTTGATTATATTAAGTATATTAGCATTGATGTTAGTTATGAGCAGCATAGACTCTCTCATTAATGGAATAACTAGTATTTTTACTAGTGATTTACTTAAAATATATCCGTCTTTTAATACCACTGCTTTACTAAGGTATTCCAGATTTATAACTATCGGCTTGGTGATTCCTGCAATGTTTGTGGGGTGGGCTTTTCAAAGTGTACTTTACTTGTTTTTGATTGCTGATCTTGTTTGCGCTGCTGCAGTTGTTCCTGTGTTTTTTGGAATGTATTCTAATAAATTGAATGGTATCGGATGCTTTGTTAGTACCATATCCGGAATTATATTTGGTGCATTATTCTTCCCGAGGCCAGACTTGTCAGGATGGTGGGAAATTCAAGGGTTAACAGAAATTTGGCATGTGCTAGCCTCTGGCAGTCTTTTGGCTAGCTTCGCTGGGGCTGTTATCATATCTACTGGATTGGTTATAGTGTTTAGTTTCATGAGTAATCCAGCAGAACAATTTGATTTTGAAGTATTAAAAGATGTAAAAGAGATAGTTTTGTAAGACTATTGCTAATTGAATCTAGGAAAAACTTTATTACTAATAGTCTCTGCTATTGTTTTTATTTCTGTAATATTAGAAGAGCTGATTGCGAATATTACATGATCGGCTCCAACACGTTGGTACTCCATTAATTTTGTGGTTATTTGATCTGGATCAGATCCATTTAAAGACAGAGTGTGCCTTGCATTGGAAGACTCACTTTTTGGAGAAACATCAAGCCGAATAGAATACTGGATTTCAGAAGTATCTTTATCTAGTTTTTCCATTATACGATTGATTTGTTCTTTTCCTGAGGTGTATTGTTCTGGCAATATACCTGAAGGATGCCAACCAGTGCCTAACTTGGCAACTCGTGTTAATGCTCCAGTACTTGCCCCGCCAATCCATAAAGGTATTGAACTTTTTAGGTAAGGCTTGGGAGAAAATCGTACGTTTTCAAAGCTCCATGTTGAACTTTTAAAGGTCGGATATTCATTTGCCCAAAGCTCTTTCATTATAGCTATATTCTCATTAGTCAATTTGCCTCGTTGAGACATAGGTATACCTAGAGCGGCAAATTCTTCAACCATCGATCCTACCCCTAATCCTAATATAAGACGACCTTTTGAGAAATGGTCCAATGTAGCTGCATATTTTGCTAATTCAATTGGGTTATGATAGGGCAAAACTATTATTGAGGTTCCTAGCTGTATTGTTTTAGTTATAGTTGATATTGCGGATAACGTGGCTAAAGGGTGATAATATGGTTGGTTATCGAGTCTTTTACCTATGTACCCTATATTGAACAAATGGTCCATAGTCCATAAAGAATCATAGCCTAATTCTTCGAAAAAAGGCCCAGTGTTTAAGACTTCTACAGCGTCTGATATTCCCCAATTATTTGGAACAGTAATTCCGAATTTCATTTGTGTTAACCGTTATTTATTTGTTTAATTACTTTAGCAGTTTCAATCGCGGCTTCTGCTGCATTGCGACCTGTATTACCTAATTTGCCACCTGCTCTGTTAATTGCTTGATCCAATGTGTCCGTTGTTAGAACTCCAAACATTACAGGTTTTGTAGTAGAAAGGGACGCAGTTAATATTCCACTTGCTGCATTGCTAGCAACTAAGTCGTAATGGTCAGTTTCTCCTTTAATAACTGCCCCAAGGCAAATTACAGCATCACAATCTGTATTTTGGACCAAGTTTTTTGCTACCACAGGTAATTCAAAAGCGCCTGGGACCCAAACGAGAGTAATATCAGAATCTTTTATGCCAGAATGCTTCAATGTCTCTAAAGCTCCTTCTAACAATTGTTTGGTTATAAATTCATTGAAACGCGCAACTACTATACTAATTTTTAGTCCTGAACCGTCGTGGCTACCAATTATTTCATTATACAAATTTACCTCTTACAATTTAGAGTGTTAAGACTATTCTACTATCGGTTAGTGCGATAATCCAGTTTATTTCAGTGCTTTGATTATATTAACTAATCTTTGGATTAATGTCACAATAGAAAATAGTGCGACAATGGCTACAGCTAGAGTTATATAGTTGGTTACCAATCCTAAGCTTATTAACAACACTCTTTCTGGCCTAGTAATCAGGCCAGACTTCATGTCAACATTGAGAGATTCACCACGCGCACGCACGTAACTTACAGTTTGAGAACTTATTAATGCCACCACCGTTAACACTATTAATATCGAATCAGAAGATTGAGTAATATTAGTAGGAGTTAATACTTCTTCTAAGTTACTGAGAGATAAAATTATTAATGAAAGCATCATAAAAGCTTCTCCTAATCTGTCAAATACAGAATCTAAGAGAGCGCCTGTTTGAGTAGAATTGTTAGTCAACCTGGATAGAGTGCCATCTAATAAATCTAAACTGGATCCAAATAAGAATAATAGACCTCCTAAAAGAAGATTGTCATATATTACGAATACTCCTCCTGAAATAGAAATCAATAATGATATTATGGTTATTTGAGTTGGTGTTACACCAATATTGTTGAATAATTGGGCGATAGGTATTTCTATAAATTTAGTAATTGGAGCTCTGATTTTATCTCTAATCATGAATCATTCTTCAAGGCATCAAAATATATTGATTCTACCTTTTCACTAATTTCTTTCCAATCGTAGTTTTGGACAATTTTAAAGCCTAGATCACTGATTTGTCTCCGGTAATTTTCGTCTTTAATTAGCATTTTTATATAGTTTTTTATTGCATTAGAATTTTTGATCGGAATCAAAGGGTATTCATACCCACATACTAGTAATTGGTAAGCTGCAATGTTAGTGGCTACTACAGGAGTTTTTGATGCCATGCCTTCTAAAAAAGTAATGCCGAAACTCTCACCACCAATAGATGGTAAGCATAGAATATCTATTGAAGACAGTTTTAACAATAAATTGTCATTGCTTAAAGCTGGAATTAACTCAATTACATCTGAAGTTAATAGGTCTGAGAATTGAGTTGTATATTGTTTCAGGTTTGCTGGACCAATTAAGATAAGTTTGATGTTTTGAAACTCTTTTCGAAGTTCTTCAAAGGCCTGTAGTAAATATAGTAATCCTTTTCGAGGTTCATCTCTTCCAATAAATGCGATCTTGAAAATTCCACAGGTTGGTTGGTCGTCAACGAAAGAAAACACATTTAAATTTACACCGTTGGCTATGACTGTCAATTTATTTTCATCAATGGTTATATGTTTCAACAGATGGGATTTTGCCAAACTAGATACTGCTATATTATTTTGAAGCAACTTTAGAAATGGCGTTAATAGGACACGTATGTATTTATATATATTCCGGCCTTCATTGAATGCATGGAATGTGGTGACTGTAGCTGATTTAGAAAACATCAGTGAAAAAAGAGAAGTCAAAGGTAAAAAGGGCTCATGTATATGAACTATGTCGAAAGTTTTACTATGAAGAATTGTTCTTAATTTGAATACATTCAATGGATTTAACGACAACCGAACTTGGGTGTTAAATAACCGGATAGGTACAGTTTTGCCAATGCTTATGAAATTGATATTGGCTAGATATGGCTTTTTGGTAGATGGAGCAATCAAAGTAGTAATATGCCCTCTGTTCTCTAATGCTCTACATAAATTTACTGCATGACTATTAACTCCACTTGGATATGACATGTCATAGGGGGATATCATCGCTATCTTCAATTGTTTCATGATGGAAATTTATTTAGGTAGTATAAATTCTTCTAATAGTTGTCTAGCTTCGTCATCGGTATATTGTATGGGTGGAGACTTCATGTAATAAGCACTCGCACTATCTATCGGTCCGCTGATACCTCGGTCTAAAGCCAATTTTACACACCTAATTGCATCGACCACTACTCCTGCAGAATTTGGGCTATCCCATACTTCTAACTTTACTTCAACATTTATGGGAGCCTCTCCAAATAATTTACCCTCCATACGAATATAGGCCCATTTACGGTCGTTAAGCCACGGTACGTGGTCACTCGGTCCTATATGCACTGTATTTGGATCGACTTCATTGTCCATTTGAGATGTGACTGCTGATGTTTTGGAAATCTTCTTCGAGACCAAAC
Organism: Dehalococcoidia bacterium; assembly: GCA_003523055.1. Taxonomy (GTDB): domain Bacteria; phylum Chloroflexota; class Dehalococcoidia; order Lucifugimonadales; family UBA3495; genus UBA2588. Next base: position 341,875 of record DPHC01000002.1, on the reverse strand, counting down.
GCTCTCTCTCTAGCATGTTCAAGAAATCAGTGTTACCTCCAAAGTTTAGTTGATAAGTATTATCAACAGTGACTCCTCTGTCTTCAAACAAACGGGTTAAGACTCTATGCAAGATGGTCGCGCCTACTTGAGATTTGATATCATCTCCTACTATCGGTACTCCGGCTTCTTTGAATTTATTACTCCAGTGTTCATTTTTTGCTATAAATACAGGTATGCAGTTAACCATACCGCATTTGGCGTCTAATATTTGATCGGCGTACCATTTTGTAGCTATTTCACTGCCTACAGGTAGATAATTTATTACTACATCTACGTTTCGTTCTTTCAGCACTTCAGATATGTTTACAGGAGCTTCGGTGGACGGTTTTATTAAGTGTTCAATATATTGGCCAATACTGTCGTTTTGAACTCCCATTTGAACTTTCACATGCGTTTGAGGTACTTCAGCAAATTTCAGAGTATTGTTAGGTTCTGTAAATATAGCTTCAGAAAGATCTTTGCCTACTTTATTTCCGTCTATATCGAATGCTGCTACAATTTCGATGTCTTCTATTTTGTAATCACCAATCAAATTATGCATTATTCCCGGAACTTTTCCATTGTCTGGTGTTTCGGGATATTGATGCAGGCCTTGTACTAATGAAGAGGCACAATTGCCAACACCTATTATCGCGACTTTAATTCTTCCCAAAATTGTCTCCCTTTTGTAATACTAAATAAAAATTTTAACAGTTACCGTTTTTTTAAACAACAACCTTACTTAAAAGAAACAGTTTTATTGGTAATATCTAGTGATTATTGTCTTATCGTCAGTTCGAACTCTTCCTCGCATAGCCGGAGGTGTGCCGCCTCGTTGGGTTCGTTCAGATGAGGTTTGTTCTAAATAACTACTCAGAGTATCAGGATGGTCGTTGTTAACCATAGCTTCGTTAATTTCAGAAAGCGTTAAGTTGTCGCTTATGCCATCAGACACTATCAGCAATTTATCGCCTGATGATATGACAGTTTGGAATTTAAAGATGTTAAGTTGTTCCTTAGCCCCTATGGCTGAAGAAGTATTCAATTTTAACAGCCCGCCTACTCTTCCTGATATTTGTTGAAATTCGTTGTCATGAATTAAATATACTGGACTATCTCCCACAGTTGAAATGGTAAGTGTATTATCAGTTGTTATTGCTATAGAGGCTGTGGTTAATAGGAATCTTCCAGCTCCTATCCTAAAAAATTCTTCATTAAGATTTAGTAAAATCTCGTTTACATCGTCCATTGACTGAACGTTTTCTGTTTCTAGTTTTTTGGATAAGGTAGAGCTTGCTTCTGCTCCGCCATGGTCTGTGACTCCATCCATGACAGCATCTATTATCAACTCTGGATTGTCAGAGTTGGAATAATAAGAATCATCGCCATGGACTGAATTATTCTGTTGTATGGAAACCTCGCTGTTCATCTCTCTCTCCTTGATGTTGAAGTTCACAAAAACTTTTTCAATTCGGTTTCGTGATTAAAATCGTATTTATTCCAATGAGGAATCTTGAAAAAATCCAAACATTCTAGCCAAACAGATTGTAGAGTGCTTAAATCGTCCATATGAACCCATCTTTGTCTTATTGTTTCAAAGTATGCATTTATGTCTCTATTAAATTCATGTATTGAAGAATATGCTTTTAATTGTATTTTGTCTAAAATATCAATCATTGACATTTTTTCGGTAATTCCACTGTTTAAAAATGTTTCTTTCAATTCATTTATTTCTATATTAATATCAAAATAAGGGCGAGTACCTCTAGGCTCCGTATAACCTTCTATTTGCTTAGGTATATCTTCAGATGCAATGTAATATCGTATAAATTCGATGTAATAATCGAAGATTGATTTATTGGATAATTTGTTGTCGTTCTCTCCGTTTAGATTATAAATATCAGCAGTGTCTATGATATTTATGGTATCCAGCAAAGGAGAGTAAAATACATTTTGAGGATTTAAATCTAAAATAATGAAACCTTGTTCAAATACTGCTGTTTGGATAGCCATTATTTGTTTGGGAACCGTGAATATATCCAATGCCTGAGATAGACCAATTGGGAATAATGAAAACATGGTCTGACCAATTCCTGTGGGGACTTTCAATATTCTAGCTCGTACATCTGCATTTAATGGAAATCCGGGTGCTCGTTTTTGCGCAATTACTGTATAATCATTATGCAGCTCATCTTCATAAAAATGCATATTGGTATCTGAGTTATTGGCAGATCCAATTATAGGAGAAATTCCCCGGACTTTATTACCAATCAGTGCATGGAAATCTAACATGTTTTTTGTTCTATTTTCAGTCGATGCATGCAAGTTTTTCAAGATAACATGAGGATTGGGTCTTTTAAATACTATGCTTTTATGTGTTTCTTCATTCTCGCCCAAACTAACTTCATAGTCAGCGCCATTCCCTAATATACGTGTCTTAGTATATTTGTTTAAATCTAGATTATTCATTGAACTTTTTAATCACAAATGTAACCCAATCTTCTTTCCAGTACTCTTCAACAATTTGAGATTTGGTTTGAAAATGTTTCTTTGTTTCAATAGCTTGGTTGTTTATAATACCAGAAAGTATCAAAATTCCTCCTGATTTTAAGGCATCTAACATTTCCGAGGATTTTTCTATACCTATCCTAGCAGAAATGTTAGCAACTACGTAGTCATATTCAGAATTGTGAATATTTTTATGAGGTAGAGTACCTGTGTAAAAATTGATTAACTCAGTTGTGCCACATCTAGATGAATTTTTTTTGGCTGATTTTATGCACATTGGGTCAATATCAATTGCAGATATCTGACTTGAAGCAAGTTTAGCTGCAGCTATGGAGAGAATTCCAGATCCTGTACCAAAGTCTAGAACTGAGGAATGTTCAGTGAGATATTTTTCCAATAAAATCAAACAACTATGAGTTGTTGGGTGGTATCCAGTGCCAAAAGCAAAGCCCGGATCTAGTTCGATTACTATGTCAGAACTTTTAGGCTCATAGTCTAACCATGAAGGTTTTATAATAATCGAATCAGTGATTTTCAATACAGAAAAATGTTGCTTCCAAGCATTTCTCCAATCGGTGTCACTGTCTAGCAGGGTTATGTTCAAGTCACCTAAAGGAGCTATGGACTTAGCCAGATTAACTCCTATTTCAATCCTAGCCATTCTAGATTGGGATTCGGTAGGAAGGAAAGTTGTAATAGCTGCTGTATCCGGACCTAGTGATTGTATGCCAACGCCATGACCATACCTTTCGAACACATATGAAATAGGTTCTACAAATTCATGAGGTACGTTTATGCTTATTTGTTGCCAAGCCATATATAACTTTAATTAAACTTCAGATTCCAGTGGTTAATACTGGTGTTTGGATTATAATATCATGCGATAACTTTGTCTAAATCACGTTAAAATGTCTTTAATTTTATTAATTAGGCCTTTATCGTCCTCAAAGTCGCTGTCTACACTGCCATGATCGTAAGCAGTTTCTGAGGTGTCTGCTGTGCCGTTCAGGCTTTGGCTTAATTTAGCCAATAACTCTTTTTGGTATTTAGACAGTTTTTTAGGTACATTAACATTGGTTATCACTTTTATGTCCCCTCTGCCATTGCCTCGTAAATGTGGCACACCTTTTCCTTTAATAGTTAGAACGTCACCAAACTGAGTGCCTGCTGGGATTTTCAAAATATGTCCATCATCTTCTAAAGTCGGTACTATTACGCTTGCTCCAATGGATGCTTCTGCAATATTTAAGGGCAATTGGTAAATTAAATCAAATTTCCGTCTAGTGAAAGTTTTGTGTGTAGATACTAGCGTTTCTACATATAAATTTCCTGATGGGCCGCCGTTAGTACCGTGGTTACCCCACCCAGTCATTCTGACTTGCATTCCATTTTCGATTCCTTGAGGAATTTCTATGGTGGTGTTACGGGTAATATTTACGATTCCATTACCTTTGCAATCTGTGCACGGGTCATCAATAATTTTACCGGTCGCTTGGCAGGCAGAGCATCCTACTACTTGTGTGAATTGTCCAAAGACACTTTTTTGGCTTCTACGTACTTGGCCCTGGCCGTTGCAAGTAGAGCAAATTAATGGTGTAGATCCGTTTTTAGCCCGAGATCCATCACAAGTGTCGCACACTTCTAGTCTATTTATACTGATGGTCTTATCAACTCCGAACACTGATTCTTCAAAGTCTAGTTCGAGAGATACGTAGATATCTTGTCCTTGAGTAGGTTGGTTTGCGTTTCTTCTAGAAGATCCTCCAAAAAATGAATCAAAAATGTCACCAAAGCCTCCGAATCCATCAAAGCCATCGAATGGTGATCCTCCTGACCTATTCCCATTTACGCCAGCATGACCAAATTGATCGTATTGTGCTTTCTTTTTAGGGTCAGAAAGCACTTGATATGCTTCATTTATTTCCTTGAATTTGTCTGATGCACCTTCAGTTTTATTCCTGTCTGGATGATATTCCATTGCTTTCTGTCGGAAACCTTTACGAATGTCTTCAGTGCTGTCTGATCGTGAAACTCCAAGTGTTTGATAATAATCTTCAGGCATATTTTCCTCTAATTGTCTACTTACTATAAAGATTATAAGTGATGGGGACACTCCACTCAAGAGAATACCATCAATTTCATTAATAAATACCTTGACACTAGAAAATTGGTTGGGTAGGATTGAATTAGTAATACGCAAATAAATTGACGGAATAAGGAAGGATAATAGTGTTAGATACTATTCTAATTTCCGTCCTAGCGGTTATAGGTGTAGCTGGAACCGTTTTTGTAGTTTGGTTTTATCTAAAATTGAAATCAGACGGTAAAATAGTTGAGAATGCAAAGCAATACTCAGCTAATGTACTTAACCAAGCCGAAGAAGAGAAACGGCGACTGGTGCTTGAGGCCCAGGAGCAAGCTCTTCAAGTACGTACTGAAAATGAGAACGAATTAAAAGCACAACGTCAAGAATTAAATAGGTTGGAAAGTCGTTACTTACAACGAGAAGAAGCTATAGAACAAAAATCTGTAGATCTAGAAAGTAAAGAGAACGAATTATCTGAAGAAAGAGAACAGCTGGAATCTTCTCAAAAAGATCTAGATGAAACCAAAGAAAAGGTTTTGCTAGATTTAGAACAAATAGCTTCCCTTTCATCAGAAGAGGCTAGAAGCCAAATTTTGGCTAAAGCGGAAGAAGACACTAAATATGAGTTAGCAAAAAGAAATGTTCGTATCGAGCGAGAGTTTAAATCTCAAGCCGATGTTGTGGCTCGTAATGTATTGACGTTAGCGATTAATAGATTGTCCACAGATGTAGTTTCTGAAGGTACTACATCTGTAGTGCACCTACCAAGTGATGACATGAAAGGTCGTCTCATTGGACGCGAAGGACGGAACATAAGGACCCTAGAATCACTTACTGGAGTGGATGTGATGATTGATGATACTCCGGGTGTGGTAACAGTCTCATGTTTTGACCCTATAAGAAGAGAAATTGCTAAACTATCTCTTGAGAAGCTTATATCAGATGGAAGAATACAGCCGACTCGTATTGAAGAAACTGTTCATCGTGCAACTGAAGATGTTGAGCAAACTATTTGGAAAGCTGGTGAACAAGCCGTTTTTGACATCGGGATAAGTGGACTTGATCCAGAAATAATACGACATCTAGGCAGATTGAAATTCAGGTTCAGTTATGGAGAAAATGTACTGAAGCATTGTTTGGAAGTCGGACTGATGTCAGGAATAATGGCAGCGGAAATTGGAGCTAATATAGAAGAAGCAAAACTCGGAGGTTTGTTGCATGACATAGGGAAAGCTCTAACCCATGAGGTCCCAGGCCCTCATGCACAAATTGGAGCCGAATTGGTTGAAAGATATGGAATTAATCAAAGAGTATGCATGGCTATATCAGAACATCATGATGATCACCACAATACCGATGAATCCTTTTTAGTTTCAGCTGCAGACACTTTGAGCGCTGCTAGACCAGGAGCTAGGAAAGAATCTACTGAATTGTACGTACAACGCTTACAAGATTTAGAAATAGCAGCTACCAGCTTTGAAGGTGTAGAAAGAGCTTTTGCCATACAAGCAGGCAGAGAAGTTAGAGTATTGGTGAAACCCGATGATATTGATGATGTAATGTCAGCCGACTTGGCGCGGAATATAGCCAGTAAAGTTGAAAAAGAGCTCATATACCCCGGTCAAATTAAAGTTACAGTAATCAGAGAAACAAGGAATACGGAGTACGCTCAATAATTTGTTTGTGAATGTACTCCTTCCCGGTTTGAAGAATTTGATAACTAATTAAGGTAAAGGCAATGTCTTTAGTTGATTTACACCTTCATACGAGAGAATCCGACGGCAGAATGTCAGTGCATCAGCTTATTGAATTTATCAGTACTACCAAGCTTAAAGTTATATCTATCACAGACCATGACACTACTAATGGGTTGGACCAAGCCTTTACTATAATCAAACAACATCCCTCATTAACTTTAATACCAGGCATTGAACTAAGCACAGACATACCTGACGATGAAATTCATATATTAGGCTATTATATTGATTATAAAAACCAACAGTTCCAAAATAAATTACTAGAATTTCGTGCTGGTAGAGTGGATCGGGCCCAATTAATGATCCAAAAATTATCAGAATTAGGTATGCACATCACCTGGAACAGAGTGAAAGAAATAGCAGGAGAAGGTACTATAGGTCGGCCTCATCTAGCATTGGCTCTTGTTGAGAAAGGATATTTCACTGAACCTAAACAGGCTTTTAAGAACCATCTCAATCGTACAGGCTTAGCATACGTTGAAGTCCCCAAAATGACACCATTTGAAGGAATAGAACTGATAAAATCAGTAGGAGGTAAGGCAGTTTTGGCTCACCCCAATGAACTATCTAATAAAGCAAACCACATAGAATCACTAAAAAATCACGGATTAGATGGAATTGAAATATTTTACCCTGGCTACGACGAAACCATCGTTAATAATTTACTACGACTTAGCCAAAAATTTGATTTAATTCCTTGTGGAGGCAGTGATTATCATGGGTTGGGAAACACTGGAGAGACCTTGCCAGGACATATTGGCCCACCGATGAGTAGTGTGGAAAAATTAACTAAGAGATAGTTCATTGCCTTTAACTCTCATTATTATGTTGTTTTTGGTATCATGTTGGTTATTGGGATCTATACCCACAGCATTCTTGATTTGCACTATCTGGAACAAAAAACCACTAACAACCGGCAACTTTGGATTCACATATACGTTTAAAAATGTAGGAAAAACAGCGGGAATACTATTACTATTCTCAGAGTTTATTATAAAAGTTTTGATCCCAATGGTTGTAAGTAACATTGTGATATCTAAGATAGATATCGGTGATGGTGAAATAGTAAAATTATTGACTATTATTTGTGTGGTAACCGGTAATGCTTGGTCGATTTTTACAAAAATGAAAGGCGGCAGAAGCGTTTTGATATTGTATTTGTCTTTAGTGTTTTGGAATCCTATCGTATGGATGTTTGTAGTTACAATTCCTCTTTGTAGTATGTTGATGGATGAAGATACTGCACCATTTGTGGCACTTGCATTAATTCTTCTGCCTATAATGGGATATGGTGATTTGACGACACAAGCTTTATTAGGCCTATTGGTTTGCATCATGTTAAGTAAACGTGTCACGGCCAATCAAATCTTGAAATTACCCCAAATGAACACGCGATTGTTATTTAATAGATTGTTATTTGATAGAGACAATGTATGAATCATTGTTTTATACATTTGAAAATTGAAACCTCAATGTTTTGTGGTAAGTGCTCGAAGCCCATTTGCTTATCTTGTGTTGGCGATGACAGCATAGGGATAAAATGTAAAGAATGCATTACCGTATTTAAAAACCCGATATATAATATACCCATTGGACACCAGATCATTGCTATTAGTATTTGTGTGGCAGCCATTCCAGTTTTGGTAGTTTTTTGGATTAGCCTTACAGTTCTGATTGTTGATTTGTTTGGGTATTCTAGAGGTAGCTATTACATCACGCATTTGATATATCCTGTATTTATGGGGTGGGCCCTTACCATGGCAATTAATGCAATAATAAGACAAAAAAGGTCGAATCTATTGTTTGGTACCGTATCTCTAAGTCTCGTTTTGAGCTTAGTAGGGATACTTATATTCGATTCAACCTTTTTATCTATTTATACTATCGCAGGAATAGGATGTGGAATCCTTATAGCCAAATATAAATTGCAATAATTGCCCTATTCGTTATTAGTTAAAAGTTTTAAATCGTCTTCTAGTTTTGTCACTTCAGACGATTGTTCAATTGGCTCATCCTGTCGATTTTGCTTTGTTCTTAAAAGGCCTTCTATTTCTGACATGACCGAGGAATTTTCTTCCAAGAAAGATTTTGCAGCCTCTCTGCCTTGCCCTAGTTTAGTTTCTTGGTAAGAGTAAAATGCTCCGGACTTTTTTATTAATCCTTCTGTAACTCCTAATTCAATCAAATCTCCAGTCTTGCTTATACCTGACCCAAACATTATGTCGAATTCTGCAACTTTAAATGGAGCTGCCACTTTGTTTTTAACGACACGAGCTCTTACTCTGTTGCCAATTATTTCTGAGCCCTGTTTTATAGATTCTGCTCTTCTCAGATCAATTCTAACGGAGCTATAAAATTTTAAAGCTCTACCACCTGGAGTGACTTCTGGACTGCCATAATAAACACCGATTTTTTCTCGTAACTGGTTAATAAATACAACAGCAGTGCGAGATTTGTTGATTTGACTGGTTAATTTTCTTAAAGCTTGAGACATCAGCCTCGCCTGCAGGCCTACGTGAGTGTCCCCAATGTCACCGTCTATTTCAGCTTGCGGAACCAACGCGGCCACGCTGTCGATGACTAGACTGTCTATTGCACCACTCCTGACTAGTTGTTCTGTAATGTCTAATGCTTGCTCACCGCTATCTGGTTGTGATATCAATAAATTCTTGGCGTCCAATCCGCACTTTGTTGCGTAAGCTGGATCGAAGGCATGTTCGGCGTCTATATATGCGGCTACTCCTCCTGCCCTTTGGGTTTCTGCCATGAAATGGATTGCAAGCGTTGATTTACCAGCAGATTCAGCCCCGTAGATTTCGGTGACTCTACCTCTAGGTAATCCACCAACACCTAACGCAAAATCTAGAGTTAATGATCCAGTCGGGATGCTTTGGGTTTGAATTTTATTTGCTTTATCTCCCAATTTCATAATGGCGCCTTTGCCATGATCCTTTTCTATACTAGAGATTGCTATGTCAAGAGCCGATTGGTTAAGTTCTGTATCCGACGGTTTTTCTTTCATAATTACACCTTATTTATATGTATTGGTAACAGGATAGTACAAATGTTCTATTTTGTAAATAGCCTACTAGAACAGATGTTTTTATGACTCAAACTTGAGTCGTTAGAAGTCTCAATATCCGCCTTTGTAGCCTATAGTTACTTCTCCATTTTTTACAATAACAGGGGTAATGCGCTCTCCGGATGTTAAAGAAGTAAGATCAGGAATCTTGTCCGGTTCTTTAGCTAGGTCCACTTCTGTGTACTCGGTTTTGCTTCTTCGATAATCTGCCTTGGCAGCAGCAGAAAATGCGCAGTCTGGGTGTGTGTAGATAATAATCTCATCAACTTGTTCAGCCATAATAACTCCTTGGAAAGTTCATTCTTCTTAATTATAAAGAGTACTACTTTTTGAGTAATTAGGTACTATTTTTGAGTTAATATTTTTGGGTTTTTCAAAAAATATGAGGAGTTTCTCTTTAAAGGTCTAAAGTTTTAGATACTGGCAATACTGAATTGAGCTTCATTCCTTTGTATATATTGTGAGCTATGACTATATTGCATAACAGAAATAATCCGAAAGCAATAAACATGTTCCCTTCGGAGAAAAATGCTAGAGTTAACAAAATTCCGCAACATATTAAGAGGCCGATGGAGGAACGATACTTATAGCGCTTACATATAAATACAAACAAACATCCGATTAAAATTGCTAGCACAGAAACACCTGGAATTAGCACCAATATAATACCAAGCATACTTGCCATGCTGTCGCCACCCTTGAAGCCAGTAAATACGGAGTTCCAATGGCCTGCTACTGAAAAGAAAGCTGCCAAAAACAAAGTAAATTCTGGGAGAGCCAGAATCAAAGGTAACGCTAGTGAGAGTGCGCCCTTTGTTACATCAATCACAAAAACTAATAAGCCTTGGCTTCTACTGATATTACGATACACATTTGCTGTGCCGGCAGATTTGGTTCCTATAGCAAATATATCTAACCCGTTACGTTTTGCAATCAAATAGGCTGTTGGTATGCATCCCATCAGGTATGCAGTTGCACATGACAAGATAATATAAGTTATTAATTGAGTGGTTAAATTCATAAATTTTCAGTGCTATTAGTTATTGTATGAAACTTAAGCAAACCTCCATGGAGATTTGTTTGTTATATTACTGAAATCCTCTAGAATGGCTTTGTTTGAAGCAATAATACTTCCGCTGAAAATATTGGCTGTATTGCCTAATTTATCTACTATATCTCCACCTGATTCTCTAATAAGTAGTAAACCAGAAGCCACATCCCAAGCAGATAATGAATGATGAAAATAAAGATCTATTCGATTGCTTGCTACATATGCCAGCCCCAACGCTGATGATCCCATAAGCCTGAATCCTTGTAGATTTGGCCACAAATCGTTGGTAATCATTTCAAGTGCTGTTGTTGCCTTATCATCAACGTATCCCAAATCAAATCCCAGTATTGAATCCATGACCTTGGTTTTTTTTGAAATGTTTAATGGTTGCCCATTTAAAAAAGCGCCTTGTCCTTTTTCTGCATGAAACATTTCTTTACGTATTGGATCATATGTGACAGCCGTTATTATTTCAATGGTTTGGCTAATGGGGTCAGTTTTTCCTAAAGCTACTACTATACAAAAATGGGGAATACCGGAGGCGTAATTTTTTGTACCGTCAATTGGATCTACAATCCAAGTGTATTGAGAGCCTTGATTAAAAGGGTCTGATTCTTCTGATAAAATATTATGATCTGGGTATTCTGACTGGATGCATTGAATTGCCGATTCTTCTGATTCCCGGTCAGCGTCAGTTACTACATCAGTTCTTCCTTTGAAGCTAATATCCAATTCAGTATTGAATTTTTTTAAAATAATGTCACCTGATAGAGTGGCTATTATTTTGGCGACCTCGAGTGCAGATTTGTTGGTTTTAGAAAGAGGAATGTTCATGATTCTTTGTTCTGAATCATTGGTATTTTGAATTGGTTAAATAGATGGAGAATCATATTTCAACCCCATTTTTTCTCTAACTTCTTTCATTGTTTCCTGAGCTGTTTCTCGAGCCTTTTCTGAACCTGAATTTATACATTCATTAACAAAATTATTATTGCTTTCATATTTGTGCCTGATATCTCGAATAGGATCTAAGAAACTATTTATTGCTAGTACTAACTTTTGTTTGACCTCAACATCTCCAACTTTCCCTAATAGGTATCGTTCTTTGAGATCGCTCACTTCCTCGGCATTTGCATTAAATGCGTCATGGTATTGGAAAACAGGGTTACCTTCAACGTGCCCTGGATCAGTAGCCCGTAACCTGGTTGGATCAGTGTACATAGACATAATTTTTTTTGTCACTGTCTCTGAATCATCAGACAAATAGATGACATTGCCGATGCTTTTGCTCATTTTAGATTGCCCATCAGTTCCTAGTAACCGGGCTACTCGGCCTACTAAGCTATCGGGTTCAGGGAAGACCTCTCCATAGCGGTTATTAAATCTTCTGGCTATCTCTCTAGTCATTTCAATATGCGGTAATTGATCTTCTCCTACTGGTACCAAATTTGCCTTGGGTAGTAATATATCTGCTACTTGGCTTACAGGATATGTATAGAATCCTACAGATAAACTGGTGGTAGAAATCCTCTCTCTCTCCGATTTCAATGTAGGGTTCCTATCAAGCATGCCCAATGGAGTTAACATTGAAAGGAGCATGGCTAGTTCTGCATGCTCCGGCACATAGCTTTGTACTATAAATGTGGATATTTGAGGATCCAATCCAACACTTAACCAATCTAACACTACATCTCTAACTGCAAGCTTAATGTTGTCCATTTCATCAATATGATCACCAAGAGCTTGATAATCAGCTATGAGGAAATAACAGTCATATTCACTTTGTAAGCGTATCCAATTTTCAAGAGCGCCAACATAATGACCTAAATGCAATTTTCCAGTTGGTCGTATACCTGTTAATATTCTTTGCTTCATAATATTTGCACATTGATTTAGTTTTATAAATATCTTAAATGTTTGATTGGATGTGTAGGTTGCATTTAAAACAGCCTATGTTATTGAACTTTATAAAGTGATTCATTCATTCTTACAGTTTCGATTTCAATAGAGTGATTAACTTGCAACATTACACACTCAGACATCTTATAATAACACTAAAATAATCAAATAGGTGAATCTAATGATGGCAGATGTTCGTGTTGGAGTCGGCACTTTAATTTTTTCAAAAGATAAAATATTTTTAGCAAAAAGAAAGGCGTCTCATGCTGACGGATATTGGGGTTCTACAGGAGGGCACCTTGAATTTGGTGAAAGTTTTAAGGAATGCGCGATTAGAGAAGCTAATGAAGAATTTGGTCTCACGTTAAGTAACTTGCATTATTTATGTGTGTCTAATGTTATTGATTATGATGTCCACTATGTAGATATAGAATTTATGTGTCAATTACCGAAAGATCAAAAACCACAAATAAAGGAACCTGAGAAATTTTATCAATATGGGTGGTTTGATTTGGATAAACTGCCAAAGCCTTTGTTTATGCCAATACAATACGCTATAAAATCATACATAGAAGGCATTTATTTTTGGGATTCTTCCCCAAATCAAGAATACTGAGTTTACAAGTGACAATAAGTTCCACTGTATTGGTGGTATTTTTGATAGAATTATATATGGTTGTTCCTCATTTGGGAAAACACGTGAATAGGAAATTTAACAACCCAGCCGTTGATATATGAACACAAAACAAAATCAATCTTACACAGCAAAAGACATTCAAGTTTTAGAAGGACTAGAAGCCGTTAGAGTCCGTCCAGGAATGTATATAGGAAGTACCGATCAGAGAGGACTCCATCACTTAATATATGAAATTATTGATAACTGCGTTGATGAAGCTATGGCCGGATACTGCGATACAGTTACTATAGAGATTTCAGAAACTGGTGCGATCAGCGTTTCTGATAATGGGAGAGGTATTCCAATAGATAAACACGCCACTACAGGACTCTCTGCATTGGAAACAGTTATGACTACACTGCATGCTGGAGGTAAATTTGGTGGAGGGGCATACAAAGTTAGTGGTGGATTGCACGGGGTTGGAGCGTCAGTTGTTAATGCACTATCAGCTCATGTTACAGCCGAAATTCATAGAGAAGGTAAAGTATACTCCCAGCAGTACGCTAGGGGGATACCTACAGGGACATTAGAAGTGTTAGGTTCTACTGATCGTCATGGTACTACAATAACTTTCAGCCCTGATCCTGATATTTTCCCTGTTATAGAATATGATTTTGACGTATTGATAAACCGTTTTAAAGAAATGGGGTACCTCAATAAAGGCTTGAAATTACATTTCACGAGCTATTGGCATGCTAGTACCCGAAAAGGAGATATAGAAAGAACGTACTTCTTTGACGGTGGTATAGCTAACTTAGTCAGGAACATAAACAAAAGTAGGTCCTATTTACATGAAACTCCTTTTTACTATCAAAAGAGTTCTGGGGAAACTATGGTTGAGGTAGCAGTACAGTATAACCAAGGGTACACAGAACAGGTTTATTCATTTGCCAACTGTATCAATACCCAAGAAGGAGGAACTCATTTAACAGGATTTAGATTAGCTTTGACTAGAATATTGAATGATTATGCTAGAAAGCAAGGATTTATTAAAGAGGATCAATCTAACTTAACTGGTGAAGATGTTAGAGAAGGCTTAGGAGCTGTGATCAGCGTTAAGTTAACTGACCCACAGTTTGAAGGACAAACTAAGACAAAATTAGGTAACGCTGAAGTCAGAGGAGCGGTTGATACGATCGTTAGTGAGGGCCTTATTAGATATTTGGAAGAAACACCGATTGATGCTAAGAAAATTATGGAAAAGTGCTTAACTTCTCAAAAAGCTAGAGATGCCGCTAAGAAAGCTAGAGAATTAGTGATAAGGAAAAATGCGCTGGATGGGTCTTCACTACCTGGGAAACTATCAGATTGCGCCGAGCGAGACCCTGAAAAATCAGAATTGTACATTGTGGAAGGAGAATCTGCTGGAGGATCAGCCAAGATGGGTAGAGACAGGCAATATCAGGCCATCTTACCTTTAAAAGGTAAGATATTAAACGTAGAAAGAGTATTGCAACAGCCAGATAAAATTTTAGGACATGAAGAAATCAGAGCTATGATTGCAGCCATTGGAGCAGGCGAAGGAGAGGATTTTGATGCTTCGAAATGTAGGTATCACAAAATAATTATAATGACCGATGCTGATGTTGATGGATCCCATATTAGGACTTTGATTTTGACTTTCTTTTTCCGTAGAATGATATCTCTCATAGAACATGGATTTTTATACATTGCACAACCACCTCTTTATAAAATACAAGCCGGAAGTGACGCAAGATATGCTTATACTGAATTGGAAAAAGAATCTGTTTTAACCAGTTTTGAAGGGAAAAGAGGTTTGCAGACTCAGAGATATAAAGGCCTTGGTGAAATGAATCCAGATCAATTATGGGAAACTACTATGGATCCCGAATCCAGGCAAATGCTTAGGGTCAATATTGATGATGTAATGGCATCTAATGAAGTGTTTACTACATTGATGGGTGAAGCTGTAGCACCACGTAAAGGATTTATACAGGCCCATGCTCGAACCGTAAGAAACTTGGACATATGAGGGCATGCAATGCAGTATATTGAAATTTACTGTATACTTATAGCAGTTTAGAAAAAGGTGACTAATATGTCCGCTGAGAAAGCAAATAAACGATCTAGAGTAAAGCAGGTCCGTAACCACAGTATCATTAGTGAGACAAGAACTGTAATTGGTGCTGCAAAAAAAGCAATAACTAATAACGATTCAAAAGAAGACGTGGATTTATTAGTAGCAAAGGCCGTGAAACAACTTGATAAAATAGCAGGAAAAAAACTTATACATAAGAACACTGCTGCAAGAACTAAGTCTCGATTGATCGCCTCCTCAAAGTCCATATAAACAACTTTCACTACTTGTTTTAACACCTACTACAGATGTAGCCTCTTCATTTATGTGGTACACTAATTAGAACATATGTTTTATAAAGGTGGTAAAATATGGTAGCAACTTCGTTATCTAAGAAACAAACAGATATCCTTGATGGTATAGGTTCGTTTGCGAAAGAAAATGATTTCCCCCCGACTGTTAGGGATATACAAAAAATTTGCAACATTAGTTCTACTTCAGTTGTAGACTACAATTTAAAAATATTAGAAAAACGCGGGTTTATAAGCAGACGCAAGGATATAGCAAGAGGCATAGAGTTACTTGATGGTAAAGATGCGAGTAATTCCTTTAAGACAACTAGAATTCCAGTATTGGGTAAAATTGCTGCAGGATCTCCATTACCAGTTTTTGGAGACGTTTTGGCTGATGTTGAATCTGCAGAGTATATAGATTTACCACCAGGTCAACAACACCAAGATTTATTATACGGATTACGAGTTGAAGGTACATCTATGATAGATTCTTGTATCGACGATGGTGATGTTGTAATTGTAAAATCTGGACCACAAGCAGAAAATGGTCAGACAGTCGTTGCTTGGTTAGTCCAGGAAGAAGAAGCTACTCTTAAAAAGATTTACTTTCACCCGCATGGTGTAATTCGGTTACAACCTTCAAATAGTACGATGGCACCAATATTTGTCGCAGCAGATAATATTAGCATCAGAGGTACAGTTGTAAGCGTTGTAAGGCAATATACCTAATCAGGACTTTTACTGCGGCTAGCCATAAAACTAGTAGTAAAAGAGACTAAGAACGGTACAAAGTAATTTAATGACATTTTGACAACTAAAAATAAAGTTATGGTAATTGTGCCTATAGAATTACCATAATTAAGTAAATTTAATATAGTACCAACAACTGTGGCCACTATTACACTGCGCTTCAATAGGTTCTTGTTAGTTATATAACAAATGGTACATAGAAAGCTTATGGATTTCATTGTTTCTATGGTAAGTGTTTTATTTAGTACGATGAATTTGGGTTTGTTGTGCAAGGATTTGGAGCATTTCAAACACAATTCACTATCTTTCATGGTTGGATTTGAAAACATATCGCATTATTTACGGGATATTAGTTATCCCGTAAATAATGTTCCTACTTACGAAGATTTACCTATTCTGAACAATTTGGTGCTACAGACACCGCAAGTTCCCTGAGTTGCTGGTCGGCCGTTTTTTAATGTTACAGCAGTAGGATTTTGGATTTCTTTTTTTTCCCTGCATTTAAAACAGTATGCTTCCATTTCTCCTCCTTGTAGGTATTATTTTCTGAATGTTTCCGACATAGTAAGGTATCATAGAATCAGAGCCTCTGAAAAAACACGATACCACTATGGAGCATATGTTACGAAATGAGCACAAGTTAATCAACTACAAAGTGTCATTTCGTGATTTTTTTGAACAAATATAGTTATTAAAGAAAAACTTTTACTGGTTTCAACTTCCCAGAAAGTGGATTAAGAGTTGAAACCGCACAAAATGAACCATGAGGATCATATGTTCTAAATATCGCATTGTGGTCAAATTGAGTTAGTATGTGAGTTAGATCTATTTCCATTCCGTTTTTGAATCTTTTGGCAATCACTTCAGGGACACATATTTTGGGAAAATGTTTCATCGCGGTGTCTATGGGGATTAGATGTTGAGCTAACGAATCAGGATCAATTATTAACATTTTGGTTAAATCTGCCAGGTGAATAGCGTCTAAGTGAGTGAAATTGGAACAAGATTCTCTGATTAATTTTTGGAGATATGCTCCACATCCCAATAAGGTTCCTAAATCGTGTGCGATAGACCTTATATATGTTCCTTTGCCGCAAGTCACTCTGAGTTCTAACTTGGAACAATCGTAGGAAAGTAATTCTATCGCTGAGACCGTGACTTTGCGAGAAGGTATATCCACATCAATGTTTTTTCTTGCAAAATCATATAATCTTTTACCCTGGTATTTTAAAGCGCTATAAATAGGAGGTTTCTGATATATATCTCCTACAAATTCTGATAATACTGAACTTATCATTTCGGCATTAATGTGATCTGTTGGTTTTTTGTTTAAGATCGGGGATTCTGCGTCGTATGTAGCAGTTTCTCCTCCTAAAGTTATCTCTGCGAAATACGTTTTTTCTCCATTCACTACGTATTCGGCCAGCCTAGATGCATTGCCAATTGCCAAAGGTAAGACTCCCTCAGCTAAAGGATCTAAAGTGCCACAGTGTCCGACTTTTATGTTGTTTTTCCCGTAAGGCCGTTTGACTTGCCGGATGACGTCCATTGAAGTTATGCCAGTTGGTTTGTAAATATTTATGAATCCATTAATCATATCTATTAATTAAGGAACTTGCGTAATTAATTTAATTATGTGAATTCGCCTTTTTGATCAATTTTAACAACTTATCTCCAACCGCTGCGGAATGATCAAGTTTGAATGTTAAAAACGGGGTATTTCTTAGTAGTAACCGATCCCTTAAAGATCGCCTCAAATAACTTGCTGCGGATTTCATTCCTTCTAAGGCTTCGTTTTGGAGAGTTTCATCGCCCAAAACGCTCAAGAACACTTGCGCATTTCTAAGATCTGGAGACGTATTTACTTCAGTTATTGTGATTATGCCAGACAACCTTGGATCGCTGACGTCTTTTAGTAGAAGGTTTCCCAATTCAGTTCTGATGGTCTCATTGATTCGTTCTAATCTTCTATTCATAACATCTATCTTTTCTCGTTATTGAGGAGCTATTTCTGGCGATGAATTTCTAATATGTCGCCTTCTGCATAGTCATTGAAGTTACCTAACTGGATCCCACATTCCATTCCTGTTGTTATTTCATTTACTTCATCTCTAAAATGCCTGAGGCTTATAATAGGACAATCATCAATGACTTGCTCGGCTCTTAATATTCGGGCCATGGCATTTTTGACTATTTTGCCGTCAATCACCCTGCAACCGGCTATGGCCGTGTTTTTCTTGCCAGGGAATATTTCTCTGATTTCTACTTTGCCTAAGTATATTTCTTCTACTTCTAGTTCTATCATTCCATCTACTGCTTTTTGCATGTCTTCTAATAGTTGGTAGATTATATTGTAATATCGGATCTCTATCCCCGCTCGTTCTGCTATTTTAAGCATATTGGGGTCTTCTGGTAATGAGAAACCTAAAATGACTGCGTCTGACGCCCCGGCCAATAATATGTCAGATTCATTTATAGCGCCACTTGCGGAATGGATTACTTGGATTTGTACTTGCTCAGATTCTAGCGATTGAATTGACTGTGATACCGCTTCCAAACTGCCTTGGACATCAGCTTTCAATACAAGATTTAAAGTTTTTAATTCACCGGAATCTATCTTTTTCGCTACTTCGTTTAACGTTAGAGTTTTGGATGCTAAACTATTATGATTATCATTGGATTTTGTTATAAGTGCCTTAACTTCTTTTTCTGAAGATGCTACTTTCATAAGTACTCCGGCCTCAGGCACTCCATTGAACCCTAATATTTCCACAGGCGTGCCTGGGGTAGCCGAAGTCATAGATTCATTAAGATGGTTACTAAGGGCTTTGACTCTTCCCCAGACGTTACCGGCAAATATATAGTCGCCAATTTTCAATGACCCTTCTTGTATCAAGACAGTTGCAGTTGGCCCTTTTTGTTTATCTAATTTTGCTTCTATGACAACACCAGTAGCGAGAGAATCTGGGTTTGCGCGAAGTTCTAAGATTTCAGATACTAGCAGTATGTTTTCTAGAAGATTCTCTATTCCTTCTCCTGTCATAGCAGATACAGGAACCGCTATAACTTCTCCACCCCATTCTTCCACTAGTAATTCTTCTTCACTTAATTGACGTTTTATTTTGTCAGTGTCTGCACCAGGAGTATCGATTTTATTCATTGCTACAATCAATGGCACGTCTGCGGCTTTAGCATGGTTAATTGCTTCAATCGTTTGAGGCATTATCCCGTCATCTGCTGCAACTACAAGTACTGCTATGTCAGTTAATCTAACTCCACGAGATCTTATTGAAGTGAATGCTGCATGGCCAGGAGTATCTAGGAAAGTTATAGTTTTACTTTCATATGATACTTGGTAAGCGCCGATGTGTTGCGTGATACCTCCAAGTTCTTTGTCGGCGATATGGCTTTCGCGAATTTTATCTAACAAAGATGTTTTGCCATGATCGACGTGTCCTAAAATAGTCACAACTGGAGGTCGAACTGGTAATTCTGTGTTACTACTAGTTGCAGATGTAATTTTTAGTTCTGACGTTTTAGGTTCTACATATCTTGCAGAAATACCGTAAACATTAGTTATCAATCTGGCTACTTGATGATCAACCACTTGGTTCATACCTGCCATTATACCGTTTCTCATCAGCTGTTTTATCACGTCTATGGGATCTTCATCTATCAGATCAGCTAAGTTTTTAACTGAGATGGTTTCAGGTAAGATTAAAGTCCTAGTAAGTTTCTTATTTTCAGTGTCATTTGAATTCATGATTCTCCATAACTTTTAAGAATATATAGCTAAATTACGGGTATATTTGCTCAGAGACACACATATTTCGGGTTCATGGTTGTGTCCTGTGTCTAACTAACTACCTGCGTGTTCGCTTTGGTTGGTTATTTGGCCTGTTGCCACCACGTCTTCTAGGACCTGATCTTTCATCATCTGCGACAATATCTTCAGCGAATCTGATTAATCCTGAATTTTGGCCCAGTTGAGGAAAATCTATGCTTGGTCCCGAATCATCATCATCTCCAATATCTTCTAGAATGAATCCGTCCAATGATTCTATTGATAATCCTTCTTCAACAGCCTCTTCTTGCATTTCTGGTACTGAGGCTTCTTCTTCAAGGATTAGAGCCTGTAATATAGCCTCTTCATCTTCTTTGGATATGGTTGGAGTTATAGTTTCGGCTGGCTCAACTACAACCGGCTCAGGTTGTTCATCTACCAATGACGTTTGTTGCGCGACTAAAACCTCTTCAGGTTTCTCCTCCGCTATAGGTTCTTTTGTTGGAACCAATACCTCTGCTGCGGCTAGTTCTTCACGTTTCTTTTGTGCTATCGCTTCTAATTCTTTTCTTTTCTCTTCCCATTCTAGATTGCCTTTGATGTCTAGTTTCCATCCGGTCAATCTGGCTGCTAATCTAGCATTTTGGCCATCTTTACCGATAGCAAGGGATAACTGTTTGTCTGGAACTACTACTATTGCAGTTGGTTCAGTAGGAGACAATTCTACATGTAATACTTCAGATGGGCTGATAGATCTAGATATAAAAACCTTAGGGTCTGTGTCCCATTGGACTACGTCGATCTTTTCGCCTTGAAGCTCGTTAACAATACTTTGAATTCTATTACCCCGTACCCCAATACATGAGCCAACAGGGTCAATTCCATCCTGATTGGTGCTTACAGCTATTTTACTCCTGGACCCTGCTTCTCTTGCTACTGCCTGTATAGAAACAGCACCACCATTTATCTCTGGCACTTCAAGTTCGAATAGTCGTTTTAAGAGGTCTGGATGGCTCCGAGACACAATAATTGCAGGACCTTTTGCTGAATTCCTAACATCCACAACAAATACTTTTGTTCGTTGTCCTTTGCGATAGCGTTCAATATACACTTGCTCGTCATTAGGCATGACAGCTTGTGCTCTACCAAGTTCGACTATTACAGCTTTTCCAGGATCTACCTGCTCTATGACACCTGATATTACAGTGTCTTTATGTTGATAAAATTCTTCGTATAATCGTTCTCTTTCGGCTTCTCTAAGTTTCTGTAGTACTACTTGCTTGGCAGTTTGTGCTGCAATCCGACTTGCGTTATGCGAAAGAGGCTCTTTGGTGTATATTTCGTCTCCAATATTACTATCAGGTTTAATCTTTATTGCTTCTGAATATTGGATTTCTGAAGTTGTATCGGAGACTTCTTCTACAACTGTTTTTTTTGCATAAACATTGATGTCCCCGCTGTTCGGGTCTAAAGTCACAGAGATGTTTTCAGCGGAATCTGGGTAATCTTTCTTAAATGCCGATGCTAAAGCTACTTCAATTGCGTCTAGCACTTGTTCTTTTGGTAGATGGCGCTCGGAGGCCAACTGAGTTAATGCGATAAAGAAATCACTTTTCATCGACCTTGTACCCCCATCTATTACGTTTTTATTTGTACGCTAATCAGCAAGAAAGCGGGTTAACCCCGCCTTTGGTACAATTCTAGCATCTAGTAGGCATAGTTTCAACCGAGGTTAGGATTTGATTTGTATTACCACCAAATTTTGCCCTTGGATTCTTCTGCCAGTTGGGGATAGTCTTTTGTCCAAAGACTAGTACTTAGGTATTTCCAACCCCCGTCGGCCAATAAGCAAACTATTTTGCCAGATTTCATCCTTTCTGCTTGTTTGATTGCTCCATATACCACTGAACCACAAGAAATACCTGCGAATATACCTTCTTTTTCTAGTAATATTTTTGTTGTTTTAAACGCATCAAAGCTGCTTATTAGAAGTCTCGAGTCTAAAACATTTATATCCAAAATTGGAGGTATAAATCCATCTTCTAATCTACGCAACCCCGATATTAAATCATCTGGCTCTGGAGCAACCGCTACAATTTTTACTTCAGGGTTGTTATCTTTTAAATATTGCCCTGTACCTGTTAAAGTACCACCTGTCCCTAATCCCGCAATGAAAACATCTAGGTCTGGGACTGCTGCTAAAATTTCTGGTCCTGTTCCTTCATAATGAGCTCGTGGATTAGCTTGATTACCGTACTGGTAAGGCATGTAATAGTCTTCAGGATTTTTACTTAGAATATCTTGGGCTAGTTCAATTGAACCGTTGCTGCCTTTTTCTCCCTCAGAATACACTATGTCTGCGCCATAAGCCGTTAAGAGTTGTGTACGTTCTGAACTTACATTGCTAGGCATAACCACTTTTACTTTGAAACCTTTTAGTTTCCCTACTAATGCGATTGAGATTCCAGTGTTGCCACTAGTGGGTTCCAGAATAGTACGAGTGGTAGATATTTCTCCATGGAATTCCGCTTCATTAATCATTTTCAGTGCTATTCTATCTTTTACGGATCCAGTAGGATTTTGCCCTTCTAATTTCACATAAATATCAACGTTAGGATTGGGACTACAATGATTTAATTTAACTATCGGAGTATTACCTATAGTATCAAGAATGCTATCCTGAACCGAGTTGTGAATGAATGTTTTAGTCATATTTATATTCCTTGATGTTGGTGTAAAAAAAACTCCCTCTTGCTATTAAGAGGGAGTTTGAAATCATGCGTTGATGTATCCCTCTTGTTTACGGAGAACAACAGTGGCAACAACAACAGTCGAAACAGGTATGTGAGAGTGTTTGTTGGATCAACATTAAGACATCGTAGGGCTGTCTGCAGTTATACCGCAGAAAATTTCGTAGTCGATTAATTCTGTGACAGTAGGCTTGTCTCCACAAAGTGGGCAATTAGGGTTTCGCCTCAGTTTGAATTCTCTAAATGTCATACTTAAGGCATCTATGATTAATAATCTAGATTCTAAGCTTTGGCCTATACCCAAAATGTACTTCAATGCTTCAGTTGCTTGGATGCTCCCTACTAGTCCTGTTAGGGCCCCTAATACTCCAGCTTCAGCGCAGTTTGGAACCATACCAGGAGGAGGAGGTGATGGAAATAAGCACCTATAACATCCATTGCCTGGTGTGAATAATGTTGATTGGCCATCGAATATTAAGATACTTCCATCTACTAAGGGTTTTCCTAATAGGTAGCACGCATCATTTACCAAATATCGGGTAGCAAAATTATCGGCTCCGTTTATTACCATGTCATAATTTGAAATTATATCCATAGCATTGTCAGATTCAAGCCGAGTTTCGTGTAAAACTACATTAATATCAGGGTTGTACGATAAAATATTATCTTTGGCTGACTGTAGCTTTGGCCTTCCAACATCTGCAGTGTGATGTAAGACTTGGCGTTGTAAATTGGATAAATCTACGACATCAAAATCAACTAACCCAATGGTTCCAACACCTGCCAGTGCTAAATATATTGCAGAAGGCGAGCCTAGTCCTCCAGCTCCCAGAATCAAAACCTTTGCGTCTAAAAGTTTTCGTTGTCCTACGCTGCCAACATCGTTCATTATGAGGTGCCTAGAATATCTTTTAACTTGGGCAGGAGTAAGTGCTATTGGTTTTTGGCTCATTTATTATTCCTTTTATATGTTGTTTAGGGTTTAAAATGAAACACCCTCTCTTGTGTTAAGGAGGGTGTTTAATCAATTCGAACGGTAACTACCCTCTCATTTAGGAGGATACATACAATGACAGGCGTTTAATTTATTTTCCATATATCCAGTTTAATAATGTTAAATATAATTGTCAAACACTGATTAGCTGTACTTTCGATTAATGTTCGTCGGGGCAAGGTTATAAAATCTCTTTATTGGGGTATGGTATTATTTGTAAGTAGTAATATTGGTGCACAGGAGCAAAAAAATAATATGTTGAAATCTGTTTTTATGTCTTATGGAATAATGCTTATTCTGTCTGCATTGTCTTTCATACTTTTGCCGGTGCCAGTTGTGCATTTTGCAATATTGTTTGTTATACCATTGAGTCCGTTTGTTGGAAGTTATATCATAGCAAAAAAAAGGCACGGATTAATCGAAGCAACTGGATCCTTTGGTTTAAAATTTGGTCTTATAATGGGTGTTTTGGCAGCTGTTACTATCGTGATTAGTGCTCTTGTGTTAAGCCAAATTATGGATCTGGAACGTAGAACTCAATCATTGTTGTGGATTGCTATATTCATTGGACCTTTGTATGTTGGCAGTATGAGTGCTCTGGGTACTATGTACGGTATTTTAAAGTCCAAAAAAACCATAATATCTCCCTAATCCATGCTCAACGATATAAATGCTGTTACGTTGAACATCCAGGATATGGCAATATCATTGGGGTTTTATGCGGACATACTCGGATTACCTGTAATTTTCGGCGGAGCTGAATCACAATTCTCTACATTGAAGTTGTCTAATTCTTATCTCAATCTGAATGAGACTAATGATTCTATTAACACTAATTGGGGTAGGTTTATCATTCATGTTGGGGATGTTGATGAAATCTATGACAGATTAATTTCTGCAAAGATTTTCATTGAGAACAAACCTCAAAATGCAATTTGGAACGAAAGATATATTCATCTTAGAGATCCGGATGGACATCATTTAAGTTTGGCTAAACCTATCTGATTTGTCTAAAGGAATATCGGTTAGAAGTTTTTGGAAATGATATGCTGTTATTAAAGAGTATGCTTCTTTATGATACTTAATAAACCCGAATTTTTTATATAAATTCACAGCAGGAATTTGCATATTGGTAGTTGTAAGTTTGATCTTGGTATAATTATTTTCTACACAGAATGTTTCTGCCGTTTTTAGAAGTTTTGTTGCGACTCCATGGTGTCGAAACTCATCTGACACGCTCATTCGTCTTAATTCTGCTACTTCATCAGTAATCTTTTTTATAGCTACTATTCCGGCAATGTCTGAGTCATTGACTGCGCACCAGAAGTGAGAACCGGATTCCAACATATATACAGTTTCAATGTTTTTTAAATCAGTAGCAAGAGATTCTTCTATATAGGGCTCGATATCAAAGCCTTCAGGATAATTTAAATTTAATAAACCATTTTTAAAAATGGAACATACTTTTGGATGATCGTTTTCTATATATGATCGTATTGTAAAAGTATTTATGTCATGCATTGGTGCAGCAAAAACTATTGGTTTATCAGGAAATTTATAATGTCCCCATCTTGGACGATGTAGGTTTTACCTTCAGATTTACATAATCCTTCTTTTTTAGTTTGAGCCCATGATTTACACTTTAACAAATTTTCGTACGATACGACCTCAGCTTTAACAAAACCTTTTATAAAATCTGTATGAATGGCTCCAGCCGCCTCGGGTGCATTGAAACTGGATTTAATAGGCCATGCTCGGACTTCGTCTTCTCCTACTGTCAAAAACGAAATGAGGCTCAAGCCTTTGTATGTAGCTTGTATTATTTGATCACAAGCTGATTCTGTTAGTCCCAAATCTTCTCGGAACTCTTTTTCTTCCTCTTCAGGCATTTGGGCTAGTTCAGATTCAGTTCGAGCCGGTATTGAAATTTCAATCAAGTTTCCGGAATAAGACTGAATTTTGTTGATGGATGAGATTGATGGGTCTGATTCATTTATATTGTATACAACTATGATTGGTTTGTTGGTTAAAAATTGATAATTAGATAGAAAATTGACATCAGAAAAAGATGACATCAGAGATAATACAGGATCGCCTTTTTCTATGCCATCTTTGATTTGCATCATGGTTTCCTGTTGGCGTTCTATACTTTGCCGTTCTTCTGGTTTAGCTTTTTTAATACTATCGGACAATCTGGTGATGGCATTTTCTGCCATTTCTAAGTCTGAATACATTAATTCTTCTAATATTGTATTTATATCTCTAACGGGGTCTACTGTTCCCTTAATATGTGGTATATAAGGGCTTTCGAATGCTCGTATGCAGACCAGCAGTGCGTCTGCGGATTGTAAGATATTACGATATCTGCCGGAGACCTGCTCGGTAGACACTCCACTTTCCATCCCGGGTGGATCCCAGTACTTTATTTCAGCTTGTATAATTTTTTGAGGATTGTAAATATTTGCTAATTCATCTAGGCGATAATCTGGAACTTTAGCTGTTCCTATGCGCATTTCTATCCCATTTCCAATACCGGAACTTGCTGAAACACCTTGCGTGAGTGCATCAAAAAGGCAGCTTTTACCACTTTGGGGTAATCCAATAATGACTATTTCCATTTCTTAATCTCTGGCTAATATGACAGTTCCGGTGGAAGATAGAGATCCGCCTGTACCGTTCACTAATGAAATTTGAGGGTCTTTGGAATTCCTGTGCTTAGATTTTATTTGCCTTGAGCCAGCTTCTCCTCGTAATTGTCTTACAGCTTCTACAAGCAGAAAACTACCGTACATTCCAGGATGGCTGTATGATAAGCCTCCTCCATTAGTATTTAAAGCAAAATCACCCCCAGGAGCAGTTCTTTGACCTTTTACGAAATCAGCGGCTTCGCCAGGTTTACAAAATCCTAAACCTTCTAAAGATGCCATTACTGTGTAAGTAAAAGAATCATAAATCATAGTCAGGTCTATTTCGCTATGGGTTATTCCAGCTTTTGCTAGCGCTAATGGTCCGGTAATTCTTGATACGGTAGAAGTCATATCAGGCATCATGCTAATCATGTTGTGGTCATGTGATTCTGAGGCTCCTAAAACCCAAATAGGTTTTTTCTTTAATCTGTTTGCCACTTCTGCTGATGTGACAATGATTGCTGCTCCAGAGTCAGTTTGTAGGCAACAATCAGGTAGGTGGAATGGCCATGAAATCCATCTGGAATTGTGATATTCGTCAAAATCCATAGGTGTTTCATACATTAAGGCTTTAGGGTTTAGATTAGCCCATTTTCTCGTGGAGACTGCTATTTCAGCCATTCCTTCTCTTGTAAGAGATTCACCATATTTATCCATATATCTAGAGCAGGCTAAAGCATAATTTATAGGTTGCCCAATAAATCCATAAGGAGTTTCATATTGCGCAATTGGGAGATTTGGATCGACCGGTATTCGAGCTCTAGTGGACCTTCCTGCTTGGCCGTGGGTTATAAGGGCTACGCTACAGTAACCAGCCTGAATAGCTGCAACAGCGTGCGCTACATGAATGACAAATGATGACCCTCCGACAGACGTATTATCTGTATAAGTAGGTTCTATTCCTAAGTATTCCGCTGTCAGAAGGGTAGAAAACCCTGCTGTGAATAGGCCATCTATGTCAGATATTTTTAACCCGGCATCTTCAAGCGCATTATAGGCTGCTTCGGCATGATGTTGGAGAGAAGATTTATTAGGAACTCTCCCTATTTCATCTGATTCGGCTACTCCGACTATGGCTGCGATTCGTTCTTTGTTAGGAGTCATAATATATTCCTGCTGTATAGAAGTTGTCTCAAATACTACACTAAATTAAAATTTCAAACAAATATATTTATAGAACAATATTTCTGTTGTAAAATAGGCCTATCAAAGAATTGGTTGATGAATATGAATAATCAAAGAGCGAAGACTAAAAAGGAATCTAATGCGCCTCGAAACTTTTGGATGGTGGTATCAGACATTGAAAGTTTTAATGGTACAAAAGACCATGGTTTTGAAAATTATCCTTTAAGAGAAGAACATAGGCGTAAAATCCAACGGATAGAATCTGGAGATCGAATATTGTTTTACGTTGAAAGTAGCAAGAAATTTTCTGCCACAGGGTTCGTTACATCTTCGTATAGAGAAATTGCCAAAGGCTCATGGCCTTGGCAATTAACTAATAGATGGACGTATGAAATAGGGGTTAGATCTGAAGTTTTACTTCAAGAACATGAATATATTGACGCCTATCAAATTGCCCCTAGATTAGAATATGTCAAAAGATGGGCTCCAGAAGATTGGCCGTTAGCTTTTCAAGGCAATTTGCATTTATTACCTAAAGCCGACTTTTATTTACTTGAAGAAGAGATGAAAAAAATCCAAAGATCCAAATAGTACTTCTTATTTACTAATGGCTAATCGTATTTCATTTTTTACGGAATCTTCATCTTCCTTGTTTAAAGCTGATTTTAAGATATTATTAGTGAGACGAGATTCGAATTGGCCAAGAGCCCATGCAGAATGGCTCCTCACTACAGGATCCTTATCTCGAATAGATTTTTCTAGTGAAGGTATGCAAGAAAACAAACGGCGATTGCCTATAACTATGCATGTATTTCGCTTTAACCCTGATAATTTAGTTCTCATGATAGGAGTGCCGGCAAATTTTATTTTAAAGCTGCTTTCATTCATAAGTAAAATTTCTGATAAATCTAAGTTGGAAAATGTTGACAACTTTAATCCTGTAGCCGTAGCAGGCTTTGCAAACTTGTTGACGGGACATACTTCTTGACAGACATCACATCCAAAGATCCAGTTCCCCATGTCTTTACGCATCTCTATAGGTATGGGCCCTTTGTGTTCTATTGTTAAATAAGAAATACACAAAGAGTTTTTTACAATGTAAGGTTCTATAATTGCGTTCGTAGGGCAATGGTCTATGCACAAAGTACAAGTGCCGCAGTTGGTTTTGATCGGTATATCAGGTTTTAATTCTAAATTAGTTAGAATTTGTCCTAGTAAAACCCATGAACCATATGATTTGGTTAAAATGTTTGAGTTTTTGCCATACCATCCTATGCCACTTTTGAACGCTACTGATTTGTCTAACATAGGGCCGTCATCCACATACCATTTAGCTATTATGTCTGTATTAATATTATCGTTAATATCCAATACTAAGTTCCGCATCATTTTTTTTAGAACTCTATGATAATCTTTATCTTGCGCATATAGAGCTACGCTGCCCGACATTGATTTGTTATGGTGGCTGTTTTTGTAATAATTTACTCCAAGGCTGATTATAGATTTTACTTCAGGTAACAATTCGGCTGGAGAAGTACCTCTGACTACTCTAGAACTTGTGTACCAGTCAAGTCCGACCATGTTTTTTTTATTTATGTGTTCAATTGCTAGAGATCTAGATTCGGAAAAATCTAGATTGTCAGTAATTCCGACTAAGTCGAATCCATGTGTTTTAGCTAAAGTTTTGATTGTTGCAGTGGAGATTTCCATTTCTAAAATTACTTACTATTTACTTAGATTTTCGTTTTGATAAACTCCAGAGTACCCTTCTTGAACACTTTGGTCCAAAAAGAAAAAAACCATTTGTATTATCCTACTGTTTTTTTGTAATCGGTATGGAGTATTCGTAGTGTTTATAAGTAAGCATTGTGAACGCCCTGTATAACCTGCGTCCCATACGGCTGTTTCCACAGATATACCACTGCGTAATAAGCTGGACCGTGGCCTAGCGAGGCACATGATGTGATTTGGTAAATTCACTACTTCGTTGATAGTCACAATATACGACCCAGGCAGTATATTGTAGTAATCGTCATTGTCTAAAATTAACTCTGCTGTTTCTGGTAATATACGGGATTCATTGGTTTTCCCTAATTGCGCAGTACCAGATAAAGACTGGATTGACTTTAAAGTTAGGTCAAATCCATTAGGTTGTATTTGAGTATTTAAATCTAAAAATTCTTCAATTAATGGAGGATGCAACTGCATATATTCTAATATAGATTCCTTAGCCAATACTCCGCTTAACATAATGCATTGACAAAATGATAATATACGTCGGTATACCCCATATAGTATTAATCTCTCATGAAACTTTTTATATCGTCTGGTAGTGGAACAAAAACTGGTATTTCAGTTACTACTGCTTGTGTGGTTAATAACATTCCGGCAACACTTCCAGCGTTTTCAATGGCTGATCTTGTTACTTTAGCAGGATCGATGATACCTCTTTCAATTAAGTCTGTATAATCTCCTGTTTCTGCATCAAATCCCATATTACCTTCTGAATTTTGAATTTTATCAATTACTACTTCACTTGGGAAACCGGCATTTTTAGCTATTACAGATAATGGAGCACTGAGTGCTTCTTGGACTATTTTCACGCCTAAAGCTTCTTCTCCTGTCAATTCCTGTTGCAGTTTTGTTAAGGCGTGATGAGCTCTGATCAAAGTCACTCCTCCTCCTGCAACTATGCCTTCTTCTACTGCCGCGCGAGTTGCTGATAAAGCATCTTCTGCTCTAGACTTACGTTCATTTAATTCCGGCTCAGTATAGGCTCCTATTTTAATAACAGCTACTCCTCCTACGAGTGCAGCTAACCGTTCTTGTATTTTTTCTCTATCATAATCCGATGTGGTTGTTTCAATCTGTACTTTAAGTTGTTCAACTCTGTCTGCTACGCCTTTTTCGTTACCGGATCCTTCTACTATGAAAGATTCATCTTTGGTAGCTATAAATCTCCGAGTTCTTCCAAGATCATGAAGCTCTGTAGTCTCTAGTGATAACCCTGTATCAGGGCTTACCACGGTAGATCCAGTCAATATTGCTACGTCTTCTAATAATGCTTTTCTACGGTCTCCAAATCCAGGTGCTTTAATTCCGACGCAATTGAGAGCTCCTTTTAACTTGTTTATAACTAATGTAGAAAGAGCCTCACCTTCAATATCTTCTGCAATTATGACTAGTGAGTTATTGTCTGACTGAGATATTTTTTCAAGTATTGGAACTAAAGATTGAATAGTTGTTATCTTTTGGTCAGTGATTAAGATGTACGGTGAATCTAATGACACTTCCATTTTTTCAGTGTCAGACACGAAATGTGGAGATAAATATCCTCTATCTAATCTCATTCCTTCAACGATTTCCATTTCGTCTCCTAATGTATTAGATTCTTCTATTGTTATTATCCCTTCTCTGCCAACTTTATCCATAGCTTCTGCTATTAATTCTGCTATGCCATTTTCGTGTGCTGATAGTGCTGCAACTTTATTTATTTGTTCTTTAGTGCTCACTGGTGTGGCTGCTGCGGCAATTTCAGCTGTTACTGCTTTCACTGCTTTATCGATTCCGGATTTTAAGGTTATACCACTTGCTCCAGCTGCTACATTCTTGAAACCTTCTCTAATCATTGCTTGGCTTAGGACGATTGAGGTGGTTGTTCCATCACCAACCATATCATTTGTTTTGGCAGCAGCTTCTTTTACTATTTGGGCTCCCATATTTTCATAAGGGTCGGGCAACTCTATTTCTTTAGCTATAGTGACTCCATCGCTGCATACCACAGGTAATGCCCAAACACGCGCTAACAGTACATTTCTGCCGCTTGGTCCTAGAGTGACTTTAACCGCTTTAGCTAATGCGTCTACTCCTCTCATTAAACTGGTGCGAGCTGTTTGGTCAAATATTAATTGTTTTTCAGGCATTTAAATGCTCCTTTTCTTATAGAACTCCACAGGAATTCAAGCTGTTTTAATATGCTTTAGTTTATTTGAAATGTCAACCAGTTGTGTTTTGTTCTGCTAACATTTATTTACAAATATTTTTTGGGCATTTTTTGTTCTTCTGGTAATATTTCAGCCATTTCTTTTACTGATAATTTTAACACTGGATGAACCAATGAACTAGCTATTTCATTCAATGGTGATAAAACAAAGTGCCTGTATGGTAATAACAAATGAGGTATTGATAAATCAGGATTTTGTATTCGTATTATACTTGTTCCGTAAAATAATATGTCGATATCAATCATTCTAGGCCCGTATATATTTGAAGAATTAATTCTTCCAAGATCTGTTTCTATTTGTTTTATTGTTTTTAAAAGATTTATCGGAGCTAAAACAGTACATATTTCCAGTGCTAGATTTAAGAACACGTCCTGATTGAGGTTACCCCAAGGTTGCGTTTCATAAACTGATGACATTGATTGGATTGGGCCAACTTGTGTGGATAACGCTGCACATGCTGCTTGGATATTAGCTGATTTGTCACCTAAATTGGATCCAAGACCTAAGAATACTGTTATGGGTTGTTCCAATGTTCAGGCCTCCAACCTCTAACTATAGCGTCAGTCATCATACTTATTTGTTTCATTTGATATACATCATGTACTCTTACTATATCAGCTCCTCTACTTATTCCGATTGATACAGTAGCAGAAGTTCCTTCAATCCGAGATTCTACTGGTGAATCTAGTATATGCCCAATTGTGGATTTCCTAGATGTTCCAAGAAGTATTGGAAATTCTCCGGGGTTAATCATTTCTAGATTATTTAAAATTTGTAAATTGTCGTCTGGGGTTTTACCGAACCCAAAACCTGGATCTATGATTATATTTGAAGGATCAATACAGTTCTTTACGGCTATTTTTATATTTTCTTGTAGCTTATTTTTTATTTCTAGTAATAGGTCTGTATATACTGGTTTCTTTTTATTATGCATGATTATTATAGGACAATTTGCAGATGATACAACTTTAGCCATGTTTGGATCTGCGTTTAAGCCAGAGATATCATTGATTAAATGGGCCCCTACTTTTAAACATTCTTCTGCAACTTTTGCTTTTGTAGTGTCTATACTAATCGGAATGGACACTGCTTTAGTGATAGCTTCAACTACAGGCACAATCCTCGATAATTCCTCATCCATACCAACAGGATGGTGTAGAGGGCGAGTTGATTCGGCCCCAATGTCTATAAAATCAACTCCCTGACTCTCAAACAATTTAGCTTGTTTTGTAGCACCAATAATGTCTTCGAAAATTCCATCTCCGGAAAAAGAGTCGGGTGTTATATTTATAATACCCATAAGATAAGTTCTTTTACCCCATACAATTTTTTCGTTATTTGATACTGTTAGTTCGTTAAGTTTCATTGTAATACCTTAAATCTGAAGTGTTTTTTGAATTTTAACATTTTAGAGCTGATTGCGACTTGTATTTGGCTCTGCTAGTATGTAATTTAATCGTGAGGTGTAAAGTGGAACAAGATGGGACTCCCATAGAAAAAAACTTGAAAATTTTAGAGGCCAAGCGCCAAGAATCCAAATTAGGTGGCGGTGAGCTACGAATTGAGCAACAACACAAGAAAGGTAAATTAACAGCCAGAGAGCGATTAGAGCTACTTATGGACGATGGGAAATTTACAGAATTAGATCCCTTTGTAGTTCATCGTGCTGTAGATTTTGGAATGGACGAAAAAAGAATTTTAGGAGATGCCGTCGTTACAGGGTATGGCTTGATTGATGGCAAGCAAGTTTTTGCATTTTCTCAAGATTTCACAGTTTTTGGAGGATCACTTTCAGAAGCAGTTGGCAAAAAAATATGTAAAGTTATGGATTTGGCAGCTAAAACGGGATGCCCTATCATAGGGATTAATGATTCGGGTGGGGCTCGGATTCAAGAAGGTACTCTTAGTTTGGCTGCATACGGGGACATATTTTTAAAAAACACTATGTATTCCGGTGTTATCCCTCAGATTTCAGTAATCATGGGTCCTGCAGCTGGAGGAGCTGTGTATTCACCAGCTATTACTGACTTTATTTTTATGGTTAAAGAAACAGGACAGATGTATATTACAGGTCCTGATGTGGTAAAAACTGTTACAGGCGTGGATGTAGACCATGAAACTCTAGGAGGCTTTTCCCCCCATTCCACTAAAAGTGGAGTAGCACACTTTATCGGTGAAAACGAAGAAGAAACACTTACTGAAGTACGAAGGCTAATAAGCTTCTTACCTGTTAATAATAGATCGGTTGCTGGATCGAAAATGTATGCTCCTATGAAACCTGACACTAATGATGGATTACGGAACATAGTCCCTGGCTCCCCTAAAATTCCGTATGATATGAAAAATGTGATATACGAACTAGTAGATGATGAGTTTTTGGAGGTGCAAAATTCATTTGCTAAAAATATCATAATCGGATTTTCTAGAATGAATGGACAAACAGTTGGGATAGTTGCAAACCAGCCCAATCATCTGGCTGGAGTTTTAGATATTGATGCATCAACGAAAGCCGCGAGATTTGTGAGGTTTTGTGATTGCTTTAATATACCGCTGGTAACACTTATAGACGTGCCTGGGTTTTTGCCCGGAGTGGATCAAGAATACGGTGGCATCATACGGCATGGAGCCAAACTAATATATGCTTACGCAGAAGCTACAGTGCCAAAAATTAGTGTGGTCATTCGAAAGGCTTACGGTGGAGCTTATATAGTGATGGGTAGTAAACATTTAAAAGCGGATATAAATTTGGCATGGCCTTCTGCAGAAATAGCAGTGATGGGACCTGAGGGAGCGGTCAATATAATACACAGAGACCAGATCAATAACGCGGGAGATAAAATTGAACAAGTTAGAAAAGAATTAATCGACAGTTATTCGGAGAAAATAACTAATCCCTATGTAACGGCTGAAAAAGGTTTCTTGGATGATGTGATTGATCCAAAGAATACGAGATTTAAAATTATTGAAGCCTTAGAAATGTTGAAAAATAAATCGGATGAATTACCTTTCAAGAAACACGGTAATATTCCGCTATAGAGAGTATTAATGAAAACAGGTGTTTTTTATCAATTACCGTGTGCAGAGTTCCAAAACGCTCCGGCTAGAATACAGGAAACTATTGATCAAGTGGTGTACGCTGATTCATTAGGATTTGATCATGCGTGGTTAGCAGAATTGCATTTTCAATCAGAGTTTTCAGTTATGTCTGCCCCGTTGTTAATTGCTGCGGCGATAGCACAAAAAACTGAAAATATTAAAATTGGTAATGCAGTTAATTTAATTCCTCTGCATCACCCAATACGTTTAGCTGAAGAAATAGCAACCCTAGATGTTATTTCAAATGGCAGAGCAGTTTTTGGAGCAGGTAGAGGTTCGATGCCGGCTCACTTAGAAGGTTTTGGAATAAATTCTGAGGAAACTAGGCATAAATTTGAAGAATCCATGGAAATAATATTGCAATCATGGTCAGACAGTAACGTAAATTATAAGGGTAACTTCTACGATATAGTTGACGTCAATGTAGTTCCAAAACCTACACAGCGACCACACCCGGAAATATATATAGCAGCTAACAGTCAAGATTCTTTTGAGTATGCCAGCAAATTTGACTATAATATATTAGTTACTCCGATGATTATTTCTACAGATAAAGTTTTAGAAGGACTGGAATTTTATAGAAATCATAAATCTAATAAAAATGTTAATGGTACGTCTCATGATGTGACAGTAAATGCTCCGATTTATGTTTATAATGAGAATGACTCTGGTGGGCTAGAACCTATAAAAAAGTCCTGGTCTAATTACGTCAATACTTTAAAAAAAATATATACGTCTCCCGCTGCCAAACGAGCCTCTATTAAAAATGCTGGCATTGCTAAATCTTTGGATAGGTATAACTCAATTAAATTTTCAGATGTACACAGTGAGTATTCAATATTTGGAACACCTCAAGAATGTGTCGATCAAATTAACCGGTTTAAAGAAAAATTCGATTTTCAACAATTAATGGGGTGGTTTAACATCGGTGGACTGCTTACAGACACTCAAGTTAGATCTTCTATGAGACTCTTTGTAGAAGAAGTGCTCCCCATGATCAAAGAGTAAATATCCCAGCGTTAGTCAATGCCCTTTACGAGAGTTTAGTTGAGCGGTTAGCGAGGCGGCCCATTAAACTTTGAACGCTGTCTTTTACTTCTCGTTGCACCAGATGTTTGAAACTTGGGGTTCTTTCTAAAAGCAGTTGATTTTTGATTACTTTGTTTGTTAGAAGAATATCCATTAGTGGGTCTGTCTTGGCTTTTAGAGTCCTTGGCATTTTCTCCAGGACGCCTTTGAAGCCGAGAGTTTGAAGTTCCAGTTCTAGTATGTTCTTGGAATTTTGAATTTGGACGTTTAGAACTAGTATATTTATCAGAAGTATACTTGTTGTCCTTTTTATCAATTAAATCGGAACTTCTGAAACAGTTATTGCAAAAGACGGGCCTATCACCACGAGGTTTAAACGGGACTTGAGCGTCCTTACCACATTGGGCGCATTGAACATCAATCATTTCTCTAAACGTTTTATCTGAAGGATATCGGTTACTATTATTATCAGGGGATGCCGAACTTCTAGAGTTGTTTCTAGTATGTTCTTGGAATTTTGAATTTGGACGTCTAGAATTAAACGGTTTATCTGAAGGATACCGATTAATGTTTTTATCAGGAGATGCCGAACTTCTAGAGTTGTTTCTAGTATGTTCTTGGAATTGTGAATTTGGGCGCCTAGTTTTAAAAGATTTCACAGCTGGCCTTCGGTCACTATATTGATCATTGCGGTTTGAAGATCTTAAGATGGTTTCTGGTCTGAATACTCCATAATCGAAGGTTTTAGAAGTACGATATTCGATAGGTTCATTTAAGCTTTTTTCAATTGAGAAAAGAACATTTTTATCTTCAGGTGTGAGCAAAGAGAAGGCTTCTCCTATTTTTTGAGCTCTTCCTGTACGTCCTACTCTGTGAGTATAGTCGTCAACTCCATGAGGCATGTCGTAATTAATAACATGAGTGACTTCTGCAACATCTATTCCATGCGCAGCAATATCTGTTGCAACTAAGATATCGAATTTATTGAGTCTAAATCCTTCCATAGCTCTTTGTCTCTGAGCTTGTGACAAATTACCTTGTAACGAAGTAACTTTGTATCCTTCTTGATATAAGTCGTCAGCCAGTTGCTTTGCTTTATGTTTTGTTCTCGTAAATATAAGAATTTTACCGGTTGCTGTTTCTTTTATTATGTCCAATAGCAGTGGTTTTTTTAAGCTGCTAGAAATGGGAAACATTACGTGAGATATGCTTGGAGCTGCATTTAATGCACCCAGTTGAACAGTCACTGGTTCACGCATGAATTTAGATGCTAACTGGCGAATTTCTTTTGCCATGGTTGCTGAAAAAAGTAGTGTCTGGCGGCTATTTGGAGTTTCTTGTAATATTGTGCTTACGTCTGGTAAGAATCCCATGTCGCACATAGTGTCAGCTTCGTCCAGAACTACCATTTGAACTTTATCAAGTATTAGATTGCCGTCTCTAATATGGTCTAATACTCTTCCAGGAGTACCTATAACTAGGCTAACAC
This sequence comes from Dehalococcoidia bacterium, assembly GCA_003523055.1. Lineage (GTDB taxonomy): Bacteria > Chloroflexota > Dehalococcoidia > Lucifugimonadales > UBA3495 > UBA2588. The sequence goes on along the minus strand of DPHC01000002.1, from coordinate 304,756 downwards.
CTTGTCTGAGTTTCTTTGTCTGAGGCCACTTACCTACGCCTCCGTATATAGACATTGTTTTAACATGAGTATGTTTACCTAATGCTCTAGCATCTTGAAACACTTGTTCTGCTAGTTCTCTGGTGGGAACTAATATTAGACCAGTAACTGATTTATTTGGCTCTTTAGACAAATTTTCTAACGTAGGTATCATGAAAGCCGCAGTCTTGCCAGTGCCTGTCTGGGCAAGACCTAAGAAATCATGTCCTGCTGTTATGTCTGAAATGGATTGTTCTTGAATAGGTGTTGGTGTTACGAATCCGAGGCCTTCAATCCCAGCTAAAATTGCATGAGAGAGGTTAAATTGTTTAAAATCCACTGTAGGGACTCCTTGTATTTATGGAGCCAAGTAACTGCCTTAGCCCGATCTTATTTTTAGAATTTAAAAATGCGCAATCGGGAAGATAGGTTTCTGTGGATTGTCTTATTTGATTTAAAATTCTTTTTTATATTGTAACATGTATAATCCTTTTTTAGTATAAATTATGTTGAATGTTTAACCCAGTAAAAAAACAAAGATTAATTATTAATGCAAAATATGGAGAAGCGGTTATTATGGCAAATTTAGATGACAAAATTGGCGATGTGTACGCGTCCACTGATGATTTGGAAATAGAATCCAAATATGACACGTGGTCTGGAGATTATGATTCAGATCTTGGAGGTATTACATACCTGCTACCTATGAAAACTGCTGAGATCTTAGCTAAGCATTTAAACGCTAGTGCTGTGATATTGGACGCCGGAGCAGGGACTGGTTTATTCGGAGAAGAAATCCATCGAGCAGGCTTTAAAAACTTAACAGCGATAGATCTTTCAGAAAAAATGCTAGACATGGCTAGGGCCAAAAACGTTTATAAAGATGTTAGAAAAATGAAATTAGGAGAACGCTTGGACTTTTCCGACAGCACATTTGATGCTGTATCTTTAGTGGGTGTTTTTGCCTTAGGCCATGCAAAACCGAGTAGCCTCGATGAAATAATCAGAATTTGTAAAACAGACGGGATTATTATATTCAGTATTAATAAAAATGCCTATTATGAATTAGGATTCAAAAACAAAGTAGAGGCATTAGAACACAAAGGGTCTCTCATACAAATAGAGAAAACTGAATGGTTTATTGGACTTGGAGATATAGAAGAAACGGTTTACCACCAGATTACAGCTTTCAGAGTTAATAAGTAGATATAACTAGGTTTGTCGTAAATCTGCCATTACAGAACGTAAAATTTTGGATGCTTCATCAATGTCATTTCTGTTAATGTGTCTATGAGTTACCATCCTGATAAATGACCCGCCTCCGGATATGACTCCGAAATAAGTAGACACTAACACTCCTTTTTCTTTTAGACGATTGACCACTATTGCGGTGTTGGTTAGTTTGTTATCCACTTCAAATATTACTATGTTTGTTTGGATGTTGGCCGCATCAATAGTGATACCAGGTATGTTGGATATATTGTTTGCTAAAATTTTTGCGTTGTCATGATCTATCGACAATCGATCTATCATTTCATCTAATGCTACAATACCTGCTGCAGCTAATGACCCCGCTTGCCTCATTCCTGCTCCTAGCATTCTCCGCCATTTCCGTGCAGTTTCTATGAACTCTTTTGATCCACAAAGTAGAGATCCTACAGGACCACTGAGTCCTTTTGATAAACAAAAAGTTACACTGTCGGCATCTCTCACTATGTATGAAGCATCTGTTTCAAGGGCTATTGCTGCATTGAAAATTCTGGCTCCATCTATGTGGAGTGCTGCACCATTGTCATGAGTAATTTTAGCGACTGCAGATGTGTGTTCAGGTGATATAGCAGCGCCATTGCACCGATTGTGAGTGTTTTCTAGGCACACTAGCGTAGTGTACGGGAATTGAGGTCCAGAAGAAGGTCGAAATGAAGTTGCCAAATGTTCTATATTTAATGTTCCATCTGTTTCATTATTTACCATTCTTGTCTGAGCCCCGACCAAAGATGAAACAGCAGCGTTTTCATTCCAAAATATATGCGATTCACTGCCAACTAATATTTCATCAGCTTTTGAGCAATGACTTAATATAGCGACTAAATTACCTTGAGTGCCACTAGTAACGAACATTGCAGATTCTTTCCCGATTAAACGTGCAGCCTTTTCTTCTAACGCATTCATGCTTTTATCTTCGCCTGCTACATCGTCTCCCACTTCAGCGGCGTACATAGCTTTGCGCATTTGTTCTGTTGGTTGAGTCTGTGTATCGCTTCGTAGGTCTATTATTTTCATATTGCCCTCTTTGTTACGATTTAAATTTCTATAGTAATGTTGATAGTTTTAGTAAATTAAATAAGATATTATGAGTCTACATCGTAAAATATCTATTTTGATTTCACAAGAGGTGCAACCATCATGAAACACAGCCACATAAAATTTCCAGCAAATAATTTGAATTTTGAAGGTATATTATCTATGCCTGAAGATTTAAATAATCATCCCTCAATAGTTATGTGCCACCCTCACCCACAAAACGGGGGAAATATGGACAATAATGTTATAAGTTCTACAGCTTTAGATTTGTGCGATGTGGGATTTGTGACCCTAAGGTTTAATTTTAGAGGAGTAGGCAACAGTGAAGGCCATTTTACAAACGGTACCCAGGAATACCAGGAAATTCTGGGAGCTCTAAATTTTGTAAAGAACTTGGATAACACCAACTCTGATAAAACTTCCCTGCTCGGATATTCATTTGGGTCGCGTGTAATATTGAGTCAAGAATGTGTAGTTGAATCTATAGCAGGAATCGTTTTGATATCCCCTCAAACTCAGGCTTTAATTGAATCGAATGTGATTAACAGAACCGTCCCCATATTGGTTGTAACGGGATCCAATGATCATGTTTGTGACTCTGAACAATTGTCCCAATTCTTTGAAGGGAGAAAGGAACCGACAACTTTGAAGATAATTGAAGGGGCAGACCATTTTTGGACAGGGAAAGAAATTGAATTGCGTGATGCTATAAGGAACTTCATGGTAAACTTGGTGCAATGATTTATGTTGTCTCCCGTACTAAATAATAAAAAACGTACCGTTCCTGTTATGTTGCTCGCGGTAATAGCAGTAGTTTTATTAACAGATCAATTGTCTAAATTTTTGATCAGAGATTTATTGGTATTTGGCCAATCTATTCCTGCCACAGGTTTTTTCAGGTTTACGCATGTATACAACACTGGAAGTTTGTTTGGAATATTTCAGGGATATAATTTTCCTTTGATTCTTGCATCGGTTTTAGCCGTGGGTTTGTTGATTTGGATTTATAAATCTTACTCCAATAAGGGTACATTGATAAAATTGTCTTTAGGGTTGCAATTAGGCGGAGCTTTAGGTAATTTGTCCGATAGAATCTGGTTAGGTCATGTCACAGATTTTATTGACATAGGAATATGGCCAGTATTTAACATCGCAGATTCCAGTATAGTAGTTGGATTATTTATATTAGGTTTTTTAGTATTAACAGAAAAAGGTGAATCTTCAAGCTAATATAATTATTGGTTGGCATTAATACAATGAACAACAGGTCTGAAAATGAATTATAATGTAACAAATCGTGGGCTCGTAAAAGTGACAGTATTAGAAGACCACCCACGTATTGACACCTATCTATTCCAGCAGCCATTAGAGTTAACCAGAAGCAGAATTAAGCACTTGATCGTTGAAGGCTTTATAAAATTGAACGGAAATGACTGTAAAGTTTCTCAACGACTATATTCTAAAGATGAAATCACTATATCTACTCCTGAAATTAAACAATCAAAAGTTATAGCCAGAAAAATCCCATTGAACATTATTTTCCAAGATGAAAGCCTATTAGTTATTGATAAAGACGCAGGGGTACCAGTCCATCCAGGTCCTGGACATGAAGATGATACTCTAGTTAACGGACTACTCTACTTATGTCCTGATTTACAGGGGATAGGTGACGAAATTCGCCCAGGTATAGTTCATAGATTGGACAAAGACACCTCGGGATTGATTGTAGTAGCTAAATCTAACGGAGCTTTGATTAGTTTATCTGAGCAAATGAAATCTCGGCAAGTTTTTAAAGAATACATCACGCTTGTTCAAGGTGATTTGAGAGATAACCATGGATTCATTGAAGCGCCAATAGGCCGACACCCTAAAGATAGAAAAAAAATGGCTGTGATAGATACTGGTAGATATGCTAAAACTGAATACTCAGTTTTACAACGTGGAAATGGACTTACGTTGTTGAAAATAATATTACACACTGGAAGAACCCATCAAATAAGGGTTCACATGGCCTATAAAGGGTGCAAGATGGTAGGAGATTCAGTTTATGGAGTTAAGTTCACAGGTCTTGAAAGACAATTTTTGCATGCAAGATCCCTTGGTTTTACCCATCCTGTTACATTGGAACCTATGGTTTTTCAGAGTGTATTACCAGAATCTTTAGATAGCGTGTTAAAAGAATTAGGGTTTGATGCATCGTTATCTTAAATTACTTCTTAATTTGATCCATTAATTCCTGCAATATGTTATCAGGCATGCTAAAATTGTGTTTCTAATAACATACGGGCCGAGCGTAATGGAAGATATCGAAAAACCTATAAATTTTATATACCAAGCTATCAATGACGATATTGATGAGGGCCGATTTTCAAAAAATATTGTTACACGATTCCCTCCAGAGCCCAATGGATACCTGCATATCGGACATGCTAAATCTATATGCCTCAATTTCGGTATAGTTGAACAATATGAAAATGCTAAATGCCACTTACGACTCGATGATACTAATCCTTCAAAAGAGAGTAATGAATTTGTAGAGGCGATTAAAGAAAATGTATCTTGGCTTGGTTTTGACTGGGGTAATAATTTATTTTACGCATCTGACTATTTTGATCAATTTTATGAGCATGCCGTCACACTCATAGAACTAGGTAAAGCATATGTCTGTGATTTGAATTTTGAAGATATACGGAAATTAAGAGGAACTTTAACTACTCCGGGTGAAAACAGCCCATACAGAAATAGAACTGTAAAAGAAAACCTAGAGTTATTTAGCAACATGAAAAATGGATTGATCCCTGAAGGTGATAAAGTATTAAGAGCCAAAATTGATATGGCTTCACCTAATTTGAATATGAGAGATCCTACCCTATATCGAATACGACACGTATCACATTATAGAACTGGTTCTAAATGGTGCATCTACCCTATGTATGATTTTGCTCATTGTGTTTCTGATTCAATAGAGCAAATAACACATTCAATATGCACTTTAGAATTTGAAGATCATAGACCTTTGTATGACTGGATCCTTGATAGTTTAGACTTGTTTCATCCCAGGCAAATAGAATTCCCACGCCTGAACATAACCCACACAGTTTTGAGTAAAAGAAATCTATTATCCTTCGTAGAAGATTCTAAAGTTAATGGCTGGGATGATCCTAGAATGCCAACTTTATCTGGGATGAGACGTAGAGGATATACACCCAGTGCCATAAGAGAATTTTGCTCTAAAGTAGGATTAAGCAAACGCGATAGCGTTATAGAAATACAACTTTTAGAACATTGTTTGAGAGAAGATCTTAATGCTTCTGCTAAGAGGGTTTTAGGAGTAATTAATCCCCTTAAATTGGTTATTGATAATTATCCAGAAGGCAAGGTAGAATTTTTCGATGCCGCTAATAATCCTGAAAAATTGGAAGACGGTACTCGTAGACTGCCTTTCAGCAAATATTTATTTATAGAAAACTCAGACTTTCAAGAATATCCTGAAAACAAATTCTATAGATTTGCTCCGGGTAATGAAGTTAGGCTTAGATATGCATATATAGCGAAATGCACTTCATATACAGTAGACCCTGTTACTAATGTAGTATCTGAAATCCATTGCGACATTGATTTTGAATCTCGAGGTGGTATGCCGTCCGATGGGAGACGCATCAGAGGCACAGTCCATTGGGTTTCAGCCTCTCATGCAGTAAAAGGAATTGTAAAACATTTTGATTATCTGCTTAAGAACTCGGAAACTGACGAAATTGAATCTGAAACAATTTTTACCGAATGCTTACTTGAAGAATCTTTGGCAAACAGCGTTGCGGGCCAAGTTTTTCAATTTGAACGGTTAGGATATTATTGTCGAGATATATATGATTCACAGGATGGAACTATAATATTCAATCAAACCGTTAGTTTAAGAGATTCCTGGGGTAAACGAAATCAAAATTAATCAAGGAAATATATGACTGAAGTTCGAGTAAGATATGCGCCTAGTCCCACTGGCCAACCTCATATAGGTAATGTACGCACCGCTTTTTTTAATTGGTTGTATGCTAGAAATAATGGCGGTAAATTTATAGTTAGAATGGAAGACACAGACCAAGAACGATTAGTTGAAGGAGCCTATGAAGGAATATTTGATGCGCTGAAATGGTTGGGCATAGATTGGGATGAGGGCCCTGATATAGGAGGTCCTTATAGTCCGTACATGCAATCAGAAAGACTGAAAATATATGACGCAAATGTAGAAGTTTTGTTGAACTCCGGTCATGCATATAAGTGTTTTTGTACAAGAGATAGATTGACTAAATTAAGAAAAGAGCAAACAGATAGTAAAGCAGACATCAAATATGATAGGCATTGTCTGTCATTGACAAGTACCCAGATCAAGGAACATATCAATTCTGGAGACACCTATGTAGTGAGATATAGAGTTCCGTCTAGTGAAATTGTAGTTATAGATGACATTGTTAGAGGCCAAGTTGAATGGAATACAGATTTTCTTGATGATTTCGTTCTTGTTAAATCTGATGGTTATCCTACTTACCATTTAGCAAATGTGATTGATGATCATGCAATGAAAATCAGTCACGTCTTGAGAGCCGAAGAATGGCTTCCAAGTACCCCTAGGCATGTCTTGTTATACCAGTCTTTAGGTTACGAAATGCCTAAATTTGGGCACCTCCCAATGATTTTGGGCCCAGACCGTTCTAAATTATCTAAACGACATGGCGCTACATCAATTTTAGAATATCGCGATTTAGGGTACTTACCATCAGCAGTAATAAATTTTATGGTATTACTCGGATGGTCTATAGATGATCATACTGAGATTATATCTGTTGAAGATATGGTTGCTTCATTCGATTTAAAACGAGTAGGTAAACCTGCGGCAGTCTTTGACATTGATAAATTAAATTGGATGAATGGTATGTACATCAGGAGTTTAGATAATAATGACCTGCTTGTAGCGGTCAAAAATGTGTGCATAGACGCTTACAAAGGTAGAGGGATTCTTCTGGATGACGAAATATTAGCTAAAATAACTCCTCTTATAGCACCTAGGTTAAAGAACTTAATGGATGCTCCAGAAATGATCGAATATTTTTTCACACAGGAAATCGATATGAATAAAGATTTGATATCTACTGTGGGAATGGATGACGAAGAAATTTACAATGCACTATTTATGAGCCGACAGTATTTCCTTGAATCGTCTAATTTTAATAAAAGTATATTGGAAGTTGATTTAAGAGATATTTGCACTAGATTGGAGTCCTCTCCGAGAAAATACTTTGGATTACTGAGAAATGTATTAACAGGAAAATCAGCAACACCTCCTTTATTTGATGTGATAGAAATTTTAGGAAAGAATGTGACACTACTTAGAATTGATGCTGCGTTAGATTTGTTTAAAATTAATTAGAAAAGCCTTTATTTGATTATGTGTAATGTGTTTGCTAGTTGTTTGCTGTAACTTGGTATTTGACATTTTTGATATTTTTCTTAAAATTATATAAATAAAATGATTAGATAGTACCTTGACAATCGTTAGTATACGGGTAGTAGATTGACGATAATACAAAGGGCAAAACAAAATGAATTATTCACGTTTATGGCAAATTGAATAATAGGGAAGTCTTGGAGGAGGTGATCGCGAATGTTGTCTACAGAGATTAAAATACTTAGTGATGGAAACATGAAAATGGATGGCGGATCTATGTTTGGGTCTATGCCTAAATTGTCTTGGGAAGGTACAGTCCCAACTGATCGCAAAAATAGAATTACTTTAGGCCTTAATTGCCTACTTTTACAAATTGGTGGAAAAAACATTTTAGTTGACACAGGTGTAGGCCCTAAAGACCATGAAAAAAACAAAGAAGTTCTTGGGTTAGTTCCTAGTAGGCTTCTAAAAGGACTTAGAAACCTTGGTGTTAGGCCAAAAGATATTAATAAAGTCATATTAACTGACTTGCAATTTGATCATTCCGGAGGATGCACTCGAATGGACAGAGCAGGCAACCTGGTAGCTACGTTCCCTAAAGCCGACTATTATGTGCAACGGCAATGTTGGGACTCCGCAACTAATCTGAATGAACGAAACATTGATAAACATGACGTGGATGACTACTTGCCGCTATTTGAAAAAGGGCAACTTGAAATGATAGATGGCGACAGCGAGATAATGCCCGGAATAAACGTTATAAGAACAGACGGATGTGCTGATGGGCACCAAGTGGTATTGTTTAATCATGGAGGAGAGCGAATAGTATTTTTAGGAGATTTGATTCCAACGCATCATCACTTAAATTTAGGAGTGATATCGGCATTTGACCATTCACCAGAAAAGACCTTGGAACAAAAACGATTTATATTGGAAGAAGCAGAAAAACAGGGCTGGTTACTTGTTTTTTCACACGGCCATGATACTAAGGCGGGATACTTGGAAAAAAGGAATTCTACTACTTATTTACGGCCTATTAATTTCGAATAGGCAATTATTTGTTAATTGAATAGATGCCTATTTAGTTAATATTTCTTTCCCATCTAATTTTAGAAGCGTTTCATTCGTTATGGAGTTTGAGACAGTTTCGTCAGACATTTTTTTGACCTTGATGTAGTTTGAAGTAAGTCCATAATTATACGTTGTTGAAGATGTGCTTTCCCAGAGTACATCGAATGATTTTCCTATCATTGATTGTTTGTATCTTTCAGAACTATCTGATTTTTGTGCTAAAGCTTCAATCATGCGGATTTTTTTTGTTTCAGGAGTAATTTGATTTTTAAAATGAGCTGCGGATGTGCCAGGCCTTATGGAATAAGGGAAAGCATGGATGTCTGAAAATCCCATCGACTTTACGAATTTAGTGGACTTTTCGAATTGATCATTAGTTTCTCCTGGAAATCCAACAATCCAGTCGGTAGTTATACTTACATTAGGTATTAGATTTCGTGCCAATTCCACTGAATCCGAGAAAACAGATGTGGTGTATCTCCGCCTCATTGACTCTAATATGCTATCATCTCCACTTTGTAATGGTATATGTAAGTGATTTAATAGACGGTGGTTACTCCATAGTGATAACAATTCAGTGCTGATCTCATGTGCTTGTAGAGAGGATATGCGTATTCTAGGGACTGAAGTGTCTCTAAGAATCGTGCTGATCAAAGTCACTAAATTTTCGTCTTGTAAGTCGAATCCATAGGTTCCTAACTGAGTTCCTGTTAGTACTACTTCTTGATAACCATTCTTATGGAAGTTATTTATCTGGTTTGTAATAAGCGTTGATGGAATGCTTTTTTCTCTTCCTCTAACTTTTGGCACTATGCAGTATGCGCACACTTGGTTACATCCTTCTTGTATTTTCAGCATTGCTCTAGTCTTTAACATGGGTGTACTTGTTATTTGTCCCAACTGTATATTATGTTGAAAGTGGTTTTTAACTTCCGATACAAGAATTTTCTTACTCTTGTTACCTAATACTAAACAGTCAGGGTGCTCCTGTTTTATTGTTTCTGGGCTTAGTTCTGCATAGCATCCAGTTACTACGACCAAGGCATCAGGGTTGGTTCGTTTAATTCTATTTATGTATTGTCGGGCTTTAGAGTCGGCTGTTGCTGTTACAGTGCAGGTGTTTAGGATCACTACTTGAGCGTCGCTTTCTTGTGCAGTTATGTTAAAACCTTGATTGGAGAACTCATCGGTAATTTGAATGCTATCAGCTTGGTTCAATTTACAGCCATGAGTTTTTATAAATACGTGTGGATTCATTAGTTTCCTAAATTTAAATTAATTGATTGTTTTGATTTTACCATGTTGAGGCGCCGCTTGATTTACTTTGTTAAACTGTTAGTGTTGAATCTACTATTTTGCAAAAGCGAGGTCATATGGATTTAAGATACGTAGGATACCCTGTAAGAATCCATGCTGGGGATAACAGCTTAAGCCGTATAAATACAGAATTGAATCGATTAAAGGCAAAACGAGTAATGATTGTTTGTGGAAACTCTATTGCTACAAAGACAAATTTGATCCAAAGAATAAAAGCCATTGTAGATCCAAGCACTAGAATAGTAGCTGTGTTTGATGAAGCAGAAGCTAGTTCTCCATTGCCATCTATCGTTAAAGGTGTACAGATGGCGAAAGGATTAAATATTGATTGCATTATATCTGTCGGTGGAGGGAGTTCTATTGTTACTACTAGAGGTATTATAATTCTATTGGCCGAAAATAAATCAGCTTTTGAATTGTGCACCCAATACCCTCTTAATTCACCTCCTCTTAGTCCGAGATTAAATGCCCCGAAAATACCTTCTATTTCCGTGGTTACTACTCCAACTACTGCTACTAATAGAGGAGGTACTGCATTAATGGATCCAGAAACAAGAACTCGATTAGAATTGTTTGATCCTAAAACTAGACCAGAGGCTGTAATTTGGGACTCAGAAGCTTTGTTGACTGCTACCTCTGAATTAATAATTAGTGCTTCTAGCTCATTACTTACTGGTGTGTTAGCTGGCTTGATGACAAAATCTGTGTTAAATCCATTGTCATTCAATGATTTGCATGGCGCTTTAAAGTTGTTACTTGTAAATTTACCGTTGGTTTTAACAGATTCCCATAGTGCAGATCCTAGGTTAAACCTATGTGCTGCCTCTTTTTTGTACAATCGAGCTTGCGATGGAGGCGTAGGAGGAAGCTCCCTAGGTATAGTTAGTGCTATCTCACATTCTATAGACACAAGATTTCCACAATGTAGCCATGGTGCTGCATATTCAATCATTACTGCACCAGGAATCAAATTTAATGCTGTTGCTAATAAATCTGGAATGAAAAGAGTTTTTGATACTTTAATAGACTTTGGGGCTTTGACACCAAAAGTGAATAGCACTCTGGAAATCTCGGATTGGATAACCGGATTGTTCAATGATATCAACATGCCAGTTAAATTGAATGAAGTAGGAATTACTAGAGATGACATTGAAACTATAGCAACCGATTCTATGGAAGATTTTCCAATTCATAGCAATGTAAGAAAAGTCACAAACCCTTCAGAAATTGTAGATTTACTGAGTAGCGTCTTGTGAATGGATACACCTATGACATATGACTATATTATTGTCGGAGCCGGTTCTGCAGGATGTGTTCTGGCTGCAAGATTGTCAGAAAATCCAAATGTTTCTGTTTTACTTTTAGAAGCTGGCCCTGATTACCCCAATTTTGATACGATCCCAGATGATATCAAATTGGGCAACAATATGTGGCGATCAGCATATGGCCCACATAGTTGGGGGTACCCTGCTATAGCAAGAAAAGACAGGAAAGATCCTATAATAATTCCAAGAGGTAAAGTTGTTGGAGGCTCTAGCTCTATAAATGGGCAAGTAATATGCCGAGGAGTTCCAGAAGACTATGATAACTGGGCTAGTTGGGGCAACACAGAATGGGCATTTGATAAAGTTTTACCTTATTTCAGGAAATTTGAGAATGACTTAGATTTTGAATCTAGCGATATACATGGAAATGATGGCCCTATACCAGTTCGGAGATATAAAAAAGACGAACTACTACCGTCTTTTGCTAAATTTTATCAGTCTTGTTTATCTATGGGTTACTCGGAGGATAATGACCAAAATGCCCCTGAATCTGATGGTATTGGAATGAGAGCTTTGAATAATATTGACGGAATGCGAATGAGCACTACGTTAACCTATTTAAATATTTGTAGGCATCGTGTGAACTTGACTATACGAAGTGCCGTTTTAGTAAAAAATATTATCTTAAATGAGAATAAAGCAATTGGAGTTAGAGTAGAGAGTCAAGGCGAGAATTACAATTTGTACGGTGAACAAATAATAATATCTTGTGGAGCCATAGCAACCCCTCAACTAATGATGCTGTCTGGAATTGGACCGAGAGATGTCATCGAAAAGCACGATATCAAGCTACTTCATGAATTGCCAGGGATTGGGAAAAATTTAAGAGATCATCCTGCAGCTTTTGTGCTATTGCAGGGAGATACACCTCTTCTGGGAGCAGATGCTCCCAGTATTCAAGTAGGATTAACTTGTAGTCCTGACAGCTCGGACACAAGATCTGACTTGAAGATTTGCCCTATTTTGATGTCAAGCGAACATGCCCCTAGAAGCGTACAGATTGAATCTGAAGACTTTCATTTCGGTATCAGTTTTGCATTGCAGAATGCCATTGGTTTTGGTGAATTAACCTTGAATTCATCTGACCCTCATGACTATCCGTACATACATTATAATTATTTATCTGAAGATTATGACCTGAAACGTATGAGAGATGCGTTGAAAATGGTATTGAATATAATAGAAGAAGAACCGCTTAAAAGCCACGTGACTTGTAGAGTGAGCCCGACTGATGAAGACTTGATTGATGAGACATCCCAAAATGATTGGTTGTTAGATAACGTGTATACTGATCACCATTCTTCTGGAACATGTAAGATGGGTCCTGTGGCTGATACTATGGCTGTAGTAAATCAATTTTGTGATGTTTACGGCTTACATAATTTGAAAATCGTAGACGCATCTGTGATGCCAGACGTAGTCAGATCTAATACTAATGCAACAGTTATTATGATGGCAGAAAAAGTTTCTGATTGGTTGAAGAAAGATAAGAATTTAGGAGAATAATGAAATACGACTTTATAATTATAGGCGCGGGTTCTGCAGGTTGTGTGTTAGCAACCAGATTAACAGAGGATCCAGATGTATCAGTTTTGCTGCTTGAAGCTGGTCCTGATTACCCCAATTTTGATACGGTTCCAGACGATGTAAAATTGGGTAATAATATGTGGAGATCAGCGTATGGGCCACACAGTTGGGGTTATTTGGCTACGGCGACCCCTCAGCAAACAGAACCTATTATTATTCCTAGAGGTAAAGTTACAGGTGGGTCAAGTTCTATTAATGGACAGGTAGTATTTAGAGGAGTCCCTGAAGATTACGACAACTGGGCAGAGTGGGGTAATTCCGAATGGTCTTTTAATAAAGTACTGCCTTATTTTAGAAAATTAGAAAATGACTTGGATTTTGACTCAAGTGACATACATGGTAATGATGGGCCAATACCAGTACGTAGATATAAAAAAAAGGATTTACTACCATCGTTCAGTAAATTTTATGAATCATGCGCTTCTGTTGGTTTCTCTGAAGATAATGACCAAAATTCTCCTGAATCAGAAGGAATTGGAATGAGAGCTTTGAATAACATCGACGGAGTGAGAATGAGTACTGCTTTCACCTATTTAAGTTTGTCTAGACATAGGCCTAATCTGACTGTTAGAGGTAATGTATTAGTTAGGCGTATTAACTTTGATGGCGTTAGAGCTATAGGTATAGATGCAGAAAGCGATGGAGAAATATTCACGTTAAATGGAGAAGAGATAATTGTTTCAAGTGGAGCTATTGCGTCACCTCAGCTGTTGATGCTTTCTGGAGTTGGTCCAGCAGACGTATTGTCGAAGCAAGGCATTGATATCATAAAAGAAATCCCAGGAGTAGGGAAAAATTTAAGAGATCATCCTGCAGCATTTGTGTTGCTAAAAGGAGATGGCCCACTTTTAGATACTGATACACCCAACATACAGGTAGGTTTACGATGCAGCCCTGCGAATTCTGACACTAGAGCTGATTTGCAGATAGCACCTATCTTGATGTCAAGCGAACATGCACCGTCTAGTGTAAAAATTGAAACAGATGATTATCATTTCGGTATAAGCTTTGCTTTACAAAACGCTATCGGATTTGGAGAATTAACGTTGAATTCATCTGACCCATCAGTACAGCCAAATATCAATTATAATTATTTAAATGAAGATTATGATAAAGCCCGCATGAGAGAAGGTTTAGGTATAGTGCTAGATATTCTAAAAAGTGAACCATTGAAAAGCCACATTTTGGATATATTAAGCCCTACGGATAACGATTTGAAAGATGAAGACACGCAAAATGAATGGTTAATGAAAAATGTATACACACAACATCACTCATCAGGTACATGTAAAATGGGACCAAAAGAAGATGGCACCGCTGTAGTGGATCAATATTGTAGAGTTCATGGAATGGAAAACCTAAGAGTTGTGGATGCGTCGGTAATGCCAGATGTAATTCGAGCTAACACTAACGCCACTACAATGATGATTGCAGAAAAGGTTTCAGATTGGATTAAAAACAAAAAATAATATGATAGGTATTTGAAATGAGTAATGAAATTAGAATAGAAAAAGATTCAATGGGAGAAATGGAGGTACCGATTAATGCATTGTATGGAGCATCTACAATGCGCGCGGTGTTAAACTTCCCAATTAGCGATTTGAAGTTCTCTAGAGATTTTGTCTTAGCGTTAGGATTGATAAAGCAATCAGCTGCTAAAGCCAATATGGCACTGACCTTTTTGGACTCTAGAATAGGTAATGCTATCGTTGAAGCAGCGCAAGAAGTCATAGATGGTAAATTAGATGATCATTTTGTTTTAGATATTTTCCAAACAGGCTCAGGAACATCAACGAACACTAATGCCAATGAAGTGATAGCTAATAGAGCTTCACAAATTTTAGGAGGAGAATTAGGCTCTAAAATAGTTCACCCAAATGACCATGTTAATCTAGGACAATCTTCTAATGACGTTATCCCGACTGCAATCCATGTTTCGTCACTCATAGCCATTAAAGAAAAGCTTGTGCCAGGAATTGACACTCTTAACAGATCGTTATCAAAAAAATCTGAAGAATTTTGGGATGTGATTAAGACAGGAAGGACGCATTTGCAAGATGCTACACCAATAAGATTAGGACAAGAATTTTTAGGATTTGCTGGCCAAGCTTCAAATGCCTTAGTAAGAATAGGGCGAATACAACAAGCTTTGAGTGAAGTTGCGCTGGGAGGTACGGCAGTTGGCACAGGAGTTAACACTCACCCAGAATTCTCAAGTAGAGTCTGTAAAATAATATCAGACGTAGCTGGAATAGAAGTACGTGAGACGGACAATCATTTCCAAGCCCAAGCGGCATTAGATGCTGCTGTGGAGGCTAGTGGAATTCTCAGATCTATAGCCACTAGTTTTCATAAAATTGCAAACGATATACGATTTATGGCTTGTGGCCCTCGATCAGGAATAGGAGAAATTACTTTACCAGAAGTACAGCCAGGAAGCTCCATTATGCCAGGTAAGATAAACCCTGTAATATCTGAATCTGTAATACAAGTAGTAGCGCAAGTGTATGGGAATGACACAACTATTGCAGTTTCGGGACAAGGTGGGTATTTCGAATTAAATACTATGATGCCAGTAGTGGCGTTTAACCTTTTACAGAGTATATCGTTATTGTCCTCGTCAGCTAACAATTTTGCTGTTCAGTGTGTTGATGGAATCGAAAGTACAACAACAGGACCTGATATGGTAGAACGAGGGTTGATGTTAGGAACTGCCTTGGCTCCAGAAATCGGATATGATATGGCCGCTGATATAGCTAAGACGGCTGCTAAAGAAGGCGCTACTATCAGAGAAATTGCTAAATTAAAAACTGACCTTACTGATGAAAAGCTTAATGAACTATTGAATCCTGAAGAAATGACCAAACCTAGTTTGGAAGTTTCAGGTGGCGGTGGTTAAATCACAACTCACTTAATAAAGAAACTTTTTCTTTTAGCATAGGAATTAATTCATGGCCGTATTCTATGGTATCAGACAGAGGATCAAACCCCCTGATTATAAATTTCGAACAACCAAGCTTGTAGTATTCAATTAATGAGTCTACTACTTGTTCAGAGGTACCTACTAAAGCTGTAGTACTACCTGACGCCCCACTTGCTAAGGCAATTGGCATCCAAAGACGAGAGTCGTAAGTATCCTGAGATAATGCATGGTCTAAAACTCGGCGTGATCCCATGGATTGTGGGCGAGAAGATTCTCCTGACTTTAATGTATTCCCAAGAGTTTGTTTGACTTTTTCTAAGATGCTGTTGGCTTTTTCCCACGCCAGTTTTTCTGTTTTTGCTATTATAGGTCTCACTGATAGGCTGAATTGTATTTTAGTAGCCCGGTTGGATCCTATAGCAGTAATTGTTTGTATTTGCTCTTTTATTGATTCCAGTGGTTCTCCCCATAAAGCATATACATCTGCATATAGGCCTCCAATAGTATTTGCTATAGAAGAGGCTCCTCCGAAGTATAGGGGAATAGACGTAGTGTGATAAGGTTTGATTTCACTATATCCGTTTTCTATTGTATAAAATTCACCGTTAAAGTTGAATGGAGTTTTAGATGTCCAGGTGTTTTTCAATATTTGTATATACTCAGATGTTCTTTTGTAACGTTCGTCGTGGCTAAGCCAATCTCCGTCTCTATGTTGGTCAGCATCACTACCACCGGAAATAACATGTAACGCTATTCTTCCGTCTGTGAGTTGATCTAGAGTAGCGGTTAACCTGGCTGCTAATGTTGGTGCTACAAACCCAGATCTATGTGCTATTAAAAAGCCCAACGTTGTTGTTTCAGAAGCTGCGTAAGATGCTACTGCGAATCCATCAGGGGTAACGGCTGAATAACCTATTAAAACTTTATCGAAACCGCTTGTCTCATGAGCTTTTGAAAATTCTGATATATAAGACTTATCCAATCCAACAGGTATCTCACTGCCAGGATTGATAACTCCACCAAATACACTGAGAGAAGCACCTGATTGGCTATTTTCTTCTTTTTGTGTACCAATCATGCCAATTATTTCTAGTTCATGTTGCATTTTTTAATAGGGCTCTTTCAAGTTGAATTAACCTAGTCTATCGGAGCTATAAGATTCGGGACTCATAAATTCTAAAGGTAACTTCCTTTCGACTGCAGTTTTTAAACATAGTTCGCATCTGTCAGATTCTGTGTGGCCGGTTGCAGGATATAGGTCTCTGCCATATTCGCCACATAAAAAAAGAGGGTACACTTCTTCAATACCTATACTAGCTACATAGTGCACTACGCCTGAATCACCCAGCGTCTGTTTCCACCAAGGAGTGGTTTGTGCGCCTACTGTATATATGTGCTCACGGTATTCGTCTATCCATTCACCTTCAGGAATTTCTACTACCCATGAACTTCTACCAAGTTCATTTTCTTGCCTGAATCCTTTCAACTTGCCGTCTCTTATGTATTGTCTGATCACTCTCTTTGAAACATTAAGTAGCCTGGACGCATCTTGTATGCTGACTATTTCTGCCATCATATCCTCTTTTAGTTCAATGTTATTTTCTACATATTAACTTTAATTAGGTGAAGTTGCACTAGTTAATGGATCTTCTAATGTATCAGGTAAAGATCCACCAGGAGGAACCATCGGGAAGACGTTTACTGATGGATCTATAACGCATTCTACTAAATATGGCCCATCGTGCTGTTCAGCTTGTAACAACGCCTGGTAAACGTCTTCTTGTTCAGTTACACGAACTGCAGGGATACCGTAAGATTCAGCAAGTTTTACGTAATTCGGGCCAGGCATAGGTATTTGATTTAAATGACCATCGAAATACATCTCTTGCCATTGTTTTACCATACCAAGTACACCATTGTTCAATAATACTATTTTTACTGGGAGATTCTCATGTGCAAGAACCATGAGCTCTTGTAATGTCATTTGGAATCCTCCATCTCCCGCTATAGTCCACACAGTAGAATCCGGAGCAGCAACTTGTGCTCCCAATGCGGCTGGTATTTCAAACCCCATAGCTCCTAATCCTCCAGAAGATATAAACGTGTTGAATTTGTCTAAAAACAAGAATTGAGCAGCCCACATTTGATGCTGTCCAACTCCTGTAACTACATTAGTGTTTGGGTTTTTTTGTATTATTTCATTTAAGTCTTTTAAAACATGTTGTGCCAGTAGTTTGTCTGTTTTTGGAATAGCTAACGAAGGATGTTCTTCTTTTATTCTATTTATGGATTCTACCCATTCAATGTGGTTTTTTTGTTCTAACAGAGGAAGTAATTCTTTTAACACAGCTTTAGCATCCCCAGGTAATCCAACTTCAGTTGGTACATTTCTGCCAATTTGAGAGGGTTCTACATCAAGATGTATAATTCTTGCATGAGGAGCGAAAGCAGCTGTATTCCCTGTTACTCTGTCGTCGAATCGCATTCCTACTCCAAATATTACATCTGCTTGGTCTGTAGCCATATTGGACCAGTACATTCCATGCATGCCAAGCATTCCCAATGACATGCTATGGTTTCTTGGAAAGTTGCTTAACCCTAGGAGGGTATTTATTACTGGGATGCCGGTTTTGTCAGATAATTGTATTAGTTCTTCGTCTGCCTTGGAAATCAATACGCCATGTCCAGCTATAATAACAGGTCGCTCAGCTTGATTGATCAGCCGCGCTGCGTCAGGTAATTTCATTTTAGTTTCAGCGCTGACTGTTGGGATTTGAACTGGTTTGATTTCAGGGTAAACAAATTCTGCTAATTCTAGCTGCACATCGCGTGGAATATCGATTAATACAGGCCCGGGCCTGCCTTCTTGGGCAACTTGGAAAGCTTCGTGTATGGTTTCCGCCAGGTCGTCAGTTGACATAACTAGAAAAGTTCGTTTGGTGCAGGCTGCTGCTATGGAACATATATCGCATTCTTGGAATGCTTCAGAGCCCAATGCTGATCTTGCAACTTGGCCGGTAATCGCGACTAAAGGGACAGAATCTGCTTTTGCTCCCATTATTCCTGTTACTAGATTGGTCGCTCCAGGACCTGATGTTGCTACGCAAACGCCTGGTTTGCCAGTGATGCGAGCATATCCGTCAGCTGCATGAGCTGCCGATTGTTCGTGCCTAACTAAAATGTGTTTAAGCTGTGGATAACTCCATAAAGCGTCATAAAATGGAAGAATTGCTCCCCCGGGATGTCCAAATAAGACATCGACTCCCTCTTTTATCAAACTTTCACAAACTATTTCCGCGCCCTTAAGTTTCACTTCTATCTCCAGAGAGGCAAATTTGAATTAAAAAATCCCGCCCCTAATACAAGGGACGGGATTTTCCCGCGGTACCACCCTAATTGCTTTGCATTTATGCAAAGCCTCTTCATAACGACACTATCATGCCGCGTAATATTTTACGGATTACGATTCCCGTCCTAGCTTACTTTTGTGATTTCAGCAGGCCGCTCCAGAGTGATATTCGCAAGGATTGTAGTGTCTGCTTACACCATACCAGACTCGCTTAACTCATATCGCTTGCTACTCGTCTCTTTCGACGCGTTTAGATAAACGATAACATGTTGCGTAAATGTGTGTCAATGTTTATATATGGACTTATATTAGACAAATGGTAAAATGACTGGAATGTCATATCTAACAAAAATAAAAAATATTCAGGTAGCAAATTCTGAAGAAATTATTTTGATGTGTGACGCTGAGAAAGGCATTTGTAATGAACCGACAAGTAAGAATGCTTTAATTGCTGTTACTACAGAACGGTTATTATTATTCAGTAGCAACGTGGAAAAGACAGATATTGTGCTAAAAAAACATATATCTGCAATAACAATTAATAAAATGATAAAAGCGTTTCCTCTAGTAAGTTTATTAGCTGTGCTAGTAATGACCTTGATCGTTTATATAGGAGCTTCGTTGTGGGTGACAGAAACTGCTAGCACTACTTATCTGCCTGGTATAAATATGGAACTGGGTCCTTTGCTATTACTTATTGGATTGTCAGTGTCTTTAGGTTTGGTGTTTTCTAATTTTTTAAAAAAAGATCAGGTACTTTTAAAAATCAATGCGGGCGCTGTAGTTTATACTTTTGTTTGTCGGAGTAAGCATTATCACGATTTACATAAAGTTGTTAACCTGTTGAGTTAATTTTATCTATCTTATTTATGTATTTTTAAACCTGGGAATATGTCGGTAGTTAAACTCCAAGGTTCCTCTCGTTGTTGCTGGAAGTAAGCACAAGCTGCTATCATAGCGCCATTGTCTGTGCATAGTTTTGGTTCAGGAATGTATACAGGCACTGTAGCTATATCGGTAACTCTCTGGCGAAGAGGTAGATTAGCAGCCACTCCTCCTCCTAATATAATCCCTTTCGCAGAATATGCCTTCGCGGCATCTCGAACTTTTTGTGACAAAATATCTACTACGGATTCTTGGAATGCAGATGCTATTTCTTTCACAAGGATGCCTCGTTCTAATTCTGTCAGAGAATCCTGGTCGAAAGGGTATACAAGTTTGTCTATAGCCATTTTTAGGACAGCAGTTTTTAAACCACTGAAACTAAAATTAAATGTATCTCGTAGCCATGCTCTCGGTAGAATTAATTCACTTATATGATCTCCTGATATTTTCTGGATTTCCGGACCTCCAGGAAATCCCAGCCCCAAAATCCTTGCAGCTTTATCAAAGCATTCTCCAGCAGCGTCATCTAAAGTGTTGCCTATCAATAAGTATTCACCGTGTTTGGTCATCAAAACTAGGTCTGTGTGTCCTCCTGAAGCTATGAGAGACAATATTGGGAATCCTAGTTCTTGGTCGGGGCCGATTTCTTTGTCTAACCAAGCAGCATATACATGTCCTTCTAAGTGATTGACTCCATAGAATGGTTTTCCAAGTGACATCGCAAGTGTTTTACCTACGTTTAGCCCAGTAATTAAAGAACCAGCTAATCCGGGTCCATATGTTGATGCAATGATATCTAATTCATCGAGTCCCAAATCGGATTCTTTAAGAGCTATTTCTATTACAGGCATTATGTCTCTGATGTGTTGTCTCGATGCCAATTCTGGCACTATTCCACCATGCTGTGCATGTAAGTCGGATTGTGAAGCGATAATATTTGATTTTATTAAGTTCCCGTCTTGAACGATTGATACCGCTGTGTCGTCACAGGAGGTTTCAATACCTAATATGGTTGTACTCACTGTTGTTAGCCTTTTATGAATTTAATGGTTAATTAAATTCTAACTTATGTATGAGTAAAATGTATATATGGTATATTTGTTGTAATTATTAATGAAAGGTGATTTTTCAGTGTTATTTGTGGTGTTGAATGCTTCTGGTACCTCGGTAGAGGTAGGTTCAATGAATATGGGACTTCAAATAGTTCTCATACTTCTAAGTATCGGTATGGTAGCAATATTTACTAGTGCGGAAGCAGCTATGATGTCAGTGAATAAATTTCGAACCAGATACTTAGAGGAACAAGGTAATAAGTCTGCTAAAATTCTTAATAAAGTTATGTCAAAGCATGAGAAATTTTTCTCTACTATTTTGCTTACAGAGAATGCTTTCATCATATTTGCTTCTTCAGCCGGCACTGCTTTAGCAATTAAAACATTAGGCGGCAATAGTTTATCTGTCCTCATAGCCCCTGCTATCATGACAATTTTAGTCGTCATTTTTGGAGAAATAACGCCAAAAACGTTTGGTGTTATATTCTCTGAAAAATGGTCTTTATTTATAGCCCGACCCATAGCAACAGTTATGTTTTTGGAAACATTCTTGATTTTCTTGTTCACATTAGTTCCAAGAATGATCAAACATATATTCAAAATTGATGACACTCAAGGAATTTCTGTTTCTGAAGGCGAGTTACGTATGATGATTGGGATTGGCGAACAAGAAGGATCGGTAGATGCCTCAGAAGCTGATTTATTAGAAAACATATTTAGATTCGGAGATAGTCATATTTCAGATGTAATGACTCCTAGAACTGGAATAATTTGGATAGCTAAAGGGACCTCGTACAAGGATTTTTTGGCCGTATATAATGCACACAATCATTCAAGATTCCCGGTGTATGAAGGGACTATAGAAAATGTGATCGGGATACTTACGGTAAAAGATATACTTTATCAAGAGAGCACTAAGAAATTGCTATTGGAACAAGATATTACAGAAAACTTGCGGGAAGCTTTTTTTGTCCCAGAAACGAAAACAATTGGGACCACATTTAGCGAAATGAAGCACCATGGGTACTCAATAGTTTTAACAGTAGATGAATTCGGAGGTATATCCGGAATAGCCAGTTTGAAAGAATTGATAGAAGTTATTGTAGGTGAAACTAAAGAAGAAGAAGGAGATTCGGGTAAAGATTTTGTTTCCTTAAGTAAAGATAGATATTTAATAGACGGTAATAAGACTATTGTTGATACTAATGAAGAATTAGGCACCCACTTGCCGGAAGGAGAATATCAAACTGTTGCAGGCTTGATATTAAAAGAATTAGGACGAATCCCTAAAGTAGCTGAATTTGTAGAAATCAACGACATCAGATTAACTGTGAACTCTTTAATTGGAGTTAAGCTGGATAAGATAGAAATCGAAGATTTAAGAGTTATCGAGTGAAAATATATCTAGTAAGACATGGGCAAACCATATGGAATAGAGACCACTTGTTTCAAGGACAATCTGATGTAGATCTTACAGCGTTAGGGAAAGAGCAATCATTGCAAGCAGGAATAGCTATTTCCCAAATAAATCCATGCAAATTATATTCAAGCCCTTTAGCTCGAACAAAATACATTGCAGAAATAGCATCTCAACGAACAGAAGCTAAAATTGAACTATTGAATGAAATGAAAGAATTAGATCTAGGTGATTTAGAAGGTAAAACTGGAGTAGAACTACGTAATAATTGGCCCCATATAATTGATGACTGGAGAGAGACTCCTTCTACTATTATAATGCCTAATGGTGAATCGTTCTCTGATTTGCATGACAGAACCACACGTTGCTTTTATGAATTAGAACAATTAGAAGAGTGTGAAGTAATGGTAATAGTTACACATAATTTTGTTATAAAGTCTTTGGTTTGTGAAATCCTTGGACTAACTATGGACTCTTTACACAAAATCAATATAGATTTAGGCTCAATAAGCCGGATAGATATAGATGGGGAAAACAGAAGTATTGGATTATTGAACAATGTATCTCACTTGGACGGATTAGGGGAGTAATAGCATCAAATCACCGTCTCAAATACAGTCATTAACTGTAGCCAGTTTGCTGAGTACAGGATATCTAAATTCTGAACACCCTCTGGTAATAGCGACATCAGGTGGACCAGATTCTACGGCACTTCTAAATATACTTTATTCTAGTCCATCTGTGGATGCTGAGAAGTTGGTTATTGCCCATTTAAATCATGATTTCAGAGGACAAGAAGCAGAAGATGATGCGAAATTTGTGGAAAATATAGGTAAGCAATTAGGGATCACTTGTGTGATCGGAAAGGCAGATCCACTAACGTACCAAAACGAAAAAAAAATTTCATCTTTTGAGCAAGCCGCCAGAGAGATGAGGTATTCATTTTTGAGAGACGTAGCCAAAGAACATGATGCTTCGGCTGTTATATTGGGCCACACTTTGGATGACTTGGCGGAAACTATAATGGGACATATTTTGAGAGGCACTGGGTTGCAAGGATTGATAGGTATGGAATTATGCGGGAAATGGCCGTTTCCATATGGTGAGTCTGACTTAATCGTAATTCGTCCAATGCTAGAAATATCTAAGGCAGAGACTGAATATTATTGCCTGGAATCAGGGATAGACTTTAGAAGAGATACCGGAAATTATTCTCATAGATTTACAAGAAATAGACTTAGGCACTCTCTCTTCCCCGACTTGGAATCGAATTATAACCCTAAAGTTAAAGAATCTTTAGTTAGACTTTCTAAAGTGGTATCAGAGAATTTGAAGTTTATTGATGATGCATTAGAAGGGTTTTGGGGTACTGTTACAGCTGCTGAAACTTCTGGGTCACACGTTAAATTCAACATAGAACAGTATCTTTTAGCGCCACTTAATATTCGGAGATTATTATTAAGAAAAGCTTATGAACACATTGTTGGAAATACTACTAAACTGCAAGAAAATCATGTAGATTTGGTTGTTAACCAACTAGTGACTGAAGGGAAATATTTCAAAAAATATCAGATAGCAGATTGGCCAAATGGTATTAAAGTGTTCTGTAATCTAGGTTTTTTAGAAATGTCTGTATCAGATGGAATGAATCAAACAGTAGCGATCACCCCAGTTATGATTGACCTCAGTATGCTGAACAATCCCTCTGAACATTATTATCAAGAGTCTAAATACAAATTTGAAATATTAAATTATACAGGGCAGCCTATTGATTTCTCAGATCATAATAGAGTTAACTTAGATGCTGATAAACTTCCAAATAAATTGCTAATCAGAATTATGAATGATAGTGATAGATTTCAACCTTACGGGTTTCCACATGAGATTCGTATAGTTGATTATTTTTCAAAAAGACAAGTAAGCAAAGCGGCAAGAGAAATTGTGCCTATCATAGTGGATGAAAGTGGTTTTGTATGGGCCGTAGGAAACCGAATTAATCAGATGGGAGCAATTGATCGTTCCACCAAGCGTTTATTGATAATATCTAAGGTTCTGGAATAATTATGGGATATACGCCTCTGGCATCAGGGAAAATTGTTCATCATTCTTATTTATTAGATACCAAGAATTTCTGACGTGTTGTAATTCAGGGCTGTCTTTGTCATATATAAGTTCTCTGGCACAATTATGGAATAAAGAACCATCCATGATTGCATTTTCAATAAGGAGTTCTTTCTCGATTAATAGTTGAAGACCTACAGCACCACTCTTGTCTAGGGCCCCACCGTCTATTCGTGTTTCTCCTTCTCTTTTGTGTAAATTCCATGCATTTTCTAGTATTTTATTTAATGGATTATAGTTGCCGTTTATTTCTGAAGTTACTTTTTCACTAAAATAATGTGCTGCTCCTTCAATAAACCATCTCGAATTTGAATTTTCTTGTTCCATTTTTTGGCGGCATTTACCTTCCTTATCTAAATCCTGCTGGAAGGAGTGGTAAAATTCATGAATAAGTAAATTTTGAAAATTTGATAATGGTTCGTTTTCACGCATGTGCTTGGACACTCCTATTGCGACTATGCGTGTTTCTGCACATAACGTTGCTTGAGTGGAGGCATCACCTCCTTCTTCAAACCACATTCTATATCTATTAAGCTCTTCTTTAAGATGGTCTTTTCTGTTTCTGCTACCCATGCATTCATCAGCTTTTAGCCAGGTTTCTATAGATTGCATTAAAGTGTCAATTTCCGCAGGCGTCAATATCACTGAATGCTTCATGAAAGGGTCGCCACGTATTTCTTGTTCGGGTAGTATGAGCTCTCCGACTGGATATATCCAAGCTAATATATTAGATTTGCGTGTGGACATTTTAGATTCAGCAAGGGCGACCCACCTGTTTATATCGTCCGTAGAATAAGAAGAGTAATTTAAGATTGTTATTTTAGCAGATGGGGGAGTATTCAAATCAGGATCTGGTAAAGACTGTATCAATTCTGCTTTCTCAATCTGTGAAAGTGAATCAAAGTGGTAAGCACTTTCAGAGTTTAAGTTTTGAGGGCTAGGGTTTGCCTCAGCACTAACAGAGGTGAATGACTCTTTGTCTTGGTTGTCTCGTAGTTGCTTTTCTAAAAATTCGATTTTGTTTAGTAATTCTAGAGATTTGTCCGACAAATCAGGAGATTGCGCCGGAGCCACGAATTCTTTGGAAATCTCTGTAGCTACTATAGGCTCCCCCGAATCAATATATTCAGAGTTACATCCCAGAGTAATTATAACTATTGCTGCGAACAGCATAAAGGTTTTTATTGCATATTTCATGCTAATGAAAACCACCTAGAAATTGTTCATCAATCCACATTTCTGTTTCCATTTTCCTCGGTAACTAGGGCTTTTACTTCAGTTATTGTAGGCTTTATTAAGTAGAGTTTGATTGAGTCGTAAACGTCAGTTCCGTTTATAATTCTCTTGCCATATAAGGTTCTACCTACAAAAATTATTTTCTGATCCAGAGTCACTGGATAAAATGACTTCATCCATTTAAAATTCTCAATATCCTCTGCTGACTTAAGTTTGATTTTTGTCAGTTGTAGTTTGTTGTTTACCCATGTATAAAAGGAACCTCTTTGTTTTCTTTGGGGCTGCATATTAGTGCACGTTAAAATAGATTTATTCCAAGATGTTTGTTCATTGAAAAATAAATGATGGCACCAATCGTAACCTTTAATAATCAAACTAGAGGCTGTTTTAGTTATATCATTGGGCCTTTCTTTCAATTTCTCATTTTTGATATCAAATAGTTGGATGTATCTTCCTACCCACATAGCGATGCTGTCATCCATGGTATTACTGGCAGCAATAACTTCTTTAGTGCCATCGGAATCTACGTCAGCAACAAGAATCTCACCATATACTGGATTGCCTATTTCGCTCAAAATACCTGGAGCCCTCACTTTACTTGTTTCAGTAAATGAAGCTTTTGAGTCTTGTTTAAACAAGTATAAATGTGCATCTGAATTATTACCTTCACTGCCGAGGACCAAAAAGTTATTATTATTTTCATCAATAAAAACTTCACCAGATGCTATTGTAGGAGGTTTTGAAAATTCTTTGTAGTTCAATGTAAGATTAGTTTTATCAAAGCCTCCATTATTATTTGAATAAAGTACATAACTTTCATTTGTATAATCTGCGCCATCAAATAAACATTTTTCTGGGTACTTGATGTAGGGGCTGTTTAGTAAAACATAGTCGGTGGTTTGATCTTCATTTAGATCGCCTGTTGCAATCCCATGAGGGTAATCCCATAATATCGGTATCGCAATCTCGTCGATCTTGCCTGTTGACGGATCATAGGTGATCAGGTGGTTTTGGGCGCCACAATTGGGAGGAAGATTTTCGATCCCTTTGGAGAAATCATAATTCGCTAAATCTAAACCTGTATCAGCAATAAAAATTTCTGTTAAGCCAGTTTTGGGGTTGATTGAGCTTCTGATTCTTCTTGGGAAATGCATAAAAGGTAAAGCTTTTTGCACCTCCTCATCAATAACGTACTCTTCTATATTATTATCCCAAAATAATAATATAGGCTTAGAAAACTCATTAGGAACATGCCTGTTATCTGAATTCATAGCGGCGATGGGAATTATTAAGTCATCGTGGCCATCTTGGTTTATATCAAATGTTTCAGAATGACCGGAAAACGCAAAAAGTTCAGAGTTCGTGTTTTCTCCAAGCTTTTTCAAGTCGAATTGACCAATGAATTGAATCGTTGCTTCTAATTCTGCAGGATTAGCTTGATCCGGAGTAGAAGATTTCTTAACAATTTTAGCAGAAGACTGGCTATGATCTACTGTCTTAGCAATGTCATTGTCAATATTGTTTTGAGAATACATAGGGCTACTGCTATCAGATTCCAGTTCTTTTGAAGAAGCGGCGATCAATACTGGATCAGAGGTGTTGTTAATATTCTGCTGGCAACCGTTTGCTGTTATTAATATTAATAACAGCAATAATGTCAGTTTTGAATAACGTCGCTGTGTGTTAAGACCTGCCATGCTCTGTGAGACTATTTTTTAAGTTTTCACATAAAACAGTATATTCTGATGCAACTTCAGGGTCTAATAAGCATGTTGGTTTTGATGTATCCTGATAACTAGGGCGAAGTTCGAGGCTCCCCAAAAATGGAGCAGTAACTTCTTCTGACAGTAATTTAGCTTGGCCTCTGCCAAATATATCGCCACAGTAGTTTTCAACAACTCCTAAAACATTTAAATTCAACTTTCTGATCATGTTAATGCATCGCTTGGCATCTAAATTGGCTAATTGCTGAGGAGTACTTACCACTACAAACCCATCCATGGGTAAAGTTTGCATGACGGTAAGTGGTGAATCAGATGTACCTGGGGGCATGTCTACAATCAAGTAGTCTAAAGTGCCCCATTGCGTATTTTGAATGAATTGGTTTATAGCATTGTGTATCATGGGACCACGCCATATGATGGCTTCTTCTTCATTCTCTTGAAACAACGACATAGATATAACTTTAACCCCCCATTGCTCGGAAGGGATTATGACACCGTTTTCATAGTCTGGTTTTTGTTCAACTGCTAGAACTTTTGTAACGTTAGGGCAATCTATATCTACATCAAGAATGCCTACTTTTGCGCCAGCTGCAGCCAATGATACAGCCAAATTCACACTTACAGTAGTTTTACCTACTCCACCTTTCCCACTATAAACGCCAATCTTGTGCTTAACGTCAGATAATCTCTCGGTTATTTGTTTTCGCTGCTGCCATTGCTGCTTTAGTTGCTCTAGTCGCGCATTTTGATTTCTATTTACCATCTATCCTCAGAATTTATATTTATTTATATACCTAATTGGCTTCTTGCTTCTTCGCTAATTAAATCCGGAGACCATGGAGGATCAAAAACCATTTCTATTTCCACTTCTTCAACGCCGTCGATGTCCTGAATAGCCCATTCGGCTTGTTGTGCTATCTGGGGGCCCATGCCGCATCCAGGGAAAGTTAGAGTCATTTGCACGTATACATTGTTCTCTTCATTTACACTAACGTCATAAATGAGGCCTAGGTCAACCAAGTTAATTGGTATTTCAGGATCATATACAGTCCTTAAAGCTTCAATTACCACTTCTTTATCTACTGATTCAGCCATACAAATACTCCTTTTATAATTCTAATGTCATCATTATAATGATTATTCTTCAATAATACCATTTGTAAGCCATTAATATTCAGTTATTATTCTACAGTATATAAATTGAATACTAAGTATGTAACTGGTATAATTAGGGTTCGAGAAAATTGTAGTTCATGGATGACATAATGCAATTTTTCAAAATTTAATATTTAGGAGATTCTCACATGGAGGACTTCTCAGACTATATCAAGGCATTATTAAACAAAGAGAATGTTAGAAAACTTACCATAGAACAATTAGACACAGAAGCAAGTGTATATGGAAGACTCACTAAAACTGGAGGTCATGCATTCAGTTCAAATGTTAGGAGCAGAAGCGCCGGCATAGCAGTAACCTTTGGCGGAGACAATGTGGCAACCAAAAACCCTAACGCTCAACAACAAGGTATTATTGATGACTTAGACGATACATTGGAGAGCCTAAAGAAATACTTAGACAGAGCTCCATTGATAAGCGTGCAAAGGACAATCGGAGACAATGAAGATTTCAATGCTAAATGCACATTAATAGTATCAGAACAGAGGAAGGACAATTTACGACAAGCTCATTTATGGACTCATACTTTAAGGGAATACAGCCAAAATGCAAAAGGTCCTGAATTGTTCGTATTATCAGTACCGGAATGGCCAGAAAATGAAAAGCAAGTTTTGTGTTTTCCTGACCAAGGGTTGACTGTAATATTAGGTATAGACTATGTTGGCGAAGTTAAGATGGGATTTTTACGGATGGCTATGTGGGAAGCAAAGCAAGAAGGTATGTTAAGCCTGCATGCAGGCTCCAAAATACTCATGGCCAACCGACCTGACGGCAGTACAGGTAAACAGGGCATGTTATTGTTTGGTCTTTCTGGTACTGGAAAAACAACTCACTCGTGTCACGACCACGGATTGGTTTCAGATGGGGAAGGCATCGATGTTTTACAAGATGATATTGTGTTTTTAGGGAAAGATGGAAGCGCGAAAGGAACTGAAAGAGGATTCTTCTTAAAAACTGAAGGTCTTGAAGCAGACACCCAGCCACTAATATGTAACGCACTGGATGACAAAGAGGCATTATTTGAAAACGTAATGGTTACGCATGACGGTGCAGTTGATTACAACGATTTGTCTCTTGGTGGTAATGGAAGAGCAGTTATATCAAGATCAAAATTTGCGCCACACATTGGAGAATCAATCGATCTACCACCACTTTCTGAAATGGATGGATTGGTAATAGCATTTATTACAAGAAGAATGACAGTAGTCCCATTTATATCTAAATTAACCCCTGAACAGGCAGCAGCAACATTTATGCTTGGAGAAAGCGTGGAAACGTCTGCAGGAGATCCAACTCGAGCAGGAGAATCTGTCAGAGTTGTTGGAACAAATCCGTTTTTATTAGGATCTCCGTCATACGAAGGCAACTGGTTTTATGATTTTGTCTCCAAGAATAAAGATAAAGTACAATGCTATTTATTAAATACCGGAGGAGTCGGTGAAAAATTTCATAGAGATGACAATGGTAAAATAGTTGTCGACCAACCAGTCACTAGAGTTGCTATCGATGATATGTCTAGCATGATTAGAGCTATAGCCAAGAACAATATTGAATGGATTAAAGATGACTTGTTTGATGCATTGGTTCCCAACAGTATTGATAGTGTAGACATGTCAAAATATGACCTATCGAATTTCTATACTCCAGAGGAAGTAAAACAATTTGCAGACAAACTTAAAGAAGAAAGGAAAAGTTATCTGCAAGGCTTTGATGGATTGAACAAAAATATAGTGGAAGCATTAGGATAAAACCCCAAAATAGATTAGAGGAGATATTTTATGGCAGCGTCATTAAATGAAGCATATGTTAGGTTCGTATCAGAAAGGAAAACAGGCAATAAATCTACCGAAGGATACCAAGACCTAGGTAAATTCGTTAATTATTTTGGTAAAGATAGAGACGTGTCAGAGATATTGCCGTCTGAAGTTGCGGAGTACGCACAATATATTGGAAGAACAGTATCCGACCCAGCGAAAAGACTAGCCTCAGTGAAACTCTTCTTAGTATATATGAAAAAAGAAGAAATCATTGAAACAAGCTTGGCTACTCACCTTAGAATTCCACGGACCAGGGCTTCGGCATCGAAACGAGCAGCGGCTCAAGCTGAAGGAACTGCGTTAAGCCAGGAAGGGTTTAAAATGTTGAATGATCAATTAGACGCTTTGAAAGGGGAAAGAGTCTCAGTGGTAGCAGATATTAAGAGAGCTATGGAAGATAAAGACTTTAGAGAAAATGCGCCTTTAGATGCTGCAAAAGAACGGCAAGGATTTGTTGAGTCGCGCATTAGAGAATTAGAAACTAGTTTAAATGGTGCTACTATTCTTTCAGGGAAAGGTCAGAAAAGCCGTAAAGTTTCAATTGGTTCTAAGGTTACTGTCAGGGATTTAGGAACAGGTAAAAAAGCTACATTCTCTTTGGTTGATGTAAGAGAAGCTGATTTGGCACTTGGGAAGCTATCCACAGTTTCTCCAGTTGGGCACGCATTAATGGATACTCTTGTTGGAGATGAAATTTCTGTATCTGTGCCAAGAGGAAATATATCTTATAAAATCGAAAAAATAATAGGTTAAAAAAAGCCTCTCATTTGAGAGGCTTTTTTTTTAATTGATTGCGTTCAACATATCATTAGGATCTGGGGCCATTCCGGGACCATATACTTCTTTAAATATGATGTTACCTTCTTTGTTAACAACGATCAATGCCCGCAGGCCTGCTCCTCTTTCTTCGTTCCATATGTCATATGATTTTGTTACCTCTCCTTTAGGGTGCCAGTCTGACAATATAGGATGGGGCAACCCGCCTAATGATGTGGCGTAAGCTTTATGGGCTGGAACTGAGTCACAACTTATACTCAAAACTTGAGCATCTTTCTCCTCAAATCGGTCGTTATATTGCCGAAATGACGTTACCTGATTTGTTCAACCTCCTGTGAAGTCGAATATGTGAAATGATAAGACTACGTGTTTTTTGCCCCTGTAATCACTAAGTGTTATATCACCATCATTAATCGATGGTAGAGTGAAATCAGGTGCTTTGTCGCCGATATTAACTGACATGTCGTTTCCTCCTGAATTATTGTATTTATTATACCTCACGTTTTTCACTTAAACGACCTTGGTCGGTCTTACATGATGGGTACCGGTTGCTTGGTAGACAATTGGATGGTAGCTTATGATTAAAGGTAGTATACATACTATGGAAGTTACATTTGATAAAGGGATATACATTCCTGAGCTAGATTTATGGATGGATTCGACTCGGAAGAAATCATTTTGTATAGTCAGTCATGCTCATTCTGATCATGTTGCCAGGCACAACACACCTGTAATGTCAATCGACACGTATAAACTATTGGAAGATTATTATCATAAAAGTACTCCGGTTATTTTGGATTACGGCGAGGAAATAAAGTATGATAAATTCTCAATAACACTGCATCCAGCTGGGCATTGCTTAGGATCGTCACAGATTGTCATAAAGGTGCACGGTACTAATGAAACTATTGTCTATACAGGTGATTATAAACCTAATGAAGGACCTGTTAATGTTAAAAGTTCTGTTCTTGAATGTGACACCCTGATATTAGAAGCTACCTATGGAAAGCAACATTATATTTTTCCTGATGAAAAACAAATAATGGATTTAGCTTCAAAATCTCTAAATCAATGGTTGGAATCAGGATATAAACCCATTGTTGAAGGATGGAAATTAGGTAAATCACAAGAAATATTATTTTATCTTCTTGATTACGGTTTTGATGTAGTGGTTGAGCCGAGTGTTTACGCTATATGTAAGATTTATGAATCGTCAGGAGTGATTTTTCCTGGAAAATATAGATGTTTTGAAGGAGAATGGTCACCAAATGAAATATTTTTATGCCCTCCTAATAGGCGAAAAAAATTAGGTTTAGAAGGATATTCTAAAAAACGTATTATGAGACTAACTGGTTGGGCATTAGACTATCAGAATTCTGGAAGTATGCTTCCTTATAGTGATCATGCGGATTTCAACCAATTACTCGGATATGTGCTGGAGTCTAAAGCAAAAGTAATATATACAGTTAATGGTTTTCCTGAGTTATCTGAATATTTGAGGAAATTAAACTATAAAGCGGTTCATTTAAGTGATACTTGTTCTGGTAGTCATGATTTTCATCATTGGCAGCAACAGATGGATCTGGGAGTTTGATTTGTAACTCCCAGATCCATCTGGTAGATTAATCAGGAGTGGAATCCAACGATGGAATTTTGTAATTTTCATCGTTGGCTATCATTCTATTAACCGCGCTTAGGTAAGCTTTGGCACTTGCCACCACTATATCAGTCCCTGCTCCTCTCCCAGAGTAGATTTGATCCTGATTTTCAATGCGGATTGTCACAGTTCCAATGGAATCTAATCCTTCTGTCACGGACTGCACGTTAAAGTCGATAAGTTTACATGTTGTACCTATTACCCGATCAATTGCTTTACAGACAGCGTCGACAGGTCCGTTTCCTGTTGAAGCATCTGTGAGCTGGTTGCCTTCTGGTCCTATCAATCTCACAGTTGCTGTGGATATATCATGGTCGCCGCTAGAGAAATGTACTTGCTCCAAAGCATATGTGATTGGTTCGTTGGATTCTCGCTTTTCTTCATCCATTAAAACCTCAAGATCCCTGTCATTGACCTCTCTTTTTTTGTCTGCTAATACTTTGAATGATTCAAAAATATTAGCTAACTCTTCTCTGTCAAGTTTGTAACCAAGTGCTTCCAACCGGGATTGTAGTCCTGCTCTACCACTTAATTTTCCTAGTACCAAACTATTACCGGGAACTCCGACTCTTTCAGGTTGCATTACTTCGTATGTTGATCGGTTCTTTAATACTCCGTCTTGATGAATACCTGATGCATGCCTGAAAGCATTTTCTCCAACTATTGCTTTGTTTGCCTGCACCGCCATGCCAGTTATCCGGCTGACTAATCTACTGGTGGGATAAAGTTGAGTAGTATCAACATTGATATCAATGTTGAATAAATCTTTCCGGGTATCTAATCCCATAATGATTTCTTCTAAAGATGCGTTCCCCGCCCGTTCACCAATTCCGTTGATGCATCCTTCTACTTGTCGGACTCCTGCTTGAATTGCTGCTAAAGTATTGGAAACAGCTAGTCCTAAATCGTTATGGCAATGGACGCTGAGAGTAGTTTTTTCAATGCCTGGAATTTTGTTCCTGATATCGGTGATTAATTCCGCAAAATTTGAAGGGATCGCATAACCAACTGTATCCGCAATATTTATAGTAGTGGCGCCAGCTTTTATAACTTCTTCAAGCATGCGGTAAAGATATTCTGGATTCGTGCGAGTAGCATCCATAGGAGAAAATTCAACGTCATCACAATATTGCTTAGCGCGTTTAACCATTGCTACTGCCATTTCCATTACTTCTTCTCTGTTTTTTCTCAGTTGGTGCATGACTTGGATTTCTGAAGAAGATAAAAATACGTGTATCCTAGGTGAAGCAGCATTTTTTATGGCTCCCCAAGCCTGATCTACATCGTTTGGATGAGCCCTTGATAGAGAGCATATTACAGTACTTCTGATTTCTCGTGCGATGTTTTCAACTGATTGGAAATCCCCAGGAGAACTAGCTGCAAATCCAGCCTCTATTATATCGACTTGCAATTTTTCTAACTGTTTTGCGATCTCCATTTTTTCTTCAACTGTCATTCCTATGCCAGCTGATTGTTCACCATCTCGTAGAGTTGTATCTAAAATTTTTACTTTGTCGTTAGCCATTTTGATTCTCCTGTTTTAAATTATTTGCAACATATTCAATTGTTTTGACTATTGAATTTATGTCAGGAGGAAGTAGTCCACCGAATTTGGCTTTTCCAAAACCAAATTGCGATGGCGAACTACTCTGAGCAACTCCTTGATTGGTATTGTCGTGTTAGGGAAATTTATCATTGTGTTTAATTAATCCTCAATTTCAACGGTTCTCCAAGGCATCATGGTTCTCAACTCTTTGCCGACTTGGTGTATAGGACTTGTTCTTGCAGCAGCTCTTGCTGGAGCGAATCTAGGTCTTCCTTCTGCATTTTCAGCCATCCATTCTTTGGCAAAAGTTCCGTCTTGAATTTCTTTCAAAACGGAACGCATATTTTCTTTGACATGCTCGTCTATGATCCGATTTCCTCTAGTTAAATCTCCGAATTCAGCGGTATCACTAACTGAATATCTCATATAATTGAAACCACCTTCATAAATCAGGTCTACAATTAATTTTAGCTCATGGAGACACTCAAAATAAGCCATTTCCTTTGGGTATCCAGCTTCTACTAACGTTTCAAATGCTGCATTGATCAGAGCTGTAACTCCTCCACAAAGAACAGCTTGTTCCCCGAATAGGTCTGTTTCAGTCTCATCTTTGAACGTCGTACCGATCACCCCTGCTTTAGTGCATCCTATTCCCTTAGCGTAAGCTAAACCAATGGAATGAGCTTCGCCGGTCGCGTCTTGATGCACCGCTAATAATCCAGGGACTCCTATACCTTCCACAAAAAGCTCTCGTACTCTATGCCCAGGTGCTTTTGGTGCCACCATCATTATATTTATGTCTTTCGAAGGGACTACTTCTTTATAGTTAATGCTAAATCCGTGAGCGAACATCAAAGATGAACCAGGACGTAAAGATGGCTCTATTTGAGTTTTATAAATGTCTCCTTGGATGTGGTCGGGTATAACCACCATTAATATGTCAGCTTCTTTAGCAACGTCTTGGACATCTCCAACTTTTAATCCTGCTTCTTCAGCTATTTTCCTGCTTGCACTTTCTGGATGAAGCCCGACCATGACATCTTGCCCGCTATCTTTCAAATTTAATGCATGAGCATGTCCTTGACT
>DPHC01000002.1:244566-268765 GCA_003523055.1 Dehalococcoidia bacterium | reverse complement strand
CCATATCCTAGTATTCCAATGGTTTTACCTTTTAAGATATCTAAATCTGCATCTTTATCGTAATAAATGTCCATGTAATCCTCCGTTATTGTGTTTATTTTTCTGTTTCGTTACCACGTGTCATAGCGACTCTTCCTGTTCGCATTATTTGTATTATTCCATAAGGTTCAAATAAGTCTTGTAGTGATGTGATTTTATCTTCATTGCCGGTAACTTCTATCACTGTAGAGTTTCTACCAACGTCTACGACACTAGCGCGGTACATTTGTGCTAACTGTATTATTTCGGACCGAGTTTCAGGAGTTGAAGAGACTTTTATCAATGCTAATTCTCGAGCTACTATTTTAAGATCCGTGATGTCGCAAACTGTATGAACATCGATTAATTTGTCTAATTGTCTAGTAGCTTGCACTACTATTTCTGGACTTCCGGTTACTACAAACGTCATCCTAGACAGACCCGGAGATTCACTTTTACCGACAGTTAGGCTAGAAATATTGAAACCTCTTCTTCTGAATAGGCCAGCAATTCGAGTTAATACTCCGGGCTTGTCTTCAACCAAAGACACTATTGTATGTTGATGTTCGTCAGATTTCATTTTACACCGTTATCTCGGATTGAGGTTCTTCAATCATGTCTTTTACAGATTGTCCTGATGGTATAAACGGATAAACATTTTCTCCATGTCTAACTATGAACTCGACTATAATTGGACCTTCTGTGGTCATTGCTTCTTGTATTGCTGCACTTACTTCAGATTTGTCAGTTACCCGGATTCCTTTGATTCCATATGCTTCTGCTATTTTAATAAAATCTGGATTCCCATTATACTGTGTTGCTGTGTATTCCCCGTTATATGAGAGGTCTTGCAGTTGACGTACCATACCTAGATTATTGTTGTTGAGTATTGCAAATTTAACGTCAATATTATTTTCTACTGCTGTAGCAATTTCAGGGAATGTCATTTGGAACCCACCATCTCCTGCAATAGACCAAACAGGAGTATTAGGTTGGCCTACTTTTGCTCCCAATGCAGCAGGGACTTCAAACCCCATAGTCCCGAGACCACCAGATGTTATCCATGTATTAGGAGTGCCAAATTCGCAATATTGAGCTGCCCACATCTGGTGTTGACCTACCCCAGTAACTATTATT
The DNA here is from genome assembly GCA_003523055.1 of Dehalococcoidia bacterium. Classification (GTDB taxonomy): domain Bacteria; phylum Chloroflexota; class Dehalococcoidia; order Lucifugimonadales; family UBA3495; genus UBA2588. The sequence continues at coordinate 267,610 of DPHC01000002.1, read as the reverse complement.
GCTTGCTGTTTTGTTTCTTTTGCAAGTTGACTTAATACATATTGAGGTAATAGTTCAGATGTTTCTCTTATATGTAATGATGGATGTTCTGACCGTAATTGGTCGATTCTATTTATCCAATCTACGTTCACATTTTTCGCTACTTTAGGTAGTAATTGTGTCAATACCGCTTTAAGATCTCCTTGTATACCAACATAAGGCTTAATATTCTTGCCTAGTTCTGAGGGATCTATGTCAATATGTAAAACTTTAGCATCAGGAGCGAATGTTTCTAATTTTCCAGTAACTCTGTCATCAAAACGCATGCCAAGAGCTATTAATGTATCGCATTCTTCAATCGCTATACTAGCATATGCCATTCCGTGCATCCCTGGCATTCCTAAATTTAAGAAATGGTCAGTTGGTAAAGTGCTGATTCCAAGTAAAGTTGTTATCACTGGAATTTGGGCCTTTTCAGCAAGATCTATGACTTCTTTATGTGCATGAGAAATTAATGCTCCATGGCCAGCGATTATAACCGGTTTTTTAGATGCGTTGATTAAATTGGCGGCATCTTCTATTTCTTGCAAAGAGGCTTCAATTTTCGGAGTGTAACCTGGTAAATTTATGGTTACTGGGCATATATAATTCGTAGTTTCCGAAAGGACATCCCGAGGGATGTCTACTAATACTGGTCCTGGTCTGCCTGTGCGAGCAATATAGAAAGCTTCTTTAATGGCTATCGCAATTTCGCTTGTTTCCATTACAAGATAGTTGTGCTTAGTAACTGGTAAAGTGATACCAGTCACATCAGTCTCTTGAAAAGCATCTTTGCCAATCGCCGCTCGGCTAACTTGTCCAGTGATTGCTACGATAGGGACTGAATCCATTTGAGCCGCTGTAATTCCAGTTACTAAATTTGTAGCGCCGGGGCCTGATGTAGCAGTGCATACTCCTACTTTTCCTGTGGCCCTGGCATAGCCGTCAGCTGCCATTGCTGCTGCTTGTTCGTGCCTGACCAATATGTGTTTTAGTTGTGGGTATTTGGGGAGGGCCCCATAAAAAGGCAGTATTGCCCCACCAGGGAGCCCGAATAGAACATCTACTCCCTCTTCTATTAAACTTTCACATACTATTTCTGCGCCAGTAAGTTTCATCTTTTATTTACTCCAATAAAAAAAACCCGTCCCTTGAAGGGACGGGTTTTTTACTGTTTTACCCGCGGTACCACCCTTCTTCTTGAAATTTCTTTCAAGCAGCTTTGGATGTCTTTATCGGAACAACCCGTTTCTCTTACTAATACGTTCAGAGAAAGCGCTCCTGGGCGAGTTCACAGTTTGCTTCCCATCTGTTTTCACCATACACAGACTCTCTGTAGGGCGTACAACTGCTACTACTCCCATTCGTAGCGTCAAACCACACAAATGTTATCAACTGGGGTTTCATCTGTCAATATAATTCGTAGTGACTCCCTATCTCCCTAGTTTATTTATGAATAGATATGAGCTAAGATTGTAGAGATGGCATTTTAATTGACTAAAATACGTGAGGATTCATTGTCTGAAAATATATTTATAGCAGTAGCCTGGCCTTACGCTAATGGTCCATTACACATGGGACACTTAGCTGGATGTTATTTGTCGTCTGACATATTTGCCAGATATCATAGAAGCAAAGGCAACAATGTATTGATGGTGTCTGGAAGTGATAGCCACGGGACTCCTATTACTATTAAGGCCGAACAATTGGGAGTGGATCCAGTAGACGTTTTCACACAATACCACACCCAATTTCTTGAATGTTGGGAACAATTGGGGATTACCTTTGACTTATTTACCAGTACTCATACGGAAAACCATAAAAAAGTAGTGCACGATATTTTCCTTGATTTGTATAAAAAAGGATGGATCTACTTAGATTCTATGTTGCTGGCGTATTGTGAACCGTGTAATAGATTTTTGCCAGACAGATATGTTGAAGGCCAGTGCCCTCATTGCCAAAACCTTAAAGCGAGAGGAGATCAATGCGACAGTTGCGGTAAAACTTTGGATCCACAAGATTTAATTGATCCGACCTGCGCTATAAGTGGAACAACCCCTCAATTTAAAGAATCAGAACATTTTTTTCTTAAATTGTCTGCTTTTGAAAAACCTTTATTGGAGTGGATTTCGGACAAAACCCATTGGAGACCCAATGTTAAAAACTTTACCACAAGTTTTTTGCAAGAAGGCTTAAAAGACCGAGCAATTACTAGAGACTTAGATTGGGGGATCAACGTACCAATCGATGAATATTCGGAAAAAAAGATCTACGTTTGGTTTGAAGCCGTTATAGGTTACTATTCAGCTGCAATTGAATGGAGTAAACAAACAGGGAAAGACTATGAAGTTTTTTGGACTGATCCTTCCACTAAGTCGTACTATTTCATAGGTAAAGATAATATTCCATTTCACACTATTATTTGGCCGGCAATAATTATGGCACGAGGTAACTTGAATCTGCCATTTGATGTCCCTGCTAATGAATTCTTAAGTCTCGAAAACAGAAAAATTTCAACTTCACAGAATTGGGCTGTATGGCTACCAGATTATTTGTCCCAATTTGATCCGGATCCACTTAGATATGCTCTCTCTATTAATATGCCTGAAACAGGTGACACTGATTTTAGTTGGGCAGAATTTATTCGCAGAAACAACGATGAACTGGTAGCTACTTACGGCAACTTAGTTAATAGAGTCCTTTCATTCACTCACAAAAACTTTGACGGAAAAATCCCAGAATTTACCAATCTATCGAACGATGATAACGAATTACTGAACCAATGCAGGTCAATAATGCATGAAGTTGATCAAGATTTATATAATTGTAAATTCAAGGCAGCTATTACTAAATCATTCGGATTGGCACAAAAATGTAATAGGTATCTTGATTTTTCTGCTCCATGGAAAGAAATAAAAAATGACAGAAATAGAACCGGGACGATCCTTTGGACTTCTATTGCGGCTATAAATTGTTTGAGAGTGATGTTGAGCCCATTCTTGCCCTTTAGCTCATCAGATATTAGCTCTATGTTGAATATTAGTGAAGATGTTTTTGACTGGGATGTAGACTTGATTATCGGACAAATCGTTCCTAACACGGTGCTTAACACTCCTTCTCCTCTTTTTAAAAAATTAGATCTTGAAGAAGTGAATCAATAAGAGGAATAATTTCTTGAAAGCTAATTGTTTATGGACATAACTCAACAAATTTTAGAAATATACCAGCCAGTTGCTTTGGAATTGAACGAAGTAGATAAACGGTTAAAATCTTTTGGTGATGATTCTCCTTCCTATGCTAAGCCTATTGTTCAATATGCTGTAAGTCGGCCTGGGAAAAAGGTTAGGCCGATTATAACTTTATTAGCAGCATCGGTGTTCGGAGAAATAGGGGACCATCCTATTAAAATGGCTACTGCTACTGAATTATTGCATCTTGCAACATTGATCCATGACGATACTATTGATAATGCGGACCTGCGACGAGGTTCAGAAACTATTAGTAAAAAATGGGGAAACCACGTAGCTGTGTTGATTGGAGATTATATTTTTGCAATGTCAGCTGTTTTGGTCTGCGAAACCGGACATACGGGAGTTGTGAAAAGATTTTCAGAAACTATCATGGAGTTGTCATCTGGAGAATTGCGTGAATATTTTGATATCGGAAATGTTTTATGTGGCGAGGCTTCTTATTTGGATAGAATTTACAATAAGACAGCTTCTTTGTTTGCAACAGCAACTGAATCTGGAGCAATCCTGAACAACGCTAATCTTGAGAACTCAGAAAGATTGAGATTGTATGGTTACAATATAGGGATGGGATTTCAAGTAATGGATGATTTATTAGATGTCCTTGGTACTAGTTCCGAATTAGGAAAACCTACTGGCAATGATTTAATTCAAGGGGTGATGACATTGCCAAGTATTTTGTTCGTGCAAAAATACCAAACAGATAGCAACGTAAAAGCCTTATTGGAAAATCCACAGGATCCTTATATCCTTCAACAATTTGCAGACAAAATAAAAAACTCTGACGTTATTAAAGAATGTGAATTAAGAATAAAAAATTACTGTAATGAAGCAATCGCACAATGCAAAGATCTTCCTAATGGGTCAGGGAAAGAGGCCTTGAATAATTTAGTAGGATACTTAATGGAACGTCAACGTTAAGTCTTTACTATCCCATACGATTTTCCCTCCTACAATCGTCATCATAGGTTTGATTTCCTCGATTGATTTGGGTTCAATATGGTCTTTGTTTAGTATTAATATATCTGCAAGTTTACCTGGGCTTATTGTGGATTTTATGGCATTTAGCCCTTCTAACTTTGCCGGATTAACCGTAAAGCAATAAAGAGCTTCCAGGAACGTCATTCTTTGATCGTGGCTACCAAACATAGCTCCTGATAAAGTTGTCCGATTTACAGCTCCATGTATAGCTTTCCATGGATTTGCTTCTATAACGGGAGCGTCAGATCCAAATGCTAATATTGGGGATAGTGAATTCATTCTTTTCAATGGATATAAGTCGGTTATAGGTACTGATTGGCCTTCAGATGAATATAAATCTCCTCTAAAGTGGATGAAACCAGGCTGAGTGGATATTGCGCAAGGTGTTCTGGACATCAACCATCTGATTTCCGAGGTGAATTCACTGCAGTGTTCTATTCGGTTAATGATTTTAAAGAATTGATATGCATTAGCAAATGCCGTAATAGCCATTTTAATAGCTTCTTTCTCAACCGCGTGTATAGCTGCAATAAAACCATGTTTGTTAATCAATATTATTAGATCATTCAATTCTGTTTGGCTAGGATGGAATTGCCCTGTAGTCTGCGTGAGCATAATCTTAAATGTGTTGAAATTTAAATTACTAAAGGGTTTCAATGATTTGCTTTGAACAAATTCATTAATAGTATCTTCTTCACCCTGGATCATTGTGCTTATTCGGCTAGTCAAAGAAGAATCTGCTAATTTATTCAGGGTATCGATTTTACTTAAATTATTATTATACCCAGCATCATGGACAGATGTGATTCCGTTAGACAGCAAATAAGAATTTAAAGCCAAAATATTTTGTTGGAATAATGAGGAAGGACTTATAGCTCGGATTGAACTAGACACTGAACTGTTTAATTCATAGAATTTCCCTGTAAGTTCGTTGGAGTTATCTCGTTCTACAACTCCGTCGGGAGAGTGACTAATATCATCTATATCCAGTGCAACAAGCGCTTTAGAATTTAATATCATTGCGTGCCCAGTTTGGTTAGATATAGATATTGGATTATCCGGAAATATGCTATCTAGATACTGTGCTGTAAAATTAGTATCATCAAAGAAAGTATTATCTAAGCCATGCCCTTTTATCCATGCGCTTACAGGTTTTTCAGCTATAGCACTTTTTAACATTTTTGTGACAGCTTCCATGTCTCCTGGCTTGGCATGGCTGAGATCCGATTGTGCTATTCTAGAAGCCTGCGCTAACAAATGTATATGAGAATCATTAATACCTGGTATAACTATAGCTCCCTTACAATCTACAGATGTACTTCCTTGGGAACATAATGTTTGGGGAGAATCAATGATTCCGACGTATCTGATTTTGCTATCAGAAATAACAATAGTATTAGCTGAAGGTATTTGGTGGTCCAAGCTAATAACCCGGCAGTTATATAATATAAAATCATCTTTCAGAGACATATGATCAATATATGCTTTTATTTGAACTTACAGAGTAGCCGATTGGTGCTGCTCATCTGCATGGTAAGAGCTTCTGACAAGAGGTCCGGAAGCTACGTGCTTAAATCCAAGATTAATTCCAATTTGTTTAAGATCTTCAAATTCAGAAGGAGTATAGTATTTTTGAGTAGGCAGGTGTTTTTGTGACGGCCTCAGGTACTGACCTATTGTGAGCAAGTCACAGTCTACGCCGCGTAAATCTTTCATAGTTTGTTCTAAATCAGCAATATTTTCTCCCATTCCAACTATTATGCCAGATTTAGTTATCACAGATGGGCTAATTTCTTTGCTTTTTAAAAATAGTTCTAGTGAAAGGTCATAATCTCCCTTGGCTCTAACTATAGGGAATATAGGCCTTGTAGACTCAATATTATGGTTTAATACATCGGGTGTTTGATCGAGGACCGATTTAAGAGCGTCCCATTTACCTTGGAAGTCTGGAATTAAAACTTCAACTTTACAATCGGGAGAAGTTTCTCTAATTCTTTTAATGCAATCTGCGAATATACTAGCGCCACCGTCAGATAAGTCATCTCTGTTAACAGAAGTTATCACGCAGTATTTTAACCCCATAGTTTTAACAGATTCTGCAACACGTATTGGTTCAAATATATCGAGTTCATTTGGTTTTCCAGTAGTGACTGCGCAATATCGGCAAGCTCTAGTACATATTTCTCCCAGTATCATAAATGTGGCGGTTCCTAACTCCCAGCACTCACCTATATTAGGGCAATGCGCCTCTTCACAAACTGTGTGAAGATTTTTATCACGCATTAAATTTTTTAATTCTATGTATTTGGGCCCACCTGGCATTTTTGCTTTGATCCAAGGTGGTAGCCTGTTGTCAGGAGTTCGCTTTTCAGTCATAGTAAGCCTTAATGAATAGTAAAAGGTGGCCTGTTGAGCCGAGCTTTTTCTACTGTTATGATTTTATCTATTTGTTCCACTGCTCCGTCTAAATTATCTTCTGAATTAATTATATAGTATTCAAAGTTATTTATCTGCTCTAGTTCTGTTTTAGCTACTTCTAAACGAAGATTCAATTGATTTTCAGACTCTGTCATTCGGGATGTTAGTCTGTGTTCGAGGTCAGACATGCTCCCTGGTATCATAAAAATTGAAATCGCACTAGGTATTAGCGATTTGATTGTGGCTGCTCCTTGGACGTCAACTTTTAATATAACGTCTTTGCCTTTGCTAATAGGTTCAGTTACTTGGTTTTTTGGAACTCCATACCATTTATCATATACTTGGGCGTACTCAAGAAAACCGTTTTGCTCCAATGTTTTTTGGAATTCTTCTGGAGAAACAAACATATAATCTTTACCATCGATTTCGTTAAATCGAATTGACCGAGTTGTCGTGGTAACAACAAAATGCCATTGGCGATCCAATTTCTTCAATTCATTTAAGGCGGCGTCTTTACCGACACCCGAGGGCCCCGTCAGAATTATGACTAGAGGTTGATTGTTTTTTTGCTGAATTAGATTAGCTATTTCCATTCATTAATGTCTTTGTTTGATCCCAAAATGTTGGATACGAAATTGACGCGGCTTCGGCATTTGTTATAGTTGTGGCCCCAGATGCCAATAGTCCTGCAATTGATGCAGACATTGCTAATCTGTGATCGTTATAACTATCACATGTTGCACCGGATAAATTACCAGTTCCTTCTATGATCATACCATCATCGGTAGCTTCAATTTTACCGCCTAAATTGGTCACCATTTCTACGGTCGTAGCGATTCGGTCAGATTCTTTGACTTTCAATTCTGCAGCGTCTTTTATGATTGTTGTTCCTTTTGCGTAGCATGCAGCTATTGCAATGATGGGGACTTCATCAATTAAGAGCGGAATTATGTCTCCATCCAATTCCACAGCGTTTAATTTACAACTTTTAACGTGTATATCTGCAACTGGTTCTCCTCCTTCAATCCTATTATTGAGGAGAGTTATAGAGCTTTCTGCGCCCATGGATTTTAGTGCTGTTAATATGCCAATTCTGGATGGATTTATTCCCACATTACGAATTAATAAGTCTGCATCAGGATGGCAAAGAGCGGCTATTATCCAAAATGCGGCAGAACTGATGTCACCAGGGACTGTAACGTCTATAGCTTCTAATTTCGTTGGTTCGAGTGTTAAGTTTAACCCAGCAGATTTAACGTTGCATCCCATTGCGGATAGCATCAATTCTGTATGGTCTCGAGATACGGCCGGTTGCACGAGAGTAGTCTCAGTGCTCGCAGATAAGCCAGCTATTAACAAACATGATTTTACTTGAGCACTTGCTACAGGCATGGAGTATTTAATACCGGTGAGATTTCCACCATATATGGCAAACGGAGCTAAAGAATTGTTGTTACGGCCGAGTATCGTAGCACCCATTTCAGTGAGAGGGTTAATTACTCTGCCCATTGGTCTGGTTACCAGAGAATCGTCGCCTGTTAAAACTGAGAATATATTTTGGCTGGCAAGGACCCCAGAAATGAGCCTCATGGAAGTTCCGCTATTTCCGGCATCCAAGATACCTGAACTTTCAGTGAATTTACCATGATTTCCAATTATTTTATATTCTCCTTGTGTTATTCCATCCTCGATTTGCACACCGATATCTTGTAATATTTTTTTTGTTGACAGGACATCTTCTCCACTTGAGAGACCTTTGACAACGGCTGACCCACTTGATAAAGCATTCAAAATCAAAGATCTATGAGAAATTGATTTATCACCTGGTACATCCAATGTTCCCTTTAATGACCTGGGGGATGAAATAGTTTCTTGCACAGCGTTTCTACCTTTTTTCGTTTTGTTCGTCTCGTTCATTCCAGTGGTTGAACATTCTTTTTCTTGCATCCATGAGTCGTTTCCCCATGAACATTTCTCCAATACCATCTGAAAAACTAGGAATTTCTTTGTTATGGTCAAAATCTCTTGATTTAAGATTAGAAGCTCCGGCGATCCAGGAGCCTCTGGCAATCCCTGCTTCTGTAAAAAAGTTCAACAGAGGTTCTTCTAAAGGAATATCGGAATCAGTTGTTTCTAACATTTTTTTGAAATCTTGTAGATCTGTAATAAAGGTATCTATCCAATAAGAAATATGAGAAGCATTGGAAACTGAAATATCTTTATGCATTATTGGACTTCCTGAAGCTAAACGAGTGATATCTCTATATCCTGAAGCAGCCAGATTTGACATATCAAACCAATTTTCACTGTTAGAAGTACATTTCATCAAAATACTTGAGAGCACAAATGGTAAATGGCTAACGGCAGCTACGTAACTATCATGTTCATCTAAACTTATGAAATATGGAGTTGCATTCACTGCAGTTGCTAGCTTGCTGATTTGCTCTACGGATGTTTTTTTTGCATTTGGACCGGGGATAATACAATACACTTTGTCAGTAAATAAATTTGCATCTGCAGACTCTGGTCCGTCTGTTTCTTTGCCAGCCATTGGATGGCCGCCGACATAATCTACGTAATCAGGAAGAATTTCTGATGCCCACTTGGATATGATTTTTTTACTACTTCCCACATCTGTAACAATACATCCTTCTGATAGTTCTGGAGCTATATTACGCATTGTTTCTTCCATCGCCAATACAGGTACAGCCAACATAACTATATTGGCATTAAGTACAGAAGGTATTAAATGGCTTTCCATTTTATCAAAAGCGCCAGTTTTTTTGGCTTTTCCTCTCACTGATCTATTGTAGTCGGTGCCGACTATTTCTAAGTTGTTAATTTTTGCGGCTTTGAGTCCCAACGCTATGGAAGTCCCTATCAGACCGGTACCTATGATTGTTATTTTAGCCATAAAATCCTCTTTTACAATTAATGCTATTATAACAGCAATTTAGAACTCGAATCTTGCAAACTGATTTTTTTAAATTTTTAGAATTTGAGCCACATTAAATTTTTAGAATTGCAGTATACTGTATAGATTCTAAATTGGGTTATGGAGGTAGTATTTTGAAGTTATTAGTATTATCCGGAGGACGACACCCTTATGAGGAGTCGACTCCTTTGTTGGAACAATTTTTGATTGGAGCTGGGCATGAAGTCCTTGTGACAGAGGATGCTTCAGTTTTATGTGATAAGAAGAAAATGGCAGGGTTTGATTCATTGGTTTTTAATACGAGGAGAGAAAACCTTCCAGATTTTGCGGAATTAGCCTTCAGCAAAGCTGAACAAGAATCTGTAACAGAATATATAAGCAATGGCGGAGGATTTGTTTGTTTACATATATCAACTTGTGTAACGGATACTTGGCCAGAATATCATGATATAACCGGAGGTGGTTGGATAACAGGCACAAGTTTTCACCCTCCGTATGGAAACTTCACGGTTAATGTTAGTAATCCATCCCATGAAGCTGTATTAGGTATTGAAGATTTTAATACAGATGATGAACTGTATATGGGACTTGCGATTAAAGACGGTAACGACGTATTTATTACAGGGACTGCTGGAGAAGGAACATATCCTTGGGGACCTGATCGTAGCCCGACATTTATGCCTGCTGGTACATTTCCATTGGGTTGGACTAGACCGTTTGGCAAAGGGAAAGTGTTTGTGTTGTTATTAGGACACGATGGCAAGAGCTTTGAGAGTCCTCAATTTCAACAAATGGTTCTTAATGGTATAAATATAGTTAATAGTTAGGGTAAGAATTTAGCACTGTGTGAGCATACTTGTTTCTTATACAGTGCTAAAAATTATGAAAAAACAACAGTTTCACATAGTGCTCGTAGAGCCTTTAATACCGTCTAATACTGGCAATTTGATCCGACTTGTCGCAAATATCGGAGCTATGTTGCATCTTGTACACCCATTAGGGTTTAACTTGGAAGATAAAAACCTTCGTCGAGCTGGCTTGGATTATACAGATTTAGCCGATTTACAAGAACATGATAGTTTTCAAAATTACATAGACCAATATCAAGGAAGACGATTAATATTTTTTACCACTCGAGGCCAAGCTCAATATGACCAAATCAACTATTCCTATAACGATTCTTTAATATTTGGTTCAGAAGATTCAGGCTTGGATCCCAATCTTATACGACAATTTCCAAATGGGAAAACCAGTTTCATCCCTATGCAACCTCACAATAGAAGCATGAATTTATCTAATTCGGTTGCCGTAGTAGCATACGAAGCTTGGAGACAATTAGGGTTTGATTGCCAAGCTTCTAGTTAACATAATAATTACAATCCGTTGAAAATAACAGCCCAAAAAAAAAGGCAGCTCTTGCAATTTCTTATTTGAATGCCATTTAAAATTTGACTTAGGGGCGAATTCTGAGTTAGGGTGAATGTATTCTAGACATATTAACTCTAGATCTTTGCGAAGAAAATTATCAGGAGGTAGAGATTATGAAAAACGCAAAATTTATTTTACTGACACTCGCAGTAACAATGTTTGCATCTTTGGTTATCGCTTGCGGAAGTACAGAAACCGTCGAAGTTGTCAAAGAAGTAGAAGTTATCAAAGAAGTAGAAGTTGTTAAAGAAGTTGTTAAAGAAGTAGAAGTAGAAGTAGAAGTAGAAGCTCAAAGGGAAAAAAGGGAACTGGTGTTTGCTGGATTGGACTGGGACAGTGCAATAGTTCAGACTGCTGTAGCATCTTACATAGTTGAGCATGGATATGGATATCCAGTGAGCAACATCCCAGGATCCACAGTACCATTGTTCCAAGGCTTGATTAAAGGCGATGTAGACATCAGCATGGAAATTTGGTTGCCAAACCAAGATGAAGCTTGGGCTAAAGGAACCAAGAATGGTCAAGTCATAGGAGTTGGTAAAAGCTTAGAGGATAACTGGCAAAGCACTTTCGTAGTGCACCAACACACTCTTGATGCTAATCCAGGCTTAGTAAGCGCTACAGATTTGATGCTACCTGAGTATCAAGCATTATTTGCACAACCAGATAGTGGAGGAAAGGCTGTTTTAGTCGGATGTATTTCTGGCTGGGCATGCAGAGGCGTTAACGAAGCACAGATCGAAGTCTTAGGCTTATCAGATTATGTTGAGCTGAGAGATCCAGGTAGCCAAGCTGGGCTATTTGCATCAATCGGTGCAGCAGGCGACAAAGGTGAAGACTGGTTAGGTTATATGTGGGGGCCAACTAAACCCGACGCAGAATATGATCTTGTTCCATTAGAACAACCAACCAACTGTGGTGGAGACCCTAAACTTGGTTGCGGTTTTGGTGTTGCTGAAATTTTGATCGCAACAAATATATCGGTTATTCAAGATGCTCCAGATGTTATCGCATTTTTGAACAAATACGGCTGGCCAGGAAAATACCAATTACCTGCTGAAGCATGGTATTCGGAGAACAAAGAAAAAGCCGAATATAAAGATGACCCAGGTGCAGCAGTTTCAGAATGGTTCTTAAACGAATTTGATGGATGGGAAGCTTGGGTATCAGACGAAGCCAAAGCGAATCTTCATAAAGCTTTAGGCCATTAGTCTTTAGATAAGTTAAACACTTACTAACAGAGCAGAAAGGTAGAAACCCTTAACGGGTTTCTACCTTTCTTTAATTTTATTGATGAGGCTGCTTAACAGTGAACATCATGAGTGTGTTCAAAACACATATACCTAGAAGTATGCCCCATGATTTTGAATAATCTCCATCTATGTCCCGAATGTATCCAATAAGTGGTGCGCCGATACCAGCGCTAGTTAATAGAATAGGCGTTACTATACCCCTTAACGAACCAAGGAATTCTCTTCCGTAAAAGTGAGCAAATATATAAGAATGCAAGACCATGCTAGCTCCCACTGAAAGACCAAATGTGATTCCTGCAGCAAAAAGCCAAAAGTTAGTCGTAGCGGTCAACATCATAACGAATGAACCTGAAAACCCCAAAAATGAAGCAATTCCAAGATGGACTATATTCATGCGGTCCGCTAACCATCCCGATATTAGCGCCATAGTAGCTGCTCCAAATGCATCTCCAGCAAAAGAATAGGCTACCATTTTTGGATCAAACCCTTGTTCTATCCAGAAAGGAATTCTGTGAACACTTGTACCTCCTTGCACAAAGGCAGCTAAGGCAAAAATGGTAATTAATTTCCACATCGTAGTTGTTTTAAATGCCTGGGGTACACTCCAGACTACTTCTTTGATATGTTCTTGAGTGTGAGTATCAAGTATGGATGCTTTGGCTCCATCCATGAGCAAACCCATATCTTCTGGTTGCCTTCTCAGAAACAAGACAGCGCAAGGTAGAGACAAACAAATAAATATAATTGAAAGAAATGCCCAAGTATTTTCCCATCCTACATTTTCTATTAACATTTGCGTAAATGGTAAGAAAAACATTCCTCCCATTCCTAATCCCGATGTAGCTAAGGCTAATGCTTTTCCTCTGTTTTTCTCGAACCATTTTGCTACTGGCACTGAAGTAACGATGCTGTTAGGGGCTCCAAGACCAGATATGCCCATAATTCCGAACAACATTATGAAATGCCACGGTTGAGCCGTTAAAGAGCACAAGAACAGGCAGATTGCTATTGTAATTGTAGATAATGCTATTAAATACCTGGGACCATATTTGTCTAATATACGCCCTGCAAAATAACTAAATCCCCCTGCTGTTAATCTTCTGGCGGTTTGTGCCCAACCGAATTGCTGCCGAGACATTCCTAATGTATTTGTCATTGGGAGGACAAATAACCCTAAATTTAAGTTACCTGTTGCCATTGTGGAGAAATTTATCAACCACATGGTACCAACTATTATCCAACCGTAAAAAATTTTATCTGCTATTTTTTTTTGCATGTATTATAGTGAACTTACGACAGGTATTTTCTCCAGTTGTTTGTGCAGATATAATTCATTTCCTATCAAATCAATGATTATATGATCACCAGGTTGGAATTCACCAGTTAATATTTTATGAGAAAGCTGGTTTTCAATGTGCTTTTGAACAACCCGTTTTAGAGGACGAGCTCCAAATACTTGATCAAATCCTTCTGTAGCTAAGTACATTTTGGCGGGGGTAGCTAATTCAAAACTTATTTCATGGTCCTGTAATCTAAATCGTAGGCTTTCCATTATTAAGTCGACCATTTTTAATAAATCTTCTTGGGTTAATGAATTGAAAATAATTGTTTCGTCAATACGGTTTAAAAATTCAGGCCGGAATGTTTTATTGAGCGCTTCGTTTACTGAATGTTCCAGTCTTGATTGGTTTTGATTCTCGTTATGTTCTGGAGCAAATCCAAAGGGTACTCGACTGAATTCTGTCGTACCTAAATTACTAGTCATGATTATAACAGTGTTGGTGAAGTCCACGGTTCTACCATGACCATCTGTCAATCTGCCATCATCTAAAATTTGTAATAAAATATTGAAAATATCTGGATGGGCTTTTTCAATTTCATCGAATAAGATAACTCTGTATGGCCGTCGCCGAACAGCTTCTACCAATTGCCCACTATTATCATCATATCCTATATACCCCGGAGGGGAACCTATCAATCTAGAAACTGTGTGTTTCTCCATGTATTCAGACATATCTATCCGTACCATGGCATTTTCGTCACCGAATAAAAATTCTGCTAGAGCTTTTGTGAGTTCAGTTTTACCAACTCCTGTAGGTCCCAAGAACATAAAGCTTCCGATAGGTTGTTGAGGGTCGCTTATTCCAGATCTAGACCTTCTTATTGCATTAGAAACGCATGTTACAGCATCAGATTGACCTATAATCCTTTCATGTAAAATCTCTTCCATATTTATCAATTTATTAGATTCGGACTCTAACAACTTACCTACAGGTATACCAGTCCAATTGGAAACCAGGGTAGCTATATCCTTTTCATTTACGGTTAAGCTTAGTTTGTTTTTTTCTAATAAGTCAGTTTTCTCTTTGTTTAATTGATTTTCTAAATTTAGCCTTTCCGTTTTGATTTTGGCAGCCGACTCATACTCTGATAATTGAGCTAATGCTTCTTCTTTATCCCATAGTTCACTGATTTCTTTTTCTTTTAACTCTAGGCTTATAGGTGGGCTTTCTGCGTCTATTCTTAATTTACTCGCTGCCTCATCAATAAAATCGACCGCTTTATCAGGTAATTGTCTGTCACCTACATAACGATTACTTAGCCTAGCGGCTGCCTCTAACGCATTGTCTTCAATAATCACTTTGTGGTGCGCTTCATAGCGAGGCCTAAGTGCTGTAAGTATTTCTACAGTTTCTTCTATGGTCGGTTCTTCTAAATATACGGATTGGAAACGCCTCTCTAAGGCAGCATCTTTTTCAATGTATTTTCTAAACTCATCTACGGTTGTGGCGCCAATACATTGTAACTCACCTCGGGCTAATGCAGGTTTTAATAAATTACTAGCATCAATTCCTCCTTCTGAAGCCCCAGCGCCAACCATGGTATGAATCTCATCTAAAAACAATATTATGTTTCTATGTGCTAATTTGACTTCATCCATGACTGATTTTAGTCGCTCTTCAAACTCTCCTCTAAATTTGGCACCGGCCACCAACGCTCCCATATCTAAAGCTAATACCTTTTTCCCTTTTAAAGAATCAGGGACGTCATTGGTAACAATTTTTTGGGCTAAGCCTTCTACTATTGCTGTTTTGCCAACGCCTGCTTCTCCGATGATTACAGGGTTGTTTTTTTTTCGCCTGGTTAGAGTTTGCATAACTCGCCTGATTTCTTGATTTCTTCCTATTACCGGATCGAGTTTTCCATCTTGGGCTAATTTAGTTAGGTCTACGCTATACTTTTCTAGAGATCCATATTTGCTTTCTGCACGAGTATCATTAACTCTATGATTTCCTCGAATGTGCATTAATGCGGAATACACTTTCTCTTGGTCAATACCAAAATTATTGAACAGAACCGATGTTGCTCCTTGTGTCTCTCTCACTACAGCTATGAATATATGTTCTACGCTGACAAATTCATCATTCAACCGTTCTGATTCTTCTTTAGCAGTTTGTAACAATTGAGATATTCTGGGAGTCATATATATTTCACTTTTGTTCTCTGTGGAAGGCTGAACGGACGTTAATGAAGTAACTAATTGTAATTTTATATGGTGGGTGTTTATCTTTAAATATTCTAGAATATTTAAAATGATACCGTTTTCAAACTCTAAAAGGGCTAATAAAATGTGTTCCACGTCCCATTGGCTATGTTTGAAGTGGCGTACCAATTTTTGTGAGTGTTGTAAAACCTGTTGGGCTTGATTTGTGAAATTTTCAGCTTTCAGCATCATAATAAATCTCTCCTATCTAACTATTTGTCTTCAAGACTTTCGCACAACACGAGCTTGTATGTTCTTTAATGTCGTTTGCGTTTTTGTTAAGGTATCCTCTAGCTCATCTATTCTTTTTAGTAATTTAAGGATGATTTCTGCACCCGCTAAGTTAACTCCTAAATCTTCTGTTAATTCTTTGATACGTTTGATTCTTGCTATATCCGCCGGAGAATATAGGCGTTGTTTCCCGATACTCCTGCTCGGCCAAATCAATCCGACTCTTTCATAATATCGGAGTGTTTGGGCATGAACTCCTACCATTCTTGCGGCAATACTAATAACAAAACAAGGTTCTTCTTGGAATTGACTGGAAAAAACCATGTTATTCTCCTTTTTCTCGCAATTTTTTTAGTTGTTGGAACAATTTTTTTTCAGCTGAGCTCAATTTCTCGGGCAGGACTATCCGCACAACACCAAAAAAATCTCCAACACTTTCTTTATCAGTAAGACTAGGAAACCCCTTATGTGGCACTTTTATTTCGGTGTTATTTTGTGTTTCCGGAGGAATTGTTATTAGAAGAGATTCTCCTTCTAAATCAGTAACAGTTACGGAAACTCCTAAGGCAGCATCAGTCACAAGTAGATCTATGTTTTTGTATAAATTGTTTTTTTTACGACTGAATTCCAAATGTTCTTTGACAATAATGTTTAAGTACAGATCTTTAATGGTTTTAGTGTTTAGTTTTATGTGGACCTTGGATCCAGCTTCGACTCCTTTCGGAATCGAAATTTGCAGACGCTTCCCATCAATGTTCACTACTCTTTTTGCTCCAAATAACACCTCCTCTAGGGTTACTTCTACTTCTAATTCTTTTTTTAGAGATGGTTCGGGTGGTCTAGGAGCTCTATTACCTCCGAACATTGAATCAAAAAAACCTGTGTTTTGAAATTGACTGCTACCGAAAAAGTCCGATGTGCTGTTCGTTGCCCTGGAATGTCCGAACCTATCATATTGTTGCTTTTTTACCTCATCCGACAATACAGAATGGGCTTCATTGATTTCTTTGAATTTTTCTTCAGCTTCATCATTACCCGGATTCACATCGGGATGGTATCGCCTCGCAAGCTTTCTAAAAGCCGAAGTGATTTCTTGGGAGGAAGCAGTTCTGGTCAATCCTAAACTTGCATAATAATCTTTGGGCATTACGTTACTCTTTATTTAAATTAAATTGTTTAATATCCTGATTATGTGATTATAGGAAACTTAATAAACTATTGTCAACTATTATGCAAATAACCAATCAAATATGTCATAATATAAATTACTTACTGGAAACATTATGGTTGAGACACACATGTTTAAGTGCTACAATTCGCATCTGCTAATTTTATTCCGCAGTAGCTCAGTGGTAGAGCAATCGGCTGTTAACCGATCGGTCGTAGGTTCGAATCCTACCTGCGGAGCCATTATTTAATAGTTAATGGAATTTATTGTTAAATAAAAAATTGCGGTTTAGCCACTCTGATGTCAGTGTTAATCACCGCATGTATGTCAGCACCTTCCTCCAACATACGTTAACTGTATCCATCTATTTCGAGTCCTCAGGTAATAAATTCTTTTGATTTGGCACAATCTGCAAACGAACTGCAAGCGAACCTTTGCATATTTATCAAAGCGCTCTCCATGTATACCGTTTTTATCCCGAGATCCATCAGAGTATTAATGTCAAAAATTAAGAGCATTCAATTCTTTTCAGAGGTTTCAAATTTGGACAAAATAACATTTTTGACTTCTCCGTACGTAGTAGACTTAAGACGTATTTGAAAAATGTCTTTGTTTCCAGGAGTTAAGCCATAGAAATTAAATGTTTCAGTGATCGGGTTTAGACTGCCAACAGTATTTGTAGTGTTCAATTTGATTGAACCTGAATAGGTTTTAGTGGTGTCATTGGAAATTATGCCAATAGCATGGTAGTTGGTTCCTTCATAATCAGAGATGGTTTTTACATCCCACTTCAATGTTAATCCTGTTTCAACTGAGACACCTCTGCCCCCGTAGTAACGCGAAATGCAATCTACAGAGGATCTAAGGACAATACTTGTTTCATTGATAGCGTTTCTAGTTTCACACCCCCCCATCGTTTGGCCACTGACTGCAGAAGAGGCGGGAATTGTTGGAATTAATTTGTAAGTAGGAACGGGAGTGTATGTTGCTTGTATTGTTGAAGCTACGGCTGGAATAAGCTGTGGTAAGGCCTTTTCTACGCTTTGGTCTGGAGTCAAAGAAGTTGTGTCTTGGATGAGTGATAATTCTTTTGATACTAGAGCTGATACTGTAGCTGCAATGTTTGGTTGAATATCATTAGTGGTTAGTAGGTTTGAGTTTTCGGGTATTTCAGTGGCTTTTTGCGCCTCTAACACTGTTATTTGAGAGTTTAGTGCGTCTAGAGTTGCTAAAAGATCGGGTACAGGCTCAGGTGTTTCTACATTTAAACACCCGATTATTAAAATTGTACATAATAAGGACGCTGCCAATATTTTCATGTCCATATTTTACATTAATTATATTTTTGAAGATATTGTTCAGTAGAATTCATAATTTTATTATTGTACTGGCTTCAATGGACTTCTTAAGAGAGTAAGAGAAGTGGAAATAGCTTCTGTGACTGTGTTTGAAGTGGCTTCTAAATGTTATAGTAAACCGGTAATAAATGTTGATTTAAAACAATCAGAGGAACGTGATGCGGCTAGTTGATATTATCAGTACATTCCTTCCCAGTATCCTAGTTATCTATAGTATTTGTATTACAATAGCAATGATAATTACAGCTAAAATTCTGATAAAAACCCGTGTTTTAGTAAAAGATACAGATTCTAAATTGAGAAGTGTATCCGTTAAAAAAGGATTGGATTTCGAACAATGGATTCCATTATCCTCGAGCTATCCTTATAATTCTCGAAATTTCAGATTCTTGGGTAGCCCTATTGACGGAATCCAATTTGAAGATGAAAAAATAGTTTTTATAGAATTTAAGTCTGGTAAATCGCGAATGGTGGACAATCAACGTAAAATACGAAACCTGATAGAAAATGGAAAAATAGAATTCCATGAAATAAGATCAAACTGAACCATGCATAAAGACTGCCGATCAATGACTTAAAACGTAAAAAGAGAAACAAAGTCCTTGTAATTGATCAATTAACTGACGAGATTACGTCGCTATTATGAAATTAATGAAGTAATTCGTAAATAATATTTAGTTTAATGATAGTCAGTATTTGACACTTTCACATGGAAACGGTATCCTTAGGCCAATGGCTATCAGACTACAAATTACTAGGGATCCGTTCTATTACGACTCTTAGCGTCTCTCCGTGAGTGGCTTAAATCACTTGGAGACTTACGAATAGGAGAAGTATATGACTAATATTGCAGAAGACTCAAAATTAAACCAAAACCCATTGATATCAGTAAAGTCGCTGACAAAAATATTTGGCGCTAACGAAGATGAAATAACATCGTTAGGCAACTTAGAGATCAACAAGAATCAAGTACTGCAAGATTATGGTGCGGTTGTCGCTTTAAACAATGTATCATTTGACGTATACCCTGGAGAAACATTCGTTGTAATGGGGCTTTCAGGGAGTGGTAAATCCACATTAGTACGATGCCTGTTGCGACTGATTGAACCCTCAAGTGGTGAAATTTTAGTTAATGAAACTGATATATTGCTGTTTGATAATAACCAGTTGATGGAATTTAGAAGAAATGAAATGGCTATGGTATTTCAGCATTTCGGTCTGCTACCACATCGTAATGTTTTGGATAATGCAGCTTACGGATTGGAAATCAAAGGAATATCTAAAGAAGAACGTTACATAATAGCTAAAGACATGCTGGTTAAAGTAGGCCTAGATGGATGGGAAGAAGCCCGCACCTCGGAACTTAGTGGTGGCATGCAACAAAGAGTAGGACTTGCCAGAGCCCTGACTGTTGACCCTACTATACTACTAATGGATGAACCATTTAGTGGATTAGATCCATTGATCAGACGACAAATGAGAGAAGAGCTTGCTGAGTTGCAGAAAGAGTTACAAAAAACAATTGTCTTTATTACTCATGACCTAGATGAGGCTGTGAGCATAGCAGATCGGATAGCAATTATGAGAGACGGTGAAATCACTCAACTGGGTACACCGGAAGAAATAATAACCAATCCTGCAGATGACTTTATAAAAGAATTTACTAGAGACATATCCCAAACCAGAGTTTTGACTATCCAGTCTATAGCGTCAGAATTAGAACAAGTATTTAACACAAATGGCAATGTGGCTGACATAATTTCATCTATGGAAGATTCAGGTAAAGATTTTGCATTTATAATAGACGATGAAAGTAAATTATTGGGTTTTGTAGACAAGGACTCGATTGACGAGATGCCAGACAATGCTGATATAAATGATATGGAATTGAGTACAGTTGAGCAGATCCATGAGTCAACAGTTATCGAAGATGTAGTCTCCATGACTTTGGAAAACCCTTATCCTATACCCATTATCGATGATGATGACGTACTAACTGGACTGGCTACTCATGACGCAATTCTCCAGGCGTTTGCTGTTAATGCGGTGCAACAACAAAATTCTTAATTTTTAGAAGAGGAAGTATGGCTATTAACGATACACCTGGAAAACATAACACTGATGCCCCTATGAAAAAATCAAAGTTGCAATATGTTACCAAGAACAAAGTAGTGATTTTAATTGGCATAGCTACATTAGCAGTTTTGGCAAGTTTTCTCCTAAGATTCATTGAAGTACAGTTTTTCTTGGATTTTCCTCTTGATTTCGAATGGATAGTTAAATCAAAAATGAATGATGGGTTAGACTGGTTAGTTATAAACGGTGCTTGGTTTTTTGATACTACTAGTTATTGGATTAAGGTTTGGCTTGGGAAGTTAAAAGGCTTCTTACAGTGGATGCCCTGGCCAGTATTTAGCGCTATACTTCTGGCTATAGCATGGAAAATTGGAGGCAGGAAAATTGCTCTTCTCGCACTATGCTCCTTGTTTTATATTGGAGTGATGGATTTATGGGATAGCGCTATGATTACTGTCGCAATAATGTTAGTTGCGGTATCTCTATCCATCATGATGGGGCTACCATTAGGTGTCTTGGGTTCTAGAAGCGAAACTGCTGATAAAATCCTTAAACCAATTCTTGATGGTATGCAAACCATGCCTAGTTTCGTTTATCTTGTACCGGGTATCATGTTCTTCGGATTGGGTAATGTGTCAGCTGTGATTGCTACCGTTTTGTACTCTATACCTCCATGCATCAGATTAACTAATCTGGGAATTCGTCAAGTTGATTATCAGGTCATAGAAGCAGGGACCTCATTCGGAAGCAACAGAATGCAGTTGTTAACAAAAATTCAAATCCCTCTCGCTATTCCTACTATAATGGCAGGTATTAATCAAACCATTATGATGGCTTTAGCAATGTCTACTATAGCTGCTATGGTAGGGGCAGGTGGCCTTGGGCAAGATGTCTTAGTATCTATGGGACAACTTGATCAAGGAGGAGCATTTATAGCTGGTATGGCTATTGTTTTGATGGCAATAATTATTGATAGAATAACTCAAGGGTATATTGAATCCAGCCAAGAACTTGCGACTACCCGAGAATAAAATAATAAATGTAACCATATGAATTACTGGAGAAGGCCATTATGAAAATTACTGATGTTAAGGCGACTACAGTTAAAATCCCGTTAGAAAAAGTATTTTCAGGTAGCTTATACGACGTAGGTTTTAGATGTACTATCATAACCAGCATAGAAACCGATGAAGGTGTGGTGAGTCAGAGCTACTCTGGAGATGACCGTAGTACATTTGAGTTTCAACATGAATTAGTTACTGGACCGTTGAGAGACGTTCTTATAGGAGAGGATCCTTTAAGAACAGAATACTTATGGGAAAAAATGTTTAACCTTGCCCCAAATTACACCCATGACCATGGCCCACGCCCAGTAATGAGAGCAATAGGTGCAGTGGACACTTCATTATGGGATTTAAAAGGTAGGATTTTAAACACTTCTGTGAACAACCTTATAGGCGGCTTTGCTAAATCTGCTCCAGTAGTGCGTTTTCGATATTATGAAGAAGGAGCCGGAGATGAAGAAATCGAGCAACTTTTAGAGTCAAAAGACAACGGCTTTGGAGGAGTTAAATTAAAAGTAGGACGTGCCAGTGTTGCAGAAGATATTAACCGCGTGAAACGGATCAGACAATCTCTGGGAGATGATTTCATGATTATTTGTGACGCTAATGAAGGATGGTATTTGACGGAAGCAATTCAATTTGCACGTGAAACCGAACAGTATGAACTTGCATGGCTAGAAGAACCAGTGCGCTGGCATAATGCTGTGGAAAACATGAGAAAAGTACGAGAATCTACCATAACTCCTGTTTGTGCCGGTCAAGGTGAAAATAATAAATGGGGATGTTGGAGGCTTATAGAAAATGAGTCAGTTGATGTTATCAATGTTGATGCTTCTATTGCCGGAGGTATCACAGAATGGCAAAAAATCAGGTCAGCTGCTGAGATAAAGGGAATAAAAATGGGCCATCATGAAGAACCTCATATTTCTGTTCATTTGATGTCTGCTATTCCTAATGGAACATTTGTGGAAGTTTTTGAAGAATTTAGAGACCCTGCATATCATCAAATGAATAAAATTTTGCCAGAAATAAGTAATGGTATTATAGAAGTTCCTAATACCCCGGGCCTGGGCCTAGATTTTGATTACAGTTTTATAAATAAATATCGTATTTTATAGGATTCTTTCTCAGTCAATTAAAGTGATATAGTGTTAACTAAATTGAATTAAGCTGAATGGAGTCGATGAAAATACAGTATGTAAAATATGTTCATGTATTTGCAACTCCATGTAGTGCTTAAACCGACTGTGGTAATAATATTTTCAAATCACTCTTTTAATCCTAAAAAATAGTCTCCAATGTTTGGGTCGTCAATAATAGTT
>DPHC01000002.1:216260-244377 GCA_003523055.1 Dehalococcoidia bacterium | reverse complement strand
CATTGAGAAGGTGGTCAATTAATATCTAGCCACAGTTGACGCAACATTGATCAACCCAATGGTCAGGACTAATTTCTATTAAGCCCATTTCTGAATTTCCATTTTTGCAGTCGTCTGATGGGTTTGGGCAACGAGTTCGGAAAACACATCCTGATGGAGGATTTATTGGAGACGGTACTTCTCCTGCTAATATTATCTCGTCTCGTTGTAACCGGGGATGTGATGGCAGTGCTGCAGAAATTAGAGCTTTTGTATAAGGATGTTGTGGGTTGCTGAATATTTCTTTAGGGCTACCTAGTTCAACAATTTTTCCAAGATACATTACTGCAACTTGGTGGCTCATGTATTTCACGGTGGCCAAATTGTGAGCTATCATCAGGTAGCTAATACCATAAGTTTGTTGTAGTTCTTTTAAGAGGTTCAGAACCTGTGCTCTGATAGATACATCAAGAGCAGAAACGGGTTCGTCTAACACCATTATTTTTGGCCTTGTAGACAGAGCTCGTGCAATTGCAATACGTTGACGCTGACCTCCACTAAATTCATGAGGGTAGCGTTCTCCGTGGAACGGGTGTAAGCCAACCACTCCTAATAGTTCTGTTACTCGGTCTGCTATTTCTTTACTGGTGGCTTTTTCATGAGTGACAATTGGTTCCGCGATAAGGTCTCTTACTCGCATTTTTGGGTTAAGAGAGCTCCAAGGATCTTGAAATACTGCCTGTACAGAAGATTTGAACTCTTTTCGTGCAGCATTACTGAACTCGGCCATATCAGCACCTTCATATTTCACAATCCCATCTGTAGGTTTTTCGGACATTAAAATCATCTTAGTGGTAGTGGTTTTTCCGCACCCTGATTCTCCAACCAAGCTAAATGTTTCCCCTTTATTTATTGTAAATGAGATATCATCTATAGCCTTAACAGTTCCAACTAATTTCTTAGTTATTGCGCCTTTAGTAACCGGGTAATGCTTTTTTAGTCCCTCTACAGAGATTATGGTGTTTTCAGTTACTGCCATGATTCAGTACCTCCTGTATTGCCGAATTATTTAATTCTTTATGTTGTTTTCTCGTTAGTGTAATTTAAGCTATCCGCAGTTGACGCAACATTGATCAACCCAATGGCCAGGACTAACTTCTATTAAGCCCATTTCGACGTTCCCATCTCTACAATCATCTGAGGGATCTGGACAACGATCTCTAAAGACGCAACCACTTGGAGTGTTGGCTAAATCTGGTGGCTGTCCGTCTATTGTTGGTAACATTTCTACGTCGTCATCTAGATCTGGAACAGATCTAAGGAGAGCTTTCGTATAAGGATGTAATGGGTTGTCGAATAGCTCAGTTACTTCTGCTTGTTCGATAATGTGGCCTGCATACATGACAGCTACCCTGTCACACATTTTAGCGACAATACCGAAATCATGAGTAATAAATATGATTCCTACACCTGTTTCTTCTTGGATGTCTTTAAGTAGCTTTAGATATTGAAGTTGAATTGTGACATCTAACGATGTTGTGGGTTCATCTGCTATTAATACGTCGGGGCTCCTGGATATGCTTATTGCTCCTACTACTCTTTGCCTCATTCCACCACTCATTTCGTGAGGATATGAGGTTACTCTGGTTTCAGGGGCTGGGATGTTAACACTGGAAAGTAGCCCTATGGCTCTTTGCAATAAAGACTCTTTCTTTTCTTCGTATTCTAATTCTAAAGTTTCTGTTAGCTGTTTTTTTATAGTTAGAACAGGATTTAAAGATGTTAGTGGATCTTGCATAACCATACAAATACCGCTACCACGGATTTGGCGCATTTCATCATCGGTTTTTTGAAGTAAATCTTCACCATGGTAGAGTATCCTGCCTGTTTCTATCCTGCCGGCAGGTTTGGGTACCATACCGAGAATAGACCAAGCTGTCATGCTTTTACCAGATCCAGATTCTCCGACTACGCCTAGGGTTTCTCCTCTTCGTAACTCAAAATCTATTCCATCTACAGCCTTTACTATTCCTGTTTTAGTATGGAAATGGGTTCTTAGGTTTTCAACTTTTAAAACTATGTCGTCACTCATGCTAACCTCCTCTTATCTCGATCGTCTCATTCTGGGATCCAGGTAATCTCGTAGCCAGTCTCCGAAGAAGTTAAATGCCATAACAACTAAGGTTATTAATATGCCAGGGAGTAATGAAACCCACCAAGTTGTTAATAACTGTTGTCGTCCTTCAGCTACCATAATACCCCAAGCAGGTTCTCCAGGACTCATACCAAGCCCCAAGAAGCTTAATGATGCTTCTAACAAAACTACTTGGCCTATCATAAGACTGATCATAACCATTAGTGTATTAATAACATTGGGGAATAGGTGCCTCCACATGATCATGAAAGGAGATACACCCAATATTACAGCTAATGTAACAAAGTCACGCTCTCGTACACTTAATACTTCGCCTCTTATCATTCTTGCGAATCTGGCCCATGTGGTTGCCGTCACTGCGATTATAACTCCTACATACCCAGTTCCTACGAATGTCACTAAAAGCATTGCAACTAAAATAGAAGGAAAACCTAAAGTTGCATCTGTTATTCTCATTAAAATAGTATCTGTAAATCTGCCAGTATATCCTGCAATCAGACCTATAGCAGTTCCGATAAATATGGCTACTATTATAGATGGAGCGGTTACTAGCAAGACTGATCTGCATCCGAATATCAGCCTAGCAGTCATGTCTTTGCCTAACATGTCTGTTCCAAAAATATGGTGAATATCTGTAAATGGTGCAATCTGACGAGCTTTAAGGTCATTTGCCATCGGGTCTCCAGTGACAAAGTTCGCAAACAAACCGAAAAATAATAAGGAAGATAAAATGATTATAGGAATCCACGGGGGATTATATTCTTTTATCCATTTTAATACTCTCTGTGTATATGAAAGTTTTATTGGTTCAAAATCTATGGTGGCCATTAATCATCCTCCTATCTTGCCCTAACTCTAGGGTCTACCAAGCCGTATGTTATATCTATTATTACAGCAGTACATATGTAAAAGAAACCTGAGAGTAATATAGCGGCTTCGGTTAACGGGAAGTCTCGCTGTGTTACGCCATCTAAGAGCAATAGTCCTACCCCTGGCCAAGCAAATACAACTTCAACGATGACGGATCCGTTTAATAATCCAGCTAGGGTTATGCCTCCAAAGGTAAGGACTGGAATAAGGGCGTTTTTGGCTGCGTGCCTCCATATTACCAATCTACTGCTTAAACCTTTTACTTGGGCAAACTTCACATAATCGCTATCTAAAATCTCTAGCATAGCTGATCTTGCTAATCTCATTATCGCAGCTGTTACTGACAGCGCTAAAACTATTGACGGTAGGGCTAAATGCCATAACGTCTGCGGTATTTGTTCAATAGTGGGTAACCATCCTTGAATGTCCCCTCTCCCATATGTAGGGAACCATTGCAGTTTCCCCCCAAGGAACAAAATGAGCATTATTGCAACCCAAAATTGTGGAGCGGCGAGGCCGAATACGGCGAATCCTTTGCCCAATTTGTCAAATATTGAATCTCGCTTAACGGCTGACATAATTCCTAGAGGGATTCCAATTATGACGGCTAGGAGAAATCCAGAAAGGGCAAGATGAACGGTCGCCGGTAATTTTTTTAGTATAAGTTCTGAAATCGGTTTTTGTATCACATATGAGGTTCCAAAATCAAAAAATATAGCTGAATTTATATAATCCCAGTATTGCACTATGAAAGGTCTATCTAACCCCATTTGCTTTTTCTGAGCTTCGTAGATTTTCTGATCATGGGCTTCAGTTAGTGGCATCAAATAGTCTGCCGGGTCTCCTGTTAAGTGAACGCTTCCGAATACCACGAAACTTAATGCTATTAAGGTTATGATACCTTCACCCATTCTCCTAAGTACGTACTGCCACATAGTAACCTCCCCATTTTTTGCTTATGAAGCGTAGGGGGGGTATTACCCCCCCCCTACTAGATCTCAACAATAATAGTTAATGTTGAAGATTTATTTTAACGAAATAGTCCATGGTGCAGTGAAGTAAGGTACTAACTTCCATGGTTCGTAGTTTGCGACTCTCTTACCAGCTCCCCAAGGTACGTTCGAGTAGAACGGTCCCCAGTGCATAGATTCATCTTTGATGAACTTGTATGCAGCGTTGAAGTTATCGTGTTGTTCTTGTCCAGTCACGACGTGATTCAAAGCGAGTTCCTTAATTTTGTCGCATCGAGCAGCTCCGTCAGCTGTCTCGGGTTCGTTAACTCTCCAACGAGCGTCGTGGTTACAGTAGTGACCAGTTGTGATACTGGTACCGTCGTAACGAGCTTCGTTGTCTCTGATGAGCATGTCACCAGGGAGTGATCGGTTGTTCCATTGTTGCTTAATAGCAGCCTGGTCACCGATTTCGATGTCAACAGTTATACCAACGCTCTTCTTCCAGTCCGCTGCCATTAATTCAGCAACTTGTGGTAAGAATGGGAATGAACCTGCTTCCCAGGTCCAAACTTTGAAGACTAAGGAGTCATCTAATCCGGCTGAAGCCCAGAGTTCTGCAGCTTTTGCTGGATCATATGGGAATCCATCTAGGTCTGAGCTGTAACCCAATGCGTTGGAAGTAGCCCAGCCATGACCTTCGTGAGTAGCACCTTTGCCGTACAAAGCTTCTTGGATTGCACGGGTATCAGTACCATATTGTAATGCTTGTCTAGCATCTTTTTGGAAGCACCACATGTCTTCTTCCCAACAGTCAATGTAGATCATCCAGAGCATGGAGTTTTCTTCTTGCCAGAAAACACTCATGTTATCGTCAGCATCTAAAGTTGGAACGATGTTCATGTTAGCTTCAATTAGGTCAGCTTCTCCAGATTGAAGAGCTGCTAATCGAGTGGAAGGTTCTAAGATAACTTCCATGTCGATTCCACCGACTTGAGGGATTCTGTCTTCTATGAAACCATTGGCTTTTGTGAACCAGTAGTCATCATTCCTATCAAAGGAGTATTTAATACCCAATTCGTAGTTGGCGAGTTTGAAAGGACCAGATCCTACAGGATTCTCTTCGAAGTCTTCGAAGCAGTCCATGTTATTCTCTTTGCCTTTAGCAGCGTCCCACATGTCCATTGTGAATTTACCTGGTAGCAATAACCCTTTTTCGTCTTGGGAGCTCTGAGAGAAGTTGAACGGGAAGTTCAAAGCAACTCTGTTTTGAGCATAGGTTATCTGGTCATCACCGGGTCCAAAGTCGAGTGACTTAGTATATTTGATGTATGCAGTTTCTGTAACGTTCATACATCCAGCTTCTGCCCAAGCAGTAGCCAATTCAGGGTCTCGTTCCTGCTGTAAGCTCACCATGACGTCGTTTACCGTCAATGGGTCTCCATTATGGAATTTAATCCCTTTATCTGTGGTAACGTCAATTATCCAGGTTGTTCCATCTTCAGAAACTTCCCATTTGTTAACTATACCAGGAACTAGGTTACCACCGCCCATAGTTGAGAACATATCATCCATAAATACCCTTAAGTATTTTACGTCAGGTCCTCCTGCTAAAGGTGGGAACACTCTTTCCTCTTCGAGGTCCGCTATCAGTACGGTTATCCTCTCATCTGAACTAGTTGATTCTGTCTCTGTAGCTGCTGCTGCTGCTGGTGCTGCTGTGGGAGCAGCTGCTGCAGAACTTGAAGCGCTGGAACTAGATTCAGAAGTATCAGATCCGCCGCAAGCGACGATTCCGACTGTTAATGCTGATAGCATTGCTATTGTTAAAAGCGCTTTCACGCTAAATATACGAGAAACTTTCATAGTTCTCCTCCAATAAGATGTACGGTACAGACTATTATAACGATTCGTAGCTGTCAAGAGTCGCTTCGGCATAAAGTTCAATATGACAATTAAATTCTGTTTAAAGGGAAATTATATTTGATGAATTTGATATCCAAGTAACTGCTGTGGCTTTATATTTGAACCTAAAAAAGTAATCACAGTATAGCCTGCATCATAATATGCGATGAAGAAGTTGTACATATATGTTATTTTGCTATACTAAATTGTGAACATCAAAAAAAAAATTTTAAAAGAGTCCTTATTTATGAAAAAATTTATATTAGACAACTTGTTTATGAAAAAATCTTATATACATATATTGATCGCAGTTGCACTAGGGATCATAATTGCAACTATAGGGTACGATAGGATTTACGATTATTTTGCTTGGAACGCAGCGCCTAATATTGACCAACCTTATGGAATGGATATGCAATGGGATGTAATTATAGTTTTCATGATAGCGTCAACGTTTTTTACATTCCCTATAGGATTCGGAGTAGGATTGGCAGTGTCGTCGTTTTTAGCAAAAGTAATTTGGTTTATCGAAGGGAAAATTATTGACCATAAATCTGACAAAACTGTACAAACCAAGTCGTGGTTTACCAAAGACAACGATTGAATAAGTAGTCACAAGCGCAACGTAGTTCCTAACTTTATTCTATAAAGAAGCATTTAAAAAGCATCAATCATCTGAGAGAAATTATCTGTTCCCGTCGGAGTAGGATGCACAAATCCGGCTGATTCAAAAGACACATCTCCAGCATCTCTTAGTAATTCCAGATGGCTAATATTTTCGGTGAATGCCGAATAGTATTGAGATCCTTCTAACACTCTATTGGAAAACATTTTTCTGGTTAATTGCTCGAGGTCCGTGACCCCGGCCTGAATTAACTTTAGCATTTCCCAGCATCGTTCTTTGTGGTGCAGTATGATTTCGTCTGCTCGTTCCATTCCGATCAAATGAAATTGATCGTATCTGAAAGTTCGATGAGCGGCAAAGACTATATCTATGTCTAATAACTGTTGCGTTTTTTTCAGGGATTTTATGTATGTTGCTAAGCCATAGTAGTCATTACCGTCTTGGTATCCTTTCGGTAGCAATGATTTGAAAGGAACATAGCTGAGACTCATACTTGGATGTGGGGTTATTTTCGGCAGTATATGGTCACCTGAAAATAACACGTTATCAAGTTTAATACATAGCTCATCTGGAGAATGCCCCGGAGTGTATATAAATTTAAAAGCTCCGTGATTTTCACCATCTGTTACGGGATGAGTTACTCCTAGGTGTTTGGTTTGATTTTCGTTTACTTTAACCCGGTCAATTACATCAGGGTCGTCCATTTCCGGAAATTCTGAATAACTATTACGCCATGCATGTTCAATTTCCCAACGATCTAATTCTTTCAATGCTGGATACACTTCATGAGCATATAAATCTGCTCCAGATTCAGTTAGCACTCCCAACGTATTGCCATCATGGTCCATGTGACCGTGGCTGATGATGACATTGCCAACTGAACTCAGCGAATAACCTAGATATTCCAGCCCATTTGCCAACGTGGTAATTGATCCATAGCAACCAGGATCTATCACTGTTAATTTGTCATGCTTAATTATATAACTCCATGTTGGACCGAGAGGAGTATCCCAAGATTGAGGTACTCCTATAGCATTCACAACCATGCCGTTAGGGAACGTGTATTCCAGGATTGCATTGTTACCTTGTTCGTCGCCAGGCAGAAGTATTTTATGTTCCATTTTTATCCTGATTCGTAAATTTAGATTAAGGTTGAAAGGTTATTAAGTGAGTACCTGAGTCAATCAGTAAAGTTTCTCCAGTAATATGCTTAGCTCCTGTCAGTAACCACGTGATAGTTTCGGCAACTGATTCTGCAGAACAAACTTCTTGCAATGGTACTTTTTCTTTAAAAGAGTCCATGAGTTTTTTGTGGTTTCCTTCTCCGATACCTTTGGTCCACCAAGATGTGTTAGCTACTCCTGGCAATACAGCATTCACTCTTATTTCAGGAGCTAGCATACGTGCAAGTGATTTGGTGAGAGTATTTAAAGCGCCTTTGGACGCTGCGTAGGCTATGGAACTTCCAGAACCAGTTACACTAGAAATTGATGATACGTTAACAATAGATCCGTTAGGACTTTGTTTAATGTATTTATGGGCAGCTTTTACCATATGAAATGGACCGACTAGATTCACATGGTACAAATTAATAAAATCCTCATCTGTTAATGTGTCTAAATCAGTACCATGTGAAAAGATTGAAATGCCAGCATTGTTTACAAGGTGATCAATTCGTCCCCATTTTTCATATGCTGCAGACACCAATGCATTGCATTCATTTTGCTCCGAAACATCGGCTTTTATTACTAATGTTTCGACGCCGTAGCTTGCGCAAATTTCTGCCGTTGACATAGCTCCGGATTCATTACGTGAATAATTAATAACTACATGTGAGCCAGATTGAGCCAGTTGATTTGCTGTAGCAGCCCCTATGCCTGACGCTGATCCTGTGATTAGAGCTACGCTATTATTTTTAACCATTACCATCCTATATAAATTAAAGTTGTGTTTTTTAGGCATGGACCCCATTATCCCAAAGCAATTTACCAGATAATTTCAAAATATTCCAATCGTCAATTGCATAGGAAAAGCGTGCTGAATTAAATCGTCTTTATGTCCCGCAGGTTTTTTAACTTATTTTCATACATGAATTGTTCTAAATCAGCATGGATTTTGATAGGTGATTGCAAGCTGGCCAAATTGGCACTCCCTATTTGAACAGCCTGAGCCCCAGCCATTATATATTCGATAATGTCTTCAGCAGAAAATACTCCACCTACTCCTATTATAGGTATGTCTAATGCTTTTCGTATTTGATATATGAGAGCCAGAGATATTGGTTTTAGGCTCTTTCCAGATAGCCCGCCCCAAATGTTACCTAAGACTGGGCTGCCAGTCTTTATATCTATTTTTAGAGCCGGTATGGTGTTGGAAATAGTTAAAGCTTGTGCACCTGCTCCAACTGCTGCTTTGGCAATTTCTACTATATTTGGCACATTAGGTGACAATTTGGCTATTACAGGCAATGCTATATTTCCGGTAACATTCTTGATGACATCGTGTACTAAGTCTTTGTCGTGGCTAAACATGCTTCCTGTTTCAGTATTAGGGCAACTGAGATTGAGCTCTAAGGCATGACATGTTTGTGTTCCGTTTATTTTTGATGCCATTAGTGTGAATTCTTCAACACTGTCGCCGGAGATACTTCCAAAAATAGGTATTGGCATAGAGGTCTTTACCGATTTGAGGTATTTAATCCCGTCGTCTATACCGGGGTTGGTTAATCCGACTGAATTTAATAGTATGGTTTCTCCATCTTCTAAGCCTTGCCTGAACGAAATAGGATACCACCGAGGTTCAGGATTACCTGTTCTAGGATTCATGGTAAACGTTTTTGGAATTACAGCCCCTAACTTGGAGAGAGAATCAAAAGTATCGTACCCTCTCCCATAACCATCGTATCCGAAAGTGCCAGATGCAATGATTATGGGGCTATTCAGGTCTAATTTATCCGGGATTAAATTAACGGATGTTTCTAGCATAGTTCCGTGTTTATATTATATGTATCCGCTTCTATCAACTTAAAATCCTTCTATTGGTGCGTCATCGTCTGATGGATCTTCAGGGAGTTCTATTACATCGTTTCCATCAAATATGGATTGTATTGCTTCTTCTGATGCTTCGGTATTCACTACTTCAGCATCGAACAGGTTTTCGTCTACTATAGACAGCATAGAGTCATCAGTGCCAGATTCTGGTGCAACGTCATTTTCGTCCGGGTTATCGGTAGCACTGGTATTTTCTCCTGATGAATTGTTTTGTGAGTCATCTACCATTTTATTAGAGTCACCATCTAGCCATTTCTGTGCTTGTATGTCGGCAGGTTCTAAAATCTGCTCCACTTTTTCAGTTGCTAGTAGCTCTCGCATTTCAGGTGTGTCTAATTTAGCAGGTATGAGTCTACCGATAATCACATTTTCTTTTAGACCTTGTAATTTATCATGAGCACCACTGATTGCAGCTTGGGTAAGTACTCGCGTTGTTTCTTGGAATGAAGCAGCTGCTAAGAAACTGTCAGTTAGCAATGATGCGCGAGTGATTCCTAGCAACATAGGGTGGGCAGCCGCAGGTTCTTTGCCCATTGATTGCATATTCATATTGAGTTCGGTGAATTTTTTGATTTCCACTATTTGTCCTGGGATATACTCAGTGTCACCAGGGGTATCCACATTAACACGTCGCAACATCTGACTTACGATAACTTCTATATGTTTATCGTGAATACTAACTCCTTGAGATCTATACACAGATTGTACCTCGGCTATTAAGTATTTCTGAAGAGCTTCAGTACCTTGTATACGTAGAATATCGTGTGGGTTCTTAGGACCGGGAGTTATTGGATCTCCTGCATTGACTTCATCTCCATCTGAAACTAACAGGTATGCAGATAAAGGAATTTCCAATTGGCGTTCTTCAATGTCTTCCCAAGTGATGGACAATGTAGTGCCAGTTAAGGCGACCAAGCCGCCTGTAGTAGCAATAATTTCATGAGTTTCATCTTTGCTATCGCTGTAACCGAGAATTGTTCCAGGCTCAACGTTTTCTCCATTAGCAACTAATAATTTGTATTCTTTTGGAATCTCATAGTCTTCAGAAAATTCTTGTTCACTAATTATACTAATGATTTTACTCGTGTCGTCTTCTTCAATTAGGACTTTCCCTGCTATTTCAGCAAGATAAGCGGCACCTTTTGGTACTCTTGCTTCGAATAATTCTTCTACTCTTGGGAGTCCACTAGTTATATCTACGGCTGATGCTATCCCGCCTGTATGAAATGTTCTCATTGTTAGCTGTGTTCCAGGTTCGCCGATACTTTGAGCAGCAATTATTCCTACTGCTTGACCTATATCAGCAACTTTACCAGTAGCAGGTAGTATACCGTAACAGGCTTTGCAAACGCCTCGTAATGCTTCACAATGAAGAGCACTCCGCACAGGAATTTCTAAGAGTTTGGCTTCTACAATTTTGGCAGCTAATTCTTTTGTGATAGTCTCATTACGGTCTACGATTATTTCTCCTGTTATTGGATTAGCAATTGGAGAAGCTGCCACTCGACCAATAGATCTTTCACCGATAGTGGTACCAGTTTCATCGTCTTCTCGTGGATTTAACCAGAATGAGCTTATGGTTTCACAATCTTCCTCAAAGACTATAATCTCCTGAGATATATCAACTAATCTACGGGTTAAGTAACCACTGTCTGCGGTTCTTAAAGCCGTATCTGCGAGACCTTTCCTAGCTCCATGTGTTGATATGAAGTATTCTAATGCGGTTAATCCTTCCCTGAAACTAGACTTAATTGGAAGGTCGATGATTCGTCCTTTAGGATTGCTCATCAAACCTCTCATACCTGCCATTTGTTTGATTTGTGCGATGTTACCTTTCGCTCCAGATATGGCCATGTCGGCCATGCCTCCAAATTTATGTAATTCGTTTTGCACAAGTTTTTCAGTTTCATCTGAAGCGGCTGTCCATGCATCTACTGCTAGCACGTAACGTTCATCTTCAGACATCAAGCCTGACAAATATAATTCTTCTAAATCATCGACTTTTTGTGTGGCTTTGTCGATTATTTCATCCTTTCCTTCTGGTACTTGTATATCCGCTATAGCTATGGTCGTGCCAGATACCGTAGCGTATTTAAATCCAATTCCTTTGATAGCGTCTAGTGCATTAGCAGTCTCTTCATTTGTGAGAGTGAGATATAATTCGGCAGTTAAATCCCTTATTGCCCCTCTATCCATGATTATGTTTCTGAAAGGAATGATATCGGGCAAAATTTCGTTGAATATAATTCTACCGAGTGTAGTTTCCATATTTTCTTCTGCTCCAGGTTTCAGTGCAGATATGATGGTTATTTTATCTCTTAAACCCACAATGTCTGAGGCATGTGCAATTCTAGCTTCATCAGCATCATGGAATGTTGTTAGGTTGTTTTTTGTATTGTCGATCATTTGGGTTAAGTAATAACATCCCATAACCATGTCTAACGTAGGAGCCACTTGAGGGTCTCCAGAAGCTGGTGATAGCATGTTATGAGTACTTAGCATTATTGCTTTTGCTTCTTGTACCGCTAATCTCGAAAGTGGTACGTGTGCAGCCATTTGATCTCCATCGAAGTCTGCATTGAAGGCTGTACAGACTAAGGGGTGTAATTGTATTGCGTTACCTTCAATTAATATCGGCATGAATGCTTGAATTCCTAATCTATGTAGTGTGGGAGCTCTATTTAGCATTACAGGTCTATCTTTAATGACATCCTCTAATATGTCCCATACTTCTGGCCTAGCTCGCTCGACCATTCTTTTCGCGCTTTTGATGTTGGGAGATATTCCTAGCAACACGAGTTTATGCATTACGAAAGGTTTAAATAATTCCAATGCCATTTTCTTAGGCAATCCACATTGGTCCATATGTAATTCAGGTCCTACAACTATTACAGATCGACCTGAGTAATCCACTCTTTTACCTAAAAGGTTTTGTCTGAATCTTCCTTGTTTACCTCGCAGTAAGTCTGATAGAGATTTTAATTTGTGGTTATGGCTTCCTTGGATAGGACGCCCTCTTCTCCCGTTATCTATCAGTGCATCTACGGATTCTTGGAGCATTCTTTTTTCGTTTCTTATAATGATATCTGGTGCTCCGAGTTCAATAAGTCTTTTCAATCTGTTATTTCGGTTTATAACCCTACGATACAAATCGTTTAAGTCGCTTGTCGCAAAACGTCCACCATCTAACTGAACCATCGGCCTCAATTCGGGCGGCAGAACAGGCAGTACAGACATAATCATATCCGACACGTGGTTCCCGCTTCCACGGAAAGCTTCAACTACTCGGAGTCTTTTTATAGCTTTTTTTCTTTTTTGCCCAGATGTTGATTTCATTTCTTCAGCTAATTCTGCTTTCAGTATATGTAAATCAACTCCTCTTAAGATTTTTTGTATTGCTTCGGCTCCCATGCCTGCATCGAATGCATCGGCATATTTTTCATTTAATTCTCGGTATTTAGACTCTGTGATTAATTTTTGAGGTATCATGTCTGAAAAATCATCTACTAATTGTTGATGCTCTTGATCGTAAACGGACATTTGCTCATCGTATTGAGATTTCACCGATTCAATTTGTGATTGTGCTTCTTTGGAAGCTTCAGAATTGTCTTTAGCGTTTTCTAAATTGGCATTTAACGTGGACATTTGTTCTTCAAAGCTTTCAGTTAACAGTCGTTGGTTTCTTTCTAATAATGCTTCACTTTCTTCAGATAGTTGTTGTTTGGATTCCTCATCTACGGAAATTATTATATGTTGAGCAAAGTAAAGTACTCGTTCTAGATTCCGGGGTGACAAATCTAATAGTAACCCTAATCTACTAGGGGTTGTTTTACTAAACCAGATATGCGCTACTGGAGCGGCGAGTTGAATATGCGCCATTCTTTCTCTACGTACTTTAGATCTAGTTACTTCTACTCCACAGCGATCACAAATGACGCCTCGGTATCTAATGCGTTTGTATTTTCCACAAAAGCATTCCCAATCTTTAGTTGGACCGAATAATTTTTCACAAAACAAACCATCTTTCTCGGGGCGCAATGTACGATAATTGATGGTTTCGGGTTTTGTAACTTCACCGTGAGACCAATTCAAAATTTGTTCAGGAGAAGCAATAGAAATCTTTAAAGCATTAAAGTTTCTAGAATCCGTGCTGATGTCTCGAGCGTCTGATAATCCTACCATTTAAAAAGCCTCCAACGGTTTGTTAGTTTCATTTGTTTCTGATGATTCAACATCGGTGTCGGATGGGGTTTCTTCTGTCGAATCTCCAGGTAATTCATCTGTTAATTGTTCTGTATCGTCATCAATATCTTGGTTAATCTCTGCGAGTAATTCGACTGATAACCCTAGGCTCTGTAACTCTTTTAATAAGACATTGAAAGATTCAGGCACCCCGGGTTGCCCAATAGGTTCTCCTTTGACGATGGCTTCGTATGTTTTGACTCGCCCAGCTACGTCATCAGACTTAACGGTTAATACTTCCTGAAGGTTATGAGCAGCACTGTAGGCTTCTAAAGCCCAGACTTCCATTTCTCCAAATCGTTGACCTCCAAATTGAGCTTTACCGCCCAATGGTTGTTGGGTAATCATAGAGTAAGGCCCAGTAGATCTAGCATGTATTTTGTCTTCAACTAAGTGGATTAGCTTTAGTAAATATTTATACCCGACAGTTATTAATTGGTCGAACGGCTCTCCAGTTCTACCATCATATAATTGGAATTTACCTAATGTTGGCGGAGCTATTTTATGCTCTCTATGAACTTCTAGAGCCGTTTCTCGTAGTTGTTCTAGGTCAAGGTTTGATATGTCAATATCAGTGTTTTCCTTTAACCAAATTTTAAGACAAGTTTCTGTTAGGACACCTGTTTCCTTGTTCAATATTTCATTTGGTTCAAGCCCTTTAGCGGTAAGCCACGCCCGCACTTTATCTTCACTTTGCTTTGCATTAGTTCCGGATGATTTGTTTGATTCTGAATAAAGCCATTGTAGAGCCAATGCATCTTCTATAGATCGGTCATCTGCTCCGTCAAAAACCGGAGTAACAGCGTGGAAGTTCAAGTTTTGTGCTGCCCAACCTAAATGAGTTTCTAAAACTTGTCCTAAATTCATTCTGGAAGGAACTCCAATTGGGTTAAGAATAACATCAACAGGGGTACCATCTTCCAAATAAGGCATATCTTCAACTGGTAGAATTCGTGAGACCACGCCTTTATTTCCATGTCTTCCGGCCATTTTGTCTCCGACAGATATCTTACGAGTTTGAGCTATCCATACCCTGACAGCCTCATTCACTCCAGGAGATAATTCTCCTTTGTTTTCTTTGCCGACAATCTTCACATCAATCACTTTACCTCGTTCACCGTGGGGAACCCTCAGAGATGTGTCTTTTACGTCTCTAGATTTTTCTCCAAAAATAGCCCGCAGCAGTTTTTCTTCGGCGGTTAATTCAGTTTCTCCCTTTGGAGTTACTTTACCCACTAATATGTCCCCCGGAGAAACATCTGCTCCAATCCTGATAATGCCACGTTCATCAAGGTCTCTCAAACTGACCTCTGCTACATTTGGAATATCCCTGGTAATTTCTTCAGGTCCAAGTTTGGTTTCTCTTGACTCCATTTCGTGCTTTTCTATATGGACAGAAGTGAAATAATCGTCTTTTACTAGACGTTCGCTAAGAATAATAGCGTCTTCATAGTTATATCCTTCCCAGGACATGAAAGCGACTAATACATTTTGTCCTAGCGCTAGTTCTCCATTTTCGGTTGAAGAACTGTCGGCTAGGGCATCGCCTTCTTCTACATGATCGCCTTTTTGCACTATTGCTCGTTGATTAAAACAAGTACCTTGATTTGTTCTCTGGAATTTTAATAATTTATGATCAAATACTGTGCCTTCTGAGTCTTGTATTTTTATATTAGTCCCATCTACTGACGTCACAGTTCCAGCGCTTTGAGCTAGTACAACTTGTCCGCTATCTCTAGCTACTCTGCCTTCAACTCCGGTTCCTACTACTGGCGATTGAGCTCTCAAAAGAGGTACAGCTTGGCGTTGCATGTTTGAACCCATCAACGCTCTGTTGGCGTCGTCATGCTCTAAAAATGGTATCAATGCTGCTGATACACTCATTATTTGCATAGGCGAGACATCGATCAAATCAATGTTGTCTGGAGACTCTTGTATGTAGTTTTCGCCGTATCTAATTTCTACTTTGTCTCCTATGAATTGATTTAGATCATCTAAATTGGAGTTTGCTTGCGCAACTCTGAATTTTTCTTCTTGATCTGCTGAAAGATAAATCACGTGGTCTTCTCCAGATCCCACGTAAGGGTCCACGTGAATCATGGTGCCTTCAGCTAGTCTATTAATTGCAGGTACTCTTGTTGCTCCTATGATTTTGCCCGCAGCTACAATAGTTCTTCCGGAGCCATCTATTATTGCTTCCGTTGCTATTCTGCCTGCTATGCTATCAGAGGTACAAGGGATTTCTCTTAGAACTTTACGATATGGTGATTCTATAAATCCATAAGCATTGGTCCTTGCGTAAGACGCTAATGAACTTAAAAGTCCTATGTTAGGACCTTCGGGAGTTTCAATTGGGCAAATTCGTCCGTAATGGGAGAAGTGGACGTCTCTAACATCAAATCCGGCTCGTTCTCTAGAAAGCCCACCTGGTCCTAAAGCTGAAAGACGCCGTTTATGAGTTAATTCAGCTAATGGGTTTGTTTGGTCCATAAATTGTGAAAGCTGAGAACCTCCGAAAAATTCACGGACCGCTGCTACTACAGGACGTATGTTTATTAATCCTTGAGGAGCTGCTATTTCTGGATCAACAAGGGTCATTTTTTCTTTGACCATTCGTTCCATTCTTAGGAGGCCAATTCTGATTTGGTTTTGGATTAATTCTCCTACTGCCCTTACTCTTCTGTTGCCTAAGTGATCAACATCGTCTACTGAATTCTCACCTCTATTAATAAGAATCACAGTTTGTATTACTTTTAAGACATCATCAAGTGTTAAAATCCTCGGTAATCCTGGAGTTTCAGACCCTAGCCTACGGTCGATTTTATATCGTCCTACTCGGCCTAGATCGTATCTTCGATTATCTAGGAAAAGGTTGCGAATCAATGACTGAGCGTTATCTAAGCTGGGAGGCTCTCCTGGCCTTAATCGTCGATAGAATTCTATTTGAGCAAACGCTATTCTTTTTGCTTGGTCAACATTAAACTCTACGCCTTCTAAATCTTTATTTGAAAGTGGCAACCATTCCCACATTTTTCGTAAGTCGTCTTCTCTGAAATTGATCTCTTTGTCATCGTATGCAGGATCTTTATCTATTGTGGTACCGATATAGTTATGATTAGGGTCAATGTCTACTTCTTCAAATTTCTCTAAGATATCTGCATCCATTGGTATGCCCAAAGCCTTAAGAAATATAGATACTGACACTTTTCGTTTTCTGTCAACTTTTACTGAAATGATATCCTTCGGGCTGGTTTCAAATTCCAACCAAGCTCCTCTAGAAGGTATGACTTTTGCGTAACAAAGATTTCTATTAGAAGCTACATTTTTCTCATGGACAAAGTAGGCACCGGGAGATCGGACCAGTTGGCTGACGACAACTCTTTCTGCTCCATTGATTATAAATGTTCCATTAGGAGTCATTTTAGGAATGTCTCCCATGAATATTTCTTGCTCTTTTATTTCACCCGTTTCAAAAAAGACCAGTCTAGTATTCACATATAATGGCTGTGTATAACTTATTTCTCTAGCCTTACATTCCTCTAATGTGAATTTTGGTTCTTTGAAATTATGTTCGCCGAAATAAAGTTCGTATTTTTTTTCTGTGTAATCTTTTATCGGAGATACTTCTTGGAAGACGTCGTACAATCCAGACTCTTCAAACCACTGGTGAGTGTCTAGCTGGCTTTGGATTAAGTGGGGAACTTTTAAAACCTGGGGTATGGTAGAATAAGTTTCCTTGTTGTACTGCTTGTCCGAACTTTGGTTTTGTGACAGAGAAATAGCCATGTATAAAACTCCTTCTTGGGTAAATTACCGGTTATGACGCAAAGAATCAGGACGACATAACACCGTCCTTGTTGTTTCCATATTGAGGATGCCTTTAATTTTTTGTTTTGGCATAATAAGTAACATTGTATTATAATCCAAAGCCTATTGTTGTCAATAGGTAAATCGCATAAATTCCAGGTCAAAAGTTATCTGAATTATGCACTTAAAAATAGAGGTTAATATGTATGATTTAATTATCGAAGACGGATTGATTGTGGATGGACTCGGAGAACCTGGGTTCAGAGGTTCTATAGGTGTAACTGGAGACACTATAGAAATTTTGCCTGCTAAAGCTGACGATATAGAAACAGCTAGAAGAATTGATGCAACAGGTAAAATTATTAGCCCGGGATTCATAGATATGCATAGTCACTCTGATCTGAGCTTGTTAACCGACCCGCTGCATGAACCCAAAATCAGGCAAGGTGTTACAACAGAAGCTATTGGAATGGATGGACTGTCATATGCTCCATGCTCAGAGAGTAACAGGAAAGATTTGATTAAATTTCTAAAGGCTATAAATGGAGATGTACCAGATAATATAGGTTGGTCCACTGTAAAAGAATTTTTAGCTTTATTCGACAACCAATCTTCTTGTAATGTAGCCTACTTTGTCCCGCATATATCTGTAAGGGTAGAAGCTATGGGCTGGGATGCTAGACTGCCAACCAAAGCAGAATTAAAAAAAATGACCAACTTAGTTACTCAAGGAATGCAAGACGGAGCTTTCGGGGTTTCTACTGGATTAACTTACACTCCTGGAGCCTACAGTGATACTGAGGAATTGATCGCATTGGCAACAGCTTCTGCAGAGGCTGGTGGTATATATGTTACCCATTCTAGATACACTTTGGGTGATCGGTTATTAGATCCTTTCAGAGAAGCATTGCAAGTAGGTAAATCTTCAGGGTCTCCGGTACATATATCGCATTTTCACAGCCCTGTTAATGGCTTAGGACCTAAGATGCTAGATCTTGTAGATTCAGCATTGGATGATGGCATAGATGTCACTTTCGATCAGTATCCATACCCCGCGGCGAGCACTGTGCTTCACTCACTATTACCATATTGGGTTCATGAAGGCGGAATGGACGAGTTGTTTAAGAGAATTTCCGACCCCTCTCAGAGAGAAGAAATTGGAGAAGGCATTAATCCACAATGGGGAGGGCAAACCCTAGACAATTATATTTTCAGTCATATAGGTTCTGAAAAGAATCAAGAATGGATTGGTAGATCAGTCACCGACATGGCTAAATATCAAGAATTGTCGATTGTTGATGCGGTTTGTAATTTACTAATGGAAGAACAACTTAATGTGGGATTCGTAGCTAAAACTGGTAACGAAGAAAACATTAGAAAAATACTACAACATAGTTCCCAAATGGTTGGTTCAGATGGTGTTATGCAAGGAGGTCAACCTAACCCCAGAACCTACGGTACATTTCCGTTTATCTTGAGTAAATTCGTCAGAGAAGAAAATATTTTGACTCTTCCTCAAGCGATAAAGAAGATGAGTTTTGCTCCTGCTAGAAGACTGGGTTTGACAAATAGAGGCTCGTTGTCAAACGGAATGAAAGCCGATATAGTGATTTTTAGCGAAGCTGAAGTGGCAACTGCTGCTACATTTGAAAACCCGAAGGTTTTTCCTGAAGGCATACAGTACGTTTTGGTCAATGGCAAAATAGTGATAGACGATTACAAACATACTGGAACACTACCCGGAGTAGCTTTGAGATCCCAATGATTGGTAAAATACAGTTAAATAAAAACATTTATATCGGAGCATCTTATGGAATTTGAGATTACTTATAGTAAAAAACAAGAAAAATTCAGAACTGAAGTACAAACGTGGCTTGAAAGCAATGTTCCAGAGGGAATCGAGCATCCAGCTGATTCGTCTGATTTGACCGAAGAACAATATTTAAAAAGACGCGAATTAGGTCGAAAATTAGGATCAAAAGGATGGTTGTGGCCGTCTGCACCTGAAAAATATGGTGGAGGAGGATTAGGTGTGGAACACGCTATAGTCTTAGAAGAAGAAATGGATAAAATTGGCCTGTCACTCCCTCCATACTACGACTCTGGAGGAAGATTAGGAGGCAATTCTATTTTAGTTTGGGGAACAGAGGAGCAAAAGCAATACTTTTTACCGCAAATATTCCAGGGGAATGTTAGGACTTGGCAATTATTGTCTGAACCCGAAGCAGGGTCAGATTTAGCAAATGTTAAAACGACAGCAATTAAAGATGGAGATGATTACATAATCAATGGACAGAAAGTGTATGTTGGGAGCGCTTTTGGGGCTGAATATATGTGGACTATCACTTGCACTGACCCAAATGGTCAACGGCATAAAAATTTGGGATGGTTTATGATACCGGGCAATTCTGAAGGAATAACCATTAATCCAATGGATTTGCTATCATCAGCAGGTGAATCAGGTGCAGGTTCTGGTATCAAAAACATAGTTTTCTTCGATAATGTGCGTGTTCCAGCAAAGAACTTAATTGGAGAAGAAAATAATGGCTGGCAGGTTGCTACCACCCATCTAGAGCTAGAACACGGAACAGGTGGAAGAATAGCTAGAAATTGGATAGTGGATAAAATATTTGAATACTGTAAATCCACTAACTTTAATGGATCCTCTATCAGTAGTGATCAATTTGCACAAGAGAAACTTCTTGACATATATATAGATGCAGAAGTTGGACGACTACTTCAATTAAGGAATTATTGGATGAGGCATACTGGAGCTAGCTTTAGTTACGAAGGCCCGCAAGCCTCTTATTTCCGGAAGACATCTGGATTGCGCATAGCTACTAATATATTGGAAATTTTAGGCCCTAGTGCATTGACTAGTGATGAAAAATTATCAGTTGAAAGTGGTCATATAGAAGCTCACCAAAGAGCAGCTATTATCGCGTTACACCCAGGCGGTACTACAGATATTCAGAAAGTGATAATGTCCCGCAGGATAGGAATAGGCAGAGAAAACAAAGAGAAAGCTGGAGCTTTGAAATAATTTATTAGACTATTATAAGGATTGTGATTGTAGATGGATTTATCTTTGACAGAAGAACAAGAAATGATTAAGAGTTCCACGAGGGAATTTGTGGCAACAGAATACACCAAAGACGTTTTATTAACTATTGATAAGAATAGATTGCCTTGCGCCTCGAACTCATGGGCAAAATTATTAAGCACCGGTCTTTTGTCCGCTCTGATACCTTCAAAGTATGGAGGAGACGAAGGATCATTTACTAATGCCGCAATTATTTTTGAAGAACTGGGACGGGCTCCGGTACCAGGCCCTCATCTGAGCGCTTATACTTTGGCAGTTAACATATTGCTTAATATGGGTAATGAAGAACAAAAACAAAAACACTTATCTAAACTCAATAACGGCGAGTCAATAATAATACCCGCTATTTCTGATCAAGAATATGGATGGTCGGAAGACCAAATAACCTGCAAAGCTAAAAAAACAGCTACTGGTTATTCCATATCAACCGAGAAAACATTTGTTTTGGATGGAATGTCTGCAACAGAATATATTCTGGCTGCTAATTTGGAAAATGGAACTGTTGGTTTTTTTGTCATCCCAAAAGAAATAAAAGGCATTACTACACGGGCTCTCGCAGGATTTGCGTGGCATATGAGTGAGGTAATCATAGATCAAATAGAGATTTCTGATGATTGCTTGCTTGAATTCAGTTCGTGGGATAAATTTGCAGATGCTGCTAACTTATCGTCTATACTGTTGTCGGCATATCAAGTCGGCGGGTGTCAATACGTGTATGAATTATCAGTGGAATATAGTAGAACTAGAATGCAATTTGGTACTCCTATTGG
Organism: Dehalococcoidia bacterium; assembly: GCA_003523055.1. Taxonomy (GTDB): domain Bacteria; phylum Chloroflexota; class Dehalococcoidia; order Lucifugimonadales; family UBA3495; genus UBA2588. Next base: position 222,921 of record DPHC01000002.1, on the reverse strand, counting down.
CCGATTTCAACGAGTGCAGGATCACATAATTAATCTTGTAAACAGCCTAGACGCTGCTAGATGGACTACTAATGAAGCGTTGTGGAAAATAGATTCAGGAAAAGATTATGGAGATAGCATTCATCTTGCACAGTCAGTGGCAAGTCAAGCATATTTAGATTGTTGCACATATGCCCACGAAGTTCATGCAGGCATTGGCAGTCTTACTGAATATGGATTAACTTTGCATACAACTGCTTCTCGAACTTTATATCATTATCTGGGGAGTCCTAGATTTCACAGGCAAAAATTGGCAGTAGTGTTAGGCTTAATTTAGTAAACTTTCTAATTCTTCGATGTCTTCCGAAGACAAATTGAAATATTTAGCATCTGGGTGATGGAAAACCATAGCACTCACAGAAGCTTCCGGATCCATCATATAGCCCTCAGTCAAATCGACATTTAAGTTGCGGGATACATCTAAAAGATCAAACAATAACGTTTGATCTTCCAGCCTCGGACATGCAGGGTAACCGAACGAATACCGCTTTCCATGATAGTTAGCTCTATGTAAGTCAGTGAAAGTTGTATTGTCTAAGTCACCTATTCCCCACATGGTTCTAATTTTTTGGTGGAGCAGTTCAGCGAAACCTTCGGCACTTTCTAAAGCCAACACTTGAAGGATGTGTGAATCTAGGAATCTCCCTTCTTCTTTCCATTGTTCCGAAATGCTTATTACATCAGTTCCTACGGTGGTCAAAAACATACAAGTGTAATCCGTTATCGATGCGGATGTTGGCATTACGAAATCTGAAAGGCAAAGACCATCGCGCTCTGATTGTCTTCCAAAGGTTAATTTATGAGATTGTTGGTCTTGTGTATTAGCTTTTATCAAAATGCTATTTTCGTCTGAATTACATGGGAAAAATTTGAAAATAGCGTTCGCTGTCAGCAAATTTTTCGAGAGGATTTCATCCTTTACTGACTGAACTGAATTCATTAATTTTATCGCATTTTCGTCTTTGGATTTTATTGCGTCTTCCCATCTGCCTCTGTAACCTAAATGACGCACATATAGCATTTGAGGGTTTATGAATTCAAATATTTCTTCCAACGGATAATCGTTTAGTACATGTGGTAATAGGTCAGGAGGATTGGGGATTGGTATATCATGTGAAATTTGTGCTGGAGCAACTCTAATTTTAGAAGTTGTAGATGAGATAGGAATTGACTCTTCTGCTATTAATTTATCAGTTTCTAGGGCTAAGTCACGGGTAATGGTTTCTAATAATTCTGGGTTAATAATATCATTAGACACACTAAGTCCATTCATAGCGTCTTTGCAATATATTACTGTCCCATCATATTGCGGGCTTATCCTCAATCTAGTGAATTTATTGGAAAGCGCTGCTCCTCCTACTAATATTGGGCAGTTTATTCCGGAGGTTTTCAGATCTTGAGCTGTTGCCACCATCATTTGAGCTGATTTTACCAAGAGGCCTGATAAACCTATAAAATCTGGGTTATATTGCTTGTATCCCTCTATTAACTCAGGCGTGGCAACTTTTATTCCGAGGTTTATGACTTTAAACCCATTGTTGGACAATATGATATCTACAAGGTTTTTTCCTATGTCGTGGACATCACCTTTAACGGTGGCTAGTAACACTGTTCCTTTGTTAGCCATGTCTGACTTTTCCATGAATTGTTCCAGATAAGAAACAGCATGCTTCATTGATTCAGCTGATTGTAATACTTCTGCAACTATTAACTCGTTAGCGTTAAATTGACGGCCAACTTCCGCCATGCCTGTCATTAATGGGCCATTTATTATATCTAGCGGAAGGTCCGTTTGTAACCCTACGTCAAGATCGGCAGTAACTCCTTCTTTAGTTCCTTCTATGATTGCTAATGAAAGACGTTCTTGCCAGCTCATTTGAGATCGAACTTCAACGGTTGCTTTAGGTTTAACATCTCTAAAATGATTAGTGAAGGCTGTGATAGGGTCATTTCCTTGTCCCCAAATCAAATCCTCTGATAACTCTCTTTCTTCTTGTGGAATTGAATTGTATCTAACAATTGCCTCTGAGTTAACTATGGCCATATCAAGACCTGCTTGGATGCAGTGGTACAAAAATACTGAATTGAATACTTCTCGTCCTGCTGCAGGCAGGCCAAATGATACGTTAGAAATCCCTAGGACAGTTTTCGTTTGGGGTAGATGTTCTTTTATTAACTTTACACCTTTTATGGTTTCTGCAGCTGAACCAACATAATTTGCGTCCCCAGTAGCTGCTGGAAAAACCAAGGGATCAAATATGATATCTGAGGGATTGATTCCATATTTACCGGTGAGTAAGTCGAATGAGCGTTGAGCTACTTCCAATTTACGGGCCGCAGTTATAGCTTGGGCTTGCTTTTTATCATCATCTATACATCCAACTATTAATGCAGCCCCATATTTTTTTGCCAATGGGACAACTTCTTGAAATCTAACCTCCCCGTCTTCCAGGTTGATGGAGTTGATTAGTGACTTGCCTTGGAGTAATTTAAGACATTCTTCAATCACAAGACCATCCGTTGAGTCAATCATTATTGGAGCTTTGACTTTTTTAGTTATCAAAGAGATGTAAGCTTTCATGTCTGACATTTCGTCTCTGTCGGGATCTTGTAAACACACATCTAGAATGTGTGCTCCATTGCGTATTTGTCGCCTCCCGATTTCTGACGCTTCTTCTAATGCGCCTTCAGATATCAATCTTTTGAATCTTCTACTACCTAACACGTTAGTTCTTTCCCCTACGATTATAGGTCTTGTATCTTCATCTATTAGGAGAGATTCAATTCCTGAGACCCTACTGGATTCATCCAGCACAATCATTCGTGGTGGCAAATTATTGATACTTTCAGACAATTTTTTAATATGCATCGGAGTGGTTCCGCAGCATCCACCTACTATATTGACCCAGTTATTTTCTGCAAATGTAGTGAGAGCCGATGCAAACATATTCGGCGTTTCATTGTAAAGTCCATCTTCGTCAGGTAACCCTGCATTTGGAATGCAAGCGATAGGGAATTTTGAGAATTCAGACAGTTGCCTGATGTGATCAGACATGAATGAAGGGCCGGTAGCACAATTGATTCCGATCCAAAGTAAATTAAGGTGTGATAGAGATGTGTACAGTGCTTCAATATCTTGTCCGGCTAATAACGTGCCCATGGGTTCTATAGTTCCTTGAATAGCAAGAGGAATTTCATAGCCGCATTCGTTAAAAGCTTTTTGTATGCCAATTACTCCAGCCTTGATGTTTAAAGTATCCTGGCTGGTTTCTAAAAGTAAGAAATCTACTCCACCTTTTATTAGACCTAATGCCTGCTGGGCATAACTAGCTGACAGTTCATCGAAAGTTACCCCTCCTGTTAAACTCATTGTTTTGGTAGTAGGGCCCATTGATCCTGCTACAAATCTGGGTTTATCAGGAGTTGAATATAGCGCAGTAGTTGCTTTGGCTAATTCTGCAGCTTTAAGATTAATATCTGTGCTTAAATGTTGTAGATTGTATTCAGAAAGGACAACTGAAGTTGCGCCAAAAGTATTGGTTTCTATAATGTCGGCTCCTGCCTCTAAGTAGTCGCTGTGGATCTTGGCGATCACCTTAGGCTGAGTAATAGTTAAGTACTCATTACAGCCTTCATATTGAGGACCCCCGAAATCCGATTCTGTTAAATTGAGTTCTTGGATCGCTGTGCCCATCGCTCCATCTACAATAAGTATCTTTTGGTTAAGTAAAATTTCTAAAATTGATTTATTCATATTTTTCATATAACTGTTTTATTTTTTCTTTATCCCAGCCAGCCAGTAAGTATCGAGTGGTTAGTATTCACCCATTCAGTATTTAGACGAATTCTTTCTAACGATTGCCGTACAGATCTTTCTGCTGCTGGAGTTGAGTTTGTGGTAAAGAAACTTTCTACATCATCATGATCTTCTTGAGAGGCGAAGCCCCCTGTTATGGATACCAATCTCATGAGTCCAAAGCCACCTCCTCCATAACGCTCATCTAAAGTCGACCAATTAGATTTCAAAAATTCCCAAGCTAGCCTTTTCCCGAAAGGGTTGTTAGCCACAGAACCTATTACTGAAATTGTGTCCTGCGATCGTACTTGGTCACTAATTGATTTTATTAGCAAATCATTTAATATTTCAGGTTGTTTGAACCTTGCCATGGATAGGAGTATCCGGATTTTTTCTTCCTGTAACTCAGCTGACTTTTCCATGTTCCATAAAGTATTGTATGTTTGATCAGTCCCATTCTGCGCTACCAGGCTGAAAATAATTCCTCGAATGTCAGGAGAAACTAGTTCAGGAGAGCTTTGGTATTGTTCAAACAGGCTATTGGCATTGCTAATAGTGGCTTCATCCCCGTATCCTCCGGATTGGCTTAGGACTATGCTGCGTAACAAAGAGGATAAATGTCCTTCATTTGGTTTCGGATTCCAGCCTACGTTAGCAGTAATGGAGCTAAACATTTCCTTGCCAAACGCCCTATATTGTTCGTGATAAGGTTTTTCTATAATCAATTGCTCTATTTCTTTCAAGTTAGTGGCAAGATCACTCCAAACAGTAGCATCAGTTTCTTTCTTGTAACACTCTGCGATATCCAAGAATATATTTATGGGTAATTGTCCGGACCTAGATAAAGCATATGCATCATTTTGTACTTCAAGCCTATCTGAAGCTGACAGTTCTTTGGTGGAAATAGGGCTTTTTAGGAGATTCCAATCTGATGATTGGTAATTTACTCTGTAAAATCCACTCACCTCTGAGTTCAACTTTATCCATTTGTCAGAGCTGACTGAACCAATGTCAACGGAATGGGTTTGTTTATCCATAACGTCTGAATGAAGTTGTGTTGAATTAGCAATTATGATTGAGACAGGTATTTCCCACAAGGCTGGGTCAGGTGAAGAAGTTTGTTTTAATATGCTATCGTAAGTAAATTTGGTTTGATGAAGATCTAATAACGTATTTATGCCGCTATTAGACCTTTGGATCGATATAACAGGGTAACCAGTTTGAGAAGTCCAAGTATCCATTATTCTAGTTACAGGTTTGCCTGATGATGTTTCTAATGCTTGCCATAAATGTGCCGTCCTAGCATTAGAGTATTTATTATTACTTAAATATAAGTGCAACCCTTCTTGGAATATATCAGGTCCCAAAAATTGTTCCAGCATTCTCAAAACCGATCCGCCTTTGCTGTAACTAATCGCGTCAAACAATTGGCTTACTTCGGCAGGGTTTTCCACAGTTTGTTCAATCGGATGTGAGTTTTTTAAACCGTCTAAAGTGAATGCTCGGTTTGTATCCATGTTGACGAATTGTGTCCACATTTCCCATTCCGGGAATAACCAATCGACAGCTTTATTTCCCATCCATGAGGCAAAGCTTTCGTTTAGCCATAAGTCGTCCCACCATTCCATGGTAACAAGGTCACCGAACCACATATGAGCCATTTCGTGAGCAATGACTTCTGCTACACGTTGCTTAGTTCCGGCTGAAGAATTATCAGGATCGACTAACAGTGCTGTTTCTCTGTATGTTATTGCCCCCCAGTTCTCCATAGCTCCAGCTGCAAAATCAGGGATGGCTATGTGATCTAATTTTGGCAAAGGGAAGGGGATTCCAAAATATTCGTTGAAATATTTAAGAAGGCTTGTGGCTGTTTCTAAAGCAAACCCGGCTTGGTTTTCTTTTCCTCTAGTTGTCCATATTCGCATTGTTGTATCGTTGTCTGCAAGAGACTCTATAGATGAGAGATCCCCTATGATAAATGCCAGCAGATAAGTTGACATCAGAGGTGTTTGCTCAAATGTAATATTTTTTAATCCGATGGGCAATTCGGAAACGGATTTTTCTGGCATGTTTGAAAGAGCTGTTAGATTGCTAGGCACTATTAAATTTATATCAAATGTGGCTTTGGTGTCTGGTTCATCCCAACAAGGGAAAGCTTTCCTTGCGTCGGTAGCTTCAAATTGAGTTGTTGCTAAATAAGCTACATCTCCTTCAGGATTCGTATATTGGCTTCTGTAAAATCCACGTAATTTATCGTTTAAAGTACCAATGAATTCTATGTTTAAGTTATAGTAGCCTGGATTTATATCTTCAACAAACGAAAGAGTTAAAGTTTCAGTTTCTTCATCCAAACAGAAACTTGGAGTTATTGTCAGATTATTTGATGCAAGCGCTACTGAAGCAATTGTTAGTTCTGATGAATTCAATTGAATTGAATTAGTTTTAGCTTCCACATTTATTTCTATGGAAACATTCCCTTTGAACGAAAATTTGGCTAAGTCGGGCTCCAAAGTGAGGTTGTAATTTTTTGGTTGAGTAGTTTTGGGTAATCGCAGTTCATTTCCAGTTAAAGGCATAAAAGTCTCCTTTGGCAAATATTATATTCCTATCAGCGCGTATCGAATAATCTCAGATATCAGTTTACCATGAACTAAATGATCCAGATATGAGTCAAAGCATATATATGGACTGATATTGATGTGGGTGGTAACTCTTTTTAATGGTGCTATAATTACGTTTTATATTGGAATGACGTTGTATCTAGTAATATCATCTGAGATCCATGTTACGTCTGAGATCCATGTTACGTCTGAGATCCATGTTACG
>DPHC01000002.1:215417-216141 GCA_003523055.1 Dehalococcoidia bacterium | reverse complement strand
GTTACGTCTGAGATCCATGTTACGAATGAAGTAATAAGAGAGGAAAATAGATTATGAAACCTCAAACAATGTTTGAAAAACTTTGGAATAAACACGTGGTTCTTGAGGAACCAGATCAACCTACGGTCTTGTATATTGATCTTCATCTAGTCCATGAAGTTACGTCTCCTCAGGCATTCGATGGATTACGCATTGCAGGACGCCAAGTCAGAAGACCTGATTTGACGGTATGTACAGTAGATCACAATACTCCAACTTGGGAATTAGATAAACCAGTCACAGATGAAATCTCTAAAAAACAGTTAGACGCTCTTGAGAATAACTGTAAAGAATTTGGTTTGGATTTATACGATCGATTTAGTGAATTCCAAGGCATTGTACATGTCATCGGTCCAGATCTTGGATATACCCAACCTGGGAAAACTGTAGTATGCGGAGATAGCCATACTTCTACGCATGGCGCCTTAGGTTGTTTTGCAATTGGTATTGGAACTTCTGAGGTTGAGCATGTGTTGGCTACCCAAACATTAAGACAGTTCAAACCTGGGACAATGGAAGTTAGATTGGAAGGTGAACTGCCGTTTGGAGTCGAACCTAAAGATGTTATTTTAGCGATAATAGGACAAATCGGTATTGGTGGAGGAATAGGGTACGTTATTGAGTACACTGGAGAGGCTATAAGATCCATGGGTATGGATGGAAGAATGACTGTTTGTAATATGAG
>DPHC01000002.1:214684-215271 GCA_003523055.1 Dehalococcoidia bacterium | reverse complement strand
CTGTTTGTAATATGAGCATTGAAGCCGGAGCCAGAGCTGGCATGATAGCACCTGACGAAACGACAATAGAATATGTTCGTAATCGGCGTTTCGCACCAAAGGGAGAAGCCTTTGAAACAGCTGCCGCCGAATGGAGAAAACTCGCATCCGATCCTGGCGCTCAATATGATAAGGTCGTCATCATTGATGCAACAAAATTAGAACCAGCGGTTACATGGGGTACTAATCCCGGAATGGTCACCAATATATCCGGCATTGTGCCAGATCCAAAATCATTCACTGATCCAGCGCAAGTTGAGTCAGCTACCCGAGCGTTGGATTACATGGGATTGGACGCAAACACTCCAATCTCAGATATCAAATTAGATCGAGTATTTGTAGGAGCATGTACTAATTCAAGAATTGATGATTTACGTGCCGCCGCTCGTGTTGTCAAGGGTAAGAAAGTTCATGATGATGTTTATGCGATGGTTGTTCCGGGCTCTGCAATCATAAAAAAACAAGCAGAAAATGAAGGATTGGATAAAATTTTCATTGAAGCAGGTTTGGATTGGAGAGTAGCAGGTTGTTCTATGTGCTTAGGCATG
>DPHC01000002.1:188623-214478 GCA_003523055.1 Dehalococcoidia bacterium | reverse complement strand
ACTTCTAATAGAAATTTTGAAGGTCGTCAAGGAAAAGGTGGAAGAACCCATTTAGTTAGCCCACCTATGGCCGCCGCTGCCGCTATAGCTGGTCACTTTGTAGACATCCGTGACTGGGACTATGAATAAAACTGAAATCAATTATTGGAGTGTAATAAATGAAACCATTCAATCAATATTCTAGAACTGTCATTCCCATAGATAGAGTTAACATTGATACTGATCAAATTATACCTGCTGTGTATTTGAAACGAATTGAGCGAGACGGTTACGGAGAGTTCTTGTTTGCACGATGGAGGTACAATGAGGATGGATCCGAAAATGAGGATTTCATTTTAAACCAAGATGGATATAGAGAAGGTGGAATCTTAGTCGGAGGCAATAACTTCGGTTGCGGTTCTTCTCGTGAACATGCTCCATGGGCTTTAAATGATTTTGGTATCAGATGTGTTATAGCGCCTAGCTTTGCTGACATTTTCTACAATAATTGTTTTCAAAATGGACTATTACCGCTGAAACTACCTGAAGACGTAGTAGCTAAAATAATTGAAAAATCCACAGAAAATCCAAATTTCAATTTGCATGTAGATTTAGAATCTCAAAGAGTTTGGGATGATGAAGAAGAAATCACAGTTGGGTTTGATATCGATCAATTTCGAAAACATTGTCTTATCAATGGTTTAGATGACATCGGTTTAACTTTGGAAAATGAAAAGCATATTCAGGCTTATGAAAATTCGAAACTTGATAACTAATAGGTGATTTTGTTCAAGACATAATCCTATCTGATTTTAAAAGTAATTAAATTAAAGGAGTTCCGATCATGGAATATGATTTTATTATCTTGGGCGCCGGTTCAGCAGGGTGCGTGTTAGCGTCGAGGCTCTCAGAAGATAAATCTAAGTCAGTTTTGTTACTAGAAATAGGACCAGATTATCCTGATTTTGAAATTTATCCCGATGATCTGAAATTTGGGTATGACCAATCCGCGTCAGGCGTTGGAGCTCCGCATAACTGGTCCTTTCAAGGTATTGCCACCGAAGAACAACCGACTCCCATACCTATTCCTAGAGGCCGAGTAGTAGGGGGCTCTAGCGCCATTAATGGGCAAGTGTTATTGAGAGGCGTTCCTGAAGATTATGACGGTTGGGCAGATATGGGCAATGACGAATGGGAATTTGTGAAATTATTGCCATATTTTAGAAAACTTGAAACTGATTTGGATATCAAAGATGACTTTCATGGCTTTGAAGGACCTATACCAGTAAGGCGTCACAAAAAAGAAACGTGGTTGCCTGCCCAAACGGCTTTCTATTCAGCATGCCTCGAAAAAGGATATGATGATGATCCAGACATGAATAATCCTGACTCTACTGGAGTTGGCCCGATACCAATGAATAACCCTGACGGAGTTCGGATGAGCACTTCACTGACTTATTTGAATGTCGCCCGGCACCGGCTTAATTTGACTGTTAAGGCCAACGTGCAAATACGACAAATTATTATTGAAGCAAACTGTGCTATCGGCGTTGAGGTTGAGAGCAATGGAGAAGTATTCGCACTATTTGGAAATCAAATAATCTTGTCTTGTGGTGCCATCGGAAGCCCTCAAATTATGATGTTATCTGGATTAGGCCCGAAAGATCATCTCAATAATTTAGGTATTGATGTGATAAAAGATATACCAGGTGTTGGAAAAAATTTGCGAGATCATCCTAATGTTAGAATACCGGTGAAAGTAAGGGACGATTTTCCTTTAGATCCTAAAGCTCCAAGAAGCCAAGTAGCTCTGAGATATACTTCGGAAGGATCTGAATTACGGAATGACATGCAGATCATGCAATCTTCATTTTCATCTCCCATGGGAGGAGACCCTTTAGAAGGTGAAGGAATAAGGCTTAGTTGTATTTTAGAGTTAGCAGAAGGTAAAGGCGAACTGCTGCTTCAGTCAACAGATCCAACTATTCAGCCTATATTGAATTACAATTACTTGCAAAACGAATCTGATTTGAAGAGACTTCGAGAATCAGTTCACTTGAGTCTGGAAATTTTGAACACGGGATATTATGCCGAGATAGTAACTGAAGTAATTACTCCACTAGATGCTGATTTAGTAGATGATGAGTCATTAAATTTATGGCTTAAGCGTAATGTTACTACTACTCAGCATATTTCTGGAACATGCAAGATGGGACCAGAAACAGATTCCATGGCAGTAGTTAGCCAATATTGTGATGTGTACGGTATAGAGAATCTAAAAATAGTCGATGCCTCAGTAATGCCAGATTGCATTAGAGCCAATACAAACTGTACTACTATGATGATCGCGGAGAGAGTTGCAGATTGGATTAAGGGCTGATTATTCCCAGTTGTTCAGTAGCCAGCTCTCGTAACTTGAACTTTTGAACTTTGCCACTAGCTGTCATAGGAAATTCTTGGAAGATCAATAAATATTTTGGAATTTTGAAGCTAGCTAGCTGGTTTACGCAGTATTCTGAAATATCGGTAATATCTATTGAATTTTCTGTTTTCAATACCACGCAGGCGCATGGTACTTCATTTAACCTAGTATCAGGGACTCCTACTACTTGTACTTTGTCAATTAACTGGTGGGTTTGTAAATATGCTTCCACTTCAATTGGGTCAACGTTTTCTCCACCTACTTTTAGTTGATCTTTGTATCTTCCCAAAAAACGAATGCTAGTATCCGAAGATATTACAGCTACGTCTCCTGAATGAAACCAACCCTTGGAGTCGATGGCATCTTGTGTTTCTTTTGGTTTTTTATAATAACCTTGCATTAATGCATATCCTCGGATACATAATTCTCCAGGTTGTTCGTAAGGTGTTTGGATGCCAGTGTCAGGGTCAATAGTTTTAAATTCATAGCCAGGCAAAGGGTATCCAGAACTTTTACATCTTATATCGATAGGTGAATCCAGAAATGACCTTGTGGCTCCTACTCCCACTTCAGTCATTCCCCAAGCAGTAACAGTAGGGCACAATAGAGTTTGAGCTTGCCTAGCAATTGGTTCAGTAGCCTCCATACCGGCTGCGAACAATGCTGTTCTTAGCGATGAAGTTGTTGTTTGTTTCAGAGTTTTGTCGTTTATAAGGTCGTGAAAGTGAGTGTCAAAACCGTTTATTACAGTAGCTCGGTATTTTTCTATTAAATGTAAAACATTACTTGATTCGAAGCGTTCCATCAAAACCATTGTACAACCGGTAGTGATCGACATTAATGGACCTTCATATAAGCCAAAACAATGGAACAAAGGTAGGTACATTAAAATCACATCACGATTTGTATATCCCATACGGTTTGCTGCATCGGTAATTGTCCGTAGAATATTATGGTTATGCATAACTCCTTTAGGAAAACCAGTCGTACCAGAGGTATACATCATTAGAACTGTTTGATTTGGAGCAGCACTATCTGGAGCTACGTGCTTTTTTGGTAAGTTAGTGGTCTCAGAATCTCGTATAAAGGTTTCCCAAGGTGTACTTGAATACAATTGCGAATTGCCTGATACGATAATTGATTTTAGTTCAGGGAATGCCACTAAGTTGAGTTCATTGGGTTTGAATTCCTCTATTTCAGGGCAGCAATCACGCAATATATTTAAGTAATCCACCGGCCCAAAATGATCTACTGTGAGTAAAATTTTGGTATCTGACTGCTTTAATATATATTCGATGTCGTGGCGCCTAAATCGTGTGTTAATTGGTACAACGATCGCCCCAATACTACTTATTGCGAAGAATGAAAAAACCCATTCTGGGCTATTGGGCATCCAAATAGCAACTTTATCACCAGGGACAACGCCAATATTGGTTAGGGCGTTAGCAGTTTTTTCTACTTGTTCAACTAATTCTGAAAACGTCCACGTCCTATCTCCGGAAATCAGTGCTATATTTTTCGGAAATTTCCCACTCGTGTCATATAAGAGGTTATGGAAAGTTGTTTTGTTAAACCAATGACTCATGATTATTTCTTACAGTGGTTCTTCTGAAATTCCGTAAAATGTAGATATTTTACTACGAAAATCCGATTCATATCGTTGCATTCTCCCTTGGCGTAATTGTTCATTAGGATCGGGTGCTCGGATAGGAGTTCCTTGAGATGGAGAGTATCCTATTACAGCTTTTTTTTCTAAATTTTTCATATCATCGTCTGATTTACCCAGTAATTCTTTTAAGATAAATGAGTTGTGTTGTCCCATGATTGGAGCAGCTATTGGCGCAACTGCTGGAGTTTCTGAGAATTTCCACGGCCTACTTGCGTAGGGTAAAGGAGGCATTTTAGTACTGGGATGGTGGCTTACTATTTCATAAAAGGCTCTTTCTTTTAAGTGAGCGTCAAACAGAAGGTCCGGGCTCTCCATTACAATACCGGCAGCGACTCCGACAGATTGTAATGCATGCATGAGTTCTTTGTTATCTCTGGTAGAGGTGTGGGCACTTATTATTTGGTTGAGCTGCTCTCTATGTTCCCATCTTTTTAACATGTCTGAGAAATTCGGGTTACAGGTTATTTCATTACTTAATTTAAGCTCTGTGGAAAGATTCGACCATTCCCAGTCCGATTGGATTGCAATTGTTATCCATTTGTCAGTTCCTTTACATGGGTAACAACCGTGAGGAGCCATAATCGGATCTTCATTGCCATGCCTTGGTTCTATTCGTCCATTAACGACATAGTCTAAAATGGCTGCCGGCACAGTTGCTGTGGATGTTTCAGTCTGAGAGACGTCAATAAATTGGCCTTTGCCTGTTCGGCGCTTATAAATCAATGCTGATAAAATTGCGAATACTGTATGTTCAGCAGCCGTGTAGTCAATGTAAGGGATTTCAGGCATGATAGGCATGTCATTTTTGTAACCGGTCATAATAGCCATACCGGAAGCAGATTCAGTTGCCGGCCCAGTGGCTCCAAAATTGGCCCAGGGTCCATCGAACCCATAACCCGTTGAAGAAACCATAATTATATCTGGTTTGATTTTTTTTAGGTCTTCATACGTGATTCCGAATGAATGCATAACCCTGGGAGTAAAATTCTCCGCAAAAACATCTGAGATCGAAATAAGTTCTTTTAAAATATCCAATCCTTCAGGTTGGCTTAAATCTAATGTAAGGCCTAATTTATTTCTATTTTGTTCGTAAAAATTAGCTCCCCTATTCCAAAATTCCCCGGTTGTGTTATTTTCGTATAGGGAAGCATTTCTGTAACTTTCCAATCTGTGTGACGATTCTACGCGAATTACTTCCGCTCCCATATCTGATAACATTTTCATAGCGCTAGGAATGGCTATTAACTGACCCATTTCTAGCACTCGTAAACCATGTAGAGGCCCTTTGGTATTCATATAATCTCCGTCGCTTTCATTTGTGATAATTCATTGTTAGTTCTGTTTAAACGCCCACAAATGATGTCCTTTGTATGTTCCCCTAAGGTAGGAGATACTTTTAAGTATTGTGCTGGAGTTTCAGACATTTTGAATGGAGCTCCCGGAAATTTAATGGCACCTGCTGTGGGGTGTACGACGTCAACAAAAAAATCTCTGTGTAGATATTGTGGGTTTTGGAGTACTTCTTCAGGTGTAAGGATGATTCCATATATGAATCGTAATTCATGGGCGTTGTAAAATGTTTCAAATTTCTTTTGGTGACCATAAGATCTGTCCAAGATTTCTCCTAGCTCTTCGGCATTTTCTAGCCGGGAAGTGGGGGTACTAAATTTATCACTTAAAAGCTCTGTTGATCCGATAAAATTTGCTACTGTTTCCCAATTTAAGCCTCTGCTAGTATTTACATTAGGGTTGGGCAAGATGAAACCATCTTCGACTTGTCTAATTCTTGTTAGATCTCCGCTGTGGTTAGGTTGCCTTCTTCGGACACCTCCCGTATACGTGTAATTAGATGTCGTATCTCTTAGACCGTATGCAATACACTCCTGTATGGAAATGTCTATGTGCTGGCCTTGGCCATTGGCTTGTTTCCAATACATGGCCATCAACGCTGCATTAGCAGCATTGGTGCCAGCTTTTATTTGTGACTGGTGCAAAGCATGCTTGATTGGCTCTTTGTCATAAGCTCCAAATATGCCCATCAATCCCCCCATCGCATATTCGATGATCTCCGTTGCTTTGTAATTGCGATAAGGACCCGTTTGTCCGAAATTAGATATAGAAACTAAAATAATTTCTGGGTTAATTAGTTTTAATTGATCATAATCTAACCCTAAATTGCTTAGTGTGTCAGGCGAATAATTTTCTACTACAATATCTGTATCTGCGACTAGCTCGCAAAATATTTTTTTCCCTTCGGATGATTTTAGATTTAATGTGATACCGAGTTTGTTGCTGTTGAGATAAAAATGAGGGAGGCTGTTTTCAATGTTAGGATCATCATTTGCAAAAGGAGACATTGTTCTTCCAGCTTCACCCCAAGGTGGCTCAATTTTTATCACCTCTGCTCCCATATCTGCCATTAATTTACTAGCATAAGGACCAGCAATATAATGCCCAATGTCCAAAACCTTTATTCCATTTAAAGCTTGTTTATTCAATATTCACATACACCTATCAACATTTCTCAGATTATACCGAATTTTGTCTTTTTTTGTTGGATTGAAAAGAAACACATTTGAAAATAATGCTCAAAAACCCTGTAAGTTCAGACAGGAAAAACTAAAATGGAGTGATATACTTCGTTTGTTCTCATAACCTGTTAATGAGAACAAACGAAGAGTTTTTAAGGAAGGTATGCATGGATACTACTGACATCATTGCTCAAATATTAAAACGAGAAGGAATTAAATATTTAAGCTGTTTCCCAACAACATCAATAATTGAAGCTGCTGCGAAAGCTGGCATTAGGCCAATAATTTGTCGACAAGAAAGAGTAGGAGTCGGGATTGCTGATGGATACAGTAGAATTACTAACGGTAACCCTCTAGGGGTTTTTGCCATGCAATATGGCCCAGGTGCCGAAAACGCTTATTCCGGAATAGCTACCGCTTTTTCGGACTCTACGCCCTTATTGTTATTACCATTGGGACACCCTACCCACAGGCAAAGAGTATTTCCCTTATATAACGCAATGGATAGCTTCGCTACTGTGAACAAGCAGATTGAGCAAATTACCGCTTCTGACACTACTGATCAAGTATTTAGAAGAGCATTTGCAGCGTTACGTTCAGGCAGAGGAGGACCAGTTACAGTTGAATTACCAATTGATATTGCTTCTCATGAAGTGAGTGAAGAATCGTTTTTTTGGCCTGCTAATATTACTCCCGCTCTATCTCAAGGCAATCCAAGAGATGTAGAGGAAGCAGCCAAAATTCTATGCGCTGCTAAATATCCTGTTATACACGCAGGCCAAGGTGTGCTATACGGACAAGCCTCTGATGAATTAGTAGAGCTTGCAGAGTTATTGGGAGTGCCGGTTATGACAACATTATTAGGGAAAAGCGCATTTCCAGAAGTGCATCCTCTGGCTTTAGGTACTGGATCTCGAGTCATGCCAGGACCCGTTTACCATTTTGTTAGACGTTCTGATGTTATGTTTGGAATTGGATGTAGCTTCACTAAACATGGTATGTCTATGAACATTCCTACAGATAAAACTTTGATTCATTCTACCAATGATCCTCGAGATATTAATAAAGATTATGATGTCGCTCATTCTATTGTGGGCGATTCAAAACTGGTCTTGCTACAGATGATAGAAGCATGCAAAGAGATAATAGGTTCTGAATCTAACAGAAAAGAATTTTACAACAATACTGCGAAAGAAATCAAAACGGAGGAACAAGGATGGATCAGCCAGTGGACAGGAAAATTGAATGACAAAATGAGACCTATAAGTCCGTACGCTGTAATCAATGGTTTTATGCAAGCTGTACCACCACAAGATGCCATAATTACACACGACTCCGGGAGCCCTAGAGATCAGATCACTCCCTTTTACAAATCCAATGGAGCTCGTACTTATATTGGATGGGGAAAGTCTCACGGACTTGGAACTGGTTTAGGATTGATTATTGGTGCAAAATTAGCCGACCCTGAAAAAGTATGCGTTAACTTTATGGGAGACGCTGCTTTTGGTATGGTTGGATTAGATTTTGAAACCGCTGTTAGGAGCGATATTCCTATCATAACTGTTGTTTTGAACAATTCTACTATGGCTGTGGAAACTCGACAAATGGCCGATTCCCACCAGCTATACAGAACTCGAGATTTAGGAGGGAATTATGCAGACATGGCGAAAGCGATGGGCGGCTACGCTGAACGGATTGAAGATCCTAATGACATAATCCCAGCATTTCAAAGAGCTCGAAAGAAAACAGAAGAAGGTACAGCAGTTTTGTTAGAATTTATAACCACCGCGGAAACAGAAGATTCCATAAGAAATCCTTTTTAGTTTCTAAATCGGTTATTGCATTCGTAACTCTGTTTTTAAAATTTTGCCTAAAGCGTTGCGAGGCATTACATCCAAAAATGTTACTTGTTGAGGCTTTTTGAAACTGGATAAGTTGCTCCCGCAATAGTCTATGATTTCAGCTTCTGTTAAAGATGATCCTGGTGATTTAACAATAAAGGCCTTAACAACCTCTCCCCATTCATCGTCTGGCACACCTACAATTGCAGCCTCTTCTACTAATGGATTGGTCATCAAAAATTGTTCTACTTCTTCAGGCGATATCATTTCGCCTCCCCGTTTGATGAAATCTTTTGATCTACCAGCTAGGAATATGTAGCCTTCAGAGTCTTGGTATGCTAGATCGCCAGTATAAATCCAACCATTTATTTTAGTTTGTGCCGTAGCTTGTTCTTGTTTCCAATATCCTGTCATCATACGTTCTCCGCGAGCTACTATTTCTCCAATTTCGCCTGTAGGTAATTGTTGCCCATTACTTCCGACAATCATAACTTCAACGTCATTGAGAGGTTTTCCAATAGAAGACAATCGTGTGGTTTTTATTTGTATTTCTTCAGGAGTTCCTAAAATCATATGGTCTTCTGGGCTAAGCATGGTTATAGTTGAGGCAGTTTCAGTTTGGCCGAATGCGTTTATAAATTGCACACCTGGAAAAAGTTTTAAAGCTTTGGTTATCACATTGAGAGGCATTTGAGAAGCTCCGTAAGTGATCACTTTGAGTGAAGCAAGATTTGAAAAGTTAAAATTTGGTGAATCTATCAGTTGCTTCATCATGGTCGGTACCAACATTGCTCTATCGATTCCGTGTTTGTTAACAAGTGACATCCAAAGGTCTGGGGAAAATTGTTTCATCAACACTATAGTTCTCCCTCCGAAGATGCCAGCTACGGATGCTTGTAATCCTGCTATATGATATAAGGGCACTGTTAATAGATTTGATTCCTCAACATCAGGGTCTGCTGGAGATATGTTCGATAATATATACGACGAGAAGCTGTCATGGCTCAACAAAACTCCTTTAGGTGTTCCTGTAGTCCCAGAAGTAAACATTATTACTGCAGTATCTGATTCATCATTTTCTGGAAACTCAATTTGTTCCCCGGATCCACTTACTAATTTTAAATAGTCAACCGACTCACTCGTTTCAGGGCCATCTAATATTATTACATGTTGGTTTAAACTCAGCATATCTTTAGTTATTAAATCTGCGTATCTATTCCCCAAAAACAGTAATTTGGGCTGTGATATTTTTAGCATTTGTGAAAGTTCTTCAGATTTTGCACGAAAATTAATAGGTACAAATACAGCATCAATCTGACAGCAAGCAAAAAACACTTCTATTAAATGATGGGAATTCACATTCATTACTGCTATTCGGTCTCCTTTATTAATGCCGATATCTTTAAGAGCAGAACTAATATTATTAACACGCTCATAAAGGTTTTCATAAGTGAAGGATCTATTTTCAAATGAAATTGCAGTTCGATCGGGTACTATCGCACTAGAGAGTATTAAAAATTCTGATATATTCAATTTATTCCTCCATCGCCTTAACGGGTTGTTTATAAATAAAATTGCTGTATGTTTTAATTGCAGCCATGTTTTTGGACGGGATTTGGTTTATTTGTTTGCATATTTCAAAAGCTATAGGTATTAGATTGTCATCTTGGATTACTCTACTCACAATTCCTTGGCTTAGGGCTGTTTGGCTATTTATCCTACTCCCGTTATACAAAAGCTCTTGAGATGTATTAAAACTAGAGGATCTTACAATTGATTGAGTCCCTCCTGCTGCTGGTAATAACCCTAACCTGGATTCAGGCATAATAAAAGTAGCGGTTTGTGCACAGATCCTTAGGTCTGTTAATAATGCCATCTCTAAACCAGAACCGATACAGTAACCGTGGATTGCTGTGACTATGGGCTTTGGACATTCAATAAATAATTTCCAGAGATCACGCTTCCATCTAACATTTCTTGCTATCACAGGTGAAGGAGCTGTTCCAAATTCTGTTAAGTCGGCCCCAGTGCAGAAATTTCCACCAGCACCCGATAGCAATACTGTTTTGATTTCATCGTCATGAAATATCAAAGAAAATATCTCATATAGTTCATCTCGCATTTGGACGTTAAATGAATTACCAACACTTGGTCGTGAAAGCTCAATCCATAATGTGCCAGACTTTTTATTCAATTTGACGGTTTCAAAATCGTTCATGTCATTATTCTTTTTTTAATGAGATTTCATGCAAGAGTTGTAAATCCACTTCGCTATAGCGAAGGCCGATGTTCTCTAAATTGTGCGCATCACTGACAGATACAGTGATTAAAGAGTGTTCTTTTGCTACTTGCTCTACTTGAAGCTTCCTAATGTGCCAATTATGTATGTAATTGTCAATTTCTATACCATGAATGTTTTCTTCAATAATAATATTTGGAGTGTAGTACCCTGGGTGGCAGTAAATTCGTAAAGTTGCATTTTCAGAAAGGAACAATTCAGTTACTTGATATTCGTCAAAGGGACTTGCTTTGGGGCGTACTTCAATTTCCCATCCTGGAATTATGATCACTTCACCAGGGAAATTGTAGTCAATTATTTTTTTCAATGCCCGAGCCCATTCATGATTGTGGTGATCAGTGATACCAATACCATCTATATCTGCTTTTTTAATTTGCCCGACTACTTTTTCTGCAATGCTTAATGAAGGTTCTTGAAAATTAAACGCTTCCCAAATGTGTGTATGTAAATCCAATTTAACCATATTACTACGTTATTTACCGTAAAATTCAGGGAGCCGTTTTTCGAAAAATGACGCTAACCCTTCAATACGATCATCAGTGGTTTGCAATAAAATATTTAAATCACATTCTAGTCTTAGGCCTTCAGTTAATGACATTCCTGCTCCACGTGTTAAAGATTCTTTTATATATCTATGAGACAAGGGTGCTCCTTTTGCTATCTCCGTTAACAATAAAGATATACCGGTTTCAAACTCCGGTCCGCTAAAAGCTCTCGTCAATAAATGAACTTCTAGACCTTGCTTTGCAGTTAAAACTTTTTTAGTGTACAACATATCATTAGCTACAGAGTGCCCTACTAATTTTAATAAATTTGGGATACCGGCATCCCATGGTATATGGGCGCCACTGATATCTAATTGGAAAGTAGAATCGATTGTTGCAACCCGAATGTCTGCTGCCATAAATAATTCCAGAGTTTGATTGGATATATCCCCAGCTAAAGCTATTATGACAGGTACTTCTATACGGTTTATAATCGAAGTTATTTGACGGGTATTGATCCAAGAATTCAATTGGTTTCTATTGTCTAAAATATTAGGAGGTATGGTTTCAGCTAAAGGACCATTACTAAACATTGGATTGTTTCCGATAAAGCATGCTGTAGTGTGGGGATCTTCATTTATTTCATCTACGATACCTGATAACACGTTACAAAAAGACGAAGATATGATTGATCCGAGAGAATCAGAATTAAAAAGGATTTCACTGATGTGGTCTTTTTTTACGTAATGCATATAGTCTTTGCTCATGACGCTTTCAATTGTAATACCATTTTACTAAGAACATCAAATGAATCAGAATGCCTTGTGAGACTTATTATCTAAGGCAAATAACCTTGACAAGGTTATTGCACTGCCTTACACTTTTTTAGGCACTTTAGGAGTGCAAAATTCGTGTAAATTTCCGTCCAGGTACGGTATAGATAAATAGGAGGACGAATTGGCAATAAAATTTTCTCCATTAGGTGAACGGGTTGTCGTTAAGCCTAGAGAACAAGAAGAACAAACCACAGGTGGTATTTATTTACCAGATACTGCAAAAGAAAAACCTCAAGAAGGTGAAATAGTAGCTGTTGGAAAAGGTAGAGTTTCAGAAAACGGCACCGTAGTTGCTATGGAATTGGGAGTTGGGGATAAAGTCATATATTCAAAATTTGCCGGCACAGAATATAAAGATGGCGATAATGAATATTTAATCATGCGAGAAAGCGATATTCTTGCGAAAATATCTTAAATAATAAAGAAAAATAAGGAGGGCTTTAAATGCCTGCAAAAAAGCTTGCGTATTCAGAAGAAGCTAGAAAGACACTTAGAACAGGTATCGATATATTAGCTGATGCTGTTAAAGTAACACTTGGTCCAAAAGGTAGAAACGTGGTTCTAGACAAAAAATTTGGACCACCATTGGTTTGCAGTGACGGCGTCACTATAGCAAAAGAAATTGAACTTCCAGACGCTTTTGAAAATATGGGCGCACAGTTGATAAAAGAAGCCGCTACTAAAACAAACGATGCTGCGGGTGATGGAACTACGACATCAATAGTTCTCGCACAGGCTATCATCGCAGAAGGATTCAAAAACGTCACAGCTGGTAGCAACCCTATGGCAATTAAAAGAGGCATTGAAAAAGCTGTTGCTGCTATAGTATCTGAACTACAGGGGATGGCAGTATCAGTGGAAACTAGAGAAACAATTGCCCAAGTAGCTAGTTTGTCAGCCCATGAGGATGCAATAGGAGAAACAATAGCAGAATCTATGGAAAAAGTTGGTAAAGACGGAGTTATAACAGTAGAAGAATCAAAATCTATGATGGATGAAATCGAATATGTTGAAGGAATGCAAATAGACAGAGGGTACATTTCACCATATTTTGTTACCAACTCAGATCGAATGGAAGCTGTTATAGAAGATGCAACATTAATTATCACTGACAAGAAAATCTCTGCAGTGTCTGATCTAGTTCCTGCATTAGAAAAATTGATTCAGATCGGTAAAAAAAATGTAGTCGTGATTGCTGAAGATGTAGACGGTGAAGCCCTTGCAACTTTAGTGGTAAACAAACTAAGAGGCACTCTGAACATCTTGTCTGTGAAAGCTCCTGGATTTGGCGATAGAAGAAAAGCTATGCTTGAAGATATTGCTATATTGACTGGCGGTAAAGTTATCAGCGAAGACACTGGTAGCAAAATTGATACAGCTGAGATAGAAGATTTTGGCACTGCTCGAAGCGTTTCGTCTACGAAAGATGAAACTACTATAGTAGAAGGACATGGCTCAGAGGACGCTATTAGTGCTAGGATAAATCAAATAAAGGCGCAAATAGAAGATACTACTTCAGAATTTGATAGAGAAAAACTACAAGAACGAATGGCAAAACTCACCGGAGGCGTAGCTGTAATAAAAGTTGGAGCTGCTACTGAAATCGAACTAAAAGAAAGAAAGGCTCGAGTTGAAGATGCTTTATCTGCAACAAGATCAGCAGTTGAAGAAGGCATTGTCCCTGGTGGTGGAGTAGCTATGGTGAGAGCACAACGAGCACTTGATAACCTCACTGATTTGGAACGAGATGAGCAAGTTGGAGTTGATATTATCAGACGTAGTGTTGAACAACCTATGAAAGTCATAGTAGAAAATACCGGTAGAGAAGGTGCTGTAGTATTGAATGAAGTTAAACAGCATTCAGATGACTATGGATACGATGCTGATGCTGGAGAATACGGTCCTATGCTTGAAGCTGGAATCGTAGATCCTTGTAAAGTTACTAGATATGCATTGCAGAATGCTGCTAGCGTAGCCGCAATGGTTTTAACCACTGAGTCTATGATTACAGAGATACCTGAACCAATGGGTGCGGCACCTGCAATGCCACCTATGGATTATTAGATCTAAAGAGTGTCAAAAAATGCCCCTCTATTACTGAGGGGCATTTTTATTTGGAGACCATTTTATAAATGATGGAGAATGTGTGTGACAGGCAATAAACTATATACATCATGTGCGCTAGCAATGAGAGACATTGTAAACGGATGCACTATAGGCATTTCTGGCAACGAAGGTAGAGGAGAACCACTTGGTTTAATGTGCCAACTTACAAAAATGAATGTAACTAACCTAAGAATCATTTATAACGTACCTGTAATTAAACAAACAATTGGTTCTAGGATGATACATCAGATGATATCAGATGATAAAATCTCAGAATTGATAACACCTTCGTACCCACATTCAGAAGCATTTGACGTACATACGAAAATGATTAAAAACACAATGGTAAATTTTATTGACCATTCCTACTTAGCTGAAAAATTACGTATCAAAGGAGCGGGGTTAGGAGGAATTTTTTACTCTTCAGATCCAATTGGAGACAAAGAATATTTGGGCTTGAACATGGATGTAGCGTTGGTGAAATCAGACAAAACTGACACTTTAGGCAATACAGTTTATTCAGGATCTAATCGAAATTATTCTCCTATCATGGCTATCGCCGCCCATACTACAATTGTTGAAACTAACGACTTGGTTGAAATAGGGGCTTTGGACCCTGAATGCATTGTAACCCCAGGTATATTTGTCAATCGGATTGTATTAACCTCTGAAAAATTAACGGATTGATTGATTTGTTTAATACTATAGAAATTATCGACAAAGCCCTTTCAACGTTTACGGCTAATGACGTGATATTTTTAGGTAAAGGTATTCCAAGCTTAATACCGACCAGAGTGCTAGAACATGAGCCTTTAATATTTGTAACAGAATCTGGATTAGTGGGAAAATGGACAATTTCTAATGAACCGACCAATACTGAAGATTCCAACGGTAACTACGTAACATTAACAAACGGAAGCGTGGTAATGGGCTCTTCTGAAATTGCCGAAATTATTACTGGAAGGCATATTCAAAAATATATAACCTGTCCAGATAAGATTGATACATATGGTTCCTTTGTTATGAAAGAGCACGGATTGGGATTCAACGAGTCTTTGACTAGATTCGTTGATGATATTATTTGTGTAATGCATTTGTTAGATGATGAAGGCAACTCGAACTTTGTGCAAACACTTGATGATAACAGAATTAAATTCACAGGCACTGGCACCATTATCACTGAAATTGCTGTGTTTAAATTTAGTCCACAGGGCTTGAAAGTTACTGAATTAATTCCTGATTTAAGCTTAAAAGATCTGCAAATAAAGATTGGAATCGAAATAGAGCAAGATCCTGATATGATACCAATGGAAATCCCCAAAAGATGTCCTTTGGGTGTAATTGACAAAATATTTAAGTCGGGAGAAGAAGCCCTAAATGATGTGCCGGATGGAGCGGTGGTTATGATCGACGGATTCGCAGGTCCCGGAGGTATGGCTCATCATTTACTTGTTTCACTACGAGATCAAGGTGCAAAAAATCTTACTATCATTAGCAACACGGCGGGAATCGCGAGAGTTGTTAATTTTGGTACTCCTCCGGGCAAATTAGTTATTGATCACAGTATATTGATAGACAACAAACAAGTAAAAAAAGCTATAGCGTCTTATCCAGTATCTCCTTCATCCTCAAATCCAAGCTCATTTGAATTGGCGTATAAAGCAGGAGAAGTTGAATTAGAATTGGTTCCACAAGGAACATTAGCCGAACGGCTTCGTGCTGGAGGAGCTGGAGTAGAATCTTTTTACACTCCTACAGGAGCGGGCACTTTGATTGCAGAAGGGAAAGACTCCAAAATTATAAATGGCAAGGAATACATTAGAGAAACGGGTTTAAAAGCAGATTTTTGTGTTATAAGGGGGCACCAAGCGGACGCTCTGGGTAATGTTACTTACAAGGGTACTTCAAGAAATTTCAATGCTGTAATGGCCCCTTCAGCAACTATTACAGTAGTTGAAGTTGATGAAGTGGTTCCGACTGGCACATTGGATCCTGAATCTATTGTCACATCGGGAATGTTTGTGGATCGAATAGTGATTCGCCCGAAAAATTTCTCACCTTACGAATAAATTGCCAAAGGAAAATTATGGACGACATGAGACTAGATAGAGAAGTAGTAGCGATGCGAGTAGCTAAAGAACTTCCTAATGGAGGATATGTTAATTTGGGAATTGGAATTCCGACATTAGTGTCTAGTTTCGTACCTGAAGGAAGTATTGTGTTCTACCATAGCGAAAGTGGCGTATTGAATTGTGGACCTCTGGCAGAGAATGAAAGCGAATTCGACATTGATCTGATCAACGCAGGAGGGCAATTCTTGCAAAAAGTACCAGGAATGGCATTTTTTAGTTCAGTAGAAGGATTTGCTATGATTAGAGGAGGACATGTAGATGTTACTGTTCTTGGAGCCCATCAAGTTTCTGAAAAAGGAGACCTAGCTAATTGGATGTTACCTGAACGAGGAGTAGGTAATATAGGAGGCGCGATGGATCTGGCAGCTGGTGCTGGCTCAGTGATAGTTGCGATGGAACACACTAGTAGAAACGGTGGTTTCAAAATAGTATCAGAGTGTTCTAACCCTCTGACTGGGAAAGAATGTGTGACATTAATTGTCACTGATGTAGCCGTGATGAGACCTACAAAAGCAGGATTAATTCTTGAAGAAGTGGCACCAGGATGGAGACCTGAGGATGTGCAAAAAATCACAGGAGCAGATTTAATCATATCTTCTGATCTTAAAGAATATGAGCTATAGCCTAGCTAACGTTATTTCGTTGACTTCACTAACTACACATGATAAATTCGTTTAATATTCATTGGGTATTTGACTATAAGCGAATATCTAAAACCCCTCGATGTCTTAACATTGGAGCTTAACATGGATGACAGCCTGATTATCGGCGACAAAAAGTTTAATTCCAGACTAATAGTAGGAACTGGACGATACAGAACAAATGATGACATGATTAAAGCACTAGAGGCGTCCGGCACGAACATGGTAACGTTAGCGATTAGAAGACTTGATTTAAATAATCCTAACGAAAAAACCATTTTAGATCATATCGACTGGAAAATTTACAATGTACTTCCGAATACAGCGGGATGTTCAACTGTGGAAGAAGCTGTATATGTTGCTAAACTGGGTAGAGAAATTACTAAAACTCAGTTTGTTAAACTTGAAGTCATTGCAGATGCACAGTACTTATTCCCTGACCCGATCAGAACATATGAAGCAGCTAAAATTTTGATATCTGAAGGCTTTATAGTATTGCCTTACATACATGCCGATCCAGTTTTGGCGAAGCGCTTAGAGGATGCTGGATGCGCTGCTGTTATGCCATTGGGATCAGCGATTGGTTCTGGGCAAGGTATTCATACTTCAGAAGAAGTAAAAATAATAATAGAACAGGCAAAAGTGCCAGTTGTGGTTGATGCTGGCTTGGCTGTGCCTTCTGATGCGGCTAAAGCACTAGAAATGGGAGCTGACGCCGTACTAGTGAATACTGCCATAGCTCAAGCTGAAAACCCCGCCCTAATGGCTAGTGCTTTCAAGCAAGGTGTTGAGGCCGGGCGTTCAGCATACCTAGCAGGGCGTATCGATATGAGAACTTCTGCAATAGCGAGTAGCCCAACCGGTAATATGCCTACCAATACATGACCCAACAATGGTTACAAAAACCTATATTAGGGTTAGTTACAAATAGAAAAACAACCTCGAATATTCAAGAATTGTGCGAAAAAATAATGTTGGCCGTGAGAGGGGGAGTGGATTTCGTCCAAATCAGAGAAAACGACCTACCGACAAATGAACTGTATGACGTCGCAAAAAAAATTAATATCGCAATCGATGACAAAGCTCTCGTTATAATAAATGACAGAGTTGACATAATGCTAGCTTTAGACTTGCCTGGAGTTCATCTTACCGAAAATTCTTTAGATGTTTGTAAAATAAAAAAGCTTGTTGGCGATGAAAAATTGATTACCGGATCAGCCCATGATCTTTCAAGGGCTATTTCTTTGGATGAATGGGGTATAGATTTGGTTTTAGCTGGTACTATGTACCCTTCCTCCTCCCATCCTGGTAAGGTTCCGGAAGGACCTGATTTGTTAGGAAATATTAGTCGAACTATTTCTTGTCCTGTTGTTGGAATTGGAGGCATTGATATTACTAAAATTGAAGAACTTTATAGTAAAGGAGCAGCAGGGATAGCAGTGATAACAAATATACTAAATAGTACGGACCCAGAGGAAGCGGCTTTTTTATTAAAAACTAAATTGATAACCACTCAACATTAAGAGGTATATATGATTAGATTAGTAGTTAATGGTAAAGACATTGAAATGAACGAAGGTACTTCTGTGAATGATCTTATAGAATCTTATAACCTTGATACAAAATTTATTGCAGTTGGATATAATGGTGACGTCATCAAAAAAGAAGACTATCAGTCCACATTGTTGCAAGACTCCGATTTTGTAGAATTGGTTAAACCTGTTGGAGGCGGTTAAGGAATCAAAATTACTTTACCTTTACTTTGCCTTCCAAACAAATGGTCGTGCGCTGTACCAACTTGGGAGAGTGGTAGAGTTTGGTCTATAATCAACTTAAGTTTCCCTGAATAAACCTCGGTTAGTATTTCTCCCATGGCGGTTTGGTGATCAAGTGTTCCAAATGGTGAACGCCCCATGCTGAACCCAATGATCGTTCTATTTAAACTAGTGAAATCTGAAGATGGTATGTTCGCCATGGTTCCTGAGGCGTTTCCGTAACTGATTAATGTTCCATATGATTTCACGCAATTCAAGCTTTTCTCTAAGTTAGGCCCTCCTACGGCATCTAAAACTAAATCTACTCCTGTTCCATCTGTTAATTCATTGATGTTTTCTTGGAAATCATCTGTAGAATAGTTTATGACCGTGTCTGCTCCCAATGATTCACAAAGATCCATTTTCTCTTTAGTAGATGCTGTACTGATTACGGTAGCTCCTATATTTTTTGCCATTTGTATTGCTATAGTTCCTACTCCTGAGGCTCCTGAATGAATTAACACCGTGTGGTCTTTTTCCAATCTTCCTCTGCTGTTAAGGAGGTGATAAGCTGTCAAAAATGTTAGAGGCATCCCACCTGAAATCTCTGTAGAAAGTTTTGAATCATCAAACGGAAAAACAAAGTGTTTGTTCACGGATACCATTTCGGCATGGCATTGAGGGCCCAAAACCATTGCCTTTTGCCCAATAGTTAGGCCTGAAACTCCTTCCCCAAGTTCAATAATTGTGCCGGATCCCTCTAATCCTAAAGTACAAGGTAGGTCAGGTCCGGGATATTTACCTTGCCTTCTCAGAACGTCTGCGAAATTTACTCCCGTGGAATCTAGTTTTACTAATACTTGGTTTTTTTTGACTTCAACGTCAGGGATATCTTCGATTTTTAATACCTCTGGTCCACCAAACTCGTGTATTCTTACTGCCTTCAATATAAAAGCTCCTATTAATTAATTTGATTTAGCACTATAACGTGCAACATTATTTGGGACCACGATAATTTGCAGACTCGAATATTTCTGGGTTAAGCATGTTTTCTGGACTCCCTGAAATAAATCCTGCTATATCTTGGGTGGCTCCTTCGTAGTATGCCCTGTACCCTTCATGAGTTACATATCCAATGTGAGGAGTTATTAAAACGTTAGGTAGATGTAATAACGGATGGTCAAGAGGGAGAGGTTCTATGTCAAAAGTATCTAAACCTGCTCCAGCAATAGTATTCTGTTTTAATGCTTCTATTAGTGCTTGCTCATTTATGATAGGCCCTCTAGAAATATTAATGATGTAACTCGTATCTTTCATCAAATTTAATTCCGCAGAAGCCACTAAATCTCTAGTTCGTTCGCTGAGCCTTACATGGATTGATAATATGTCCGACTGTTCAAATAATTCTTGTTTAGAAACCAATGTTGCATTGTTTTCCTGTGCTAGTTTTGGAGTCATATTTTGGCTCCAAGCTATCACATTCATCTGAAAAGCATTTGCAATAGCAGCAACTAATCCACCAATATGCCCGAGGCCTAACAATCCAATAGTCTTTCCTTTGAGGCCGACTCCCAAAGTGGTGCCCCATGAACCGTTTTGGGTATTGGACTGTTCCAAGGGAATTTGGCGAAGAAGCCCAAGAATTAGGGCCCATGTCAATTCAGTTGGGCCCTCTCCGCTTCCTCCGGTGCCACACACCAATATACCTAGTTGTGTAGCTGTGGCTATATCAAATGAAGCGTTCCTAAGGCCTGATGTGACTAATAATTTTAGATTAGGTAGGTTTTTTAAGATGCTGGCGGAAAAGGGAGTTCGCTCTCTCATTCCCATGATTATATCGAATTCTTGGAGCCTTTCGATCAAAGTGTTTTCGTCAGATATATGGTCTGAGAAGAAGGTAACTGTATGGGATTCTGAAAATTGTTGCCAGTCTCCAAACTGGTTTGCTACAGACAGGTAGTCGTCAAGGACTGCTATTTTCATAAATGGCTCCTGAAAATATTAGTGATTTAGCCCTAGTATATATGTTATTTTAGTAGAAGTTAAGTTAATTCTCTGCTTTATAATGATAGAATTACTGAAAATAGTAATGTGTACTTGTGTGAAAAATAAATTTACTAGGTGATAAAAATATGGTTACAACTAATTTTGACATTGTAATAATCGGAGGAGGAATAATAGGTCTTTCGACAGCAATGCATATTTTACAGGATAACCCTAGTCTTGATCTTTGTGTTTTAGAAAAAGAAGATACTCTAGCTAAACATCAAACAGGTAATAATAGCGGTGTAATACATTCAGGAATTTATTACAAACCAGGTTCTTGGAAATCAGAATTCTGTGTTAGCGGAGTAACCAAAATCAAAGAATTTTGCGACGATAACGAAATAGAATATATAGAATGCGGTAAAACTATAGTGGCAACTTCTGAAGATGAGCTAGGTAGATTACAAGATCTCTATGAAAGGGGTACGGCTAATGGCGTTCCTGGACTGGAAATAATAGGCACTGAAAGACTCAAAGAAATTGAACCACATGTTAAAGGCATTCAGGCGTTGTGGGCTCCGAGAACGGGAATAGTTGACTATGTAAAAATTGCAAATCGTTATGGAGATATTTTTCAACAATTAGGAGGTCAAATCTTTTTAAATACCAGAGTAAAAGCTATTTCTGGCACTTCTGGACAATTAGCAATTGAAACAGATAAGCAAGTTGTTTATGGGAAAAAGATTATTAATTGCGCCGGTTTATACTCAGATAAAGTTGCAAGAATGATGGGAACGGATATAGGAGTACAAATTATTCCATTTCGAGGAGAATATTTTAAACTGACCACTGAGAGTGAAAAATTAGTTAATGGCTTAATTTATCCAGTTCCGGACCCTAGATTTCCATTTTTAGGAGTACATTACACGAGAAACATTCATGGATTTGTCGAAGCTGGACCTAATGCAGTATTGGCTTTTCAGCAAGAAGGCTATAAAAAAACAGATATAAATTTGCTCGAAATGGGTAGAACTATAGCGTTTCCTGGATTTTGGAAAATGCTGAGTAAGAACTGGAGGACAGGTTTGTCAGAATTGTACCGATCATACAATAAAAATAAGTTTGTTTCTGATTTACAACGCCTAATTCCAGAAATTACAGCTGATTCATTAGCTACTGGGGGCGCAGGAGTTCGAGCTCAGGCAGTTGATCGGAGTGGATTCTTATTGGATGATTTTAGAATCGTAGAATCTGATAAAGCACTTCATGTTATTAATGCACCTTCACCTGGGGCGACTTCTTCATTAGCCATAGGACAGCACTTAAGAGATTTAGCAAAAACTAATTTTTCATTATAAATATTAATCATGGAAGAATATTTATTGCTAGGTGACATTTCTACTGAAGAATGGGAGGTTAAACAGTTTCTGGGATCTGTAAACGATGTCCAATTTAATAACATAGCCTATCAGGCAGTCCCTAATGTGATGTTAGTATCACGATCCATTGGAATGATGTTATCAGCATTTTCGATCCCAGATGGAGCTGTACACACTTCTCAAGAAATTTATAACTTTGGAGTTGCAAGATTTGGAGATGTCGTCCAATGTTATTCTAAGAAAGAAAAAGAGCGAATAATCGGTGGTATGAAATTATTTGGTGTTTCTTGTAAGTTTTACAAAGGAAAAGGCAACATATTGTGCGAATCGAGAAGCATAGTTATTGTGAAGAACATATGAGTAAGTATAACCTAGAAAGCCTAAAGCAATTAGACGAAATAACCTGTTACGTCGATGCTTCAACTATCACAAAATACGCTGAAGCATCAGGGGATCACAATCGAATACATTATGATGAAAAATTTGCCCGTACTACTGAATTCGGCGGTATTATAGCGCATGGTATGTTCACCTTGAACTTAATATCGCAAATGTTAGATTTGAAATTTGGAATGGATTGGCTTGTAGGCGGTAGCCTGAAAGTTAAATTTAAAGGAGCCGCTAGATTGGATGATATTATTCATTCTTGGGGCTCATTAAAGTCTATTAAACCCCAAGATGAGAAAATGATACTGACCTTAGACATCGGAGTTAAAAACCGTAAGGATTTATCAGAACTCATAACAGGTACCGCTATTATAAAAATGGAAAGAAGTAGAGTAGATGAAAATACAGAGTAGTCCTTTCAAGAATATTGAATTAAAATTATGCACTGTATAAAACTGCATATATGGAGACAACATAAATGTCTATGATAAACGAACAAAAAATTGTAATCTCATTGGATTGTATGGGAGGCGACTTTGGACCAAAAGAAACTGTAAGAGGAGCCGCCTTAGCTATCGAATCTTATGAAGGTCCATCCAATTTGGAAATTGTTTTAGTAGGCAAAACATCCGAAATCACGCAATACATGGATACTGTAAATAAAAAAGGTTTGACTATAGTACAAGCTAATGAAAAGATCAATGACGATGAACATCCTATTGAAGCTATGAGAAAGAAAAGAGACTCATCCATAGTAGTCGCGACGAGCTTGGTAAAATCTGGGAAATGCGACGCCATGGTATCTATGGGCTCAACCGGAGCATCTATGGCCGCATCTGTAATGATACTAGGGTTGTTGGATGGACTTGAACGGCCGTGTATTGGCGGTACATTTTTAGGACTTGCTCCAAATACAGTGTTGATGGATATGGGTAGTAATATAGATTGCCGGCCCAACTTGTTACTGAGCTTTGGGTTGATTGGTTCTGTTTTTGCAGAAAAATTTCTCAATATTAAAAATGCTAAGATTGGTTTGCTGAGTGTAGGATCCGAGCCTGCCAAAGGTAATAAACAAGTTCAGGAAAGCTATAAAATATTTGAACAAAGTGGCTTGAATTTTGTAGGCAATGTTGAAGGTATGGATTTTTTTACAGGAAAAGCCGATGTTATAGTATGCGATGGATTTGTCGGTAATATACTTCTTAAATTTGCTGAAGGAATGGGTACTGTTCTCAGAACATTTTTGAAAAAAAACCTGGCTTTGACATTACCTGATCATGATATTGATGATTTGGTAGGCGAACTGTGGACTGAAACCAATTTAGCACGATCTATGGGAGGCCCTTTATTCGGTGTTAAATCTCCAGTAGTGTTAGGGCACGGTTCATGCGTGTCTCATGAAATTGCAGGGGCAATAGTTTCTGCTGTTAAACTAGTAGAAACCGATATGGTAGCTGGTTTGGAAATCGCCTTATCCTCGTTATTTGTACACTCCAATGATGAGCTGAAGTAAATGGGCTGTGATTTAAAAGGTAAAGTTGCAATAGTCACTGGTTCTTCCAGAGGAATTGGGGCTGCAATAGCAACTAAACTTGCATCTGAAGGTGCTAATGTAGCAATCAATTACAATAATAATAGTACATTAGCCGAATCCTTAGCAAAATCACTTACAAGTCAGGGTTATGAAATCATAGCAGTTCAAGGAGATATTTCTAATCCTGTACAAGCTAAACTACTGGTAGATACTGTCGTGGAAAAATGGGGCAAAATTGACATATTGGTTAATAATGCTGGAGTGAATAAAGATAAATTATTGATTAGAATGAGCGTAGAAGACTGGGATGAAGTCATAAATGTGAATTTGAAAGGAACTTTTCTTTGCACAAAGTTAGTAGTTCCGTTCCTGATAAAACAAAAAAGTGGACGAATAATTAATATTTCTTCAGTTGTAGGATTGTCTGGCAATCCAGGTCAAACTAACTATGCTGCATCTAAGGCGGGATTGGTAGGATTTACCAAAGCGCTTGCCAGAGAAGTAGCATCTAGAAATATCACAGTAAATGCTTTGGCTCCAGGATTTATAGTTAGTGGAGGCATGGTTGATGAATTATCAGAAGAATCCAAATCAGTCATCCTGCAAAGAATACCGATGGGAAGATTTGGAACTGTAGAAGAAGTCGCAAACACGTGCGCTTTCTTGTGTTGCGAAGAAGCAGGGTATATAACCGGCCAAGTGATTACCATGGATGGTGGAATGATTGCGTAGTTATTTAGTTATAATAGTGTTAGTATCTGACGAACTCAGTTTATAGCTACAAGGATAAGTAATGACATCATTCACATTGAAATTACCATTTAATATTCATTATAGTTGGGTAATTGTATTTGCTTTGTCTGTTGTCCAAATATTTGGCACATCGATAAGTTTTTCTGCTGGTATTATGGTAGCGCCATTAACTAATTCATTTGGAGGATTCGGTTGGAATGTGGCTCTTGTTGGAGCCGGGATTGGAACATATTACCTTACTGGCGCATGTATGGCTCCTATAACAGGTTACTTAGGAGACCGATACGGAGCTAGAAAAATGCTGTTGTTATCTGCAGTCATGTATTTTATCAGTATGAATTTGTTGGGCTTAATCACTTCTGTATGGCAGTTTTTTATTGTCTTTGGTGTCATGTTAGCAACGACACAGTCTTTAGCAATGGTGCCGCTTATGGCAACAGTGAGTGGGTGGTTTAAAAAAAGATTGGGACTTGGAATTGGAGTGTTATATGGAGCTGGCGGTATAGGGGCAGCAACGTTTGCTCCAGTTGTTGGAACTCTTATTGAATCTATAGGATGGACAAGCACCTTTATGTCTCTCGGCTTTTTGGGAGGAGGCATGCTTTTAACCATGTTAATTATAGTTCGAAACAAACCTTCTGATATTGGTCTTCTTCCTTATGGTAGCGATATTGATGAAGCTGTCATTACTACTACTGCTGTTACCAAACAGGCTGATCAAACAAGAGCTAAATATTTTAATCGAGCTGCTAGGACCACCAAGCCATTTTGGTATTTACCTATGATACATGGGTTTGGATGC
The DNA here is from genome assembly GCA_003523055.1 of Dehalococcoidia bacterium. GTDB lineage: Bacteria > Chloroflexota > Dehalococcoidia > Lucifugimonadales > UBA3495 > UBA2588. The sequence goes on along the minus strand of DPHC01000002.1, from coordinate 188,942 downwards.
GCTGGTCACGGAGTAATTTTGATTTATATCTTGCCATACGCAATGTATCAAGGAGCATTCAGTTCGCTTGGAGCTGCCGGCACAATTTTGACTGTATTATCCTTGGTTAGTATTGTTAGTAGGTTAACGGCTCCGATTTTGGCAGAAAAATTTGGTACTCGCAAAATGATGTTTATCAGTTTACTCATTCAAGGAATTACAGTTTTGGGGCTGATGTTCGCAGTCGAACCTTGGGCATTTTATTTGTTCTCAGCAGTGTTTGGTCTGGGATTTGGCGCAGAGTGGACTGCCTACATAGTAATTAATAAACAATACTAGG
>DPHC01000002.1:153188-188471 GCA_003523055.1 Dehalococcoidia bacterium | reverse complement strand
AGTAATTAATAAACAATACTATGGGGAAGGCCCAATGGGACATGTTTATGGAGTCGAACAATCCGGAGCGCTGTTAGGCCATGCTGTAGCAACGATATTGTGCGGAGGATTATTGGGATTGTTCAATATATATTTTGATGCAGGTGTGTCATTTATGATGATTTTTATTGTATCTATATTGTTTAATGTTGCTGGCCTGATATTTATATTATTGTTGCAAGATACTTCCAAAATTATCATCCCAGATTGGGAAAAACATATACCCCAAAGTGCTCCAGAAAGTATAACCGGGATGACTGATTGACATGAAAGACCGATTAGAACAATTTGTTTATAATTGCCTTTCTTCAGGGCAATCCAGAGAACAAATCTCTCATGTTTTGTCTGAGGCCGGCTGGAATGAAGAATCAATCATACACGCATTGCAATGTTACTCGGAAACTGTATTTCCTTTTCCTGTACCGGCTCCCAAAACTGAATTTCATGCAAAGGAGGCTTTCCAATATTTAGTGTCTTTCATAACACTGTATATATCTGCATTCAGCGTTGGAGGATTGTTATATTCTTTCATTGATATAACATTCTATGACGCTTCAGACTATGCAGCCCCCGGCGCAGGTATCCCAATGGCGATTTCTTCATTAATAGTAGCTTATCCTGTTTACATGTATTTTACTTGGAGATTATTTAGAGAAGAACAAAAAGATTTTTCCAGAAACATATCTAATGTAGGTAAATATTTAACTTATTTGACCTTGGTTATAACAGCGTCGGTTATCATAGGAGATTTGATAGCTTTAATTTTCGTTTTCTTAACAGGAGGATTAGCTGTGACTTTCATTTTGAAAGTTTTAGTTATTTTACTTATTGCAGGCACCATATTCCTATTTTATAGATGGCGGTTGAAAAAAGGAGAAGATCGTGAAAGCTTTACTGTCTTGTCTTAATCCTAGGTCTCTCGCAATAGTAGTAACAGGTTTTATAATAATCAGTATAGCTTATGGGATAATTTTAACTGAACCTTGGCAAATGAGAAGTATTAATGATGATATGGATAGAGTAAATGACTTGTCAGAAATCGATTATAAAATCAAAGTATTCTGGGATTCTAAAGGAATATTACCATCTAGCTTAACCGCATTAAATTCTGGTTCATATTTCCTTTCTGAAGATTATAAAACTGACCCTGACGGTATGAGATATATCTATAATCAAATAGACCTAAAGACGTATGAACTATGCTCCACATTCCAAATAGATTCTTCTGCCTCTGCCATGGATTATGACAGAAATGATCAGTGGAATCATCCTAGTGGCTCTCATTGCTTTTTCTTTGATGATTTAACACCGTTTATAGAAGTTCCTATCTCACGTTAAAGCCAGCTCTCAGCAATTCAGAAGTAAATAGTAGTGCCATGCTTCCACTTCTATCATCATACCCGGATACTGCTGGACGTAGATAGTACGATTCTAAATCAGGTTGCAGCCCGGTATTGAAACAAGCGTCAGTTATATTTCCATCTGCATCAACCCTAGCTTTGACAAAATTCCAAGCCCCGTGGATTAAAGCATCTACTTCTGGACCTAATAATCCAAGGGATTTTCCTCGTAACGCTGCATAGCCTATTATACACGTAGATGTAAATTCTAAATAAGAGCTAGGAGTGTCTAATAACTCGTGAAACCCACCAGAAATATCTTGATACTCAACTATATTTTTAAAGAATGATAGGAACTGATTTCTTATCGACTCATAAAGGGATCTGTTTTCAGGTACATATGTCAGATATTCGCTTAATCCTAAAACTGCAAACCCGTTTCCCCTACTCCACACGTAAGGAGAGCTCTTTGAATGCCAAAATAATCCAGTGCTTTGCTGCAAATTTACCATCAAGTAAAAATTATCTAAAACGTCCAAGTAACCAGTGTTGGCATGATGTTTATAGGCTCTCCCCAACACAGCTGATGAGTAGAACATATCTTCAGTTCTGATTATAGGATCACATGGGAATGGAGGTAAATGGCTATCAGTATTAATCTTATACAAGTTTGCAGCGCTAGTTAACAAGTGGTCCCATTTACTTGAACCGAGGTGTCGACTAAGATCATACGCCCAAATAGTTGATGCTAGATTAGCACCTGTGGGTGAGTCACCAAACGGATTTGGTTTGTTTAAAGGACTGTCAGTAATCGTATTATCAATGGCTTTGGAAACTTCTGAGATCTGCCCTAGTGATTCAGAAATTAATAATCTGCCATATATTCCAACTCCCTGTGTGTAGTTGATTAGATTAAGATGTTGGCCGTAGACAGAAATGAGATCTGTTATAACCTGGGCAGGAGTTCTGCTCATTTTTGAAGTGAGAACATTTCGAATCTCAGAATGTTGTATTGTATCTATTTCTTTCTTTACTTGATCAATAAGCGGTGTCCCATTAAGTTGACATACAACTACAGGAACTTTAGCTATTGGTTGGTAATGAGAGGAATTGTCTTGGCAGATGAGAATCAAATCTGGTGAAAAGTTTACTATTTGTTTGTATAAATATTTCTCTTGAATGTTATCTCCGAAATAGAAGTCTGATAGTTCTGAAAAGTGCTTAAAATTAAAAGTTTCAGCCGATGTAATTAAAATTTTGGATGTAATCGAAACTTTCTGATTCTTAAACAATTCAGCCGATGATGTCAAAAATTCAGGTATTAAATATGCGTTGGTGGATTCTACCAATATGAACACAGAATATTCATGACCAGTTTCTACAGTTTCAGTGTGATATTCCCAGCCTTCCAAAGGCATTAATGTCTCGTTAACTCCCCATTGTAAGGGCTGCCAAGTTTCTATTGTTAAAGAATTTAAATTGTTCATTGAGCCTCCCGTACGGCATCTATTTTTGTACTATATTTATATTCACTGGACGTTCAGCATGGACAGTGAATGTTAGAGAAACAGTACCCCCACCGTCCGTGCTATTTATGACTTCTATATTTTCAGGTCCACCTAAGTATTCTATTTTATTGTTGGAAAAATGGAATGGTCTATCATGCCCCGGATAGAATGTGCTGGAAGCATCAATCATTTTTTCGACACTGTTTTGGGCGTCTTTTACATCCCAGAATACATTATATGGTAGTTTTCTTAATACAGTAGCACTATCTGGTAACGCATCTCCAGCTATTAGGATATTTTCTCCTCCTAAGTCTGCTACAACGCTAATGTGACCTTTTGTGTGCCCGGGTGTTTCGATTATTTTAACACCTTCTATGATTGTATCTCCATCGCTGACTAATTCTAGTTTCATTTTTTCTAACATGTCCGCGATATATTTCACTGTGGCGTGGTCTTGTGGCTTAGGGTTTCGAGCATAGTCATATTCAACTGGATTAACCAATATTCTCGCATTGGGGAACATATCAGTATTCTGGCAATGATCCCAATGAAGGTGAGTTAATAAAACCATGTCGACATCATCAGGAGTTAAACCTATATTTGCAAGTTGTTTATGTAATAGGCCTCTTCTAGAACCGGGCCCAGTATCCACAAGAATTCTAGTGTTGCCTACCGTCAATAAGGAGTTAGTTGAGTATCCAAAAGACCCTTGGTCGGAATTGAGCGCAAACCCGTAAGTTAGTACATCGAGATTAACCATATAATACTCCTTTGATTAGTTATTAGTCGTTAATAATGAAGATTATAGCCTATATCATTTAACCGCGTATGCTGGTTATTGGAACTTGTAATTATGTTTATGTTTTCAATGAAAAAAAGACACGTAGGTTAATGAATTCTACAAAATTTGTGATAGAATAACATGTTAGATGGTGATGATATGAAGATTATTAACTGCTACATAAAACATTCGTTTCATCTCACAATAGTGTGAGATGTGTAGGCAGTTTACTCCCCTTGTATGAGAGGGGAGTTTTTTTTGCACAAAAAATTGATAAGAGGTAATTCGACAGGTAATGAGGCACCTATTAGATTTACATAAAAATTCTGTGGAAGATGTTTCAGAAATCCTTGGGTTGGCTACGAAACATAAAGATTTGTTATTAAGCTCGATAAAAAAAACCGATATACTACGAGGTAAATCTGTGGTGACATTATTCTACGAACCTAGTACACGGACTCGAATGTCCTTTGAGGACGCGGGTAAGATCTTAGGAGGCGATGTTATCAATGTATCTTCTTCTGGAAGTAGTATTGAAAAAGGAGAGTCATTGCTTAATACTGGTAAAACTATAGAAGCAATGGGCGTAAATGCCATTGTTATAAGGCATCCTCACTCTGGAGCGCCTTATCTTTTGGCTAAACATTTAAAGAATACCAGTATTATTAATGCTGGAGACGGAACTCACGCCCACCCTACTCAGGCGTTGTTAGATATCTTTACCGCGATAGAAAAAATTGGGACAGTTCAACGAAAAAAACTTTTGATAGTTGGTGACATACTTCACAGTCGTGTTGCTAGGTCAGCTATATCGGGGTTTTTAAAAATGGGTGCAGATGTGTGTTTGTGCGGGCCAGAAACTCTTCTTCCTCAATTTTTACCCTGGGGAAAGCAAAAAGATGCAGCTGGGCAATTGACTGTAGCTTCAACATTGGAAGAGGGGTTGCAAAACGCTGACATAGTAATGGCACTTAGATTGCAATTTGAGCGCCAACGATCAGGGCTTATTCCAAGCATTAGGGAGTACATATCCAAATGGCAAATTACAATGTCCAATATTTGCTTGGCTTCTCCAGACGTCCTAATAATGCACCCTGGACCTTTGAACGATGGAATTGAATTGAGTTCTGAAATTGCCGCCAGCCGACATTCAGTTATTGATGAACAAGTTACCAATGGTGTAGCTATTAGAATGGCCATATTAGAAAAACTGTGTAATAGACAGGATGGTAAATAATGGAAACTGATCATGGGCAGTCTGAAAAAATAATAATACAAAATACTACCTTTTACGACCCGAATTCCAAACAATTAATTGAAGGAAATATGGTTGTAGAAAATGGGATAATCATCGCTTTGGGTGACCCAATAGCAAACTTTGATTCAACAGGTGCAGTTGTAATAAATGGAAAAGACCTTACTTGTGTGCCGGGATTTATTGATTTACATGCTCATCTACGTGAGCCAGGATTCGAATATAAAGAAACTATAGAAACCGGAACTTCAGCAGCAGTGAAAGGAGGATTTACTACAGTATGCGCTATGCCAAATACAAGTCCAGCAATTGATAACGAGGCTACAGTGAACTTCGTAAAAGAAAAAGCTAGAACTACTGGGAAATGTAGAGTGTATCCGATCGGGGCTGTGACAAAAAACAGAGAAGGACAATCTATTGTAGATTTCATGGAATTGTATGAAGCTGGTGTTGTAGGGTTTAGCGATGATGGTGATCCTGTAAGTGACGCTGAAGTTATGCGTCTAGCATTGTTGTATGTATCTGGATTAGATGTACCAATAATGAATCATTGCCAAGATTTAACTTTGTCTAAAAATGGTGTAATGGCGGATGGAGACATATCAGAATTATTAGGATTACCGGGCATACCAAATGCTGCTGAAGAGGTTATGGTTTCCCGAGATATTTCATTAGCCTCTTCTACAAATTCTAAACTCCACATTTGCCATGTTAGTAGTGCCGGATCTGTTGAAATGATAAGACTTGCTAAAAAAAGAGGGGTTAAAGTTACTGCAGAAGTGTGCCCACATCATTTGATAATTACTGATGAATCCGTTTCAATAGGGACTGGTAACGGAGAAAACTATGAGTACGATACAAACTCTAAAGTTTATCCACCATTACGAACAATGACTGACATTTCGGCATTAGTTGAAGGTTTAATTGACGGAACTATAGATTGTATAGCAACGGACCACGCCCCCCACGATGTAGTCAGCAAAGTAACCACTTTTGAAGATGCTTCCTTTGGCATCAGCGTATTCGAGACTGCATTTGGTTCTTTAATGGAATTGGTTAATAAAGAAATAGTAACATTCTCCTGTTTAATTGAGGCATTGACAATAGGACCAGCTAAAGTTCTAGGAGACGAATATATTAAATACGCTACTTTAGAAGTAGGCACTCCTGCTGACATTGCCATATTGGATTTAAATCAAAAATGGATTGTTGATGTAGAAAAATTTGTATCAAAAGGCAAAAATACGCCATTGAACGGACGGGTGTTCACTGGGAAAGTAGTGGCAACTATAGTAGATGGATATCTGATGTTTGACGAACTAAAGCACTAAATATGGAAGGAACATACTTTGACTAATAAAAAATTCTTAATCTTAGAGGATGGAACCGTTTTTGACGGGTATTCTTTTGGATACAATTCCGAAACACACGGAGAGATCGTGTTCAACACCAGCATGACTGGATACCAAGAGGTACTTACGGACCCTTCTTATGCAGGACAAATTGTTACGATGACTTATCCGATGATCGGTAATTATGGAATTAATTTGCGAGATAACGAGTCGGGACATATCCAAGTATCTGGGTTCCTGATTAGAGAACTCTGCGAAACCCCAAGTCATTCTCTGAGCGTCCAGACTTTAAATAACTTTATGAAAGATCAAAGTATCCCTGGTATTTTCGGAGTTGATACTAGGTCCATTGCTAGAAAAATAAGAAATGTTGGCGTGATGAGAGGTGTGATAACGAGTTCTAATGATATTGCATCTGCCAATGCCATACTGGATAAAGAAGAAACTTACGAGTTCACAAATTATGTTGAGTCGGTCAGTACGAAGAAGATGATTACTGCGGCTTCTAATAATACGCCCCAAGATATGAGAGTAGTGATCACAGATTGCGGAGTAAAGAATAATATAATTCGAATGTTAAATGAACGGAATTGTGAAGTGATATCGGTACCATTTGACACTCCAAGCGATGACATTTTGAAACTAAAACCTGATGGAGTATTGGTGTCTCCGGGTCCAGGTGACCCAAAATTATTGCGAAATATCGGTGACAACACTAAAAAGATGATAGGGAAAGTACCGATGCTAGGTATTTGCTTGGGCCACCAGATTATTGCAGAATCCTTGGGAGCTAAAACATATAAGCTGAAATTTGGACACCGTGGAGCTAATCATCCGGTTAAAGATTTAATCACCGGAAGAGTTTATGTGACTGCACAAAACCACGGGTACGCTGTTGATTCGGATACCCTTCCAAAAGGATTAGAGGTTTCTCATTTAAATTTGAATGATAATACTGTCGAAGGTTTGATTCATAAAGAATACCCTGTATTTTCGATTCAATATCATTCAGAGGCATCTCCTGGACCTAAAGATAATGAATATATATTTGATCAATTTGTATCAATGATCCAAGATCAAAAGAAAGTGAGATAAACATAGTAATGCTGTTTTCTGAAGTGTTATTAGAGCAAGGTATTGATGTGTTTTTACCAATCCCATTGGATGAAGTTTTAGAAATTCTAGACAAACAAATACCAAAGATAAATATAGAGGGTGGTGTATTGCGCGTAGATTCTGTAAACCGAGGATCATTGGGTAATGTTTGGGAATTAACAGTAAAATTCTTCGAAAATTCTTCAACTACTGCCGGAACGGGACTACCAATTGCTCAAATTACTCTGCAAACATATAAAGATGGGCAGGTCATGTTTAGTGTTCCGCCTAGAGTAAAAGTGTTGAAAGATCAGGGTATAGAATTTGACGAAAAAGGAAAATTATACGGAGTTTTGATTTTTTCCTTGTTGAACTATTTCCAAGAAAGAAAATATATTAATCTACCAGGGAAACTTCCGCTGGCTTAAAGGAATTGATTGAACTATATGACAGATATTAAAAAAGTATTAATTATAGGTTCCGGACCCATAGTGATTGGCCAAGCTGCAGAATTTGATTATGCAGGAACCCAAGCATGTAAGTCTTTGATGGAAGAAGGTATTTATACCATTTTAGTCAACTCTAATCCCGCAACTATAATGACAGACAGCGAAATTGCTGACCGAGTTTACATTGAGCCGTTAACCACAGAAGTATTGGAACGAATAATTCAGCGAGAAAAACCAGATGGCATTTTGCCTACTTTGGGTGGGCAAACAGGCCTGAATTTGGCGGTTGAATTATTTGATAAGGGCATACTAGACAAATACAATGTTAAATTGTTAGGAACTCCTCTGGAAACAATCCGAAAATCTGAAGATAGGAAAATGTTTAGTACATTTTTAAAAGAAATTGGTGAACCAGAACCACCTAACACGATTGTAAATTCCATGGAGGAAAGTAAAAAAGGACTAGCTCTAATTGGTCTCCCGGCAGTGGTACGCCCCGCTTATACATTAGGAGGCACGGGAGGTGGCATAGCAACTACGGAATCGGAGTTTTTTGAAATAGTTAGGAGTGGATTGCAAGCTAGTCCTATTTCTCAAGTTCTTATTGAAAGATCATTAGTTGGATGGAAAGAAATCGAATACGAAGTTATAAGAGATCGTGAGGACAATTGCATAACTGTATGCAATATGGAAAATTTCGACCCCATGGGAGCCCACACTGGCGATAGCATCGTTATAGCCCCTAGTCAAACCTTAAGTGATAAAGAGTACCAAATGTTAAGAAGTGTTAGTTTAAAGATTATCAGAGGCTTAGGCATTGAAGGTGGTTGTAACATTCAGATGGCTTTGCGCCCTAATTCACGGGTAGAAACTAATTTGGGATATGATTGGTCAATAGACTCTGATTATTATGTTATAGAAGTAAATCCCAGAGTAAGTAGAAGTTCTGCTCTAGCAAGTAAAGCTACAGGATATCCGATCGCTAGAGTGTCAGCAAAGATAGCAATTGGTAAAACACTTGATGAAATAACTAATAAAGTTACAGAAAAAACTGGAGCCGCATTTGAACCTGCTTTAGATTATTGTGTTGTAAAGATTCCTAGGTGGCCGTTCGATAAATTCCCATCTGGGGATAGAACGTTAACTACTCAAATGAAAGCTACTGGTGAAGTTATGGCTATTGATAGATCGTTTGAGTCGGCAATTCAAAAAGCAGTTAGATCTTTGGAGCTAGATGGTAGAAATTTGTTTTGGTGTGATTCGGAGTGGGAAAGAAATTATCAAACAACTGGAGACATATCATCATTTCCTCTTTATCCTCATGATTTAAGATTGTGGGCTATTATTGGATGTATCCAAAAAGGATTTACTACTGATGAAATTATCAAACATTGCCATGTTGATCCATGGTTTATTGAAGGTCTTAGAACCATTGTTAATATTCACTCGGCAATTGAAACAGAGGATTTATCCTCGGAAAAATTGTTAACTTATAAAAAGCACGGATTCACTGACTTACAGATAGCCAATATTAAAAATGTAGACATTGACATGGTTAGAAAACTGAGAGTTGAGAATAATATAAAACCAGTTTATAAAATGGTGGATACTTGTGCCGCAGAATTTGAAGCTGTTACGCCTTATTATTATAGTACTTATGAAAAAGAAAACGAGGCACTCCCATTGGAAGGACCTAAGGCTTTAGTTGTTGGTAGTGGCCCAATTAGAATAGGCCAAGGAATAGAATTTGATTATTGTAGTGTTCATGCTTCTAAAGCGTTATTCCAGTCTGGAGTTGCTAGTATTATGGTAAATTCTAACCCAGAAACTGTTTCTACTGACTTTGATTCAAGCTCCAGATTATATTTCGAACCTCTGGATGAAGAATCAATTATAGATATATTGGAAAATGAAAGGACTGACATGGGCACCCCTCCTGTAGTCGTTCAATTTGGAGGGCAAACCGCAATTAACCTGTCTCAAAGTTTAGATGCTTTAGGATACGGAATTCTTGGGTCTACTGCTGAAGCAATCGACATTGCTTCAGACAGAGATAAGTTTGAATTGTTTTTAGAACAGTTAAATATACCAAAACCAGAAGGTTCAGCCGTTAATTCAGTAAACGATGCGCTACGTGTTGCTGGTGAAGTTGGATTCCCGGTAGTCGTTAGGCCAAGTTATGTCCTTGGTGGAAGGGCTATGGAAATTGTGCATAACGAAGAAGAATTAATGCAATATTTAAAAATTGCAGCAGATATTACTCCTGAGAAAAAAGTTCTGATAGATAGGTATGTCGAAGGGAAAGAATGTGAAGTAGACGCCATTTGTGACGGAAAAGAGGTATTAATTCCTGGAATTATGGAACACATAGAAAGAGCTGGTGTGCATAGTGGTGATTCAATGGCTATCTATCCTGGACTGAATTTAACTGAACAAGAAGTCACCACGATAGTGGAACAAACAACGAAAATAGGGCTAGCACTGAACATCAGGGGATTGATGAATATTCAATTTGTTATAAGCGGCTCGGACACCTATCGGAGCCCTTCAGTTACGGAAAAAAAATTAATCTCAGGTACTTTGATATCAGTGATAGAAGTAAACCCTAGAGCTAGCAGAACTATCCCATTTATCTCTAAAGTTACCGGATTGCCAGTCGCTACTATCGCAACTAAAGTTATGTTAGGAGACTCTATTCATTCACAAGGTTATACGGGCGGGTTGTGGCCAAAGTCAAAAATTGTTGGAATTAAAGCTCCAGTGTTTTCTATGTCTAAACTAGTTGGAGTTGATACCTATTTGAGCCCTGAAATGAAATCCACCGGCGAAGTAATGGGTATAGATGATAATTTTAAATCAGCACTTAAAAAAACACTGATAGCTGCTAATTTGAATTTGACTCAAGGCATAGGAATACTTTTAAGTTTGTCTGACCACGATAAAACAGAAGCTAAAGTATTAATTACTATGCTTCATGAAGCTGATTGTCAATTATTCGCTACGGAAGGTACCGCAGAAATGATTCGACAGCTAGGAGTCCCAGTCACCATGATTACCAAAAAACTTGGTGAAGGACATCCAAATGTACTCGATGTAATAGCAGAGGGTAATGTGAAGGCGGTAATAAATACAGTTTCTGAATCCAGTAGAGTCGTTAGAGATGGATTTTATATCAGAAGAGCGGCTGTTGAACGACGTATACCTTGTTTTACTTCAATTGATACAGCAATGGCAGCTGCTGAAAGTATTTCTGATGTTCAATTGACTTATAATATAAAAGCTACATCGGAATATGTGAGGACTACCAGTCAATAGAAATTCCTATTCCGTTTTGGGTGGCTTTATCATAAGCTAGTTTAGCTGCTGCTACATCAGCTATTCCAGTTCCCATTAGTTTTGCCAAGATTATTTGTTCTCTAGTGTCTCTACCAGGCACAGTACCGGCTACAACGTGTCTTAGCTCTGTAATTTGGCTTACCTGAAGGTGGCCTCTATCCTGAGCTTCACTCAAGTCTCCAGATTCTCCATTTATTTGTTCTATAGAATCTACTATGATCTTATCCGATTTGGCTATGGTTTCATCATCGAGCTCTCTTGCCCGCCAACTGGTAGGGCCAGCTGCAATTAGTAACGTTCCAGCCTTTAAATCAGAACCTGTAACTATTGGTTCCATAGTAGCTGCTACACAAACCACTAAATTGCTTCCCGACGTCAATTCTTGACTGGTTTCAACTGCTCTAGCCGGGATATTAAGTTCATTATTGATTCTATTAGCCATAGCTAAGCGGTTTGCAGGAGTTTTACTATATATGAGGACTTCTTTTATAGGAGTTATAGCCTTTATAGCCTCTACTTGTGTAAAGGATTGATTGCCTGAACCGATGAGTCCCAAAGTTACCTCGGAGCTTGCTGCCAGCAAATATTTCGCAGCTACGGCAGTTGTAGCACCTGTACGGAGTTGGCCTAGTCTATTGGCTTGAGTATAGCAGAGTAATTCGCCAGTATTAGAATCGTATAGGCTCACTTGGAATGAATATTTCCCTTTGAATACAGAATATGTTTTTACTCCCATAACGTTATCGTAAAATAACGCTCCTCCCATGACTGCTAACATTCCTTCTGGCCCGATCATTTTTCTGCGAGGCAGATTGGTTACTAGTCCTTCTCCAAATTTTTTCTGCAGTAATTCAATAACTGGAATCATCTCTTCCATGCATACTAAAGGTCGTATTTCTGTGTCACTGAGTATTAACGCCATGTTAGTTTTCTCCGAATTGTTTATTTGAATGTCAGGCTGGCTGATCCTTGTGGAATAACGCCACAATGCTTCCAGCTATCATTATCCACACTACTATCAATGCGGAATACCTAAATCCTTGAAGGTAAAAATGTTGAGCTTCGTTTGTTGGGAGGCTATCAATTAATAATGGTAAAGATAATCCTACTATAGCTGCTCCCACTATTGATCCAATTGTATGCCCCATTTGCCGAGTGGTTTCTAACATTCCTGATGCGAAGCTTCTATTTTCCGGAAGAGTGTTCATAACTAATGCATTGTTAGGAGAATTGAACAGTGCTGAACCGATTGATGCAGGAAATAATAGTATGGGCAGTGTGTAAATTGGTAACTTGCCTGCGAACAAACCAAGTAGTGCTAACCCAATTGCTATGAGTAAAAGGGAGCCAGGCCGTAGCCATTTGGGATTATAGCGGTCGTATACCCAACCTGCTATAGCAGGCAAAAATAAACCCATTGATTGATGAGGGAGTAATATTAACACCACGACTGCAGGTCCCATACCGAGTCCTTCTTCTATGACTATAGGAACCAGAGTTAGTACAGATAGCATGGATAAATGGAATGTTGTGTTGCTGAATAGAGCCATAGAAAAATATTTTTTCTTAAAATACGAAAAATCGAAATACGGATTTTTCGAAAAAATCTGTGCTACAAAAAATAGTATGGCCAGCCCTAAGAACCCTAAAAACATTTTAGGGTGGTAATTCATTGCTGCTACTGTGCTGAATGAGTCTGGGCCTGAATGTAAATGTATCCCGGTCAATATGAACGCAGATAGTGTCGCTATCATTAAGACTGGACCTACAAAACCCAACTTATCTTTATGTGTGCTTTCTCTTTCATTTAAGGATTTATTTTTCAATAAAGGTAGTGCAACCCACAGTGCGATTAATCCAATTGGCAATGAAGTTAAGAATACAAATCTCCAAGATAAAAACTGAAGAAATAATCCGAATAAAACCAATCCGGTCAATGTGCCAATCCTTGCTGAGGTTATAGGCACCGCAAATGCTCGTCCACGTTCTTGGTCCCCAAATGCCATTACTAAAATCGCATTGGCATTAGCACTCAACAATGCTCCTCCAAGCCCAACTCCGGCGCTCCAAAATAGCAATTGAACGAAATATTGGGATGTCGAGGCCAACGCGCTGGATAATGTCATGAGGACAATTCCAGCAATAAATATTCTTAGATGCCCATATCTCTGCCCGAGCCTTGCAGCTAGGAAGACCGTGCTGCCTAGTAATAATAACCTAACGATTACCATCCAAGACGCCTGAGTTACAGGTATGTCAAAATGTCTAGCAACGGACGGTATGGCTATAGCTATAGGAAGTTGTGATAATTGAAGTAATAGTTGACCTACAGAAAGAGACAAAAGGACCTTTCGTCGTTCTCTAGTTGACCCCAGTTCCTTGAATGCCCCAATTACGTTCAGACGATGCATGATGGTTCTGAATAGATCCAAGAGTACTCCTTAATTAAATGTGTCAATTAAAAGCTTATCCAGTGAAGTTATTTTTTGAAAAACTCTCTATTGACTCCTATGAACCGGTCCCATTTAGGAGGAACGTTAAATGTGTCAAATATTGCTTGAACAGGGCAGACTGTTTCACAGTATGCACAATCAATACAGTTGGGACCGTCAATATAATATTGTTCAGCCTCGTCATTTGAATGGATGCAGTCGACAGGGCAAACATCTACGCAACTTGCGTCTTTTACCCCTATGCACGGCTCTGTTATAACAAATCCCATATTATTTCATTGACACCGTTAAATATTTACGTTAGTATCACGTTTCGTAATATTAATTATAGGTAAATCATATCAAACGTGATACTAACGTATTCTCGCTAATGAGGTATATTTTGTCAATAGTTGGCGAGTTAAAAATAAATACAATAATGGACATATAATGGAACTTAGAGAAATAGTCAGTTTTTATCATGTGGCAAGATTAAAAAGTGTTTCGAAAGCAGCTAAGAGATTAGAATTAGGGCAACCGACCGTTACCACTCACCTTAAAAAACTAGAAGAAGAGTTTAAACTTATATTGTTTGATCGAATAAAGCGTCCGATCCAATTGACTTCTGAAGGTGGAGCCTTTTTAGAATTAGTTACTCCAGTAGTCGAAGCGATTGATAACTTGAAAAGCTCTATGAATTACACCGAAGGGCGAGGTTCTTTTATAGTTGGTGGGTACCCTGACATTCTTGAACATCATTTACCTGAGTCAGTCCAAGAGTTCAGTGGCTTGTACCCTCACGTCAGAATTCAATTGGTCCCAGGGCCATATTTTGATTTGATGGCCGCATTGAAATCTGGAGCAATCGATATGGCTCTGTGTTCCGCACCCGCTTCAGACGATAGGAGTCTTGAATTCCTTCCCTTATTTGAATATGATCTGTTGTTATTAACACCGCCCGACCACCCATTGACGCAAACTCAAAACCCCTCGCTTCAAGAAGTTTCTAAGTTTCCTCTTATTTTGACGAGCCCCCATAGCTTCAACCGAGTGGTTTTAGATCAGGCGTTCAGAGACCAAGGACTGACATATGAATCTGTACTGGAGATTGATGGTACCGATTTGCTGAAGAGGTATGTAGAAATCGGTATTGGGGTTTCATTGTGCCCAGGTTATACTCTGCATCCAGAGGATTATTCTCATTTGGGTGTAGTTGCTATGCCTCACGTTGTCCCAACGGGATCAATTGGGCTGTGCACGTTACGGGGCAAGTTTTTGGGGGCAACTGTAACTAATTTTATGAATATAGTAAAAAAGAAATTAGAAAACCATAAGATACCAGCTTCTAAGTTGGCAGTGCGGGAAAGCTGATTATGTCTGTGTCAGATCTTTTTTGACTTGATTTATATCATCTCTTAACTTCAATGCCGCCAGATTTGCAGCTTTGGAAAAATCTTGTCCGTTACTTGAGTAAATGATTCCACGTGAAGAGTTGATCAAGAATGGAGAGTTTGAAATCAAGCTAGGAGAGACTGAAGATTCTAAGTCACCTCCTTGGGCTCCTATGCCTGGGATTAAAAACGGCATGGCCGGACACATGTCTCTAAGATCTTTCATCTCAGACGGAAAATTAGACCCTACTACAAGTCCTACATTTTCATTTTTGTTTAGTGATTCTGCCATAGTCGCAACTTCATGGTAAATTCTCTTTTGTGTCTGATTCGTAACTAAATCTTGGATGTCTTTGGATCCCGGATTTGAGCCTTTAGCCCATATAAAAACACCTTTGGAAGCGTCTAATGTATACGGAATCATTGTTTCGAGCCCGCCCCAAGGATTTACTGTAATAGCATCAAAATTCCAGTACCCGAACATAGCTTCGCTATAAGCTTCTGCGGAAGGCCCGATGTCTCCTCGTTTACAATCGCCGATGATGATCATTTCGGGATCAATATCTCTGATAAATTGGATAGTAGATAACAGAAGTTTCAGACCTGGGATTCCTAAAGCTTCATAAAAAGCTAAATTGGGTTTATAAGCGCAGGCTATTTCGAATGTAGAAGTTATTATTTTTTTATTGAAATCCAGAGGGTCTTTCACTGGTATTTTTTTCAAGTCAATGTCTAGACCTATGCAGACATTGCTGTTTTTCTGTTTGATAGCATTTGCCAAAAGATTGTTAAATGATCCCATTATTCACCCAAAATATTAATACGGTTATTATATGATATTTTATATACATTATATCTTGTTTTTAATATGAAATTTAAACTATTTACTGGATCAACTAATTATGACTATTAAAATTACCCTGCGAGAAATTTATGAAAAAATGGAACAACAGTACAACGTTGATGCTTGGTGGAATAAGGAGATTCCTTTTGAAATAATTGTAGGAGCCATTCTTGTGCAAAACACAAATTGGAATAACGCTCAATTAGCATTGGATAACTTACATAAACGCCAATGTTTGTCTTTGCACGAACTTTCCATGACAAATTTGAGTGATCTGCAAACTTGGATTCGGCCGTCAGGATTTTACAAACAAAAAGGAACCACGTTGAAACAAATTGTAGATATGTTAGTACTTGAATATAAAGGTAACCTTGAGTTGTTTTTTGAAAATGATACCAATATGATTCGGAAACAATTGTTGAAGGTTAAAGGCATTGGGTTTGAAACAGCAGATGACATCATTTTGTATGCAGCTAACAAACCTATGTTTGTAGTTGATAAATATACTATTAGAATCTTGTCAAGGATAGGCATTATAAGAAATAATTTAAAATATCAAGCAGTACAAGACTTATTCCATGAAAACCTCCCCAAGGATACGGCCTTGTTTCAGAAACTGCATGCCTTGTTTGTTTCACTAGGGCAAGATGTTTGCAAAACTAAACCACTCTGCCATACCTGTTGTTTGAACTCAATTTGCGAAAGTAATTTAAAAAACCTGTTCAGTCGCACCTAGAAAATGCTATTATCAATGTAGAGAATAGAATTAAGGAGAACGACATGCAAGTAGTTAGAATTTTCGGTGGAGAAGATGGAGAGTCTCATTTTGAAGAAATTGAATTACCTTATGAGTTCATCAAAGAAGTTGAACGCACTGCGGTTGAAGCTGCTTCCGGAATCCATTTCAGAAGATACCAACCTGGTAACTTTATAGACTTTCATATTGCTCCAAGACGACAATATGTAATTACTTTAGCGGGACAATGTGAGATCGGATTGGGTGATGGGACTAAAAGAATTTTTAACCCAGGTGATGTATTGTTAGCAGATGACTTAACCGGACGAGGACATACTACAGCTGCTGTAGGAGATACACCTAGAGTATCTATCGCTGTTCCTCTTACCGAATAAAGAGGTAATATGCCCTACGTAGACATTGATAATGAGTTAAGAATGCATTATGAAGATGACGATTTCAGCCCACCTTGGGAAGATAGTGAAGTCATCTTAATGCACCATGGCAATGCCAAAAATAGCAAATTTTGGTATGGATGGATCCCAGTACTAAGTTCTAAATATAGGGTGATCCGAGTTGATGGGAGAGGATTTGGCCAAAGCACAGTGCCTTCCGAGGGATACAAATGGTCGTTAGAACAATTTGCCAATGATAGTAAAAACCTGTTAGACGAATTAGGTATTTCCAAAGTTCATTTTATTGGTGAAACTATCGGAGGTAGCATAGGATTGGTTTTTGCCCATATGTTCCCTGATATGACTCAATCACTAACTCTGTGCACTTCACCGTATAATTTTGCGGCCGTGAAAACTTACTCAGAATACAGAGATTTAGTTTTACAGAAAGGTGTTAGAACCTGGGTCGAACTTACATCAAGTCAGAGACTCCCAGCTGATAGAACCAAACATAATGCTTGGTATATAGACCAAATGTCGAATACATCTAAACAAGTAGTGGTAGAGACGCTGTCTTATTTGTCTAGAGTGGATTTAACACCTATTTTGCCAGAAATAAAAACTCCAACATTGATTCTAGTCGGTGGCCAAAGTCTTATGAATACTGATGGAAGAGTTCGTAGCTTGCAGCAACTATTGGTAAACAGTGCCATTAAAGAACTGGAGGGTGCTTCCGGTTATGTGCAACACTCCGAACCCGCAATGTGCGCTGAGGCTTGGTTGGATTTTGCGTCCGAGATTGTTAATAATTAGAGTTGGTGCGCATTAGTGAAACTGTCCTTTGGTATTCAACTTTTAACGAATAAGTTAATAGAATCCTTATGTGAAAAAAGGTATTCTTATTCTGTGATATTTGTTTTTACGGCACTTACGATTGCTTTACTGATTGTAGTGTTAACTGCACAAAATGACGTGAGGTCATCATGGGATCCCCCTGGTAAAGAAGTTGAACTGCAAAAAATAATTGATCAAAATTTCCCTCAAAGGACGCATGTTGCTGCCTTTATACTGGAAGATAAGAATAAAGATATACTTCGGCAAAAACCTTTGTGGGATTTGTATCAAAGAGAACTTATATTAAGAGAACTTATTAGAGACTACCTTTTTGACCAATACGACCTCGTAAATGAAAGACAAATTTTTGGCATCTTTACTATGGCAGATGCTGTTCATAAAGGACTTAGAGCAAAATCCGCGAAGCTATCTTTAGAAACAGCAAATGATACAGAAGTAAAATCAATTGTTAGAGAAATACTTGCAAATGACGTTGGCGGAGAATTGAAAGACTCACTATCTCGAGACCTTCACTTAACATTAGATCAAGATGGAAATGAAATATGGGCCGCAGAAGCGATGACCATCTTTGTTACTCTGGATAATAATTTACTTGGCGGCGGGAGAACTTCATTTAGCTTAACCTCTGATCCTGCCATTTTGTTTAAAGAACAACTGGGACGCGAGATCGAAATGATTTTGTTGGGAGATCAACTTAGTTATAATTTGTGGGGATTAGCAATTGATACAAATTTGGAAACTATTGATGAAAGTTCTCAATCTTTACCTTATATCATACTGGCTATATTGCTGGTTAACTTGGTTGCTGCTTTGTCATTACGATCGTTAAAAAGTTTCATTGTTATCGGTATAGGTTTGCTGGTATTAATGGCTTGGTTGATGGGAATATCAAGCCTGTTGGGTATAAAAAAATCAATTACTACGGATTTGATAGTACCTATCGCGATGGTTTCATTAGGCGTGGACTTTTTCATACACTCTATCTCACGCTATCAAGAAGAATTAGGAAAAACACCCTACCCTAGAAAAGCAATGGCCTCTGGCCTAATAGCCGTTTCAGGGGCGATTACTCTGGCCATGATTTCTGACGGTATAGCCTTTATGGCTAACTTAACTTCCAATATAGAAACTATTGTTGATTTTGGAATTGCCGCTGGTATAGCTGTTGGGTCTGCCTACATCGTTATGGGATGGGTATTGCCATTAGTGTTGTTAGAAATTGATTCTAAATTCAACAATCACCGTCCAGTTAAAATTGGGTTCATCGGAAACAATGTTGCAAAAAGCGTGCTATTTACAGAAAGAATGATTCTTAATTTATCCCAATCATTGATGAGAAAATGGAAAATAGTTATTATTGTTGCTCTTGGATTCACTGGAGTGTGCTTGCTCATATCTTTGCAGATCAAACCTGATTTTGACGTTAAAGACTTTTTTGACTCAGATTCACGATTGGTTATAGGCTTGGATAAATTGGATCAACATGTAGATCAAAGTCTACTTGGTGAACCTGTTTTTATTTTGTTAGAAATTCCCTCTAATGACATCAGATCCATAAGAGATATTAGATTGATAATTGAGATGCTGGCTAAATCAAATGATGTGACCAAAGATTCTGAAGGAAATGTATTTTTGTATCTACCGAGTTTGGACGAAATTTTACAAGTTTTTTTAAAAACCCCTTATGCAGTAAATCAATTTAATATGTCTAAAAATATCAATAAAGACCAAAAACTGGACCCCCAAACCCCGATATTGACTAACGAAAATTTAGAACCAATTATTTTATACATGAGGCAAAACGGTGTTCCTTTACGTGCTAATCTTAATTACATGGATGCCGAACAGGTTAAAGAAATAGTCGCTTGGGACATTAATCTTAAAAAGAATTTTTCTGTGCTGGTAAGCTTCGGAATATTAGGCACCAGAGAACAAACTAATGTGCCTGTTATTAAACAAAATATTACTGCTATATTGGAAAATGTTAGTGAACAACTTGTAGTCGACATTAATGGAATAACAGGATCTGCTTTTATTAGGAGCACTACATTATCGAACACGACAGATTTGATGAAAAAATCACTTCCGGTTGCAATAGTGTCATGTTTTTTGGTCTTATGGGTATGTATGAGGTCTTGGAAACATGCTTTGGTAACTATAATGCCTGTAGCATTTGTCGTAACTTGGGTTTTAGCATTTATGGTGTTATTTGGCATGTACATTAACTTTGTGACAGCAACTATAGCTGCTGTCACAGTTGGAGTAGGAGTGGATTTTTCTATACATATGACCCAAAGATATAGACAAGAATTAAAAAAAGGTTTCTCACGCGAACAAGCCATCGCAAACGCTGTACCCGGAACAGGTAGAGCTTTGTTAGGCTCTGCACTTTCAAGCGCTTTGGGATTTTCAGTTATGATGCTTGCTCCAATGCCAATAATAGCTACTTACGGCTTACTGACGTCAGTAATGATATTGTTCGCTGCAATAGGGGCTTTGTTTGTTTTACCGTCATTATTGATTTGGATTTGTTATCAGGACTGATGTTATACTAGGTGAACTTAAATTTAATAAAATATTGAGGAGAATCTGTTATGATCAAACGTTTTTCTGTTTTCTATGTAGGTCAAATAGACCTTGATAACGTAGGCAAAGATGGAACTCTTCCAGAAGACAGGTGGTATGACAACGAAGAACTATTACAAGCCTATTACAACGCGGAAGAACTTGCCAAACACCTTGATGCTTTAGATTATTACGCGATGTGGGGAGCAGAACACCATTTCCAAAGAGAAGGATATGAATGTTTCCCTAACTTAATACTTTTAGGTGTTCATTTAGCTGGTATAACAAAAAATATTAAATTTGGTAATTCTTTCAATATAGTACCGATGTGGCATCCTCTTCGGCTTGCTGAAGATTTTGCTATGGCTGATGTTATGACCAAAGGGAGAATGATTTTTGGAGTAGGGAGAGGTTACCAAACACGTGAAGTTGAAACCTTTGGAGCCCCTTTGCTAGATCGAGAAGCAAATAGAGAATTATTTATTGAACAAATGGAAATAATCCTCAAAGCATTTAATGAAGATTCGTTCACCCATAAAGGGAAATATTATACTTTACCAGCCGAAGTCGAATATAGGGGATATGCCTTAAAAGACATTACTCTTGTCCCTAGACCTTCAAATTTGCCAGTGGAAATGTGGCAACCGGTTTCAAGTGGTAGCTCCATTCAATTTGCCGCAGAAAAAGGTATAAAAGCAATGATAGGTTTGACAGGAGAGAAAATAGTAGATCAATTTATGTCCCAGTATCAGTCAGCGGCAGCGAATATTGGAAACCAATTAGAATTAGGGCAAAATACTGCTTTGGGATTTGGCTTTTGCATCGGGGAAAATCAAAAAGATGCTATGGAAAAAGTTAGACCTTATCACGATGAAAGATATAAATGGTTCGCCCCATTTGGTTTTGTTAGATATACAGATGAAGAAGGCAGAATGTGGGGTACTCCAGGAGCTCCTGCCAGATTACCTAATGTCGAAGATGGAATTGAACAAAAAGCATGGTTGTGTGGTAACTCGAATGACATTATAGAATCTTTAAAGCATTTTGAAAATAAATACCCCGGATTAGAAGATATAGTATTACAATGGCCAGAAGGTATGCCATGGTTAGAATTTAAAGATCAACTCACAATATTCGCAAGCGAAGTGATGCCGGCATTTCAATCTACAGAATCTGTTATCACACCAGCTGATGACTAACTGATAAAATTGCCCCCCGTATTCAATGAGAGTTCGGAGATTTCTAAGAGTAAAAGAAAACAGAATATTAGAATCTGCCTATGTGTTAAAAAAGGCAACCGATCTTCATGCAACCTATGAGTCAATTACCATTGTATTTTCCAAATTGATATTATAATGTTACGTCCCTATAGCAGTGATAAATAATATGATACGTTTGTCGCCAAATATTAAGGTGTAGGTATGAATTCTGTCGATTACATAATCCTAGCAATGAAATGGATGCATAATCTTTCTGCGTTCATATGGGTGGGAGGAAGTTTGTTTTTTGTCTTTGTGTTGAAACCTTTAAAAAAGATAAACGAAATTGATGAATCGGTAAGTCGGAATATATTTGGTGAATTCAAGTCTATAGCAAACGGAGCTATTGGAGTCTTAATCATCACAGGTATAATTCTTACCGTATCACAACTAACCTTTCAAAAAGTTCCATCTTATTATGTGTATATTCTGATCTTTAAAATCCTATTGGCAATAATAATGTTTGGCGTTGCCGGAAACTTTAAAAAACGTTTAAACAGGCCACGTAGTTCAAAAATAAGAATATATAAATATGACATGGATAAAGCTACTGTTGTTGTAGTATTAGGAGTCATTGTTATTGGGATGTCAGATATACTAGAGTCAATTATGAGAACGAATTAACTGGTTAAGGATTGCAGATGAAAATTGAATTGCTTACAATATTAGCTTGTCCGATTTGTAAATCTGAGTTGGTATTAAAAGATGAACTTATTTTAAACGAAGAGATAGAGACAGGTTTTTTAGTATGTTCTGGATGCTCTGTAAAGTATCCTATAGAACAAGGGATACCCAATCTCCTCCCTCCAAACTATAAGTGATTACGAACCTGTTGTAAGAACACTTATTATTATTGGTGCAAGCTTTTCTGCTCGAGCTCTTAATGCTGGTCTGTCAAGATTACTTATGGGGTGTTCCGTGAATATAGTTGGGTAATCTTCGGCTCCCCAAAGTTTTGCCATAGCTTCGGCTGTTTGCACGAATCTGTCAGTGCAAATTGTAGCAGAGGGGATGCCCTCTTTTTCCGAATGTATTCCGTCATGCACACTGCATGCGCTACAAGAGCCTCAATCGCCAATGGCTATGATAATGGCATCTGAAATTTCAGTTAATGCTCTCAGTTCTTGAGGATCTGCTGGTTTTGAAGCGCTAGGTTTTTTCAGCCAAGACATTTTCTTGACCTCATATTTTTCTGTTAAAACATTTCCGATTTCTTCTAAAAGGACATCTGCGTTTCGCTTGCTGTCATCAATTAGTCCGATGGTCGCACCAGCTACAGTTTCAATCCTTGGTGCTCCTGAAAAAGAAGGTACTAGTGGTTCTGTATTCGGATCAACTAGAGTATATGTTTGTTTTACGTTTACCATAACTCTCCTTTCAAATATTAAAAGATTTGGTTGTCGATGTTGAAGATACTTTGGGGCCCCAACTAGGAATAACTGAGGACATATCGGCTTCCTCTCCTCCTGCAAATACTATCATTATATCGTCAGGTTTCTCTGTAAGTCGTATAAAATCTGTTGAGTCTGATTCAGTTATTGCTCCCGGGATTACCAAAGCTTTTTTTAATTCGTATTTTGTTTTCTTGATGTTTTGGTGCAAGTAATTTTGTATATCAATTTTGGACCAATCCTTCCATAATGAACTATGGCCTGCTATGGTCACTACTATTTCTCCCTGACGTACTCCAATTTCAGATTTCCCTACAGATCCTGAAGTAGATAATGAAGTACCAAGAGATGAAGCAACATCTGCTATGCAGTACAATATTGCATGTGGATCACCGACTGATCTCACTTGCCTGGGTGATTCAGCAGCAAAAACCGTAACCGTGCTGGTTTCAGCAGTAAATCCTTTTTGAACACTCAGAGGTTCCCAGTGTGTCTCGGATTGTGCTTCAGCTATACAATAAGAATATTTACCAGGGTGACCTATTACGGATCGGTCAAATAATCCCGGAATTGCAGCACAGGCATTCATCAAGATGAGACGAATACTTCTCCCAATAGTAGAATTAGCTCGGTTGCCAGGGCCAAACAAGTTGTTGCGAGAATTAATTCCTAACTTTGGTACTACCGGGCCATTGAAGATTAACAAGATACCTGAACCTCCAAGGCTAGACGATGGTCCAATTAAGTTGAATTGAGGATCAAGTATGGCTTCAGTTGCGGCAATTACGGCAGGAAAGTATTCTGGTATACATCCTGCCATTACTGCGTTGGATGCTACTTTTTCTAAAGTTATTGCCCTTCTTCTTTCAGGGATCTCGCCTATTACCAATGAACCTGGTAATCCTACTGAATCTAAAAACTCATTTACTCTTTGAACAGTAGGGGGGACCGTTGGTAATCCATCGGTCCACCCTAGCTCATAGCAACGTTCCACCGCCTCAAGCGGATCTGATATATCTACTTGTAAGGTTTTGCTTATGTTGCTGTCCGGAGTCATTTATTTAACCCGGGCATATTTGGAAAGACTTCTCATTTCTCGCGGTTGATCTAAATGAGACCCTCTAATTGTATAAGATACTTCACTTACATATATTGCTCCAGTTGAGTCCACAGCGATGCCATGTGGTGCAATAAATTGCCCAGCACCTTCACCTTCTTCTTTGGCTCCAAATACACATACTCTGTTTCCATCTAAGTCATATATTGAAACTCGATGCCCAAGTCCGGGAGCATCGTCTACTCCTCCCATTCCGTTAAGTTCTCCAATATAAATATGGTTATCCCATAAAACCATGCAATCTGGTCTGTGGATGTTGCTCCACATAGTTAAGAAATTTCCTTCCACGTCAAAAATTTGTACTCTGTGGCATTCTCTATCTACAACGTAAACTCTTTCATTGTCGTCAATTGCAATATTGTGTGGCCTGATGAATTGTCCCGCATCAATGCCTGGTTCCCCCCAAGAAAATTTGTATTTTCCATCTCCTGTATATACATGTATCCTGGAATTTCCGTACCCGTCTGATATGTACACATCTCCATTGCTTGGTCTTATTGCAGCAGAAGTAGGTCGGTTAAAAGGCTGGCCACTCCATCTAGGAGCCGGGTGATTTCTTTCTCCAATTTCCATTAATTTTTCACCTGAGGTAGAGAATTTTTGAATGGTGTGGATGCCATCATCAGCAGCTAATAATGCATCGTCGTGAGAAATATATAACCCATGGGTTCTGGTTTCACTAAATTGACCTTGGCCTATTGTGTTTAAGTAGTTGCCATCTTTATCAAAGACCATGATTGGATCGGCCCCTCTAGTCAGTACATAGACTTGATCTTTGGAATCACATACAACCCCGGGACATTCTAGAAAATTTTTACCGTCCGGTAACTTGGCCCAATCTTCTACGAATGTGTATTGAAAATCTCCTTGTCCATAAGTTTCTGCCATTATGTTTTCTCCTTATTAATTTATTTTCGAATGAATATGTTAAATGTTCATTCTAGGACTACATATGTTTAAGTAATTGATTACCCTCTCCTTTGATATATTCAGCAGTTCTTAATGCTAATGCTTGTATAGTCGGCGTTGGGTTGATACAGGCTCCGGTGGTAAAAACACTGCCATCAATGATAAACAAATTGGGAACATCGTGTGTCTTACCCCAACGATCTACCACAGACTTATCAGGGTTTTCTCCCATGCGAGCAGTGCCGAGAAGGTGCCAACCAGTGTTTCTGCGAAGGTTTGAAACCATAAATTCTTTGGCTCCTGCAGCAGCTAGAACTTCTTGAGCTCTTGCTACTCCATGATCGAGCATTTTCTTTGAATTTTCACTCAAAGTATAATCTATCTTCGGAGCGGGTATCCCGTGTGAATCGGTTAAAATTGGGTCTAATGTGACTGTGTTGTGCTCTTCAGGTAGATCTTCGGTCATTACAGTTAAAGTAGCCATATGTTGGAATCTTTCATCGAATTTTTTATGATGCTGGTCACCCCATTCAACAGGCAATCCTACAAGCCCTCCTAAAGCTGTAGCTATAGGTGTCACAGATTGACTGGTTACCTGTAAGTCATATCCTCTAAAAAACCCTCTGGTACTATCAGTTTCATAAAATTCTTGGCTTAACATTGAGCTACCACGGGGTCCAGGGAATGACCCGAATGATTCCGTGAATAATCCTGTTACCGCACCACATGGGTGGTGCATTAAATTTTTTCCAACTAATCCATTTGAATTGGCTAGTCCATTAGGGAATTGAGAATTTTTCGAGTTAAGCAAAATCCGAGGAGTTCCAATACCATTACAAGCTAAGATTACTATTTTACCCGATTGCTCTCGTAATGATCCTTCTTTATCATAATATAAAGCTCCTGTTGCTCGCCCTTGTGAATCGATAATTATTTCTCTAACTCTGGCATTTGTAATCAGCTCTGCTCCTGAAGCTATTGCTTTGGGCCAGTAAATTAGATCTGGTGTTGAATACGCCCTTAAGTAGGCACCTCTGTCAGGCTCTCTCCCATCATAATATATAGATGAGTTGGCATTGTCTGCGTGCCACCAATGCCAACCTAGTTTATTAAAACCACGTGCTAATGCCTCCCCAGCCTTGTTCAATTTTAAAGGTGGTGTTGGTCTCGGAGGTTTTGGAGGGTACGCCGGATCGCCTGTGAGACCAGAAACTCCTAACATACTGTCGTTCAAATCGTAGTATGGTTCTATTTCGTCATAGGTTAAAGGCCAATCATCAGCAATTCCGTCTACTGTTTTCACCTTGAAGTCAGAAGGGTGGAATCGGGGAATATGCGAACCGTAGTGCAAAGTGCTCCCTCCAACCCCATTGTACATAAGTGGAGCAATCGGTGTGTTTTTATCATTTATTGGATAATCTGCTGGATTATTTCTAATGTTAGGATCTGGATGAAAATCAGTTTGCCAACGTATTGGTGACTCGGGTAAAGTCGCAGGGAAGGCATCAAAAGGTAACCAATCACCTTGTTCTAAACAGACCACTTTAATTCCAGACTTTGATAGTGACCAAGTTAATGCTGCTCCTGAAGCTCCGGCTCCTATCACTAATACGTCAGGAATGTTATTAGATAATATATTCATTCTATTTCACTTGAGTATTATAATTGGGCATTTTCGAAAACTGCTGATACCCCTTGGCCTCCGCCAACACACATGGTTTCTAGGCCATAACGTAGTTTTTCTCTTTTCATCTCGTGCACCAAAGTAGTTAATATCCGTGCACCAGTGGCCGCAATTGGATGACCTAAAGAAATTCCTGATCCATTAACATTCAATATATCTTGACTGTCTAATTTCCATTCTCTTAATACAGCCAAAACTTGTGCGGCAAACGCTTCGTTTAATTCAATTATGTTCATGTCTTTGATAGTAAGCCCCAATTTTCTCATCACTTTATTTGTAGCTGGAACAGGTCCTATACCCATAGTTGCAGGATGACAACCTGTTACTGCCCACCCTCTTAAATATGCTATGGGCTCTAGCCCTAACTCTTCTAATTTATCCTCTGCTACTACTAAGCACATAGATGCTGCGTCGTTCTGACTACTAGCATTCCCAGCGGTCACTGTACCATCTCGCATTATTGGTCTTAATTTGGCTAAAACTTCTAGTGTGGTATTTTCTCGTGGTCCTTCATCAGTGGTGAACAAGATAGGTTCTCCTCTTCGTTGAGGTATAGATATTGGAACAATCTCATCAGCAAATTTACCGGATTGTACTGCAGATACTGCTCGCATATGGCTCCTCAATGCATACTCGTCTTGTTCTTCTCGGCTGATTTCATATTGTTCAGCCAGATTTTCGGCAGTACCTACCATTCCGGCTATTTCTCCAAATCGTTCTTCTGGTGCTATGGTAACTCGAGCTCTCTCCAATCTGTCATGAAATTGTACAGAACCGAACCGAGCACCCCAGCGTGATTCATTGGTGTAATACTCAGTATTACTCATGCTTTCGACTCCGCCTGCTACTACTACATCAGCATTATCTGTTTGGATTAACATTGAAGCGTTTAATATGGCCTGTAAGCCTGAAGAACAACGACGGTCTAGTTGGTACCCAGGTACCTCTATGGGTAAATCAGCTTTTAAACCGACTAGCCGGCCAACTGCTGGATTCTCGCCACTGGGGTATCCACATCCTAAAATCACGTCATCGATTCTTTCAGTATCTATTCCGGTTCGCAAGATTATTTCTTTAAGAACTTGTGCCCCCAAATCCGCTGCAGATACAGGTTTTAGAGTTCCTCCAAATCCTCCAACTGCCGTCCGTAATGGGGAAACTATAGCCACTCCACGCATGTTCTACTCCTAATAACCATCTTTAAATGTATGTGAGAATAATACAAGTTATTGATATGAATGTCGAATTACATAACGATGATTAGTGGTTCCAATTACTGTCATTTGTATGTATAATATGAGAATAAGTCGGGGGTGTAGCTCAGCTGGTAGAGCGCCTGCTTTGCAAGCAGGAAGTCAGGGGTTCGAGTCCCCTCTCCTCCACCAAACGAAACAGCCAGGACAAGCATATTATGCCCGAGATTGAGATAAG
The DNA here is from genome assembly GCA_003523055.1 of Dehalococcoidia bacterium. GTDB lineage: Bacteria > Chloroflexota > Dehalococcoidia > Lucifugimonadales > UBA3495 > UBA2588. The sequence continues at coordinate 160,307 of DPHC01000002.1, read as the reverse complement.
CGACATTGTCCATGCCACACTGAACGATATTGCCTTCGTCAAAGAACTGACGGTGGATGAAGTTTTGTCAGATTTACTGGGACTTAACAAACCTGTAAGAACTCGAATTGATCAACAAATGATAGGGCCTGCGGATCTTTACCAAATACTTGTCATGCTTATAGCTGTTGCATCTGCGTTACAGAACGCAAATTTTTCCGGGCTTAGCAATTCTGAAAACAAAAGAATAACTTTTTCCAGGAAATATGTCCAAGATCAGATCTTTGAAATCTTAGGCACCACCTATTTTTTGTTACATAAAGATGAATTGCAAAACGTGTCCCAAGGTTTGCCCAGATGGAAAAACAGGGTCGGGAATGCTTTAGCAGCCTTAAGCAGCAGATCATTTATTCAACATACAATTGGAAGTACCGGCAGACAAATCAATGGGCATTTTGAGGTCACTTCTAAAGGATATGGATACTTGGTAGGTAACTTACTTAACAAAAGCAGCGAATCTTACCGGACTCTTAGTGTGGATTACCCCAAAATTTATGACGCAATATCAAGTTTGATTGATGCTATAAAATCCTAAATCCCACAGCTTGCTGTTACCAATTTAACCCGTATAGTTGTTCTAATAAATTGGGTTTCATAGGCCTCGACTGAGTTGCCTCCGGAAATATTCCAGTGGTAACATCTTGATTGTATGTCTCGAATACACTTTTCATAGATTTGGATAATTCAAGATATCTCTTTGCATGGCGAGGTAGGAATTCACTGTTTAGACCTAGTATATCGTGAGTAACCTGCACTTGGCCGTCACATTCAGGGCCTGCTCCTATACCGATTGTCGGGATAGTCAAATTCTTGGTTATTATAGCTGCCAATTCTACTGGTACTAATTCTAGTACTATGGCAAAGGCTCCATTTTGTTCAAGTTCTTTTGCGTCTTTCATGATGTTTTTGGCTTGCTCTAACGTATTACCTTGTAATTTATAGCCTCCTAAAGCATGGACTGACTGCGGGGTTAAACCAATGTGCCCCATTACTGGAATTCCTGCGTTAGTTAATGTTGACACTGTCTTCCCCATTTCTCTGCCACCCTCCAATTTTACTGCTCCGGCTCCACCTTCCTGGATCAAACGTGTTGCATTTGATAAGGCTTGTTCTATATTGATTTGATATGACATAAATGGTAAATCACTGACTATGAGAGAGGAATGTGTTGCTCGCGTAACAGGTTTGGTATGATGAACCATGTCGTCCATGGTGACTTGAATGGTTGATTCATATCCTAAAACTACCATGCCTAAGCTATCGCCTACTAATAATACTGGAATATTGGCTTCTTCTGCTATTTTGGCTGTATGAAAGTCGTAAGCAGTTAACATGGAAAATTTAGTTCCTTCGTTTTTGAAAGTAATTAGATCTGTAGTAGCAATACGAGACATGATATTAAGTCTCCTTTTTAATATGTTCTGCGGAATCCGTAGAGGTTATTCCTAACCCTTGTTTTGTCAAAGAAGTGTATACATCTAAATATTCAGGAATGGTTTGGTAAAGCCAATTAACATGGTCTAGAACAGTATCTTTATCATTTCTAGCAGCGGGTCCTGTCAGGCTGATAGCTGAACCGTATTCAAAGTAATTATTTACTGTCTCCAGTATAAGGGGTTTAAGACATTGAAGCGCTTGTTCAGTTGACGCTCCTGAATGTTTAAATACTGTTGTGGCAATGTGAAGCAAGGTAGTCAAATGACCACAAGCGCTTACGGCTGCTATATGGTAAGGAGTTTTTAATTCGTCTGAAATTTGATAAGAATGCGAATTTAATTTGGAAGTAATCAAATCCAAATAATCAGATAATTGGCTGTTGTCTGTAGTTATCCCGAATACAGTGTTATCTAAGGTGACTTGGATTTGGGTAATGTCGCCATTAACTATAGATTTGAATGGATGTAAGGCTCCAGTGATACACCCCTGTTCTTGAGCGTGCGATAGTACAGAAAGAGGCAGATTTCCAGAGCAGTGGATAACGTATTTGTCGGGGCTCCATTCAATAGAGTTGCAAACATCTTCGATATTATCGTCGTTTGTTGTTATGAATATGACTTCACAGGCATTTTGTACTTCTTGCCCCGTCAGGACAAATTTAGCTTCTAAGGCTTCTTCTAAAATTTGGTAATTTTCAGGTGTCCGGTTTGTAAAAGCACTTATTTCAAAACCTTGGAGTTTCATATTACTAGCCAACAGGTTGGCCACCTTACCAAATCCAATGAATCCAACAGGACTATCGATTGAAATAAACATATCTGTTCTATTACCTTTTTTTAACTGCCGATAATACGGCGTCTGCTGTTACTTTGGTGGCAGCTATGCCGAGAGCTGTCATATCAACCGGGATTTTCAATTCAGAGGTCGACAACGCAAATAAAGTGTCTCCATCTCTCAATGTATGGCAAGGGAAAATCGTCATGGCGAGCCCATCATGGCTGACCTTAGCTAAATAATTAACTTGCTCTTTGGTTAAATCAGCATTTGTAATAATAACTCCAATAGTCGTATTCAAAGGTGAGTCTGTTGGACTTTTTGAACAGGAAGTTTTGGGAAAATATTGAGATAGTTCAAATGGGTTGAAATCGTTTCCGGTATTAAGCGGTTTGGCAATAGTGGATCCATTTTCATAGTTAATTATAGATCCGTATGCGTTTACTACTACTAACACCGCAATCTTGATACCGGACTGTAATGTTATCGCGGCATTCCCAACTCCAGATTTTACGGAATGTTCGAATCCATTCATCTTAGCAACTGTGGCCCCTGTGCCGGCTCCAACAGATCCTATTGTTACTGGATCGGATGATGCATTTAGACAAGCTTGCTTGCCATCAGATTTACTAGGGAATCCAAACTGTTTGTAGTTCAGATCATAAATGATAGCTGATGGAATAATGGGTATTACATTTTCTCCCGTTTTATATCCAATTTTTCGCTCAGACAAATATTCTAATGCACCTGAGGCAGCTTCTAGCCCAAAAGCACTTCCCCCAGAAAGCATTAGTCCATGAATATGTGTGATCTGTTTACCAGTAGTTAGCAGGTCAGTCTCTAATGTTCCAGGTGCGCCGCCTCGTACGTCCACTCCGCCAATGGCTCCTTTCGGAGTAAGTACCACTGTGCATCCGGTGCCAGAGTCTTGGTTTGTGGTATGCCCGACTAACACACCGTCAATCGCTGTTACAGAATTATTCGGCATAACATAACACGTATACTTTAGTAGTTTTAGGAATCTTCTTAGTCCTGGTCATACAGATCCAAGCCATGTGTGGACACCTTCTGAGAGAACTCACTTCCCTATCTCAGGGTAAATGGTGGTGTAATTTTAAATATGGGTAATAAGTATGTCAAACTTTTACAGGGTTTGGTCATTTACTGTTTTGATCACATCAAGGGCTGCTTCGAGGAATTCTGTTTCAAAATCTTTTATGCTGTCTTTATTTTTAATATATGAATTTAGAGCTTTTTCAGGAGTAATCCCATCCGATGGTGACAATTGCAATGAAGGTCTTCTCTCGGATACAACATCATACGTTATATTGGCTATATATTGGGCATCGCTCATTGAATTCCTAATTATGCGGTCGTCAATTAGTCCATACAGAGTTGAAGGTATTTTTACTCTTAATCTCACAATAGCTCCATCTATGGAAAGCTTTGTAATTGAATTGACGATGTGATTTGTCGGATCTAGGGTGTTAGGTTCCACTTCTACATCAATTGTTAAAAACCGGCGGGCTTTGACTGGTTTGAATTCAAATTTTGTGACTCGGGTGCCTGAGGTTTGGTTCGGGTCCAGTTCAATCACGCAAAAACCTTTCTCATCATGTTCTTCCGAAAAATCAACTCTTTCTAAACTGCCTGCATATACGACCATCGGAGGACCTTGTCTAACAATCTGGTGTTTATGTATATGCCCTAGCGCAACGTAATCTATAGCAGGGAATTGAAGGCTGCTAACGTTTAAAATATGATCATTGCCCATCATCATAGATCGTTCCGACCCCACAGTGGCCCCATTTACGGTTACATGACCTACTAATATCGCAGGTATTGAGCTGTCTAATTTATCTGCCTGAATTTCAATGCCCCGTGTCAGTCGTTTTTCTAGCTCAAGTCTAACTTCGTCAATGTTTAGGCCGCGAGTTTCATCTCTGGATAAGATAGTTCCTTTTCTAGGCCAAGGCAAAGAAATTATCTGTATTGGTGAGCTGTGTGTTTTTATCAGGGTGGTTTGAAGGTTGTCCCCTATGTATACATCATCCACATGTAAAGTTGGAAATATTTCAACTGCTGTTGCACGATTGGTTGAATTGGGTAGATCATGATTTCCAACAACTACGAATGTAGGGATGCTGTGGGCGCTTAAGCGAGATAAACGCTTAGCGAATTCTCGTTGGTGGGTTTGGGAAGGGTCTCGTGCTTTGTATACATCTCCTGCTAGGATAACCAAATCTACTGACTGGGTGATTGAGTAATCGACTAATTCATCAAATACTGCCAAAAAGTCATTTAGTCGAGAAGACAATCCAGTTTCGGCATCAATGGTACCGTAGTTTTCAACTCCGATGTGGAGGTCGGCAAAATGTACAATCTTCATCCATCTATTTTAAATCATGGATAAAAAAATTATAATGGGTTATATGCTACTGGATAATGGGTTTGCCTACTGAGAGCTGATTTTCACAATATATATTAGGAAAGGTAGATTATGGGAACGTTGTTGGAGTTGCAAAAAATTGATAGCCAACTGGACCAATTGAATGATAATTGTGAGTTGCTGCTCAAAGAAATTCATGAAGATCACGGTCGATTAAGGCAAAGTAATTTATTAAAAGACAAAGAAACAATTGTAGTAGAAATCAACCTTCGTATAAAAAATTTAATCTCTGTTAATGTAGACAATATTTCCAGAAAACAATCTTTGGAAAAAAGATTGTTTTCTGGAAATATTACCAATACCAAAGAATTGTCTAGCCTACAATTAGAACTAGATAATATCGGAACCATTATCGATGATAATGAACTTGAAACATTCGAATTAGAGGATAATATTACCGAACTCACCAGCATGATCGAGCAACTTCAAGGATCCATTATTAAACTAGATAAAGAAAAACAAATTGAAATTGAAAAACTGAATCCTCAAGTTGATTCATTACGTGTACAAATCACCAAAATAGAGTCCGAAAAAAAGGATTGCAACAAAGATATTTCGTCCGGGCTTTTGACAATGTACGAAACATTGAGATTGTCTAAAAAAGGTATAGCTGTGTGTACTATTAATGAATTACAAGGAGCCTGTGAAATATGTAAAATTACTGTGCCGACTAGCTTTTTAGCTCGCTTGCGGGCGAATGCTAGTGTGGTTACTTGTCCTAGTTGTGGGCGTATAGCTGCTTTAAAATAAATAATGTGTTTGTTGACTGACAATTAATGCTCTGGTAGTCTGGTCTTCGGCGATAAAAAGTGCAAGGTAATCGCCTTCATTATGAAGGAGGAAAGTCCGGGCTCCTGCGGACAAGATGCTGGGTAACTCCCAGGCACAAAATTAGAATATTTTGTGACGGATAGTGGCACAGAAACCAAACCGCCAATTTATTGGTAAGGGTGAAAACGTGCGGTAAGAGCGTACGGCTGTCAGAGGTGACTCTGCAGTGGCTAAACCCCATCTGGAGCAAGGCCAAATAGGGAAACTATGATTGTTCGCGTCACTTTAGTTTTCGGGTAGGCTGCTTGACCCCAATGGTAACATTTCTGAAATTCAGAGCATTTTTATGTGGGGCTAGATAGATGATTACCGCCTCTGTAACGGAGGTACAGAACCCGGCTTACTAACATTTTTTATCGTCCCTTTCTCGGCAATGTAAGATAAAGCAAAAATACTTTATTTGAGGAATGAAACAAACACAGGGAGAAACATAACATGTTAATAGATCTTCATAGTCATTCTGTGTCCTCAGATGACTCAAGAGCTACTGTAGAACAATTTGTTAAATGGACTGGAGTTTTACGAAAAAAGGGTTACCAAATTGATGGATTTGTGTTGACTGAACATCGGAAATTTGATCATGAAAAAGATTATTCAGAATTAGCTTCCCAATATAATGTAAAAATATTCAAAGGTTCGGAATTGGATACAAGATTTGGTCATTTCCTTGTTTATGGAGTTACAGAGCGGTTAACAAATGAAATTGATTTTTCTAATGTAAAAATGGACGCTAGAGAACTAATGGAAGCAGCCAACACATTTGGAGCCGTGGCATTGCCAGCTCATCCTGGCAGATTCGGAATAGGATTGGTAGAATATATTAATCAAGGTGAAGAATTTTCGAATGTGTGGGCAGTGGAAAGATTAAATGGTGGAGGCCGTGCTGGAGAGAATGAACGTGCCGTAGAATTGTGTGATGCCACAGGTTTTTTAGGAACCGGAGGTAGTGATGCTCATTTAGCCAGCCACTTAGGAGCATGTATGACGTCCTTCCAAAACAATAATATTCAGAATGAAAATGAACTAGTGGAAGCACTATTGTCTAAACAATTTGAACCAGTGTGGTTAGAAGAAACTAAGAACAATAACTAGAGGTGTTATGGAATTAAAACTTGAATATGATAAAAACTTATATGGGGTTGAACACAAAGCTGGACCATTTGAAGTAACTGAAGAATTAATAAAACGGTATTGTATTGCCACAGGTGAAACGAATGAAATATTTATAGATTCTGAAGAAGCAAAAAAAGTAGGGTATCCTGGACTGGTCGCCCCACCCACTATGTGCACCATGTTTGTACGACATGTAAAGTTACCAGATATTAAACTTAATTTCGGTAAAAACCGGTTTCACGCTGGGCAAAGAGTCACTACCAGGCTGCCTATAATTGCAGGAGATTTTTTGAGTGCATCTTCTCATCTAAAAGAAGTTTACCCCAAAACAGGTCGAAGCGGCACCATGGTGTTCATTGTGTGGGAAACGACATTCACCAATCAAGAAGGGCAAATAGTGGCTGATGTCCAAGAATCTTTTGCTACGAGAGAATAATATGAGTAACGAACAAATATTAACCCACCAATTTGAATTA
>DPHC01000002.1:152274-152935 GCA_003523055.1 Dehalococcoidia bacterium | reverse complement strand
CCTAATAGATTTACGAGCATAGAAGTTGCAAAAAAAGCAGGATTGTCGGAGCCGATAGTGCCTGGAATAATGAGTATGGCTTTGGTGGCTAAGTTATTTAATTTATGCGGTGGATCTCAAATTATTGACGATCTTGATGTGGTTTTTAGAGCCGCAGTTCCTCACAATAGTGACTTGCATATTACCGCCACAATTACCGACACTAGGGATGAAAATGGAAAAAATGTTTTGGAATGCGACATCTTAATGACTGGACCAGAAGGCCAACGATACGTGATAGGCACAGCAGTCATATCAAATAAAGCCAAGTCGTGATTGATATGACATATAGAGGAAAAAAATGTATGACTTAAAAGGTAAAGTAGCAATTGTAACCGGAGCTGGCGGACGAAATGGTATCGGACGATCTATAGCAATGAGATTGGCATCAGAGGGTGCGGATGTGGTCGTTACTGATATTAAACAATCACTTGAAAGTATTAGACCCGAAGATGAGATAAATGGATGGAAAGGACTGCCGAGTGTAGTTGAAGAAATCCAAGGGCTAGGACGGAAATCTCTAGGCGTATATTCTGATGTTTCAGTAAAACAAGATGTAGATTCTTTGGTAAGCCAAGTGATGGATGAATTTGGGAAGATAGATATTTTGGTTAACAATGCT
>DPHC01000002.1:144527-152151 GCA_003523055.1 Dehalococcoidia bacterium | reverse complement strand
TAGATATTTTGGTTAACAATGCTGGGTCACGCCCAGGTAAAGATCGGGTATTAGTGGTAGATTTAGAAGAAGAAGCATTAGATTTAGTGCTTAGAGTAAACGTCAAAGGAACTTTTTTATGTACTCAGGCAGTGGTGCAGAAAATGATTAAACAAGGCACAGGCGGCAAAATAGTGGTTATCTCCTCTGGAGCAGGGAAAAAAGGTATTGCTAAATATGCCGCCTACTGTGCTTCTAAATTTGCTTTAATCGGATTCACACAATCTTTGGCGAAAGAAGTGGGTCAGTATAATATAAATGTGAATGCAATATGCCCGGGATTAGTAGATACAGAAAGAGTTGATTTCATAGCTGCAGCGCTAGCAAATGAAGGTGAATCAGGAGAAGAATATAGGTCTGAGATGTTACAGGAGAGGTCTCAAGTTGTTCCGTTAGGTAGAGTGGCTCAAGGAAATGACATAGCAAATACAGCCGCTTTTTTGTGTTCCAAAGAATCTGATTATCTTACGGGCCTGTCCATCAGTGTTTCTGGTGGCAGTGAAATGAATTAAGAAAGGTATATGCGATGTCTGAAATAAATCAAAAACTGATTGAACATCTGGCGTCACTTATTAGAATAGATCTAAACTCCGATGAGTCTCAATTATTCGCTGGGCAATTAAATGGACTTGTTGAAGAGTTTAAAAACTTGCAACTCGTAGACACCGACGGAATAGAGCCTACCGGCCATATCGGAGACCTGGTTACTATCATGAGAATCGACGAGTCCTCTGCCTCTTTGGATCAGGAAGAGGTATTGATGAATGCGCCTGATCGAAATGGAATGTTCATCAAAGTAAAAAGAGTTATTGAATAAGGGATAATATGGCCGATTTATGGGAATTAAACATATCAGACGCTTTTGATGGTTTGCATAAAAAAGATTTTTCATCTGTTGAATTGACGGAATCTTGTTTAGGTAGAGTTAACAGTACTGAGACAAAAATTCAATCATTTATTACCATCACAGAAAACGTAGCCCGCAATTCTGCAAAAGAAGCAGATTTGCAGATTCAGCAAGGATCCACTGAATTTCTGACGGGAATTCCTATGCAGCTTAAGGATTTGTTGTGCACTAAAGGTATCGAAACGACATGCGGATCACAAATGCTCAAGGGATTTATACCTGCTTATAATGCAACTGTTGTAGAAAAATTGAACAGCGTCAAGGCTGTGACTATAGGCAAAGGTAACATGGATGAATTTGCTATGGGTTCATCATGTGAAAATTCTGCTTTCCATCCGACCTTTAACCCATGGGACCTGACTCGTGTTCCCGGTGGTAGTAGCGGAGGAGCTGCGGCATCGGTAGCAGCAGGCCAAGTGTTGTTTTCTATAGGGTCTGACACCGGTGGCAGTATACGGCAACCTGCAGCTCTCTGCGGTGTTGTGGGTTTGAAACCAACATATGGGCTAGTGAGTAGATATGGTTTAATTGCCTTTGCTTCTTCGTTGGATCAAATTGGCCCAATTACTAAAACCGTTAAAGACAACGCCATTGTACTTGATTCAATCATGGGACACGATAGCCATGATGCAACAAGCCTCACAGGTTTCACTAACAAATTGACTCCCCAGATAACAGGCAACGTAAAAGGTCTCAAAATTGGTATCCCTAAGGAATACTTTGTCGATGGTATTGACCCGGCAGTGAAAACTTCAGTTCTTGAGGCAGTAAAAGTTTTAGAAAGTTTGGGTGCCGAAATTATAGAGATTAGTTTACCGCATACAGAGTATGCGCTGTCATGTTATTACATCATAGCGCCTTCTGAATGTTCTTCTAATTTGGCCCGTTATGACGGTGTTAAATATGGACATTCTTTTTTGGACACTGATGACATGTGGGAAGCTATGAGATTGAGCCGAGCTCAAGGATTTGGTACCGAAGTCAAGAGGAGAATGATGATAGGAACCTATGCTTTGTCATCGGGATATTATGATGCGTACTACTTAAAAGCACAGAAGGTGAGAACCATCATTAAACAAGAATTTGAGGAAACCTTCAAAATAATAGATGCTATTGTTTGCCCTACCACTCCGTCTGTAGCGTTTGGAGTCGGAGAAAAAATGTTAGACCCGATGGCTATGTATATGAATGATATTTGTACAATACCTGCTAACATGGCTGGATTGCCTGGCCTGTCTGTACCATGCGGTATGTCAGGTGGCTTGCCCATAGGAATGCAAATTGTCGGGCCTCGGCTGTCTGAAAAAACATTGTATGACATAGGCTATGCCTTTGAACAACACACTGAATGGCATCGTCAAAGACCAGAGCTTTAAAATAAGATCACAAAATGCTCTCATTAGAAAACATACATAAAATGTTGTTAGATACCTTAATTACCAACAAAAACACTCCTCTAGTGGTGTCTTATTTTAATACGTGGCAGCATCTAAGCACTTATTTTGTCATTGAAAAAAAATCTGAAGAAGATAAGTTTAATCAATTCTGCATCGAAACCGCGGTAGCCTTAGAACTCAGAATACTGGCATTTTTATATATAGAAGGTAACCAAATTGTATATGACTACAATAGATGGGAAGAAGTCGTTTCTGGGGATTATTATAGGGCTAAAGGTATAAGTAACTTTTTTGATCCTGATATTTATTCCTGGATTGTACAACTTCTTGATATACGAACACTTTCCAACATATGCGGATCCATTTCGGAACAGATTATTAAAAAGAACAATATAAACATGAGAAAGAGCAATTGGATCCCGTATCAATCGGTATTCATGGTCCAGAAAATAACCGATGCTGAAAATAGTTACAAGCTTCCAATTGACTTTAGTAGCTCTATATTAGTAAACGAAGATTCTGACGGGTCCAAGACTAGAGCGGTAGTTAGCGAAGTTGGAACAACAGGGCTGTCTTGTTTGTTGGATCCCTACGATATACTTTTTTTTCAATTGAATTCTATCTTGGTGGCTGCCAACGCTCCTTTAAGTTATCTTTATTGCAAACTGGCATTTCTTTTAACGATAGATAGAGAATTATTACAATATAATATTTGGATCCATGTACCTGTGTACTTGATGCCGGAAAATGAACTGACTTATCTGAATTGTGAAAAAGAATTATCCATAATGGATACCCCTGAATTTCCTTCTAATGTATCAGAAAATCTAATACTAATGGATTGGATTTTGTTCCGAATGGAGCAATACATAAAAGCAGCGGAACTTCGAATGATTAAAGGGTATGATGAAGACGTTGTCATATCAGTTTGCGGTGCTTTCTATGATTATTTGATTGCCAATAAACCCAAAACCCCTGTGCCTGCCGGGTTAAATACTGGTGAAGCTGATCAAATAGTGGAAGTATTACGGTTTTTTATTGACATGAAATGTTGTGAACATTCGTTTCTTCCATTGGATTTATATAAGTGTATCTGTGCTAGTAAAACTGTAGCTAAGTTAAAATTTGATAAGGTAATTTGACTATCAATGTCAAACACAGTAAAGTAGGATTATCTACTTGAAATAGGAGCTTTTATGACAACCTACGAATCAATATTACACCCAAAATCCCTTGTAGATCAGTTAGTAAAAAATGACGTTACTCACGTCGTATGGCTGCCTGACAGCGAGACCAATTTTTTATATGAATTGATGAACGACACTCCTACTCTAGACTTGGTCCCTGTCTGTAGAGAAGGTGAAACCATGGCAGTGGCTGCAGGTCTATGGGTTGGCGGAAAAAAACCAGTAGTACTTATTCAAAACACTGGTATATTCGAATCCGGTGATTCAATACGGGGATTAGGATTAGACATAAATCAACCTTTGGTTATGCTCATTGGTTATAGAGGGTGGTCTAGAAGAGGACCTACTCCTGACAGTGCAGCTGTTTATATCGAACACCATCTTCATACTTGGGGAATTAATTACTACCTAATAGAAAGCGATGCTGATGCCGACAGAATAAGTATCGCTATGGAAGAAGCATATAGGACTAATAAACCCGTCGGCGTACTTGTTGGTACAGAATTCGGTTCGGACTAGGAGATAATATAAAATGATAAATAATACAGAAGCTGTTAAATTACTTAACAGCAAAAGAGAAAATTCAGTTATCGTAGCTACAATGAATGCGGGTAACGCACGTTTCGGGCTTCCCACTGTGAGTTCTAATGACTCCTTAGATGTACCATTGTCTGGGGCTATGGGCAAAGCCGGAAATTTCGCATTAGGTGTTGCTCTTGCGAACCCTGACAGAAAAGTCATGTGTTTGGATGGCGATGGAAGCCTGTTAATGAATCTTGGAACAATGGTCACTGTTGCTAATAAATCAGTCAAAAACATGTACCACTTCGTATTTGATAACGGAGCATACTGTGTAACCGGTGGACAACCTGTCCCAGGCGCTGGGATTGTAGATTGGAAAGCTATGGGAGATGCAGCTGGATATGCTGCAACTTTCTCCTTTGAGAACCTTGAAGATCTCGTTACGGGTATTGATGAAGTTTTCGCGGCTGAAGGCCCAGTTTTTGTTCGATTGGCGGTTGATAAAGAAATCGAGAACACACCTGTCCAATTTAGAGAACGACCAAGAAGAACTATGAAAGATGCAATTATAGAGTTGCCTAAAGCTTTGTCCTAAAAAACATCGGTGGAGATCGAAGAGAAATATTAAGTTATGCTAAAAATAATTGCTGGCCAATTAAGTAAACGCTTGGTTGGATATGGGTTATTTGCCCTAGGTTGGTATATATTATTCGATCAAATACTTGAAGATAAATGGGTAACAGGGCTATTGGGTTCTTTATTAATTCCTGTCGGACTAGGAGTTGTGGTTTCTGCTAGAAGGAAACTGAGATCTTAAAGATAAGGCAACCAACGACAAACTATGCTGTAGTTTATGGTGGTTGCCTTTTTCAAAAGGAATGAAATGATAACCTCGACGGACGCAGCAAAAGCTATAAACTACCATAGAAATGATGCAGTAGTTGTTTCGACGTCACAGACCCTTAAAGAATGGCAACATATTTCTCAAAGACGTGACTTAGATATAGATTTAGTTGATTGCATGGATCGAGCACCGGCAGTCGGATTAGGTATTTCGTTGGCGTTGGATCAAAAAAAAGTAATTGTGTTGGATTGCGACTCTACTCTACGAACAGATATCGGGTCCTTAACTACCGTGGCTGAAAGCGAACCCGAAAACTTCATTCATTTTGTGTTCAACGACCAGTCTTTTTATTCCACAGGAGGTACTCCAATCCAAGGGTCTCAGAAAACAGATTTTGCCGCCATGGCACTAGGGGCGGGATATAAAAAAGCTTATAATTATTCTAACACAGAAGATTTGTTGCTCGGAATGGAATCCATTATGAATGAAACTGGACCTGTGTTAATTGTGTTAAACGTGGTGTTTAATGGAGACACAGAACAATTCCCCAATCAAACAAAACCAGAATCATGGGAACGAGTAAAACGCTCCCTAGATTCTAACTGTTAGGTAACGCAATTATTTGTTTGGCTATGTCGAATCCCATGGAAATTTCAGTTGTTGTAGTGGCTATACGTAGCACTGATATCATGGGTGAAGATTCAGTAATTGAGATTAGTTGCCCAGGGGTTAAAGAGGAATCACTGAGATATCTGATCAATTCTTTTTGTTCCTGCGGTATTCTGACGATAGTGTAAGAAGGCCCTATTTCACATTCTGATAAATCTATAGAGTTAACTGGAAGAATCGGAGACCCGGATCCAGGTATTGCTCTGCCGAAAGGTGAGCGTGTGGGGTATCCCAAAGATTTTGACAGATGGTGCTGGAATGCTAATGACATACCGTGCTCCAACCTGTGAGCTTCTTCATGAGCTTCGGCGAGGTCCATTTCCATGATATCTACTACCAAACACTCAGCTAATCTGTGTCTTCGCACTATGTCTTCTGCTTCGTTGAATCCGGTTTCTGTCAATTCCAATCGGCGTTCTGAATTTTGACTTATTAAATTTTGTTTCTGCATTCTACCTACCATTGCTGTTACCGATGGCATAGATGTTCCAATACCTTCAGATTCAGGCAAGTCTTTTAGAGACTGAATCAACTGGGTTACTGTAGGGCACAAGTCTTCTTCCCACAAATTATAAATGTTTAGGAGGTAATTTTCCGTACTTTGGGAGAGTCTACTCAGATCAGTACTAGAACTTATTTTGTCTACGTGGCTTAATCTCATATGGCAGTATATTCTAGATGTTTTTTCAGACGATAACGTCATGTTAAACCTCCACTAATTGTCCGGCGACAAATGTTTTTAAATGATGACCATCTCTTAGAGTTAAATTTACTAATTGGCCTGGGGGGTATTCAGATGTGTGAGGCATAAGACTTCTAAGAACTGTCCCTGAATGGAGTTTAATTAAATACATATAGAAAGCTCCATAAAATTCTCGTGACATTATGGTTCCATGCCCAATATCTGAAGGTGAAACTTCTATGCAGTCAGGTCGACTCATGAATTCCGGAGGTTGTTTAGAACTGAGTATTGTATTTACTATGGAGGGGTTACTTTGCAAGTTTACAGTTACGACTTCTGATACCAATTGTTCTTGTGATAACTTACATGGTAGGAAGTCAACAGAGCCTATGAATTCTGCGACAAACTTTGACTTCGGTTCATGGAATATCTCTTCAGGAGTACCGAACTGTTCTATTACGCCCTGATTCATCACAGCAATAGTATCGCCAAAATACATGGCTTCCTGTTGGTCATGTGTGACGAATATGGTAGTTATACCTGCTTCTCTTACTATATGCCGTACTTCTTCTCGTATCTGATATCTCAGAGTTGAATCTAAATTGGAGAACGGCTCATCCATCATCAATAATTGAGGAGAACTAATTAATGCTCGCCCAATTGCCACCCTCTGCTGTTGGCCTCCAGACAACTGGTAAGGTAGCCTATTTTGAAATTCAGTCAACTGGACTTTTTCTAGCATTTCATCGATTAAGTGTTTTTTGTTAGCCATTCCGTCTAAGGCAAATCCTAAATTATCTCGCACAGTTAGGTGGGGAAATAATGCACCGTCTTGAAATACCATACCGATGTCACGTTTGTTAGGAGGAAGGCAAATTGCTTTATCTGATATAACTTCATCTTCTAATAGTATAGTGCCACTATCTGGTTGTTCAAATCCAGCAATCAGTCTAAGAGTTGTTGTTTTACCACAACCGCTTGGACCTAATAAGGCCACGACCTCTCCACTCTGAATTTCTAGGTCAATAGAATTGAGTGCTTGGAAGTCGCCGAAAGATTTACTTAAAGACCGGCAACTTAAAGCTGGAGGCAAAGGTGATCCTGTAATAGAATCTCTGGATTTTCGTCTCCAACCAAGGTCTCTAAAGACTCTACCTGCTCCAGTTCCACAGAAGCTTTTAATATCTTGCCAGCTCGTTGTCATCAGTACCTTCTTACGATGAATTTACCATTTAAGTATACCAGTATTAACTATTAATTGATACAGACATTAACTGATTAACGAGTGCATAGTTTTGAAAGTATTACTAATGCCCTAAAATATAAGAGCATACAGAATTAATAAAAATATATGCATGGACGCAATTTAATAAATGT
>DPHC01000002.1:140519-144293 GCA_003523055.1 Dehalococcoidia bacterium | reverse complement strand
GAACAAAAAGGAGAATTCAAGATGAACCATAAACGAAGGGGTCGGTCCCTTTTGCTCACATTACTACTGGGAGGAATGATTGGTTTGGCTTGTACGGTCCCGGCGCCACAAGTTGTAACTGAAACGATCACTGAAACTGTTGAGGTAGTCAAAGAAGTAGAAGTAGTCAAAGAAGTTGCTGGAAAAACCGTAGATGACACAAAACGCCAATTGGTTGTTTATTCGGGTAGATCTGAAAGTTTAGTAAGTCCGATTTTGGAAAAATTCACCAATGATACAGGGATACAAGTCAAAGTTAAATACGGCAAAAGTGCACTCGTCGCTTCTACAATTTTAGAAGAAGGTGATAATACAGTTGCCGACATCTTTTATTCCCAAGACCCGGGTTCTTTGGGATTAATACAAGATCAATTTCAAACTTTGCCTGACTCTACTTTTGAAGGGTTTGCCGATTGGACATACCCATCAGACAAATCATGGGTTGGAATTAGTGGAAGGACTAGGAATGTTGTTTACAACACCGATTCTATAGATCCGGCTAATCTTCCCGATGACATGTGGGGTTACACCGATGTTAAATGGAAAGGTAAAATTGGCTGGGCTCCCACAAATTCTTCTTTTCAAACCATGGTTATCGCAATGCAAAATGAATGGGGAGATGATAAAACCGCAGAATGGCTCCGTGGAATACAAGATAATGAGCCTTTGGTTTATCCTAAAAACACTCCAATAGTTGCTGCAGCGGGAGCTGGTGAAATAGAAGTAGGATTTGTTAACCATTATTACTTACACCGATTCATAGCTGAAGAAGGCGTTGGGTTTAAGGCTCGTGGTTACCATCCTAGGGCAGGAGGCCCAGGAGCTCTTATAATGGTTTCTGGAGCCGGAATTTTGGATAACGCAACGAACGTTTCTGAAGCATTGGAATTAATTGATTATTTACAGAGATCTGATTCTCAAGCATGGTTTGTGGAAAACACTTATGAATATCCACTCTTACCTGGAGTTGTAGCAGATCCTAATGCTGTGCCACTTGATCAAATTAATGTAACTATAAGTAGTCCAGACCAGTTAAGCGATTTGGGTGGGGCCGTTGCTCTGTTACAGAGTGAAGGTATATTACCTTAATAATGAATTCGGTTTGATGAACCGCACTAGGACCTCACCGTAAGTTTTTCCTCTCTCTTCCTCTTAACGGTGATGTCCTAGCCCCCATCGTGAGTTTTTCTCTCTTCACGGTGGGGGTAAAAATATCCACATCAATGTGGGTAAAAAAATCTGGATCTATTGCTGGTAATCAGTGAAAAGAGTAACATGGAATTGGATTAATTTTCCAGTCAAAAAATGTGTTAAATAATTTTATAAAAAATTCAAAACGACCTCAAGTAAAACTACTGATACCTGTCATGCTTATTGTGGCTGCTCTTTTGGCACCACTTATTTATTTGGTTGTCCGGTCATTAAGTTCCGGATTGAACATAATGCCGTTGATATCCAATCAATATCTGTGGCAATCCCTTAGAAATACAATGTATTTAATCGTTACTGTATCTGTGTGTAGCTTAGGCCTCGCGTTGCCTTGTGCATGGATTGCTACCCGATCCAACATACCTTTTCGTCAAGTTTGGGCAGTCTTATTTGCTTTACCTTTAGTTATTCCGACTTATGTAGGAGGATTAATAGTTGTTTCTTTTTTAGGTCCAAGAGGGCTGCTTCAAAAATGGTTTGAATTTTTATTCGAAATAGAAAGACTCCCTAGTATTTATGGTTTGTCTGGGGCCACATTTACTTTAACTATCTTTAGTTACCCGTACGTCTACTTATCTGTACGATCAGGATTCCTTAAACTGGATCGTTCTCTTGAAGAAGTGGCTGTGTCCATGGGCTTAAATAAACTACAGACTTTTATGAGAGTCACTCTGAGACAACTATGGCCTGCCATACTGTCAGGTGTGCTCCTAGTTTCATTATATGTGTTAAGTGATTTCGGAGCAGTCTCGTTATTAAAATATCGTACATTTTCATGGAGCATTTTTATTCAATATGAAAGCGTAATGGATAGAAATATGGCGGCTGTTTATTCTACTATATTAATGGTAACTGCTTTGGTGTTGACGTTAGGAGAAGGATTTCTTCAAAAAAAAGCACGATATCATTTAGTGGGCTCTACTCCGAACAATCCTATCTCAGCTAACAAAGAAAAAGTAGCGAATCTAGTAAGCTTAACCTTTAGTGGACTGATAGTATTTCTTTCAATGGTGGGACCAATCGCTATTTTATGTTATTGGGTAATTAGAGGTTGGCTAAGGAGTGAGATACTCTACATACCTTGGGAAAGAATGTTCAATTCCGTTTACCTCTCATTAATAGCGTCAGTTGTCATTGTAATTGTAGCTTTGCCCCTAAGTATGTACGTCACTCAATACAGAGGTTTATTGAGCAAAATCATACGTCAAATTGTCCCTATTGGGTTTGGCTTGCCCGGGATAGCAGTGGCATTGGCATTGGTGTTTTTCGCTGCAAACTGGCTACCATGGATTTATCAAACATTACCAGTTCTTATATTTGCCTATGTGATCTTATTTATCTCTCCTGCCTTTGGAATACTAACCAATTCATTAATGCATATAAGCCCCAGCCTGGCAGAGGCTTCCAAGAGCCTTGGGAGGTCTAGCTCTTATACCTTTTTCAAAATTACTATGCCTTTGTTAATTCCAGGCATTACTTCGGCTATGGCTATGGTGTTTTTGCTAGTCATGAAGGAACTACCTGCAACTCTGATATTGTCACCTTTAGGTTTTAGTAATTTAGCTACCTCATCCTGGTCATATGCCATAGAAGCCTTTTTTGCCAAATCATCACTGTACTCATTGTTTATTATCCTGATATCTTCTGTTCCATTAACCTATTTGATGACCAAAGGTTACATTGCTGGGGATGTAGAAGAAACTAATGCTTAAATCCAATTGGGCTATAGGACAATGTATTAACATTGGATGGCCCGATTTTGGAATAAAAGAAGAAGCGTATAGAATAATAGATTTGCAAATTGAAGGCCTTGTTTTTCGTGCAAGGGTGACTGATGGGAAAAAGGAAGGAGGTTTTTTGATAGTGCAAAATTGTCCGGACATAGTTTTGGAACAAATTGCCGAAGAAGCTACAACTCGGATAGGATTTCCGGTGATAGCTTCTGCACTGCGTTGTTCGGTAGAATCCAATGTTTTTCGTAGCTTGGATTATGAATGGTATCCAACGCCTGAATTTAAAAATAGACCCAATGAATTGACTCATTTGATTTTCACAATTACAACTGAGATATTTCCTTAAAATGACGTATGAAAATTAACAATTCTGATGGTATGATACAGATAGGTTCTGTAATTGAAAAAATAGTAGGAGGATTTTATGAAAAAAGTAACTATGGGTGATATACCAAGAACTGAAGCGACTGCACCGTTGTTTACAGGCAATGTGGGTCGCCAGGCTATCTTAAACGCCGAGGATAGTGCCAATTTTAACTTCGGTATAGTGGCTTTCCCTGCCGGTATCAGGAATAAATTCCACAAGCATAGTGGAGATCAAATTCTTATTGTTACAGAAGGCACAGGAAAAGTTGCATCTGATACAGAGACATTGGAAGTAACAGAAGGAGATGTGATACTGATTCCTGCTGGAGAAAACCATTGGCATGGAGCCCCTGACAATACTGCTATGGCTCACATCACTATCACCGTTAAAGGAAGTTCAACTGAACAAACTGAGGCTTAATTGAGT
>DPHC01000002.1:121441-140342 GCA_003523055.1 Dehalococcoidia bacterium | reverse complement strand
ACGAAATTTCGTTCCTTCCATTACTTTATGAAACTGGCTAATTGATCGAGCGTGTCTGATAGCGTTCTGTTGCGGTCCTGGCTCTCAGGAGTTTCATTTCCTAAAGGCGTGCCACCTATTAAGTCGTACATCTCTGATACCCCTTCGAAAATATGACCTGTCATATTTAATTCTTCGAAAGTTGCTTGAATTTCTTTCATTTCACTGACCCAACGCCTTGCTTTAGCTGGCATAGTAGGTATCCATTTTGACATCCTAGTATATGCATCTGATTGAGTAGTAGTGAATTCTTCAGCCAATTGGTCTGACACGCCCATAATTTGTGCAGCTAACATGAGTTCTGTGTATAGAGCGGTAGATCCCTTTGTTAAAGCCGCGTAAGTCATTTTGATTGCAGACGCTTGCCCGATGTTAGAGCCTAAGTATTTTAAATCAAGGCCTACTCCTGTAAGAGTAGAAAAGGCTTCCGTGTTTTCTCCACTATAGTAAATATGGGGACTTTTCCCTTTGACACCCGAAGTAGTATCCCCTCTAGCTGGAGGGCCACCGATGATAGAAGCATCGATGTAAGCGCATCCTGCAGATTCTAGAATGCCCTGTAATTGTTTAGATTTATTAGGTGAAATCGCATTACATTCTGCAAATATCGGAAACGACCCAGTTGCTTGCGCTGCTTTGGCCACTTCTTCACATACTTGTTGCACTATTTCTGAAACCGTTATGGAAAGAACTACATCTACAGTGGTAACTAATTCATTAAAGTTAGGTAAGTCAGTTATTCCAGCTGCTTCTGACAAGTTTTTAGTTCGCTGACTCCTATTTTGGAGGCAAGTATAAACCTCTGCCCCGTTTGAAACCAAAAGGCCCCCAACTGCAGAGCCCATGTCTCCTGGGCTTATGATTGCAATTTTGTTTAATGTCATATGTCCTCTTAATTGAGTTGTTTAATTGTTTTGATCTTCTTTAGACATTGGCGTGAATAATATGATTGCCAAAGCTAAAATGAATAGTGCTGATACGAAATAATAAGTAAATTCGATCCCATAGGCTTCGGACAAAGTACCAGCGACAATGAGTCCAATAAATACCATTCCGGCTCTTGCTGCTCCTAAGATACCCATAGTGGTTGCTGCCACACCTTGGCCAACGATGTCTAAAGCTGCTGCTGTGAGAATAGGTTGGTCACTGTATAAAAACATACCCAATAGAAGTAGAACAATTACCAAGAGAACTAAATTGTTACCGACTAGAATAAACGCTATGCTCATTACTGCTAACAGCAATAATCCAGGCACCAAAATCATTTTCCTACCAAACCTATCCGATAAATTGCCCATGATTGGAGTGGAAATTATGCCAGTTAAGGTCAGTACCATTAGGAGTGCACCTACTATGGCTATGTTGTAGTTCAAGACTTCTGTTACATAGATTGCGAAGAAAGTCATAACTGAAACTTGCGCAGTGCCTCTGAGTCCTCCAACGATGGTTATCAACCAAAGTGCAGGAGATTTTAGAATTGATTTTGTTTCTGCTATTTGGTTTTCTATTTTAACGTCTTGAGCTTCAGCGGTGTTACCTATGTTTTTGAATGCCCAATATACTAAAAGAGTCAATAAAAGAGGTATGACTACATATATAGAAAGTATTTGCTGCCAAGCTAGGTAAGTTAATAAAAAACCTGTTGCTAATGGGGCTAGAGCATCTCCAATTTGCCCCCCTACTCCGTGGAAAGACAACGCTGTCCCTCGGTGTCCATGACTGAAATGGTGAGAAAGAGCCGACATAGCAGGGAGATGCCAAATTGTTGCAGCAGCTCCTACAAGAGCCATCCCGACGAGTAAGAGCGGATACATGGGTATCCAGCCTGAACTGGCCATGACTAACCAGCCTATTCCAAAAAGAAACATGCAAAAGGCTAATACTAAGCCCCAATGCTTTCTCAAATAGTCAGTGATTACTCCTCCAGGTAAGGAGATCAACCCTCCAACTAATTCACGTGTGCCAAGTATTTGGCCTACTTGGACGTCACTGATACCAAATGTGGCCTTAACTGCCGGAATCATTACGTAGAAACTTTGTATAAACCAATGGAATATTCCGTGTCCACTGGTTAATCCACTCAATATAAAATTCTTGTTTCCTCGGATGCCGGATTCATGGTGGTTATCGTGATCGTGGTGGTTATCGTGATCGTGGTGGTTATCGTGATCATGGTGGTTATCGTGATCATTTGCTTCGTTACTCATAAATTCCTCCTACCGGGTTGTAGAGATAATACACCTTTTTTACTTGCAAATATATACTTATCTTACCTGACAACACCAGACTGATTTGTCAAAAGTAATTTAGTATTATGAGTTCACTGTAGGGAGTGAAAATTTGGTTAAAATTGGAGAAGTCATACAATCAAGTTCAATGGATTTTGTTTCTGAAGGGTATGACCTTAAAAAACCACCTGCCATTGGATCGTTTGTTTCTGCAGGACAAAATGAACCTTATATTATTGGAATAGTTCAAAATGTTCGTGTAGAACCTTTTGATGTTACACGACCGGTCTTAGCAAGAGGCCAAGACATGGCTAATGAATCAGATGTTTTTAACCAAAATCCTCAATTGATGGACTTGCTTACAGTTCGTTTTGACTGCATAACCGTTGGCACCAAGCTGAGCACCCACATTTTTGAAGGTTATTCTACTTTGCCACCGATGATACATTCTTTCGTTTATCCAACCAAATTAGATATTTTACTGGAGTTTGTTCGTTCTTTGAATTTCATAAAAACAGTATTGAATACTCGTACGTCGGATCCTGATTTGCTTTTGATAGCATGTGTTCGTGAAATATATTCTGTGCTAGAGGGAGAAGAAGGTCAGATATTAGCCCAGTCCTTGAAACAAAAACTCGTATCGGAACTAGCTAGGGATTCATCAAGATTAATCAAGATATTACAATATTTAGGAGACTAGATTAACTATGTCAATAGAATCCGGTAAAAATATAGGAATGGTTATCGGCGGTTCACTGTCGCAAGGAACTGATGTTAAATTGAACCCCTCTACCAGTGTTGAAGATATAAAGTCTGGCCAATTTTTAACCATAGAAGGTAAGGACGGAAAATTTTTCGGAGTTGTAACGGATGTCTCTCTTGAAAACACAGACTCATCCGTGTTCTCTCAGATGACCTTTTTGGAAAACAAGGAAGTCGTAAATGCATTGAAGGGAACTGTGGCTTATGGGAAAGTTTCCTTATCTACTAATTTGATTTTACCTACAGGAATAGACTCCATAAAAACAATAGAACCTGCCAAAACGATTCCTGATCATTTCTCGAATGTACAACTAGCATCTGAATTGGATATCCAGGTGGTTTTCGGAGAAGAAAGCGAAAATAATTTTTGGATAGGAACCCCTTTGGACATGGATACCAGAGTGTGTATCAACCTTGAAGAATTTGTGAAGAGGTCAGTAGGCGTTTTTGGAAAAAGCGGAACTGGAAAAACATTTCTGACCAGATTGCTACTCGTTGGAATACTACAGCACAACAAAGCATCTGCTTTGATATTCGACATGCACAGTGAATATGGGCAGACAGGCCAAGATACCGACAGGAATATGAGTGTTAAAGGACTGAAACAGTTGTTCCCTGAAAAAGTAACAGTTTTTACACTAGACGAGGAGAGCTCTCGGCGAAGAAATTCTAAATATGACGTTGATGCTAAAATTGGATATCATGAGATAGAGCCAGAAGATTTAGAATTGCTGAAAGAAAGTTTGAATTTGTCAGATATTGCGATTGCAGCGTCATATGTGCTGGAACGACATTTTGGTGCAAGACAATGGCTTGAACAATTTATAAACCTAAAAACCAATGATGAAGTTTACGAATTAGCTGACTCGATAGGAGTGTCTCCTCAAGCTTTGAGAGCCTTGTATGAAAGATTAAACCGCTTTAAACGATTTGGCTTTTTAGTATCTGATTCCAATCAAGATATCGCGATACAAATGATTCAACATGTCGAAAGAGGTAATCACGTAGTAGTCGAATTTGGCAGATATGGTGATGATTTAGCAGCTTATATTTTGGTAAGCAATTTGTTGTCTAGGAGGATCCATAGAAGATATGTTGAATTGAAAGAACAAGCTTTAGGATCCTCTGGCATTGAACCCAGGCCAGTAATTATAGTATTAGAAGAAGCTCACAAATTTTTAAGCCCTGGCATAGCAAATCAAACTATATTCGGAACCATTGCCAGAGAACTTCGTAAATACAATGTTACCCTTATGGTTATAGATCAAAGACCTAGCGCTATAGATAGTGAAGTGATGAGTCAATTGGGTACAAGACTAACTTGTTTGTTAGATAATGAACGAGACGTTGATAGTGTTTTGTCAGGAATGTCAGGTAGTAGGCAACTCCGCACAGTATTGTCCAGAATGGAGCCTAAACAACAAGCTTTGCTTTTTGGCCATGCGGTCCCGATGCCAATTGTGATTAAAACCCGGGATTATGGAACTTTAGAATTTTATAGTTCCATCACGAATGAAGAAACCTTACAACAGGAAATAGACGAATTGTTTTAGAGTGGCGAAAAATGGATGTCATATATAATATTTCAAACCTTATTAAATTGAGAAACCAAATTTCCTCGAAAATAGGATTAGTTCCTACTATGGGATCTATCCATAGTGGTCATAAATCTTTGATAACTCAGTCAGTTGCAGATAACGAATATACTGTTTCGACTATTTTTGTGAATCCAAAACAATTTGGTAAAAATGAAGATTTCAACCAATACCCCAGATCACTTGAACAAGATTTGAACTTTTTGGAAGATAATTTAGTGGATTGCGTATTTATCCCTGAAACCACTGAGATGTACAAAGATTCTGCTACTACAATGGTGTCCGTGGGCCAAATAGGTAACATTCTAGAAGGTGTCCAGAGGCCCGGGCATTTCGATGGTGTAGCACTAGTAGTAACTAAATTGTTGAATTTAGTGAGACCGACAACACTTTATTTGGGGCAGAAAGATTATCAACAAACTCAAGTCATAAAAAACATCATCCAAGATCTGAATTTACAGGTTCATTTGAAAATATGTCCTACTGTTAGAGAAGCCGATGGCTTGGCAATAAGTAGCCGGAATGTTTATTTGGAAACAAATCAACGGAAGTCTGCTAGTGGAATTTATTCTCTGTTGGAGTTAGCTAAATTACAAAAACAACAATTTCATTGGAAAGAAGTGTCTGAATTAGAAAAAGAACTTACAGATAAACTTTTGAACATCAAAGACATAACACAAGTTAATTATTTGCAATTTGTAGACCCCCATTCATTACAACCTGCGGAGACTTTGTTGGGGCCAGCAGTATTATTGTTATCTGTGAATATGGGCAGCGTTAGGTTGATAGACAATATTATTTGCTAGGGCTAACTATCGGTCAGTTCTCTTATAGTTTCAGTTAGCGCAGGTAATATATTTTCCCAGTCTCCTACTATGCCATATTTAGCGTCTTTAAATATATTAGCTTCGGGATCTTTATTAATAGCTACTATTACTTTCGACCCTGAACATCCTGCCATATGCTGACTTGCTCCCGATATGGCTACAGTAATGTATACATCTGGAGTTATAGTTTTGCCAGTTAATCCAACTTGGAAACTGTGAGGAACCCACCCGGAGTCAACGGCTGCTCTCGATGCTCCTACGGCTCCATCTAAGATGTTAGCGAGTTCTCCTAGTTGTTCGAATGGTTCAGGTCCCCCAAGACCTCTCCCCCCTGCGATAACTATCCTTGCGTCTTCCAGTTGTACTCCTTCAGATTCCTCAGACACCCGATCAAGTATTTTTGTTTTTACTAAATCTTGGGGAATGGAAATTTCCAGTTTTATTATTTCGCCAGTTCTTGATTCATCAATGTTCAAAGGCTCATACGCCTTAGGGCGAATGGCTGCAATTTGAGGATCTGTATGGCAAGCAACGACTGCGATGGCACTGCCGCCATAGACCGGGCGGTTAGCTAACAATCGATTAGTAGATTCATCCATTGCTACTTCTAAGCAATCTTGGGCTAAACCCGTTCCCAGACGGAATGCCAACCGAGGTGCTAATTCACGTCCTTCAGCGTTTCTTGCTATGAGTACTACAGACGGGTTTAGTATAGTACATATTTCTGACATGCAGTGAACAAAGATGTCAGATTGATATTGGCTCAATTGAGGGTCATTTATCAAATATACTTTGTCTGCTCCGGCAGATATTGCTGTTTTTGCCAATCCATCGTCGTCAGTTCCTAATATTGCTAAAGATACAATCATCGGTACCTGGTCGGATAAATCTCTAGCAGCTCGCAACAATTCATTTGCCGTACTATCGGTCATTCCTTCCCGTAGATAACTCACTATTAATATTTCGTTTAGTTCGGGCATTTCGGACTCCTAATTTCTAAATAAGTTTATCTTCTCTTAATTTCAAGGCTAAATTTTTGGCGGCGTCTGCTTCATTTTCGCCTTCAATCATTTCACATTCTTGATTTCTTTCGGGGGTAAATAGGTCAGTTAAAGAAATCTTAGGGGTTAAAGCTGACACGTCCAGGTCTAAATCCACAGATGTCCAAATTGTCGGTTTTTTTCTAGTCGCTGCCATAATTCCACGAAGAGTTGGATACCTTGGTTGGCCGAGTTCATTGCTTACAGTCACCACACATGGCAATTGGCCTTCTATGATTTCATACCCATCTGTTGTAACTCTTTCGACAAGAACATGGTTTTCTTTCAGTTCGACTTTTTTTCCTAATGTGATACAGGGCAGTGCTAAGAGTTCGGCCAAACCTAAAGGTAATTGGGCGTTGTCCCAATCGGAAGCTTGTCTACCGCATAGGATTAAATCAAACCCGCCTAGCTTTTTGATTGCAGCTGCAATAACTGACGCAACCAGATACGTGTCTATACTGTTTACGAGAAGTTCATCTTGTAGCAATACTAATTCATCTGCTCCCATTGACAAAGGTTTTTTCATTACATCAAGCGCAAATGTTGTACCTGATGAAATGACTGTAATTGACGCCTCTTGAACGTCTTTTATTCGGAGTGCTGCTTCTACGGCGTTCTCGTCAAAACCATTGACAACTGGGGGAATAGAATTTGGCGTTAACACCTGATTAATGGAAGAATCAATTTTAAATGCCGAGGGAGGCATATCTGGATCGATTACTTGTTTTGCTAGCACAGCTATTTTGAGTGACAAATTGGACTCCTATATATTTAAATGACATTTGTTGACTTCCTATCTTTATTATAGAATATTAGAGTTATATTTTCATCTTTGAAAATGTAATTGGAGGATATTCATCGATATATGAACAAATCGCAAAAGAAATGGTTAATAAGACTATTGATGTTGCTAGGCGTATTTGCTCTGATGTTTTCCTTCGGTTTTTTCGTAAATCAGATTTAAATAAATGGAGCTCAAAATGAATGGTATCAAAACATTTTCATTGTTAATTATATTGTCTTTCCTGTTGTTAGTGGCAGGAGCTAGCATTGGCGGAGAAATTGGCATTCTGGGAGCTCTAATTTTTGCAGTCATAATGAATATAGGAGCATATTGGTATAGCGACAGAATTGCATTAAAGATGGCTCATGCCCATCCAGTTGAAGAATCTTCTGATCCCAAATTGTTCAATTTAGTTAAAACACAATGTGACAGAGCCCAGCTTCCCATGCCTAAAATATACAAAATAGAAAGTAATGTTCCTAATGCATTTGCCACTGGAAGAAATCCCAAGAATGCTACAGTCGCGGTTACTACCGGAATACAAACAACTTTAAATGACAGTGAACTTGGAGCTGTACTAGCTCACGAAATGGCTCATGTAGGGAATAGAGACACACTCATTATGGCTGTAGTAGCTACTATAGCCGGAGCGATTTCTATGCTAGCGTGGATCGCTCAATTCAGTGCTATGTTTTCAGCTTTCAGCGGAAATAGAGGAGGACGTAACAGTAATATAGTAGGCCTTCTTTTCGTAGCTATAGTTATGCCGTTAGCCGCCAGCATTGTTAGAATGGCTATATCAAGATCCAGAGAATTTCAAGCAGACTTGAAAGGTGCTCACACCTCAGGGGATCCGCTTGCTCTTGCTGATGCATTAGAGAAACTAGAGCAGCATAATTCTTCGGGAGCAATGAAGGTTCCTGAAAGTGCATCTCATTTGTTTATTGTGAACCCCTTTAGAGGTAGCAGTATGTCAAAGTTGTTTTCAACTCATCCGCCTACTGAGGTCCGAGTAAAACGTTTGAGAGAATTAGAATCGGAATGGAGAGAAACTATTAAAAAACAGCAATCGGATTAACTGGTGAGCCAGTGACCTTATTTAATTTTAATGGCCCCATCGCAAGCAAGAACTCACTAGTGTTTCGAATTTCACAAATCTGGGCTAGTTCTTCTAGGTTGCAGTTATCGACTAACCAAAGCCCTAAAGTTACAAGGCACATAATGTGTAGAGGCGAACTGGTTAAATTCGGATAGTCTGTAGGTTTTATGTCGTTTGAAGTGTCGGTACCTAACATTGCGATTCGTCTTTCTTTGAACCAT
Source organism: Dehalococcoidia bacterium (assembly GCA_003523055.1). Taxonomy (GTDB): domain Bacteria; phylum Chloroflexota; class Dehalococcoidia; order Lucifugimonadales; family UBA3495; genus UBA2588. The sequence goes on along the minus strand of DPHC01000002.1, from coordinate 131,744 downwards.
GGTGCGCAAGCAACTTGGCAGGCAGTCATTCCTTTAGATGGATCAGTAGGTCCAGTTTCAAGTCTCTTCCTGTAATTTCCTGTTCGAACGAATAAGACATCCCCTTCACCAACTGTTATACCTTGAGCTTTCTCGGCTGCATCTAAATCTTCAGGCATGACGGGTTCATCGTTATCCAACCATGGCTTATTTTTTAATTTAGCTATATCCAATAAGACCCCTCTGGTAATTATGCCATTACTAATGTTCTCTATCGAATGACTCTGGGCTCCCTCTTTAGAAGTCACCATGTCTGACGATACCCCGTTGTACATTAAGCCCTTCCAAGAGTAGTGAGATAAAGCATCAATGTGAGTGATACTTTGCCCATGAAAGACCATTCCAATGAATTCTGCCGCTCCTTTCCGGTTTATTTGACGTTCTTGATCGTCATGAGTTCTTCCTTCGCCACTGTCAACCATGAACCGTTGTACTTGATATGTTACGTCTGAAGCTGATTCAGTGGTGATAGGTCTAGAGCAACTTACTGTAGTTCCAGTTTTGATTAATTTAGATGCGTTCTTTGTAACTGTATCTGTGATGTAATTCAAGCAACCACGTTGGTCATCCGGACCCCATTTACCCCAATTACTTAGAGATTCCATCATGGAAACTACTTCTTTGTCAGTGGGTATTTTGTTCATCAAACGCCTCGCTTATTATTTATTTGAATATTGATCCTGGCAATAAGGGATAACCTCTTAAAAACTCAGAAGCTGACATGACTTTTTTTCCTTCAAGTTGAATTTTCTCGATTTCTAATATCCCAAATCCTGTACAAATCAATATTCTGTTTTTGAATTTGGAATCAGTTACAGGCAATATAGTTCCTGGAGTTGAGTTGCTTGGGGGTAATTCCGGAGTAACTCGTCCTTGAATTATTTTGATTGATTTGTTCTTCCATCTGGTTGTTGAACCGGGCCAAGGAACGAATGCCCGCAGTTGAGATTCAATAGAATCAGCGGATTTGTGCCAATCTATTTCTCCGTGTTCTTTTAAATGCTTGTGTGTAATTGAGGAAGCAGATTCAATTTGGGGAGTTTTTACTGGTAAAATACCTTTAGAGAGATTATTTAAGTATTCAACTATCAGGTCACCTCCTACCTCAAACAACTTAAAGGTCAAGTCAGGAGTGGTTTCCGTGTAATTTAATACATAGTTGCGTTGGTTGATTATAGCGCCAGTATCCATTCCTTCATCAAGTTGCATTAAAGTGATTCCGGTTTTGGAATGCCTATTGAGTATAGCATCTGCTACTGGACTAGGTCCCCGTAGCAGGGGTAGTAATGATGGATGGAGATTTATACAACCAAATTGTGGGACATTCAAAATATCTAGCGGTATTAAAAGGCCGTATGCTACCACTACTATAACGTCCGGATTTAATCGCTGGATTAAATTCTTACTTTTAATATTTCGTAAAGAACTAGGCTGATGGCAAGGTATGTCCAAAACCTGCGCTTCAACTTTGATCGGTGAAGGCATTAAGTTTAGGGAGCGTCCTGATTTTTTGTCAGGAGCTGTTATTACTCCGGATATTCCAAACTCTGCATGTAATTGCTGGAGGACCGGAACTGCATAGAGAGGGGTTCCCATAAATAATATGTTCATGCCACACCTTCGTGAACGATATCTATATATGATAGCGGACCAGCGGTTGCTTTTCAAACCAAAACAATTTAAATAATAGTAATTTGGGGTGAAAAGTTATTGACATCAAAATTGATTAATTGTTACGATATTAATACTCGTTAGAGAAAATAAAAACGGAGGTGAAGTTTATGAAAGAAAGTGATATGTGGGGGCGATGGTAGCCATCAGTCTGGATCCAACGACTGATTACTACGTTTAGTATTATAAACACCACAAACTAGGTTGGGCTCGGGCTAATGTCTATCATCGCCCCTCGTACAGGGAATCGATTGACCGGAAAGTCTGAGCCCTTTTATATTTATTTGAGGCTTTAAATGTTTGACAATAAATTGTAGATAGACGTAAAATCTAATCTGAACAAACCAATTAAAAAAAGGGTACTTAAAATATGTTAAAAATCCGCTTGAGAAGAGTAGGAAGAAAAAAGCAACCGTCATATAGGATAGTTGTAGCTGACTCACGAGCTCCCAGAGATGGAGCTTTTGTAGAATGGATCGGAACTTACGATCCAATGGTAGATCCGCCTGCATTTAAAATTGACGTCGAAAAAGCAACTGATTGGATTAAAAAAGGCGCTCAGCCGACTGAAGCAGTACAAAGAATAATCGATAAAGCATCTGCTGAGTAGAGTTAAAATGAAAGAATTAGTAGAATATATAGCCAAATCATTAGCGAGCCTTCCTGATGAAGTAACCGTTACCGAAGAAATCGAAGGTAGCCAAAGAGTCTTGAAATTAGAAGTAGCTGATGAAGACAAAGGTAAAATCATTGGACGGAGGGGCAGAGTTGCTCAGTCGATACGAGCCTTGCTGAGAGTTGCAGGCGTCAAAGATGGTAGCAAAGTGATTTTGGAAATAGTCTAAATCACTCAATTTGTGAAAGAACGAGACGACATGGTGGTTATTGGCAGGATTATGAAATGGAATCCTGCCAATAATTTTTATACAGTGGATCCAATGACAGACGTGACAACAAGGTTTTCAGTAAAACAGAACATTTATGTCCAAGAACATGAATTTCGAATTACTGAAGTGAAGCCAGCGCCAGGAAAAAAATTATTTTGTACATTTGAGCAGGGTTCTGCTCAAATTCAACCTTATGAATTAGTAGGACAAATGATTACTATTCCTGCTGCAGATTCCCCCGTATTGGAATCTGATCATTACTATCATTATCAATTGATCGGACTAAATGTTTTTGAAAATGAATTGTGCCTGGGAGAAATCACTGACATTCTATACACTGGTAGCAATGACGTATATGTCGTCAGTAAAGAAGGTAAAGAAACACTTATCCCTGCCATCACATCGGTTATAATCGATGTAAACTTGGAATCAAAAAATATGAAAGTTACATTGCCTAAAGGTTTGTGATTGGACTATAAGATAACAAATTCTTTCAACACAATGGAGAGTGGAATATGTCTGGACATTCGAAATGGTCAACTATCAAACGTGCAAAAGGTGTCACTGATGCAAAACGAGGCGCCTTATTTACCAAGCTAAGTAAGGATATAGCGTTGGCAGCCAAGCAAGGTGGGGGAGACCCCGATATGAACTTTAAATTGAGACTAGCTGTAGATAAAGCAAAAACGAACAATATGCCCCTTGAAAATATTAACAGAGCTATTATTAAAGCTACTGGTGCTGGCGAAGGCGCATCGGATCTGGATGAGATAACGTATGAAGGGTACGGGCCAGGAGGTGGTGCAATTTTAGTTCATGCTGTTACTGATAATCGTAATCGTACTGCGTCGGAAGTTAGGTCAGCTTTTTCTAAAGGCGGTGGCAATTTAGGAGAATCTGGATGCGTTGCATGGAACTTTGAAGCCAAAGGCATTGTTGTAGTAGATTCCGAAAGTAACACAGAAGCAGAAGAAATCGGGTTGTTTGCTATAGAAGCGGAAGCAGAAGATGTAAAAATCGAAGGAAATTCAGTTGAGATTTATACTGCTCAAAATGCTATCTCCACCGTAGAATTGGCTTTGAAACAAAATGGTATTTCTATAACGTCCACAGATATATCTTTAATTCCTAAGACCACTGTAATGTTGGAAGCCAAAGAAGCAGAACAAACTCTTAAACTTTTAGACACTTTGGAAGAATTGGAAGACATACAAAAAGCTTATACAAATGCCGATTTCCCAGAAGAGGTACTGAATAAATATTCAGGAGAATAATAAACCATGATGATACTAGGAATTGATCCAGGGACTATTAATATGGGATACAGCGTTGTATCTGATAACACTGGAGAACTGAAACTAGAAGATTATGGAATCATTAAAGTATCTGCTAAAACTAACATAGAAGAAAGATTGTATCAAATGCACTCACATATATTAAATATGATTAACATATTTGATCCTACTGCTATTAGCGTTGAGGAACCGTTTCTTGGTAGTGGTGAAAGAAAATTTGTTAAAAGCACAATCGCGATAGGCCAAGCCCAAGCCGCCGTTTTGATTGCAGCCGCAAGTCAAAAAATACCGGTATTCCGTTACGCACCCACCAAAATCAAAAACGCTGTTTCAGGATATGGATTGTCGGATAAAAAAATGATTCAAGATTCTGTTTGTACAATATTTGGATTGAGAGAAACTCCTGGAACTGACGCAGCTGATGCTATCGCCATATCGGTGTGCCATGCTTTTGAATTCCAATCCACACAGCTTTTAGAATCTAAATTGATTAATTGAGATTCTTATGATTGTTGGTTTAAAGGGATATATAACAGCTCTGTTGGAAGAGTCTCTAGGAATCGACGTTAATGGCGTTACATATGAAGTATTTGTTCCCCAATCCAAGCTTGTTGAAATTGGATCTGTTGGGGATTACCTACATCTCCACACACATCTACGGTACACTAACGACACGTTTACTATATTTGGATTCGATGATTCAGAACAACTTAAAGTATTTCATCAATTAATTTCAGTTAATGGAGTTGGTCCAAAAAATGGACTCGCTATCCTTTCGCATTTGTCTATTTCGCAAATAGCAGAAGCCGTGATGACAGATAATGTAGGTTTACTGACTGGTGTACCGGGTGTTGGAACTCGCACAGCTTCTCGGATCGTTTTGGAACTTAAGGGCAAAATGGAATTTTTAGAAGGCATGGAATTGGAGATCACTCGCTTTGATAATGACAGTGATTTGATCGATTCTTTGGTTGCGCTTGGATATACCATAACTGAAGTTAAATCTGTAATCGATAAAACTGACTTTGACCCAGACCATATGGATCTGGAATCAAGAATAAAAATGGTTTTGGGTAGAATGGTCTGAATAAATTTTACGAGGCATAATGACAGAAAAATTCAATATAGTTTCTGATTTAAAAATGACTGGTGATCAGCCTAGTGCTGTATCTAACTTGGTTAAAGGCATGAACGACCACAAGGATCTGCAAACCCTATTGGGTGTGACAGGTAGCGGAAAAACTTTCACCATGGCTAACGTGGTGGAGCAGATTCAAAAGCCAACGTTAGTAATTGCCCACAATAAAACTCTGGCAGCCCAATTGGCTTCAGAGTTCAAAGAATTTTTTCCAAATAATGCAGTCGAATACTTTGTTTCTTATTATGATTATTACACTCCCGAGGCCTATGTTCCAGGGAAAGACTTGTACATAGAAAAAGATGCGAGTGTAAATGATGAACTTACCAAACTCCGCCTGTCAACCACGACATCCTTACTCACTAGAAAAGACGTTCTGGTAGTTGCTTCTGTATCATGTATATTTGGGTTGGGAGATCCAGGGGATTACTTCAAAAAAGTTGCTCACATCGCCGTAGGCGTTGAAGAAGAAAGAAATGTGTTCCTCAGAAAATTGGTAAGTATGCAGTATGAAAGGAATGACTATGACCTTGTAAGGGGTAAATTCAGAGTAAGAGGGGAGATAGTTGATATTATCCCGGCTTATGCAGATTACGCATTACGTATAGAATTTTTTGGCGATGAGATCGAAAAAATTACCAAAATTGAACCCTTAACAGGAGAATTACTCGAAGGCTTAGAACAAGTTGACATATACCCTTCTAACCATTTTGTCACATCACAAGAAAGAGTTAATTTAGCGGTCAATGACATCCAAGACGAATTGAGCCAACATTTAACGTTTTTAAAAAAAGAAAACAGATTGTTAGAAGCCGCTAGATTGGAATCTAGAACCCATTATGACATTGAAATGATGAGTGAAACGGGTAGCTGTGCTGGCATTGAAAACTATTCTAGGCATTTGCAACGGAGAGATGCCGGCAGCCTACCATGGACTTTATTGGATTATTTTCCAGAAGACCATTTGATTTTCATTGATGAATCTCATATGACATTACCCCAAATCAGAGCCATGTACAAAGGAGATTACTCGAGAAAAAGTACCCTGATAGATTATGGATTTAGATTGCCTTCAGCGTTGGATAACAGGCCACTTAGGTTCGAAGAATTCGAAAAAAAAATGAAACAAGTTGTTTTTGTTTCGGCAACACCAGGACCGTATGAAATCCAACATTCTCCTAATGTGGTTGAGCAAGTCATAAGACCCACAGGACTGTTAGACCCTACTATTGAAGTGAAGCCTAGTGCTGGTCAAATTGATGATTTAATAGAAGAAATCAGAATCCGAATCAAAAATAATGAACGAATTTTAATTACTACCTTAACCAAAAGAATGTCAGAAGAATTGGCTGACTATTTGTCTGAAATCGGCATTAAAAATACTTATTTGCATTCAGATATTCAAACTTTAGACAGAATAGAGATTCTTCGAGACTTGCGCCTAGGGGTATATGACGTGGTCATTGGCATTAACCTTCTCAGGGAAGGACTGGATCTGCCAGAAGTAAGTCTTATAGCAATATTGGATGCTGACAAAGAAGGTTATTTAAGATCTTTTACTTCAATGATTCAAACTATTGGCCGGGCAGCTCGTCATTGTGATGGGCACGTCATCATGTACGCCGACAAAGTCACAGAATCAATGAGGAAAGCGATTGAAGAAACTTACAGACGCCGTGAAATTCAAGAAAAACATAACAATGTACATGGCATTATTCCGAGATCTATACAAAAAGAGATTCACGATTTGACTGAAAATTTAGGCGATCAAAAGAAAGCGTCAGATAAAAACGAATTGAGAAAAGAATTGTCTCAAGAAAGCTTACTCTTATTAATCAAAGATCTAGAACTTCAGATGAAACAATCTGCTCGAAATTGGGAATTTGAAAAAGCAGCTCAAATCCGAGATGAACTTGTAGATTTAAAAAAACTTTCTAAAATTGGAGAAGTCATTGCTGGTTACTAACCTATTTTTGTTCTGTTAAATTTTCCTCAACAAAATGGTGTAATGCCTGTAGAATGGATAAATTCTCCTTTAAACAAAAAGAATCTACTGTAGTAGTACTTTGCCCTGTGGTCCCGTCCACTGCCCCTAGAGCTACCATGCCTTGTATCAGACACTTTTGACTGTCAATGGAAGGTAATAAATTCTTCTGAATTTGTATGGATAGTGCTGCTATTAAGCCATAGCAGCCCCAATTAGAAACACTTGAAATAATAAGTTTGCTAGTAGATGTTATAGAAAAATCTATTTTTAATTGTTTGGTTTCGTTACTAACAGGAATGTTACCCATTCCTATTTCGTTTCCACCATCACCCACCCCGATGCTTGGTATTGATTCACTGAACAAAGTATCAACTCGTGCTGTGTGACTGGTAATATCAATTCCAGTCATGTTGGCATATAATCCGAATTCATTAATACCACATCGTTCAATTGATATTAAAATTGACGGATTTATTCTTTTTAACAACTGTTTGCTGAAATCTTTGCTGGTGAATAGGTCAGTTATAGGAAAATTTATAATTGAATTCTTATTTGTGAATGGTTTTAACAATGGTACGGTGTAGTGGTCGGTTACATACGTCACTTCCCAACCTAGAGCGCTCAGTGCATCCCCTAAAGCTATGGCACTTGGCGGTCCGTCAGTCTCAGGCTTAAGGGACATGGGGATTAAAAATCCGGTTGTGATTATGGCGTTTTTGGGGTGAGTCAACAGAAACCGTGCTGCATCTTCACAGAATGCCGATGGCAGGTATCGAGAAAACTGTGCAATGTCACGTTTGTCGTTTGATAGGATTATGTTTTCTATGGAACCGTCGGGTTGCATTTTAGGCCGTCAAGTCCGTCAAGAACATGTGCCCCGGAGTATGGGTAATCATTAGAGACGGTTTGGCATTGAGTGCAATTACTTGCGGAGTTACCCCGCAAGCCCAGAAAACCGGGGTTTCGCCTGGTGAAACCTCCGTAAAATCACCGTATTCTGGATGCTCAAAATCGTTGATTCCAATTATTGATGGGTCTCCGACATGGATTGGGGCTCCATGGTTGTTCGGAAACAGTGTAGTGATGGCTATAGTTTCCTGGATCTTAGATGTAGCTATAGGACGCATGCTTACTACCATGGGGCCAGAAAAATTCTGGCAAGTTACAGTCTGTATGTTAGTGACATACATAGCGACATTTTTCTCGAGTTGTTGGTGTTTTATTGTGATTCCTGCATTTTGGAGTGCATATTCAAATGAAAAACTACACCCCAACAGGAAAGTTACAAAATGGTTTTCCCAAAGGTTTGTGACGTTTAACGATTCTTTTTCAAATTCTCCATTCCTATATATGTTATAGCGTGGGATGTCTGTCCGGATATCTGCTTGTTGGGCAGATGTAGATGGATGAGGATTCCCCGGTTTTAATATCTCAATGATAGGACACGACTTATGGTTAGAAATACAAAATTGTTCAAAATCGGAAGCGTGTATGGAGGGTAATATAACCACATTAGTTTGGATGAAACCTCTTAATAGTCCAGAAGTTGGTTTAGTCCATATTTCCTTGCGTATATCTTTGCGCAACTGTTCTGGGGTATCATATTCAAACATATCTAACCACTCAAACAATAGTTTATAAAGTATGATATGTTTGTGGCAGGATTCAGTCAACATTCGCAACAGATGAATAGATAAACAGGACGAAATATAAAGAATTATGGAATCATTCTTATTTATCTCAGACCCAGCATCTTTATTGCACTCACAAATTTTGAAAATCTTTCAACAAAATTGTGAAAATGTAAGAGAACTGTCTAATGTCGATGAAATCCCCAATAACCAAACCGGCTCACTTAACATAATTGCAATAAACTGTGCGGCATTGGGTCTGGAAAAAACTGCAGATGTGATGCTATATTGTCAGGGCATCGAAATACCTGTGATAGTTATCATAAATGAAAACCAAATTACATCCTTGAGACTTTCAACCTCCATTGAAGAAATATTTGTCTACCCAGGATACCCTGGTGAATTTGAATTACGGTTAAGCAAATTAAATTCTAAGTATCACGTAGATTTACAAGAGACAATTATTAAACACCGGCATCTATTCATTGATTTAGAAAAATATGAAGTGTACGTTTCCGACAAAAAAATGGCCTTGACTTACAAAGAATTCCAATTATTGGTTTTATTAGCTTCTAACCCTGGGCATGTGTATTCTAGAGAAGATTTATTGAGTAGAATCTGGGGTTATGATTACTTAGGAGGAACACGGACTGTTGATGTTCATGTACGCCGCTTGAGGTCTAAAATAGAAGATTCTTCTAATGTATTCGTGGAAACTGTCTGGAATGTTGGTTACAAGTTTAAAGTGATTGATTAAGCCGGATCAGTTACTAGATCTGCTAACAAGGTTTCCACGGTTTGTTTAAGATGGGCGTGCTGATGTGCCGTTAAATGAGGATCTTTGTCGAATATCAGTTGAGCGGTAGATTTAGCAAGTTGCATCAAAGACAAATCAAACAAGTTAGCTAATCTCATGCTTGGAACTCCACTTTGTCTTACCCCAAAGTAATCCCCAGGTCCTCGCAATTTTAAATCTATTTCCGCCAATGTGAATCCATTGGTGGTTTGTTCTAATGCCGATAATCGGCTACTTGCAGTTTCTGAAGGGTCTGTACAGAGTAAAATGCAATAACTTTGGTCTTGGCCACGCCCGACTCTTCCTCTGAATTGATGAAGCTGAGATAACCCAAAACGATCAGCTCCATGAATTAACATTACATTAGCATTGGGTATATCTACTCCGACCTCGATAACTGAAGTTGACACAAGTATTTGCGTGCTTCCATTACGAAAATTTGTCATGGTTTGCTCTTTTTGCTTTGCACTCATTTTACCGTGTAGTAACTCTACAGATAAATCTGGAAGATAAGTTTCTGTTAATTCAAGGTAAACTTCTTTTGCTGAAAGGTATTTCATCAAAGGATTTTTCTCGATAGCTGGACATACGATGAATGCTTGACTACCAGAAATGACATGTTTTCGTATAAAGCCATATGCCACCTCTTTTTTTTCTTCTGGTATCCATTTTGTTTTTACAGGGGTTCTTCCCACAGGCATATGGGAAATGGTAGAAATACTTAATTCTCCGTAAAGAGTCAATGAAAGGCTACGAGGTATAGGAGTAGCGGACATCGCTAAGTTGTGGGGATGAAAACGATTATCCATGACTAATTCCGAACGTTGCAATACTCCGAACCGGTGTTGTTCATCTGTCA
>DPHC01000002.1:111762-121299 GCA_003523055.1 Dehalococcoidia bacterium | reverse complement strand
ACCGGTGTTGTTCATCTGTCACGACTAAATTTAGTTTTGAGAATTTCAAGTCCTGATTTATCAATGCGTGGGTGCCTATCAATAGGTCTAATTTACCTGAATCAGCTTCTGCATAAATAATTTTTTTGTTTGCTGCGGTGGTGGACCCTGTCAGAAGTCCGATGGTAACAAAGCGATTTAATAGAGGCGAAAACACACTGGTTATGCCTTTCATTTCGTTGATAGATATGTCGGTTTTAATCAGACTCTGGAGCGTTGAAAAATGTTGTTCTGCTAATATTTCAGTTGGAACCATTAGAGCGGCTTGGAATCCGTTTTGCATGGTAGCTAATATTGCTGCTGTCACTACAACAGTTTTCCCGCTCCCAACGTCACCTTGTAAAAGCCTGTTCATTGGATGTAGTGAATTTTGGAGATCTTCAAGTATCTCTTGGATGGAAGTTCGCTGAGATTCAGTTAATGCAAATGGTAGTAACTCACAGAAAGAATTTAGGAAATGGTTAGGGACCGTAATTGGGTTAGATGTCATTTGGGGTTTAGAAATAGATGTTTTTGTTTTTAAGGCTAATTGCAAACTAAGTAATTCTTCGAATCCTAATGATTTCTTAGCTTCTTCCCAGTTGTCTAATGAGTCAGGAAAATGAAATTGCGCTACTGCTTTTGGCAAAGGAAACAAACTATTTTGTGAATAAAAATTTGTTGGAAGATGTTGAGTTGGCATAAGTTTTTCGAACTGTTGTATGATATTCCAAGTAAATGTCCTTAAGCGTTTTGCTGTTAATCCTGCAGTGAGTCTGTAAATTGGAAGTAACCTTCCGGTATGGATGTTGCGGTCTCCATTACCAATTTCATATTCCGGTGTTAAAAACGTCAATCTGTTTTGATTATACGTTGGAGTTCCACTGATCGTCACTGACGTATTTGGTTTTAATGTTTTAGAAATAAACCTATTCCCGTACCATAGGCACCGGACAGATCCACTGTGATCCTGAACTACAATTTCTCCTGCTAGTAATTTCCCTCCGGCTCCTAGCCTCAAAGTTTTCGATGAAGCTACAATTCCGGTTATCGTGGTTGGGTGATTCGAAGCTATTTCAGAAATTGCGGCCAAATGGCTGTAATCTAGGTGAAATCTAGGAGAATTATAAAATATATCCCAGGCATTACTTATACCTAATTTGGACAACTTATCTGATGTTTTTACGTCTATACCCTTGATGTCCGTTATAGGTCCAAATAACGACGGTTTTGTTTGGATGGAATGTTTCAAATTTTTGTCTGCTCGAGGTTTGACAACCATGGAATGAGTGCCAGCCACATGAGACATTGTAACCATGTGTTTATGGATCTGTTCTATCCAGATCTTGCGTTTTGGAGTGGTTGCGTTGGAGTAGTCAAATTTAAGTAGAGACACCGAAGATGGGCCAAATTTTTCTGAAAAGTAAGTAGTTATATCCGGGTCTTGGGAAGAAATAAACTTCGTAACCCCACCTATAACAGATCGATCGTTAAACTTCTGCTCTCTTTCTAATTGGAGTATGCTTGCTAAGAGTTTTAATTTAGTTTTTTCCATAGTTGACTCGTGTGGTGATAACTATTTATTTAGTAATCATCGCTATTCCAACAGCATTAGGGCCTACATATGTTCCAACCACTGGACCAAATCTAGCGCGTATTACTGTAATGTCTGGGTTTTGTAAGGAGATTGGATTTTCGATTTCATCAAGGAGTGAATCGTTGGTGTTATATATGATTGCTACTGCATGTAGTTGGCCCGCTGATTGAGCTATATCCGTTAACCGTTGAATGGATTGCGACAAACTTCTACTTTTGGAAATCGGTACTACCTCTCCATCGGACATGCTTAATATCGGTTTGATTCTGAGCAATGAACCCAGTAAGGCAGATGCTTTCCCAATTCTGCCTCCTTTCTCCAAGTATTCCAAAGTGTCTATAGCTAAATATACGGAAGTCTTGTCGGTAATAGTTTTTGCGACCGAAACCTGGGCATTGAAGTCCCAATCAGGATTTGTTTTTAAGGAATTAGCTACTTCTACTGCTATCAAAGCCACTGGAATAGAAGCTAGTTTTGTGTCAATGATTTCTATGAATTGGTTTTCAGGTAGAGTTCCTACCATTGCTTTGGCTTGGGTGGCCGAATTAAGCGTACCACTGACTTTACTAGATATATGAATGGATATTATGGAGTCTCCTTGGTTTATGATTTCTTGGTAAACATTTAAAAATTCACTAGGAGAAGGTTGCGAGGTTTTCGGTAGGATATCTTCTTCAAACATATATTTATTGAATTCGTCAATTTGAATGTCGATCCCATCTTTAAAAGTTTTGTCATTAATCATCACATTAAGTGGAATGACTCTTATGCCGTGTTGTTCAGCTAATTGGGGAGGGATGTCTGATGCGCTGTCAGTTACTAATATTATTGTCATATTCTACTCGATAGATAAAATTATTGAATCTCTAGCATTGGATGTTCCGTAAGTTTCTAATTCCATACTACCATAGGACTGCGTGAACCTGTCTGTAAATTGTGTAAGTTCTTTTGTCGTAATATTGGATCCGTGATATATGGTTATGAGCGAATTGGCTGCTCTCAATTCACTTGTAATTATTTGGAACATTAAATTTTGCCAATTTAAATCTCTGATAATTGTTTCATCCCGTAATTGGTGTGATATCAGACCATCAACAGAAGTTAAAAGAAGAGTTGTAGTTGTTACCTCGTTAAGTTTTTGCCGAATTCGTTCTTGGTTATCCGATGGACTTAGGTTTTGATCATATTCTAATATGGCCCCAACAGCTTCTGGTATTGTGACCGCCGAACACAAGAATGGACGCATCTGACTATTCATTTTCTTAATAGACTTTGATATGACGTCTAACGAAAATTTGCTACAGGTAATGATGAAAATCTCTGACAAGTTCTTTATATTTGAGATTGACCGAAACACCGCTTCTGGAGGTTCCAACAAATGATCCCATATGATGATTCTGTATATTCCCAGTGACTGGAATAAATCTGTGAAATCAGAGCTAGGCAGCACAACAACTATCCCATTTCCAATATAACTGTGAGATTGATCGCTCATATTTTCACAAGAAATATTGTCGATCTGAAAAGAATTGGAAAAATGTTCAAGTAGTGGCTCTGGATCATCTGAGTGCACATGTATTTTCAGGAAACTATTTGATTCCAAAACAACTAAAGATTGTGTCGTTGGGAATTGTTCAAACATATCTTCTATTTTTGTTTTAGTGACGCCACAGGTCTTGTTAACTATGAATTGTGTGCAATAACCCCATTCTTCCTGTGAGTCGCGTGATGCTAAGTACCTCATGAGAGAAGGTTTGTCTATTTTAGACAGATAACTATTCACCCAAGGAGTATAGGTTTCCTCATAGATATCCGCTATTCTAGGGGAAAATTCTGAAGCAATTCCAAATAAGATAGCCGTAAACCCTGCCGATCCTGAATCTATAACATTTGCGGCTTTCAATTCAGGTAATTCCTGGGAAGAATTTTCTGTTTCATTCCAAGCTATGTTGACTACTTTTTGAAAAAAGTCATCCAACGTGGTCATGGATTCGGCAGAATAGAGGGAAATGTTAGAAATTACTTGCATTACTGATAGCATTGTTCCATTTTTAGGGGTTGCTATTGAATTCAAGGCACTAGTGTATCCTGCGCTGAAAGCTGCTATCCAAGTCTTAGGATTTTCAAGTGACGAAATTGCCAATTCTGTTAGGCATTGAGATAAAAAACTGGATAAAATTACTCCACTATTCCCTTTAGAATGCAGAAGCAATTGACTGTTCAAGTAGGAGACCATATCACTTACATCGGTAAATTCTTCCTGTGGTAGTATGTTTTCGAACGTCAAATACATGTTATTCCCAGTGTCTCCATCTGGCACAGGAAACACATTAATGTCATTCAACGTTTGTTTGATTGTATATAGGTTGGAAATTGAATTCTTTAAAGAATTTATTATTTGCTGGCTATTTTTATCCAATTGCTGAACCTCTAACCTATCAAAGACTCTGTAACGGCCCTATAATACAATAATATCTGAATATATATACTATTGAATGTCAATTCCTATCAATACATAGCCTAAAAAGATTGATTCTTAAATTCTTAAATTTTAAAATTAATATAAAACACAATTAAAGGGATTATTATTTATAAAGACGATGATAACCGAGAACGTTTAGTGGACGATTCTGTTCAAGATCAAGAGGAGCAATCGGAATCTTCCCTTCGCCCAGAATCTCTACAAGAGTTTGTGGGACAAACGCAAATAAAAGATAACATTAAAATTGGAATCGAATCTGCCAAAATTAGAAACGCCCCGCTAGATCATGTCATCTTTTACGGCCCTCCTGGCCTAGGTAAAACCACCCTTGCCCATATTTTAGCCAAAGAAATGGGAGTTAACATCAAAATAACATCCGGACCTGCGATAGAAAGAGCTGGAGATATGGCTGCTATGCTGACTGGCTTGCAAGAAGGTGATTTTTTGTTCATTGATGAAATACATAGACTTAATAAGGTAGTTGAAGAAGTCTTGTATTCAGCTATGGAAGACTATTTTTTGTCTTGGGTGGTAGGAAAAGGCCTAGCAGCCCGTAATATAAACCTTAGGGTAAATAAATTTTGTTTGATCGGTGCCACAACTAGATACTCTATGGTGAGTGCCCCACTCAGAGACAGGTTTGGATCTGTCTTTAGATTAAATTATTATAATCAAAGGGAAATGGAACAAGTTTTAAAACGATCTTCAGAATTATTAGGATCTTATTGTGATGAAGAAGGAATCTCTGCGATAGCCGAACGTTCTAGAGGAACTCCAAGGATTGGCAACAGACTACTGAGGAGAGCCAGGGATTTTGCTATTGTTAAGGCGGACGGAAATATCACTCATACAGTAGCACAGGCTGCTTTGGACATGCTTCAAGTAGATCAGAAAGGCTTAGATCAATCAGATTTAGCATTACTGAAAAATCTTATTGAAAAATTTAATGGAGGACCAGTTGGCCTTGAAACACTTGCAACTTCTCTGAGTGAAGAACCTGAAACTGTGATGGATGTATTAGAGCCATATTTAATGCAATTAGGATTTTTGGAAAGAACTCCGAGAGGAAGAATGGCAACTAAAGCAGCATATGATTACTTAGGGAAATTGTTCCCGCGAGACCAAATAATACAGGAACGTTTTGATGGTTTGTAAAATAGCTTTACCCTCGGTACAATCGTCTTAAAAAGTTATATAAAGGAGTGAATATGATTTATGAATTAAGGATCTATGAAACAATTCCTGGGAAACTACCAAATTTGAACGACCGATTCGCTGACCACACCGTTAATTTATTTAAACATCACGGTATTCATGTTGTAGGATTTTGGACTGAAGATATCGGTACAAGCAATCAACTTGTCTATATGTTAGGGTTTGAGAGTTTAGCCGACCGTGAAACAAAATGGAACGCTTTCCAAAATGATACCAACTGGCAAAAAATTAGAGCAGAGTCCGAAATTGAAGGTCCTATAAATGCTAGAGTTCGTAATATGATTCTAAAACCTACCTCCTATTCTCCTATGCAGTAGTTTAAATTATGCAATCAACTGACCATGTCAAATTCCACTCGGTAATTGAAAAACAATTGTTCAGATATATTTCTTTTGGAAGTGATTGGTTTTTTGATGAATCTTTGCCTTATTCTCTAGAACATATCGCCAATGAAGAATTTAAAGAATATCAAGACTTGGCATTTAAAATTGCACGTAAAGGAAAAGGTGACGTGATAACCTTTTCTCCTAAAATATTTATTCCTTTAACCACATTATGTAGAGACTTTTGTGGATATTGCACATTCCGCAAATCACCGGATCAGGCACCTGATTTGTACATGGGTGAAAATGATGTAATGGCGTTAATTGCAAAAGGTACTGCTTTGAATTGTAAGGAAGCTTTATTTACTTTAGGAGAACGACCAGAATTGAGATATGAACAAGCCGAGACATGGTTGAAAAACAGAGGATACAAAACCACATTGGAATATCTGACCGCAATATGCAATCAGGTATTTAACAATACAGAAATGTTCCCACATGTTAACCCGGGTACTATGAGCGGGCGTGAATTGAACGCATTGTCTAACTCAAATGTTTCAATGGGAATGATGTTGGAGAGCACTAGTTCAGTGTTGTACGGCCCAGGTATGCCTCATGAATTTGCCCCAAGTAAAAGACCCGGAGTAAGAATCAAAACCATGCGAAATGCAGGCCTACAGAATATACCGTTTACTACAGGAATTTTGATTGGATTAGGAGAATCTAAGGCCGATGTTGTTGATTCACTATTGGCAATAAAACGCCTGTATCAAGAATACGGGCATATTCAGGAAGTTATAATACAAAATTTTAAATCCAAACCGGAAACTCAGATGTCTAATCATCCTGACGCTGAACCTGATTACTTGTCGTGGAGCATAGTGGTTGCAAGATTAATTTTGGGACCCGATGTGAATATTCAAGTTCCGCCTAATTTAAGTTTTCAAAATTTCAGTCGCTATTTACAAGATGGAATTAACGATTGGGGCGGCATATCCCCATTGACAATCGATCATGTAAACCCGGAAGCCCCCTGGCCTTCCATCAAAAATTTACAAAAGGCATGTGAGAACCATGGGCTTAAATTGAAACCAAGATTCCCGATATATCCGGAATTTTTTCTCAACACTGATCTGTACGTCAACGGCCCTAAAAAAGAAAAACTTATTTCCCAGGCAGATGAATCAGGCTATATAAAAGGAGGCATAGAGTTATATTGTGGTCAACCAAAAAACTGAATACACATCGAATATGAGTGCGAATAAGAAAAGTTTAAAAATTGATCGAATATTAAACTTAGCCTTAGCAGGTGTTGAAATAACGGCTTCACAAGGAGCGATTTTATTAGAGGCTGACAATGCAGACATTTGGGCTGTGTGTTCCGTAGCTAATGAACTTCGACAAAAAGCAGTAGGAGATCTTGTAACCTACGTAGTAAATCGGAATATTAACTTCACTAATGTTTGTATCAAAAGATGTGGGTTTTGCGCATTCAGCAGAGATTTTCGACAAGAAGAAGGATATTTTCTCCCACTTTCTGAAATCATAAGGAGAACTAAAGAGGCTAAAGAATATGGAGCAACAGAAGTTTGTATCCAAGCGGGACTGCCCCCTCAAATGGAAGGCAATCTTTACGTTGAATTATGCAAAGCAGTAAAAGAAGAAGTGCCTGATATTCACGTGCATGGATTTTCTCCTGAAGAAGTTTTGTATGGATCGATCAGATCCAAATGCAGTATTACTGAGTATCTTGAACGATTGAAGAATGCTGGAGTTGGAAGTTTACCGGGAACATCAGCTGAAATACTTGATCAAACGTTACGTGATGTGATTTCCCCCGGCCGTATTTCAGTAACTCAGTGGGTAGAAGTTATTACAAATGCCCATAAATTAGGAATTCCTACCACGTCCACTGTCATGTTTGGACACATTGAAACTTCTCTGCAGATCAGTGAACACATGGCCCTGTTAAGAAATATCCAGAAACAAACCGGCGGATTTACCGAATTTGTCCCACTAAGCTTCGTTCACGCAGAGGCTCCCATGTTTCTTAAAGGTCTGAATAAAACCATGAAAACAGGACCGAGTTCGCTAGAAGTGATTAAGGTACATGCTGTCGCTCGAATCATGCTCAATAATTGGATCTCTAATATACAGGCATCTTGGGTTAAAGAAGGCGACAAAATGTGTCAAATATTATTGAATGCGGGAGTCAATGATTTAGGCGGAACCTTAATTAATGAGAGTATTTCTACGTCCGCAGGCTCGCTCCATGGACAATTGATGAAACCCGCTGAATTCAAGTCTATGATTCGAGAATCAGGGAGGATTCCTGCCGAAAGATACACTAATTACAAAATTAAATCTGTTGATTCTGGGGAATTCAGTTCAGACGAATTGTTGGATAACATAGAGGGCGAAGCAGAAGAAATATTTGGTTCCTATCAAAAACTTGTATTGGATGAAAATTTCCGCTACTCTCATCCTAAAGATGCCCAAGAAAAAACTTCACCATTATGAGTTCTACTATCATTGCGTTATCAGGAGGCGTTGGCGGAGCTAAGTTACTTTGGGGACTTCAAAAAGTCTTGCCTGAGAACAGTTTAATCTCTGTAATAAACACTGGGGATGACGATGTTTTTTTTGGTTTGAATGTAAGCCCCGATTTGGACACAGCAATGTATACTCTAGCGAATTTATCTAACAGAGACCAAGGCTGGGGACTGAATGACGAATCCTTTAATTGTTTAAAGATGTTAGAGGGATACGCCCAAGAAACGTGGTTTAATTTAGGAGACAGAGACCTAGCTACACATTTGTTGAGAACGATGCACCTGTCCAACGGCCAAACTTTGACCGATGTCACTAAGATGTTAGTTGAACAACTTAACATACCTTCTACGATTTTGCCCATAACTAATGATTCCCTGTCTACAAGTTTGGTAACTAAAAACGGTAAATTAAGCATGCAAGAGTATTTTGTAAAAATGCGTACAACCCCCATAGTAGAGCAAATCAAATACGAACATGTGGGAACAGTTACTTTAGCAGATGAAACTCGGCATGGATTGTTAAATGCTACTAATATTATTATTTGCCCATCCAATCCATTGCTTAGTATAGCTCCCATGCTTAGTATTCCTGAGTGCTCCTCGATTTTAAAAACTAGAAAAAATCAGGTAACCGTCATAAGTCCATTGATTGGAGGCAAAGCTTTTAATGGACCTGCTGCAAAATTGATGCAGCAAGCTGGCTTAGAATCAACAGTTTTGGGATTGGCGGAATTTTATCAAGACATTGCTGGCACGATAGTGATTGATCCCGAAGACAGGAAGTGGCAACCTGCTATAGAAAAATTGGGACTGTCTGTTAAGATTTTACCCATAACCATGGCATGCTCGGACCAGAAAATTTTATTAGCAAATTCTATTTTGAAAGAGATCACAAATGAGTGAAATTAATCTAATAACAGCAGTTATTCCTATGAAACCCCTAGCAGAAGGAAAAACCAGATTGTCTGAAAAATTTACTTCAGAAGAGAGAGCTAATGTGGTTATTGGAATGTTGACTACTGTTATAAATGCTATTTCCGGAGCAGGAGTAGGGAATTTTATCGTTGCCGGAGGAGATAAGAGAGTTGAGAATGCTACAATTCTATCTGGCGGAACGTGGGTCCCAGATCCAGGTAGTGATTTAAACAGTACCATCAAATCAGTGTTTACTGAAATTTTAGCCCAAAACAACTCTGCAATGTTTCTTGCTGGAGATTTACCTTTCGTTAAATCCGCTGATGTCTATAGTTTGATTAGAACATCCGGCAATCAAAAAAACATCGCGTTATCTCCAGCTAGAAAAGATGGCGGGACCAATGGGATTTTGGTACCACCGGGAATCGTTTTTGA
>DPHC01000002.1:111277-111619 GCA_003523055.1 Dehalococcoidia bacterium | reverse complement strand
TACCACCGGGAATCGTTTTTGAACCCCAAATGGGCTCACGAAGTTTTGCAAAACACTTAGCTCAGGCTGCAACTGCCGAACAGTCTGTTTCTATTTGTTACAGCTATGGTCTCGGGTATGACTTGGACACTATAGACGATTTGAATTCGTATCAACATATGGAGCCTGGCCTACTTCAAAGATTGTTTAAACAAAGTGAGAGGTTTTAATACTAAGGTCGTCTATGGTTAAGATAGGAGTGTTATTGCCGACTCGAGGAGAATTGTTCTACCATTCTCCAAAAGATGCAGTGTCTAATGTTTTGCATATGGCGCGTACATGCGAAGACTCTGGTATTGATTC
>DPHC01000002.1:101653-111124 GCA_003523055.1 Dehalococcoidia bacterium | reverse complement strand
GACTCTGGTATTGATTCGATTTGGGTTGGGGACAGCCTTACGGCTAAACCCAGACTAGACCCCCTGACAATGTTGACGGCGATTGCTATGGTTACCAAAACTGTAAGATTAGGCACTTCTGTATTGTTGCCAGTGTTGCGGAACCCTATTCAACTGTCTCAAGCGATAAACACTTTGAATGCTGTGTGCAATGACAGATTAACGTTAGGAATGGGAATCGGGGGAGCATTTAACATTAAACAAAAAGAAGAATGGAGAATGGCAGGTATAGATTATCGGACTCGTGCTAAGCGCTTCGAAGAAATTTTAGAAATTCTCAACCAAGTTAACGAACGACCGTCCGTCAATTTCCAAGGAAAGATTTTCAATATCAAGGATGTAGAAATTAAACAAAGATGGGTTTCTGATGAGAAAATCCCATTAATTATTGCATCTCATAAAAGACATGGAATTAATAGGCAATTCATACGTGCTGTTAAATACGGTAACGGACTGATATCCATCAGTGATACTCCTTCAGAGTTTCATCAAGGTGTCTTGCTTGTGGACAATTTGCTTAAGACAGCTCAGAATAGCGAGAGGCCTTTCGAAAAAATCATGTATATGACCGTTAACATTAATGACTCAGTAGAAGATGCGAAATCCGATGCAGAAGAATTTTTGTACCAATATTATGGATCTGATATTTGGGGCGATAGATGGGGCCCATTTGGAACAACCACCCAAATTATAAACAAAATGGAAGAATATGCACAAAGTGGTGCCACGACTATTATCATTAGGTTCGCTGCAAAAAACCAAAAAATGCAATTGAGTTCATTTATCGAAA
This sequence comes from Dehalococcoidia bacterium, assembly GCA_003523055.1. Classification (GTDB taxonomy): domain Bacteria; phylum Chloroflexota; class Dehalococcoidia; order Lucifugimonadales; family UBA3495; genus UBA2588. The sequence continues at coordinate 110,295 of DPHC01000002.1, read as the reverse complement.
ATATTTTACCAAATTTTAAAAAACACCAATAACAGAAAAGATCTACAGAGGAGGAATTTTGTTGAATTTAAAGGGAAAAAAGGGAGTTGTCTTTGGTGTCGCTAATGACAAAAGTATTGCATGGGCTATTTCAGATCAACTATCAAAAGCAGGAGCAAGGTTAGCCCTTACTTACCAAAATGAAAGACTGGAAAGTAGAGTTCAAAAACTGGCACAAAATCTTGACAATCCTTTGTTGGTGCAATGCGATGCAAGTAGCGACCTAGAACTTTCAAATGCTTTCGAAGTGATTGCTAAAGAATTTGGAGATATATCGTTCGTTATACATAGTATAGCGTTTGCGAATAAAGAAGATTTGTCCGGAAGGTTTACTGATACTACTAGAGAAGGATTTCAAACTGCACTAGATATTAGCACGTATACATTGCTCCCTATCACAAAGCTTGCAACGCCTTTAATGACGAATGGAGGCAGTATTATAGTAATGACCTTTGACGCCTCTCGTGGAGTATATCCTGGGTACAATGTTATGGGTACAGCCAAAGCTGCTTTGGAACATTCAGTGAGACAGTTAGCTTACGAACATGGCCCTGCAAAAATAAGAGTCAATGCCATATCTGCAGGCCCATTAGATACTTTGGCTGCTCGCGGAATAAGCGGTTTTTTAGATATGAAAAAAATTCATGCCGACAGGTCACCTTTGAAGAGGAACATCACAGCGGAAGAAGTAGCCAATACAGCTACTTTCTTAGCCAGTGACCTGGCTACCGGCATAACAGGAGCAATTATCCCTGTGGATGCAGGGTTCCATATAATGGCAGTGTAAATTGATTAAGCCAACCGATCCAACCGTAATTTATCCTGCGCAACCAATACAGATTGCCCTAGAATTTCATAGGCTCTTATACGGTTCTCCAAGGCTTGTCTGTAATTCGAATCTAAGCCTAGTGCTTTAGTGAATTGATCAATGGCTTGCGAAGTTTGTCCTTGATCTAATAAAGTGATTCCTCTTTCTGTAAACACTTTCGGAGTCAATTTTACTCTAACGTAAGGCTGGGTCGAAGGAATGTCTATCTCAGGCAGGACTACCTCTGTGATGGCTTCCACGCTAGGTTCAGGTGCTTCTAGAGTTGCTGATATCACATTAGGATTGTTTTGAGGCAAGTCTTTTGGCAAATCTTGGGGCATTTGATTTACTAAATCGGGTTCAGTTAAATGTTTATGCCTGAGAAATAATAAGATCAATACTGGTATTATTCCGACTGCTTGAAATTCTGCTAATCCTGTACTAATCATCGGGAGCACTGCCAACAATAATGAAACGCCCCCCCAAAGTAACGGATTACGACCCTTAGAAATGGCTAGGCGAGCCGCCCACACTGTTACTATTGAGGCGCTAAAAATTAAAAAAGCTATTTCCATTTGTTTGAAATCCTTAACTCAATTAAACTACAGTATTAATTATTACATATGAACAATCGAACAACAATAAGAATCCAAACAAATATAAGACAACTAAACATAATGTAAGAGCCATTTACGTGTTATAGTATCAGCTGAATATTTTTTTCGGGGGGATTAATGAGAATTACATTATCTATTCTAAAAGCTGATGTCGGTTCCATTGGCGGCCATACTCAACCATCTCAAGAAATGATTGATGTAGTCAAAGCAGATGTCCAGCAAGCTATCAATGATGGTTTGTTGATAGATGCTTTTGTAGGGCATACTGGTGACGATATTTGCATCACTTGCTCACACACCAATGGCAAAGACAATACAGATGTACATCAATTCGCATGGAAAGCATTTTTGGATGCTACAGAGATTGCGGCCAAAAACGGTTTATATGGAGCTGGTCAAGATTTAATTGTGGATGCTCCTTCAGGCAACATACGGGGAGCTGGTCCGGCTGTTGCTGAGATAGAATTTGACCATAATCCAGGGAAAACTAACCCTTTACGACCAGCTGAATCATTTATGGTTTTAGCTGCAGATAAATGCGGGCCAGGTGCTTACAATCTACCGTTATTTTTGGGATTTGCAGATCCGATGTATTGTGGTGGGTTAATGTTGCCTCGATTATCAGATGGGTTTACTTTCAATATCATCGATATGGACAATACTGACGGAGACAGCATAATAAGTCTAAATGCCCCTGAAGATTTTTACAAAATCACCGTGCTGCTTCGCGACAACGAGCGATTTGGAATAGATTCTATTGTGTCTCGAAATACAGGGGAAATAGCAGCTGCGGTATCAGCAACAAGAATGCATAATATTGCAGGCACATATACAGGTAAAGATGATCCAGTGGCATTGGTAAGAAACCAAGGTATATTCCCTGCTCCAGAGGAATTGATTTCACCATTTGCAAAAGCTCATTACATTGGAGGAGATGCTAGAGGATCTCACGTCATGCCACTGATGCCCGTCCCGATAAATACTCCTGTGGTTGGTATGTATTGCTTACCATTGGTTTCTTGCTTAGGGTTTTCTTTGAGCGCTGAAGGCATGTTTTCTAAGGGGTACGCTGATTTCTTCGATAATTCAGCATGGGATTATACAAGACTTAAAGCCCAAGAAAAAGGAATAGAAATGAGATCGCAAGGCTGGTCAGGAGCAGCTATGTTACCGTACGGGGAACTAGAATACTCTGGATTTAGACAATCGATCGGAGATCTTTTAGAACAGTTTAAAATCACCTAATAGAATGATTGATACTACGATGAGGTCAATCTGTTTCTCATCGTAGTATCATATGCTTGGTTTAATTTTGATTTTCCTAGCTGCTTGTTTTGCCTTGTCTACATTAGGGGCTAAAATGACTCCCATCCTTCTATTTGGTCTTGCTTGGTGCTTTCCAAAAATCCTAACATCCACATCAGGTTCTGCAAGAGCTTCATTTAATCCTGAAATTTTAAAATCGTCTGCATCATGTTCTGCTAAGATTACATGGCTCGCTCCTGGTCTAATTAATTTAATCGAAGGTATTGGCAATCCTAGAAGTGCTCTTACGTGGAGATCGAACTCATTTTGGGCTTGAGTATAGAGTGTGACCATGCCCGTATCGTGAGGTCTAGGGCTCAACTCACTAAAAATTACCTCACCGTTAAGTACGAAAAATTCCACTCCGAAAAGACCCGCTCCTCCTAAGTCATCTGTTATTATTTTGGCAACTCTCCGAGCTTCTTGTTCTATAGGATGGGCCCCTGTTTTTGGAACAATGTGAGCGGGTTGCCAACTCCACCTATAATCCCCACCCTGCTGGACATGGCCTATGCTTTGACAAAACAATGTTGGTCCATTGTGTTGTCGAATAGTCAGTAGAGTGATTTCATAGTCAAATTCTATAAACTGTTCAACAATGACTTTTTGTCGATCTCCGCGCATGCCTTTTACTGCAGTTATCCATGCGTTCTGTATTTCTTTTTCATCATGAATCATGCTCTGCCCTTTACCACTTGAACTCATGACAGGCTTTACGATGCAGGGGAACCCAATGCCCCCTACTGCTTTTTCCAATTCTAACTCTGTGGTTGCGTAATTGTATTTTGCTGTTTTTAATCCCAACGAAGAAGCATGGTCTCTGATTTTATCTCTATTCATGGTCAAGTTTACGGCTTTGGCATTTGGAACAACTACTTTGCCAAGTAATTCTTGTGCAAGCAATTCCTCTGTCCTAATAGCTTCAATTTCTGGTACGATGTAATCCGGATTGGTTACAGTGATGACGTGTTTTAACTTATCCGAGTCCAACATGTCAAAAACATAATTAGAATCTGCAACTTGCATAGCCGGAGCATCCGGGTAACTATCGCAGGCTACCACGGTGCACCCTAATCGTTTGGCGCTGATGCAAATCTCTTTGCCCAGTTCTCCACTGCCAAGTAATAATAATTTACTCATTTGTTAAGTACCTAACGATAGGCTTCATCGGGTTTAGATTATTTTATGTTTTTCTAAAATTTTGACGAAATCTACGATTCCTTGGTAGCAGTTTTCAACGGTTGCATGGCCAAAACACAGCCTGACATAATTTGAGCCATTCCCTTCTGGAGAATAACCTTTTCCGTTAAGGTACCCTACACCTTCATTAAATGACGTTTGTTGGAATGCTTCCATGTCAGTCCCCTCTGGGAATTTTACCCAAATATAAAGCCCTCCTTCAGGTTGATTCCATTCAGCTCGTGATCCAAGATGTTCTCCCAATGCTGCCAACATGGAATCTCTTTTTTGTCTAAATGCAGTATTTTGTGATTCAATATGTTGGTACATATGTTCACTTAAAAATTCTTCGACAGCTAAAGATGCAAATGTATTAGTTGCGCCTGATTTGAAGCTGCAAGCTCTGTTTCTTACCGATTCATTCGCTATCATGTACCCCAATCTCATTCCAGGGGCTATTATTTTTGAAAAGGAACCAACGTAAATGGTCTGTTTTTGGTCATCCAAAGAATAAAAAGACTCTACATTGTCTCCTTCAAAGCGTAGGTCGAAATAGCAATCATCTTCAAAAATGGGTACCCCGTACTTTTGGCATACAGAGATTATTTCTTTTCGTCTTTCAACCGGCATGGTCCATCCCATGGGATTTTGGAACGTGGGGATTGTGTATAGGCTTTTTACAATTTTACCTTCAGAGATAGCATTTTGGATTACTGCTTCTAGTTCATTCGTTATAATCCCTGACGCATCACAAGGGACGGAACGTACATCGGCATCGTATCTCTTCATTTGATTAAGAGTTCCAGAATACACAAATTGCTCTGTTAAGATTACGTCTCCGGGATCAGTTAATGCTTGGATTATCATACTGATTGCTTCGCCAGAACCAGATGTTACAACAACATCCTCTTCAGTAATGTTCATATTTCTATCTTTATTTAATTTTTCCGCAATGAGTTTTCTTAATGATTGAAGACCGACGCTATCAGCATAATAAGCGAGATCAGTGCCTTCTCGATCTAATGCCGATTTTAGAGAATCTACCAATTGGCTAAGAGGCAACGATTCCGGATCTGGGTATGCTACCGCAAAGTCATATTTTGCATGCGCATGCACAGTAGGGGTGGAATTTTTGGATTTTTGTGAAAATAATTCATCAAAACTAAACGTTGGTTGGCTCATGGTAACTCCTTTAAGTATTATTCAAATTTATCCCTAAATCCCTTAGTTGTACATCGTCTACAACCGCCGGAGACCCAAATAGTAAATCGTTTCCGCTTTGGGTTTTAGGAAATGCGATCACATCTCTGATTGAGTCTGTGTCGCTTAAAATTGCAATTAATCGATCAATTCCAGGTGCGATTCCTCCATGTGGAGGTGCTCCATATTCGAATGCTTCAAGCATTTGACCGAACCTTTCTTTGATGTCTGCTTTTTGATGTCCAAGTATCTCAAATATTTTTTGTTGAGTTGCTCTATCGTGTATTCGGATACTACCGCTGGCTAATTCCATGCCATTGCATACTAAATCATATGCTTTGCTATCGATGTTTTCAAAGTCCCCTGAATTCAATTTGGGCATGTCTTCATCTCTGGGAGCGGTAAACGGATGGTGGGAAGAGGTCCATCGCTTTCCTGTAGTGTCCCATTCAAACAATGGGAAAGAAGTAATGAATGCGAACGCTAGTGAGTCTGGTTCTATCAAGTCGAACTGTATTGCTACTCCTGTTCTGAAAGCAGAAAATGTGGAATTTAATGAAGACTGAGGTCCCCCCATGATCAAAACCAAATCAGATCCGGTTACTTTTACTGTGTTTCTTAATTCTTCTAAAAGACTGTTATCTAACGATAATCCTGGAGAAAATAGAATTTCTTCTCCTTTGAACCGTATGTGTGCCAAGCCAGGTGCTCCGCAGTCTCCAGCTAATTTTGTTAATTGACGGATAACGTTATTACTGGCAGAACCTTCCTTAGGAACGACAATTGCTTTTATTTGCCCACCCGATTTGATTGTGTTCAAAAACACGTTGAATGTCGTTTTTGATGCTATCTCTGTAATGTTTATCATCTTGAGATCAAACCTGAGGTCAGGTTTATCTGATCCATAGTCGTCTATTGCTTGCTTATAGGTTAATTTAGGAAAAGGGCATGTCAATTTTTTATCGGGTAAAATAGTCTTGATCATTTCGGTATATAAGGATTCCGTCAAATCCAGAACGTCATCTTCTGAAACGAAGCTCATTTCCAGATCTAATTGAGTGAATTCTGGTTGCCTATCAGCGCGTAAGTCTTCGTCCCGAAAACATCTCGCGATTTGGTAATACTTTTCAATGCCTGACACCATAAGTAATTGTTTGAGTTGTTGAGGAGACTGAGGTAATGCGTAGAAACTACCAGGTTGCATCCGACTGGGCACAAGGAAATCCCGTGCTCCTTCAGGAGTGCTTTTAATGAGAATTGGAGTTTCAACTTCTAAGAACCCTTTAGCATCCAAAAAATCTCTAATGAATTTAGTTACTTTGGATCGTAGTTCTAGGATTTTGTACATCGAAGGACGTCGTAAATCCAAGTACCGATATCTTAATCTGAGGCTTTCATCAACGTCGATGTCGTCTTGTATGTAAAATGGAGGTGTCAAAGATTCATTTAATACAACTAACCGGTTTGCATTCAATTCTATCGTTCCTGTGGCCATTGAGTTGTTTTGTGTGCCTTCTGGGCGAGATTCTACAGTCCCTTCAATTTCGAGAACCCATTCTGATCTAACTGATTCTGCGATCGCATGTGCGTCAGGATGATTGTCTGGATTTAAAGTGACTTGCATGATGCCTGAACGGTCTCGTAGGTCTATAAAAATTAATCCCCCGTGATCTCTCCTACCTGCCACCCATCCTTTTATCAATACCCTATTCCCTATGCTAGCGACTGAAACTTCGCCACAAGGTGTCTTTTCTATACTCAGTGGTTCCTCCTTGATGTGTTCATTGACCTTCTATTATCCAAGTTTTTATCCTGATTGGCTACTATTAATTTGCCGTGTTACTCGAAGTTTTTAATTCTAAATAGAGTGCTATTAAATACCCGTATTCAGCTGAATGTTCGCCATATTCTTGGTATACGTCTAAAAATGCTAACAGCGTTTGTTCTATCAACGGAAGGTACTGGAAATCCTGATAGCAATCACAGTATCGAATTATTGCCCTTATTATAGACAAATTGTCCGGAAGAGGTTTTTCTTTGATAGTTAAATATCCAATACTATCCTCGGTTTTGCTTGTATCATAAAATCCTCCGGAGTTGTGGTCATATAATGTGTCGATAGCTGCGGTGATTAATGATTGGATGGATAATGAGTAATCTTTGCAAAGTGAGTTCTGGTTTTGTTGAGTTACAACTAATGTATTAATAACCTCTCCGAAATCTATTAGCATAGTTGGGGTCTTGTCTGATGCTATTGCAGTAAAACTGTGAGAATTTGTGAGTTTTAAGACTAAATTGTCTAAAGAAACATTGAAATCAATGAGGGTAGCGTCTAAGATTTCACTGTATTCTACAAATAAGCCTAACGCCCTAGCAGAACTTGAAACATAACACCACAAATCTGTATCGGGAGGATCTTGTTGAGTCCTTTCTTGCCTGTCCAACTCGAAATATGAGGAATCAGCTCCTTTGCTTCCTTTAAATCCGAGGCTTTCTGGATCGAACAGGTCTCTAGATATAAAATCTAGAGTTTTTACACCTGCATCTGTTAGGTTTTGTATTTTCAAATATTGTCCGGCATCTAGAAAGATTTTCGCTAGGTTAACATTGTCTTCAAGAATTTTTTCGTACTGTGGGAAATTCCAATCTGAAGTTTTTGAATATCTAAAAAAACCACCTTCCAATTCATCGAACATCCGAGATGTTGCGATTGAATTTAGGGTTTTTTCAACAATTAATCTATAAAAGGGCTCTTGTGTTACCTTGTAAAGGTGTAACATTAAGTTCAATACAGCCGGGTTAGGGAATTTGGGTTCGAACCCAAAACCACCATTGATTGGGTCGTACGTTCCCATGCTCATTCTAGCTATTGAATCGACTAATAGCATTGTGAGGGTCGAAGATTCAGGATTTTGACTAACTGTTTTTATACCTACTCTGGAACTTCGGGTTTGCCTAGCTAAGAATAATTCACGGGCTCGGTCGTACAAGCCAGGCTTATCTTCAACGTAGGCGGCATGCACTTCGATTAACATAGACAGAAGTTGGTCTGGAGTAAGATATGTGGCTCCAGCTATTATGCCTCCATGAGGAGTTAACACAGCGGTTGTTGGCCAACCTCCTACATTGTATCTGAAATTTATGTCAGGACGATGATCATTGTCGACGAGCATGGGGATGTAATTTTCTTGTATGAATTTGACCACATCAGCGTCAATGTAAGAATCATCTTTCATGATTTGGCACCAATAACACCAAACAGCAGTAATCATCATAATAACCGGTTTGTCTTGGTCTTGAGCTAATTTGAAAGTGTCTTTGCTCCAATCATGCCAAACAATCGTATTTTTTGAACCCTCTATGTGCCCTCCAATTGGGTGCCTTTTTATGAATCATTGGAATTGCTACCGATTTTGCATGGTACGCCTGGAGGGACTCGAACCCCCAACACCTAGTTCCGAAGACTAGTGCTCTATCCATTGAGCTACAGGCGC
>DPHC01000002.1:83085-101438 GCA_003523055.1 Dehalococcoidia bacterium | reverse complement strand
TGGGGCGAGCGATGGGATTCGAACCCACGATCTCCTGAACCACAACCAGGCGCATTAGACCACTTTGCTACGCTCGCCATCGAGCCGAAATTATAACACATAACGTTAAAGCACATAAGGGTGTGGGTTATAAAAGAAAACGGAATTTAAAATATGTAATTTATGTATACAAGAAGATATATTAGTCATATAATACTGTATACAATAATTGGTTTTTTATATACGAAAACAGTCTTAGCAGATGAATTATTGACAACTCTAACTACTCTATATATATAATTGCCCATTTATTAATTGGGATTAAATAAAAAACCTAAAACCTGCATGACTGGCGATAAGTTGGTAAAAAATACAATAAGGGGCATGGAATGAAATCGTACGGGAACATAAGAGTGACGTCGGAGGTCAAGAAAAAAATCGATTTGCTGACAGAAAAACACGGAAGCGCTGATAATGCCTTGAGGTATGTTCTGGGATTACGCGTTGAAAATAAAATTATTAAAAAAAAAATACGAGCTATCCCGATGAAATTCTTAATTGTGGTCATATTAGATCTTTTGGACAAACAAGGGGCGTTAACTAAATCTGAATTGGTTGCAAATTTTGAATCAAAAATGAAACTAGTTAAAACCGAATTTCCTGGAGATTTTCAATTAATTCCCAGTACAGACAAGATGAGATGGTATTCCAAATTGGGAAATGCCATCTTTCAAGCTAGAAAGTCTGGATTCATTCACCAGGAATTCTCTCGAGTAGAAGCAAAGACCGCCTGGATGACCACTTCTCTCGGACTAGAGCATTTGAAAGCAAGCAAATTGGTAATTCAAAAAATTGCCGCAACTAGTTCTTCAGATTTCCTTTCAATTTTGCTAAGATAGAACGATACAAACCAATCTAACAAAATTAAAATTTGGAAAAATGAATTGATATTGAACATTGAAAAATTTAAAGTTTTACCCATATTACTAGCGTTTATGATTGTCGGTGTCGCCTGTTCTGCAGAAGACAGTGATCAACAGTGGACTGCTCCTGAGACCGTCAAAACTTCCGCTGAAGTAAAAAGTCAGGATCCAAATCCAGTGGTGGATCCACCAAATATCATGTACAACCCAAACTATAATGACATCACCAACGCAGGAAATTTCCCTCAAGGCGGTAATTTTGTTCGTTTGTATTCAGATCCTCCAACTTTGGATCCTCACACAACTTCAGATTCCACTTCTTCCACTGTCATAGTAGAGATCTTTGGTGGATTAATCACCATTGATCCCCATTTAAATTTTGTGCCTGATTTGGCTGAATCTTGGGAAATTACCTCTGACGGAACTGTATATACTTTCAAACTCAATCCGGCAGCAAAATTTCACGATGGACGATCAGTCTTTGCAGAAGATGTCAAATGGTCTTTTGAAAGAGCTGCTGACCCAAATACCAAATCTGTAGTAGCCAAAACCTACCTAGGTGACATAGTTGGAGTAGCCGAAAAATTATCGGGGAAGAAAACTGATATTTCTGGAATTCAAGTTCTAGACCCTTTGACAATAAGAATCGAAATAGACTCACCGAAGGCGTATTTTTTGGCTAAACTTACCTATCCTACGGCTTTTGTGCTAGACCGATTTAACGTCCAAGCAGACCCTACTGGATGGATGTTAAATCCAAATGGCACTGGTCCATTCATGCTATCTTCCTATGTTCCGGGAGAGCACATGACTTTAACTAAAAACAATTTCTATCATCTGGGCCCACCTAATGTTGACACAGTTGAACTTATTCTGAGCGGTGGCAGCGGGCTCATAATGTATGAAAATGACGAAATCCATATCACAGGAATAGGAATTGATGATCTAGACAGAGCTCTTGACCCTACTTCTGAAATTGCCCCAGATGTAGTTCAATCTCCACCTTCATTCAGTGTGAACTACATAGGAATGAACGTTAACGAGCCGCCATTCGACGATCCAAAAGTACGAAGAGCGTTAAACATGGCTATCAACAAACAAGCTATTGCGGAAACGTTGTACAGTAATTTAATAATACCCGCTAAAAGTATTTTGCCTCCCGGGTTCCCAGGCCATGATCCGTCTATAAATCCTTACAGCTATGATCCTGATGCAGCCTTAGCTTTGCTTAAGTCATCTAAATATGGTGATGACATCTCTGCCATGCCTCCCATTACGTTGAGTATACCTGGAGGATTTGGCGCACCGGTTGATTTGGACCTTGAAGTGATTTTACAAGATTGGGAACAAGTTCTGGGTTTGACGGTGAATATTCAACAAACAGAATGGGCAACGTTTTTGCAGGATTTAAACAAACAAAGATTTCAAATGTTTAAAGTTGGTTGGATATCTGACTATCCAGACCCTGAAAATTTCTTAGATGTTCTGTTTCACAGCGATAGCCCAAATAACCATACAGGATATTCCAGCCCTTCAGTCGACTCTTTGTTAGTGAAGGCGCGGACAGATAACAATATAGAATCAAGATTTCAGTTATACACTGACGCTGAAAACCAAATATTATCCGATTCTCCCTGGATACCCTTATGGAACAATGGTGAAGGGTATCTTTTAATAAAACCAGAGGTCAAAAATTATTTTTTAACACCTTTAACTATTCCTAAGATGAGATTCATTTACTTCGATAACTCACCGGGCTCTTAATGAAAACATATGTTGCCCGTAGAATTCTGTGGACTCCCGTGTTGGTGTTCATAGTTACTTTTATTACCTTTGCTCTTGGTCGATACGGACCAGGAGATCCTGTTGAAGTTATGATGGGTCAATATAACGATCCTGCTACAGCAGAGAGACTTGCTGCCGAATATCATTTGGATGATCCGCTAATTACGCAATACTTTTTGTATATTTCTAATGCAGTTAAAGGAGATTTTGGAGAAAGTTACAAATACCGGAATCGTACTGTTTTTGATTTAATAAAAACAAAAATTCCCACTTCAGCCAAATTGGGATTAGCCGCTTTACTCATATCGATTGCCGGGGGGCTGCCGGTTGGATTATACTCTGCATATAGGCAAGGCTCATATAAAGATTCTCTTGCAATCGGAGCAACTTTGTTAGGCCAATCGGTTCCTGTTTTTTTAACAGCCCCTTTGATGCTTTTAGTATTTTCTTTGAAATTGCAATGGCTTCCGACTCATGGATTGGATGGTTTTTTTGATTTAAGTATTATTCTTCCTTCTCTTGTCATGGGAATCCCCGGTATTGCTATCCTTGCAAGGTTGACTAGGGCCAGTACACTGGATATTTTGTCACAAGATTTTGTTAGGACTGCCCAGGCTAAAGGACTACCCCCTGTGCAAATAGCAATACAGCATGTCTTGCGAAATTCGCTGATTCCTGTGGTGACCACGTTAGGATTCTCATTAGCCGGACTTATCAGTGGGTCATTCATTGTGGAGGCTTACTTTGGAATTCCAGGCGTCGGATTACTGGCAGTGGAGTCGTTTTTTGCCAGGGATTACCCCGTAATCATGGCATTGGTTATTATTGGAACCACTGCTTTCGCAATCACAAATTTGTTGATTGATTTGATGTATCCAGTTCTAGACCCAAGAATTCGACTGACTGGTTCTTCTGATGAATAAAACCATTGATCTAGAAGGAAACCCTCTAAAGACTCAATCATATTTAAAACTTTCTTTAACCAAACTTTTTAAAAAACCAACAGGGCTAATTTGCCTTGGATTAATTGTAACAATGTACGGAGCAGGGATATTGGCACCCGTAGTAACGCCATATGACTATAACGAACAAAATTTAGATGAATCAAGAAACTCCCCTTCTTTCACCCACTGGTTTGGGACTGACCGGCTTGGCAGAGACATTTTAACTAGAGTTATATATGGTCTACGAACTACAGTAATAATAACGATAACATCATTACTTGGAGGAAGCTTATTAGTTGGGATAACAATGGGGCTTATTTCTGGATATTACGGGAAATGGATCGATGGAATTATAATGAGAATCGGTGAAGTCACATCGTCGTTCCCAGATATATTTTTGGTTTTATTAATTGTTTCTACAGTTAAACCTAGAATCGTATCTTCAGTTATGAATTGGGATGGATGGATTGATGGAGAAGCTTTAATTAGACTAGGCATAATTGATTATGCAGTAATAGCATTCGCTCTGTCGATTTTTTCTTGGTTCGGGATGGCAAGATTAGTGAGAGGGCAAGTTTTACAAATCCGAGAACAGCAATATATCGAATCCGCTATAGCTATAGGAGCAAGTACACCCAGAGTGTTGTTGAGACACATTTTACCTAATATCTTAGGACCTGTTATAGTTTCAATTTCTACAGGATTGGCCGGTATTGCTGGCGCAGAAATTGTGCTGAGTTGGATTGGCATTGGCATACAACCTCCTACACCTAGTCTAGGAGTGATGATATTTGAAAATGGAAATATTTCTGTCTTAAGAACCAATCCTCACATGATTTTGTTTCCCGTAGGAATAGTCGGATTATTGTTATTTACGTTTAATTTGTTGGGCGATTCCTTAATTGACGTATTCAACCCAAGAACCAGATAATCCTTTACGCACTCCGCCTGTAAAACACCAAGATCAAAGGGCTTACCAACACTAGTAAACTAGCAACATCATATGGTGCGGTTGGACCAGATTGACCACAACTTCGGTTAATCGTGGAGACTTGATCAGTGTTGAGGGGATCAATGTTAAGTTTCTCGAGGGGTGTGCTAACCTCGGCAGACGGCTTCGTCTCGGTAGCAGTCCCGAGAAAATCTTCAAGCCATTCCTTGTCAAGAGTAGTTAAATCTCTTCCGTAAGTTTGTAATACAGCATTTTCTATTTGGGGAACACTTGCCAATTGTCTTAATAGCTCACCAATAGAATCTGGTCCATAGTTTTCTGCTAAATAAGTTACTACTGATTTGCCCTTTCCGTAGGCTACGATAATGTCTTCAGGTTCACCAGTAAAAACATTTAAAAACTTCAATGGCTTTGTTGTTTCATCAGCTACCGCTTTTTTCAATGGCGTGGCATAGTCGTTAGATTGGAACAGATTTCCATATTCAGCTAGACCTTCATCTAGCCATGAAGGAATCCGTGTGTGGAATCTGCCTACATATTCGTGGGTTAGTAGATGCATAAATTCATGAGAAGTAGTGCTTTTGAAAGTATTGCCATGGGCATATATAACCGCTGACCGCTCCTCTGAAAAAGCCATTCCTTGAGTGACTAATTCTTTTTGAATGGTTTTAGATCGAAAGGGCAAAGCTTTTTGCATATCTGGATACGACTCATAAAGAACCAGTCTAAATCGATCGATCGGAGTCACCTGATATACTGATTGGATGTTATCTAATGTGGATTGGGTGATCTCGAGTACAGTCTTTGCTTTTTTTGCCATTCCAGTATCAGAGTAGTATACGATAATGTTTTTATTTTCCACCGCAAGCCATTCGTATTTGGAGTCGAGATAAATGATATGATTTGGTTCGTTCTCTAACTTGTCCCCTGCGGTTGTCCATAACTCTATCCAGTATTCAATTTTTGTACCTGGAGGTATGTAATCGTTAGAGGTGCCGCTTTGTATGGAAAAAGTAGCAGTTATAGGGTCTAAGCCTTTATCAATGCTTAGTGTCCTGTAACTGGATTTGTTAGTTTGACCTACGAGTTTGTATCTTAGCCTTACCTCTTCTATTTCATTTATCGGAGTAAAAGTTAAATTGAATTGTAATCCATTTGGGAATTTATTAGCGACGGTTAATTTAACATCTGGTGGTATCGTCTGGGTTACTTCCGTTTGTTTAACTGCTTCGGAGTGATGGTTAGCGTAGGATAGAGTAGATGGATATATGGTTGATCCAATTAGCAAGGCTATTATGGCAATGCCTGCTGTCTTAAATTTTACCATTTCCCCTCTATTTCTTTAGAATATGTTGGTGTACACTATTTTCTATCTCAGCAATTTCAAGAATACGAGGCAATGAATATGCCAATAACGGTTGCGAAAGTACCCTACTTAAATTATGAGCCTTTTTATTTCGATATGCAATTAGAATCTGGGTTTCAAACCCGCGTTAATCGACCGAACACAATGCAAGGCCAATTTAATTTAATAAAAGCAGAGCCTAGTGAGGTTGCCGAATTGATGCTGGCTGGAGAAATTGATGCCGGGCCAGTTCCTGTAGCAGATATCAAACTAATTGAAAGTTTTTGCTATCCAGTGTCTCATTTTGCTATTTCGACTGCAAACCAGGCAGGAAACTTATTTTTGTATTCCAAAATACAAATTTCAGAACTAGAAGGAAAAACAATTCAATTGACCACAAAGGGAGCTACTTCAAATGAATTAGTCAAAATTTTGCTTCAATGTAAATATGGATTTAACAAATGTGTTTATGTTACTGAAGAGACAGAGAATGATGCTATATTAATGATCGGAGACCCTGCTTTACGAGCAAGATTCGGTCTCCAAGGCTACTCATTCAAATATGATCTAGGCCTCGAGTGGTCTGAGTGGACAAAACTGCCCTTGGTCACAAGTAAATGGTATGCGAATAATAATTTACCCAAACAGGATCAGATTTTGATTGAAAACACATTGTATGTCGGAATGGAAGAGGGGGTAACAACTCTCTGCAACACTAACGAAACAATAGACCATTTGTTGATGAGGCCTAAGGATATTGTCTCATTTATCAGAGGATTTAAATATTTTTCAGGAAATTCCGAAACGAAAGGACTGATGAAACTTAAAGAATACTTAGACTCGGTTTAATGCTATTTTTCATATGAAACATTCATTACATGGAGAAAAAAACTACAGCAGTTCCGTCATTACCGACATAAGTCCTACGTCGATGGAACTTTCGACCGGTCCTGATGTGGACGCTGATTTTCTTTCTGTCGCCTATAATCCTGGCCAATCTGTGCAAGCCAGTTCCTCTATGTTCGCATGTTATTTAGAATCCAATTTCAACATGCCAACTATATTTACCGTTTGCCCTAGAGACATGAACTTGTTAGCTATACAATCAACGTTATTGGGGGCATCTTTATTCGGACTGAATTCCGTAATTGTACTTGAAGGAGATGAAGGGAAACACCATAAAAATATGTATTTTCCTGTACCAGCGAAATCGACCGAAGTTATTGAGTCAATTAAGAAGTTAACAAAAGGTATATCATTTTCAGGTAAATCGTTACAAAGGCATATTAAATTTTCTATAGGAGCGGTTCTTGATTTACAGACTATTGATGAGAAACTCGCCATCAGCCTTTACAATAAAATTACAGCCGGGGCAGATTTTATAATTACACAGCCAATTTTTTCGGCAACTGAAATTGAATTATTACACAGTGTATATTTTAACAAATTCCGAGAAAAAATCCCGATACCGTTGTATTATGGGATTCCAGTGTTAGGCTCAGGGAGTTTGTGTTTTCGTGATGTGCCTTCTGAAGTTATGGATTTAGTTTCTCTCTATGGAAATAATTTGACCTATTTGCATACGCTTATGAAGGATTGTAAGCGAATAGGCGTTAAAGAGTTTTATGTGATACCTCCATTCTACTCAAACGGCTCTCGGGATTATGTCCTGGCAAAACAATTTATTAAAGAGTTACGTCAGATGTTTTAAGGAGTCCACGGGGCCGGAGCCATCTGCTCTACGTCCGTGACTACATCTATAACAACTGGTCGATTTAATCCCAGCGCCTTGTTTATGGTGTCATCAAGTTGAGCAGGGTCTGTGACCCTGAACCCTACAGCTCCCATTGATTCAGCAACTTTGGAAAAATCAATGTCACTGAAATCAGACAAGGATCCTCCATCTTTACCAAATCTAGAATATGTGACTTCGTCGCCCCTACGGTTTTGGCTCAATGCTTTATTGTTGTTAACTACTGTTATTGTGTTGATGCCGTAGCGAACTGCGGTTTCTAATTCGCTAATATGGTACCAAAACCCACCATCACCAGTAAAACATACCACTGCACGCTCTGGAGCAGCGCATTTGGCTCCTAGCGCTGCAGGGAATCCCCATCCAAGCGAACCTGCCGCCCTAAGAAATTTTTGATCATTCCCATCAAGATCCATCATTGATGCTGTCCAGATACCTGCGTGACCTGTATCTGCTACGACAACCCCATTTGGTGGAAGGGTTTTGTTTATGCTGTGGCATAACGCTTCTGGCAGGATTGGTGTTTGTTTGGAATTTGACAGGTCAAATGTTTCATTCCTCCAAGTGTTGGTGATCGAAGATGTCCGTTCATTCCATTCTGTTCTTGAAATTGGTTCTACTAGTTCGATTAATTTCCTGAGAGCCGCTCTGACATCTGAAAGAACACCGTAAGTGCCAGGGTAATTTCGACCTATTTCTGAAGGATTAGTGTCAATTTGGATGACACTGGTTCCTTGTGGAGGTATTTGCCAGAAATGAGTCACCTGGCTTCCAGTTTGGCTACCTAAGAAAATCACAAGATCCGCTTCAGCTACAGCTCGGTTCGCTGATTCTCTTGAATAAGTGCCGCATACACCAAGCGAAAGGTTGTGAGCCTCGTCAATAACACCCTTGGCATTCATGGAAGTTGCTACCGGGATTGACATAAGTTCTGCGAATTCTACTAATTCTTTTTGAGCTTTGGAATAAGACACCCCTCCTCCCGCGATAATTACGGGGCGACTGGATTCAGAAATCATTTTAATAACATTCAATATTCTATCAATTTCCGGTTCTGGCCTGAATGAAGGTCTTTGTGTAAAATCAGGCTCTGCAATAATTTCTGCGTTAAGATCAAATTCTTCGATGTATTCTCCTCTGATACCTTGTAAATCTAAATGGACTGGTAATGATGTACCAGAAATAGATTCTCGGAATGCTTGCCTGAGGTATAGTGGCAATTGGTCTGGTGTTTCTACATGAACGCTGTATTTAGTAATCGCATCAAATGGTTGGATGTGGCTGATTTCCTGATAGGCGTTCCGGTGTAAATTCGAAAACGGACTATGGCCCGTGATTGCTATGACAGGGGACATCCCTAAATAAGCATCCTGAAGACCAGCGGCTAAATTTGCTGCTCCGACTGATTGTGCCATGCAGATTCCGGGCGCCTGTTTCATTCTGGCGTAACCATCAGCCATATAAGCGGCGGCCTTTTCACTGTGGGTAACAATATGTTCGATACCAATATCCTCTAATTCACTCATTGTTTCACGTAGAATAACAGGCACCAAAAATACATGGGTAACCCCGTAGGTTTTCAAGGTCTTAGCTATGAATTGGGATCCTCTCATCTTGGGCATTGCAACACCTCCGTATTGGTTTACGAAAGGTAGTTTAAGTTAAAGCAGGATTTTTGACTATTCCCCTTTGCCATCGAATACCTCTTTAGCGATTGGAACTACATTGGCTGCTGTAGGCCATCCAGCATAAAAAGCTACGTGAGTTATCAATTCTCCTAATTCTTCCTTTGTAACTCCATTGTCTAATGCTCTATTCAAGTGCCCTGGTAATTGTCCAGTTCTGTATAAAGCCTGGAGAACAGCTACAGTAATCAAACTTCTGTCTCGTTTCGACAATTCAGGTCTTTCCCAAACGTCACCGAAAAGAGTTTCGTCGGTAAGTTCCGCAAGTTTGGAGCTTATTTCTTTCATTACATCTCTAGAACTAGTCATATATTAATCCTTTAGGTTTTATAACGGTTTGAACATGGGTAGGCTAATCTCATCATTCAGATCCTCGAATTCCACTGTAACTCTCGTTCCGATTTTAACAACTGTTGGATCAGGTTCAATTTCGATAATGTTGGTGGGTATTTTGGGCCCTTCATCCAGCTCTACGACTGCTGCAACAAAAGGGACTCTGTCTTGGAATTGAGGCGTTGGAGCACGGTAAACAATTGTAAAGGCATGTATTATTCCGGTCCCTGAGGCTTGAATCCAGGACGTGTTCCTAGAGAAACAACCAGGACAAATGTCCCGAGGGTAGAAATATGAAGTGCTACAGTCTTTGCAAGTCTTGATCCATAATTCGTGAAGCTTACATTTTTCCCAATAAAAGTCTGACTCGGGTTGAGGGACTGGAGGAGTGACTCGGGGAAGCATTTCGGGCATTGTGCACCTCGTCATTGATTTTTGAATTATTTGATGAGAGTATCAGTTAATATTAACATCGTTCGTCAAGAATTTAACTCAGAGAGAAAATGCATGAAAATAGCAATTATCGGAATTGGCGGAATCGGCGGATATTTCGGTTCCGAATTTATAAAACAAGGCCATGAAGTGACTTTGATATCCCGGCTCCAGACCCTAAATGAATTGAATCATTTTGGGCTTAACGTACAGTGCCAAGACGGTAAAAGACGATTTAAACAGGGTAAAGACTTTCAATTGAAAAGAATTGATAGTCTCGAGACTGAAATTTTTCAATTGGTCTTACTTTGTGTTAAGACTTATGATATTCCTAATATCTTGGGTAGTTTGAGTAACATTCCCCAAGATACCTTAGTTTTACACTTGCAAAATGGAATCAATACTTATGAACAATTATCGGAAGTTTTATCCACCGACCAGTTACTTCCTGGTGTCACCTATGTGGAGGCCGAAAAATTGAGCCCAGGAGAGTATAAACAATCGGGCGATGTTGTAAAAATTCTGTATGGTTACAAAGGTTCTAGGTTAATTGAAGCGGCCCGAGAACTGGGAGTTTCTATGAGCAGTAAATCAATGGAATGCAAGTACACCGATACGATAGATTTAGACCTTTGGATTAAATTCATATTTATAGCCTCGGTAGGAGGCATTACGGCTTTGGCCGGACTCCCTATAAAAAAAATTTTCAATGAACCCCAAGGTTTCCAAGTTATCAATGATTGCATGGATGAAATTTTAGAAGTAGGTAAGGCAACGGGTATTCCAATTACATCTGCGATAAAACAGGATACTCTGAATTTCATAAAAGACAATTTGCAAGATATTCAGGCTTCAATGCACACTGACAAGATTAAAAAAAACAGACTGGAGTTAGATGCATTGAACGGTTATATATGTAACCTCGCTGGCAAATACCAGATGACAACTCCCATAAACCAGTTGATTACCATGGGGTTGACGGAATTTAAAAACGGAGTTTCATGACTTTTTAAACCAGAGGCTTTTTCCCGGTTTTCGCTTCAAATAATTTCCAAGTTTCGTCGTTGAACGGATAATACTTTCCAGGAGAACATTGTTCTATTTCTAACTGTGTTTTTATAACGCTTTCAACTTCTTCTCGTTGATGAGCAATTGTGATTACTTCATTGACCAAAATTGCTGGTACTACTACCACTCCGTCATCATCCCCGACAATGAAATCACCAGGTCTTACGAGAACTCCTCCGCACTGTATTTCAGTGTTTACATCCCATGGCCAAAATTCAGCAGGTCCTTGTTTAGCTGTTTTATTAGGAGCATATACAGGGAATCCATATTCTTTTAACGCAATACTATCTCGTATGGCCCCGTCTGTTACTAAACCTGCTACTTGCAGTTGTTTTAAGCGGAGAAACTTAATATCTCCACCAATTGAGCTATATTCCCATCCCATCGCGTCTATAACAATAACTTTTCCAGGGTCACACATTTCAAAAGCAACATATTCAGCAGATTGGGCTCCCTTCGGTTTGTCTGAGACTAAATCGGGGCGATGAGGCACGAATCTTAAGGTTACAGCTTGCCCAGCCATGTGTTGACCCAGTTGTAATGCTTTGGCCCCATGAATAAAACCCATGGGCCAGTTTTTTACCCATAATGCATCCATTAGTGTCTGTGTTGGAATGTTTTTTAATGTTTCGAGTATAGTCGGATCATTTACATAGTCAGCCATTTTGTTCTCCTAGAATTTTTATACCAAGTTTTGATAATTTTTTTTAACTATTTTACCTGAATGCAAAATAGTATCTACATGATGAAGCATTTTAATGTCTGATAAAGGGTTTCCGTCTGTAATTACAATGTCTGCTATCATCCCAGGTTTTATCATTCCTATAGTATCCGAAAGTCCTAGGCATTCTGCCGATATTTTGGTTGAACTTAATATAGCGTCCATTTCTGGAATGCCCATTTTTTCAACCATAACCTGAGGAATGAAAGCAAAATCACTGAAATAAGCATTAGTCATACCAGAATCCATGCCGGTGACAAACTTTATTCCACGGTCCCACATATCATGTAAAATTTCCATTCGTAACGTTGGGTTAGAAAGAGCTGGTGCTGGTTTTTTTCGCCCCCGTAGTTCATTTAGGTGATTTAAAGCTAGAGTAGGGTCCACATAAATGCCGTTTTTAGCAATTAAATCGGCTATTTCTGGTTTGTAATCATAAAGTTCACCTGCAAGTTCAGCATTCCACGAACAATGAACAATATTATCAACGCCAGCTGTTGCTGCAATCTCTACTCCTGCTGTAGCATGACAATGTGCGGCAATTTTCATGCCTAACCTATGAGCATCGGAAACGGCTGCTGTCAAAATGTCTAAGTCATATTGAGGACGCTTAGGATTAGTGCCAGGAGTAAAATTGCCGCCTGTGGCCATAATCTTTATCCAGTCTACCCCTGCATGGAATTGATCACGTACTGCTTTAACGACTTCGTCTTTGGTATTAACTTCAATACCAAACATATGGCAGTGACCACCTGTTGTTGTGATTGGTGCTCCAGCTATGATCATTGTAGGTCCAGGAATCATATCTTGCTGGCAAGCAGCTCGAATAGCTAAAGAAATGGAATTTTTAGCTCCTAGATCTCTCATGGTAGTGACTCCAGACAGTAACGCTGATCTTACGGCCGCAGAGGCCCTGATAAGGAGAGTTTCGTCGTTTTCAGTAATCAATTGTTCATAGTTTTCATGGTCACCGCTGATGTGCATGTGGGAGTGCATTTCGATGAATCCGGGCATCAAAGTCCCGTTCGGAAATTCTAGGTGCTCATACGAACTGTATATCGAATCTCCTACTGCATTATTCGGAATAATGTTTTCTATTTTATTATCGTCAATGACTACAGTGTGATCTGAAATAGTATCTGATGAGACACAATCTATGATGTGTTTTGGAGTAAGTAAGTATTTCATAAAAGAACCTCTTGTAATTTTAATATGGGATCAATCGAAAAACCCTGACTTTAAGTATTTATTGATGACGGTAGCTACTAATTCGGGTCGTTGTAACGGTACATCGTGTATGCTGTCTTCAAACCATTCTACTGCACAAGTACTGATGTCTGTGACTGCTTTTTCTAGAAATTTAGCCTTCCTTTTATACCAATCCGGATGGTTAGAAGCATCTTTAGTCCTTGCTGGCAAAAATAAACAAGGTATATTAATTTGTTGATACAGTTGAGACGGGTAGTGATTCCAAAGGGCTTCTATGATTCTCATATGATTTTCAAAAGTAAGATTAGGTTTTAACACCCCGTTAATTTCATGAAAATTACCTCTGACCGACTCAAAAGCTTCTGGTACAGAGGCTAGTACTCCGTCATTGCGTCTGGCAAATCGTTCTTTCAATCGAATTTCTGTTAACCCTGGGAATGGAGGAGGGGCCATTTCATTTTTGGCTATTTCTAGAGTCCAATTTTCTCTAGCAGAAGGCTCTATGGTTCCTCCATCTATCATAACGATACCTTTGCAATATTCTGGGTAATGGGTGCCGAATTCTAAAACAACATCTGCTCCCCAAGAATGGCCAACCAATATAGGTTTAGTTATTTGAAGGTGGTTTAAAAAGCTCAACAGGTCTGTGCACATGGTTCCGAAATCATACCCTTCTTCTGGTTTAAAGGTCTTTCCATGTCCTCGTTGGTCGAATGCATATACCCGGTGTTCCTGAGCAAGATGAGGAGTTACCAACCCCCAAATTTTTAAGTTAGAGGCCAACCCATGGAGCAAAACAATTGGTTGTCCAGTATTTCCGGATACACAATAATTGAATTCATGTCCATCGATATTTGCTATAGTTGGGCCTTTCGGTTGATGCATTCTGTTCCTTTATTAACCTTAATAATGGCATTCTATCAAAATTTGAATGAAAAGGGGTTGGAGAATCCTTCTTTTTGTTCTAAAATACACACTGGATTTAAATATGAGCGTAATACGCTAACGGGATATACTATGGCATTCAAATTGCAAAATAAAATTAGAAACGTTGCTATCATAGCCCATGTAGATCATGGGAAGACTACTTTGATTGATGCAATGTTAAAACAAAGCAAAGTGTTTAGAGATAATGAATCAGTAGGGGAATTGATAATGGACATGAACCCCTTAGAAAGAGAACGAGGGATTACCATCTTGTCTAAAAACACCTCCATAGTGTATGGAGATACTAAAATTAATATCATAGACACCCCGGGGCACGCAGATTTCAGCGGGGAAGTTGAAAGAATTCTAAATATGGTAGACGGCTGTCTTTTATTGGTTGATGCAGTTGATGGCCCTATGCCTCAAACCAGGTTTGTGTTGAAAGCGGCCCTGGAAAACAATGTGACACCGGTTGTAATTGTAAATAAAATTGACCGAGCAGAAAAACGACCAAACGATGTAGTTGATTTAATTCAAGATTTATTTTTGGATTTGGCTGTTGATGATAATCAATTAGATTTCCCCGTAGTGTACGCCTCCGCAAGAGATGGTTATGCAACATTGGACCCCAGAATTCCTGCAGATGATTTAGACATTTTGTTCAAAACCATAATAGAAACAGTTCCACCTCCTTCTTATGATGATGCTGGTGGATTTCAACTGTTGGCTGCCGCTTTGGATTACGATAACTACGTAGGACAAATAGTGATAGGAAGAATTTCAAGAGGCATGGTGGCTGTTAAGGACGAAGTAGCGTTATTACACGACTCGGTCCATTGCTCAACTCATAAAGTAGAAAAACTTCTGGTATTCGAAGGATTGACCCGCACCGAAACTAACTCGGCAATACCGGGAGATATAGTTGGTATAGCAGGATTAAATGAAGTGACAATAGGGGATACCATATGCTCTACCGAACACATTGAAGCACTGCCACCCATAAACTTTGAAGAGCCTACAGTAAAAATGAGTTTTGGAATAAACACATCACCGTTCATGGGAAAAGAAGGGAAAAATTGTACTTCGCGTACCTTGTACGAGAGATTGGTGAAAGAACTCCGAACCAACGTTAGTCTACGAGTGGAACACACTGAATCAGCAGATTCCTTTCTGGTTTCTGGCCGCGGGGAGCTCCATTTGGCGATATTAGTAGAAACTTTAAGAAGAGAAGAATACGAATTCCAAGTTTCTAAACCTCAACCTGTTCTCAAAACATTTGAAGGAGCAGTGCATGAGCCATTTGAATTATTGGAAATCAACACCACACCGGAATTCACAGGTCCTTTAACAGAATATTTAAACAAACATTTAGGCCGGTGTACCAAAATGGATTACCCGACGAGCTCCTCTGTGTCTTTAGAATATGAAATTCCAACCCGAGGTTTGATAGGATTCGGATCATTTTTCCTGAAAACTACCCACGGGGAAGGAATTTACAACAGTAGATTTACCGAATATAGAACATTAGCAGGACAAATCAAAGAAGCGCCACAAGGATTACTGGTTGCTGCAGAATCGGGCATTGCAGTTACTAATGGTCTACTTCAAGCCCAAGGCAGAGGACAAACTTTCATTTCGCCAGGAACAAATGTCTATCAAGGAATGGTTGTGGGAAAGCATAACCGAACAGAAGAAATTGCAATTAACGTATGTAAAGAGAAGAAATTAACAAACATGAGACAGTCAAGTTCAGACGTTGCCGAAAAACTCAACGTGGAAGTGAAGATGAGTTTAGAAGAAACTCTAGACTTTATGTCTGATGACGACTTACTTGAAGTTACACCAGTCAATTATAGGTTAAGAAAACAAGAATTAGATCCTTTAAAGCGATCTAGAAACCGTAGAAGATAAAGGAGACGATATGGTTAAAACAGATCCATCATTAATAGCTCATCTTTACAGAAGAGCCGGATTCGGAGCAAGTTTTCAAGAATTGAAAACGTTATCAGAATTAGAGTATAACGACATAGTTGAAAATTTACTTAATCCCGAAGCAGTAGATCCTATGGAAACAGATATCTTACGTAGATACCACTTGGAACTAAACGACACTGATTCGATAGTCCCTCAAAAAGGAGAGTGGATTTTTAGAATGGTGAATACACCCCGAACATTAGAAGAAAAAATGGCATTGTTCTGGCATTATGTGTTCGCCACCGGAGCTGGTAAAAGCATGCACTATCCAGCATCCACAACTCAAATATCAATGTTTAGACGAGTCTGTCTTACAAACATGAAAACTATTTTAATGGAGTTATCAAAAGACCCAGCAATGAATTTCTGGTTAGATAACTGTGAAAACCATAAAGGGGAACCCAATGAAAACTGGGGTAGAGAATTATTGGAATTGTTTTCGATGGGTGTAGGCATGGATAACTCCATTAATTATACAGAAAATGATGTTAAAGTTGCGGCGAGAGCTTTCACGGGTTGGACTTTCACTCAACCACTTTCAGTTTATCCATTCGGAGCTTATCCGAGCCAATTTGTGTACAAGAGTGAAGATCATGACAATGACATGATGACGTTCCTAGGCCATGAAGGGAAGTTTAACGGGAATGATATTCTAGACATGATTATACCCCAACCTGCTACCGCTAGATTCATTTGCCGTCACATGTATACATTTTTTGTGGCAGACGAACCTCAGGTACCAGCTTGGAACATAGTTCCTCCACAAGACCCCGAAGCCATAAAAATACTAACCGACAAATATGAAGAAACCAACGGGGATATCAAAGAAATAATGAGAACTTTGTTAACTTCAACTTTCTTCAAGGAATCTAGGTTTAAAAAAATAAAAAGCCCTGTCGAGTTAATGGTCGGGACTATGAAAATAGCCAAAACTCTCGAATTTCCAGGTCCTACTTTAGTCGGATTGGCTAATACCGCAGTTGCAATGGGACAGAATTTGATGTATCCGCCTACCGTAGAAGGATGGCACACTGGACGAGAATGGATTGATGCCGGAACATTGAACGAACGAATAAACTTCGCAGTAGGCCAATTTGATTCTGGCACAGCACCGGGCCTAGATGAAATGGTTTCTGAGATAGACTCCAGAGGAGAATTGGATTCTGAAGGATTCGTAAATTCTTGCCTAGAACTCTTAGGATACGTAGAATTGGGAGATGAAACGAAAGAAACCATTAATGAGAGTTTTTCCTCACTGCCCTCCAAAGAAACTGCTTTAAATACTAAAGATAAATTGGTTACAACCCTTCAACAGATAGTTTCGTCTGTTGATTATCAATTCGGATAAAAAAACGGAGATATTTGACATGACCAATACAACTAAAGAACCTACATTAATTGTACTTGAACTCGTTGGCGGGAATGACTTTTTAAATACACTCATTCCTTACACGAACGGCCTATATTACGATAGTAGACCGCACATAGCATTCAAACCTGAGGATGTATTACCAATCAATGACACATTAGGTTTTAATAAAAATGCTACTACCCTCCAACAATTTTACAATTCCGGAAAAATGAGCATAGTGCAGGGCGTAGGATACCCTAATTCAAGTCGCTCTCATTTCCGAAGCAGAGACATATGGCACACCTGCGAACCGGACAAAGTAGCTACTGAAGGATGGTTAGGGAAAGTGATCAGAGACTTGGATCCTAACAAAGAAAACGTACTGACCGCCATCAGTATCAGTCGGGGCCTACCTAGGGCTGTAGTGGCACAAGATGTACCCGTAACCTCAATAGGGGATTTAGACACATACGGATTGCTCACAGGTATCAAAAAAGACGATAAAAGAGCCCAAGCCATGTCTATTTTTGAAAAAATGTATAGCCCTTATATGGGAACAGGTGCTGTACGGGACTATTTGAAACAAACTGGGCGAGATGTGCAGGCCGGAGCAGAAATACTCAAAACCGTGCCAGGACTTTACAAAAGCTCCGTTGAATACGCAGATAGTGCTATTGCACAGAATCTTCGAGACGTCGCCCGGATCCATCTTGCAGACCTGGGAGTAAAAGTGTTCTATGTTCAACATGGAGGATATGATACACACGCAAACGAATATTCTGGTCATGAAAAATTAATGATCGATTTAAATAGAAGCATTAAAGACTTTTTTGCAGACTTAGAAGAACATAATGCCACGGAAAATGTAATCATGATGATTTGGTCTGAGTTCGGACGACGAGTCGTCGATAACGGCAGTGGAACGGATCATGGCGCAGGGGGAGGAGCATTTCTGATCGGAGATAGAGTTAA
>DPHC01000002.1:74668-82930 GCA_003523055.1 Dehalococcoidia bacterium | reverse complement strand
ATCGGAGATAGAGTTAACGGAGGATTGTATTCCGAATACCCTTCAATAGAACCCAATAAGACGGATAATGGAGATTTGGCATTTCAGTACGACTTCAGAGGATTTTATTCTTCAGTGATCGACCAATGGTTCCATTTGGATAGTGCTTCGATTGTCGGCGGTCAATTTGAGCAAATACCGATTTTAAATTAGGAGAATTCAAAGATGAGCAAACCACATGCTTTATTAAGAATAGGATTATCATATAATAAAACTTTAGGTATGCGTCGCCTAACGAACACTCCATCAGATTTAACAATTGGTGAGGACGACAAACTTTACGTGCTGTGCCGCGGAGGTCAAGGTGTTACTTTTATAAGAACTTTGACGACTAACGATGATGCTTTATTAGCGTTTAATTTGGTTGGCAAAGGTGGTGGTGGAGATGGGGGAGACTTTAATGTAGAAGGTCAGTATATTTGGCCAGCTGCTGTTGCTTATCACACCGATGGTACGTTGTTTATGTCAGATGAAGGAACTAACCTGATATCTCACATCACTACTGACGGGAAATTGCTTGAACAATGGGGGGAGTCAGGCCCAGAACTGGGTCAATTGAATCGCCCTTCTGGGATCGAATTCGACTCTTCAGGAAATTTACTAATAGTTAATGCTATGAACAATCGCATCGACCGATTTACCACTTCAGGTAAATTCCTCGATAGTTTTGGCGCAGAGGGTCAGGAGAATGGGCAATTGAATATGCCTTGGGGCATAAGCGTGTCCGACGACAACAACATTTATGTCACAGACTGGAGAAATCACAGAGTACAAATATTTAATGACAACGGTAAATTTCTTTCAACCTTTGGTAATGAGGGGTCCGAAGATGGTGAATTCAAACAACCTACTGGAATTGCTGTAGATCAAAACGGTGATGCCTTCGTAGCAGATAAAGAACTTAGCCGTGTGCAATTGTTTAATTCAGAAGGGAATTTCGTACAGAAAATCACCGGAGACGCCACGTTATCAAAACAAGGATTGGATTTTTTATACAGTAATCCAGTGGCTCTTAGAATCAGAGAAATGACGCCTCTGGAACCGCAAAAAAGTTTACGCAATCCAACTTCAGTTAAAGTGGACAAAAATGGCACAGTTTACATAACTGACTATGCATCCCATCGCATACAGGTTTATAAAAACGAAGTTCTGCCATTGACTGCGGAACAAATTGCAGAACCTTTGAGAAGCCCGACTTTGTTCACCCAATTTTAAAACCGTTAATAATCAATTTCGATTAAGGAATTAACTATGAAAATCGGTCTATCCCTCACTGGCATCGGTCAACAACCCTC
Source organism: Dehalococcoidia bacterium (assembly GCA_003523055.1). GTDB lineage: Bacteria > Chloroflexota > Dehalococcoidia > Lucifugimonadales > UBA3495 > UBA2588. The sequence continues at coordinate 81,596 of DPHC01000002.1, read as the reverse complement.
CGGGACTAACATGTTTGCCCATTACCAGCAAATTCTTGAATATGTCAGGGTCGGAAGAGATTTAGGCTTCGATTTTATATATCAGGGACAACATTACTTAACAGAGCCATACCAACAATTACAAACTATACCATTGCTTTCTAGATTATCTGCAGAAGCAGGAGATATGGAAATTGTAGCAACTTTATTGATTCCTCTCCAATTGCCAATAGATCTGGCTGAACAAATGGCCACTTTAGATATTATTACCGGTGGCAAATTCATAGTTGCAGGAGCACTAGGGTATAGAGATGTGGAGTATAACGCTTTTAATGTAAATCCCAAATTTCGAGTCTCAAGATACATGGAATGCATCAACATAGTAAAACAACTTTGGACAGGGGACGCCGTAACTTTTCATGGTAAACATTTCCAAATAGATAATGCACGAATGGTGCTGAAACCCATCACTCAACCTAATCCTCCATTTTGGCTAGCTGCAAATAGTGATTCAGCTATAGAGCGAGCAGCTAAAAATGATTTAACTTGGTACGTTAATCCTCATGCCAATTTTCCGACAATTAAACGTCAGATTGAATTATATAAAGCAACAGCTAATGAGGCAGGTAGTACAGTGCCAGATAATCTCCCAATGGGACGGGAACTCTTTGTGCATCGAGACAGAGAAGAAGCAATGAAGATAGCAGCTCCATTTTTGGGAGGAAAATACGATGCGTATGCTAAATGGGGTCAGGATAAGGCTTTGCCTGCAGACGACAAGTTTGCTGATTCTTTCCAAGAACTAGCCAAAGATCGATTTATAATAGGCAACCCGGAAGATTGCGCTACGGAACTTAAACGGTATGTTGACCTTGGTATAGATCAGATTAGTTTAAGAATGTGTTGGCCTGGAATGCCTGTTTCAGAGGGCATCAAAGCAATGGAAACATTTGCTGATACTGTTATGCCAGTACTTCGCTGTGGTGGCTGAGGCGGACGACCTAAATTGTAATGAAGAGAAGGTGCAACCACCTTCTCTTCATTACAGCACTCTAATTTTCTAATATAGCTTTGAGTACGGTTCCTGGTTTCATTGGCAATTCTGTCATTCTTTTTCCAATGGCATTAGTGACAGCATTTGCTATAGCCGCCATGGGTGGGCAAATAGGAACTTCACCTACTCCTCTGACCCCGTAAGGGTGGCTAGGGTTCGCTACTTCCACAATCACAGTGTCAATCATTGGAAGATCCAAGGAAATTGGCATGCGATAGTCTAAGAAACTCGCATTAGCCATATGACCTTGGTCATTCAAATAATATTCTTCGTTGAGAGCCCATCCTATACCTTGGACGACACCACCTTGAATTTGACCCTCCACAAAAGAAGGGTGGATAGCTTTACCAACATCTTGAGCTGCGGTATATCTTAAGATAGTGACTTTACCTGTTTCGATATCAACTTCAACATCCACAACGTGAGTCGCCAAAGCGGGTCCTGGACCTGGAGGAGTAACTCCGGCTCTGCCGACTAATGGTCCTCCTGTTCCATTCATTCGAGCAGCCATTTGCTTAAAGTTCAATTTTAATTCGGGGTCTGATTTATGTGAAAGAATTCCATTAGTATATTCAACATCAGATTCTGACACGTCCCAAATTTTAGCTCCTCTCTGTATGATTTGAGTTTTTATATCCAAAGCTGCCTGATGGCATGCCATTCCGGTTTTAAATGTCACTCCGCTCCCACCAGTGTTGGAAGTAAATCCGATTGTATCCGTGTCACCAATCTGGGGTTTTACATCTTCCACTGGAATGCCCAAAGTTTCTGCGAATTGCATGGCAACCGTTGTACGGGTTCCTCCAATATCACAGGAACCCTCTGTCAGATTAACTGTTCCGTCTGGATTAACTGTGGCTAATGCAGTGGCAGGGCCTGTTCCATTGAACCAAAATCCAGATGCCACTCCTCTTCCCCTGTGTTTCCCTTCTAAAGGTGCCGAGTAATGAGGATGGTTTTTGATGGATTCAATAGTTTCTTTGAATCCAACTTTAGGGTTGACTGGACCTGTAGCTCGCCTGGTTCCTTCTTCAGCACTATTGGCTAATCGGAAATCCAGAGGGTCTATTTTTAATTTTTTGCATAATTCATCAACTGCTATTTCCATCGCAAAAGCTGCGGTTGGTGCTCCTGGAGCCCGATATGCCGTTGCTTTTGGCCTATTAACCACAACATCGAGTCCTTTTATATAGGCGTTGGGGATGTTGTATGGAGCAAAGATGCATTGACACGCTGGTGATACCGGTGAACCCGGAAAAGCACCGGCTTCGTAAATCAATACTGCGTGTGCAGCTGTTAACTTACCATCATTGGTAGCACCAAGTTTAACTTTCACATTAGTTCCTGAGGTAGGTCCTGTCGCCTGTAGAACCTCTGATCTAGACATAACAATTTTTACAGGTTGGTTGGTTTTTTTTGCCAGAATCGCAGCCAAAGGTTCGAGGTATGACATTGTCTTGGCTCCAAAACCTCCTCCGATTTCATTGGGAATCGCCTTAACGTTTGACAAAGGTATATTGGCTAGTTTGGCAACTTGTTCACGGACCATAAAATGCCCTTGGCTACTTGACCAGACTGTAATTTTCCCATCGTCATGCCATAGTGCTGTTCCGCTATGAGGTTCTATATAACCTTGATGTACTGGCGAAGTGTTTGTTTCGATTTCAACTACTACATCAGCATTAGCAAAAGCAGCGTCTACATCTCCTAAAACGAATTCGAATTCGTTTGCAACATTGGACGCTGGAGTTGGATCATCATCGTCCATTAGACCACCTGGTCTGAGAGCCGGATTATTGATGGTGCCTAATCTTTCCAGTAAAATAGGCGCGCCCGGTTTCATGGCCTCGGCTGCAGTACTAACATGTGGAAGTACTTCATATACTACTTCAATTAGTTTAAGAGCTTCTTCTGCCAAATGCGCATTATCTGCGGCTAAAGCAGCAATTGCGTGCCCTTTATATAGAACCTTTTCTCGGGCAAGGACGTTTTGTCCCCAAAATCCCATGTTAACCATTGCTCCCTCTGGCATTTCTGAAACTTTACCAGGAAGAACCGGCAAATCGTATCCATTAATCACGGCATGCACACCGGGAAGTGCTAAGGCTTTCGAGGCGTCAATAGACACAATCCGTGCGTGAGCGTGGGGGCTCCTTAATACTTTTCCGTGGAGTAAGCCTGGAAGATTTACATCCGCTCCATATTTTGCTTTTCCTGTTACTTTATCGTAAGCGTCCTGTCTTGCGGGGCGCTTTCCGACTGTATTATATTCTTTTGTTGATAAAACTATATTAGGTTTATAATCTAACATTAAACCTCCGTTCAATTAATATAATGTGATTGTACCCTAAATCCAAATTGGTTTAAATACAACAATGCCTTAAATTACAACATACCGTCTAGTATTGTGTTATCAGTGACAAGTCTATCAATTTCGGTTAGAGGCAGGTATGATGCTTCTACTGTATAACATGTAGAGGTTAGGTAATTTGGCGGATACCGAAAACATTATAATTAACCCATTGAAATTATTGCGCCAAAAAGATTTCGCCTGCATTTGGTGTTCAATATTTTTCACGGGTTTAGCGAATTTCACAGAACAATTTGTAGCCATATGGTTGGTTTTAGAATTAACTAGCGACTCCCCGTGGTCATTGTTTTTAGGAGGAGCTATAACCTTCGTAAGACTTGGTTTCGCCCCTTTATCGATTTTGTCTGGAGCAATTGCTGACAAAGTTTCCAGAAAATTATTAGTCACTACAATGCAATGGATCGCTGGTCTGTTAGGTTTGCTGGTTGCTGTTTTGATATTTCTAGATATCTTAGAATTATGGCATTTGTTTGTAATCGTATGCCTTAGTGGGTTATCTAGAATATTCGAAATGCCCACAGCACAGGCATTAGCGAGTGACAGTGTCGAAACGGCTCACATTACACGGGCAATGGCATTAGTGAACGGTGGTAGGAACCTAAGCATGCTCTTAGGGCTCTTCTTAGCTGGAGTGTTATTTGATACCTTCGGACCCCAAGGCACATTCATGGTTATTTTCTTTTTTTATGGTGTTGCAGGAGTAGCTCCCTTGCTAATGAAAACTAAAAACCCTCTGTCTAATAACCCTACAGAATCCATTCTCAAGTCAATCTGGGGAGGATTCAAATATGTGAAATCAAACCAAATTCTTTGGGCGGCTTTATTGGTCGCAGCTCTAATCAATGTTTCAGGTTTCACATTCCATCAGACATTGCTACCAATGTTCGCAAAAGTAGTTATCGAAAGTAGCGCCACCAAAGCATCCATGTTGATGGCGACTTTTGCAGTTGGCGCATTCGTGGGATCAATAGTTTTATCATCTTTGGCAAGAAATCGTAACCAAGGGTGGACACTGATTTTGTCTGTAATCGCCTGGCATTCTATGATGATATTATTCTCGATGATTCAAATTTATATTGTTTGGGTGTTAATTTTATTGGCAGCAGGATTTTTTTGGGCCAGTACTCTTATTCAAATACAAAGTTTGTTGTTAGGTAAGTCTGACCCTAGTTATCGGGGTCGGATTCAAGGTCTGCGGACGTTAGCTATCTATCCGCATGCGGTATCAGCTGCATTATCTGGACTTATGGCCGGAATATTTGGAGTGTCTCATGTAGTTATGTTCAACGGAGCATTGGGAATTTTATTTATGCTGGCAGTAATCATAATAGCACCTAAACTCAGAAATATTTAATACAGGAGGCTACCTTTGGAAATAATTGACTCTCATTGCCATACATCCCCTATATGGTTCGAGCCTATCGGCACACTCAAAAATCAAATGAAAGATAACAACGTAAAAAAAGCAGTTTTGGTGCAATTTTTTGGTGTCTACGACAATGATTATTTGATTGAACAAATGGAAAATTTCCCAAACATGTTTAAAGTGGCAGCACTAGTTGACGTAACATCAGTTGATGCCAGTGAGACATTGCAGAATTTGGCAGATCGGGGAGTTAATTCGGTTAGGTTTACCGCCAATACACGATCACCAGGCTCAGATCCTTTGGAAATATGGAAAACTGCGGAAAAATTGAATTTGATCGCCACAGTTTTGGGTACCTGCGAAGATTACGCAAGCGATTCCTTTGAGAGACTCATACGAAATGTTCCTTCTTTGCCTATAGTAATCGAACATTTAGGTGGAGTAGGTGCATTTTTTGGTCCAGGGAGAACTACTCCAGTTATACCACAAAAAGCTTATGATAAGGTATTGGCGCTAAACAAATATGAAAACACTTACATGAAAATAACTGGATTCGGGGAATTTTGTGAACGGCCTAGACCAATGCCTAGTGGTACTCCATTTACAGTTATTCCTCCAGTATTGGACCAAGCATTGGAAGCATATGGAAGTAAGAGATTGTTTTGGGGTAGTGATTATCCTCCTGTATCAGCCCGAGAAGGATATGGGAACGCCTTTAGCGTGCCGTATAACTACCTTAAAATATCTCAATCCGAAAAAGATGATATTTTCGGAACCAATGCACTTACACTTTGGAAATTTAAGAAAGGAGATTAACTATGCCAAGAATAACTTTAGATCTTAACAATCCTGAAGACCGGATCCTGGTATCTGCCGAATGGAAGTATGCCTCAGGTTACATTCCAGGTCAACCTAATGAAGGACTTCTTTCAGAAACGCTTGGAGTCGAAGCTCGACTGCCAGAATATGATGATTCGTCGTGGGAGATATGCCCTGACATTAGACAAAGCCATTCAATTGGCTTCACGTTCGGTTGGTACAGAACTAGCATCACAATTCCAGAAACAATAAAAACGCAAAATGTTACGAACTGGCGAGTTTATTTTGAAACTAATGCAGATAATTATGGTGAAGTATGGGTTAATGGCCAAATTGACCGAACTACAGGTGTCATAGTGGGCCTTAATTTACCTCAAAGAATTGAAATTACTGAAAGTGTATCAGAGGGTGATGCGATCACCATTGCTTGTCTCGTTGCAAATGGTCCTTTGGGTGAACCGAGAGGAGGCATTTTCTTGAGACATGCTACCCTGGCTTTAGAAATGACGGACAACTAACATATTCTTAAAAACCAAATTGCTAATATAAGAATTACTCTACTCAATAATACCTATAGCAAATTCCAACGGGGATTTTTAGCAACTTGTCCAGATAAAATTTCCAACAACCAGTCTTTGATTCCGGGCTCGATATAAAAATGAGGTTCTAAAAGTTGATCTTCCGATGAAATTCGACCTGTCTCAATGGCATGTGCGGCTTCAACTGTCCCAGGCATAATACTGACTCCAACTCTGAGATAAGCCATGGTAGGTGTGATACTTTTTAACCAATCTATTTTTTCCAACACACTATTTTTGGTTTCGCCCTTAGAACCAAATGTTTGATTAACTGCATATCCTAATTGGTTTTCTTCGCATAGCTCAAAAATGGTTTTCCCTTTTGAGTTTCTCGGAGCATTTAGCACATCTCCTACGATTATGGCGAATGCACAGCCAGCTTGTTTCATTAATGGCAAGAGTTCATCATCTGGAGCACCTGCAGAAAGGACTGTGCTCCAATGGATGTGTAAATTTTCTGCCATTAAATTTCGGCAAAGTTGTTTGGATTGATCAGGCTCTAGATTAAAAGCGTTGGTTATAAAAAAGACTTTTTTAAAATTTTTCAAATGATTCAATTTTTTGATTTCTTTTATTATTTCAAATGCAGGTTTTTTGACTCTCCAAATGGGTTGGTCTAAAGGAGAATCGTTGCTTAAAAGCTGAGTTACAATACCTATGCCAAAACCGGCTTGGTTGTATTTATCTAGATCTAGTCCTTCGAAATAAGGAGACGCCGAAAAGGTCGATTTTGCCGTACCTGTGATGATGGTTGTTTCCCC
>DPHC01000002.1:31149-74531 GCA_003523055.1 Dehalococcoidia bacterium | reverse complement strand
TGCCGTACCTGTGATGATCGTTGTTTCCCCATGTTTACTATAAACTAACCCAGGGTAGTCATCAGGATCCACCGTTTTGTCTTCAATTCCGCATATCAAAGAATTGAACGATTCACCTGAATCTCCGATCAAGCCAAAATCTGGTTGGACATAATCAAAACAACTTTTGGGTAGCACGCTAAATCCGGGCCCTCCGCAGATGATTGTTGCAGCGGATATTTTTCTGATTGAAGAAATGACTTCTTTCGACACCGGCACTGCCCATTTGGTGTCCATATAACTGTGGTTACTCAAATTTCTCAGAGAGATGCCAATCACATCAGGTTCAAATTTCTCAACCGTTTTCTGTACATCTTCAATGTAGTTAGTAGAGAACATTAAATCTAACATCTCCACATCATGTCTTTTTTTGTCGATATATCCGGCAATGTACGCCAAACCGATAGGAAGAGGTTGAGCGTTCATACGATTATTTAATTTAGATTCCATGTTTGTTGCGATTAATAAAACTTTCACTCGTTCCTCCTGGTTACCAACGTCTTGCTATGCGGAATTATGTATCAATTAAGGCCGTTTGGCAATAAGAATATAAGCAAATCATCAGAGAACAACAAGTTATAAATGTTATACTTTAATTAAAGGATATATTCGATGGATGATGATGCTAAGAAAATTTTTCTAAGTTGTTTGCCCGATTTACCTGAGGATAATTTACTTAAAGCAAACTACCAGATTCTGTTAGATGTTTACCCAGATTCTGAATGGACTGGCATTTGTTCGGCACTGGATGCGATAGCCGGTCTGGTTGGAACTTATCTTGAAAAAAACAACTCTCTTTTGAGTAATCTCAACGTTATTAGTGAGATTCTCTACGACATAATTGGATTCCGGGGCTCTTATGACAATTATTATAATCCTGATAATAGTTTCATCCACAAAGTACTGGAAACAAATACTGGAATACCAATTTCATTAACACTTTTGCACATAGAAATATGCCGCAGGTTAGGCATCTACATGGTTCCCATCGGAATGCCTGGACATATGTTGATTGGAACCTTAGACGAGCCAGACATATTCATTGATGTTTATAACAAAGGTATTGTTAAATCTGCAAGCGAATGTAAAATGTTATTCCACCAAATCTTAGGACAATCTGCCGTTTGGCAATCCAGTTATTTGTTACCAATGGACAACAAAGACTTCATAGCTCGAATGTTACGCAATTTAAAACATATTTATATTCATAATCAAAACCATTCTAGCGCTGTGGCAATGATGAATAAACTAATTTTACTTTTTCCAGATGATCCTATTGAACACAGAGATAGAGGAATTACAAATTTCTACCAGAATGAGTTGCAAAAGTCCTTAATTGACTTAAAGCGGTATGCGGAATTGGGAATAAACTACCAAGAATCGGTTAATATAGACTCAATAATTCAATTTTTAGAGAAGGAAACAGGTGGTTGAATTGGGTAAATTATTGATAGACGTATTGCTTCTTAGGTCCAGTGCTTTCGAACATGTCGAAGAAAATAAATCTTTCACATTGTATGCAGGTGGCATAGTCCTTCTAACAGCTATCTGTTTGGCGTTGGGAGCAATAGAAATATTAGGCACGTTTGATATTTGGTCCGTTGCATTAGCAATTTTAAAATGGGTCATTCTTGCAGCAGTGACCCACGCAATTGGTACGACGTTACTAAAAACAGTTAATACCCATGCTGATTGGGGACAATTGGCCCGCACCCTTGGCTTTGCTCAATTGCCTGGAATATTTTATGTTCTTGGGTTAATCTCACCTATTTTTATATTAATTGTATTTGTTTGGCAGACCTGGGCTTCTGTACTAGCTGTCAAAGCTGCATTGGATTATCCGACCAAACTTAGGGCCTTTGGAGTTTTATTGATTGGTTTGGTAGTATCAGGAATAGCTCTCACATTAGTTAATAGCATCATTATTAAATTCTTTTAATAAGTTAACCACTGTATGTTCATGGCATTAATAACACCCTACTAGAGCCAAACCATTCATAAATGGTAAAGAATTTACAAAAACGTAACAAACCAATACCAAATAAGGCTTGACATGCTAATTCGCACGTCTTATCATTGCGTCGCGTTAATTAAAGACTTAATAATTAACTAAATCGTAAACAGCGAGGCGAAATCCGTTATGGCACTCAAATTGAAGGGTTGTGCAAAATGTAAAGGCGACTTAATTTGGTCCGATTATGCTTGGACTTGTTGTCAATGTGGAAGAACATATTATACTGAAATGCCCGAAACCAACTTATATAAACGTAAGTCAGTACCTGAAGACAATTCCGAATTGCAGAAATCCAAAAACTGACCCACTAGGACTGAAGGGGTAACTGTATGTTTGACCTATTATTAAAAAGTAGGAGTCACTAGTGTACCTAGAAAACCTTGAACAGATTCATGATGGTGGTCAAAGTGTAATCTTGGGATATCCCAAGAACGATCCTGATCATAATTTAGTTATCAAGGCAAGTAATCCGTTGAAACCACGATCTGGTCAGGCTTTAAAACATGAAATCAAATTGTTGAAATCCATGGAATATCACCCATTTGTAATCCCGTTAATTGATAGCGGACAATCTGAAGGGCGAATTTACTACACTATGCCTCTTCTGGGCAAATCTACCCGACAACTAATACCGCTTATTCAGAATTCCAATAGATCAAACGTCTCGGATATCTTGATCAAAATTTGCGATGGGTTGGCTGCTTTACACGAAGCAAACATTTTGCATTTGGACATTAAACCCGACAATATCCTCATGAAACATTCTGGCCATCCAGTTATTATAGACTTCGGTTTATCTAAAAATATTGAAAGTGGTCTCACTGAGCCACATAGCGTACCTGAAGGCAGTTTCAGGTATATTGCTCCCGAAATTTGGCTCCACACACCTATGTCCGTAAGAACGGATATATATTCATTCGGGATCACTGCTTATGAAATTATAACTGGCAATACATTTGTTAACGGTGATTCTCTAGAACAGATAAGGAGACAACATTTAAGTAAAATTCGACCAATGCTTGAACGCCAAGATCTTTTAATGGATCTAGCATATGTGATTTTAAAGTGTACCCGTCTCAATCCTGCAGATCGCTTTTTCAACATCCACGAAGTACAGCAAGCGATACGAGATCGGTCAAATCCCACGTTGGAACTTGGAACAAGTTAAATTAAAATTGAACTATATTGGAAGCGTGTATTGAGCTTGTTGCTCAGACTCAATACTGATTTCTGAATTGAATTTGGAATACATGCAGAATTGACATTCGAGATTATAGTTGGGTGTTTCTTGAAGATTCAAGATGTTCCAAGCAGACTGTACTGCTTTTTCCACCCAGGCATTATTTGAAGTTTTTGTCACGATCCTCACATCGAAGTGCAAAGCACCACCAAATTCTGGTTCTGTTTTGGAGGCGTTACCATACACTAGTACTCCAACATTACTCACTTTCAGACCTTGTTTTGCGACCAAGTATTGATAAAACTCAAGTTGACGCCAATACCCAGGAAATACATTGTTTACTGACACTGTATCTTTCTTGGAAGTACTCTTGTAATCTACTACAAAGTATTCCTCAGTAACTAAGTCAACCCATAAATCGTCTATAGCTCCAAATAGGTCAAAATTTGTTTCATTGTGGAGAAACCGTACCCCTTTGAAATTGTATCGCCACGTATCCAAATCTGGTCGTTGCGCCGGAACTAAACCAACTCGAAATGCATCCATCAATGGGTGGGCCTCTTGTTTGGTTCTATATACATCAAATTCTTTCTTCATCAATGTATCCACTGCCAAATTCAGCAGGTAAGGGGGACCAGACGGTCTTCTTTGACCTAACCTGACATCCACATAAAAGCAACGGGGACATTCCATAGATAGGTCAATTTTGGTACGACTCAATGGAAATGGAGTATTTGAACCCGGTTGGTATAATCTTTTAGCCATCTAATCAATCTCCGTATAAACAAAATTTAAGTCTTATTCGTTTTCAATGCTGCAAATTTTAAGGCATTTGCAGCTTCTTTTAGAGCCTTCTTAGACAGATCTAACACCGAGGTCATAGTGAAAAATCCATGAACAACACCGTCATATCTACTAATAGTTACATTTACGCCGGCATTCTGGAGTTTTTTTCCATAGAGTTCACCTTCGTCTCTTAAAGGGTCGAATTCTGCTGTAATAATCAAGGCAGGAGGTAAACCCTCCACGGATTCGGCATTCAAAGGAGTAGCGTCTGGATTACAACTGTCATTTTCATCATTTAAATAATGCCCCCAGAACCATTTCATTCCCTTTCTAGTTAATGAATATCCTTCACTGTTTTCAATATAGGACTCGGTTTCAAAATTGAAATCCGTAACGGGGTATACCAAAAGCTGGAAAAATATATTGGGGGATCCTAATTGTTTGGCTTTTAAGGCTACGACTGTTGCTAGATTACCTCCTGCGCTGTCTCCTCCGACTGCTACAAGCTTTGGATCTCCATTGTAAATGTGTCCTTGTTTACTAGCCCAATCAGCAACCGCAAATGCATCTACTACAGCGGCAGGGAATTTAGATTCCGGAGCCAACCTATAGTCCACTGACATAACAACAAATTTGCTTTCTTCACATAAATGTCTTGCGATGGGATCAGCAGTTTCAATATTACCTAATACCCAACCTCCGCCATGGTACCAAATTAGAATAGGAAATGGACCTGATCCTTCAGGTTCATATACTCTTACAGGGATAGAAATACCATCGTTATAAACACTAACATTTGATACTTTGTGTGTTTCCGGGCCCGGAGCCAATGGTCTTAATTTTCGGAATTCACGAGCTTCATCAGGAGTCAATTGCTCATTGGGAGGTATTTGAAGACTTTCCATTTGAAGTAATATTGCTTGCATTTGTTTATCTAAAGGCATAATTCCTCCTTTTGGTAGTTCCTTTCAGGTTAACATAAAAAAACAACCAGAAGAACATTAATAGAAGTTTAAACTACACTGAATTTGGAAGACCTCTTTAATCGTCTAATCCAGTAATTTAAAATTCGATAATAGCTCTACCTAAAATGGTTCCGCTTTGAAGGTCCTCGCATGCGGTGTTGATTTCTTCCAATTTGTACCTTTTGGTTATTAACTGGTCAAGCGGAAACTTGCCTTCTTCGTGCCATTTAAGAAACATGTTAAAGTCTTTTTCTGGATAGGTGGCACCTAGGCTACCCCTATAAGTTCTTTGCCCCCTGACAAACAGTGCTGGATCGATTGTAATCATTTGATTAGGTATTCCTATCAGTACTGCCATTCCCCCATGGTTATCAGCTCCAGATCCCCCTCCTCTGACAGATGGCAATATTTGTTCGTTAGTTTTTTTAACTCCAATCGCATCGAAAGCGAAGTCAACCCCTCCATTTGTTATCTGTAAGATGGTTTCAATTGGGTCAGTTTCTGACGCATTTACAAAATGAGTAGCACCAAATTTTTTGGCGAATGACAATTTATTTTCATCCAAGTCAACTGCTATGATTGGAAAAGCTTCTAATATACTTGCCATTTTTATCGCTGATAAGCCAACACCTCCAACACCGTATACTGCTACAGAATTTCCAGGTCTCACTTTGGCGGTGTTCATGACCGCGCCGGCGCCAGTCAAAATGGCACAACCCACTATACAACTCAAGTCTGTTGGGTATTGTTTAGAAATAGGTACAACAAAATCCTGATGGACCAATACGTCGTTGCCCCAAGTGTAGACATTTCCATTCACTAAGGTTTCTCGATAAGTAACACCAGAAGGAGAAGGTTTTAGTCGAGTTGAACTAGGCGTCTTAGGCACCCATGTGACGATGGCGTGGTCTCCTTCTTTAAGGTTGTTCACATTTGTTCCGACATGAGTGATTACTCCAGTTCCTTCATGTCCTAACATTAATGGCCTTGGAAGTTCAGGTTGATGCATCTGATGCAGTTGGGAATGGCAAACTCCACTGGAGAATAATTTCACTATCACCTGGTCAGGAGAGGGGTTTGGTATTTCAATTTCATCAATAATTAATTGACCACCGACTTCCATGCTAATCGCAGCAATGCTTTTCATTTTTTCCTCCTTCAGCGTTATATTATAGAATCTTAGGTGGTCGGTTAAGTTTAGTCAATTTGATTCCTTCACGACACCTCTTAATGTAAATATCAGGGGCAGGCATATATACTTACCGCAAATTTCCCTCTAATTTTTAACTCCAAGCGATGTTTGCCAAGAACTAATTAAAGGACAATAGTGTTAAAAAAAGTGTACAGATGGACCCCCACATTTCCTTTCTATTACGGATGGGCTATTTTGGTGGCCGCTTTCTTCTCTACATTTGCAGCAACTTCAGTGGCGCAAGTTGTTTTAGGAGGTGTTCAAATGTATATATTAGAAGACACCAATTGGTCAAAAACAGAGTTTTCATTTACCATCGCTTGCGGTACTTGGATTTCTGGATTCATCAGCCCGTTCATAGGAAAATTAGCAGATAAATATGGACCCCGTCAGTTGATGCCTGCTGCATTAATTTTAATCTCATTGTGTTATTTTGGCATCTATGGAATTCCCGCTTTTTGGGCCTTTGCCGTAGGATATGTTATATCTCGAACTATCAGCCAGCCTATCCTGATCAATGTCGTTCCTAGAACTGTCACGGTTAACTTTTTCAGAGCCAAACGCAATATTGCTTTATCTCTTGTCACTATGTCTAGGCCAGTGGCTGGTGCAATTAATGTTCAATTAATAGCTTTCATCACTCAAAGATATGGATGGAGAACCGCTTACAATTTTCTTGGTTGGTTTTCTTTGGCATTAAGCATTCCAGTTTTTTTCATAATGAGAAAAAAACCCGAAGAACTCGGACTACTGCCCGATGGCGTCAAGTTGGAAACAACGTATACCGTAAACGATATATCTATACCTGTCGAATACAGCTGGGATTTCAAATCTGCGATAAGAACGAAAGCGTTTTGGTTTTTAGCAGCTGTAATAACTTTCGTAACCTTGTCTTCATCCAGTGTTTCATTCACTCTAGTCCCATATTATGTCGAACAATTGGGAATGTCCAATTTGCAGGCGGCATCTATTTTTAGTTTAGGGACTGTTTTGGCTCTGAGTAATCTTTTGTGGGGTATCTTGGCAGACAAATACAGCCCTAGAAAAATTTTAATCTTCAACCTATGTATTGCCGGAATAATGATGTTGTTTTTGATGAATTTACAACATCCCTATCAAGCTTGGATATTTGCTATTCTATGGGGGGTGTTTTCGGGCGCTGCAGGCACTTTAGAGCAGATGGTAATTGCTCAATATTTTGGCAGAGCATCTTACGGGACCATAACCGGAGCAATTGGACCGATGCAGATCACAGCTCTAGGATTGGGTCCTACTCTAGGGGCACTTATCAGAGTGCAATTTGATTCCTATGCACCGTTATATATATGTATAGCGATTTTGTACGTCATCTGTGCAGGGTTAACGTTAGCAGCTAAGCCTCCCGTAGCAAAGCAACTAAACCCTTAATCACTCGGATTTCGTAAAACAATCATGGTTCCAAATTAGCTGCTTGTTGATTGGCTGAACTAGCTCAGGTTCTAATGTCTTTTCATCCATGAAATAAAGCTGGAAATCTTCAAGTCGTTCTTCTTTAGAATGATTAAAATACCAGTTTCTACATAAATATTTTCCATAATAGAGCCGTTGAGATTCCAATGAAGGCTTTTTTATGTTGATCAGATATTTCCTCCATCTATTATTAGGATAGGTATCAGCAACATTTTGGGGCTTTGAATAATCTACAGGAAGCTCAGTGAAAATATCTATTGTTTTATTTCCTGCCACCGTACCTGCAGCAACAAACCAACCATCGTGTTTGACTGGATGGGGGGCAAACATACTCCACTTTTGTTTGAGCCGAGTAATTTCTCCAACATTAGACATCCAACTAGGTTTATTGATGTTCATTTGTTTTATATTAGCTACATTCCAATATAAAACAAATCCTAACATTATAATGATTATTGCTGTGGATATTCGATGTAATTTTAATGAATAGTTATTCATTTTAAATTTATTGGTAAAAGGTGAAAAAGAACTCCTGTTATCAGAAATGGCCTCATAAAATTTGGTTCCTATTTTCATGCAAAAGTTCGTATCCAGAATTTGACCAAATAGTTTGAACACAACTGATTGCTTGAATACATAAGCCAAACCTTCAAATTTAATCAGTAATTGGCGATTATCACGCCTTACGACCCAGGTATTGTTTTCTTTGAATAACCGAAATATTTCTTTGTTACTCTGTACAGGTTTCAAAGGGATTGGGGTCAAAAACAAAAAAGTCCTTACCAGCAACACTGTTTTAATACAAAAATCGCAGCCATCATCGTAATACATGATAAACGTTTCCCTACGCTTGGCCATGTATTCACAAATTTTGTCCCAGAACCCAGCTGGAACAAAGATGAGCAAAGAAGCAATTGAAATATACGGGAAATAACCTATGTGCATAGTAGATGCAATGCCCAAATGAAATCCAATAAATGCAATAATGACGATTCCTCTTAGCAATTGATTCCACCACGGCCACAACAAAAGTAACGGACCTGTAATTTGCAACATGTGAACACTTATAGTTAAGTAACTGAGTAAAGTAGGAAAGTTGAGTAAATAAAATCCAAAGGAGGTCGTAAACATATCCAAGCTTAAAGCATAGTACAAGGCAGTGTGTTCGGTTACCCAAATTGGATCCAATTTGGCGATCCAATTAAACACATAAACTAGAACTACTTGGGCCATGATTGCAAAGGTAGCGGCATTACAAATAGAATTGGATGCATCAAACGATCCTTTGTTAAGTGCTTTATCGATTGAATAGCGGGCTCCTAATGGAAGGAAAATACTCCAGAAAAGAAGCAAACTTAATAAAGAATCTCCGCCAGTCAAAATCATGGGGTTTCTTGCATGTAAAGATATTGTCATCAACCAAAGAATAATAGTGAACAATCTTGTTTTGAAACCAAATATGAAAACTAAAGCAATTAGTAAATGCACCAACATCAGGGCAAGGACCAAATAAGAATGACCGACAATCATATAAATTGAAAAGTCGAAATTACCTGAAACCCCAATACTGGTATCTGTTAATGCAGCACGGGGAAGCAAGCCTAAATCGCTGTAGTGAGCTGTTAGGTCTTTCATGCGCCATATCAGGTCCCAAAGTAATAAAACTCCTACTACGATACGGAAAAGAGCCAAAGACCGGAGGTCTAGAGAAAAGTTATTATGTATATAATTCAAGATTGACTTGGTCATTTTAAGTAACTCTTGCAAAATTTCCAGAACTGCAAAACCCAGATTTACTTCTCTCAGGTTTTGTGTGATAGTACACATTCTAAGTATATCATCAGAGAGGAGAGTAAAGTGAACGGAAAAAATGAAGTGGCAAAAATCCTTAAGCAAGAGGGAGTGGAATTCGTTTTTTGTTTCCCAAACAACACTTTGATCGACGCTGTAGCGGAAGCTGGTATCAGGCCAATAATTTCAAGAGTAGAAAGAACAGCTATTAATATGGCGGACGGTTACAGCAGAACAACTAATGGCAAAAAAAATGGTGTCTGCATCTTTCAAGCTGGGCCAGGAATAGAAAATGCTTTTTCTGGTGTTGCCCAAGCATTTTCCGACTCCAGCCCAATATTAATATTACCTGGGCACCAAGGGAACTCCAGACTGGGAGTAACTTCGGATTTCAATGCTTCACAAAATTACCAACACATCACCAAATGGGCAGGCTATGTAAACAACCCGGAGCGAATACCAGAGATGATGAGACGAGCCTATACTAATATGCGTATAGGACGCCCTTCCCCAGTTTTGTTAGAAATGCCAACTGACGTAATGAATGCTCCATTTGATGCCGTATACGACATTTACGAACCAGTTTTACCCCGAAAATCCTCTGGTGATCCTAAAGATATAGAGAAAGTAGTTGAATTACTCCTCCGTGCGAACAACCCCATAATATATGCAGGGCAAGGAGTTTTGTATGCAGAGGCTTCGGATGAGTTAGTAGAATTATCTGAATTATTGAGTCTTCCGGTTCTAACCACAACATTAGGTAAAAGCGGATTCCCTGAAAATCACCCCTTGTCATTAGGAACCGGCGGCAACAGTGGCACTGCTATGGTTGGGACCTATTTGCGTGAATCAGACTTAGTATTCGGAATAGGAACCAGTTTCCAAAAAACATTAGCATCGGCCCCAGTACCTGCTGGAAAAATAATGATTCAATCTACCATTGACGATAAAGACATAAACGGCGAATACAAGATTGACGAAGTCATTATTGGTGATTCCAAATTAGTACTTCAACAAATTATATCTTGCTTAAAAGACCGTAAAGTAACTGTTGATTTGAATCGAAAACAAATAGTCGAAAAAAACATCGCGTCAATACGTGAAGTTTGGCTCGCAGAATGGATGCCTAGACTGACTTCCGATACGTCAGCAATCAGTCCTTACAGAGTCGTATGGGAACTGGAAACCAACTTGGATAAGAACAAATCTATTGTGACCCACGATTCAGGAAATCCCAGAGATCAAATCGTTCCCTTTTACACAACAACTTTGCCAAGGACTTACTTAGGTTGGGGAAATTCTACCCCTCTTGGAGCTGGGTTTGGATTAGCCATGGGCGCCAAATTGGCTGCACCCGACCATACAGTGGTTAATTTAATGGGAGACACTGCTGTTGGAATGATGGGCACTGACTTCGAAACGGCTGCTCGAGAAAAAATAGGAACTATTACGGTCATAATGAACAATGGAGCAATGGGTGGATATGAAAAACATATGCCAATTGCTATCGAAAAATACCAATCCAAATACACAACTGGCGAGTACGCGAAAATGGCAGAAAGTTTAGGAGCCCATTCTGAAAAAATCATTAATCCTGCTGATGTTGGACCGGCCATTCGTAGAGCCATAAAAATATCTGCAGACTCTCAACCAGTAGTTTTAGAAATCATAACCCGTGAAGAACCTATTTTATCGAATTATTATTAAACGGAGGGAACGTGGCATTTGTTATTACTCAACCCTGTATTGGGGTAAAAGACGCAAGTTGCGTTGATGTTTGTCCAGTAAACTGTATAAAATCGGACGAAGGATCGGAACAATATTTTATCAACCCAGCTGTTTGTACCAACTGTAATTATTGTGAGCCAGTATGTCCTGCACAAGCAATTTTTGATGGTTATGGAGTCCCTGCACAATGGGACGGTTTTATTTTATTGAATAAACAATATTTTGCGTAAGGATTAGTTGATTATCTTTAATGGAAGTGTTCTCTATTAACCTTTAACAGCTTTACGTTGGTCATGAAGGATAGGTTCGGTATATCCAGACGGTTGGTCAATGCCTTGAAACACCAATGCCTTAGCAGCATTGAATGCTATGTTGTTGCCTGTACTTTGACCCATAGGAATATATGCTGGATCAGATTCATTTTGTCTGTCAACTACCTTTGCCATGTATCCAAAAATACTCAAAACTTGTTCTTCGCTACAAATTCCATGGAATAACCAGTTTGCTATATGTTGGCTTGAAATTCTTAAAGTGGCTCGATCTTCCATTAACCCAATCTCATTGATATCTGGAACTTTAGAGCAACCCACTCCTTGATCCACCCATCTTACTACGTACCCCAAGATTCCTTGAATGTTGTTTTCTAATTCCGAGGTCACTTCTTCTTCAGACCATGTTGGATCGTATGATATAGGTATCGTAAGTATATTGTCCAAATTGGCCCTAGGTCGTGAAGATAGTTCAATTTGACGTTCCTTAACATTAATTGAATGATAATGGAGCGCATGGAGAGTAGCAGCCGTAGGAGACGGAACCCATGCGGTGTTTGCTCCTGCATTTGGGTGATTTTCTTTTTGTATCAACATATCTGCCATTAAATCTGGCATTGCCCACATCCCTTTTCCTATTTGGGCCTTACCAGGCAAGCCACATTGAATTCCAATGTCGACATTCCAGTCTTCATAAGCTGATATCCAAGAAGAAGATTTCATGTCGCCTTTTCTGACCATGGGGCCAGCCTTCATTGACGTGTGAATCTCATCTCCAGTTCTATCCAAAAAACCGGTATTGATAAACGCTACCCTTGAAGAAGCGGCTCTAATGCATTCTTTTAAGTTAACAGTTGTTCGTCGTTCTTCATCCATGATTCCCATTTTGATAGTTAGCGGAGTTAATCCCAAGAAAGTTTCTATTCCAGTGAACAAGTCATCAGTAAATTTTACTTCTTCAGGTCCATGCATTTTAGGTTTTACAATGTATATGGATCCAGTTTTTGAATTGACATTCCTGCTTTTGACATCGTACAGTCCGATCAACACAGTGGTAATCCCATCAATAATACCTTCAGGTACTTCTTCGTTGTCAAAAAATATTAAATTTGAAGTCATCAAGTGGCCCACATTTCGGATTAACAAAAGCGCCCGTCCAGATAAAGTGGTCGGCATTCCTTGGGGGTTGAGAAATTCCTTATCACTGTTTAATGTTCGTTCAAGAATCTTTCCATTCTTTTCAAACGAAGTGGTAAGCGTCCCTGCCATTAAACCTTTCCAATTCCTATAGGCGTTTACTTTATCTTCTGCGTCGACTGCCGCAATTGAATCTTCTAAATCTATAATGGTGGTAATTGCAGATTCTAAAACCACATCAGACAACCCGGCCATATCTGTTTGGCCGACTATAGATTCATTGTCGAAAACCATCTGCACGTGGAGTCCGTTTGATTGAAAAAATATTGAAGAAGGACATTCAGCTTCGCCATTCCATCCCACAAACTGACTAGGGTCTTTCACAGATGTAGTGTGGTTATTACCTAAATTGATAACAACTTGACCATTGCTAATAAAGTATTTAGTGGCTTCACCATGGGAATTATTTTTTAACGGGATTGCCAAATCTAATAATTCTTTGGCTTTTTTAATTACAGCAGATCCTCGCACTTCATTGTAGGTGGTCGTTTTTCCTTGTCCGTTTTCTTCTGAAATCACATCAGTTCCATATAACGCATCATACAAACTGCCCCATCTTGCATTCGCAGCATTCAGTGCATATCGCGCATTTGTTATGGGAACAACTAATTGAGGGCCTGCAATATCTTTTATTTCAGGATCTACATTATCGGTGGTGATCACGAAATCTGGTCCCTCCGGCACCAAATATCCGATGTCTATCAACATTTGTTTGTATGCTCCCAATTGTGTAGTCGAAATGGGATTATTAGTATGCCAAGTATCTATTTGTTCTTGCAGGGTTTGGCGTTTAGCTAGCAATTGTTTATTGCGGGGTGCCAATTCACGTATTAACTGCTTGGTCCCTTTCCAAAATTCTTCTATTCCAATTCCTAATTCTGGTAACACTTCTTGATTTAGAAAATTGTAATACACAGTTGCTATTTTAAATTCGTCTTGTTGTATGTAGGTGTTCATTTTGTTAATCCAAATAGTTATTATCAAATCAATATAGTACAAGTATCGATTACTTTGCAAATATTTAATTCATTTTTTTAAACTTAGTATCATGTATAATCACATTGGTTAGTTTAAAATCATACCTATTTGCAGTGAAATAATGAGAATGATGCTCCGTAACACTTTGTCCGCATCAATAGCCGCACGAGAGATTTTTGAGAATCGGACAGAATATTCAAGAACCCCTTCTTTTTCAATGACAGATATTATGCCTGATGCACCCACCCTTATTGTAATCGAAAAGCCTTTACCGATGGAGGTTATAGAGAAAGAGATAGTTGGCTCAATATTAGCATTTTTCGCAGTGCTCGGGATCTCTTCGTTCCTATTGGTTTTAGCTATCGGAATATTGTATTTTATAATGTTTACTTTGGGATTTTCAGTGATTTAAAACTGAGATTGACTGCAGCTTTTACACAAAGATGAATTAACCTTGTTGAAGGTCTACCTTAGGTACCTTACAATTACGATAATGCATAAATTCGATCGATACATAAACATAACGATTGAAGTCCTGTGCCTTGCCACTTTATTTTTTCTTCCTCTAGCATTGGCTTCAGATACAGGATTTGTTTCTCAGGACATGTATTCTCGATACGAGGTCCCTAAAACAGTATTTTTCCGAGTTATGACTTCAATAATTCTAACTTTGATTTTCGTTCAACTGATTAAACGCTCAATATCTCAGTATTTATCAGGGAAATTATACTCTTCAACCACAGTGTTATTTTCCAAATGCCGTTCATACCTTTTCAACTTTAAAATCCAAAATTTAATAACGTTAGCTCTTTTTTTATATATATTAATTTCGATTGTGGCTACTCTATTGTCAGCACATACTAGAACCAGTATGTGGGGGCAACAAGCCGGTAACGATCCGTTCTCACTCCACAGCGTAATGTTTTACGGATTGTTTTATTTTATAATTCTCAGCCAATTCAAAAATAGAGCTCAAATTGAACACTTGTTTTGGATAATAGCTCTTTCAGGTGCATTTATATCTGGATATGGATTTTTTGAATATTTAGGATACGATTGGTTAAAGGTTAATGAATCATCATATAGGGAAACAGCTTCGACGTTAGGTAATTCACTAATCGCAGGATCCGTGTTGCTATTAACAATCGGATTTACTTTATCTCAATCGTTGGGATTTTTAACAAACAAATTGAACCTTAGCAAAATTCATTATTGGGTTAAATTTATCGGTTTATCTTCGGTGCTATCCATCCAGTTTTTGGGTATCATCTTGACTGGCAGCCGAGGACCATTATACAGCTGTCTCATTTTGATAGTTTTAATCACAGGTGCGGGTATCTGGTTTTCCACTAAGTCAACAATTAGAAATATATCAATTTTCATTATAACTTCAGGATTGTTGACTCTCATAATATTTGGTTCCACTTCAGTTTTGAAAGACTCATTGCTGGTTCCTCAAAATGATTTTTTAAACAATCCTACCGCCACAATGGTTCCGACTGATACGCTGGTCCCTCAACAAGATTTATCCATCAATTCGGAAAGCGGCAATTCTTTAAACAGTAGCTTGAATTCAAGACTTTACATTTGGAAAACTACATTGTTATTTGCTCAACAAAGAACCGAGTTACCAAATAGTGAATTCTCAACGTATTTTACACGGTTATTATTCGGTTATGGACCTGAAATGTTTCAGCCTGCCTTTTTGCTAAAAGCTCCTCCGTTCGGAAAACTTCAGATACCGGCGAGCCCTGACCAAGCACACAATATGTACCTACATCAATTAGCGGAACAAGGATTCACAGGATTGATAGCATGTATGGTTTTGTTTGGTGCTCCAATATTCATACTGGTGACTTTGATTAAGCCGATCATCTCCAGGCGACATACCCCTGAATTAATTCTCTTCACCTGTTTAACAATTGTCCTTTTGTGTCGCATCATTGAACAACAAGTTGGAATTTCCAAAACAACAGACACGGTTTTCACTTGGACTTTATTGGCTTTTTTAAGCTGGTTCATCATTAAGATACGCCCAGCACCTCAATTCCCTAGTATGCGGGGCAATGTACTCCAGAGACCCGAATTGATTATGAGGATAGCAGTTTTGGTTTCTATAACTTTGATTTTGGGCTCGATAACATTAACAAAATCAATCAATTATTACCGAGCCGGAACTATATCTGCCGAGAGCAAGATAGCCTATAACGAGGGTAATTTCCAAGAAGGCTATCTGGGGTTTGAAAAAGCTATTAAATTAGCCCCTGACCTCCCAGTAAATTACCATTACCAATATTATGCATTGCGCTTAATGCCAGATTACATCAATTCTAAATACACACTTATACAGAGTGAGTGTTCCACATTCATAGATTTTGATCACCTAAAAGAATGCTTTTTTTACCAGGCCCATGTTTACGCCCAGAATGGACATCTACAGCAACCGTTCGACTGGTACCCCGCTTTAGTTTATTCCCAATCTGCATTCGACTTAAAATTTGACCAAGTAGCTTATTCAGCCTATCGTACAGCTATTTCTCTTTCTCCAAATTCGTATGACTTATACAACGGATTAGCCCGTTTTTACATGAAAGCAGATACTCCTTTGGAAAGCATACCATTACTGGAAACATCTCTCTCGTTAACTGGAGATTCACACAATTCATATACGGCATTCTATTTATTAGGAAATATTTATGAACAACAAGAACGACTAGTTGAGGCATACGACATGTATATGAAAGGCCTAGTATCCGCTCAAAAGAAGGGAATAGATGATGACGGCTGGGACGGCATTACCGACAAAATTGAAAAAACTATGCTCTCCATGGCTTTATCAATAAACCGTATTACGGAAGAATTAGGAATACCAAATCCTGTCTCCATCGAGACAACGGCTCCCTAAAAATAACAGGAGGAAAAACATGACGGAATTAAACCATAGCGACATCCAATCACTAGCAAAGGCGGTGGGTTTGCAAATCAACTCAACGGATTTAGACGATGTCAGTTTTAGTATAAACGCGTTGTTAAGTTACATGGACGGGATAGACATCAAAGGAACAAATACAATCCATCCACTGCCTATTATTTTGGAGGAATTCAAGTCGAATGAATGATAAATTAATATTTTCAGACATCCATTTTTTACTCAACCAAATTAAAACTAAAGCGAAATCACCTGTGGACATAGTTGGCAAATATTTAACAAGAATAAAGGAGTTGAACCCTGTACTTAATGCTTATATAACGATAATGGAAGATCAAGCAATTGCGGAAGCCTTGTCATCACAAGAACACCTTCTTTCTGAAAAACCTATGGGTCCACTGCAGGGAATACCAATAGGGATCAAGGACCAAGTCCATACTCGAGGGATCAAAACAACCAGTGCTTCATTAATCCGATCTGAGTTTGTGCCATCAGAAGATGCTACTATAGTGTCCAGACTAAAATCAGCCGGTGCCATAGTTGTAGGAAAACTCAACATGACTGAATTTGCCATGGGAGATCCAATAACATCCTATTATGGAATGACATTCAACCCGTGGGACACAACAAGAGATCCAGGAACTTCTAGTACTGGAGCTGGCGCAGCTACTGCTTCAGGAATGTGCGCTGCAGCGATAGGAGAAGATACAGGTGGTTCCATACGGGGTCCAGCTGCAAACTGCGGAATAGTAGGGATACGCCCTTCTTGGGGACTTGTCAGTAGAAACGGCTTAGACGGAGCCGCATGGTCCCTGGATACCCTTGGGCCATTGACGAGAACGGTCAAAGATTCAGCTCTTATACTCTCAATAATTGCCGGTGAAGACCCCTTAGATACATACACAAGTCCAAGACCTGTTCCCAAATATTCAGAAAAGTTAAATAGTGACATAAAAGGGCTGAAAATCGCCGTGCTTCATGAGTTTATAGATGGTCCTAATTGCTTATTAGACCCCGATATAAAAACTTCTATGCAAGAAGCAATCTCAGTGTTCAAATCTCTAGGAGCTCAAGTTGATACAATATCAATACCTATAACCTCTGACGCTGGGGCTGTGAGCCGCACCATCAGTTTTGTTGACAGAGTTAGTCTAAATCCTCAATGGGTACGAGAAAGACCTGGAGACTTCCATCACAATACCAGAGTGTCATTCTTGACAGGAGAATTAATTCCAGCACAAGTTTATTACAAGGCTCAAAAACTCCGAACCCAAATCCGCAGCGAGGTGCTGAACGCTTTTAGGCAATACGATATCATTATGATGCCAACTGATGAAACTGTAGCTGGAGTGATTGATGAGACCCCAGGATTGAAAAATTTGGACAATGCCAAGACTTCTCTTAGAAAGAGTATGTACAGGGGTTTATTCAGTTTGGTAAGCGGACCTGCAATATCTATTCCATGTGGATTCAAGATAATCGGCAGCAAAAGCATCCCAATTGGATTACAACTAGCAGGCAAACCGTTTAATGAACAAACCGTTTTTAACTGTGCCTACGCATTTGAGCAGGCCACCCCTTGGCACAACGAGCACCCGCCAATATAGGAGGTGCTCAGTTGTGCCGATTAGGAAACCTATTTCTCTAGTAATCCGTCTTGAGGAACTCTCCACGGAGCAGATCCTTCATATGGGAACGGCAGTTCATTCGTGTCATACATTGTCACATCTATAATCGCTGGGCAATTAGCTGCTAATGCTTTTTGGACTGCTTCGCCAACTTTAGCAGGGTCGTCTACTTTGATGCCTAAAGCACCAAATGATTCTGCCATCTTTACGAAATCTGGATTAACAAAATCAGTTTCGTAATCCCCATCCCAGTCATGCTCCAAATCTCTTCTTACGTTACCGTAATGACCGTCGTTGAAAACCACAGCAACGACATTTATGCCGTATTTAACAGCAGTTGATAATTCTTGAACATTGTACATAAATCCTCCATCACCGCACACTGCGATTACCGCAGTATCTGGTTTTGCTACTTTAGCTCCTAATGCGGTAGCATAGGCGAAACCAAGGTTTCCAGAGTAGCCTGAATCTATATAAGTTCTGGATTCATATGTTTTCCAAAAAGCTTTTGAGTAATAACCCATTTGAGTCATGTCAAACACCATTGTGCCATTTTTAGGAACCCCATCTCTTAGAGAGTTCAAAATCGAATTCTGTGGTTCCAGGCTTTCTTCTCCGGAATCCAAAATGTCTCTGATTCCTTTGACTTTCTCAGAAGGAGATTCGTTTTTAGTTCCTCCTTGTCGCTCAATTTCAGCAGTCAATTTCAATAGAGTAACTTTCGCATCACCAACGACCGGGAGGACGTTTTTATGATGTCTTCCTATTTCTTGTTCATCCACATCAATGTGGACTAGTTTAGCGGATTGACCTGAAGGGTTTCGTAAAGCATATCGAGTACCCACAGCGATGACCACATCGGCAGCCTCGATGACATCCTTTAACTGCCCGCTTCCTCTTAATCCAGCCCCTAGGCTATGTGGGTGTGCGTCAGATATTACTCCTTTGGATGACGGGCTTGTGATGACCGCTATATTAGTTGCTTCTGTGAAGGCCTGGAATTCTTTTTCGGCTTCAGACCTGATAACCCCTGTACCAACATATATGACTGGATGTTTGGCCCCAATTATCAATTTAGCAGCCTCCTCTATAGATTCGTCAGAGGCTGGATGCCGGATAACCGGAACACTTTCTAGCAATTCAACATCATCTTGCTCTACTAAGGTTTCTGGAGGCATTTCTATATGAGTTGGTCTGGGGTGCCCGTTTCTCATAGCGTCGAAGGCTTCTGAAATGGCTCCTGGTATTTCATTTGGCCTTAACACTCTTTTACTATACTTAGTCACAGGTCTGACGATATCGAGTTGTTCATTAACTTCATGAAGTCCTCCTAGATCCAGACCGATTGTTGCTCGTGGGATTTGTCCTGCTATCATCAATACAGGGGAAGAAGTTGAATAAGCTGTAGATAGTCCAGCAGCGGCATTATATAGACCCGGTCCAGGCACTACCATTGCTACCCCAACCTTGCCACTAGCTCTTGCATACCCATCAGCCATGTAAGTAGTTGCCTGTTCATGTCGCGGCACGATCATTTTAACTTCAGGATGTTCTCTCAATGCTGCAACTAAACCGTACATTTGAACACCTGGGAGTCCGAATAAAAATTCAACTCCTTCTCTAACAAGAGATTGGACTATAACTTCTCCACCTGACATTTTTGACATAATATTTTCCTCATTTAATTTACTGCGACATATCCGCCAACAGTTTGACAGTTACCACTATAAGTCATTCTTAAGTATTTTTCATGGTTTTCAATTTGGTTTATTAACCCTATAATACTGGAATCAACGTTGAGGAGTTTACTATGGAAGTCCAATTCATGTCACCTGCCGCAACACAAATTGATTTTAAAATTACACCAGCTCCAAGATTGTCTGACTTAAACGGTAAAACAATCGGGTTATATAACAATATGACTGGTGGAGCAGATATAGCTGTGAATAGAATTGCAGAGCTCTTAGCTTCAAGGTATTCCAATCTACGATTTGTTTCATATGGGGGCACGCAAAATAATGGTCGTTCCGACCTCAGCAGGCAGGTTCACATTGATGAAACAGAAGCTGCATTCATTGCGGAGGAAGTTGATGCCGTTATAGGCGCCACTGCCCATTGAGGGGGATGTACGTCGTGGCTTGCCCATGACATGGTAGCTTTAGAGAAAGCAGGTATCCCTGCAATTGGTATTGCAGCAACAAGTTTTGTTAAGGCTTGGCAGTCTTGCGTTGCGGGATGGGGCCAGCCTTATACCGGATTTGTTACGATCCCACACGCCACCACTGGGCAAGAACAAGACTTTATCCATGGCATGGTAGATGAACAAATTGACGCCGTGGTGCAAAATCTTACAACCTTGAATACAGTGAATCAATACAAGGTGAATAATGCCAAAACTAGTGAGTTATTTACCGTTAACATAGATTCCAGCCCCACAGGGTTAAATTCAATAAATTCGTTTTTGGAAGACCGTGACTTAACCGATGGAATGCCCGTAATTCCACCAACACCTGCAGCTGTAGAACAAATGCTACAAGGAACAAACAAACATCCCCAGGATGTCATCATGATCATGGAACCTGGATTTGGCATTGCCACTGTAGAAAAAGTTGCTATCAATGCAGTCATGGCAGGATGCAAGCCTGAACAATTTCCTATTTTGATTGCTGCATTAGAATGTTTGGCCAAGCCTGAAATGAATCACCGAGATATGCAAGTATCCGGTCATACAGAAGCTCCAATTATTTTAGTAAATGGACCTATAGTAGAAAAAGCCAAAATAAATTACGGGACTTCAGCAATGGGTCCTGGTGTTGTGAATAGCGCAAACACCGCTATAGGACGAGCTCTTAGACTGTGCTTGATCAATATTGGATACTGCAAAGCTGGTTCTGGCGACCCAAATTTTATTGGCCTTCCTACAAAATTTGGAATGTGTATAGCAGAAAATGAACTTGGCAGCCCTTGGACTCCCTACCATGTGGATCAAGGATTCAATCCCACCGATAGTGCAGTCACTGTAGTAACTGTCACCGGCCCAACTGATATTCTAGACCCTGGATCTAAAACGTATAAGGAGACATTGGCCAATATCAAAAGTATGATGTTCTATCCAAATTCAGGTGGAGGAGATTGGATCAGAGGAGATAAGAGCGCACAAGTTGGACATACCAGCAACCATATACCCTATAAGGGTCCTTACCATCCAATCATTTTGAGTCCGTCCCGAGCAGTTGTTTTAGCAGAAGCTGGTTATTCAAAACAAGATGTTCAACGGTGGTTACATGAAAACTGCACATCCTCACTTCAATCCATTAGGGCGAAAAAAGAGATACCGAAAGATCTTAACGGTAACTGGATAGCTCATCCGGAGTTGCAACATTTAGAGAACGAACAAGATGTTTCTATACCAAGTTTGGAAAGCCCCGAACAATTTTTATTATTTGTGACCGGAGGAACGACTCACTACGCTAATTTTTTCTACGGTACATATGGTAAAGCTACAGTAGCAGTAGAAGAAATCTAATTTAAATATACAGGAGTACCAAATGCCAAAATTAATTCCTCAAGCAGACGATCTTTCCCGGCCTTTTTGGGACGGCGTCAATCAAAAAAAATTAATTCTCCAACATTGTACGACTTGTGATAAATTGCAATATCCAATTAAAACAAATTGCTACCATTGCAGTTCATCAGACAATTTAAATTGGAAAGAAGTATCAGGTAAAGGTTATATCAGGAGTGCAATCGTCATAGAAGACGGTCGGCTGGATAGAAGAATGCCCGACCAGCCTTATAATTTAGCGGTCATAAGCCTTGATGAAGACCCGACAATAAATTTCTACTCAAATTTACCCGGAGTGGAAGCTTATAAAGCACCCATCGGCTCGTCAGTGGAAGTCATTTTTGAAGAAGTTGCTCCAGGGCAATTAATCCATGAATGGACTCTAGTGCACTAACAATTTGAAAGAAATCATAGAACATTTTAATTATAGGAGACACAATGATTACAGAAATCGATAATTCATGGAAACGAGATTCAGACGGACTAGGAATATGGGAGCACAGGGGAAAAGTAGCAATAGCGGGTTTTGGACATTCTCCTGTAGATAGGCGATGGGACGAAGTGTCCTTAGATACAACTCTTGGAGCTTACGCAATCCTAGCATGCCAAAAAGCCATGGATGATGCAGGACTAAAACCTGAAGATATAGACGGAATAGTCTGTTGCCCTACCACGATTGCAGGAAACAGCGGTGGAACTGCCTCGAATTGGGCTCCAAGACCTTATTTTGAACCACCTTTTGACTCCGAACAAGGGATAACACGAGTAAATGCTGAATGGTTAATCCAACAACTTGGATTACATAACGTGAAATTTGCACCTGCTTCGGCTCCGACTATTAGTGAAATGGTAGGATTAGCTTCCCAGGCCGTTGGTGATGGCCTCTGCACAAACTGCTTAATGATATACCCGACCGGCAATTTAACTGGCAGATACCGTAGAGGGGGACCCAATGCCTCCGATATGGCTCCAGGTGAAAGTCAATGGACATTCCCTTGGGGCAATCATGGTGGAAATGACTTTATAAATATTTTTCCTCATCAGGAGTATTGCAGGAAATATGGTGGAGAGCACGATGATGTCGCACCTTTCGTTCTCAACCAGCACAGAAATGGTTTAATGACTCCTTGGGGATTTAACTATCAAAATGATATTCCTCAATTAACTAAAGATGATTATTTAACATCCCGATACATCCTTAGACCTCTTAGACTATGGGACTGTGACAGACCTGTTAATGCAGCAGGAGCCTATCTATTTACAACATCCGAAAGAGCCCAAGACATGAAACAGAAACCAGTTTATGTATTGAACCATTCAGAGCATAATTTCCCTTTCAAAACTACTCAACCAACATTAGATGAAATAGAAATGTGGACAGACAAAGCAGCTGAGCGTATGTATCAGGGTTCAGGACTGACTGCTAGCGAAATTGACATTTTCAATCCCTATGATGGTTATTCAATCATGTCTCAATTTTTTCTGGAGGCCTTTCAATGGCACGGAGTGAATAGAGGCGACGCTTTCGCATTTTACGCTGGAGACATCACAGTTGAAGGGCCACACCCATTTTGTTCAAGCGGAGGTAACCTCGGAAATGGGAGAACCCGAACAGCCATGTACACAGACAGCATAGAACAATTGCGAGGCACTGCCGGGGCCCGTCAGGTGACCGTGAAGGCAGAAACAGCTTTATGCGCTTTCACAACTCCAAGTAGCGGAGGTTGGTTAATGTTAGGAAATTCACCAGATTAAAATCAGAGGAGTCACAATTTTGGAAAACAAGAGAATAATAGTAAGTTATGACATCGACGGAACTGTTGTGCCAGGAGATCCTCCCGGACGGATCAGCATTGCAATGATAAGTGAATCGAAAAAGTTAGGTTACATCATCGGATCAGCCTCGGACCGTACTATAACCGACCAGACTAGGATTTGGGAAAGAAATGATATACAAATGGATTTTATAGTTCTTAAACATAATCTATCAACAGTCAATGAACAATTTTCTCCATTATCTGGTTTTCACATCGGAGATACAAATATGGATGAATATTACGCTAAAGATGCAGGGTTTGAATTTATTGACATCAACGGAGATTTCGACGTTTTTTGGGCAAAATTATTAAGCGGTTCATTGATGTAAATTAATTGTAGTTGGTTCAGAATCCACATAAAGTAAGTTCTGAACCAATATTTTGGATTAACCTCGAACTGTTTTAACGTCATTAATACCTGTATTTAGCACCATATTCACATCTCCTCCAGTCTGGCACATCAAGAACCCCTGAGCGAATTTAGTTTTAGCGTCAGCAGCATTAGAGCTGTGATGACAAGGTACTAGGTTATGAGCCTTGGCTACATCCAACACAGTCTGACAAGCTGCCATATGAACCGGATCTTTGTTCCAATTATCAGGCCCCAATAGTGGGTCAATTCCATATGACATGGCTAAATCTGCAGGGCCTATATAAAACCCGTCTAAGCCAGGAACTGTAGCTATTTCTTCAATATTTTCAATTCCTGTTTTAGTTTCAATCATAGCCAAAACAAATATTTCGTCATTGGCAAATTTGGTGTAGTCCATTCCTGCGTACAGCCGAGCTCTATTAGGTCCATGACTTCTGTATCCTATCGGC
This sequence comes from Dehalococcoidia bacterium, assembly GCA_003523055.1. Classification (GTDB taxonomy): domain Bacteria; phylum Chloroflexota; class Dehalococcoidia; order Lucifugimonadales; family UBA3495; genus UBA2588. Next base: position 50,182 of record DPHC01000002.1, on the reverse strand, counting down.
GGGTATTTGGCCGCTCCTACTGCCCTTTCAGCTTGTTCTTTAGTATCCACTAATGGCACGATTACTCCATAAGCACCTGCGTCAAGAACGAATTGTATATCTTTCGGTTCGTTCCAAGACATTCGTACTACAGGTGTGACATCAGTAGTAGAAATAGCCTGTAAACAAGCTACTGCTCTGTCGGGAGTTACAGCAAATCCATGTTGCATATCAATGATCACAGCATCAAAGCCAGCATGAGCCATAGCTTCTGCGCAATAAGGGTCCCCGCTGGATAGCCAGCCAGCAAGAACAGGTTCGTTATTCGCCCACATTTGTTTAATCTTATTAGGTCTCATAGTTCCTCCAGTGTTATAGTTTATTGGATAATGATACATCATTTGAAAACCCAAAGTGACCAAACTGATAATTTGTTTCTGATATTTGGGATTTAGGCAGCAATTTTCTGATTAACAGGTAGTCAAACAACACGGCAAGAAACCTTTTACACAGATTCAACCTCATTTTTTGAAACAGCCCAAAATTAAGTCGATAGGATGATGTAAAAAATAACTACTAATTCACAGCATAAGAAGTTAAAATTAAATCCGCATGTTAACAGTTAATGACATAAGTAAATCTTTCTCAGACAGAATTTTATTTTCGAAACTATCGCTGACGGCTATGAAAGGCACTCGTATAGCGTTGATTGGAGCAAATGGTTCGGGCAAATCAACATTGATGGACATAATCGCCAAAGAAAGTACTCCAGATGCCGGTACAGTTTCTATTCATAAAAACGCCACGTTAGGTTATCTGAAACAGGACAATTACAAATTCCAGAACAAAACGGTGTTAGAAGAAGTCTTGGATCAACCGTTAGAAGTGTCGTCGTTAAAAACAGAGCTGGACCAAATTTCAGAATTATTGAGTCAGAACCCAACACGAGAGGAAGAGGGAACATTGTTCCTTCGCGTCGAATATATCTCTAACCGTTTGGACCTTATTGATACTAACAACAATCACCACACAGCAAAAGCAATTTTGTCAGGACTTGGATTTCAAACCACTGATTTTTCAAGAAAAATCAGTGAATTCAGTGGTGGATGGATTATGAAAGCTGCTTTAGCGAAATTACTTTTCAAAAACCCAGACATCCTTTTATTGGACGAGCCAACGAACCATTTGGATTTGGAATCAAATATATGGTTTGAAAAATACTTACTAAATTTCAAAGGTGCGGTAATTATCACATCGCACGACAGAGTATTTTTAAATTCTATCGGCACTACAGTCTTGTCTATAGAGCCCGGAGAGACTGTATTCCAAAAAGGCACCTACGACGAATATTTAGTGTACAGAGAACAATCGATACAACTTAAACAAGCAACAGCAGCGAGAATCGAAAAGGAAATTGACAAACAGATGCGTTTTGTAGATAGATTTCGATCTTCCGCTACTAAAGCGAGTCAAGTACAGAGTAGGCTCAAGTCCATCCAAAAAATTGATAAAGTAGTGATACCAAGAGCCACTAAAAAAATTCACTATAGATTCCCCTCATCACCAAGAAGTGGATACGAACCAATGAAACTGACTAACTTGACGAAGTCATATGGCTCTCATGTTATTTATGAAAACATCAATTTGACCTTAACAAGAGGAGACAAGATTGCTCTAGTAGGACCTAACGGGGCAGGGAAATCCACCCTTTTAAAAATCATGGCCGGAGCTCTCGACTTTGAAAAAGGTCAACGTACATTAGGCCATAATGGGATTTTGGGATATTATGCCCAGCATCTATTAGACCTTCTTAATGAAAAGAATACAATAATGGAAGAAGTAAAAGACATAGCAGGGGCCGCTGCCGAACAAAATTTGAGAAACATTCTCGGAGGATTCTTATTCACGGGCGATGACATCCACAAACCGATATCAGTATTGTCAGGAGGAGAAAAGGCTCGAGTTGCGTTAGCTAAACTCTTGATACAGCCTAGTAATTTTCTCTGTATGGATGAACCTACCAACCATCTTGACATAAATTCCCGTGAGATTCTTTCTGACGCCCTGCAAGCTTACGAGGGCACTCTTTGTTTTATAACGCATGACAGGAACCTCATACACCAAATAGCAAATAAGATAATTGAGGTAAACAGCGGTAATCTTCTAGTCCATCCTGGCGATTATTCTAGTTATTTATCTTATAAGAAAGCCAACCCCGAGCCATCAATAAGAAAAAATGAAGAAGAGTCTACAAATCCTTCGCAAAAAAGTCCTAACTCCAAAAGTAATCTTGATAAGTCCTCTGCAAGTTCCTATAGAACAATCAGTAAAACCATCCAGTCACTGGAAACTCAATTAAAACGCAAGCAGTCTAAAATAGGCGAATTGGAGCTACTTTTTTCGGATCCACAAAATTTCTCTACTCCTGCGAACCTCGCAGAAGCTAGTGAAACTTATGAGTCTTTAAAACAAGAATACGACAATTTGTGGGACCAATTCATGACATCATCTGGGCAACTCGCTAGTCTTGAGCAGTAAACAAAATTATTTTTGAAGTATGAATGTTAAAAGAAGTAAAGTTACCCCGTAGTCCACACAGCCCAATCTTTCCCTGAATTATTAAATTCATAAATTATAACTTCTACATCTCCTACTACCCAGGCATCATGCCCAGCGGAGCATGCAAAAACATCTCCAGCGTTGAGTGTCAATTCAGTACCATCATCATGTACAACATGGAGAGTACCTTGAGTAACAACTCCTAAATGAGGAGCTTGACAACTATCCCCACCAACTAGCGGCTTGATACTTTCTGACCATTTCCATCCAGGTTGAGCAACGACTTTAGAAGCCATAACCGAGCCCATGTTCACAATTTCGGCCACAGCCTTATCCGGTTTTTTGACGTCGTCTGGTTCCGCAAAAGATTTTTTGTACAAATTACTCATAAATCGCCTCTAATAACTAAAATATACGAGTAATTATAATTTAAAAAACAATAAATGTAATAATAATTGTCACTTGGGCTTAAGTACCAGTAGATTGTTACTGCCTTTTCCATTATTATTTTAGGTATCATCACTCATTAGTTTCAAACATTTTTAACATTCCTTCTATTTAACAGATACAGTGAGTGGTCTAACGGGTTAAAGATGGAAACTGATTCGATGGGGATAGTGAGTGGTAATGTAGTACAACGTTTGACCGAAGAATATCAACTAAGGAGAGATTGTCATCAAATATAATTTTATTATAGTTGGCGCAGGTTCTGCTGGCTCAGTGTTAGCCAATCGCCTGTCTGCTAATCCCGAAATATCCGTACTTTTGCTGGAAGCAGGATCGGACTATCAAGATTACGAATCCATTCCTGAAGAAATAAAAAATGGAGACACTCGCTATGGAGAATCTCCAGATTCAATACATAACTGGGCTTTACGAGGCACAATCACCGAAGAACAAGGTCAAATCCACGTTGCACAAGGGAAAGTAATTGGTGGAGGTGGTTCAATTAATGGACAAGCAATGCAAAGAGCATTCCCTGAAGATTTCGACTTATGGGAATCTTTGGGAAATGAAGAATGGGCTGCCCATAAGGTTCTGCCCTATTACCGAAAGATGGAAACTGATTCAGATATCAGGGATGATTTTCACGGGACAGATGGCCCTATGCCTGTCAGAAGGCGTAACAAAGGACTGGACACCGGCTTACAACATGCTTTCCACACTTCGGTTACTGAAGCCGGTTTTCCGACAGTCTCAGACACTAACGGACCAAATCCTGCTGGGATCGGAGTCAGGCCCACAAATAATGTCAATGGTATACGGGTCAGCCCCGCTATGGCTTATTTAAATCCGGTGAGGCATCGATTGAATCTTACGGTAAAAGGTCAAGTTTATGTCAAACAAATATTATTTGAAAACATGACTGCCTACGGATTAGAAGCTGAAAGCGGCGGAGAACCTTTTTTTGTAGAGGCGGATAAAATCATTCTCAGTTGTGGAGCGATCAGATCTCCACAACTCTTGATGCTTTCTGGAATAGGTCCTAAAGACCAATTAGAGGAATTTGAAATTCCTCTAATTCACTCAAGCCCTGGAGTTGGTAAAAACCTCATGAATCACCTCAGTGCCCAAATCACTTTTAAAGTAAAAGATTCTGTGCCAATGGAATTAGACCCAGATGGGGCTGATTTGGAATTCCATTATACTTCTGACGGATCAAACGAAAAAAACGATATGGTGTTAAAAACTTCCACCGTGATAGATCCTCGAGCTGAACGAGTGCAGGGAGTTCGTATAAAATTTATTACCGGTGAGGTGCCTCCTGAAAGAGTGGCTCGACTATCTTGCCAACTGGGCCTACCCACTGGAAGCGGTTATGTGAAATTACTATCATCGGATCCTAACGACCAGCCAGAATTTAATTATTGCTATCTCCAGCATCCCGACGATGCACGGAGGGTTAGGGAAGGAATCCGAAAGGGAATCGATTTATTAGACTCCGAAGCATACAAATCGGTGATTGACTATCGTATCAGCCCAACTGACGATGTGGTAAATGACGATAAAATGTTAGATTTGTGGATCCGTGAAACAGTAGGAACAGCCAGGCACGTATCTGGAACTTGTAAAATGGGCCCAAATTCAGATCCAATGGCTGTTGTTGATCAATACGGAAAAGTGAAGGGAATGTCAGGTTTATGGGTAATAGACGCGTCAATAGTTCCAAAAATACCGAGATCTGGAGGAATCTACCCAACGGTCATGATGATGGCTGAAAAGCTATCTGAGTATTTAATCGAATAACTGGATCCAACTAACCTAAAGTTACGACAACGAAACCCAAAACACAAAACATGAAATCGAGTATGTTGGAAAATTAAATTGGTACCGAAGGTCAGACTCGAACTGACACGGGGTTGCCCCCACTGGTTTTTGAGACCAGCGCGTCTACCATTCCGCCACTTCGGCACTCGACGTATTATACATCATAACATTCTTCCTCAGAATTTAACTTGACTGAACAGCTTATACCCTTCTATAATTCGATTCGGAGTTTTATAAATGCCTAAAAGAACATATCAACCAAAAAAACGAAGAAGAGCTAGAGTACATGGATTCTTCTCACGATCGAGTACGTCAGACGGAAGAGCTGTCCTCAGAAGACGCAGATTTAAAGGAAGACACAAGCTCACAGTATAATGGCGTTATTGGTTCCAAATTAATTTCATTAAAGCGAAAGAGTGATTTTGCCAATGTTTTTGAACATGGGCAAACTAAGTCTAGTGGAATAATAGTGCTGAAGGTTGCCCGAAATAATTTACCAAACAACCGATTTGGTTTCTCTATTAATAAACGGGTCGGAAATGCTGTAACCAGAAACCAAATCAAGAGAAGATTTCGAAACATTATAAGAAATATAGAATTGAAACAAGGATGGGACGTGGTCCTAATAGCAAGAGTCAAATTGAATACCGCGAATTATACTGAAATGAAAATTGGCCTGACCGGGCTTTGTAAAAATTTCGGGCTCCTGATTGAATCAGGCTCCTCAAAAAAGAAGGTTGAATGAAGCACTTAGCTTTATTAACAATAAAGGGATATCAATTGGCCATATCACCATATCTGCCTTCATCTTGTCGATTCAACCCATCATGTTCTCAATACACATATGAAAGCATCAATAAATACGGAATTCTAAAGGGAACTTTGAAAGGTATGGGGAGAATTGGAAGATGTACACCTTTTGGCAAAAAGGGGCACGATCCTGTTAATTAATATACAGCCTTCACATCTAAAATTCCCAACCAGGCATAGATGTAGTCAACTCCGAATTTTAAGTATTTGTCTAGCGATTTGCGCCGCTATATTTTTGATTGGTTGTAACCCAGGTGATTTAGGGAAAGCCGTCAAAGGCTGGACTCCGATCGCCATGGATTACACCACTTCCATAATTTATACAGTTGATCAAACCGGTCATGTAATAGCAGTGCAAGATCAAGGCTTTGAAGGACCGAAACTACTGTGGAGTTACCCTCCTGGAAAAGAAGATAATTTAAAAGGCGCCTACCAAGCGCCTGTAATATTTGAAGATAATATTTTAGTCGCCGGGATCAATGGGCACATCTATTCGTTCAATAAAACTAACCATTCATTATCTGACCAGGGATGGAAGCAACCTCAATCAATCGGAACTGACCTTCCAAGAATCTTTACAGGAGTGGCAGTAGATCCGGTTAATAACAAAGCCTATGCCGGCTCAAATGACGGTTCTATGAATTCTTATGAATTGTCCACTGGAAAACCCCATAACTGGGAGGGTTTCCAATTGGACGACAGAATTTGGTCAACGCCTATTGTGCATGGTGGCAATTTATATTTCGGCGCTCACAACAACAATTTTTATTCTATTGATGGAATAACCGGAGAGATACAATGGACATTCGCCGCTGACGGGGCTATACCTGGATCTCCTATAATAACCGAAGATTTGGTAATATTTGGGTCAATGGACAGGCAACTGTACGCTATAGAACATAGAACTGGAACAATGAGGTGGACATTTGAGGCATCGAACTGGTTCTGGGGGCCGCCGGTGGTAAAAGGTTCAACCATATTCGCAGCGTCAGTGGATGGTGTGGTTCATGCATTGGACAAAAATGGTAATGAACTCTGGAATTACGACCATAAAGAACAAATTATAGCATCGCCAGCTGTTACTCCATCTGGCTTAGTAATAGTATCAGTGGATGGCAAACTAACTTTACTTGACCCCACGCCACAAGACCTCGGGGAATCGAGAATTAAATCCACCCTGGAACTATCAGAAAAAGGAATCAAGGCTCAAATTTTACCAAATGAAGAATACATCTATATCTCTAGCCAATCTAACAACCTTTATAAAATCCGAGTATCTAATTCTGGATTTGAAAAGAATTGGTGTTACGATCTGGAAGAAAAGAGTGTCTGTGAATAAGTTGATATTGCATAAAAGAAAGGCAAAATAATGGAGATTTTTACATTATTGTGGTCTGAAATAATCATCAGGCCGATGTTAAACACATTGATGGTATTTTATATTTTGTTCTTCCATAATATGGCTATTGCAATCGTTGCATTTACCGTCTTAGTAAGGCTAATAACTTTGCCCCTAACCTTGAAACAACTTAAACAAATGCGAAGCATGAATGCTCTTCAGCCTAAAATGAGAGAAATGCAATCTAAATATGCAGGAGACCGTAGTAGAATATCCCAAGAAACAATGAAAATTTATCGTGATTCTGGCGTCAGTCCAATAGGGTGCTTAGGACCATTGATAGTCCAAATGCCAATCCTTATAGGGTTATTTAGAGTCTTAATTAAAGTACTGTACAGCAACCCAGACGACCTCATAGGATACTCCGAATTAGTCTATTCTTGGTTGACTTTCTTGCCAGTACACCAGGCTGTACCAATTAATTCACAGTTCCTTTGGCTGGACCTAGGAGCACCGGATCCGTCTCCAATAATAGTCCCATTTTTAGTTGCCGCTACGACATTCCTGCAACAAAAAATGACTACAACCCCATCTGCAGATCCCAGACAACAATCTAGTCAAGCTATGATGCTGTGGATGATACCCATCATGTTAGGATTCTTCTCTCTGCAATTCCCTAGTGGCCTTTCAATGTACTGGATAATGTCCAATTTGATCGGAGTTGGAATTCAATATTTTATTACTGGTTGGCAACCATTGTGGCCATTGTTCCCAAAGAAAATACGTCAAGACACTCCTAGACCCACCGGACCCAAATCACGAACGCAACAAAATAATTCATCGGAGGTAAACGATGGAAATAGTAGAACGCAGCGCCCGCACAGTCGACGAAGCAATAGAACTGGCGCTAATGGAACTAAACGTAGACCGAACAGAGGTCGAAGTAGAAATACTAAACAAAGGTAAAGCAGGATTTTTAGGAATTGGAGGTGAATTAGCTAGAGTCAAAGTTTCTCTAGGGAAACGACCTGCCCCACCCAAAAGGAGTCCAGCAAAAAAACCGGCAGTGCCCAAATCCACTAGTAAGCCAAGAGTAGCAGCCGTAAAAAAACCTGCACCACGTAGAGAACCGAATATTCCAAAAGTAGAATCTGGAGAGCCTGTCGACGATAGTGAAATGACAGCACTAGCGATGACAACAGTGAATGACATATTAACCGCGACAAAAGTGGACGTCATTTGTAACATTAATGAAGAGTACAGTACGCCAGGTAGCACCCTAGCCATAGAATTGAGTGGCAATGATACTGGATTATTAATAGGCAGACGCGGACAAACCCTGATGTCCCTGCAGTTCTTGGTCAATTCGATTGTAAGAACCCAGACCGGAACCAATACAAGAATTGTAATTGATGCTGAAGGATACCGAGACAGAAGAGAAACGACTCTCAAAGAAATGGCGATTAGAGTAGCAGATCGAGTGAAACAAACCGGTAGAAGTGTAACTCTGGAACCTATGAATGCAGCAGACAGGCGCATCATCCATGTTTCTTTAACAGAATATGACGGTATTAAAACCGAAAGTATCGGGGAAGCGGATAATCGAAAAGTTGAAATTTATCTAGACAAATAAACATACTGAACCAGTCAATCGTAATTAATATGATGTAACGTAACAATAGTTTAAACCTTATGTACAACCAGCATTAAAGCGTGGAGTGACAATTGACATTATCGGATCATCCAAAAGACGAATGTGGCGTAGTTGGGATCTATTCCCAAAGTTCTGAAGCTAGTAGATTAGCTTTCTTTGGCCTTTATGCCTTGCAGCATAGGGGCCAAGAAAGTGCAGGTATAGCAGCAACCGACGGTACAACTATACGAGTCCACACAGACATGGGATTGGTGTCACAAATTTTCCGAGAAGATAGTTTGTCCCATCTACCCGGTGATTTGGTCATTGGGCATACCCGTTATTCAACGACTGGGAGCAGTAATATCTGTAACGCCCAGCCAATCATTGCTCACGGTATTCATGGAGAAATAGCTCTAGGCAACAACGGCAATATAATTAATGCACAACAGCTTAAAGAACATCAAAAAACTCAATGGAATTGTACCTATACATCGACTACTGATTCAGAAGTGCTTGCTCATCAATTAGTTAACGCTCCTGGGTCCTCATGGACAGAACGAATGAAATCATTGATGAGAACAGCCCAGGGGGCGTATTCATTAGTCGCTTTGAGTCCTGACACTTTAATAGCAGCGCGAGATCCATTAGGCATACGTCCACTTTGCCTGGGTAAATGGGAAGATGGATGGATTGTAGCATCAGAGACTTGTGCCCTCGATCACTTAGGCGCCGAATTCGTCAAAGAATTGGCACCAGGTGAAATCATAACCATTCATGACGGGCAGTTACATTCTGACCTTTATACGTTGACTCCGAACCCAAGAAAAATGTGCGTGTTTGAATTAATATATTTTGCTAGGCCCGATAGTAAAATTGACAATGCATTGGTGTATTCGGTTAGGCGAAGGTTAGGTGCTCAACTTGCAAGAGAACACCCAGTCGAAGCTGATTTAGTCATCGGTATACCTGATTCTTCAACAGCTGCCGCAGTAGGGTATTCAATGGAATCTGGCATACCGTTCAGCGATGGGTTAATTAAAAACCGATACGTCGGAAGAACGTTCATAGAACCTGAACAAAGCCTTAGAGAAATTGGCGTCAGACAAAAATTTAACCCGCTACAAGAAGTCATAGAAGGCAAAAAGTTAGTGGTGGTTGATGACAGTATAGTCAGGGGTACTACCACTCCGCACGTTGTAAATTTGCTGCAAAAATCTGGAGCAAAAGAGGTCCACCTTAGAGTCTGTGCCCCACCCATCAAGCATTCTTGTTACATGGGAGTGGACATGGCATCGCGACAGGACCTAATAGCTGCTAACCATACCATTGAAGAAATAAAGGAATACATAAACTGTGACAGTCTGGGGTACTTAAGCGTAGAAAACCTTCTCAAAACAGTTGAAAACAAAGCGGGAGGGTTTTGCGACGCCTGTTTCACAGGTAATTATCCTGTACCAGTCCAACTAGAAATGACCAAGTTGTCATTGGAATAATCTCCCTGGTATTCATAACAAATGGATGTTTAACATGAGAATAAGAAATCAACACTCACAAGAGAATAACTGATGGAAAACAATTACTCTTCTGCCGGAATAGACTTGACCCAAATGGAGTCAATGAAAGACACTTTCAAAGCATTCGCAAACTTAACCAGCACTCCAAATGTCTTAGGTAGCAAGGGAAGTTTTGCAGGGTTATACAAGTTAACAGGATTCGATTCACCTGTGCTGGTAGCTAGCACTGATGGAGTCGGAACCAAACTTAAGATTTCAGCTATCATGGGTCATTATGAATCTTTAGGGAAGGATTTAGTTGTCTTGAACGCAAACGACATTGTTTGTAAAGGAGCGACTCCTCTATTCTTCTTGAATTACATAGCTTTCAGTGAATTCAATTCACACATGCTGGAATCTCTTATGAAGGGTATGGTCTGGGCATGCAAATCATTGGATTGCAGTATGCTCAGCGGAGAAACAGCCAATATGCCTGGCGTATACACGTCAACTGAATTCGACTTAGCAGGTTTTATAGTAGGATGCGCCGAAGAGAATCAAATCATAACAGGGGATTCTATTGAACCTGGCGATACCATTTTAGGTATCCCCTCCAATGGCTTGCACACAAATGGATTCAGTTTGGTCAGAAGAGTATTTTCTATTGATAACAATCCTACTGGACTGTTTAAAAACTATCCAGAATTAAATCACTCATTAGGTGAAGAATTATTAAAACCCCATAGAAGTTATTACCATGAATTAAAAACATCATATCCTTTGATAAAAGGACTTGCGCACATAACCGGTGGGGGGCTGCCAGGGAAATTACAATCCATAATGCCAACAGGAACTCAAGCCATCATAAATACAACATCATGGGATGTACCGGAAATCTTCCAAATGGTCCAACGAATTGGATCAGTATCTTCCAAAGAAATGTTTAATGTGTTCAATATGGGGATTGGAATGGTAGTGGTAACCGACAAAGAATCTGTTGCTCAAATCAAAGAAAACATTCCTTCACTTATAGAAATAGGCTATGTCTCCGATACAATTGGTCCCAGTGCGGACACAGTCCAGCTAATATAATTTTTTGCAGGTGCCTAAATGAAAGTACTACTGAGTGTATTTGATAAATCCGGAATCCAAAATCTAGGAACTCGGCTCTTTGCCGGAGGGGCTCAATTAATCAGTACCGGTGGTACATATAAAACATTAATTGATAACAAGTTGGATGTAACACAAGTGGCAGAAATCACAGGATTCCCAGAGATGTTAGACGGCAGAGTAAAAACTCTTCACCCAAACATACATGGAGGTATTTTAGCAAACAGAAATATGCCAGCTCATCTTGAAGAATTGAAACAAATGAAAATCGACCCAATAGATGTAGTAGTTGTAAATTTATACCCTTTTTCAGACACTATCAATAAACCAGATTGCTCTTTAGATGAAGCTCTCGAAAACATCGACATCGGAGGCCCTACTATGATACGGGCCGCTGCGAAGAATTTTAAATCAGTAGCTGTAATCGTTGATCCAGAAGATTACGACTGGGTGGCAACAAAGCTATTAAATAGTGATCTTAATTTGACAGATAGAAAGTTCTTGGCTGCAAAAGCATTTAAACATGTCTCGGAATATGATAGGACAATTAATTTGTATTTATCTACTAAAGACAAAGACATTGAAACTCTGCCACAGGACATCACGTTAAACGTGAGTAAAATTGAAAATTTGAGATATGGAGAAAACCCGCACCAAAAAGCCGGATTGTATGCCATAACCAATCCTGCAAGTACCGGATTGGCAGGAGCCAAACAAATACACGGCAAAGAATTATCATTCAATAACATCATGGATGCAGATGCTGCATGGAAGACGGTTAATGAATTTCATGAACCCACTGTGTCTATCGTAAAGCATGGCAATTCGTGTGGCCTTTGTACAAATCAGAATCTGTCTGAAGCATACAAACGGGCATTTGAAGGAGATGCTACTTCAGCATTTGGCGGTATTGTAGGAACCAACAGCATTGTAACAACAGAAATGGCGGAACTCATGAATGAAATCTTCTATGAAGTTCTGGTGGCCCCCGGGTATGAAGACGGTGCATTAGAAATTCTTCAAAAAAAGAGGAATCTCCGTATATTGGTAGCGAACCATCAACCTATTACTGATACTCTAGAGAATTATGACTACAGAGTAATAACTGGGGGGTTTTTAATCCAAAACCAAGATTTTTTAATTGAAGATGCTACAAAATGGCAAACTGTTACCCGACGAGAACCTAATAATGCTGAATATGAAGATCTGATGTTCGCATGGAAGGCTGCCAAACACATCAAATCCAATGCTATTGTTTTTGCAAAAGACAAAACGTTAACTGGTATGGGAGCAGGCCAACCAAATAGAGTAGTAAGTGTCCATCTTTCTCAACGAGTAGCTGGAGTAAAAGCTCCTGGCAGCGTCCTCGCATCGGATGCTTTTTTTCCATTCCCAGACAATATTGAACTTGCATCTGAAGCCGGCATAACCGCTATTATCCAACCCGGAGGATCAATTAGAGACGAAGAAGTCATAAATGCAGCTAACCAACACAACATAGCTATGGTATTTACAAAAACTAGACATTTTAAACATTGAAGGTGGATATGAAACCTAGCGTTGACATAGTAATACCCGTTTACAATGAAGAATCTGTACTCCCAAGAAGTATTTTGCTATTAGTAGAATTTGTAAATAAAAATATTTCAAACCCGTGGAGAATTGTTATAGCTGACAACGGCTCGACAGACAACACAAAAACAGTTTCTGAAGCGTTGGGCCAACGCCACCCTGGTGTTGAATATTTACAAATACCACGTAAAGGCCGCGGAATAGCTCTCAAAACTGCATGGCTGGATAGCACTGCTGACATAGTTATGTACATGGATGCTGATTTGTCTACTGAACTAACAGCACTACCACCAACCTTAAATGCCATTGAAAATGGAGCCCACATAGTAATCGGAAACAGATTTCACAAAAACTCCCAAACAACTCGATCATTCAAACGTACTTTAATTTCATTTCTTTACAATTTGTTAATAAAATCATTTTTCTTAAGCAGTTTTAGCGATGCCCAGTGTGGATTTAAAGCTTTGACCAAACACAGTGCCCAGTTGCTGCTTCCTGTAATAAAAAACAACAACTGGTTTTTGGATACGGAAATGCTGATCATTGCAGATCATAACAATTTCATAATAAAACAAATTCCAGTCACATGGATAGAAGACACGAATAGTACTGTAAACATCATTAAGACGGCAACGGAAGATATAAGAGGGTTGCTCAGGTTGAGATTTACCAAGATGCCACAATTAACCCCACCTTACATAAAACCGGAAGAGTCAAAGCATGTTGGCGATCACATCTATAAATAGAGGTCATCACAATGGACTTAAATCTTTTAAATAAACATGTAATTATAACGGGAGGGGGTTCTAACATAGGGAGAGCTATCGCCCATGGATTTGGAGCAGAACTTGCCAAAATAACCATCGCAGAATTGGTTCAAACTGATGGAGAACGAGTTGCTAAAGAGATTACATCTTTATTCCCAAACGCACAGGTTAGAGTAATTCCGACGGACATCACCATCCCAGATCAAGTTCAACATATGGTTGCAGAGTCTATTAATGAATTTGGGGCCATAGATGTTCTCATAAATAATGTTGGATGGACAATAGACAAACTTTTTACGGAAAAACAACGAAATGAATGGGAAAAAGAAGTACAAGTAAATTTATGGGGCCCCATTAATTGCATAAATGCGGTATTACCCAATATGATTCAATCGCAATCGGGATCCATAGTATCCATAGCGTCCGATGCCGGAAGAATGGGAGAATACAGGGAGGCAGTTTATTCGGCATGCAAAGGGGGAGTGATTGCGCTTAGTAAATCCATCGCTCGAGAAAACGGGAAATTCGGCATTCGAGCCAACGTTGTCTGCCCAGGCCTTATAGTCCCTCCTGCTGGAGAATCTATAAGCGAAGAAAGTATGTGGAACGAAATGCGTGATATATTCACGGACGATGTTTTGGAAAAAGTTGAAAAAAGTTACATTCTTCGGCGAATGGGAACTGCGCCAGAAGTAGCGAATGCTGTAATATTTTTGGCATCAGACGCAGCGAGTTTCATAACAGGGCAAACATTGAGTGTAAGTGGCGGATACACGATGATTTAATCCAAAATAACAACATAAAAAGATATATATTAGAGAAAAAGGAGTAAACGATGGAAATTGGAGTGAGTATCCCCAGATTACCTGATCCCGAAGGTATAAAAACATTTGCAATAACAGCTGAAAAATTAGGCTTTGAATCAATAATGGCCGGCGATCACATTTTGTTACCTACAGATGGAACAGACCAATACCCGTACACTGAAGACGGAAGATTCCAACGACCTGTTGATGAGCCATTCCTAGAAACCATGACTTTATTGGCATTTATATCAGCCTTAACCAAGACTATTAAAATCGGAAGCACTGTATTGATATTGCCATACAGAAATCCCATAGTGCAGGCAAAAATGTTTGCATCTTTGGATGTCCTCAGTGAAGGGAGAATGATTTGCGGAGTAGGCGTTGGATGGTTAGAAAAAGAATTCGACACTTTGAACGTGGCTTACAAAGACCGAGGTCCTCTCACTGATGAATACTTAGCAATATTCCGTTGTTTATGGGAAGAAGAAAATCCAGAATTCAATGGTCCTAACTTTCAAATAAATGGCATACAATTCTATCCAAAACCAGTGCAACCAGGCGGAATTCCAATATGGGTTGGAGGGCACACACGTCGAGCTTTACGCCGAACTGTAAAATATGGTAACTGCTGGCATACCACTCGTCAAACACCAGAATTTGTGGCCAAAAACATACCGTACTTAAAGGAACAAGCCGAAATTGCCGGACGAGACCCATCAGAAATAACAGTTTCACTAAAGCGTACGCTTCATTTTACAGACATTCCCGGTAAAAATTGGGGAACTGGCATCCCAACTGGCGGTTTAGTCGTTGGCACTACAGAAGACGTGGTAAATGATGTATTAAAATGCAAAGAATTAGGAATTGACCAATTGACTTATGACTTCAAAGTAGACGGTTTAGAACCTCAGATAGAAGTAATGGAGCATTTGGCTAAATACGTACTGCCAGCTGCAATAAAGTAATCACAAACCATTCTGTTTAAATATCCCAGCTTTTTTAACCAAATGTTCTGCTGTATTTCTCATACGTACGATTTGTTGTTCAGTGGTTGGTGCTTTTATAGTTCCTGGTATTCCTGTTACAAAGGAATTATCTGGTATATTTGTGTTCGCCAAAACTACAGCGTTGGCGGCTATCATACACTCCTTACCGATAGTAGAACTGGTGAGAAATGTACAATTATTACCTAGGAGAGACCCTGTTCCGATAAAGTCACCATGCACAACTACCGAATGACCTATAGTAACGTAATCTTCAATAACCAAACCATCACCATGCACTACTGAACCTTCTTGGATATTAACATTATTCCCAATTTTAATTGGTTCGTCGCCATCTGCCCGTATAGTTACACCTGGCCAGACACTACAATTTTGCCCTATTTCTATATCTCCCACAACGTAAGCAAATTCACTCACCCAGGCCGATTCATGAATTCTAGGGGTTTTGTCACCTAAAGATCTAATCATCCAAACTCCTATTGTTCGTATTAATTTCCGTAACTTTTCAAAGCTCGTTGAGCTTCTCTATCCATCTCTCTGTCTTTAAGTACTCTCCGTTTGTCGTATTGGCGTTTTCCGGTCGCTAAACCAAGTTCAAGTTTAGCTCTACTGCGTTTGAAATAAATTTTCAGGGGAATTAAAGTGTAACCTTTACGAGAAACGGTTAATGATAACTCATTAATTTGTTCTTTATGTAGTAATAATTTACGGTCTCGTTTAGGGTCATGGTTGTTAATTGTTGCGTTTACGTAAGTGCTAATATGAGAATTAAATAACCACATTTCGCCTTTAATATCTTTTGCATAAGCATCTCTCAAATCTACTTTGTTGTCTCGGACTGATTTGATTTCAGTGCCAGTTAACATAATACCAACTTCAAATCTTTTTAATATTTCATAGTTAAAAAAGGCCCTACGGTTCACTGCTATAGCAGTTTCCTTTTGTTGTTTTTTGACGATTTTCTTTTTAGCCATGCTATTTGGTAAGTAAAATCTGATTTTTCATAATATCCAAGGCGACATCCAGAGCATCTTCGGTTTCTTGGAGTTCCTTCATTTCTGATATTACGACATCAGGAATTACTCCTTTTCCTTCTATCAAATTTCCATTTGGAGTGTACCATCTAGCGATAGTAAAATAAATTCCGGACCCATCACTTATTTTTTTCAAAGTGTTGACGCTTCCTTTTCCAAATGATGTTTCTCCCACGATCAATGCACGTTGATGATCCATTAAGGCTCCAACCAAAACTTCCGAAGCAGAAGCGCTGTATTCATTAATCAATACTACTAAAGGAATATCAAGTGCGATTCCTCCTTTCTTGGCTTGCCAGTTTTTTCTATTTTCACGAGCATCAATTTCATATAACAGCAATTCGTTATCTATAAACATATCCGCCACATCAACCACAGAATTCAATAAACCGCCAGGGTTATTCCTTAAATCTATAATCATTCCTTTCCCTTCTTGATTTTTAAAAGATTCTATTTGTAGTTCAAGTTGCGTGGCTGTGTTTTCTTTGAATTCAGTAATGTTTAATACTCCGATTCCTCCAGTCATCATTCTCATAGTTACTGAATCAATTTTTATAACATTCCGTTCAACTTCTATGATTTCCGGAGAATCAGCATCGGTGTGTAAAATCAGTAGGGAAACTGTTGTGCCTCGAGGTCCTCGAATCAAATTTACAACTTCTAACAATGTCATACCTTGAGCGGAAATGTCATTAACCTCCAATATAATATCTCCTGGTTGTATTCCTGAACTTTCAGCAGGAGAACCCGGGATCGGAGCTATAATAACGACAAGTCCGTCTCTCATACTTACGTGAGCTCCGATACCTTCAAAAAATCCTTTATAATCTTGTGAGGAAATGGAAAATTGATCCGCAGTCAAAAAAGAAGCATATGGGTCTTCCATAGCAAGCAACATGCCTCTGATAGCTCCATCACTTAATATTTTGGGGTCCAGTTTTTGCCGATCAAAATGTTCTCGTTTTAGCATATACCATACTTCTGTCAACCTACTGAATTCTTCGGGTAGATCTTTCGGCGGTTGGAATTCTTCAACAGCAGGAGATGTTACTCTGCAATTTAAACTGATTATAAGCAATGCAAAAGCAAATCCGTACAAAAAGAAGTTACGAGAAAAAGTTAAACCCAAAATATACTCCTGGCTTTTATTAACTTAAATTATACGTAATGTTGTGTCGAATAACTAGCGTTTATTAATGCGTTGACAGCTGGAAATGTGCCTGCTAGCATTCGATAATGCAAGGATTAATTTCATACGCGACCTATATACCGAAATTTAGATTGTGTCCAAATACCATAGGATGGGACAATTCGTCGGAACGTGCCACAGGTAACTTTGACGAGGACCCTATAACTATGGGAGTCGCTGCCGGAAAAATATGCCTGAATAATCGCAATACTAACGACATTGATGCATTGTTTTTTGCAACTACATCAGCGCCTTACCATGAAAAACAATCTGCTTCTATAATATGTTCTGCTCTAGATTTGCCTGAAGACACATTCACTATTGATGTCACCGGATCCTTAAGATCTGGCTCTTCCGCTATAATGATGGCTCTTGATTCAATTTCAGCAGGCACTCATCAAAACGTGCTAGTGATTACGGCCGATATGCGTATTGCTCCTGCAAAGAGTTCAATGGATTACTCATTTGGAGACGGAGCAACAGCATTATTGTTAGGTAAAACAGACGTGATTGCAACTGAAGTAAGCCGGCATAGTCAAACTAGCAGTATGATTGACTCTTGGAGAGGTTATTACCAATCTATGGTGAATCAATGGGAAGATCGGTTCATAGTTGACCAAGGCCTCCAGGCCACTTTAAAAACTAGTATTGATAAATGTTTGGCTAAATCTTCAATTGCGCCAGAAAATATATCTCATTTTGCCATATCGTCTTTGAATGCAAAAAACAATTTCCAATTAGCCAATCAACTCAAAATACCAACTCATAATATGGATTCAATTTTATACGACACCGTTGGACATACAGGTACATCGATGGCAATAATGGAACTATGTAAATCTTTGGACAATTGTGCAGATCCTGATGAAATCATATGCTTAGCTAATTATGGAGATGGGAGCGATGTGATCTTCTTCAAAACCACTCATGCAATTCAATCCTATCACAAACAATCAATTAAATTTATAGATTACATAAACAGTAAATTAGACGTTCCCACTTATGAAGATTATGCCAAATGGAAGAATTTGTGGGAAATCGGAGATTCTTCAAAACGTCCAGATGCTTCACCAACTTCCGTCACTGCTTTACATAGGGAAGAAACTAAAAATACAAAACTTCACGGTGGACGTTGTCTAAGTTGCAATTATGCACAGTATCCTATTCAACGAATTTGCGTCAATTGTAAACAGAGTTCTGGTCATAGTGTCATAAATTACAGTAGCGAAAGAGCCACATTATTTACTTATTCCATGGATTATTTGGCATCTTCGAAAGACAATCCTTTGGTGTTAGCAACAATAAACTTCGACATCGGGGGGAGAATGTTATGCACAATGACAGACAGGATTTTATCGGAAATATGTATAGACATGCCCTTAGAAATGACGTTTAGAATTATAAATTCGGTGAATGGAATAAACAGTTATTTTTGGAAAACGACACCGATTCGCATATAATCACAGT
>DPHC01000002.1:10541-31004 GCA_003523055.1 Dehalococcoidia bacterium | reverse complement strand
ATTCGCATATAATCACAGTGGAGGAATAATGAAAGGAATCAAAGATAGAGTTGCCATTATAGGCATGGGATGTAGTAAATTTGGAGAACGCTGGGACGCCAACGCATCAGATTTAATGATTGAGGCAGTACAAGAAGCTTACATAGATGCAGGACTGCAAACAGATGACATCAATGCTGCATGGGTTGGGACCGCCAGTTCATTTCGAACAGCTCAACCAGTGGCGGAAGCTTTAAAATTCGATTATATTCCTATAACACGTGTAGAAAACGCATGTGCTACCGCCACAGAGGCATTCAGAAATGCCTCGTACGCAGTCGCAGCCGGGATCTATGACATAGTCTTAGCCGTGGGCGTAGAAAAATTAAAGGATTCTGGTTATTCAGGCCTAGCAATACCTGAAGCACCTAATTCCGGGGTGACTCCAGCTGCCCCTCCTCCTTCACAATTTGCTATGGCAGCAACTCGGTATTTCCATAAATACGGTATAAGCCTTGACGAAGGCAAAAATACACTAGCCAACATAGCTGTCAAAAACCACCACAACGGATCTTTAAACCCGAGAGCTCATTTCCAAAAAGAAATCACCCATAGCCAAGTCATAAATGCTCCGTTGATAGCTTCTCCACTCGGGTTATACGATTGTTGCGGTGTAAGTGATGGAGCGGCTGCTGCGATTATTACAACTCCTGAAATAGCTCGCACCTTGAAACAAGATTATGTACTCGTCAAAGCACTGGGACTGTCGGTCGGAGCTTTCGGTATGTTACGAGATGACTGGGACTTTACGTATTTCCCGGAAACTGTAAAGGCAGCAGAATCAGCGTACACAGAAGCGGGGATCACGGATCCTAAAAAAGAAGTTGATTTGGCGATGGTTCATGATTGTTTTACCATAACTGAACTGATTATCTATGAAGATTTGGGATTTAGCGACAGAGGGGAAGGAAGTAAAGATGTAGAGAATGGTAAATACAGTTTGGAAGGATCTTTACCTGTAAACACAGACGGAGGATTAAAATGTTTTGGACACCCTGTAGGTGCAAGTGGAATCAGAATGATTTACGAAGTCTACAAACAATTAAGTGGTAAAGCCGAACGCCGACAATTAAAAAAAGCGAATATTGGGCTAACTCATAATTTGGGAGGGAGGCCAGGATCATTCACTTGTTCTATCGGTATCTTCGGTAGTGCTGACACTGCCTGAGAACAGATCATCGGACTATTGAATCCGACCATTAACTGCTGAAATTTTAAATATCGGAGTAATAATGTTAAATCCATTATCAATTCTCGATGCTTTCACAAAAAATGATATTTCGTTTTTCACAGGAGTCCCAGACTCTTTATTGAAAAACCTAAACCAAGCTTTTTTTAGCAAAATTCCCTCTAAAAATCACTTGATAGCAACAAATGAAGGAACTGCTATTAGTTATGGGATCGGATATCACTTAGCAACCAATAAAATTCCGTTAATTTACATGCAAAACTCAGGATTAGGAAATGCGATCAATCCCCTTATTTCACTGGCTGATCCGGAAGTCTATAGCGTACCTATGGTTTTACTTGTTGGATGGAGAGGAGAACCAAATTCAAAAGATGAGCCTCAGCACATAAAACAAGGAAGGATTACGGAAAACCTTCTCAAATGCCTGGAAATCCCTTTCTCTATTTTACCAAGAGATATTGAAAACGCTGAACCAGTAATTAAAACGATGATCGGAATGGCAAGCAAAGAGAGTCGTCCAGTTGCTATCCTTGTTAAAAAAGATAGCTTTGAAGGATACGAGAGTAACCCACTTTCAAAAACTAACACAAAACTACTAAAGCGAGAAGAAGCCATTCATGAAATTTTAGAATTGATCCAAGACGACGATATTGTTGTGGGCACAACCGGCATGGCATCACGGGAAATATACGAGTTCAGAAAAAAAAGTCACCCTTTGGCCAATCTAGATTTTTTAACAGTCGGAGGAATGGGGCATGCTTCACAGATAGCATTAGGAATTTCGAATTTTCTCCAAAGACGTAACGTGTTTTGTCTCGATGGAGATGGAGCATTGCTCATGCATTTAGGAGGACTGGTCATTAATGCCCATCATGGAGAAGGTAATTTCCATCACATTCTTCTAAACAATGGTGCCCACGATTCTGTAGGAGGACAACCTACTTTGGGTAATAAAGTGAATTTTAAAAACATAGCAAAATCCATAGGATTTAAAACTTCTCTAAGAACTTCTACTAAGTCCGGTATTTCAACTGCATTAAGCAAAATGCAGGATGCAAACCATCCAAGTTTTTTAGAGGTAATAATTGACAAAGGTTATCGCAATGATTTGATTAGACCAACTGAAAGCCCAATTGAAAACAAATTACATTTTGTTACTCAATTAACGAAGCGAAGTGCCAAAAATGATTAAAGGTTTTCCTTTTAGAACATTTATGATGCTGATCCGATAAACATTGGGAAACATCTGTTAGTTAATATCAGACTGAGAGCTAAGTACTTTTAACAGACATTCTCTTAAACTAAAGCCTGATCACCAACAATAGAATATCTATGATGCAATTTAAGTTGTTAAAACATACTGTAACTTGACCATTGCTCCAGTGGGAAAACCCTGATGTAATATAACAATACTTGATTAACATATTTCCATTGTCAGTGAGATATGTTTTCTGGTTCCTTTGTACAACGTTGCAAGAGGGAATGATGATAACAAAGCATGAGTCAATACAGGTAGTAGGTCGAGGTACACAGATCACTTTCTCTATAAGTGATAATGTCGGGCTAAATACAGTAATTAATGATTTAACGTCATATTTGAACCAAAATAGGTCTTGGTTCGTAGACGGAACTATTGATATTAATGTAGGCAAACGTATTTTTAACAGCTCAGACTTAAAGGCCATACAAGGCACTATAAACAATAATTCAGGACTCCATATTTTAAAATTTAGTGCCAAATCAGCAGAAGTTGGACTGTTGCCTTCAGACAAAATAAGCACTGAACTGGAAATTACTACAGAAAGGAGCAATGATTTACTTAATAATAATTTCCTTGTAAGTCCTTCTTCTCAAGAAAATATCGAACCTGTTACACAGTGTTCAGATGAATCGAATACATCCGTTGAAGAATTGTATGTCAAAGGAGTAGAAAGCCTATTGATCAAAGACCCTTGCAGGTCAGGGGAACTCATTGATTACCCAGGGAATGTAATAGTGATGGCAGACGTAAATCCAGGTGCCCAGATTTACGCTTCTGGGGATATAGTAGTCTATGGTAGATTGCGTGGGTTCTGTCATGCAGGATTCTCTGATAATGAAGGAGCCATCATCACTGCTTTGAGTATGGAAACAAATCTTTTATCAATTGCATCGGTTAACGGCACCAGCGTGGAATCCCACGTAAAGCCTAATTTGGCTAGGCCAACTCCCAAAATTGCTTATTTAAGACGTGGTTCTGTATTTGTAGCACCATATCTTGGTAGATTTTCAACTTACGCCGGAGGTACCATTTATGACAGGTAAGACAATAGTAATCACTTCAGGAAAAGGTGGAGTAGGTAAAACCACCACGACCGCAAACCTTGGCACAGGCTTAGCAATGCGAGGTCATAAAGTATTGATAATTGACACTGATATCGGGCTAAGAAATTTAGATGTTGTAATGGGACTTGAAAATAGGATAGTTTACGATCTTGTTGACGTCATAGAAGAACGCTGTGAACCAAGCAAAGCAATGATTAGAGATAAGCACAAATTAGATCTCTTTTTAATACCTGCACCGCAAACTCGAGACAAAGACTGTATAACTAGTGAACAGTTAGCAGACCTTTGTAGAACATTAGAGGAAGAATTCGAATATATCATTATCGATTGCCCTGCAGGAATTGAAACAGGATTCAAAAACGCAATCAGTGCAGCTCATGAAGCAATAATTGTTACCACTCCAGAAGTGTCAGCAGTTCGAGACGCTGACAGGGTAATTGGATTGCTAGATTCTGCTGGTATAAAAAACCCTGGATTAATAATTAACAGAATTCACCCAGATCTGGTGGCAAAGGGAGACATGTTAGACAAAGATGACATAGTAGATATTTTAGCAGTAGACATTCTAGGCTTGGTCCCTATTGATGACAAAGTGATAACTTCTACAAATCAAGGAATACCAGTAGTACACTCCAAAAATACTGCTTCTGGTTCCGCATTCTATCGTATAGCTGGTAGAATAGCCGGAGAAGACATCCCACTTCAGGAACCTCAAAGCCCTAGTTTTATGAAAAAAATCAAAGCTTTGGTAGGCCTCAAAGGAGGAGAGTACACTCATGCTTGAACTATTAAGATGGAACAAAATTAAAAATAATACTAAAGAAACAGCGAGAGACCGACTAAAAAACGCATTGGCCATAGATAGATTTGACTTAGCGCCAGACATTATTGAAGCTTTAAGACAAGATATAAAAAACGCTGTCTCTCGGTACATGGTGGTAGCAGACGAGGAACAACAATTGAAACTCAGGAAAGAAAATGAATCTATCGTACTCACCACCAGCATTTCAATAACTGAAGTGCACAGATGGGCAAACACTAACTAAACAACGAAAAGCCATAAGTGCCTATTATTCACAATCAGTATATAATCCTCGAAATCCAATTATAGGGTGGAATATTTGTTAAAAGACATAGGCAACCGATTTCTCCTAGCCTTAAAATACAAGGACTATCGGACTTTGTGGATTGCCAATGTTTGTGCAGGATCAGCTGCTTGGGCTTTGATAGTTGCCCGCGGTTGGTTAGTATACGTCATGACTGATTCTTCTGGTTGGGCCGGATTAGTAACATTCATGGCGATGATACCTAGATTTTTTGCGACACCTTTAATCGGATTCCTTGCAGATAGGTTTGATAGGCAAACAGTATTATCTTGGACGTATATATTAAACGTGTTGAACAACATTGTTTTAGCAACGCTCGTATCAATGCCGAACTCACCAATGTACACATCAGCCGGACCTTGGATATTGATGGTGCTGGCTATGCTGAATGGGACATTCCGGGCAGCACAAATGACTACCACTCAGTCATTGATACCCAATTTAGTACCGAAAGAACACCTATTAAATGCAGTTTCATTAAACCAAGCTACGCAACAAGGGTCTAGGTTTTTAGGGCCTTTAGCAATGCTAATCATTATATGGGTTTCAACTATGACACCTTGGTCAAGTAGTTACATTGAAAATGCTCTCGCGTTCTGGCTATGTACAGCATTCTACTCAGTAGGGTTAATTCAGGTGTTAAAGATTAAAACCCGATCAACCGGAGTTGTAAATCCTTCCAAAAGTTTCTTAGCGAACTTCTTGGAAGGATTTAAATATGTTTACAGTACCCCTATGTTGAGCGCCATCATTTTATTGGCCATAGCCCATTGTGCTTTGGTAATGTCTTATGAATCCATGCTGCCTAACTTATCAGAAGAAAAATTAGGTGCCCAAACGGTTTATGACACGGCATTGCTAATGTCAGGCGTCGGAATCGGAGCCTTGGTTACCGCGGTTTTACTAGCTGGCCTAAAAGGAAGTAAAGAACGCGGACAAATATTCTTGGTACTTGCATTAGCTAGTGGGGTTACTCCTATTGTATTAGGATTTTCTTCAGCTGGATCTATATCTATGATAGCTGCAATTTTCATGGGAGCTAGCGGAGCAGGATTCATGACAATAACCCATACAATAATGCAGATGTACACTCCAGATGAAGTCAGAGGCAGAGTCTCTGGGGTTTATCAGATGCACATCGGTGTCGCAATGGCGTCGGCAAATTGGATCAATGGAGAGTTGTCTGATTATTTCACTGCTCCAAATGTGATGATTGTTGGCGGTGTGATATTTATAATTGTAGTATTAGCCAGTTTAACTACAAGATTTTTACGTCAGCTTTACTACCCGGCGACTGCTTAAGCTAATCGTTTTTTCCCTATTACAATAAAGTTGCTAATACTAGGGGAATAAACTCTCCTAACCCATATCCAACTGATGCGGAAATAAATCCGATCAAAAACACTTCAGCCCCAGATTTAAATAATGCTTTTTTTACAAAAATACCTTTGACTAACCCCAGTACAAATAAACTAAGCAAGGTGGCTAAAATAGATGCTGCAATACTTTTTGTACCTTCTAGAATGAAATAAGGAATAATAGGAATACTAGCTGCTATTAAGAATGATACCCCCATGGCAATGGCGTCAAGTAAAGGTCCCCGGATTTGTTTTTCATTTTTCTGTACATCGCTAACAGCACCGTGAGAAAGTAATTGTTCAACTTCAATTTCGGCTCTAGATGCAAGAAAAGCACCGGACGCCATAGAAAAAGTTCCTGCAATAGCACCTGTTAATCCAGCGATAAGTATAGCTTTGATGTCTTCGGTTGCCACTGCCATAGAAGTCGCTAAAGCGACGTTACTGATTAGTCCATCTTGAACTCCGAAAACAACTTCTCTCATTCTTTTTAGAGCAGTTTCATCCATTTTAAACTCACTGATTTTCCTGTGTAGGTTATGGTTTATAAAGTTACAATATTAGTCAACACGCGGCCGTTTATTCCATTTGCCCACTGGTGGATATACAGGAGTTCCAATTCGCCTAACAACTTCACCGTCAAACCATGGTTCGCATTGAGTTCGCCATTTTACATAATGGGGAGCTGCTCTATGGGCTTCAACAGCTGCTTCATCATGATAGACTTCGTAGAGATGTATCAGGTTTGAGTTCTCGTTGTCTTGAATTACGTCGAATCGGTAACATCCAGTTTCATCATTATTAGAACCAATTGCATCTCCCATCAATGAATCCATGAACTGGTCTTTAAAACCTTCTTTGATTGCAATGGACACCACTAAAACTATCATTGTTGACTCCTTTTATTTAATTTTTCTTTGGCCATAAACTAACATATTAGTATGTTATTAACTAGGTACTATCATTCGATCAAAGTTATATCATGGCGGAATTGTTCAATAACTGGGTTTGCTAATACTTGATCGCAGAGTTCTTCCACAATTTTGGTGGCATTATTCAAATTAGTTGCATCCACAACTATCTCGAGATACTTGCCTAACCGTATGTCTCTGATACTAGCAAGCCCAAGTCTATTCACATTTTCTTTTATGGTTGTTCCTTGGGGGTCATTTACTCCTGGTTTCAAGGTGACATACACTTTGGCCAAGTACTCATTCATATCTATTTCCTTATTTATTCATGCTACCTGCAGATCCACTACATGGTAAACCATACGGGAATTCTGGGCCTAATCTGCCGGAATATGCTTCAAAGAATGTGGATATCCTTGATTCTTGGATTCCCTCGAATGTATCGGTTACACCCCAAGCAGCCATGGCCATGCTTCCTACAGGCATGTCTCCATTCCAAGTTGCGACTCCCCACATTTCAAAGAGTTCGTGGCCCTCTAAATATGATTTTAAAGCCTCTTCAGAATCATCTGCTGTATGATCTTTACCGAAATTGTAGTTCACTACTATTTGCCCATGTTCTAAGTTGTGGACTAACCTTTCATCATCTCGCCTGTTGTAAGACCACCCACAATCGCTCGGTCTATTCCAGTGGTTGCCAGAGCTTGCTGGTGTTGTGTTATAAATTACTTTAATACCATCATCTAAATGCTTAGAGGTGGGTTCGCCGTTGTCCATCATGACCTGATGGGCAATTCCAATGCCTTTTTTGTATTCTCCGTATTCTCCTACATAGCTAGGCAAAGGATCTGGCGCCATTACACCAGCAATCGGGCCCAATGCGAATCCTCCGATTACTAATATAGCTATGGTGGCAGAAGCCGCTATATACCAATAGTTAGGTTTTGATTTGATTTGAGATATCGGTTTCAGTTTAGTTGTGTTGCTCTTACCTGAACCGCTGCGTTTACGATGTTTTGAACGTGGCACTATAATTCTCCATTATTTAATATTTGTTTACGTCGACAACAAAGCAAAAACTTCAGTGTACCTTTTTGCCGTATTTTTAATTATTTCTACTGGAAGATATGGAGGAGTAGATTCTTTATCCCATCCAGAATTCTCCAGCCAGTTTCTTACTAACTGTTTATCATAATTATCAAGATATTGGCCTGGTTGATAATTAAAAGCATTCCAAAACCTGCTGGAATCTGGTGTTAATAATTCATCGATTAAAGTTAACTGTCCATCGATAAATCCAAATTCAATTTTTGTATCTGCTAGTATAATGTTTTTACCCAATGCATAGTCATGAGCAAAATTGTACACTGCTTTACTTATTTCTTCTAATTGTTGTGCCAGAATTTTTCCTACTTTGTCCTGCACTTCTTTAATTGTCATGTTTTCGTCATGGCCTTCGTCAGCTTTGGTTGTAGGAGTAAATATGGGTTCTGGGAATTTTTGCCCTTCTACTAACCCATTTGGCATTGCTTGACCAGAAACAGTACCTTCTCTCTTGTATTCATTCCAAGCAGATCCGGTTATATATCCTCTAACTACACATTCTACATCGATTCGGTTTGCTTTTTTAACAATCATGGATTGCGCAGCAATGTCGGGTTTCATTTCTTTGATCAATTCGTTCTTATGGTAAAGCGTAGATACTACTTCATCGTCAGCCAAATATAAAAGGTGGTTTTGAATGATGTGTTCTGTTTTATCAAACCAAAACTTTGAAATCCCATTCAGTACTTGACCTTTCCCGGGGATTCCATCAAGAAGTACCACATCAAATGCAGAAATTCGATCGGTTGACACCATCAGTAATGTATTGTCATCAATAGCATAGGTGTCCCGAACTTTCCCGCTGTTCACTTTATTCCGTAAATTAGTCTGTATAATCATTTATGTTCCCAAAGCCATTAAATGCCTATTTTATCAAATGTCTCGTCAATGAACCTTAGATAATAGTCATAATCAAATATGCTCTCGAGTTCATCCGCAGATAAATGTTTTGAAACTTGTGCATCGCTACGAATCAAATCTCTAAAATCTTTGCCATTGTCCCATGCATTCATGGCATTACTCTGCACAATTTTGTAAGAATCTTCTCTTGATGCCCCTTTATCAATTAAACTCAGAAGGATTCTTTGGCTAAAAACCAGTCCTCTGCTACTTTCTAAATTATTCCACATTTCTTCAGGTAATACCTTTAAACCTGTCATGATTCTTGTGAAAATGTTGAACATATAATCAAGAGCCAGGCAAGAATCAGGTAAAATGATTCGCTCTACTGAGGAATGGCTAATGTCTCGCTCACCCCATAGAGCGATATTTTCTATAGCCGAAACACTGTGCCCTCTAATCAATCTTGATAATCCACATATTCGCTCAGAAAGTTCAGGATTCCTTTTATGTGGCATAGATGATGACCCTGTTTGCCCGCTACCGAAGGGCTCTTCAACTTCATGAATCTCACTACGTTGCAGAGATCGAATTTCTGTTGCGAATTTTTCCAATGAGCCAGCGATTATCGCCAAGGTAGTCACAAAATTTGCGTGCCTATCTCTTTGTATAATTTGGTTAGAAATTTCTGTCGCTTCCAGTTCCAATTTTTGACAAACAATTTGTTCAAGTTCTGGGCTAACTGTGGCATAAGATCCAACTGGTCCGGATATCTTGCCAACTGCAATTTCATCAATGGCCCGTAGTAAGCGTTGCTTTTGTCTTTTTAATTCTTGTAACCATAGAGCCATTTTTAATCCAAATGTAATGGGTTCTGCATGGATTCCATGAGTACGTCCCATCATAATTGTTTTCTTATGTTCTGTGGCTTTTTTAGAAACTGCTTCAATCGCAAGGTCCATGTCCTTAACAAGCAAAACTCCTGCTTGTTTCAATTGCATGCCTAAAGCTGTATCCATCATATCGGAAGAGGTCAAACCTAAATGCAACCACCTGCCTTCTTCAGATATTTGTTCAGTAATTGACTGAAGAAATGCTGTGACATCATGTTTTGTTACGTCTAGAATTTCCATCATCCTAGTATAGTTATAGGTAGCTGATCTTAATTTGACCATGTCGTCAGCAGGTATCACTCCCAATTCAGTCCAAGCCTCACATGCTGCTAACTCTACATCTAGCCATTTCTGATATTTGTTGTCGTCTGACCACACTTGTTTCATCTCTGGTAATGAATATCGTTCTATCACTTGTTTTATCCCTCACTGTGAGTGTAAGACTTTATAAAATCCAGTACATCATAAAAGTCTTCAAATTCCAAATGTTCAATGTCGTTTTGTTTACATTCTTCTATCAAAATGCTTCTTGCCATAACAATGTCAGAAGTTCTTGCTGCTTCGAAATCAGAACGGCCATCTCCAACGTACAATACCGTATATCCAAGGTCTTTAAAGGAATTTACAACCATTCCTTTTGATAATCCTTTTTCGGAAGAATTTTGATCAGTGTATTTATAACTATAATTCAACTTGTCATTGCTGTAATATGTTTCCACGCAATAAACTGGTACATCTAATAAACCATTATGTTTTAATATCGGCCTGATGTATAAATCCAAACCTAAGCTTACTACAGCCATTGGTATTTCCATTGAATTGCAAAATTCGTAAGTTTCCAGGAATCCCGGACGTAATTGGGAATTATATATGGCGTATCTACCAAGGTTATCAGCGTTTTCATCTATTTGAGAGAAAACGATTTCTTGATACTCCATCAGTGAAAGAGAACCATCTCTAAATTGTTGCCTTATGTCCATCCAACCGGTATTTCCAAATTGCCTGAGTAGCATTTCAGCCACATTTTGCACTGCTGCAGTGTCGTCAAAATCAGTAAGCAATGCTAAGGAATTTTTATTAGTTGTCATAAACGTTATTTCTCACTCATAATTTTTTGACAAAACTCAGCCTGGTGAATGAGGTCTTTACGGGATGTTCCACAAAATACTATATGTCCCATTTTCCTTCCGGGTCTTATTTCAGATTTACCGTATAAGTAAATTTTACCGTCAGAATGTTTTAAAATCTTGGAGAGTGATAGTTTCTTAGTCAGGTTGGTAAATTCTTCTCCTAGAACATTAAGAAGTACGGATTTGCTAGTCATAATCGGTGTTCTCAAAGGTAAACCGGCCAAGATTCGTACTTGATGTTCATATTGAGATACGGAAAACGCATCCATAGTATGATGTCCTGAATTATGTGGCCTTGGAGCAATCTCATTGACGATCAGTTCATTATTCTTTGTCAGAAACATTTCCACACAAAAAATGCCCGGATCGTTCATAGATTTTATGACTGCCGACGCCAACATTGTTGCATCTTTTTGTAACTGTTTCGATATCCTAGCTGGAGAAATGCTCATTTTAAGTATTCCTTTCTCGTGGATGTTTTCAGTGGGGGGATAGGAAATCATATTCTGATCATCATCAATGCCAACAACAACAGATATTTCGCATTGATATTCAACGACCTTTTCTACAACCAAAGATCCTTTAGTAGATTGTAAAGTGGAGTTTCCTTCAATATCGTTTTTGTTACCAATGTACCATTGCCCGTGCCCATCATATCCGAGCGTTGCAGTTTTTATTATCCACGGAAATCCGAAAGAAACATTTTTCAATTCAGTCACGGATTGTATTCCTAAATATTCTGTAACAGGAAAATTGTTGCTCGTAAGAAAGTTTTTTTCTTTAATTCTGTCTTGAGCCAGTGCCACACTTTTGTTGGTCGGTTTTGCTGGAACTGATTTTCCTAACGTTTCGATTAATTCGCTGGGTACATTTTCCCATTCAATAGAGAAGCCTGATATAGAGTTTTGGAATTCAGCTAACACAACTTCATTGTCAAAAGCCCCAGTAAAGGATTGTGTAGCAATTCTTTTTGCAGGAGCATTAATGTCTGGATCCCAAACTGCTACTTTATATCCCATTCTTAAAGCAGCTTCTGTAAAAAATCCACCAATTTGTCCACCTGCAATCATTCCCAAGGTGCTACCTATTGGTATCAGTAATTGTTTGTTCATTGTTAATTATTGTGATGGTCTGACATAATCTTTTTCGTCATGTTGTCACGCCAATTTTGTAAATTGTGGCAAATGTTTTCATTTGATAAGCTTAATATTTCTGCGGCCAATATTGCTGCATTTTCAGCGCCTCCTATCGCTACAGTAGCAACAGGAACTCCTCGGGGCATTTGCACTATGGATAGTAAAGAATCCATTCCATTTAGAGGTTCTAACGGAATGGGAACTCCAATTACAGGTAAAATAGTTTTAGAAGCGACCATTCCTGGTAAATGGGCAGCTCCGCCAGCTCCAGCAATAATGATCTTAATACCTTTTGTGGCAGCATTTTCCGAGTATTCAAATAATAGGTCTGGTGTTCGGTGGGCAGACACAACTTTAAGTTCATTGGGGATTTTCAGTTCGTTTAACAATGCTACGGCTTTATTCAAAACCGGAAAATCAGATGTACTCCCTCCTAGAATTGCTACTATCGCGGTATTGGAATTGCTTTCCATACAATTTCTTCTCCTAAACGGTTAACAAGCCATCAAAATACATATTAGTACAAACATATTTTCCATTGTACGATTGAATGACCATGAATGAAACAAAAATAACAAACAATCACATAAATACTAAAGTACTAACATGTTTTTGGTACAATATGTTTAAATTTCTAACTCTTCCTGGATTACGTTAATTAGCATTTGTTGTATTTCAGGGGC
Organism: Dehalococcoidia bacterium; assembly: GCA_003523055.1. GTDB lineage: Bacteria > Chloroflexota > Dehalococcoidia > Lucifugimonadales > UBA3495 > UBA2588. The sequence continues at coordinate 18,290 of DPHC01000002.1, read as the reverse complement.
TTCAAGTGCGACATCGTGCCCATTTATTTCCAAGTACATAGAACCGTCCTCGAGGCCTATATCAATTGCTATTTCACGTTCTCCATCTTCATCCCAATCCAATACGTAACTTATATAATCAGTATCTTCTTCATCTTGTTCATCTGCATTTGGTTCTGGTTCTGGCTCATTGAAGTCGGTCTCTGATTCCCAGGAATTATTGATAGTAATAATTCCATTGTTATGTAATATTTTTTCATTAATACTCTGCAATAACGATTCCAATTCTAAATTATTTGCAGTTTCGAGTAATAATTTACGATTGGCTTGGTCTTCTTTCCTATTTTCCGCATCTAATTCAAGTCGTTCTTTTCTAATATTTTCTATATCGATACTCAAATTAGACAAACTATCTTCCCAGTCACTCATTTCGGCCTGCTTTTATCCAGATTTATGTGTTAATTTCAAGAGCAAATCGTAGCATATGTTTAGGTATTCTACGACTCACATTAGTCATTTAATTACGTCCTAAGTACTTGCCCTATATCTGTTCTGAAAAAAGTATTAGAAGAGTTTATAGTATTAAGTTTTTCATATGCTAGTTTTCTAGCTTTGCTTATGGTGTCTGCCATGCCAACGGCAGTCAAAATTCTCCCACCATTTGTACAATTGATTCCAGTAGTACTGTTTATGGAAATTCCTCCGGCAAATAATTTCGTATTTTCAACGGATTCATTTAAATTTGAAATCTCATACCCAGTTTGATATGCGCTGGGATATCCAGCGGAAGCTAATACTACTCCAACACAAGCTAAATCATTCCATTCGACTACAACAGATCTCAAGTTACCTGTGACACATGCATCCATAACACTACCCAGGTCGGTCTTTAGGCGAGGCAAGATCACCTGAGCTTCAGGATCTCCGAATCTACAATTAAATTCCAACACTTTAGGACCACTTGGTGTAATCATCAATCCTGCATAAAGAACTCCTTTATATGGAACTCCTAACCTAGTCATTTCTGAGACGGTAGGGAGTAATATAATATCTTTAATGTGCTGTAATAGAGAATTATCTATAATTCCAGGATAACTATAACTCCCCATACCCCCAGTATTAAGGCCCCTATCTCCGTCTTGGGCTCTTTTATAATCGCACGCCACAACGGGATTGGAAATGTTTTCACCATCGCAGAAAGCAAATACGCTAATTTCCGGGCCTTCTAATTTTTCTTCAATTATTAGGTTGTTGCCGGATTCTCCAAATATTTTATCTCCCATAATCGCATTAACAGCAATTTTTTGTGCCTCTTTGCGGTCGGCTATAATTACTCCCTTACCGGCTGCTAATCCATCAGCTTTGATAACCTTAGGTCCATCATTTCTGTCTATCCAGTCAATTGCTTTATTTATATCATCAAATATATTGAAATTGGGGCTTGGTACATCAATGCGTTCCAATAATTCTCTTGTGAATGCTTTACTTGACTCTAATCTTGCAGCACCAGAGGTAGGTCCAAACACTTTTATTGAAGAAGTTTCAAAATACTCTGAAATACCGGCAGCCATGGGTATTTCAGGTCCAACGGCAATCAAATCTATATTATGATTTAAGCAAATCTTGGATATTTTATCAAAATCACATATTTCAATATCGTAAACAGGGCCTATAGTTTCCATTAAAATATTACCAGGGCAGCTATGCACACTTGTGACGGACGTGCTTTCAATGAGCTTATCTGCCATAGCATGTTCTCTTGCCCCAGATCCAATCACTAAAACGCGCATATGATACATCCACTCTTCAGTAAAGTTTTCATTAATTCTCATTAAAGAATCTGATAAATGATTCTAGATAGCAAAATCCTAGCACAAAGAATACTGAGGTACGACACATGTTAGTCACATACACTGAAAACCTGTTCACTCATAGACAATCTCCATGCCATTCCTTGTTATCTAGTACCCAACCTATAATTAGGTTTTTCATCGCTCTTCTATTCAAGCTATTAAAGATTGATACCTAACCTATTCAAATCCCAGCACAACTATTTTGTGTCACGACTTGAACTCGTTATCTCTTAGAAAATTGTAGTAGGGGGAGGTATCAACGCAAGTTTACCCACATATTCTTTTGCCATGAACAGCTTTTGCGCTTCTGCTATTTTGTTTAGAGGAAATACAGTAACACGTGGAGGTACCACAAACCCTTGTTGGATATAACTGATCAAGTTAGGGAATACTGATTTTTCCCAGGTGGTCGTTCCAATTAGTTTCAAATCCCGTAAGTACATTGTTCTCAAGTCCAAAGAGACGACGGGACCATTTATAGCTCCACTACAAACATAACTCCCATCAGCTTTCAGGCAATTAATCAAATCTAAAAATCCCTCACCTCCGACATTGTCTATAACAACGTTCACGTTGTTCTGCACATCAGCAGCCATGGATTTCCAACCAGATCCTCCGTAACGGCCCTCGTAAACAATGTCTGCTCCCATTTCTGCTACATAATCTCTTTTTGATTCATTCGTTATGGAGATAACTGTTGCTCCCCTTAATTTACATAACTTGATTGCAGCAGTTGCAACTCCTCCTGAACCTCCTGGTATCAAAACTGTATCTCCGGATTTCACATTTGCTCTAATACACATATTTTCGGCTGTACCATAGGCACATGGGATTACTCCTAATTCCTCGTCAGTCCATTCACTTGATATAGGGAATACCTCAGTTTGTGGAATTACCACAAACTGAGCAAATGAACCGTTAAAATCTGAGCCCATCCAACAGGATTTGGGCCCTCCCTTATCATCGATTACAGCTACGCAAGGTCGGACTAGCACCCTTTTCCTCAATAACTCAGGGTTAGCAAGAAGTCCTACTCGGACCACTTGGCCACAGCAATCAGTTCCTTGGATCAAAGGAAAAGGGGTTTTATTATGCCAGCCGCCGTCTTTAATGCCTTCAAAGTCATCACTAGTAACTTCAGAATGACTATTCGTGCCTACGTCAATGGTTGCCGAATACCAGCCTAAACGTGTATTCATTTCAGTATTATTTACTCCCGCTGCTAAAACCTTGACTAAAACCTCTTCAGGCCCAGGTTCAGGTACAGGCAATCTATCCAAGTACTCAAGCCGTTCATAACCGCCGGTCCCAGTAGTTATAATACCTGTCATTAAAGCAGGGATACCAGACTCATCCATTTTATTAATTTCCGTTATCTGAAATCGAATCCAAGATCTTTCAGAGCATCTCTCAAGTCATCACGTCTTGGCATGCTAAATTTATCATCTATATCGTCTGTCCACGAAGCATCAGTGGTGTCCCTTCCAAGGCTTCTGTAATGTTCTGCCAATGCTTTGTCATAGGCATCTAAACCGGCGTGAAGTTTATCTGAATCATATTGTTCATGATGTACCATATGATCGAAAGCCATTCTTGGTTTCAATTGAGGTGTTTCACCAGGCCAACCCAAGCACATCCCAAAAACACAGTAAACTTTTTTCGGAAGACCCAAAGTTTTTGCTATAGACTTGGTATCATTTCGGACTCCTCCTATCATCAAACCTTGTAGGCCCAATGACTCAGCCGCTAAATACGCTGACATCCCAACCAAAGTTGCGTCAATGCTGGAAACAAGACCTATTTCTAAATTGTTATCATCCAAATCGTGTTCATGAAGCTCCAATGCCCCTTCCATACTCCTTAGATCAGCACAAAATGCCAAAAATACTGGAGTCTTAGCAACCCATCGTTGGTTACCGGTAAGTATTGATAATTCATCCTTTATTTCTTGATCCCTAACTACAACTACACTATAAGCTTGAATATTAGATGAAGTGGGAGCTCTAAAAGCTGCGCCCAAAACTGCATCAATTGCTTCTTGAGGGACTGGTTCATCAGTGTACTTTCTTACACTAACTCGTTTATGCAATATATTAATTGTTTCACTTGTCCATTTTGATCCATTTCCATTTGCAGAAGCCATAAATCCTCCATATCGATTGTCTAACCATAGAATATCAGTAAACAGCGGAAAATAAAAATTGTTATTTGCCTTTATTTATATTTATTCCATAAATTACTGCCCATAATACTACCCCAATTGTCACAATAGAAAGGATTCTATTTAAGAACAAGCTCTTACCTATAACTTTCTTTAACAAACAACCCGCTAGACACCAAAAACTATGGAAAAACATTAGCCCTATCAAAAAACTCAACGGTACCAGTATTATCGCTTCGAACACAGCTGCATCAGGGGACACGAATTGGGAATATGCCAAAAGCCCCATAACCCAGGCTTTAGGGCTCACTGGATGGATAAATAAACCAGAAACAAATCCCAACAACCGAGGTTGCTCATTATCATGTCCTTGGAAATTCCATCCTCGCAACACGAGCCATATCATGTATATTCCGCTCAAATAAGCAAAAATTGTTGAAGCGTTAGGAAACCTATCTACTATTACTCCAAACCCACATACAATACTTACGTTTAATAATAAATTACCTGTTATTAATCCACAGTTAAACGGGATGGATTTCCAAAAACCATGTTGAGAACCCAAAGTCATTATCAGTAAATTCCCGGGGCCTGGAGTTACTATCATCAACACTATGAACGTCCATAAGGGTATATATGTATTCATGTTTAAAAATTAGTCCTTGTTGCACGTTCTTGGTAAAATTAGATTCATACCCAGTGGTGTATTAAAACTAAAATATCTTACCCATGTATACACTTAATAAGTCTTCTTCATATCCACCAAATGGCAAAATATTTTGGTATCCGAGTTTTTGGTATAGGGAAATAGCTTCAGGTTGATAAATCCCTGTTTCAAGCCGCAGGCCCAAAATACCATATCCCTTTGCTAATTCCTCTAATTTATTCATGATTTTTGTAGCAATTTTATGTCCCCTGTAAGATTCATCAACATATAATCTTTTGACTTCTCCGTATTCCAAGCTTTCAGGATTCAGAACTATTGCACCGCATCCAACGATATTGTCTTTAAAATATGCACCGATAAAAACATTGGCAGGGTTCAACAATTGATCTAAATATATCAAGTGATTACTTTCTGAAGGGTACAATCTTTCCATGTACTCATCTGAAGCTTTAAGTAGGTCGTCAACTTCATGCCCTGCTATGTTATCCAATCTTATGTCGATCATTTTTTTCTTTACAGTAAATGCATTCTACTTATGTAGTAATATGTTCACGGTTCACGGGAAATTAATTTTACTTAATTTAAATCTCCGTAATTGTATATTATTTGAAACAGGAAGGTATCAAATTGTTCTCTAGGAATTACAAATACCGGATAGAAACAATACTTATTGTATTTTTAGTGGTTTTTTCTGTCTCCTGCACGATAGAAAATGAACAAGACATCCAAGCTGTTATCTATAGCAATTTAGATCAGGTTGAAAACAAAGGCTCAATTATTCCACCCAACCCCACTGCCACTCCCGTCACTCCGGTCACACTCGCTCCAAGATTACCAGTTCCCACTATTGCCAATCCGAGTGCAGAGGACGTAGCAATAACAAAATACAAACCAAAGATAGATTTACATCCAAGCACGAATGGGAGATGGAGAGGGTTAGCTATTTGTGAATGGGGGATAGAAAACTGGGGAGGCGGTGAATATGAATTGGGTAATGGAAAATTCAATGCTCTTATAGATTTCACCATTACACAGGATTTGATTAATTCTGATAAGAGAACTTTCATCCCTACGAACCGAAAAAAAGTTGATGATGGTCCATTTTGGTATGATTGGACTGACGGCGGTAGAATTTTCGAGGCATCAAACATATCCGAAACCAAAATTGCTTTCACAGACTATCATCCTCAAAACCTAGAACAAAAATCATGGGAAGGGAATTTAATCACTCATAACTCGATAAATTTAACGGATGAACACAATAAATGCAGTGCAAACCTGTCCAAAAGTGAGGAAGTCTTTTTTGATTCTTATTCTCCAAAATATCTAATAGATTACGTTGATGGGGTAGGTAATGACTCAAAATTCACAATCCCTGGTTTACTTTCTTTCCCTGCAGGTGATGCAGAAAAATACCCTCTAATGATTATGATTCGGAGTTCAGGATGTGGGTATGGTGACAGAGAATTCACTTACGGGGCAGATTTCAGGCGACAAGGCGTTGCCACTCTCGAAATGGATAATTGCCAGCCTCGGGGGTTGAGCGAAGACAATCCAATCAGCAGAAACCCGAGTACGTTAACTGCTTGGATGGGTGCGGCTGATGCTTTATTTGCACTAAGATTTCTTCAAGATCACCCGAAAGTAGATTCAAGCAGGATTGGAATCACAGGCTTTAGCTGGGGTGGCCAGGTAGCTTTTTACACCGGTATAGACCTTATTAGGAAATCCATTGTAGGTGATAATGTTGATTTTGCTTTGAGGGCACCATACTATTTTTTCTGCAGGCAATTTGACGACCCACAATACTCGCCTAACAAACTTCATATTTTTCAAGGAGAACTTGACTCTGTCCCACCAAACCATTGCATTGAAATGACGAACAGTTTTAATAATAGTGGTTACGATGTTTCAGTTGATACCTATCCAGGCGCATACCATTCCTTCGATGAAGTTAAATGGGATGCGCGCCCACCCAAAATTAATGTAGGTCAATGGTGGGTAACAGACAAATGTTACTTCTGGATCGATCGCGAATATAAACGCTCATGGAGATTGGATGACATGAGGATAGAATTTGATGATTATACAAACTGGAATTTTGGAGCAGATCCATTCTATCAACAATATAAAAGGGAATGTGAACATTCGGGGCCTATCTATGGGCGAAACGATGCGGCGGCCCGCCAATCAGCTATTAAACTATCAGAACTTATAGACCAACATCTAAAGTAATCGTCTTGGCATTAATACTTTCACATAATGTTTCCCTAAAACTAGCTAGAGATTAGTACAAACTAGACTAGACTTTCTCAAGCTCTTTATGCAATGGTCATCACTTTTCAGTATTGCCACTGACGAACTAATCATTCCATTCTATGGGGTACATCGCCTCATTTCGTCGCAGCTGGGGAGGAGTGAAAGGCCCGTTGTAAGTGGCTTTGATTGACGGCCCTAGTATGGACACTTTATCTTTGTCTAGTTCTGATTTGAGCATATCGAGATGTTTGTAAAAATTTTTGTCAGTAGACCTACCAGAATATCTTGAAACTGCAAAATATCCCGCGTCTATCAGAGATATTTTCACGTTGTTATCGGTGGGTACAGGGACATTTGACTTGTCAAACTTGGAAGGTAAGTAAAATTGCATTACCATTTCGCCATCATTTTGTGATTGTGTTACAGGAGTAGTCATGTCTATTTTGACAGACTCTTTGTTTGCACCTGAAATATATTTAAATAGTTTTCCAAATCCACTGTCCCCGTTACCAACTACTGCCTGCACTACTATTCTTTCATCATAAAACCTTACAGAATAAGAACCAGATTCGTATCCGGTCTTATATTCAGGCTCTTCGTACGACAACATGGCTACAAATATCAACCCAATAATGACCACCGCCGCAATTAGCACAAGTATTTTTTTCATTAATATCCACTCAACAATACCTCATAAATTTAGGGTTATTAAACCGTGGATTAGATTTTGCTCTAACCTCAAAACTTTATGTATGTATTGTAGCTTATATTAGACATGTAGTCAATATATAGCATATTTTGTAGAATACATTCTGCGGAGGGGGGGGTGC
>DPHC01000002.1:0-10405 GCA_003523055.1 Dehalococcoidia bacterium | reverse complement strand
AGAATACATCCTGCGGAAGGGGGGGTGCGATGTCTCATGAACGCGATTTTGTTTACCCTCGTCTCATTCTTTTTTGAGAAAACTCGAATTAAACAATCTGTCTAACTAAGCATAGCCTCCAATTCAGTAAAATCTTGTACAATCAAGTCGGGTTGGTGGGGGCTTTCCCCAAATGGCCGTTTTCTTCGATCTATGAAAACAGTTCTGAAACCCCATGCTTTTGCTCCTATACAATCGAAGGCATGGTTCGCAACAAAAAGTATGTTAGAACGTTCAATATCTCCAAATTTGTTCGCTATTATTTCTTCTGCTTTGGCATAGGTTCTTTTATCGGGTTTGAAAGCCCCAGCTTCTTGTACTGAGATTGTGAGATCAAATTTAAAACCAATATATTGTTTTGCTGTTTCCAACATATCTCTATCGCCATTTGAGAGTATCGATAACCGGTAGTGTTTGTGGAGTTGATTTAGATTTTTTAAAACATCGGGAAATGGTTTCAGTTTTTCAATTCCTGAGACAAGCCATTCTACCTCGGATTGAGAGTAACTAATATTTGCTCTAGCAAGAACTTGGCTCACTGCCCTGTGCCCAATTTGTCTATACGGAGTGTGTCCTCTATCGGTGAGGGAATCGATCATAGAGTCTTCAAAATGGGTGCGCCGCCACCAGGTTACAAATTGATTAGGATTTCCAGTCCATCCTTTATCCCTAAGAAAGGGCGTCACTAACTCAGTTAGTCCCGTCTGCATATCAACAATTGTGCCGTATTGATCGAACATTAATATCTTGATTTCACGTTTTAAAATTTCGGGGATTGAATTAAACATCTTCATACCTTTTAGCGTAAAGATAACATTTGAGTTATATGTTTATTTTGCATGTACTAATGTCATTCCCATTCAATCGTGCCGGGAGGTTTATTTGTTATATCATAAACTACTCTATTTACACCCGATACTTCATTAACAATCCTTGAAGAAATGGTTTCAAGGACTTCATACGGCACTTTAACCCAATTAGCCGTCATAGCATCTTCACTAGATACTATTCTTAATGCGCATACATAACCATAAGTCCGATCATCACCCATAACTCCCACCGTGTGACTATCCGTTAATACAGCGAAACCTTGCCAAATGCCATCATAACAGTCAGATTTTTTCAAAGTATCTGTTACTATTTTGTCGCATAATTTAAGTATATCGAGTTTTTCTCGTGTAACTTCGCCAATTATACGAATTGCCAAACCAGGTCCAGGGAAAGGTTGTCTGTGAATGATTTCAGGGGATAAACCTAATTCAAGACCTACAGTACGAACTTCGTCTTTAAACAAATAGCGTAGCGGTTCGACTAATTTCAGTTTCATGTTTTCTGGCAAGCCGCCAACGTTATGATGAGTTTTTATTACAGCCGAATTTCCTGAAGAACTAACGCTTTCAATTACGTCCGGATACAAGGTGCCTTGAGCTAAGAATTCGACATTCTCTAATTTTGTAGTTTCTTCTTCGAAACATTTAATAAATTCATAACCAATAGTTTTGCGTTTCAATTCTGGATCAACAACACCTGAAAGTTTGTCAATAAACCTGTCGGCGGCATCCAAGTAATTGATGTCTAAATCCAAAGAATTGGAAAAAAGTGCTTTGACCTCATTTTCTTCATCAAATCGTAGCAAACCGTTGTTAACAAATATACATTTCAGTTGTTTCCCAATAGCGTGGTGCAATAAAGCAGCTGTGACAGCTGAATCCACTCCTCCAGACAAAGCACAGACAACCTTGGAATCCTTTACCTGTTCTTGTATATTTGCTATACAGGAACTAATAAATTGTCCAGCATTCCATGTTTTAGACACGTGGCAAATTTTGACGAGAAAATTATCGATGATGGCTGATCCATATTCAGTATGGTGCACTTCCGGGTGAAATTGAATTCCGTATATGTTTCTTTCATTGCTGATTACACTATATTCAGAATTCGAGGTGTCAGCTAAGCATTTAAAGCCAACCGGAAGATCTATGACTTTGTCACCATGACTCATCCAAACTTCAGACTCTTCAGGTATACCCTCTAGTAGAGGATTTTTTAGGTCCGTGGATTTTAACTTGGCAAGGCCATATTCTCGTAAATCTCCCGGTACAACGGTTCCTCCTAAATTTTCTACTATCGCCTGCATTCCATAACAAATACCAAGAATAGGTAGGCCTGTTTCAAAAATCCAGTCTGGAATTGTTAGATGTTGGGTTTCATAAACGCTACCTGGCCCACCAGATAACACAAAGCCTTTGATAGCGGAGACATCTGCTACATCAGCTATTTTGACATTCGAGGTGTAAACCTCTGAATATACATTTAATTCTCGGACTCTTCTTGCGATCAAATGAGTGTATTGAGACCCAAAGTCTATAATAATTAACTTTTCATCATCCAAATTCATACCTTCATAAATAAACAAATTAAGGGGACGTTTACATTTGAAACTTTAGCAATTGTGCTATACTCAGTCAAGTGTAATTTATCATGGGAAATGCCAAAATAATGAGTGACAGTGAACTTCTCCTAACATCTACAATTTTAAAAAACCAAGGCGTAGTTATCATACCCACCGATACTCTGTATGGCATCGCAACTTCAATAGATAATGAAACCGGCATCAATCGAATTTACCAAATGAAAGACAGAGATCAAACTATGCCATTGCCAGTCTTGGTGAATTCATGGGAGCAGTCATTATCTTTAATCGAAGGATCCTCCGACACTGGATATCGTCTGCACCAAAAATTCTGGCCGGGGGCTCTTACAATGATTTTCAAAAAATCAAAATACGTAAGTAACGCACTCACAGCTGGGAAAGACACGGTAGCAATCAGAATGCCCGCACATTACATACCTTTATATTTAACAGAGATGCTTGGTGTACCTATTACTGGTACTAGCGCTAATCATTCAGGGTCTCCAGACATTACCAATCTTTCAGATATACCGAAAACTATCAGTAATAAAATAGACCACATCGTTCAATCCGGACCCACGCCTAAGGGTGTTCCGTCTACAATAATTGACTTGACAGGCAATGAGGTCAAGCTAATTCGTGAAGGCAAAATCAAATTCAAAACCATATTAAGGGAATTATAATAAAATAACATGAGTAACAACGATTTCACTTCAGATTCTATATCCATATATGGCAAATCAGTAGAGCAACACTTAAGAGATAACCTGAAAGAAAAGACTGGGCTTTTATTTGACCTCATTTCTTATCATTTTGGATGGAGCAACCTATCCGGTGACGAAGATACTTATTCACCAATTCCAAATTTAGACTCAATACTGTGTTTAGTAGTTTCAAAATTGCTTTGTGGATCAGATGTTTTAGCAATGGAATTTGCTTCTTCCATTGAACTGTTAGCCAATTTTCTAACAATACACAATGATGTGCAACATGGGGGATCAGATAACCAACGCCCTAGCATATGGTGGACTTGGGGCCCGTCTCAGGCTATCAACGCCGGAGATGGATTACACGCGCTGGCAAGAACGAATATTTTGACAAATCCCAACATGACGGACGAGTTAAAATTGCAAGCAATTACAGACTTGGATCAAGCTTGTTTAAACATTTTTGAAGGCCAGTACAGTGAATTAACTATCAGAGACGAATTAAGGATAACCGAGGCAACTTTTTTGGAGATGGTGAGCAACAAATCTGGATCTCTGACTGAGTGTGCCTTTTCTTTGGCATGCAGAACTACTTCCTCTCCTACGCCTGACTTAATTCTCAAAGAATTCAAACAAGCCGGCAGTGACTTAGGAGTGTCTTTCCAGATCCAAAAGGACATAAAAGATATTTGGGGAGATGATGGATTGGGCCTAACTAGAGACAACATAATGCTGAAAAGAAAAACGTTCCCACTGATTCATACTTTAAACACTGCTACGCGCCCTATCATTAGAGAAATTTCTGGCCTGTACATGAAAAGAGTCCTTGATGATAAAGACGCCTCAACTATAGTTAACATAATGGAGGAATCTGGAAGTAAAAACTATGCTATCCTTAAAGCTAAAACACTATTTAACAATTCAATCAAAATTATCCAAAAAACTATTGACGCAAATCCAAACACTGAAACAAATGAGATTCAGTTGGTGTTTAATCATTTCTTGAACAAGACTTTGTGACATTGATTTATCTTATAAACATCGTATTATTTAAGAGATTGAATAAAATTATAAATCATTGAATTATTATGAAACTCAGCCTGAAAGAAATAAACTTAAACCCATCAACAAAAGTGTTAGTTAGAGTTGATTTCAACATTCCTCTAGAATTAGGTAAAAAAGAACTCGAAAAATACCAACACCGATTGAGAGAATCTATACCTACTATAAACTACCTAGTGCAAAATAAATGCCGAGTAGTTTTATGTACTCACGTAGGTCGACCAAAAGGTCAGGTAGATGAATCCCTTAGACTAAAACCAATAGCTCACTTGCTATCCTCTTTATTAGGTCAGCCAGTGACATACATACCAGAAGTAATTGGCCCAAATGTTAAAACTGAAATTGAAGCGATGCAACCCGGTGAAGTAGCTTTGATAGAAAATTTAAGATTTGACCCTGGCGAAGAACAAAATGACCCCGAATTCGCTTCAAAATTAGCTTCTTTATGCGACTTATACGTAATGGACGGATTTGCTGTTGCCCACAGAGCGCACGCCTCAACGGTTGGGATACAAAATTACTTGCCATCTTGCATGGGCTTGTTGGTTGAAAAAGAAGTGGTTAATCTCACCAAGATCCTACAATCGACTACCAAGCCATATGTCGCTTTAATGGGAGGTTCCAAAGTGAGCGATAAAATACTTCTGATTGATAATTTGCTCTCAAAAATAGACTACCTTTTAATTGGAGGCGGTATGGCCAACACTTTCTTGAAAGCTCAAGGACATCCTATAGGCCAATCTGCATATGAACCGGAATTACTGGAATATGCAAGTAATTTAATGCAAATAGCCTCTGAAAAACAGGTACAATTAATGATACCAACGGATTTAATAGTGAGTGAAACATTTTCGAACGACGTTGGTTTTAATCTGTTTAACAAAGGCGAAACCCCTAGTAACTCACATATAATGGATATAGGACCAGACACAATTTATACATATAGTAAAATAATTTCCCAAGCAAAATCATTAATTTGGAATGGACCTATGGGAGTATTTGAATTTCCTAATTTCAAAACCGGAACAAGAGACATAGGAAATGCAGTAGCGAGCAACCAAGACATGGTAAGTGTAGTCGGGGGAGGATCTACTGCTGAAGCTGTTGAAGAACTTAATATTGCAGCAAAAATCACTCATGTTTCTACTGGTGGAGGCGCTTCATTGGATTTTATGAGCGGAACTGCGTTGCCTGGCATAACTTCGCTCCCAGATTCAAATATTTAAACAGGACTGATATATGATTGATGCACATTACATTACAGACACAGTAATCGAAAATAATACTAAGATAGTACTATTAGTAGTTGACGGGCTGGGTGGAATGCCATCAACCAAAACGAAGTTGTCAGAACTACAAACAGCAAAAACACCTAACTTGGACTTGCTATCGCACTCTAGTTCCTGTGGATTGACCATTCCAGTTGCACAAGGAGTGACTCCAGGGAGTGGACCAGGACACTTGGCTCTTTTTGGGTATGACCCTCTTAAATATTATATAGGCCGTGGGATCTTAGAAGGCCTCGGTATAGGGATAGACTTGCTTCCAGGAGACCTAGCTTCGAGAGGTAATTTTTGTACATTAGATAGTTCAGGTAATCTAATAGACAGAAGAGCTGGAAGAATTTCTACCACCTTAAGTTCGCCCTTAGTAGAGCAATTAGACAACATAATAGTAGAAGGGTGCCAAACAGATGTGTTCCAAGTGCAAGATTACCGATTCGTCTTAAGAATGCGTGGGGACAACTTGTCACAAGCAATTAGCGAAACTGACCCGCAACAGACTGGTTTACCTCCTCTTAATTGTGAACCACTAGAAACGAAAGCTACTGCAACAGCTACTTACATTAACCAATTTACCAATCAGGCAAAAAGTATAATTTCCAATAGAGACGTTGCTAATATGGTTCTCCTCCGAGGATGGTCTCAGTTGCCAGATTTACCTTCTTTCCCACAAACTTACAAAATGAAATCTGCTGCCATAGCCGCATATCCCATGTACCGAGGTCTTGCAACAGTAGCAGGAATGGATATCATTCCAACGGGTAAAGATTTCGGATCTGAAGTTCATACATTAAATAACAAAATGAATGACTACGATTTCTTTTTTCTGCATTACAAACCAGCAGATGCGGCAGGAGAAGATGGAGATTTCAGCGCAAAAGTCCGGACTTTAGAAGATTTAGACCAATTTATCCCCCAGATCCTTGATCTAAACCCCGATGTGTTCATAATTGCTGGCGATCACTCAACCCCAGCCGCCATGGGATCTCATAGTTGGCATCCTGTACCAATGATGATCCATTCTAAATGGACACTTGGAGATTATAATAAAGGATTTAGCGAATATGATTGTAGATTTGGATCACTGGGAACAATACAAGCGACAGAATTAATGTCTTTGATTTTATCCCATTCAAGCAGACTCACAAAATACGGCCCATAAAGGGAGAAACCATGCCGAGAAACATAATCGCAGGTAACTGGAAGATGAACACTACATTTTCTGAATCTATAGCGTTAGCAATGGAAATCAGAGAACAGCCTAAACCAGATTCAGGGTGCGAAGTTGTAATTTTCCCTCCTTTTACATCCTTACTGTCAGTCAGAGATGCCCTCAGAGGAACTACTATACAAATAGGTGCTCAAAATATGTATCCCGAGGAATCAGGAGCATTCACCGGTGAAATCTCCCCTAATATGTTGCGAGGCCTTAGTCAATATGTCCTGGTCGGACATTCAGAAAGAAGAACTCTATTTAATGAATCTGATGAATTGATAAGAAAAAAAATTGAAGCTTGTGTCAATAATGACCTAAAGCCGTTTTTATGCATTGGAGAAAATTCTGACCAAAAACATAACGGAGAAACTTCAAAAGTTTTAAAAACTCAATTAGAATCGGCTTTATCTGGGTTACATGATATATCAAATTTAATTATCGCCTATGAACCTATCTGGGCAATTGGCACCGGAGAAACAGCCATTCCAGAAGAAGTCGATGACATCATGGGAAATGATATTAAAACAGTGTTGCGCTCGTTATTTGGTAATGGAAGCAACGATACTCCCCTACTTTACGGTGGAAGTATAAATCCAGGTAACATTTCTAATTTCGTAGGATTGAATAATATAAATGGAGCTCTAGTGGGCGGTGCCAGTCTAAATGCAAACCAGTTCTGTGAATTAGTGCGCCAATTCTCAAAGACCACCTAAGGCAGGTACAATTTGCCTAACGTCATAGTAATTGTTGGACCAACGGCGTCAGGAAAAACTGACTTATGTGTCCAATTAAATGCAGAATTCCCTATAGAAGTAATTAATGCAGACAGCCGGCAAGTTTATAAGCTAATGGATATTGGCACAGCCAAACCAACTAAAACCCAGATTTTACAAGTGCCTCATCATTTGATAAATATAGTAGATCCCGGAGATGAATTCAATGTAAGCATATTTAAACAACTTGCCAAGTCTACTATGCAGTCTATTACGTCTAACTCCAATATTCCCGTCATTTGCGGAGGATCTGGGCAATATGTTAAAAGTATTCTAGACAATTGGACTTTCGCAAACACTCCACCTGACAAAGATCTTCGAGCTTACTTATACAGATTTGCTAAAGATCAAGGTAACATACAACTGTACGAAAAACTAAAACATTTAGACCCAGTAAGAGCCTCTCAAATTGACTTTAGAAATACTCATAGAATAATACGAGCCATAGAAATCTCAAGTTCACCGATCCCAACTACCTCTATAGATCAGCCTGATGTTTATTTTCAAGAAAATAACTATTTCATTATAGGATTAACAATGGATAGAGAACTGCTATACAACCGTATTGATGCTCGAGTAGATGAAATGTTGGATTCAGGTTTATATGACGAAGTACAAAAATTGCTCAAACTAGGTTACTCGCATTCTGCACGGTGTTTCAATAGCCCTGGTTACAGAGAATTAATAAAAGTTATACATGGAGAACTAACGTTACGAGAAGCGGTTTCCCAAATTAAAAATAGAACCCATAAGTTAGCAAGAAAGCAATATAATTGGTTTAAATTAACTGATACGAATATTAATTGGTTTGATTCAAATGACATTGATTTACTATCTAATGTGACATGCTTTTTGAAGTCTTTACCTGATATGATCCATTAATTAGAGTTGTAAATCATCTTAAATTCAAGTAAAGGCATCCAGCATTAAAAAAACCCTAATTCGGTATTTTATATAAACACAACAAACTCCTTCGAATTGACCAAAAGAACTATAACAACATTGATGTATGTTAAAATGGCTACGGGGTTTGTTAATATGAAATTTACTAAAATGCACGGTATAGGCAACGACTATATTTTTGTTGATGCTAGAAACCAAACGGAAAATTGGCCAGAACTATCCCAGGTTATCAGTGACCGTCATTTCGGAATCGGTTCAGATGGCTTGATTCTCATTCACGATTCCGATAAAGCTGATTTGCGAATGCAAATGTTTAATGCAGATGGGTCAGAAGGCGAAATGTGCGGCAACGGACTAAGATGTTTCGTGAAACTAGTAATTGAAAACGGTATAACGGATACTCATCCTGAATCTGTAACAGTGGAAACGTTGGCAGGCATATTAAAAGTTTCACCGCAGTATAAAGGAAATGAAGTAAAATCATGTACGGTTGATATGGGCTTTCCTCTTTTGAACCCTTCAGAGATTCCTGTAGATCTTGAACCTGATTGGCAAAATTTGGAACACATCTTAGATTACCCTTTCAAAACGTCTGGCTATGATCTTGAGATGTCATTCGTATCAATGGGAAATCCTCATGCGATCTGTTTCATTGAACAACCAGTAGAAGAATTCCCTTTGGGAGATATCGGACCTGAAATCGAAAATCATAAAATATTTCCAAACAGGGTCAATTTCGAAATAGTTAACATAATGAATAACGGTGAGATGAAAATGCGTGTGTGGGAACGAGGTTCTGGGCTAACGTTAGCCTGTGGTACTGGTGCTTGCGCCGTAGCTGTTGCAGCTCGCCTGAAAGGACTAATTGGTAGAGACTCTACCATACACTTACCCGGCGGCCCTCTTTCCATATCATGGGAACCCTCAGGCCACGTATACATGGCAGGACCCGCAACTACAGCATTCACAGGCGAATTCACTATAACTTAATAATAAGAGGCAAAAATGGAATTTTCACAACGACTCGGAAAACTAGCTCCTTATCCTTTTGTAGAGATATCCAGAATCATAGCGGAGAAGAAAGCTGCTGGAGCTGACGTAGTTACCTTTGGCATAGGAGATCCCGATATCCCTACCCCTGACCCGATTATAGAAAGATTATTAACGGCATCCAAACATGAGCCAAACCACCGATATCCTGAAAGTGATGGCCTTCCTGAATTCAGGCAAGCCATAGCTGACTGGTATAAGAATCGTTTTGGGGTTGAATTAGACGCCAATTCCGAAGTCTTGCCGCTCATCGGGGCCAAAGAAGGAATAGGCCACGCCGGACTTTGTTTCTTAGATCCTGGAGACGTTGCGTTAATTCCTGACCCTGCATATCCAGTGTACGCAGTAGGAACAATGTTTGCAGGCGCTGAAAGTTATACTATGCCATTAACAGAATCCAATAAATGGTTGCCAAATTATAACGATATCCCTACTGACATAGCCAAAAAAGCAAAAATAATGTGGCTGAATTACCCTAATAATCCAACGAGTGCAATTGCTAGTGCTGACGACTTCAAAGAAGCAATTAGTTTTTGCAAACAACACGATATAGCCCTACTACATGATGCCGCCTATAGTGAAATAGGGTATGAAGGGTATAAACCATTAAGCTTTATGGAAATCCCAGGAGCAAAAGACATAGGCGTAGAATTCCATTCGTTGTCAAAAACTTACAATATGACCGGTTGGAGATCAGGCATGGTTGTGGGAAACAGTGACATGATAAAAGCCCTGTTTCAAATAAAGGCAAACCTGGACTCTGGAATTCCTCAAGCAGTACAAGAAATGTCTATGCAAGCGCTTTTAGATGATCAATCTTGTGTACAAACAAATATCAATATATATCAAGCCAGAAGAGACAGAGTAATAACCGCTTTAACTAGAATGGGGTTAGAAGTTGCTATACCAGAGGCTAGTTTGTATATTTGGGCAAGAATCCCTGACAATTTCACTTCAGC
>DPHC01000005.1:220432-240918 GCA_003523055.1 Dehalococcoidia bacterium | reverse complement strand
GCTCATTTCTGCGGTGGCCGCAGCGTGCACTATATTCTGATCTACTGCCATATCTCCTCCTAAATGTAATTAATTTCTTCTTGTTCTTGAGAACACCCATTTCGTTGCAGTCTATACGTGAGCTATTACTATGTCAATTCTGCATCAAGGAGCAGTTTTACCATGTTATACTTGCTCCATCAAGTTTATATAGTATAGATATACTGTTAATGAAAAAATCACCGAAATTAGTATATGACGCCTTTGAGATTCCTATCGGATGGGTAGGTATTGTGCACAGTTCTATCGGTATAACTAATTGCTATCTAACCAAAACTTTTGACCTTCTAAAAGAATCTCTTCAGCAGCATTCTGAGTATCCAAGAATCCAATCAAAGAACTTAATCTGTATCAGAACTGCGGTAACTGAGTATTTTATGGGTAACAACGCTTCATTACAAAACATACCTCTGGATATTCCTGATAATGCTCCTCAATTTTTTTCAAGAGCGTGGGACGCTTGCCGTTCTATTCCAGTATCGGAAACTCGTAGTTATGCATGGTTAGCATCCCACGCAGGCAACTCTAAAGCTGTCAGAGCAGCTGGGCAATCTATGAGAAGAAATAAAATTCCGTTATTCATACCATGCCATCGTATAATTCATTCCGATTTCACGATCGGTAACTACACATCTGGAGGATCGGCAATCAAAGAATATTTATTGTCACTTGAATCTAAATATAAGCCATTGGAGAAATCATGAATAACATAATAATCTGGTCTCATGGATCTAGTATGCAAATAGAATATTCTAATCGCATAACATCTGTCCGGCATACCGGCCCTTTTGTCAGAATTGAAGGGCAATCTGGCCAAAATACTTGGGGTCATTTCCCTATCACAAACCCTGTATCTATTGATAATTCTTCACTATTTTTAACAAAGATACTAATTAGCTTTAGAACTCGCAACTATGGATTTATCAATGAAATATTAGCGTATGACGGGGAAAAAATAATATTTCAACATACCAATATACAATTGCAAGGAGCAAATCTAGAAACAGAATTCAACGTTCCTAACCATCCAATGCTGGAAAAAGGATTAAACATAGCATTAGGTTTGCAATTCAAGTCCGATCCCCCAAATATGCGTGACACTCAAATAGAAATTATTGCAGTAGGAGTAGAATTATCTGCATCAGATCAATAGTTTTTCTCACCACCATTCACATGTATTGTCTGCCCGCTTATAAACCCGGATTCTTCCATGCAAAGCCATCCACATAAACCTGAAATTTCTTCCAGGTATCCTTTACGGCCAATTGGTATATGGGATTGCCTATCTACCGGCCTGGGAGAAGACAAATCGGTACGGGAAGTATCTATCATCCCTGGGGATATACAATTAACCGTTATTCCATGGGGAGCCAATTCTTTAGAAAGAGATCTGGTAAATCCAATCAAACCCATTTTAGCAGCAGACACATGAGCCCAGCCGCTACGGCCTTCCACTGCATTTAAACCGGCTATATTTATTACTCTTCCCCATTGATTCTCAATCATGGTTTCAACAAACGGCTGAGTTAATAAAAAAGCAGAATCCAAGTCTGTATTTATCATTTCTCTCCAGTTTTCATAGGTCATGCTAGAAAATGGTTGAACCCTTCTCAAAGATGCATTATTTACAACAATATCAACATGATTAAAACTAGTTTCAATTTGGTTAATTATTTTATTAACCGATTCCTGTGACCCTATATCACCTATTACTGATATAGATTTCCGTCCCAGTTGTTTTATAGACTCAACTGTTTGATTAGCCTCTGATGTGTTCTCTTTAGCATTCACAATGACATCAGCACCCATTGAAGCTAATTTTAATGCTATTGATTTACCTATATTCCTTCCCGAACCTGTAACAAGCGCTACTCTATTTATCAATTCCATATATATACATCTCCTATTCCAAGATCGAGATGTTATCATAACATTTTCTATTTACAGCTAAAAACAGCGTGAAACTTCTAAACATTTATAAAGTGCATTAGTTATATGACAAACATTAAAACATTCGAATATGGCAACAAAATCATCCTAAAAGACGCGCGCGGTAGAAAATACATGACAATGTTGGAAAAAGACCGTTCATTTCAATGCCACATGGGCATTATTTACCATGAAACGTTCATAGGATGTAACCCTGGGAGCTGGCATGCCACAAACAAAGGCAATTTATTGTTCGCAACTTTTCCTACATATAACGATTTCATTACATTAACCAATCGTGAAACTCAAATAATATACCCGAAAGACATTGCAACTATACTTAATTTAGCAGACATTCAATCGGGAGATTTTGTTATAGAAGGAGGTATGGGGTCTGGAACTTTAACTAGTGCCTTGTTAAACTCTGTTGGACCAACAGGCACTGTCATTTCATATGAAATCAACCCCAAAGTGGTTCCCCTAGCAACTCGAAATATTGAATTTCTATCTCGTAATCCAGGGGTTCATACAGTAAAACAGAAAAACATCTATCGATCGCTTCCTGAACTGAATGTTGATAAAATCATTTTAGACTTACCAGAGCCCTGGAAAATAGTCACCAAAGCCTCCCGATCACTACGACCCGGAGGTATTTTTGTAGCCTTTCTACCTACAATATTGCAGGCTCATAAATTAGTATCTTCGCTTCATGAGAACATTTTATTCACTTCAGTAGAAACCATAGAAGTTCTGCATCGAACTTGGCACATCACCAAGCAAAGTGCTAGGCCATCACATAGAATGGTTGGGCATACTGGATTTCTAACAACTGCCGTTAGGTGTGAATCACGTCACCAAGATAAGCTATCTTGATCTACAGTTTTCCCATTTACCTGAAATACAAGTACAAATAACTGCTGATGGCTGTGTTCCACAAGCTACAATTGGAGTAGCAGTACTACTGGTGCTAGGGGTAACTCTTATGTATTTAATCCAAGGTGTCTGGGTGGGTGATGGAGTTGGCGTTGGAATTATTCCAGCTTCATCCATAGATTTCTTATTAGCTTCGGCTTCCGTCAAAAACTTAGCTGTAATAGATTTATCTTGTTTCATAGATAGTTTTATAGCAGCTGTCGTACCGCTAGTGTCAAATTTACTGATCGACCCATTACCTTCATCGATGACGTATAAAAAACCAAACCCGTCTACAGCAATGCCCGCAGGTTGAGCGAATTTTATTGCATCTACATTGGGGTCACCTATACTAGAAATATATGTGCCGACTTGATTAAAAACTTGTATCCTTTTATTACCAGTATCTGAAACAAAAATGTTTCCCTCTATGCCTATCACTATGTCTGTTGGGTTCTGGAATTGTCCAGGATCAGAACCTTCTCCGCCCCATCCAAAAACGTATGATCCTGTTCCATCATATACTTGAATTCTATTGTTACCAGAATCTACTATGTACATATTTCCAGATATGTCTGATGCCAATCCTATAGGATTTGTTCTCTTATCCCCAGCAATCGAATCGTTTGCCCAAATTTCTACTAATGACGGAGCAAAATCTCCCGTCCAAGAATCAAACACATACCCACTTGCAGCGGATGCGGTATATGTCGCTATAGGTGTTCCATCTTCGCCAAACATTATAGATGAACTAACGGAGCCTCCACCAACTGGATCTACCAATACATCAATTTTACCAGTAGTCTTACTTGAGGTAGATGTTGGGGTTGCTTCCGCTAGTGGTTGAGTAGGAGCTTCAGCTTGAGTCTGCAATTCTTGCTCCAACAGAAGTAATTTGGCAGCAATAGTGCTTTCAATGTCCGGACCAGTATTATTTGATGTTGTTTCTTTCTCCGGTAACGTAGCACAAGCTATAGCACTTACTGCTAAAGCTATACATAATATAATTGATTTTGATACTGTTTTCATAATTATTTATTAGGTTCTACAATTGTTAAGGTTACAAAATTATTTAAGCCGTCTTTAACAACAATCGAAGCTTTTTCATTCACAAGCCCCCAAGTTTTATCTACTCCGGTCCATATATATTCAAATTCACGATTAAATCCCCATTCCAAAAGTTTAACCTTAGCAGTAAATTCTACTTCGCCCGGAGGAAACCCTTCGCTACTAACCGGAACAACATTGGTACTTACATCCCACATAGCATCGGTCGAAATAAAATAGTTAGAATTCATTGCATAATCATTCATAATAATTCTGCTAGGTAATTTAGGTCTGTCATGTTCTAAAGTAGTGGTCGCGGTTAAATTAAGAGGTCTCGATATCCCTGTTCCATATGATTTCCAAGTACTTTCTCTAGTATAGCAATTATCTATTTTAAAAAATATATTTCTCCAGCTTTGTTTTTCATGATCCGTTAATGTTCCTCGACTGAATAAATCTATCTTATATCGTCCTCTCGCATCTACAGTAGTATAACCCGCTAAATATCCTTTTAAATCAGTAGCTATCGGCATAAATGGAGGATCATAATAAGCGGTAATAATAGTACCTTGTTTTGCCGCTACTCCATCTATCATAACAGTGCCAGACTTTTGCAAAGGTATATCAGAATATTGGGTTATGGAATCATCTGAACTTACCGCGAAATTTAGTTGATCAACATTTGGTCTAGGTAAACAACCTGGTTCCTCTACAAATACATCAGCAGCACTAATCGTTGGGACTATAGTCGGAGTAGGATAAGGAGTGTATGTAGGATAAGGAGTGAATGTAGGTTGAGGTGTTTGCGTAGGCAAAGTTATTTCTTTAATTGTTTCAACTAATTTAATCACTTCAACTTGCTCTTGTACTATTTGAATCTCTGGAGCGGCAGAAATTATGACAGGTGTCTCAACATCTTTCGATAGTTCCATTTCTTTCATCATAGCTTCTATTGAAGCTTCAATAGTCGCATCAATATCTGCATTGTTTATATTATTGTCCGATTGCAGTTCTTGCGATGGTCCAGATATACAAGCAGCAAACGTAACAAGAATCAACAACATTGCAATTATATTCAATATTGTGATTCGCAATTTACACATCCCTTCAGCCTCACAAAGCTCTAGCTTTCAATAATGTTTATAATTATACTGTAAACAGGTACATGCATTGCAATATTTATAAGCCCATAAATTAACAATTAAATGAATTTAATGCCTCGGAGAAAGAAAATGAGTATAACAACTGAACTCGGAGAGTTTATAAATACTAGTGTTTTAACAGATTTCCCTCAAGAAGCTCAAGATGCAGCCAAGATAGCCATTCTAGATTGTATAGCTTGTATGCTAGCAGGCTCCCAAGAACCAATTGCAGACATTCTTACAAAAAACGCCTTGTTCAATGGAGGGAATGAGCATTCAACTGTAGCAACAAAAAACTTTAAGACTTCAGCTCAAGAAGCTGCTTTAATCAATGGAGCAATGGCACACGCATTAGATTACGACGATGTAACTGAAGGAATAAAAGTTCATCCTAGTGTATTCCTTCTACCTGGAGCTTTAGCCCTAGGTGAATTACATCAAGTGTCAGGGTCTCAAATATTATTATCTTATCTAATAGGATTTGAAGTAGCTTGTAGTATCGGGCAAGGATTAAGTGAAGCTTATTTTGATGATCTCGGCTGGCATCCTACTGGTCCTTTGGGAGCATTAGGAGCAGGAGCAACTGCAGCTGCAGTACTCAATCTTGCAAGTGAATTATGCTCTAAAACTTTATCGCTATCTGCATCACAAGCTTCTGGGCTCCGGCAAAACTTTGGTAGTATGGCAAAGCCTTTTCATCCTGGATTAGCGTGTAAAGCTGGAGTACTATCGGCTCAATTGGCAAATTCCGGATTTACTGCTGACGACAATATATTAGAAGGAAGATTCGGTTTTTTAAGAGCATTTTCTGGAGGAAATAACTTTAATCCCAGTAATATACTTAATTCTCTAAAGGAAACCAACCACATGATCGAATCTGGAGTGGAAATTAAGAAATACCCATGTTGTGGCAGTTCTCATCTATCTTTAGACGCTATGTTTAAAATTTTGGCAGATCGTCAACTAGAACCCACTGACATAGATTCTATAACTTCGTGGGTTGACTTCGATCCTCCCAGATCTCTAGTACATTCTAATCCAACAAGTTCTCTTGAAGGAAAATTCAGCATGGAATATTTATTATCAGCTGCAATAATAGACCATGAAATTGGGCTAGACAGTTTCTCTGATTCTAAAATTCAACGAGAGTCAATAAAAAACCTTATGAGCAAAGTAACCATGCAACGACATCCTGGAAATGAGGGGAAACAATCATGGTTAGAGGGCTATCACCAGGTTGAAATTAAATTAAAAAATGGAGACACGGTTAAAGATGTAGCTGAACGAAATTACGTCGGAGCGTTAAGAGGGGTTACTAAAGAAGACGTGATTCAAAAATTTGACGATTGTAGCTCAAGAGTGCTTCCAAAAGACAAAGCAGAAAAAATTAAACAAATAATCCTAGATTTGGAAAACACTGACAATATACGAAGTCTAACTTCACTTTTATAATGACATTATTTATTGTTAAAGATTGGGTTAGTATCTCTGCCTGATCCTTTCAAGGCGTACACGTGGCCATCACCAGATCCTACATATAAGACCCCATCATAAACTGAAGGATAGGTGTTTACAGAAGATAATACTTTGAACTCCCATTTTGGGCGTCCAGTCCTGGATTCTACTGCATGAATTGTACCTCGATCATCATCACCTGCTGTAGTTCCGAAATATACTATATCACCAGTTACAAAGACTGGATCATTATATGCAGATAAATCTGGTAATTCCCAAATAGAATTGCCAGATTTAGCATCTACAGCTACCACAGTACCTGCCAATTCAACCATGTAAATTATTCCATCACTTGCCGATAAATTAAGGCTCAATAATGTATCTATTTTAAATTTCCATTTTTCTTGACCAGTTTTACCATCAATCGCATACACGATTCCACCCAATCCAGATACGTATATCGTGTCAAGTAAGAAAATAGGGGCAGAAGATTCAGTCACAACTTCTGACAAAACTGGAGTAGAAGAATACATAGCGAAATTCCATTTTGCTCTGCCTGTATAACGATCTATAGCCCACAATACTCCATCATCGGCTAGGAAATATAATATCGCAGCGTTTATAGACGGAGCAGAAGCTATGACTGACTTGGCATCAAATTCCCATATAATTTCACCAGATTCTATATCTAGTGCATAGAGCATGCCATTGTAACTTCCAAAATATATAACTCCATCATCAATAACTGGTGACGATTCAATCCATCCGCCGGCATTAAATTTCCAAACCAAATCGCCGTTTTCTAAATCCACAACATATAAATATTGATCACGACTACCAAAGGCTACTAATCTATCAGTAACTGCAGCTGTAGTCGTGATAGGTCCATTAGCACTGAATTCCCAATTGATATCTCCAGTATTAATCTCTAAAGAATAAAAAGTGCCTGAAATGTCTCCAAACAAAACTCCTGAGTTATCTGCGGCTTTGATAGGAGTACTAGTTATTTCATTGTTTGAATTAAAATTCCATAGTAAGTCCTCTACTTCATCCACTCCTAATGTGTTAGATGAATTAGTGCGTCCTAGATCTGTTCCATCCATATGTCCATTAGATGACAAGCCTGAAACATTGCCCACATCAATTGGATTTACGGTAGTAGTAATGCCCTCGTCGGAGGAATTTTCATTGTCATCACTACTACCTACAATTTGTGTGATTCCTTCCTTTGAAATTATATCTGTCAGGGTAAAATCATTGTCTCTAATATCAGAAGACGACACATTATCATCGGTAGCATCCATATTAACGAAGTCACAAGCGACTAGTAAAGCAGTGCTCATAATAAGTAATAATAAGACTCTAGAGAATCGGACCATTTAAACCTCTACCAAATATACTATTTAAATATAAATCATATAGTTAATAACATGATACCCATAGTATCGTGCAAATAAAATCATTAAATGACATTACTCATAGAGTTACACTAAGATAGGCACAAGCAAATCACTCTTCCCAAGTGTACTTAGTAGTTGGTAATCAAAGTCATGTAATACGTTTTTATCAATATTAATTGATTGGCACAAAACTTTAAAATTCCCCAAACCATCCATATCTACCAAATTCATCATTCGTCTCCGGTTAAGGATCAAGGATCGTCTATCCAATTTACTATTATTTAGCTTCATCAAAAAATCATTCATTCCAAGATTTTCTAAAAATGTTTTTTGTGTCACATATTCCCGTAATCGGAATCCGTATTTTTCTCCTACTTCAATCAATTGAGTAAAATTCACATGGGAAGTAATATCTTGTAATCCCGGATTAGATAATGGGTCCGGCAGCTGGGTATGATTTTTAAATGAACGTAAGGTTCCATTCTTTCGTTTCTCTACAGAATACAGTAATTCCTCTGTGTCTCCGTAATCAATGGTAATCATAAAACCACTAAGCAAACATTTGGTTATTGAGTAATAAAATTCTTCTATATTCTTATTTATTTCTATATACTGACCTTCTTTGATGTCAATGCTCCGTTCGAGAAGTATTTTTGAAATCTTATTGTCGAACAATTGTTCTAATACTGACGTTAATTTACCGTCTTTCATATAGATTTTTTCTTCACAAACAACATTTTCCTTTTTCATTACTCTATGAATTGGCATTGCATCTATTAATTCATTACTAATAATGCAGCCGTGAGGCAAATTCATCGGTAAAGAATCTATATCATAAAATGTAAGTTTATTACTATGTTGCTTCAATTTAATTTTATCAATAGGGATAACATCCGCACAAATATAATTAATACAATTATAAAATTCTTCGCAAGTACTGATAACATAATCTAATATATCTTTTGCTAAATTGCCTGAAGCTGAACCTATTTCGACAATGTAGAAGTGATTAGGTTTCTCCAACATATGCCAAATTTGTAATAATTTAACAGCAATTAAAGCTCCAAATGCCGGATGTATATATGGGCTGGTGTAAAAATCTCCTTCAAATCCTATATGGTTCTGATTTCTGTAATATGAATTTGGATATTTATATAAACAAATATCCATAAAATCTGCATAAGAAATAGAACCTTTTTCTAAAATTTCTGATTCAATAATGTGTTGTATATTCATGATTTAATCATATTAAAAAAGATCAGGGGCCGACTGGCCCCTGATCTTAACAATAAACATTTTGATGTAATTTACCGATTCGCTATATCTGTGTATTCCAAATCCATGCCGCCAGTATATTCAAGTAATGGACGAATAAGTATATTATCTTCATATTGTTCTAAACATTGCAATGTCCAACCCGGAATTCTACCAAGAGAGAATATAGATATAAACAAATCATCCGGTATTCCAAGTAGATAATAAATGGAACCTGCGAAGAAATCTACATTAACAAAAATACCTCTGGAACGATACTTTGACATTACATTTTCTTCTAAATAAGTTAGAATTTCAAACCATTTCGGCTGACCCATTTTTTGCCCAAGTTCTTTTGATCTCTCTCGTAGATGTCTCGCGCGAGGGTCCTCAGCTTTATAAACTCTATGGCCAAACCCCATTATACGGCCGCCATTATCTAAAATGTTTTTACAATATTCTTCTGCGTTCTCTGGTTGCCCAATATCCAAAGCCATTTTCATTACTTCTTCAGCTGCGCCTCCATGCCAGGGACCTTTCAATACACCCACACCTGTTGTAACAGCTGAATGTAAATCAGACAAAGTTGATGCTGCCACTCTAGCACCGAAAGCAGACGCGTTAGCGCCATGCTCAGCATGCAATATGAAATCAACATCTAATAATTTAGTTGTCTCTTCATCTGGCAATTCATTAAATAACATATACAGGAAATTACCAGCATGGCTCAAATCTGGATTTGGAGCAACTGGTTCAAGTCCTTGACGTAATCTGTGATGAGCAGCTACCAACGTAGGGCCCATAGCAGTCAAACGTATCCCTTTCCTAATTGTTGCCTCTTGAGAATTATCATTAACATCTTCATCAAAAGCTGATAAAGCAGAAATTCCAGTTCTCAAAGCATCCATTGGGTGACTATTTTGGACTAAATTTAGAACTTCAATCACTTGATCCGGAATTATTCGATTTGATCTAAGTTTAGTATCAAATTCTTTCAGTTCTCCAACATTAGGAAGTTTCCCATATAATAGTAAATAAATTACTTCTTCAAAAGTAGATTTCTCAGCTAGGTCATGGATGCTATATCCACGGTAAAGAAGTTTTCCTTCATCACCATCTATAAAACTAGCCTCTGTGTTATCAAAATAAACGTCTTTCAGACCTTTCATGATTTCAGGCATTTTGAAAACCCTCCTAATCAAACAAATAATTCTAACTAATCATTGCTCAATATCAGCCAAAATATTAAACAGTTCAGCTGATCGATTCTAGCATTACCAAAGCTAAACAGTCAATAAATCATATGTGAGACATATTACATTTTATTGCCAATCTTTACTTTGAGTAAAATGTGAGAAATTATTTATTGGCCAAACCCCCTGAACTATTACATTGAATGTTCCTTCTCTTTTAGAAATAATTCCTGAAACTCCTATCAAACCTTGAGATAAAACCATTTTATTTTTTTCATAAATATCAGGCCAAACCATTAAAGGTATATGGCCAAATTCATCTTCCATAGTCAAGAATATAGCTTTAGACAAAGGTCTTTGGCGGCGTATAATCAATCCTGCTGTAAAAATAAAACTCCCAGCTGAAAACCTTTCAATTTTATTACTAGGAATAACCTTGTCTCCTAATTGTTTTCTTACATGTTCCATTACATGTCCATTAGGATAAAGACCTAAAGATGAATATTCATTCAACATTTCTTTCCAAGTATTTTTATCTGATAATACTGGATTAATATCTTGAAAGTCCAAATCCATTAACCTCTGATTATCTGGTTTAGATTCAAATAATCCTAATTGCCAAATCAAATCTCTTCTACTAAATCCCAATGAATCCAGAGCACCTGAATAAATCAGATTCTTAGTTTGAGTATAATTTATTCCTGTTCTTGATATCAAATTATTAATGTTTTTATAAAACCCTTTGTTGTATCTCTCATTAATTATTATTTCAGAAGTTTTGTATCCTAAGTTTTTAATAATGTTTAGTCCTAGCAACATTTCTTTGCCAACAATTGAACAAGTTACATTACTAATATTAATATCTGGATTTTTAACGACAACATTATGTCTTTTAGCATCTTCTTTTAAAGTTTCTAAATTATAAAAACCCATCGGTTGTTGATTGAATATTGAAACAAAAAATTCTAAAGGGAAATAATACTTAAGCCATGCCATATGATATGCCGTAACTCCAAATGCAAACGCATGTGATTCCGGAAACATATACTGTCCATTAAATTTTTTAAATATTTTTATTGCAATATCTCTACTTAATCCTTTACTTGTGGCTCCTTTTATAAATAGTGTTTTATACGATTCAATAATGTCATTAGAACGTTTCCATCCAAATGCACGCCTCAATTCATCAGCCTCCATTTCTGACAAATTTCCAATTTCCATTGCTAATTTATTAACTTGATCTTGAAATAATATAACTCCCAAAGTGCTATTTAGTGCTTTTTCTTCTAAAATATGATCGTACTCCCAATGTTCTCCATTTCTCCTTCGTATAAATTGGCTAACTCCGTCATTAATACCAACGCCTGGTCTTACACATGCCACTTCATACGCCATATCTATTAAATTAATTGGCTTTATTCTTTTAATAGTCTGTATTTGTGCTGCAGATTCAATTTGAAATATTCCTATAGTGTCTCCAGAGTGCATAGACCTATATACTGCTTGATCATTAAAATCTATTCGCGCTAAATCTATATAATTACCTGTTTTTTTTTCAACTAATGTTAATATTTCCTGCATCTGTG
Source organism: Dehalococcoidia bacterium (assembly GCA_003523055.1). GTDB lineage: Bacteria > Chloroflexota > Dehalococcoidia > Lucifugimonadales > UBA3495 > UBA2588. The sequence goes on along the minus strand of DPHC01000005.1, from coordinate 228,961 downwards.
ATAACGTCCCTAAAGCTAAGAAATCTATTTTAATAAACCTTGCCTGTTCTATCGATTTTTTATCCCATTGGCAAATATATCTGCCACTAATATTTGCTGGCTGTATAGGAACCATATCGTCTATAGGAGATGTACTTATTATCATTCCACTAGCGTGCTGTCCTAAATACTTTGGAAAGCCCTTAATTTGAGAAACTATATCAACTAGTTCATTCCATAAATGGTTCTTTTTATTGATATTTAACCCAGTCTCATTAAAGATTTCTTCAGATAAAGTCTTTTTTAACCCAGTATTAGAAAACTGCACTAGTTTTTCTAACTCCACTTTAGGAAGGCCTAAAGATTTCCCTATATCTCTAATAGCTCCCTTTTCTTTATAAGTACTAAACATTCCGGTCAATACTGCATGGCTACTGCCCCATTTAAGATGAACTCTTTTAATCAATTCCTCTCTAATGTTTCTAGGAAAATCTAAATCTATATCTGGAACTATATCCATTTCGTTAGGTAAAAAACGATTCAATGACAAATTATAAGTCAACGGATCGATATGAGATAAACCAATCAAATAACCAACTAGCATTGCAACTGAAGAACCTCTTCCTCTTCCAGGAGGTCTTTCCTCTAAAGGAATTTCAGGATCCGTTAATCCCAAATCAATCATAACTCCTCTAGCTAGTTCAATAATGTCATGATAAATTAATAGAAAACCTGCTAATTTATGCTTTTCTATTAAATGAAATTCTTCTTGTAATCTATTTTCAACTCTTGAGGTAATTTTTCCATATTTTCTAATTGCAGCTTCAAAGCAAATTTTTTCTAAATAAGTTTGCTGAGTGTATCCATCGGGAACTTTATATTCTGGAAATGTGTATTCTATATCTCGCTGTAAATCAAACTCACACATTTCAGAGATTTTGCAAGTATTTAACAAAGATTCCGGATAACTCGAAAATAAATACTTCATTTCATTATAAGATTTTAAATAGAATTGATTATTGTCTCTTAAGTATAAATGAGACTCATCTAAAGGCTTTCCATTCTTTATAGATGTTAATATATCTTGTAATTTACTACGATCAGACACATGATAGTGAACATTATTGGTAGCCACTATATCAATACCAAAATATTTCGCATAACTAATTAAAGTTTTATTTCTTCCAATGTCTCCTTTAACTAAGTTTTGCTGTAATTCAATAAAAAAGTTTTCTTTTCCTAATGCTTCTGAATACATAGCTAAAAATTCTTTAGTTTTTTTTGTATCTTTACTTTTAATTAGTTGATTTACACGACTCTTACTACAACCTGATAAAATGACCACTCCATTTAAATGCTTAAATAAAACATCATCGCTTACTCCTAAATCAACAGACATATTATTATAAGAAATAAGCCTTGAAATATTCTTGTAACCTTCAATATTTTTAGCAAGTAATGTCAAATGTTCACCTTCGGACATACTAAGTTCAACACCAATAATAGGTTTGATTTTTAAGTTTTTTGCATGATTCGAAAATTCCATAGCACCGCATAAGTTATCGTGATCAGTCAAAGCCAATGCAGAATAATCTAACTCTTTTGCTCTATTTAACAATTCATCAACAAAAGAAGATCCATCATAAAATGAATAATTACTATGGCAATGTAATTCAACGTAATTCATACATCACATCAATAATCATTTTGGAGATACCAAAGATTAGAATTAACATTTTTAAATAAAATTATCACTCTATCATCTGCGTTAATACGGTAATACATTCTATTTACAGAATTTTCTTTCCACCATTCACCATAAACATGCCATAAATCTATAACAGATAAGACTTTTATAAATTTATTTTTTATCTGAATTTCTTTCGGGAAATTTTTTTTATTTTCAATAACATTAATAAGAATCGGCACATTTAAGGCAATATTCTCATCAACGCCGTACGCCTTTCTGGTATTCTCGACCACGGTTCTATCTCCTTAATCTCATATATAGGCACTTTACAACCTAGCCTTATTTCTAATTGTTTAATACTTTCCAGTAAATCTTCTTCTTTTCGTGAAAATGAAAATAAACTTTTCTGTATGGAAAAATCATCAGTCAATTTCATTAATTCAATACTCAAGTCAGACAATGGTCCTGGAATATCCGCTACTTCAAGAACGCTCTCAACAATACCTAGCATTTTAGTTTTTCTAAACAATGGTTCTTTAAATTTAATTTTTTTATTCCAATACAAACTGTTTGTAGTTTGAGCAGATATCGATAAGCCTCTAGCACTTCTATTTCTAAATTTATTATCTCTCAGTAATTCATCTAACATATATGACATTGCTAAAACTATAGATTGTTTATTAACCAGTGGTTCGTCAAAGCAAACAGAAGTTTTTAATTGATTTTTAAGTTCCAGTGGGTAAAAATAGTCATTATCAATACCACGACAGAGTTCCCATAGTTTCTTGCCGTCCTTTATACCAAATTGAAGTTGTAACGAATCAATGCTCCAATTTGAAACATCTACTAAATTATTTATATCTAAATCATGTAATTTCGCTTTGTTCCATGAACTAACTGGTAACATATCTAAATGAATTGCATGTAAAAAAGAACTGAAATTATTCGAAATTTTTAAAAAATTATTCGGTTTGCTATGTATTGCGGCTACGTATGAAAAAAACTTACTACCAGCAATCCCAATTCTTGGGTTAAATTCTTTAGGAATATCTTTTAACAATGATTCAATTAATATATCTTGAGTTGGATACATTCTTTCAAGCCCGCTAATATCCACATAAGTCACGCCCAAATCAAACGCTTCTACTTTTGGGCTTTTGTTATTAAGATCACAAGCTATTTTTTCTGATATCAACGAGTAAAATTTGAAATCTGCTTGTATTACTTCCAATTCTTTACAAACAGACAATGCATTTTGATACGACATACCTATTTTTACTGGCTTTGCTTCTTGTGATTTATCAATGACTATAAGATTATTATCTTCTTTAGTAACAACTGCCATAGGGCGGTCTCTCAAAGCTGGATTTCTACGCAATTCAGCTTTGGCACAAAAATGAGTTATCAAGACACAAATTATTTCCACAATCTAACCATGCTCATCAATATAGAACAAATGTTCTATATTGGCAAGTTATAAATATGGTTGAGCATAAATCTTCTATCTGAACGTGTAGATAAATTCTATGTTAATATTTAACAAATATAAATCCTGTCTACTGGAGGGATGGCAGAGTGGACGAATGCGCTGGTCTTGAAAACCAGTATACCGGCAACGGTATCGTGGGTTCGAATCCCACTCCCTCCGCCATGCTAAATATATGAAATTAGAAATAATTCTTTTTGCTATATATAAAGAACGTGCTAAAGCTAGTTCTATTTATATAGAATTAATGACTGGTTCAACTGTAGGTCAATTAGTATCGGAAATCAGAAATGAATACCCTGAATTAGCAGCTCCTGAAACTGAAATAGTTGTAGCTGTTAACTCAGAATATGCAGAATATGACTTGCAACTAAATCCTAACGATGAAATATGTCTTATACCACCTGTAAGTGGAGGGTGAAATGATAGAAATTACCCATGAAAAAATCAATCCTGAGATAATAACTCAAGCTACCATGAAAGACACTAACGGAGCAATAGTAACGTTTTTAGGAACAACTCGAGACAGCTTTGATGGTAAGAGAGTTATAACACTAGAATACGAAGCTTATGAGAAAATGGCTTTGCAAAAACTAAGTGAAATCATAAATGATGTGAAAAAAGAATATAATATTGACGATATATCAATTTCTCACCGTATTGGAACTGTCGGTGTAGGAGAAATAAGTTTGGTAGTAGCAGTAGCATCACCTCACAGGCTAGAAGCATTCCAAGCCTGCAATACATTAGTGGATAGGTTAAAAGACGTAGTCCCTATTTGGAAAAAAGAAGTTTATTCCGATGGAACTAGATGGGTTGGATCAGAAAACGTCTGATTCATTAAAAAAAACTAATTAATGGAACTTCTAAAAAAATACTCTTCTGATCTAGGAATACCTATATCAGAAGACCAATTAAATACATTTCAACACTATTCTGAAATTTTATTATATTGGAATTCCAAATTTAACATTACTAGAATAACAAAACCTTTAGAAATCCAAATTAAACATTTCTTAGACTCTATTACCTTATTAAAATTAATACCTCACCATATACCAATACCTCTGAAGTTAATTGATATTGGCTCTGGAGGAGGATTCCCTGGCATACCTATTAAAATTCTTCTCCCCAATTTAAAGCTAACTTTAGTTGAATCCACAAAAAAGAAATGTGATTTCCTGTCTACTGTATTAAAAGAATTAAATTTAGAACATTCTGATGTGATTTACGGCAGAGCTGAAGACTTAGGGCACGATGACACATTTAGAAACAGTTTTGATATAGTTACTGCTCGAGCACTAGCTCAAATGTCGGTACTAACTGAACTTTGCTTACCATTTTGTAAAATTGATGGTAATCTCGTAGCATGGAAAACACCCGATAACAGCACTAGTTTTAATGCTGCTGTACGAATTACTAAGATTATAAGCGAATCCAAAAATAATGATACCAATAACCCAGTAACAGAACATATTACTCAAATAAATAAAATCCAATTCAACCAATCTCTAATTCAAGTTAACAAAAAGACAGCGATTTTAAATAAGTACCCCAGAAAAAATGGCCTCCCTAAAAAACGACCTCTATAATAAACCCCTAATCTTTTACTTCAAATATCGGAGGATGAAAAATGTCTATAATGGTAACTGGAGGCACTGGCTTCATAGGATGGAGGATTATAAGAAAGCTATTAGATGCAGGGGAAAAAGTAGTTTGCTTTGACCTATCTCCTCCGAAAAGTAATCTAGACCCTTATAAAGACAAAATTTCTTTTTATAGAGGTGACGTCACACAATTATCTCAAATTATTGCAGCAATAAACACTTATAAAGTAAATAAAATAATTCATATGGCTGCTCTATTGCCTCCGGACACTGAAGACCGCCCACAGTATGGGATGTTTGTGAATATTGACGGAACAAATAATATTTTTGAAGCTGCACGCTGGACTGGTATTAAAAGAGTTGTCTACGCCAGTTCTATCGCAGTATACGGTATCCAAGATACATTCGGTCAACGTCCACTAACAGAAGAGGATTTAACTGATCCAATAAATGTATACGGATTCACAAAAGCCGCAAATGATTTTTCTGCTAGAATTTATTCCGAAAAATTCGGAGTCGATATTAAATCTGTCCGTATAAGTACTGTGTTTGGGCATGGTAGAGTAACTGGAATGACCGGAATGATCGGTGGCCTAATGATATCTCTTCCTGCAATAGGGCAGCCAGTTTCAATGGAATTTAGTCCTACTGAAGCATCTCCGATGATACATGCAGAAGATGCTGCGGAAATTTTTGTTCGTGTAGCAGTAGGCACTGGACTCAAACATAACATTTATTTAACAGGTGGGCATCTGGCAACTATTGGAGAAATAGCTAACATAGTTAAAACTTATATTCCAGACGCAGTGATAAATACAGGATCCAAAGCTGTACCACATGTTTATCTGGTTGATAATAGCAAGATGTTATCAGATATTGGTTATGAAATGCCTCCTTTGACAATGAGAATACTACAACATATTAATGATGCTAGACTTGAGCATGGACTCGAACCAATAAAAGGTTAAAATATATAAAAACTTATAATAATTGAAAGAGGATATATGAGTGTAGCAATAGGATTTATACCTGGTGCTTTTGGGGAAGGAAACAATAATCCTGATTTTTTAAAAAACTTAGTTGAATTAGGAGACAAATATAAATATGACTCTATTTGGTTAAGTGACAGAATAGTCAGCGAAAAATTCAGCTTAGAGCCTATTGTAGCGCTTTCATTGATAGCAGGTTACTCTGATAAACTTAAATTTGGAACAAGTGTGCTAGCAATGCCTTTAAGAAACCCTGTAGTTCTAGCAAAACAAATTGCAACTCTCGATTATTTATCTCAAGGAAGATTCTTTCCAGCAGTTGGGCTCGGACAAGAAGACTTATCAGAATATGAAGCATGTGGAGTCTCTAAAGATAACCGTGGGCAACGAGTAGATGAGGCTATTACATTAATGCGGCGACTATGGCAAGAAGACAACGTAACACATGAAGGTCAGTATTTCAGTTGCCACGATGTATCCGTTACGCCTAAACCGTTTCTGAAACCGTCTACTCCTATATGGATAGGAGGAAGGAGCAAAGCCGCAGCTAGAAGAGTCGGAAGAGTTGGAGATGGGTGGTTAGTATCAAGTGCGACTCCAGAAGAAATAACTACCGGCAGAAACATTGTATTTGAAACTGCTGACAAATATAATCGGGAAATAGAAGAAGATCATGTAGGTGTATTAATAGGATTTTATATACACCCTGACAAAAAAACTGCAGCTACTAAAGCTCATAAATATATAACCAGGCACAGGCCTGACGTTGATTTCACTCAATATAGCGCATTAGGTACAACAGAGGATATTTGCGAAATCATTGCCAATTATATTAAAGCCGGAGCGTTCAAATTAGTCGTACGTCCATTATGTTCAGGAACGGAATCGGTAGAACAACTTGAAATGATAGGAAAATTCGTTCTACCTCAATTTCATAAATAACGCTATTTAAAAATACTTGCTTAGATTACTCTAACCCTCCCTAATCGACTGAAATTCAACTCAAATTTCATGTTTATTGGTCAGATGTAATGGTATCCTTATAGAATCGTTACAAACTTAAAATAAAGCTTAATTACTTATGAAATATCCAAAAATATTAATTGTACTTATTTTCGTCACTATTCTTTGTGTTATGCCAAATTTGGCATCAGCTCAAGAAACTCCTCCAGCTATAATTTACGGAATGGCTAGTAACAATGGAGCGCCTGTACCTGCAGGAATCTCTATAACTGCACTGGTAAATGGAGTAGTGGCCGGAACTATCACTACTAAAGTAAATGGTAAATTTACAATATTAGTAAAAGGCAGTATTGGAGATATAGTATCATTTAAAATTGGCCCTAAATCTGCAACTGAAACGCTCAAGTGGCCTGGCCAAGGAGAAACATACAAGCAAAATTTAACTGCAGGAATCACAGTAATTACTAATGCATCTGCTCCCTCAACAACCAGTGCTAATGCAGGTCTTGCTGGCGGCACAGGCGACAAAGGTCCCACAGGAAACAGCGGTCCTCCCGGACTTCAAGGCCCTGCAGGAGCAGTAGGTGCCACAGGAATTACAGGGCCTGCTGGACCTAAGGGAATTGACGGAATATCCCCTCCTCCAAGCGTTCTTATTATAGTTGCTATTTTATTATCAACTATTGCAATAGTTACTTCTGTAACTGCAAATTTTTCAGGATATACAGCTCTAGGAGTATTCATAGTCGCAATTTGTGCTTCTATATTTACTTCCTCTTCCAAAAACAACTCAACACCTTATGCTAGACAATACGCCGACACCGACCAGAGGATCTCTCAAATAGAATACCCACCATCACCTGAAAGCGGTACATCAATTTGTAGAAATTGCCAAACAAAAATCAACCCGAACGAAAACTTTTGCTCAGGATGCGGGGACCGGATTAATACCATTTAGGATAGTTAAACATGCCAATAATTAAATCCATTAAAAAATGCTTCTCGAAATACTCTACTTTTTCAGGAGAAGCAACTAGGATAGAGTTTTGGCCATTTGCCTTATTGTTCTGTGTCACTACTAGTGTTTTAGTGATTGTGATAGCGTACTTGGTATCACTTAGTATCAGTTACCAAGTATCAGGAACTCCAGAATACGTGGTAACTGGAATTAATCTAAGTATATACACTTACGCGGTGGTATTTATTGCAACAACTATTTGTACAGCATTGTCCATTCCGTTTTTAGCTGCTGGTAGCAGAAGATTACACAACATAGGCATGAATGGGAAATGGCAGCTTTTACTTTTAACTCAAATTGGAACAATCTGGTTAATTATATGGTGGTCTCTCAAATCGCCTGCTAGCTACTCTTTCAGACAATCACTTAAATTATGCTGGTCCAAGTATTTTAAATTCTCAGGAAGAGCACCCAACAGTGAATTTTGGTGGTTTTTATTATTTACAGTAATAGCAACGGAACTGTTATCTTATGTTTATATAAATGTAGCCGCATTACTGTATAACATTGCTATAAATGGATCTCAAATTTATTTAAATTTAATTATGTTTTGGAACATAATCACATTTGTCATAGTAATTTTGCTTATCCTTCCACTACTATCAGTAGGGAGTAGACGACTTCATGATTCAAATAAAAGTGGATGGTGGCAACTTCTGCTTGTGACTGGTATTGGAGCCTTGCCAATGTTGCTCCTATGGTCAAGAAATTCAGAGTCTAACTTTAATAATTTCGACCAAATGCTTTCTCAAAGATATAGTCCTATTCAAGATAATGCATGTAATAACTGTGGAAAT
>DPHC01000005.1:217508-220045 GCA_003523055.1 Dehalococcoidia bacterium | reverse complement strand
TGTGGAAATGAACTTGCAACAGGGATAAAATTCTGCGCTGAATGCGGTAATTCCGTATCCTAAAAAATCCAAGCACTTTAGTACCCAATCATTTAAATAAGAACTTATATTTATGAATATAAAAAATGCAATAATCGCCTGTTTCTATAAATACTTCGAATTCAACGGGCGTTCATCTAGAAAAGAATGCTGGTGGTTCATTCTTTTTACATATCTCGTTTCTTGGTCATTAGAATTAATGGCATGGATTCTAATGGGAGAAGATTCTTATTGGAATAGCGGATACATGAAAGAGGAATATCCACTTGGTCTTGATATAATCATTTTCTTATGGGCATTTATAGTTTTAATTCCCACATTAGCTGTAACATCGAGACGTATGCACGACATTTCAAAAAGTGGCTGGAATCAGCTTTGGATACTTACCATAGTTGGGATAATTTGGGTAATTTGGATAATGATTAAAAATTCAGATCCTCATCCTAACAAATATGGAAATATTCCTCATGACAAAACATCATTCTAATTGGTAATCCGATATTGTTCCATTAATATTAAGCAATAAGTATGTTTAATCAACGTAAAAACCGTTAAACTTATTACCCAGTGAAGAAACTAATCAATCATCTAATAAATTAGGAGTACTTAACATGAACGGGATTGAACTAATAGCAAATATATTAAAATCTGAAGGAATTGAATGGGTAGCTTGTTACCCAAGTAACCCACTAATTGAAGCCTTAGCAAAAATAGACATCAAAGTTATTGCATTCCGACACGAGAGAGGAGCTTTAATGGCTGCAGATGGCTTTAGCCGAACAAATGATAGGCAAAAATTTGGAGTGTTTGTTATGCAATCAGCTGCAGGTGCTGAGAATTCAATGGGCGCGTTAGCCCAAGCCAATGCAGATAATATTCCAGTTTTAGTTTTACCTGGCGGGTACACTCTAGATAGAATGTCAGTTGCTCCCAATTTTTGGGCAAGTAAGATGTATGAACCCGTTTCCAAATATGCTGAAACTATATTCAAAGTAGAAGAGATTCCTTCTATAATGCGCAGAGCTTTCCACCATTTACGAAATGGTAGACCAGCTCCAGTAGTAGTGGAAATGCCTGCTGACGTCTGTGCAGCTCAAGTCCCAACTGAGCTTGAGAACTCATATTCATTCCCAAAACAATTCACTTCAAGGCCAACTAATGATGCCATAGATGCCGCTGTAGCAGCCATCCAACAATCTAAAAATCTTCTCATATGGTCAGGAAGCGGAGTACTAATGTCTCAAGCTACCAAAGAATTACAAGAATTAGCCGAACTCTTATCTGCTCCTGTTTATACCACCATGCCTGGAAAATCATCATTTGACGAGAGGCATGACCTTTCTTTAGGAGCCGGATCCACCACCACCACATTAGCTGCAAAAGAATTTTTACTAAAATCTGACACAATATTAGCTCTCGGATCTAGTTTAACAAAAACTCCATATTCACAAATAATCCCTCCAGGTAAGACTATTATTCAAAACACCAACAATCCTGATTCAATAAATAAAGATGAATCTGTAGATGTTGCATTGGTAGGAGACACAAAAGAAACTATTACAGAACTAATAATTAAGTTGAAAGCAATTTATGGTGAATCCAAAATGTATGACGATAATGTCAGACAAGAAATATCTCAATACAAAGCTGACATGAAAAAAGAATTTGACCCTTTCTTGAACAGCGAAGAAGAGCCTATAAGCCCTTACCGCGTAGTTAAAGCGATAAATGAAACATTAGACCTTGAAAATAGTATTATTACTCACGATGCAGGAGCTCCTAGAGAACAATCTGTGGCATTTATAAATGCCACAGTTCCACACAGCTATATTGGATGGGGTAAAACAACTCATTTAGGATTTGGACTTCCCCTAATTATTGGAGCGAAGATAGCAAATCCTGATAAATTCTGCTTGAACATCATGGGTGATGGAGCATTTGGTATGTCAGGTATGGATTTTGAAACTGCTACCAGGCAAAAAATAGGCATCACCACTATTATTTACAACAATGGCGGAATGGCTACTTATCCAGTTGGAGCTTCTAATGATTTCCCAGTTGCTAGAGAAAAATCCGGTGTTGGAGTAATGACTGGCAATTATGCCAATTTCGCAAGAACTTTCGGAGGGCACGGAATAGAAGTAACCAAAATCTCTGAGTTAGCTCCCGCTCTCCAAAAAGCTCAAGAACTGAATAAAGAAGGTATCACTGTAATAATAGATATCCAAACATCCATGGTATCTAAGAGAGGTTACAGAGCTTAGCATCCTCAAGGAACATAACTAACCAGACAGTAGGATTATGATATGAAACAATCGTTGCTTCTCTTTTTTGCGGCAAGTTTAATGATATTAGGCTGTGCAAATGAAAAATTGACTGACGATAATACCAGTTCTTCAGTACGTAAATATGACAATTATACGCCCACTGTCACTCCTACTGTCATATCGCAAGCCAACCAATCCTATCCTAACGAATCTGCTGAATCTGCTGAATCT
>DPHC01000005.1:147697-217353 GCA_003523055.1 Dehalococcoidia bacterium | reverse complement strand
GCTGAATCTGCTGAATCTGCTGAACTTTTACCATATGAAAACACTCAATGCCCAGAAAATACCGGAATACTCCTATGTACTTGCATGAACGGTAAATGGATTGATTGCATAAAACCTAATCCTACAATAACCAATTCAGTATTAGAACTTGAACAAAGCAATTATTTATTAGAACAATCGACCATAGCTCTACCAAAAACATCAAATATATACCAACCAATCCTTTCAATTTCACCAGCAATAAGTGATTCTGGGTCTTTACTATCAGTACAAGGATCTGGCTACCCTCCTAATCGTAGCGTCTTAATAACTTATTATTATGGGTCTAATTCTATGAACATGGCTACTTTCATACCTAATGATTCTGGCATCTTTTCAGGAGGTTTTGCAGTTCCTACAAATGCACACACAGCAAACAATAACCTTATAAAAGCATCAGTTGAACATCTAAAAGAAGACGGAACCATTCAAAATTTATCGGCCACAGCTACTCATTATATTCCTAACAATGAAATTTCATTGTCTCAAACACAGGGTGTTTCTGGATCGAAAATAACATTAACAGGCACTGGATTCAGAAACTCTTCTGTAATTACTAACTTAACTATCGGAGGATATAGTGCTTTAGCAAATACTCATCCTATTAGCGATGGGTGGGGTAACGTAAATGTAGAAATTACTGTTCCTGACATTCCTAAAGGAATTCATTTAGTAGTAATTAACATAGCAAACAAAGTTTCTACCACATATTACGAAGTGACTAGTCAAAATATTAACGAATTCAATCCAGTTTTAACTGTAGACAGTCCAATAAGCAAATCAGATGCCCTGCTAATCATAGAAGGATCAAATTATCCTCCTAACCGTGATGTTTTAATAACTTATTATTACGGGGCAAATTCCATAAATGTAGGTACTTTTACACCTGATAGCCTTGGGTATTTCACCGGTCAATTTAAGATGCCCCTGGACGCATCTACTAAAAGTAACAATTTAATAAAATCTTCTGTTTCATACCCATTGCCAGACGGATCAATTCATAAAATTATATCTTCTGCCCATCATTACATGCCAGAAATATATATTTCTACATCAGTTTCCACAGGAGTTCCTGGCTCGTTATTTGAGTTGACAGGATTCGGGTTCCCTTCTTCTACTGTGATTTCTAGCCTTACCCTAGGAGGAGTACCGGTGAAAATAATTCAAAAGCCTTCAACTGACATTAATGGAGAAGTTAAAATAGAAGTAGAAGTCCCATATTTGCAATCAGGAACGCACTTGGTACTGTGTACAGTAGCAGGTAAATCTGCAAATGGTTTTTTTAACGTCATTAGTCCTTAAAAACACCCATGATTTAAGTATCACCATAATACTAACAATAATATAATAGATATTATTATTTTAAAAAATATTTTGTGATACTTTGATAATTAAATTAAAAACCATATTAATTATATTAGCAATTACTGTAGTTGCCGTAAGTTGCGTGCAAGTAGATAGTAGTGATTTAAATGACGACAAAATTGAACAAAACACTGCTTTGTTAGCGACTTTAGAATATATTGACGTTTTGATTGAGCAAGCACAATCAAAAAAAACAACCATAGTACCAACAAATACTAAAGAACCGGTGATTCTTGCCCAATCTAGCCCGTCACCTACTCCTGTCCTTGCACCAACTGCAATTCCTACTCCTATTCCTGCACCAACTGCTACCCCTATACCTGTCCCTGCACCAACTGCTACCCCTACGCCTATTCCATTCCCTTCAACTTGCCCAACACCACAAACTGATCCTGATATTTCAGCAACGCTTGACTCTTTGGTAGACTGCAGTATAACCACGGCATCTGGTTCAGTAATGATTAAAGAATGGGAAATAGACTTAAGTGAAAAATGGGCTTATGGAGCCTTACTATCAAATAGATGGTCTTTAAAAGGATTGATAAATAACTTCTCACAAATGACCTGGCCTCATGTGTATGTTTCTTTCAATGTATATGGACCAAATGGAACGTTTATTGAAACCTTAACTTTTAGTTTAGCGGGAGTGTCCCCAGACACCAGTATTGGGGAGCCCACCAAATTTAAGTTCCCAATGCTAAGCAACACACAAATTGGCCAAGTAGGCAGAGTTGAATTAAAGTCATTTTACAAAAGTGATTATTGATATAAAAACTCTAGCACTAAAGAAGTAGATCACAATCCAGTTAGTGATCCTTTTATAAAATTTAGATGGAGTTTCATCAACCTCTTTCCTGAGAATAATAATTACAAAAAGCCAATTATCGCAAGAAATATTTACCAAATAGCCTGAACAAATAATGTTTTTACTGGAGCGGAAGAGGAGATTCGAACTCCCGACCCTCTCCTTGGCAAGGAGATGCTCTACCACTGAGCCACTTCCGCTCGATTAAAGGTGCCGAGGGACAGACTCGAACTGTCGACACCGGCATTTTCAGTGCCGTGCTCTACCACCTGAGCTACCTCGGCTGGAAGAACTATCTTAAAACCCGTATGTAACAGTGTCAAGTTAATCTGATTTTACGAGTATGGTTAAGTATATAACCTTTAACATCACAATGAAACTAAGTTACCATTCATTATGAATGGATTGCCTACTTATCGAAAAAAGCAGTATAATATACACTTAATGGCACCAAGAGTTTAGGAGGACAATATGGCAGATACTCGCATAGGAACATTCACAGTTAAATCAGGACACGCTCAAATGCTTAAAGGCGGCGTTATTATGGATGTAGTTAATCCAGAACAAGCCAAGATAGCAGCCGAAGCTGGAGCAGTAGCGGTTATGGCACTTGAAAGAGTCCCTGCTGATATCCGTGCTGAAGGCGGAGTTGCCAGGATGACTGACCCATCAATAATATTGGAAATAATGGATACAGTAAGTATTCCTGTGATGGCTAAATGTAGAATCGGGCACTTCGTAGAAGCAAAAATTCTTGAATCATTAGGAATAGACTATATAGATGAATCAGAAGTACTAACATTAGCAGATGAAAAACATCATGTTTGGAAGCACGATTTTACTGTACCTTTTGTGTGTGGGTGTCGTGATTTAGGGGAAGCCCTAAGAAGGATCTCTGAGGGAGCCACAATGATCAGAACAAAGGGAGAAGCAGGAACAGGAGACGTCGTTGAAGCTGTTAGGCACATGAGAACGGTCCAAGACAACATAAGAAAGTTACAAAATATGCCTGATGACGAACTAGTAGTTGAAGCAAGAGATTTAGGTGTCAGCGTTGAACTTTTAATTCAAACAAAAGAATTAGGAAGGCTACCAGTCGTAAACTTTGCAGCCGGTGGGGTAGCAACACCAGCTGATGCGGCATTAATGATGCACCTGGGGGCTGATGGAGTATTTGTAGGCTCTGGCATTTTTAAATCTGGTGATCCTGCTAGGCGAGCTGATGCAATAGTTCAAGCAGTGACACATTTTGAAGATTACAAAATTCTTGCAGATGTATCTAAAGATCTTGGTGAAGCTATGGTTGGGATCAGTGCAAGAAGTATTCCTGAAGATCAATTATTAGCCTCACGAAGCAAATAGCCTAGGATTCATCGAGTGAGTACTGTAGGCGTCCTAGCTCTCCAAGGGGATTTTGAAGAACATAAAACTGTGTTTGAATCCCTGGGAGTAACCTGCACAAAAGTCAGACTTCCCGAACAATTAACCAAAATTGATAGGCTTGTGATACCGGGAGGGGAAAGCACGACATTAAGCAGACTTTGCTCAAATTATGGGTTTAGAGATCCATTATTAAAACTATCAGAGCAAGGCATGCCCATCTGGGGCACATGTGCTGGAATGATAATGATGGCAACCAAAATCACAGAACAAGACCCAATTCCTCTTAAATTAATGGACATAGAAGTACAAAGAAATGCTTTTGGTAGGCAAATAGATAGCTTCGAACAATCTTTAAACATAGAAGGCATTGAAGATCCATTTAATTGCATATTTATACGAGCTCCTCAGGTTATAAACACTGGCAAAAAAGTTACTACTATAGCCTCATTAAATGATGAAAGACCTGTTGCGGTTAGACAACAAAATCTATTCGCCACATCATTCCATCCCGAATTATCAAACGATTCAAGAGTCCATAAATATTTTTTGACCATTTAAACATACTCCAAACCCCGTGACACTCGCAGATACAAAAACTGAAATAAAACCTTTTATAATATTCACACAGTGAGTATATAAAGAATCTGGAGGATTATTGTTAACATCGGACCGTATTGAGAATTCAGACCAAAACCTAAATGAATTGAATCGGCTTTTACAAGTTTTACCAGACCACATCACGGCAAAAATAAATTCCCTAACTAACAAATCTAGCCTATTGGAAGTCATTTTGGATTTAGGAAGGCTTCCAGAAGCACGATTCACTGGAGAAAATATCACATTAAATCAAGAGCCAATCACTTCAGATGACCTAGATAATTTAGTTCAGAAAATAGGATTTATAGGAGAAGACAATCGCGCAGGTATTGAAGGCACTCTGCACAGAGTTTCAGTAATACGGAGCCGCAGAGGGCACATTGTTGGCGCAACTTGCAGAGTTGGTAGAGCAATTAATGGTAGTGCGATGACCATAGAGGATTTAATTCAAACCGGACAAAATATACTTTTACTTGGTCGCCCCGGTGTTGGTAAAACCACTATGTTAAGAGAAACAGCTCGTATGATTTCTGATGATCTTAGTAAGCGAGTAGTAATAGTGGATACATCAAATGAAATTGCCGGAGATGGAGATGTACCTCATCCAGCTATAGGATCATCTAGACGAATGCAAGTAGCAAGTCCCAAGCACCAACATGCTGTCATGATAGAAGCTGTAGAAAATCATATGCCTGAGGTTATTATTATTGACGAAATGAGCACTACAGAGGAATCTGATGCGGCTAGAACAATTGCAGAAAGAGGAGTCCAGTTAGTCGCAACAGCTCATGGCAATACTCTTGAAAACCTGATCTTTAATCCAACATTATCCGACCTAGTAGGCGGAATTCAATCTGTAACGTTAGGAGATCAAGAAGCCAAATTTAGGGGAACACAAAAGACAATCCAAGAACGAAAATCATGGCCCACTTTCGATATAGTTGTAGAAATTAAAAGCTGGAATGAAATAGATGTCCATGATAATGTCGCCGAAGTCGTAGACCAATGGCTACGAGGTTATGCAATATACCCTGAATCGCGTGTTACGGACGAAAACGGTGAGTTGGTAAAATCGAAAGACACCGTCAGGCAAAACCAACAACAAAACGGTTCTTGGGATATGCAAGCAACTAAAAGAACCAGCTCAACCGCCCAAATAGCTCCTAACAAATCATCCTTAGCTCCTGTACGAAAATTGGACTATAAAGTATTCCTTTTTGGAGTCAGTAAAGATAAAATTCTTGCGGCGCAAGAGGAGTCTAACCTAACGCTTACTCTAAGTAACGAATTAAGAAATTCTGATATTGTACTTACCACCAAAACACATTACAGACGTGGGTCCAACTTGGTAAAAAGCGCTGAATCTACTGGAACACCTGTATATGTATTAAGGAAAAATACATTCCACCATATATTAGATTTCCTAAGTACATTAGCCAAAGAACAAGGCATAGACTTCAACCCAATTCAAAGAAGCCAACTAAGCAGCCCTGACACTAACTCATCAGATATCCTCCAAGAAGCTCTAAAAGAGGCTGAGGACGCTGCCAACGAGGTATTAAGTGGGACATTCAGTGTGTTGCTGAACCCTCAGCGTTCATATGTTAGAAGGCTGCAGCATATTCAAATTGATCGCATGAACTTAAGTTCCATTAGCAAAGGGAAAGATCCCAACCGGGCGCTCTTAGTTTACAGGACATAATTTATGAGTTCTTTCATAGTACTTGAGGGAATAGATGGGTCTGGTAAGACAACGCAAACAAAGTTAATTGAAAAAAAACTTAAATTTAGTGCCAAAGAAGCTATTATAGTTCGTGAACCTGGAGGAACATCTTTGGGAGAACTCGTCAGAAACATTCTAAAAACTGAAAAAGACCTAGATCCACTAACTCAATTACTTCTTTTTTCATCTTGCCGTAGAGAACTGATACACAAAGTGATAAAACCTGCGCTATTACAAAACCAAAATATCATCTGCGACAGATACATATATTCGACTTTAGTTTATCAAGGTCTTGCACAAGGTTTAAAATTAGCTGATATCCATAATGTTATCTCTTTATCTACTGATAATATAGTGCCTGATTTGATAATATTTATTGATACTCCACCAGAAATCGCGAAAAGCCGACGTATAAATGGGACAGATGACACATTCGACAATAAAGATTTACAATTTTTTCAAAGTCTTCGTAAAGGGTACTTGGAAATAGCAGATAAGACTGAAAATTGGTTCTCAATAGATGGGACGAAACCAATATCTGAAATAGAAAAAGATATCTGGAATAAAGTAGAGCCACTCTTATAAAAGAGTGGCTCTACTTTATTAAACTAATAGTTAGTTTAAATTTTTAGTCAGCAGCTGCAGGTATGGATTCCAATTTTGCTGCAATTACTTCTTTCATTTTTCGAACTCTAGCTAAATCAGGATATTGGTTATCTTCAGCTTTTTTATCGAATATTTTCTCACCATCTAAGAAGACTTCCATAATACCTTGTCCTCTTGGAGAGATTGTTATTGCCGCATCAGGTCCATATGCTCTGAAAAATTCATTTGCCATCCACGTGGCAGTTGCGTGATGTTGTCAAGGAACACAATATGTTATTTCTAACTGTACTTTACCTTCCATTTTACTCACCTTCTTTTAATATAGGAGTTTTGACTTATTCTACCGTAAACCGTGAATAAGTCAATAATTTACCGATATGTTTTTCGGGGTTTAACAGTTTCTATATAACCATTATAATTGCGTTTTATTTCTGACATTGAGTCACCACCGAATTTATCGATCATGCACTTAGCAATTACCAGAGCCATCATAGATTCACCAATAACACCCGCAGGAGGAACCTGACACACATCCGAACGTTCAAAATGTGCCATTACTTCTTCTCCTGTATCTAAATCCACCGATGGTAGAGGATTCCTCATGGTCGCAATTGGTTTAATCGCAAATCTAGCGACTAGCGGCATTCCATTAGTCATCCCACCTTCAGTGCCACCAGCGTTATTAGTTTTCCTTTGCCAAGGCTCATCTGGATTAGTTACTGGTAATATAACATCCTGAACATCAGATCCCCATTTGTTCATTATTTCCTCTCCAGGCCCCAATGAGACAGATTTAACGGCATTTATAGACATAAATGCTTGAGCTATCATTGCGTCTATTTTTAAATCCCACTGAATATGGGATCCTAACCCAATTGGAACATTTTCAGCAATCACTTCTACAGTACCACCTACAGTATCTCCAGCTTCTTTAGCATCATCTATTTCTTTACGCATCAAATCTGCTATCTTTACATCACTGCATCTTACGTCAGATTTTTCTACTTCATTCCAATCTATATTTTTGGTGTCAGAAATCTTAACTTTGCCAATGGATATAACATGACTTTTAATTTTAATCCCAAATTCTTCTAGAAATCGCAAAGCCACCGATCCAGCAGCAACACGAGATGCTGTTTCTCTAGCGCTTGAACGTTCCAATATAGGACGAACATCATCAAAATTATATTTCATCACTCCAGGCAAATCTGCATGCCCCGGTCGTATTCTAGTAACTCTTTGATTGCGTCCTTCTTCTTTATAATCTTCAACTTCTTCCACTGACATAGCTTCCAACCAGTTGACCCAATCTTTATTTTTAATCGTTAATGCTATAGGGCTTCCCATGGTTTTACCATGCCGAACTCCAGTTTCAATGTGAGCCCAGTCCTGCTCGATTAACATACGGCCGCCTCGCCCGTATCCTTTCTGTCTTCTTCCTAATTGATTGCCTATAAATTTTTCATCAATTTCCAAGCCGGCAGGGATACCTTCAACCATTATTACTAACCCCTGACCGTGCGATTCACCCGCTGTAAACCATCGAAACATAAGATTCCCTCATTTCAATTATAATTTTATAAAATTGCAGATTTTGCAGATTTCAACATAACTTCTATCGGAGCTTGCTTTTTAAACCAAAACTCAAAAGACTTTGCTCCTTGAAACACCAGCATGTCGATTCCACTTATAATTTTGCATCCGGATTTTTCACCTTCAGTAATCATAGATGTTTGAATAGGATTATAAACTAAATCATAAACAATAGTTTCTCTATGTAACTCTTCAGATCCAAACGGTAACACTCCAATGTCATTTTTCATTCCTATAGTCGTACAATTCACTATAATATTTGCTTTGCCAACTAATGTTTTAAATTCTTTATCCTCGATAGAAACAGCTTCGCATGTTATACCATTATTTCTGGCTATTTCTCTTAACTCAACAGCTTTAGATAATGTTCTATTAGCTATACAAATAGAATTTACCGAAGCATCAATAAGCGATAGTAAGACAGCTCTCGCGGATCCACCTGCTCCAAAAATAAGAACGTTACAATCAAACAATGAAACATCACAAGATCTCTTTAGTCCTTCTATAAAACCATACCCATCAGTATTATATCCCAATAATTTACTACCAGATTTAACAATTGTGTTTACAGCTCCTGCTTTTACTGCCCACTCATCTATACTATCCAAATAAGGAATCACGGCCTGTTTATGAGGAACTGTCACATTAATACCTTTTGCATCGGTATTTTTCAAGTCTGACATAAATTGTCCCAGTTGGTCTGGAGCTATTTCATAAGGTTTATAAATATCCGGTAGTCCGTAAAAATCTATTGCAGACTGCTGGAATATTGGTGAAATAGAATGTGAAATTGGGTAACCAATAATACCCAATGTGCTGTACATCTTAGGTGCTAACATAAAGTTAGCCTCTTTTTAAATGAGACATTATTTCTTGTAAGCGATCTCTTTGAATTTCGCTGGCTTTTAATTTATCAATCTCATTATTGACCACTACCGGGTCAGCTTTTTCTCTAAATTTCTCATTGGATACTAAGGCATCCAATCGTTTTATATTATTAATGCACGACTCCAAATCATTGGTTAATCTGCTAATTTCTTGATCCAAATCAACTACATCACTGAGAGGTAAACTCATTAAAACAAGGTCACCTTGCAAGGAGTTTACGCCATTAATGACCAAATTAACGTTATTCTCGTTATTTGTGTGATTAGTAAAATAAATTTCGTTTATAGCAGCAGTTGATTTAATCAAATCCAATTCATCATTAAATATATCGTTAAAAGCATTAGATGTTATAAAAGCGTCTATTTTATGCTTGGGGTTGATGTTAAATTCTGATCTGATATTTCTTACAGATTTTATCACTTGTATCACTGTAGATATTTCATCTTCAATACTATCAGGTATTGCCACATTAGTACTTTCTGGATAATTCGTAACCATGATTGAATCAAGATCTTTTTCTGATCTTTGATTAATAGCCTGCCAAATTTCTTCGGTAATATATGGCATGAATGGATGAATGAGTTTTAATGATGTAGCCAATACATACAATAAGCATTTAAGTGGGTCTTCATCCCCTTTCGCTATTCTCACTTTGGACATTTCTATATACCAATCGCAATAGTCATTCCATATAAATTCGTATATTTTTTGCTGCGCTTCACCTATTTCAAATTGCTCTAAGGATTGGTTAGTGTCTATAATCAATCGTTCTAATTTGCTCAATATCCAAAAATCTTCTCTATTAGAAACATTAATTTTATAATCTGAGTCAAATAATTCGCCATTATATGCAAAATTGTTTTTGTCGAGAATGTTTAATACGTATCTAGCAGCATTCCAAATTTTCGTAGTAAAATTACGTGAAGCTTCTAATTTACCTTCTGATATTCTCAAATCATTTCCCGGAGCAGTACCTGTAGTTAATGCAAATCGAAGTGCATCAGTTCCATATTTATCTATCAATTCTAACGGGTTTAATGTGTTCCCTCTAGTCTTACTCATTTTTGCACCAGATGAATCTCGTATTAAGCCATGCAATAAAACCGTCTTAAACGGCACTGTTCCAGTATTCTCTATCCCCATCATTATCATTCTGGCAACCCAAAAGAATAAAATATCATATCCAGTTTCTAAAACAGAGGTCGGATAAAATTTTTCATATGCTTTGGTTTCATTTGGCCACCCAAGTGTTGAGTGTGGCCATAACCCCGAGCTAAACCAAGTATCCAACACATCTTCATCTTGAAAAATGCTAGGCGAACTACAATGTTCACATTTATCCGGAACATCAATTACAACCGTCAGCCCTTCACAATTCTCACAGTACCACACCGGTATCCTATGCCCCCACCAAAGCTGTCTACTAATACACCAATCTCTAATACTAGAGATCCAATTTAAGTAAATCTTAGTAAATCTTTCTGGAACTATTGATATGTCTCCACTAGTTACAGCCTTATAGGCTTTACCTGCAATAGAATTTTCTTGTTCATGAGAACCCACATTTACAAACCATTGTAAACTCGGAAGAGGTTCTAAAACAGAATCACAGCGCTGACAGCTACCTACAGAATGTTGATATTCTTCTACTTTTTCTAAATACCCTAAATCTTCCAGCTCCTGAGATATTTTATGTCTAGCATCAAATCGGTCAACTCCATCATATTTTCCGCATAATTCATTTAAAGTGCCATCATTATTAATAACACATAAACTAGGCAAGTCATGTCTTTGCCCAATATCAAAATCCAAGACATCATGAGCTGGAGTTACTTTCAACACTCCTGTGCCAAATTCAAGTTCAATGCCTTCATCTGCAATCAATGGTACTTCTCTATCACACAATGGAACGGTCAATGTAGTTCCATCTATAAATCTTTCATCAGATGGATTCATCGCAACAGCAGTGTCTCCAAATAAAGTCTCCGGACGTGTTGTAGCTACAGTTATATAATCAGATGAATTAGAATGAAAATATTTCACATAATAGAGTTTGCCTTGCACATCTTTATAATTAACTTCTAAATCTGATAATGCAGTAGAACATCTAGGACACCAATTTATAATTCTTTCATTACGGTATATAAGGCCTTTTTTATATAAATTTACAAATGTAGTTCTAACTGCCAAACTTGGACCCTCGTCCAATGTAAATAAATGCCGTGTCCAATCTGCAGATATTCCCAATCTCCTAGATTGTTCATGAATTATCCCACCGTATTTAGTCACGTGATCCCAAACATTTTCTAAAAATTTATCACGCCCTAAGTCATGCCTACTTATTCCTTTTTTTGCTAGCTGTAACTCTACTGCCCACTGAGTAGCTATACCTGCATGGTCGCTTCCTGGTTGCCACAGGACTGCAAAACCTTTCATGCGCTTCCAACGTATTAATGCGTCTTCTATAGCTTTTTCAAGTGCATGTCCAAGATGTAATTCACCAGTTACATTCGGTGGTGGCATCGTAATAGTAAATGGTTCTTTTTCGCTATTAATATCAGGAGAGAAATATCCGTTTTTTAGCCAAGTATTATATATTCTCTGTTCTACTGCGCTGGGATTATATTTACTATCCATTTGTTCTATGTTCTTATCGATCATATTTTTTCCTGTTCTATCTTAATAAGAATATATATTAAGTGATTCTAATTCTAATATTCCTCTTTTTGTATCGCTCGCAACTCTAGCAGGGTCCCATTTATTAATACGTAATTTGTGTAACCAATAAGTAAATTCTGTTAATTCTGTGGTACACATATTTGCATGATCGTTTTTATTTAACTCATTCATGAAAATTCTAACTAAAGTCTTTCTGTTAATACCATACAATTGCTCGAATACCTGTTCTGAAAGATCTTCATTATCCTGAAAGCATAAAGCTATATGCCGCTTCCTAACATCTTTCTCTATAGAGTTTTGAATAGCTTCTTCTATTACTACTCCGTACCAATAATTCAAATAATAACCATATTTGATAGGACCTAACAATGTTTTAAAATCCTCTGTTAAAAATCTATCAGGCAATTTCCCTTTAACCAATAAATTTTCTAGCTCTTTTTCATCAATATATTCTTTTACGCCTAAAGACAATCTGTTTGCTAATGATAACCAATCTAAAGCTTCTCCTAGAATTAAGTATTTGTATTCTACACCTAAATAATTTTCACTAGGTAAAGTCCATACAGAAATCAAACGTAAAAGGCTGAGGATCCAATCTTCACCGTTTTTAACATTATTATTAAAAACATCAATCAGTTCTTCAGAAGTTGAAGGCTCTTTAATTATATTATTATATATATCGTCCATTTATTGTTTATATTTATTCTAATTATTTATTAATCCTATTATTATAACTGAGTCCTCAAAAATAGGATAATTTACCTTCAAATTCAATATGAGCAAAGCAGTTTATAGTTTATAATTAAGTTCATATTTCTAATTAGTGAAGCTCAAAATGAACCTCAACAATAACCACTTGGTTTTAGTAGACTGGATGATACCTAGATATTCACCTAGTATTGATTTTCTCAAGAACGCAATACTAGTAATAATATTTAGCTTGATAGTAAGTTTATCTGCTCAAATCAGAATCAACCTGGGCTTTACCCCAGTCCCAATAACCGCTCAAACATTCGTAGTATTGCTAACTGGAGCCCTTTTAGGAAGTAAAAGAGGCGCATCTGTAATGATTCTCTATATTATTGAAGGAGCTTTTTTGCCAGTATTCTCTAATGGTGGCTCAGGACTGATTTGGCAATTAAGTACAGGGGGGTATATTTTAGGATTTATCCCAGCTGCATACATGATCGGAAAATTAATAGAACTCGGATGGGCTCAAAAGCCGTGGATTCTACCCTCTTTAATACTAAGTAATGCATTAATCTATATACCCGGGTTAGCAGTCTTATCATTTTGGGTTCCAGAGGGAACTACTTTTGAATATGGATTGTTCCCTTTCATTCTAGGAGACCTAATTAAAATAATTTTAGTCGCTATTGTCATACCACTTACATATAACCAAGTAAACAAAATGCATAAAGGATAATTATGGATATAACATGGATCGGACATGGATGTTTTCAACTCAGAGACAACGAAATAATGGCTATAACCAACCCATTCCCAGATTCCATAGGATTGGAATTGAATGATCTGAAATCATCAATAATAACAGTGAGTAATGTGAGTGATTATCATAATAATACTGAAATAATATCTGGTAACCCGGTGATATTTAACTCTTCTGGAGAATATGAGTACGCTGGCATTTCCGTCACTGGCGTAATGACTCCTTTAGGAGATGAAGAAGACGTAGAAAATCGTAACATCGCATACAATATCAAAATTGGAGGACTCAATATTTGCCATTTAGGCGATATTAAAAAGCCTCTGACTCCAAACCAAATAGATGAGTTGAGTCCTTGTGACGTCCTGTTAACTCCTGTTGGGGGGCCAAATACATTAGAAGTTGACGATATATTACAAGTTATTCAGGATCTTGAACCTGGAATCGTTATTCCTATGCAATACAATACTCCAGGATCCGACATCAATAATGTAGAACTAGAACCGTTCCTAAGTAAATTAGGTAAAAGTGAAGTAACCAGACAAAATCGCATAACATTATCAAAAACTAACGTGGAAAATGCTAATATGGAATTGAATGTGTTGAATCCGCAAGGCAAAATTTTATCAAATTAACATCTGTATCGTGTACTTTTAACCCCGAACACTAATCCTAATAAACATAAAGTGACGCCTATAAAACCGATGAATTTAACATACTTGATAAAATTCATCGGTCCTCCGACACTCGGTAGTTCTGTTTCAGGAACTATTATCTCATCTGGGATAACTACAGGCACAAATACTGGTACCGGGTCAGAAAATGTTAAGTCCAACCTATTACGGCTGAATGCTCCTTCCATAATTGCATGTTCATTTGCCATTATATTTCCAAATGGGGTTTCTAAATAAAATGTCACTATTTGATACAAATATTTTTTATTTGACGGATCAACGTGTAAATTATCGTAGGTCCCATCAGGACCTACTGCGATGGTACGGCTTTTAAAGCCTTCTCGGTCACAACTTACAACACAAGCGTAAAGAACTATCGGTAATTCGGGTATGGTTCCCTGCACTCTTACTGTTCCAGTATAGAAATCTGCATAAAAGGGTTGAGGGGGGACTGATTCTTGTTTAGGGCCAGCTGAAATACACAATAAAACCAAACCAAGAGTACAAAATACAGTTATTTTTAGCTTACCCTTCATCCTAGTTCACATCCATCTTTTCGATATCAATCCACTTATGGCTACTACTAGCGCCACAATGGACAGAATGAGAGCAATCGTGCTCCCGATTGCTGGTCCTACAACTCCTTGTGGCCCTGTTTCTCCAATCTGGCCAATATCACCTTTCGGTCCTATATCCCCTTTAAGACCAATATTACCTTTCTCGCCGGTATCACCTTTCTGGCCAGTTTCACCTTTTGGTCCAGTTATTCCTTGATCACCTTTGGGCCCAATCCTTCCAGTTACTCCTTGCTGCCACATCGTGACCGCTGGATCTGTAGATTGTTCATGAACTACGGTAGGTTCTAGTTTGTTTACATTATCATCAATTTGTACGTTGGCTTGGGGTATTTCATAGGCTGAAACAAGTATACGAACATAATCTGTAACCGGTTTCACGCACCCTCTATTTAAATAAACATATTCCTGTTCGCCAATCCCTGCTTGTAAAGGGATTTGGAACTCAAATACAAACCCTTTATCTATCCCAACTTCATATCCTCCGAGGACTTCGCATTGAGTTTGAGATTCTCCATACCGGTATGAAACATGCCCTTGGCTCACCGGACTGTCGCTCGGAAAATTAGTCCCAGTTATCATTACTTTGGCCCCAGGGAATACCTCAACGGGATCAATAGTTACGGTTGCACTTTCGAACAAAGTTGAGTTAATTACTACAGTACCCGGTTCATCAGCCTTCACATTGGGAGACGTCATAATAAATACACACACAACACCAGCAACCGCGAAGTGTTTCAACAATTTATTCATTCCCGTCCTCCTGCCCATCCTAATCAAATTGTATCAGATCAGCCTCTTGCGCAACACAAAAAAATAGGGGCCTCCGTATCGGAAGCCCCTATCTTGCTTGGTGATTTCGGTAGATTAGCTCTGTTTTCTCATGAAGAATCCAGCGCCGGCTACAACTATTGCTACGATAGCGAGTATCAAAGCAATTATACCCATGCTTCCACCACCACTAGTTCCGTCGGCACCATTAGCACCAGCGGCTCCAGCAGGTCCAGCAGCACCAGCAGCACCAGAAGGTCCAGCGGCTCCAGCAGCACCGGCAGCGCCAGTGTCTCCTTTAGCTCCGGAATCTCCCTTAGCTCCTGTAGCTCCTGTAGCTCCTTTTGAACCTGCGGATCCATCGGCCCCGCTACTACCAGCTCCAACAGAAAGATCTTGTCTCAAGACTTCTCCATTATCAGCTAATTTTATAGATTCAGAAGCTGTTGCTTCACCAATTGTAAAAGTTAGTGTATCGCCTTTGACCCCTTTAGCCGTGACTTGGAATTTGCCACCAGCTGAGGTTTTTGCAGATCCAACATCTGACCCACTTACGTGAGCAGTTATAGTAGTGCCAGCCGCGACTGGTACTCCATTGTTAGATGCTGTTCCAATTACCACTGCAGGCGGAACCTCTTGAGCGAACGCCATTGCTGGGATCGTCCAGAGAATCGCCATTACAGCTAATAGGGCCAGGATTTTAAATTTTTTCATCTATTCCTCCTAATTTTAGAGGCACACTTGTGCAGAAAATTTCTGTTGTTTATTTTCTGCACAAACATGTCCTAGCCTTACTTTAATAAGATACCAGGTTCCAACCGGCATACAATGCTCGGTCAGTTCCATTTAATGCTACTGTAGCGTCTTCCAATGTCTTTATCCAATATACAGAACCAGCTGCAACGTTGGCCAAAGTATTAGCGTCTGCCAAATCTGGGGATGGGTCATAGAATGACCAGTCCTTAGTAGCGTTGTCGAATGCGAACACTCTAACGAGGTTGTCTCCGACAGGTGTACCGATAGCATCACCTATAGCGTCACTTGCTGCAGCAGAAATTCCAGTGGAAGTTACTGAGAAGTTAGCGCTTGCGGTAGTACTAGCGATAGTAATACTGATTGCATGTGAACCTACAGCAAGTGAAGGAACCATGATCTCAGTGGTTAATTCGCCGTTTCCATTTGTTGCCGGTACTGGAGCAGGTCGTGCATCAACTCCACCTACTGTCAAAGTAGTTACAGTTGAGTAAGCCTTAAATCCAGAGCCAGTGATGGTTAATTTAGTACCAGCTGCGCCTGCAGAAGCTGAAGTGCTCAAGCTAGCGGTTGGTACTGAATGGGAAACAGTATTAGTAACTGTAGTAGCTGCTCCACCGGATGGTGTATAGCTAAATGCAGATTTTACTAAGTTATCAGATGGAATTGGTGCATCCAAAGGTACTGTAAATGTTCCACTAAATGCTCCTGTTCCGTCTGGGGTGAATGTAGCCACATTCTTAGAGGATGAACCATAGTAATAGGTCATAGTTACTGTTGGTGCAGTAGCAGCTCCAGTTGAGGAGTTCTCTGCTGGGTAACCAGTACCGTCTACTGTAATAGTAGTACCTAACCCGCTGGAAGCTGGGCTAATAGCCAATGCTCTAGAAGCGATTGTCAATTCAGCATTACCAGTTCGTCCACCGTTGTCAGTTACTTCTAATATTTGAGTTCCACCATTCATAGATCCAGCTGTCATTGGAATAACCACAGGGCCACTCCAGTTTCCGCCGTTATCTACGGTGATTGATCCATTACCGGCGTTAATTGCACTGATAGCTGCTGCTCCAGTTGCTCTTAAACCAGTTGTTGAACCACCCAAACTAATTACTGAAGTATCAGAAGCTGCGTTAATAGTAGCAGAGCCACCATCTGTCCAGCCTGATCCTTGTAAGTTAACAGTTTGGTTAGGAACTATTGCGTTAGGTGTTGCGGTCAAAGTTGCTCCAGTAATAGTTATATTAGCTGATGCACTTGCTCCCGAAATAGTAGAGTCCTGGTTTGCGTCAGCATATACATATACTGCTTGCGTACCAGTTCTTGCTGCGTTTGGAATAGTTACGTCAAATACAGCACTTCCATCAGCGCCTACTTGAATGATTGTGTTGCTTTGAACAGTTGCACTAACTGAACCAAATTTAACTGCTCCATTTGCACCTGAAACTACATAGTGGCTTGCAGGGAAATCTTGCATGGTAATTTGGATTGTTTCGCCAACTGCTGCTGTAGTAGGGCTGATAATAATTTTATCAGACACACTTATAGTAATGTTAGCGTTAGTTACTGAACCTTTTCCGTCAATTGCGCTGACATAGTTGGTAGCGCTGACAGAAAATGGTGGTACAGCTAAGCTGAATGTAGCTGAGAAGGTGTCATCAGATGCGACAACTGCTTCAGCTAAGTCAACTTCACCAGCGTCTCTGGTCTTGTTGTTGTTACTGTCCAACCAGACGGTAGCTGTTGTTGAATTTTTGAAACCATAACCAGTAACAGTCACTGAACCGCCTCTAGAAGTACCAGTAGTACTTGAGGTTAGTTTTCGTGGGAGTGATGTACCGGCTGTAGTTATTATGCCAGCATACTCAGCGCCTGATGCTAAGTTAGCGGATACTCCTACGGTAGGAGAGTCAGCTTCAGTAGGGTTAGTAATACCTGCAGACTGTCCGATCGTAATCGCGAGAGTCGAGGCAGTTCCTATGCCCTGTGAACCTGACATCATTGAACCACCAGAACCAGCTGTCGTTGGGTCCATGTCTGGAACCTCTAGGTGTATCAATGCGGTGTTTAGTTTTTGCCCTGTGAATTCCACAGTAACGTTTTTAGGGTTAACTCTTACGTTAGCGGCACCAGATACGTTTGACACTGTGGAAGATGTCATAATAATATCAGATGTTGCTATCGAAGTAGGTACTCCAAAAACGCTTTCCATTCTGAGGGTGATAATATCACCTTCAAGTATGGCGGTTGTTCCTGTACCAGTGCTTATAACGATTTTTGCGGTTGCACCAACTTCAGGTGGAGTAATCGTTACTGAAGATGTTCCACCAGCGGACATAGTTTGTGCCGCTGCTGGGGCTGCCAATGGGCTGCCTCCAGTTCTAACTCCATCTAATTCAGGTGCTATATCGTTAGCTACAACTTTTTGGCCAGAGAACATTCCCATGCTGACCATTAAAGCCAACACGCCTATAACGACTGCGGTCATTATAGGTAAAGATAGTTTGAAACCAATTTTCTTTGCCATATAGCGTTTCTCCTTGTTTAGATTTGATTTTTTTTGCCCGATAACGAGCATATATATAATCCCACTAAGTTATTATCATATATTTGTGTTACTTGAGTGTTACTACACATGTATTAACATGTATTGGGTTTTAACTATTAGCTTCTTTATGCAAATTATCTAAAAATTGAACATTGGAATCAGATTTAGACACTCTTTCAAGGACTCTTTCCAAAACATTGGATGTTCCATTGTCTGAACTCAAATTCACCATTCTTCGCAACAAGTCTCTCTGTTTCATTACAGATTCGTCAAAGAATAGTTCTTCCCGACGGGTTCCGCTCCTGAATATATCTACAGCAGGAAAAAATCTGCGATCCGCTAATCGCCTATCCAAATGAAGTTCCATATTCCCAGTTCCTTTAAATTCTTCA
The DNA here is from genome assembly GCA_003523055.1 of Dehalococcoidia bacterium. Lineage (GTDB taxonomy): Bacteria > Chloroflexota > Dehalococcoidia > Lucifugimonadales > UBA3495 > UBA2588. The sequence continues at coordinate 198,518 of DPHC01000005.1, read as the reverse complement.
TAAATAACTTCATCCATTCTGCTACCGGTGTCTACTAGACATGTTGCAATAATAGTTAAGCTTCCACCTTCTTCTATGTTTCTAGCAGCTCCAAAAAACTTTTTAGGTGGATACAAAGCTACTGGGTCCATACCACCAGATAAAGTTCTTCCGCTAGAAGGAACAGCGAGATTATAAGCTCTGGTCAATCTCGTCACACTATCCATGAGTATAATGACATTCTTTTTTGCTTCAACTAATCGCTTAGCTCTAGCTAAGGCTAATTCTGCCACTCGGCATTGTTCTTCTACAGATTCATCAAAAGTAGAAGCAAAAACATCTCCGTGAATAGACCGTCTCATTTCGGTGACTTCTTCAGGCCTTTCACCAATCAAAACAACCATTAATGTAGCTTCAGGTATGTTTTCATGTACGCTGGCCGCTATCTGCCTTATGATTGTCGTTTTACCCGCCTTAGGCGGAGATACTATTAAACCTCTTTGCCCTAACCCTATCGGAGAAAATAAATCAATCATTCTAGAAGATAAAGAACCTTTATTAGTTTCTAAAACAACTTGTTCTTCTGGAAAGATCGGAGTTAACGTTTCAAATGCTACAGAAGATTTGGATTTTTTGCTGTCACTGTCAAATCCGTTAACCTTATCTACCCTCACTAAGCCAAAATAACGTTCTCCATCTTTAGGCGGCCTAACTTGACCGCTAACGGTGTCTCCTGTTCTCAAAGTAAATCTTCTGATTTGAGATTGTGATATGTATACATCACCTGTGGATTTATGGACCGACACCTGCCTTAAAAATCCGTATCCGTCGTCCATTACTTGCAATATTCCACTGGACGTTAATATTAATTTGTCATCTTGCCCTGCATTTTTAGAAGCGGCAGATCTATAAAGCTTTCTTAATACATCTTCTTTAATCAATTCTTCATCAGTAGTATCAATAGAAATATCCATTCCCTCGGCAATCGCAATTAATTCTTCCATTGACATCCGGATTAAGTCTGATATATCAAAAATGTTCTGAACAGTTGTCATGTTTACTCCTACAATAAAACTCTAATTAGATTTAAACCAATCGTTTAAGAAAATCGATAATCCTTGGTCCGTGAGTGGGTGGTTTGCCATTTTACATATAACTGGATACGGTATGGTAGCTATATCTGCTCCAACTCGTGCGGCTTCTGAACAGTGTAGTGGGTGTCTTATACTAGCTGCCATAACCAATGTTTCAATACCGTGTATCCGATACATATCTACAATTTCAGCAACCATAGCTATTCCGTCTTGAGCTATGTCGTCTAATCTTCCAATAAACGGGCTAATTACAGTAGATCCCGCTTGCGAACCTAATAATGCTTGATTAGTAGAAAAGCATAACGTCTGATTAATTTTAATTCCTTCATTCGATAACTTATTAATTGCTTCAAAGCCTTCAATTGTGCTTGGTATCTTAACCCACACATTATCAATCCAATCGGCGATATTCTTGCCTTCTTCTATCATTCCCTTTACATCTGTGCTAACAACTTCAACTGATATTGGGCCTTCAACAATTTTAGCTATTTCCTGAATGGTTTTTTTATAATGCTCTGGATCAGATATCCCTTCTTTAGCGGCCAAGGAAGGATTCGTTGTAACTCCACTTATTACACCCAGTTCTACTGCCTTATAAATTTCTTCCACATTAGCTGTATCTACAAATATTTTCATAACTCTGCCTCTTTGAATGCAAATTGAGATCCTTCTCTAAGCATTTTCTTTACTGCTTCTAAAAATCCTACAAATAGTGGGTGAGGGGAATTCGGTCTTGATTTGAATTCAGGATGAAATTGAACTCCTAACATAAATTCATGTTCATTTACTTCTGCTATTTCCACTAAAGTTCCATCAGGAGATAATCCTGGAAACAACAATCCTGAAGCTTCCATAGATTCTCTGTAGGCGTTGTTTAATTCATACCTATGTCTATGACGCTCTTCCACAAAATCAGTTCCATAATATTTGCTGCTTAAAGAATCTGGTGATATATGACAAGGATATGCTCCTAATCTCATAGTTCCGCCTTTATTCGTAACATCCAGTTGATCAGGCATAACATGGATAACTGGATTGGGAGTGTCAGGAGCAAATTCTTCAGAATGCGCTTCATACAGATTCAGTACATTACGACACCATTCAATAATCATTACCTGCATACCTAAGCAAAGGCCCAAATATGGCACTGAGTTTTCTCTGGCGTACTCAGCAGTTAAAATCATGCCCTCAACACCTCTGCTACCAAATCCTCCGGGAACTATTATTCCATCTACATCGCTCAAATATGCCTTAGCCCCATCACGTTCAATATCTTCAGAGTGAACCCAGTTAATTTTAATTTTGCGATCTGATTTCAATCCTGCATGTGTCATAGCTTCTTTAACAGACATATATGCATCAGGGTATTCTACATATTTGCCCACCAATGCTATAACCACAGATTCATCAAGACTATCCATTTCTTTAATAGTATTAGACCATAAATTATCATTGAATATGGAGCCTGGTGGCAAGCCAAGAGTATTAGTTATTGAATTGCCCAATCCATAATTTTCTAATATCATAGGAATTCTATAAACATTGTCTACATCAATTAAAGGTATGACTGCTTCTTTTTTAACATCACAAAACAATGACAATTTCTCCAACACAAAATCAGGAACTTCACCTTCACTTCTGCAAATCAAAGCGTCCGCTTGAATTCCAATACTTCTCAGTTCACTGACGCTATGTTGAGTCGGCTTAGTTTTTAATTCATTTGCGACTGTCAAATTAGGTAATAAAGTTAAATGAATAAAGTAAACATTTTCTCTTCCAACATCATTTCTCAATTGTCTAATGGCTTCTAAGAATGGAAGTCCTTCTATATCTCCAACGGTTCCACCGACTTCAATCACCATTACATCCACATCCAGTGAGTCTGCGACAGTTGTTATATGGTTTTTAATTTCATTAGTTACGTGAGGTATAGTCTGTATGGTGCCACCTAAAAAGTCTCCTCTCCGTTCTTTGGTAATCAAACTCAAATAAACCTGCCCTGCAGTAACATTTGATTTTTTGTTAAGTTCAATGTCAATGAATCGTTCATAATGGCCTAAATCAAGATCTGTTTCTCCTCCGTCACTTGTAACAAACACTTCACCATGTTGATAAGGAGACATAGTACCGGGGTCAACATTCAAGTAAGGATCGAGCTTGATAACAGATATTTTAAATCCTCTATCTTTAAGAATTCTTCCTATAGAAGCGACAGTTATACCTTTCCCTATGGAACTAACGACTCCACCAGTTACGAAAATGTATTTAGTGGGCATATTTATTAATAGGCTGAAATAAGTTTGAGGAAAACAACAACAAATACTCCATTGATTTAGGGGTTAAAGTTGAGTATGGTCACTAGTGGTGAACTAAAGCTTATAATACTGCCTAGTGAACAAGTATATTATAATTTAAATACTCATTTGGTGTCAATAATTTATCCCTTAATTTAAGTTGATTACTGCATTTTTTATGGTTACTATTAAGATAATCCATTAATATAGACGTGAAAGCGAGGCTAATATGAGCACCATTAATTCTGAAATAATAAAGTTAAGAGACGGGAAATTCGATGTGGAAATAATGGTTCACGGTTCTGGAGATCCATTAGTTTACATTCATGGAGCTGACGGCTTTCCTGCCTGGGAAAGTTATTTACAAACGCTATCGGAACACTACAAAGTATACGTACCTGCCCAACCTGGAATATCTAAATCAACAGGATTAGAACATTTAGACAACATCTGGGATTTAGTCCTCTTCTACGATGAATTATTTACTAAACTAAATTTACAAAACATACATTTAATCGGTCATTCGTACGGCGGTATGATTGCAGCAGAAATTGCGTCGAGCTATCCAGAAAGAATCAAAACCCTTACATTAGTATCTTCATTAGGTTTGTGGAACGAAGCCGAACCTATAAAAGACTTTTTCATACTAACATCTCAAGAACGTAATGATTTGTTGTGGTACGACAATACAATTCCAATTGCAGTTGCAAAATACAGCGTACCAACTGACCCGATGGAGAAAGCTTCTAATAATATAAACAGAACCATAACATTAGCATCTGTAGGAAAATTCTGTTGGCCCATTCCTGATAGAGGTCTGACCAAACGGATCCACAGGCTAAATATGCCAGTCCTATTAATTTGGGGGGACCATGATCAAATTGTACCTCTTTCATATGGTCATGCATTTAATTCACTGATTAACAATTCAAAATTATCAGTGCTTAAAAATACAGGACATATTCCTCAGTTAGAATCTGAAACAGAATTTATTAAAGCGATCACCGAATTTTGCAAATAATAATCCTTTAGGAGAATCATAATGGAGTCGAAACAATTTATAGAATTAGCTTTAGCAGCAGAAATTAAATATTTTAACGAATCTGTAATGAACTTAAGTGACGAAGAATTAATGTGGCAGCCCTCTGCGGAAGCAAATAACATTAACTGGATCATTTGGCACATGAGCAGAGTAGAGGACATGTGGTTTAATTTTTTCTGTCAAGGAATTCCAGAAGTTTGGGAATCTCAGAACTGGTATGAAAAATTCAACTTACCAACACGAGATAATGGCTTTGAGCATACCACTAAACAAGTTAACAATTTTCCAAAATTGGACTTAGGTAGCATATTACAATATAGATCTTCAGTTCGTTCTTCTACGTTGTCTTATTTAAATTCACTTACAAATAACCAATTTTCTTATATCCCTAGAGAAAAACGGCCAGACATGAACGTCGCTGATGTTTTTGTACAAATAATAAATGAACTATTTCAGCATATTGGGCATATATATTATATTCGCGGTCTTTTTAATTCAAAATAGCTCACCAATTCAATAACTTCCTGCAACGACCAATTGTATAATGTAACCTGTTATGAATAAAAACTTAACAATCAGGAAATTATGCTTATGTGCAATATTTTTGAGCCTATTCGGAGCCTTATCTTGCGGAGTACCTCAACCTAGTATTTCACCAACCACCTCGATCACTCCTAGTCATGCTTACATTCCTGCAGTGTGGACTGAGTCTCCAAATATCAACGTTTCAGTTCCAAAAACTTTTGATCCTCAAAGCATCACACTCGATGACTTAATTAAAAATAACATAGGCCCTGGATTAGCATATAGTAGATTGATTAAACTCAAAACTGGGCCATCTTCACCTTCTCCAAGTATCCAGTTAGAATGTGATTTATGCGAGACATGGGCCTATGAAACCAATAGCGGATGGACTTTCAAATTAAAACAAAATATAGTGTGGCAAACTGGAGAAAATCTAACGGCTAAAGATGTGGCCAGTAATTACTTCCCTGAAGTGATTACAGAGTCTTTACTGAATCAAAGACTAAATTCAGCATCCCTTACTGGTATCCAGATACACAATGATTATTCTTTTACGTTGCAATCTTCTTATTATGACCATGATATTCTTTCTCAGTTGTCAGACGCTACTAATAAACTTATTGATCCTTTAAACCTTGAAAATCACTCAAATGAAAATGCAATAATGACTCGCTTCCCCGGTAGTGGACCATGGTCGTTTTCCTCTATTACATCAGGTTCTCAAGTCACAATGACTAAAAATGCTCTTTATCATGAAATCATATTACCTTTAGTAAATCAGATAACCATAAATTACATAGAAAATTTAAGTGAATCAAAAATCATTGCCCTAATTCAATCTGGAACAGCTGACATAGCTTCAAATTATTCATTATCAAGCAATACGCAAGTAAATAATCACTCCGATTATCAAGTAATCCAATCACACGGATATGGCGGGCCTACAATATTGTTGAACAGTAGCCTCTCACCACTAGATAAATTAGATTTTAGAAAATTCATACTCAAATCACTAGACCCATGGTTGAATAATAAAAAATCTGGATTTCTTAATTCTAAAATAGGAATCGGGTTACCTTTAACTCAACCAGATTTACAAATAAACCAAACAGAAATACGAAGTTTATATTTTGCGGATCCTGTTTCCTCCCAAACTTATCTAAAAGAAGCCATTGACTCTCATATTTTAAATATCGGAATTCAAGATACTGGAGATTCGTATAGCGATATTATGAAGCTAACAATTCAAGATTTAAAAAATGCTAATTTTAATATCAAAATAATACCTTTATCTGAAAATAGTTATAAAAAAGAATTAACCAACAAACAATCTACTTATCATATATTGATGGGCGTTATACCTTCTACAAATACATTAAATGAATATGCTCTGTCTTTAATTCATCAAAAAGGATCAATCAATTTCATTAACCACAATGACTCTTATTTAAATGAATTAATTGAAGAGCAATCAAAAGAACCTAACCAATTAATCAGAACTAGTAAGTTACGTGAGATACAAAACAATGTATTAGATAATGCTTATATGTATAATTCTTTAAATTTGCAAACATCGTGGTTTCATTCTAACAATGTCAGAAATTTCTTCCCCACTGACGTATCAAATGAATACTTTTTTTGGTCAAAAGTATGGCTGGATAATTAAACTGTAGTTTTATATTGCTTGAGTATTTTTTCTAATGATCTGAAGGGTAACAACACGCATTTCAGTCTTACTGGATGATCAATAACAACTGATAACTCGGCCAAGCATCCTATGAGATATCGTTTGTCATTTGGAAGTTCGTTCTTTAAAAATAAATGGAATTTTTCAATTCGGTCATTTATTTCATTCATATGCAAATTGGTTAAAAACATACTCATGAGGGAAGCTGAAGCTTTAATTACTGTACATCCTTCGGCTTTAGCGCAAATATCTTGTATTATGGCGCTATCATTAAGCTTAAGTTGTAATAAAATTTTATCACCACAAAATGGATTAAGTTCCTCTTGTGCAAAATCATATCTTTCTAATAATTCAGAATGCCGTGGATTACGGTAATGGTCCATAATCGTGTCTTTATAAATATTTTCAAGAAAATTATCCCGTAATTCATCCATGAGTTTGTCCTATTCCGTAGACACCTGGTCAGCAGAATTATCAATTAATGACTTCAGAGTATGCCATGATAATATGGCACATTTTATCCTAACTGGGTATTCAGTAACTCCGGATAACATTTCCAGATCCCCTAATATATCTGCGTCCAAATCACTACCTGGTTCTGTAAGCATTTTACGAACTTCTTCAAAAATTATATTGATTTGCTCTAACGATTTACCTTTCACGCTTTCTGTCATCATTGAGGTAGATGCTCTTGATATAGCACATCCTGAACCTTGGAACCCTACTTCAGTGATTAAATCATTTTTCAGGGTCACATATAATTGAATCCTATCTCCGCACAAAGGATTAAACCCTTCTTTATGGTGAGTATGACCTTCTACTACAAAAAAATTCTTTGGTTTTGAATTGTGTTCTAATAATATTTCTTGATATAAATCGCTTAATCCCGGCATTTATGTAAAACCATCCTCCTATAAGTCTACTCGTCAGCCAAATAGCTCTGAGACTCTGTCGACAGCCACCAAAAATCTATCAACATCATCTTTGGTATTATAAAATGAAATAGATGCTCGTGCTGTAGCAGGTATATCAAATCGGTCCATTAACGGCTGAGTACAATGATGGCCTGTTCTTATCGCCACGCCTTCAGAGTCCAATATTGTTCCGATATCATGTGGATGAGCTGCATCCATCACGAATGATACTACTCCCCCGTATTCTTCAGCATCACCTATTATTCTAATTCCGGACATGTTTCTGAGATTTTCTTTAGCATAACTCAAAATATTCTTTTCATGGAGAGCAATATTTTCCATTCCAAGATTAGTTAAATAATCTATAGCTACTCCTAATCCAATACCTCCTGCGATGTTAGGAGTTCCAGCTTCAAATTTATATGGCAAATCATTGTATGTTGTTTTCTCAAAAGAAACACTTCTAATCATGTCTCCACCTCCTTGATAAGGAGGCATTTCTTCTAATATATCTTGTTTGCCATACAAAATTCCCACTCCAGTGGGTCCACATACTTTATGTCCCGAAAACGCAAAAAAATCACAGTCTATATCTTGAACATCAATGCTCAAATGAGGAGCTGATTGAGCTCCATCCACTAATACTATAGCGCCAGCGTCATGTGCTAGCTTAGTAATCTGCTTAACTGGATTAATTGTTCCTAATGTATTAGATTGATGGACAATAGAAACTATTTTCGTCTTATCAGATAATAAAGCTTCATAGTCATCCATTAACAAAACTCCATTCTCATCTATTGGTATGATTTTTAGTATAGATTGAGTTTGTTCACATACCATTTGCCAAGGAACAATATTAGAATGATGTTCCATTGTCGAAATGATTACTTCATCACCTTTCTTTAATCGGTTTCTAGCATAACTTTGTGCCACCAAGTTAATTCCTTCTGTGGTTCCTCGCACAAATATAATTTCCTCATCATTTTGAGCATTGATGAAGTTCTTAACTTTGTTTCTGGCAAGTTCGTAACGGTCTGTAGCTAATTGGCTTAGAGTATGGACACCTCTATGAATATTTGAGTTGTATTGCCTGTAATATTCAGAAATAGCATCAATAACGGAAATAGGTTTCTGAGTAGTAGCTCCATTATCTAAATAAACTAATCTATGGCCATTAACCATTTCTTGTAATATTGGAAAATCTTGCCGGATATCACTAACCAACTTTTTTCCAACTTTTTCTACGTCATTCATCATATTTACGCCAAATTAAGGGTTACGTCCGGGATAGATGATTCATACATATCATCTAAGTATTGCATGAAATCTGGATCATCTATTGTTTCAATAATTTCACGTGCGAATGCATGGATTAAAAAGCGACTCGCCGTACGTTCATCTAATCCTCTGCTTTTCATATAAAAAACTGTATCTCCATTTATACTACCCGCAGTAGCCCCATGGCCACATTGAACATCATCAGCATAAATCCATAAGCTTGGCTTACTATCAATTTCAGCACCATTGGACAAAACCAAGTTTTTGTCAGACTGAAGAGCATTTGTTTTCTGGGCATCTTTCCTAACAATTACTTCTCCGCCAAAGATGGCTCTTGAATTTCCATCTAATATTCCTTTGTACTTAATATTACTTGTACAGTTAGGTTTAGCATGATCAATATTGATAAGATTATCCACATGTTGATCGTCCACAGTCAAATATAGTCCTGAAAGATCACAGGATGAACCAGGACCATCTAATAAAACTGACATTTCATTTCTAGCTAGCTTAGAGCCTTTAGAAAAAGATGCAGATTTAAATTCGCTGTCAGAAGATTGATAAACATTTGTAGTTCCCATATGAACAGAATCTAAATTTTCAAGCATTACTCTTGCATGAACCATTCTAGAACCAGGATCTAATACTATTTCAGTAACTGCATCAGTAAAATGTTCTCCATCATTATTACTGAAAAATCCTTCTATTAACGTCAGATTAGAATTTTCTTTTAGATTAACTAATAATCTTGGATAATTAGCGACTCCCTTACTCCCTGTAGTAAAATGTAATAATTCCAAGGTGATTGGCTCGGTTTTAGGTTCTACTTCCACGCTAATCCCTTCATTAAACAAGGCAGTATTCAACGAAACAAAACCATCTTTTAATGATGAATGTTTTGCGAAATGTTTATTTTCATTACCTACGTCCAAACCTTCCTGTATAGTGGTAATAGTGATCCCGTCAAACGCCTTCATGTTTGAAGATAAATCTTCTGATAAGTGTCCATCCAATAAAACAATCTTTATATGCGATGTACTTCCGCATGGAATACTTTCGGCAGATATCTTAGAGCTTAGCTGTTTAGCATTTTTACGGAAAGTTTTTTCCAAGATGGAATTAACATTGGTATATTTCCATTTTTCATTCCCCTTCCTAGCTACCGGCATACCAGATTCAACAAAAGCTTTCCAAGCATTACTCCTGATTTTATTAGCAATTCCCGCTGAATTTTGGACTATCAGTTCATAGTCTTTTTCATAACATTCATATTTCAAATCCATTTCACTCACAATCTACACATCCTAAAACGACACTTTTAGAACAAGTTCCATTTTAATTTTTAACCCAATCATATCCTTTAGCCTCTAATTCCAACGCAAGCTCAGGACCACCAGATTGAACTATTCTTCCATCAAACAGCACATGTACTTTATCGGGAACTATATAATTCAATAGTCTTTGATAGTGAGTTACAACTAGTACCGCGTTATTTTCATTTCTAAAATTGTTTACCCCATCAGCAACAATTTTAAGAGCATCTATGTCTAACCCAGAATCAGTTTCATCTAAAATAGCTAGTTTGGGATTTAATAGCGTCATTTGGAGTATTTCGTTTCGTTTTTTCTCACCTCCAGAAAATCCTTCATTGACATTTCTTTTAACCAATTCTGGATCAATAGACACTTCTGAAACACATTCTTTTAATCTCAGATCAAACTCTCTTGCGGTATATTCAGGGTCACCATTGTGCACTCTGATTGCATCAACGGCAGCTTTTAAGAACTGCCAAGCTCTAACTCCTGGTAATTCTGTAGGGTACTGGAAAGCTAGAAAAACTCCTGCACGAGCGCGATCTTCAGGTTCTAATGCTAAAAGCTCTTGCTGTTCAAATTGTACAGACCCGCTTGTTACAGTGTATTCAGGACGGCCAGCTATCACGTTAGCTAATGTGCTTTTACCTGAGCCATTAGGCCCCATAATAGCATGCACTTCTCCTGGATTTATAATTAAATTAATCCCTTTTAATATTTCTTTTTCTTCAATATTAGCTTTTAAATCTTTAACTTCAATCATGTATATTTATCCTACTGTCCCCTCTAAACTAACCTTTAGTAATTGTGAAGCTTCCATTGCGAATTCGAACGGCAATTCTTGGAATATTCCTCTGCAAAACCCGTTAATAATCATATAGTGAGCTTCTTCTTGGCCAATACCTCGTTGCTGGCAATAGAACAACTGATCATCGCTCACTTTAGAAGTAGTTGCTTCATGTTCTAATTGAGCCGTTGGATTTTTAACCTCAATATAAGGAACTGTGTGTGCTCCGCACGTATCTCCAACAAGCAATGAATCACATTGAGTAAAATTCTTTGCTCCGGTAGCAGATGGGTTTATTTTTACTAATCCTCTATAAGTATTTTCAGCATGGCCTGCCGAAATACCTTTAGCAATAATAGTGCTCTTAGTGTTTTTACCAATATGAATCATCTTGGTTCCAGTATCTGCTTGTTGGTAATTATTAACCAATGCCACAGAATAAAATTCTCCTATGGAATTATCTCCTTGCAAAATAACACTAGGATATTTCCATGTTATAGCAGAACCTGTTTCTACTTGAGTCCATGAAATTTTCGAATTTACACCTACTGCTTTTCCTCTCTTTGTCACAAAATTATATATTCCTCCTTGGCCATTTTTATCGCCCGGATACCAATTTTGTAAAGTTGAATATTTGATTTCAGCATTGTCCATTGCGACTAATTCTACGACCGCTGCATGCAGTTGAGATTCTTTTCTTACTGGAGCTGTGCATCCTTCCAAGTAACTAACATAACTATCATCTTCTGCTACAATCAATGTTCTTTCAAATTGCCCGCTATTTATCTGGTTTATTCTAAAATATGTCATTAATTCTATCGGGCATCTTGTACCTTTAGGGATATATGCAAATGATCCATCACTGAATACAGCTGCATTCAAACAAGCGTAATAATTGTCAGAATATGGAACCACAGAACCCAAGTATTTTTTTACTAAATCTGGATGCTTTTGGACAGCTTCACTAATCGAGCAAAATATTATGCCTTCTTTTTCCAACATATCTTGGTAAGTAGTAGCTACAGAGACACTGTCTAATACAGCATCTATTGCTACTCCAGCCAATTGCTTTTGTTCTTCGATCGGTATTCCTAATTTATTAAAACCTTCGATTATTTCAGGGTCCACTTCATCTAAGCTTTTCGGTCCATCTTTTTTAGCAGTCGGATCTGCATAATAATGCAAATCTTGAAAATCGATCTTGGGAAAACTAACATTAGCCCATTCCGGGTGTACATCTATTTGACTTTCCCAAAATTTAAATGCTTGTAATCTCCATTCAAGTAGCCACTCAGGTTCATTCTTTTTCGATGATATAAACCTAACAATCTCTTCACTTAAACCTTTGGGAGCGACATCACCTTCTACGTCCATGGTGAATCCCCATTTATATTCTGTATCTAAATCAGTAGAATGTCTTGAAATACTTTTTGGGCTCGTCATACTTTCCCTCGTCTGTTAAAAAATTATGGCCAATATTGATTTTGAACGGCCATTCATGAATCTTTATGTCAAATCCTTAGCTATTGCAATATCATAACTGCATTAATAGATTTTTGACACACAATATAATCTACAATAAAATGTTTATGTTGCTATTATATAGCAAATTGCTAAATCTGTAATCTAAAGTGACTATGATAAATCTATGTGACAGCCATACTCATGTTGACCAATATGACAATGAAGAACTACCTGGAATAATAGAAAGAGCAATAGCGCATAACGTTACTCATATAATAGCAGCCGGCACAACTTTAAAGTCAACAAAAAAATGCATCAGCCTCGCAAACCAGTACCCCATGATTTATGCTGGAACCGGCATACATCCTTCAGAGGTAACACAACTACTTGATGAAAAACAGTCATTATTACTTTATTCTATGATTACAAACAATGACAAAGTCGTCTGCATGAGTGAAATTGGATTAGACTATTTACCCGGATCACCTAATAAAGCCCTTCAGCAACAAGTGTTCAGAGAACAAATCCGTATAGCAATCGCTGCTAACAAACCTATAATTTTCCATTCAAGAGAATCCCACGATGACGTATTCAACTTACTAAAAGAAGAGCAGGCTTTCAAAGTAGGCGGAATCATGCACTATTTTCAATCTAATATACGAACTGCTCTACAAGCCATAGATCTGGGATTTTACATATCTATCGCCCGGCCTTTACTCAGAATTCCTGAACTTCAAACTACTGTTAAACATATCCCTTTATCAAATATGGTTTTAGAAACAGATTGTTATCCTCAGCCTTTCAAAAAAAACCGCCAAAGCTGGACTGAACCTCGTCATTTGATGGATATTGCATCCCGCATGGCATTAATAAAAAACATATCAATCGAAGAAGTTGGAAATACAACTACAGCTAATTTAAAATCATTAGTAAAATTTTGATATAATAAACGCCTGTAAAAACTAGGAGGACTGATGGTTAATACAAAAACAACATGTAAAGTAGCGTTTAAAGAATGGGCAGTTGCAGTAGACGCACTAATCGATGGAGAGCAAATTATGTTACTCCGTAAAGGCGGCATACGAGAAGATTCTAAGCACTTTACAGTAATTCATGATAACTTCTTATTATATCCAACATTTGAACATCAATCACTTGAGCTATTAAAACCTCTTTACCAAAGTAAAATACAACCATATGAACAATCAAATGTGCAAACCGAGTCCGTCATATTCAACACCTGGGCAGAAGTCGTAGAAGTAATAGAAACTACCGACCATTCCACATTACAGAAACTCAACGATTACCATATTTGGACCGCTAATTACGCAGAATCGAGACTGAGATGGAAACCTAATTTCCCATTATCGATCATGTTACTTAAAGTTAGCAAATTAGATAAACCTATTACTGTTCCTTACAAATCAGAGTATGGAGGTTGTAAGTCCTGGGTTGAGCTAGAGCAACCTTTAGATATAGCATCTACGTCTGTGATGAGCGAACAAAAACTACAAGACACTATCACCCAGATTAAAAACGCTCTTAAATAATCATCAGGGGAATTAATGAAATATAGAAAATTACCGAAATCAGACTTACACCTCTCAGAAATTGGATTCGGAGCATGGACTGTAGCTACCAATTGGTGGGGCCACATAGAAGACAATGATAAACAGTCTCTTCTCGAAAACGCTTTGGAATTGGGCATCAATTTCTTTGATACCGCTGACACCTATGGAGAAGGGTTTGGAGAAGAGGTACTAGCTAAATACTTAGGGCATAAAAGGCACGATATGGTTATAGCCACTAAGTTCGGGTACGATTTTTACGATAAAACTCCTAGAATTGGGCATCAAGAACGTCCACAAAAATTTGAACCTGAATTTATTAAATTTGCGTGTGAACAAAGCTTGAAAAGACTAAAAACTGACTACATAGATATATATCAATTGCATAATCCAAGAATTGACACTATTGAACAAGACTATGTTTTTGAAACACTAGAGGAATTGAAATCTGAAGGGAAGATTCGTCATTACGGATCAGCATTAGGTCCCGATATTGGCTGGTTTGAAGAAGGTGAAGCATCTATGAAAGAACGTCACGTCACATCCCTACAGATTATTTATAGTATTCTTGAGCAAGACCCAGCTAGAGATTTTTTCAAAACAGCAAAAGATATGGAAGTCGGACTTATTTCAAGAGTACCTCACGCATCTGAAGCTCTTACAGGGAAGTACAAAGAACCTCCCATTTTCAAAGAGGGCGACCATCGGTCTCACCGACGAATAGAGTGGCTAGCCTGGGCACTCAAGCGAGTTGAAAAACTAGATTTCATATATGGAGAAGAAATTGGGCGAACTTTAAGCCAAGCTGCTATACAATTTTGCCTTGCTCAGCCAACTATCATAAGTGTCTTACCTAACATAACAAACTTATCCGACTTAAATCATTTTGTAGAATCTCTTGAATGTACAGAATTCAGTGAATCCGAAGATGCCGAAATATTACAATTATGGAATACAGATTTTAAATTTGAAGAAGATATTAATCAAAACTTAAGTGAAGTATAATTTTTATTAGCTTCACTTTCCATCGTAAATGATCTCTACTTCTTCTTTCATAATAATATTGCTATATATGTAATCAGTTACAGCATCGTTTGAATTAAACATCGGTTGGAATGCTGTTTCATTAGTGAATTTCACTGTGGACATAACAACAGGATACATTAAGGACTTCCAATGGAAGTCCTTAATGTTATGAAATGATATGAACCTAATAAGCCATTTTACCAAGAAATACGGGAACGATCTTGGGATTGAAATGATTTTCTTCCCAATAATTTTTTTTATTTCAGCAGGATATATAACCCCTGCCGACGCAATATTAAAAACGCCTATTGGAATAGATTCTACAGTTTTATCGATAGCGTCAATAAAATCATATTCATGCATAAATTGCAGTGGAAAACCGTTTTTAATTGAAACTGTATTCCAAGATACTGATTCAAGGCACATTATCCTATTACTAGAAGGTCCTAAAACAGAAGACGGTCTCAAAATTGTAACCGCTATATGAGAATTGTTATTAGCATATTGTCGTAATTTCTGTTCAGCCTTGTAATGATCTAACCCCAAAGACAACCCTTTCTCAGATTCATGTACATCAGACTCACTTACAGATGCCCAATCCACTGGCGCAGAATGATAGATGCATGAGGAACTTATAAATACCAAGTGATCAATATCAGAGTTCTCGCAAGAGTCCAACAACGAATCTATCACCTTATCGTTACGATCAGAAAGATCTGGTAACAATTTACTAGGGACATCCAATGAATTGTATAATCCCATATGAATTATTGTATTAACCCTATGTCGCCTTAAAATAGTGTAGTAAGGACTATCGATGCTTTGTCTAACTGCAGTCAGTTTCTTGACCGGTATTGGGGTTAATGTTTCATTTATTGAAACTAAATTAGAAATATAATCTTGGTCTTGAAGCTTTTTTAACAATTGACCTACAATTGCATTTTCATGACCTATAATAGCAATTCGCTTATTAAGTTGTTTTTCATCAAGCATCTACAAATCTCTATTAGCCAAGAAAAAAACTAGTTTCTTTAATTCTATGCTTGCCCACGTCGGCATCTCCAATTGATTAACAATGTTCATAGCCCGCTCAGAAACCTCATCAATGAAATCAAGTGTAGCTTCTTTAGCACCTACGTCTTCTAACACCTGTAATACTTTGGTTCTATCATCATCATAAAGTTCCTTCATGTTATATATATTCAATAATTGTGATTTCCGAGCTCCATGTGCATTTTCAAATCCATATACAACTGGAAAGGTTTTCTTTTTCCTAATGATATCATTCCCTATAGGTTTTCCGGTTTTAGACTCTTCACCCCAAATACCTAAAAAATCGTCACGTATTTGAAAAGCTTGGCCTATAAGAAATCCAAATTCTTCAAATGCTTGCAAAGTATTGTATTCTTTACCGCCTAGCAACGCTCCCATCAATATTGCATTTTGTATTAATGCTCCTGTTTTTCCTGCAATCATGCCCAAATACATATCTGTAGTAATATCGGTTTTGTTTTCAAACTCTAAATCTTGGCATTGTCCAACAATCATTTTCATATAAGCTTCGGTCAACAAGTTAGATAATTTAATTTGCATTTTCTCAGGTACATCGTAGATATTACTTTTAAAAACAGACATATCTCCTACTGTGTGCAAAGCATTGCCAGAAACCAAAGCTTTGGGGACACCCCAAATAGACCATACCGTCGGCCGATGCCTTCTTTCTCCGTCTCCATCCTGAATATCATCATGAATTAATGAGAAGTTATGTATCAGTTCTAAAGCTACCGCAGCCTGCATACTGTTGTCGACATTGCCACCAAGGGCCTCACAAATAAAAACGCATAACGTAGATCTAAGACACTTTCCCATGTACTGATCACTACCTACTAAAGTTCCATCACTATTAGAAATACCAACATGATAAGAATGAATGTCAAAGATATCTTTATGATTTTTAAATGGGATCATGATATGAAGCGCTTGATTGATCAGTTCTTCATATTTCGCAAACATTTCTGGAGGAGGAATATCGATTGGCACAGTATTCATTATTTACACTTCAAAGTTGTATTTTCTTTGTTTAGAGCAAATTTTATCTTACAAATCATCAATTGATGCGTCAAGAACAAAATATAACTTAGAGTGTATAATTGCCTAATATATTAATTAAAGGATTGAACATGTTAGCCAAAGCTTATTTACTTATAGAAACTTCTGTTGGAAAAACTCGCGAAGTTGCTGATATCCTGCATTCTCTAAATGGCATAAGTGTAGTAGATGTAGTGACTGGCCCATACGACATAATAGCCACGATTGAAGGCAATGATATGGCTATAGTAGGCACAATAGTAACTGAAAGCATCCACACGATAGACGGCGTGGTTCGAACTGTAACCTGCGTGGCCGTGGGCAATTAAAAAACTTTTTTTGGAGAATCACGAGTGAATTTTACTTTTACTGATCAAGATATTCAGTTTAGAAAAGACTTAAGAGCTTTTGTTCAGCAAGAACTGCCAGCAGATTGGGAAGGGTTAGGACGCTGGCCAGAGAATTGGGACTGGGAAAAAACTATGGATTTCCGGAAAAACCTCGCTGATAAAGGCTGGCTAACTATGCACTGGCCAAAAGAATATGGCGGCCAAGAAGTCTCTCCAATCCGGACTGCAATTTATAACGAAGAATTAGCCTACCTAAGAGCCCCTGGTCGCGACATATTTGGAGTTAGAATGTTCGCACCTACTTTGATGGTTCATGGAACAGAAGAACAGAAGCAACAGTTTCTTCCACCCGTAGCACGAGGCGAAGTACAATGGTGTCAAGGATACAGTGAACCGGAGTCTGGATCCGACTTAGCCTCCGTTAGCACTAGAGCAGTTCTAGACGGAGATGAGTGGGTCATAAATGGTTCCAAAATCTGGACCACTTTAGCTCATAGAGCCGACTGGATAATGTGCCTAACTAGGACTGACTTAGAAGCCCCTAAACATCGAGGCATTAGCTTTATATTAGTCGACATGCGAACTCCTGGTATCGAAGTACGCCCTATAACAGACATGACTGGCGGAAGTGAATTCAACCAAGTAATATTCGACAATGTCAGAGTCCCTGCTAAAAACGTAGTCGGCGAAGTTAACAAAGGCTGGTACGTTGCTGTGACTCTATTAGATTTCGAACGATCAGGAATTGACTACTCAGCAATTGGGCGACGCCTAATAGATGACGTAAAACAATACGCAACAGAAGTAAGTGACTCATTAGGGAATCCACTAATAAATCAACCACGAATCCAAAACCTACTGGCGCAAAGGTCAATCGAATGTGAAGTTGCTCGCCTGATGGCATACAACGTTGCATACATGCAACAACAGGGAATTGTACCAACTAAAGAAGCATCAGTCAGCAAGGTTTTTGGCAGTGAAACCTTGCAAAAAGTTACAAATTCATGTTTGGAAATCATCGGTCCCAGAGCTACTTTGAAAAAAGACGATCCTTGGGCACCTTTGCTTGGAAGGATCCAAGAAAATTGGATGATAAGCTTTTCCCATAAAATAGCTGCTGGAACATCTGAGGTCCAAAGAAATATAATTGCAGGGCGCGGCCTAGGCTTACCTAGGGGTTAAACGCTTGCAGCAAATATTTCTAACTCTTTAGGATCTATATCAATTTCCGAATCTTTAAACCGTCTCATGATCCGGAAAATTGTCCTGACAGTAACATCGAATTTTTCAGCCGTTTCTTCGACTGTTAATTCATCCTTTTGCATTGCCTTAATTACTTTCATGTCTTTAGCTAATCTTTGGCATTTCTGAAACCAAACAGGATCATCATACTTGCACTGCGGCAATGGACAATCAAGGCACGAATTAGAAATTTCGCAACCTGTATCCTCATAATGAAAAAACTCCGGGGACACCTCATATGTCTTAGCGCTATTGTCAAAAGTAGTCATATCCTCACACCTCTACAATATTCACATCACCAACGTACAAAACTAACGCTAGTTCAACCTTGTTTACTCTTACGCCATTACTATGCCTATTATGTATACTTCCTATCTACACATATGAGTACAATTTTATGTAAATTTAATTAATTATGGCCATATTGGTGTTAAAATTGAAAATAAACACGGTTTTTAACTTAAAAGAGGTTCAAATATGACAAATTATGAAACAATGACTTATGAACGGATTGGCCACATATCATACATTAATTTCAACAGACCGAAATCCTTAAATGCAGTCAATTTTCAATTTGAACAAGATTTCCATGAGGCCTTACTTGAACTAGATGTAGATGAAGAAGCTTGGGTCGCAATACTTTACGGCTCTGGAAGGTGTTTTTGTGCAGGCGCAGACATCAAACAAAAATTTGCACAAATGGATAGCGCCCAAGAAGTTAAACGAACTAGAGGGGCTAATCCTGAAAGTTTCCTGGGCCGCTCTGCTAATTGGAAGCCAGTTATTGCGGCAACCCACGGTTATGCTTTAGGTGCCGGAATGCTAATCGCCGCTGAATCTGACATGATTGTATCAACATCCGACTGTAAATTTGGAATAACGGAAACTAAAAGAGGATTAGCAGGTGGGCATGTGTGGGCAAAAATGAACCAATTCATGCCTTCTAAAATCATATCTGAAATGTTAATTACAGGAGAACCCATAAACAGCACTAAACTCTATCAATTAGGATTTATAAATAGAATAGTAGACACCAGCCACATAACCACTGAAATTAAACCCACCCCCGATGAGTCTAATAAAATACTAAGCCTGCTCTTACAAGAAGCCGAAGCATTAGCAACCTTAGTAGTCGCCACCCCTCCATTAGCCGCTAGAGCAGGCGTTCGCCTATCTCGTAATTTATGGTCTATGCCATCCATAAATGCAGATTTGTATCTCCAACCACTGAAATTGCATGAAACAGAAGACTTTAAAGAAGCTACCCAGTCATTTATAGAAAAACGTACACCAGTGTACAAGGCTAAATAAATCAACCTATAATAATCATATTCCTAGCCTCTAACATTCGAGGATGAACTAACTTTGACTGATTAACCAAAGAAATAATCTCTCTATTTAAAAATTCTTTAACAGCTCTATTAAGATTTTTTTCTGACAAATCTTGAAGTAACCTTTGATATGGGTATCTAGTTGATTTTTGTGGGTCCAATTTGTCGGCAAGGAAAACTATTTTACCAATGTCATCTAAACCAGCATTAAATGTTGTATGCCAATATATAGCTCTATAAACTGAATCTGGCAATGTTGGAAATTGCGATAATAACATTTCCGCTCCTACAGGCCCATGTAAAAGCATTGGAATTTGCCGGTCTACATCAGTGAGCGGAATTTTATATTCACATGCATGTTTTAATAAATCGTGAGGAGCAATCAATCTAGCAATATCATGACCTTTAGCTGCCATAACCGCCAAATCGGCATCTGCATTATGTACATTCGCAAGGTTCTCCGCAATAGACTTTACGGTATCACTATGGCGCCTCAATCCGTCTGGTAATTTGTCGACTAAATCTGATATCCCTTCGTACATCGAATTCATTATGATATTTTAACCTATTGCAGCTAGAGGCTGGCCTCCTATAACGTGCATATGTAAATGAGAAATTTCTTGTCCTGAATCTGAGCCTTGATTCAAAACAGTTCTGTAACCGCTTAATGCGATTCCTTCCCGGCGTGCCATTTCTTCAGCTACCACAAATAAATGGCCCATTATTGGTACTTGCCCTGGTCCAATGTAAGCAAGTGAATTTAAATGCATATTTGGAATTATCAATACATGTATTCTTGCTTGTGGATTAGTATCTCTTATTACTACTACTTTATCGTCTTTGTAAATAATTGACTCGTTTGTTGAATCTCTAACTATGTTGCAAAAAATACAATCTGCCATAATTTATTACTCCTCAGGTTATTATTATATTAAATTTATATATTGTTCTTTATGGTAATCTTCATTACCATAAAGAAGTTCCTGTGATTTTAACCACCTTGTATGCATTTGCAAATCATAATCTTTAGTAAAACCAATCGCTCCATGGGATTGATGGGTTAACATGCAGATTCGCTGAGATGCTTCATTTAACCATGATTTGGCCATGTGCGCATATTTTTTAGAATCCATTCCTTCAGATAGCGCCCATGCAGCTTGATAAGAAACATGGCGGCAACCCTCCAAATCAATAGCTATATTAGAGCAATGATGTTGTATAGCCTGAAACGATCCGATAGATCTTCCAAATTGAGATCGTTGTTTAACATATTCCAATGTTATATCTAAAGTTGCTGTTAAGCTTCCGGTCATTTCTAAACATTTAGCAATAATAATCCTTATAAACGCGTTGTTCAGTACTGTTAACGAATCGTTCTTCTCGCCTAATATTTTATCACTACCAACTTCAACATTTGTTAATTGGATTTCTGTTTGCCTATCTGCTGACATCATTAACATTGGTGATATCTCAACTCCTGAAGCTTTAGTATTTACTAAAAATAATTTAACGTTTAATTCTTCAGTTACAGCTGGCACTATGATCAAATCTGCCATATGACCATATGGCACAAATAGTTTAGTTCCTGTGATCAAATATGAGCTTCCTTCACGGGTAGCTATAGTTTTAATATGGTCAAAACTATAATCACAACTCTCTTCGGAAAGCCCTAATGTAATTATCAATTCTCCATTAGTTATCAGGGGTAGCAATTCTTGTTTTTGTTCTTCAGTTCCTCCTTCTAACACCGTTAAACCACCTAGGACAAGTGTTGAAAGTAATGGCCCAGGTGCCAAATATCGACCCATATTCTCTATCAATACCGCCAAATCTAAAAAAGAGCCTCCTGTTCCGCCATATTCTTCTGGAAGTGAAATTCCTGTCCATCCCTGAGAAACTATTTGTTTCCAAAATTCTTGAGTGTATCCATCTTTGCTGGTTTCCATTTCTTTCACAAATGACATATCACATTCTTGAGATAAAAATTCATTAGAGCTATTTTTTATCATTTGCTGAAATTCTGTTAAGCCAAATTCCATTTAGTAACTCCAGTGATTATATTTGATTATATGACTCACAAAGATGTAATGAATTTATCAAGTGATTCAATGGCAATTTTAATGTTCTCTTGTGAATTGGCATACGACAACCGCACATATCCTTCTCCAAATTTGCCAAATGCAGAACCTGAGAGTAATGCTACCCCAGCCTCTTTCAAGGCTCTATCTTCAAATTCATTACTTTTTAATCCTGTAGAAGATATATTAGGAAAGACATAGAATGCTCCTTCTGGATCAGGGCAACGGACGCCTTTTATACTTCTTAATCCATCTACTATCAAATCCTTTCTAGTAGAAAATTCTGCTGCCATGGACTGGACTTCCTCTTGGGAACCATCTAATGCTGCAATAGCAGCCATTTGGGAAAACGATGCAGCACACGATACACTATTTACAGCTAATTTAACCACATGAGGCACCAATTCTTCAGGCATAATCCCATATCCCAGTCTCCATCCAGTCATAGCATAACTTTTTGAAAATCCATCTAATATTATTGTTCTATCTTGCATTCCATCCAAAGTTGCTATGCTATTGTGTTCACCGTTATATAGTATGTCTTTGTAAATTTCATCGGCCATAACATACACATTAGGATATTGTTTAACTATATCAGATATAGTTTGTAATTCTTCCAAAGTAAGAGCCGAGCCACAAGGATTTTCAGGGGAGTTTAATATGATAAGGCTGGTTTTATCATTAATTTTATTTTTTAAATCTTCTAAATCCGGATGATAAGAAGAATCCTCTAATAATTGCATAGGAACTGGAGTTCCACCTGAAAACCTGATCATAGATTCATATATTGGAAACCCTGGATTTGGATAAATTACTTCCATACCTGGTTCTGATAGAGCTAAGATAATATAAAACATGATAGGTTTTGCGCCAGGCGTGACTACAATATTATTAATATCAGTTTTAATACCTCGAACTCTCTCGCTATTTCTTGCGATAGATTCTCTCAATTGTGGTAGCCCCGGCGTTGGCCCATAATGAGTAAATCCATTCTTTAAAGCATCCACACCTGCCTCAATAATATGTTTAGGTGTATCGAAATCTGGTTCACCGATTTCCAAATGGATAATTGTTTGTCCTTGAGATTCCAAGTTTCTAGCTTTCATCAAAACTTCAAAGGCCGTTTCCGTACCTAAATTATTCATTCTATTAGCGATTGCCATTACTACGTAATCCTCCTACAGGAAATATAATATCTATCTAATTAAGTTTTCTGTTCTCTGGGAGAGCCCATAAATTTTTATAAATCCCTCAGCAGCCGAGTGATCAAATGAATCATCTCTGTCATAAGTTGCTAAGTTCTTAGAATACAATCCATAATTGGATTTCCGGCCTACTACTCTGCAGTTACCTTTATACAATAGCATTCTAACTGTTCCAGTCACATAAGCTTGAGAGCTTTCAACATACTTGTCTAAGTCTAATCTATGCCTACCAAACCACAACCCATTGTAAACAATTTCTGCATACTCTTTAGATATACTAGCTTTAAAACGTGCTTGATCTTTGCTTAACGTCAAATCTTCCAGTGCTTTATGCGCAATATGCAACAACACACCAGCTGGTGACTCATATATTTCTCTAGATTTAATACCAACTAGCCTATTTTCAACATGATCTATTCGGCCTATACCGTACTTACCGGCTATCTCGTTCAATTTAACAATCAATTCTATACTAGGAATTTGCGTGCCATCTATCCTTACAGGAATTCCTTTGTCGAAATCTATTTCAATATATTTTTTTTCATCAGGAGCATCCATGCTTGAAGAAGTCCATGTATAAGCTTCTTCAGGAGGTTCAGACCAAGGATCTTCAAGTTCTCCCGCTTCAGCACTCCTTCCCCATAGATTTTCATCTACTGAAAATCTACTATCTTTGATGTTTATCGGTAAATTCCTCTCATTAGCATATTCTACTTCATCAGCTCTACTCATTCCCCATTCTCTTATCGGGGCAATAAGTTCTACTTCAGGAAATAATGAAGCAGCGTTCACTTCTATGCGAACTTGATCATTTCCTTTTCCTGTACATCCATGAGCAATCGCATAAGCGCCTTCTTCTTTAGCAACATCTACCAAACATCTTGCTATCAGAGGTCGGCCTAATGCAGTAGCCAGAGGATACTCTTCTTCATATATAGCTCCAGCTTTAAGAGCTGGCCACAAAAATTCATCTACTAGCATCTGTTTAGCATCTATAGTTACTGCTTTATCAGCTCCTACATCAATAGCACGTTTCTTGATTAATGCTAAATCAACCATTCCCAAATCAATTGTTACTGTAATTACTTCAGCGTCATAATTTTCTTTCAACCATGGAACTGCAACTGAAGTGTCAAGGCCACCACTGTATGCTAAAACTATTTTTTTCTTCATCATTTACTCAAATTCATTATTAAATATTACTTAATACAATTTCTAATTTGTTAATGCATTCATCGATTTCTGGCGTACCTATATTTAAGGCTGGCATAAATCTAATAGCATTAGGTCTTGGTGCGTTAAGCAATAATCCCGCCTCATTACAAGCAGTTATCACCTCTCCAGATATATCTTTATCAAATTCCATAGCAATCAATAATCCTTTTCCTCTTATTTCATTAATAAAGCCATATTTTTCTTTAAGGTTATTTAAAGCTCCCATGAAATAGCTTTCCATGTCTTTTACATTTTCTAAAATGCCATTTTCAATAACATGCTTAGTTCCTTCAAAAGCTACTGCAGTTGTAAGTGCATTTCCTCCAAAAGTTGAACCATGGTCCCCAGGTACCAAAGCCATGCAATATTCTTTAGACAAAAATGCCCCTATAGGAAGTCCAAATCCTAATCCCTTTGCTAAAGTCATCACATCTGGTTCTATCCCATATTCTTGATACCCAAACAAACTACCTAATCTTCCAATTCCTGTTTGAACTTCATCCAATATCAACAACAAGTTATTATCAGTGCACCACTGTCTGATTTTAGGAAGGTAATCATTGCTTGGAATAATAACTCCTCCTTCACCTTGAATAGGTTCTAACATGACAGCAGCTGTCTTAGAAGTAGTAGCAGATTTAATAGCTTCGAAATCATTATATTCAACATGCACGAATCCAGGTAATAATGGAGCAAAATTCGCTTGATAATGCGGTTGCCCAGTGGCAGCTACAGTACCAAGAGTTCGCCCATGAAACGAGTTTAAAGCAGTAATGATTTCATAAGCACCGTCTCTATTAATCATTCCATAGCGCCTAGCCAATTTGATTGCTCCTTCATTAGCTTCGGCCCCACTATTGCTGAAAAATACTTTATCTAAAGCACTGTTCTCTATCAACAATTCAGCTAGTTTCAATTGAGGTATAGTATAAAATTGGTTCGAAGTTTGAAGCAGTGTTTCTGCTTGCTTTTTAATTGCTTCAGTTATGATTGGATTAGAATGGCCTAAGTTATCAACAGCCCAACCTGCAACAAAATCCAAGTATTCTTTTCCATCTGCATCCCAAACTCTAGACCCGATGCCTTTTTCAATAACAACAGGTTGTCGCCTCACAGTCTGAGCATAATATTTATTTTCTATAGCTATCCAGTCAGCACTATTCATAGAACCTCACAAAGCATTTTTTATTGTAATCCAGATATGTAAACCTATCATAAAAAAGTTGAAATGAAAAATGAAATCATTGAGTTTTAGATCCCATAATTCTAGTACCACTTTTTTTGTCATTCACACAATCTCTCAAAGAACCTGGGATTCTTCCATCAATTATATCTGCATATTTTACACTCTCAAGTGCATTAATACAGGCGCCTAATTTAGGAATCATTCCTCCTTTAATCGCCCCAGAACTGATTAAATTGTTTGCGATATTCATGTTCATTTTAGAGATCACTCGACCGCTGTTATCCATTACCCCGGGAACATCAGTCAAAAATACCAACCTTTCAGGTGATAATGCTTTGGCTAATTCTCCTGCCGACGTATCTCCGTTAATATTTAATGGAATTCCTGAATTGTTTGAATTATCAAGGACATGAACTCCAACTGGAGACACCATAGGCATGTAGCCTGAATCCAGGATTGCATTGATAGGATTAGTATTTATTGTAATTACTTGTCCGACATATCCTAATTGAGGATCAGGGATGGTACCTTCTAACATGCGTCCATCAATTCCGCTAATACCAATAGCTTTACCTCCTAATTGATTAAATAAAGAAACCATTTCTTTATTTATTAGGCCAGTCAATACAGCTACTACTATGTCCAAACTTGGTCTATCAGTCACTCTTAATCCGTCAATGAATACAGGTGTTAAGTTTTGTTTTTTCATCCAGTCAGAAATTACATTTCCGCCGCCATGAACAACAACTATTCTATATCCTTCACTTTGCAATTCAACTAAATCTTTAATGGTAGTATCATGGTTTCCTAATGTACTCCCTCCAATTTTTACTACCAAATCAATATTTGACACATTTGGCTCCATTTTAATAACGCTCAGTAAATCTACAATGATCTAAGTAGTATATGCACTATTAATAATTACATATTGCTCGGTTAAATCGCATCCCCATGCAACGGCATTGCCATCGCCAATATTCAAGTTGAGCCTGAATATTACTTCTGATTGCTGCATTAACGCTACAACAGCATCTTTATGAAAGGGAATCGGTTTTCCAGATTCCATAATACATACGCCATTTACAAATAAATCAATTGCATTTTCTACAAGTTCTACATCACTTCTCCCTAAGGCAGCTAAAATTCTTCCCCAATTAGGGTCCGACCCATAAACTGCTGATTTTACTAAGCTAGAAGAGGCAATTGTTTTAGCTGCCTTTCGAGCATTTTCTTTTGTTTTGGCCCCTAATACCTCAATTGTAATAAGAGTGGACGCACCTTCAGCATCTGAAGCCAGTTTTCTAACTAAATCCGTACATACATGTTTCAATGCTTCGATGAAAATATCTGCACTATCAGAATCTTGTTCTATTAAATTATTATCCGCAGCTCCATTAGCTAAAATCAAAACTGTGTCATTTGTGCTAGTATCTCCGTCGACAGTTAGCATATTAAATGTATCATCAGCAACTCCACTCAAGGCTCTTTGTAAAAATACTTTTTCTACGTTTGCGTCGGTGGTAATAAATCCGAGCATAGTAGCCATGTTCGGATGAATCATTCCAGATCCTTTAGCTACTCCTGACATTGTGACTGTTTTAGTGCCAATTTGAAATTCTACTGATATTTCTTTAGTTCGAGTGTCTGTAGTCATCATTGCTTTAGCTACATCAGTTCCTGAGTTTTTATCTACTGATAATTTTGATATCCCTGTTCTAACTAAAGACATAGGAAGTTCTACGCCTATAACGCCAGTGCTACATACCAAAACATCTGTGAAATCACAGTCAATTTTCCCTGCTACCAATTGTGCAATTTCTCTAGCATCCAAAAATCCTTGGTCTCCCACACAAGCATTGGCAATTCCAGCATTAACAACAATAGCCTTTGCTGAAGAGTCGCTGATGTGTTCAGCCGTAACATCAACAGATGGTGATCGTATTGAACTTGTAGTAAATACTCCTGCAGCGACACAAATATTTTCGGAAACAATCAAACCTAAATCAAGTTTGTCTTCAGAAAAAGTCTTTAAGCCAGCATAAGTTGCTCCAGCAACAAATCCTATTGGTGAGGTTATAGTCCCATTTAAAACTTCTGTTATACCTGTAGACATTTAATTCTCTCTTTTAACTTTTTATATCTGGGCAAGTATATATTTATACTTATTAGACAATTATAACAACATATCCAAACAAAACAAAAATCTGATTGGACGCTAATTGTACCAATCAGTATAATTAAAGTTGCATGACTGAATTCGTACCATTACGAGGGTTTAAATATAACCTCAATAAATTGAACACCATGAAGGACTTATTGTGTCCTCCATATGACATGATTACACCAGAGTTAAAGCGGTCTCTAGAAAAGCAAAACAAATATAACTCAATCTGGCTAGAGGGAACTTCAGATAGTACAGATAAAGAAAAATACTTAAAAACTAAGCGAATCTTTGACGACTGGGTAAATGATGAGATACTGATAAGAGATTCTCAACCTAATTTCCAGATACTTAAATATACATATCAATTAAATAATGTACATTTCACACTGACTGGAATAACTGGAGCACTAAGAGTAGAACAATACTCGAGCAACAACATAATTACACATGAAAACACCTACGCCCCCATAGTGCAAGATCGAATTAATTTACTGGAAAACACAGGTATTCAATTTAGCCCTATATTAGCTACGTACAGGAATGCTTCTAAACCACTCTCTGGATTACTAGATCAAATAACTTCTTCAAAACCAGACTTAAATGTACACATAGATGAGTTCAGCAATATAAAAATATGGAAGTTAATCAATAACACCAACAATACTTTGATAACACAGGCCTTAAACCACTGTAAGGTTTTTATAGCCGATGGGCATCATAGATATGAAGCTGCCTTAGGCATACAAAATTCAACTGCTTTCCCAAATTCTGCTGTAAATTATGTAATGGCAACATTAGTCGATATAGAAGATCCAGGGCTACAAATTCTTCCATATCATCGTATACTTCAAAATTTCAAGACTACAAACTTCGACGTTCTTGAACATAACACTTCTCAGATCTATGATAAGAAAAATGTCGAAGATATTTCTGAATACGACCTGTCTCAATTAATAAATATCATTCAAAGCAATACTAGAGAAAAGCATTCATTGTGTTTATTGAACGAAGCAACAGGCAAATTAATAACCTTTAGTTCGCCAAACGGCAAAGAGCTCAACAACTGGGGACTTCTTGGAGAATCTGACGCTTGGATTATGGAGAAACACATCATTAAACCAATTTTAGAGAATCTGCCAGCAAGTAAACTAACGGTTAATCATAATTTATTCGATACTGTCAAATCAGTGATTGAAAACAAAAATTCTACAGGTATCCTCTTTGGGTCTTTCCCCAAAGAATCATTCGAACAAGTCGCACTAACTGGGATTAACCTGCCCCCAAAGTCTACATTTTTCTATCCAAAAATCCCTACAGGCTTAGTATTTCATCCAACCGTATTAAGAGGATTATCTCTAATCAGTTCTAGCGTATGATATTGGTTTAACCCAAATAGCCGTATCAGATACACCATTTGAAGTCCAAAAGCACTGCCAGGTTTTTACTTCTTCTGCAAAAAAACGCCATGCATCCGTTTTAAATCCATCTACGTCACGCAATGAATTAGGACTATAGGATTTATTAGGTAAAAACCAATTAATATTGTCAATTACTAATAATCCTCCGTTTTTTATTTTAGGAATAACATTGACGGAACATAAATCCCTAACCTTGCCATCAACTAAACAAAAATTCAAAGAATCATCATCCAATGCCGTTACCTGAGCTGCATAATGTTCTAAATCTGCGCAACTTCTGTAATCTATTTTATTTGATAATTTTTGTTCTTTAATCATATTGCAAACATGCTCATACCAGTCATTGTCATGTTCGATAGAAATCAAATAGTTAACTTTTTTAGCAAACCAAATAGTGCTCCTGCCTGATCCTAATTCTAAACCGGTATGTTCGCTTGTAAGATAATTTTCTAAAAAAACTATAGATTCTTTAGTAAGCCACGGTAAAGAAGGGTTCTTTTTTTCATAGATAAGAACTGCTAACCTGTTCTTAATATAACGCAAATTCCAATGAGCAAAATTTCTTGCCATAAGTCTCTCTAAATTTTATATTTAATATCGAAAATTTGAAAAGATAGGCTTAGATTTTATTTAGCAGGCAAAGAATATCCAAGTTTGGGAAGAACTCTTTCCAAAGACTCAAACACTTCTTCTATTTCTTCTATAACAACTGACCCCAAGTGGCCTATTCTAAATATTTTGCTGGTTAATTTACCTTGCCCACCTGCTAATACTATATTTTCATCATTTTTCATCATAGACATAAATTTTGATGAATCAATACAATCTGGTAATCTCACTGCAGTGACTGTGTCAGAAGCTCTTTTTTCATCTGTAGGGAGCAATTCTAACCCCAATTCTTTTGAACGTTTTCTCGTATATTCAGCGATATTAGATTGTCTTATAAAAATATTTTCCAATCCTTCGTCTAGCATCATATCTAATGCCACATCCAATGCATAGAACAGCGATATGCTAGGTGTCCATGGAGTTTGTCCTTTAGATAAAGCATCTTTCGCAGCACCTAAGTCAAAATAAGATTTAGGCATAGTAGCAACATCAAACGCTTCCCAAGCACGTTTACTAAAACTGATAAAAGACAACCCGGGAGGTATCATAAATGATTTTTGTGAACCTGTACAAACTACATCGCAAGACCAACCGTCTACTGGAAGAGGGACAGACCCTAAACTGCTTACTGCATCCACTAATATTAATGCGTCGGAATTTTCTTTCACTACTCTAGCGATCTCTTGTAAATCATGCTCCACCCCGGTAGATGTTTCATTATGAGTAACGATTACTGCTTTAGTATCCAGGTTTGCTAACAAGGCTTTTTTTATATCCTCTGGAGGTATAGCGTCACCCCATTCATAACTCAATTCAACGACATTTGCCCCATAAGTTCTTGCAATCTCTGTATATCTGTCTCCAAAAGATCCCGCACTACAAGATATAACTTTATCTCCGGGTGATAGCGTATTAACAATGGATGCCTCTAATGCGCCTGATCCAGACGCTGTCAAAATGAATACGTCATTCTGTGTCATAAATATTTGCTTCATTTTGTGAGTTGTATCATCTAAAAGTTTTTTAAATTCAGGTCCTCTATGATTAATCATAGGGTTTGATAACGCCTCAAGCACTGGGTCTGGAAGAGGGGTTGGACCTGGTGTTCTTAAATTAATACTATTCGACGCCAAAAGATACTCTCCTGATTAAGACTCATAATAAACAGAGTTATTTAACTGAAAAGTATATCATTCCAATCCAGTTAATCAAAGTTCAAGTATAATAAGTAATGATATACTTTATTCCATGGTTACTACTACAAAATCCATTTTGCAATCGCTTAATGAAGAACAAATCAACGCAGTCCAACATCTAGATGGCCCCATGTTAATTATTGCAGGTCCGGGAAGTGGTAAAACCCGCGTTATAACTCACCGAATAGCTCACTTAATCTTATCAGGAACGATTAAAACCTCTAACGTCCTAGCAGTAACATTCACTAATAAAGCTGCCAATGAATTAAAAACCCGGATTTCGAATATGGCTATACCATCAATGAATTCTGTAACTGCAAGTACTTTTCATTCATTTTGTGCAAGAATTTTACGAACACATGGCAAGTATGTTGGACTAGACAATAATTACACAATATATGATTCTGATGATCAATTATCTGCTATAAAAGAATCTATGATATTAGCAGAAATTGACCCAAAACAAGCGAATGCCAGGGCAATTCAAAACATCATATCTAAATCCAAAAGTTCTCTTAAAGATTCTCGAAGTTTGTTAGTAGAAGCTGAATCATATTTTGAAGAACTCGCAGCTAATGTTTTTAGTAAATATGAAGAATTATTACAACGGAATAATGCGGCTGATTTTGACGATCTGATTTCAAAGTCTGTCGACTTACTCAGCAATAATCCAAGAATCCAAGATTTTTACAATCAAAATTTTCAACAAGTAATGATAGACGAATTCCAAGATACTAACGCATCTCAATATTTATTATCAAAATTACTAGTAGAGCAACATAACAACATAACCGTCGTGGGAGATCCTAATCAATCAATATATTCCTGGAGAAATGCTGACATTACGAATATCTTAAATTTTCAAGATGATTTTCCTGGAACTAAAACAATAACGATTAACCAAAATTATCGTTCAACTAAACAAATTGTAAGCGTAGCCAAAAATATAATATCCAAAAATAGCCTCTCTATAGAAAATGACTTGTTCACAGACAATGAACAAGGAAGTCCCGTGATAATACATGAAACTTATGATGAATTAGATGAGGCTAGTTTCGTAATAACAGAAATCAAGCGAATCACATCAAATAATTTTAACCTAAACGATGTCGCAGTAATGTATAGAGTGAATGCTCAATCAAGAGCTTTAGAAGAAGCCTGTCTAAAATCAGCAGTAAAATATCGCATCGTTGGAGGAATCCAATTCTATCAACGTAAAGAGATAAAAGATCTTTTATCTTATTTAACAATAATTCATAACTCTTCCGACAATATCAGCATGATACGTGCTATCTCAAACCCAGGCAAAGGAATTGGCAAGAAAACGATCGAAGATTTAAAATCATACAGTGAATCACTCGGTCAATCTTTATACGAAACGCTAAAAAACATAAGCGAAACATCCGATAATAATTCTGCGTTAAACAGTAGGTCCACTAAATTATTATCTGACTTTTACCAGAAGTTAATAATTTTTACAGATGAATCCCAGCATTTGCCACTGATAGAATTAATAGACCTAGTTCTCAGCGAAAGTGGATTACAAGATTCTATCTTGAGCTCGTCAGACAAATCTCAAGAACGTTGGGAAAATATATTAGAATTTAGAGAAACTGCACGAGAATTCAACACGCAAGATACTCATGAAGGGCTTTCTGCATTACTAGATAGGCTGTCATTGATTAATGACATAGACAAATATGATGAATCCGATGATTGTTTAACATTAATAACTCTGCACCAAGCTAAAGGATTGGAATTCCCAGTCGTATTTATGGTTGGTTTAGAAGAAGGCTTACTACCTCACAGTCGCTCGTTTGACAGTCATGACCAAATAGAGGAAGAACGCCGGTTATGTTATGTAGGAGTTACTAGAGCACAAAAGGTTTTATATTTAACTAATGCTTTTAGGAGAGGTTTAATGGGTAGGTATGGACCTACTGTGAAATCGAGGTTTTTAGAAAACCTTGATGGAGTAATTGATTATGCAGCAATTGAAACTACTAAGTCCAAAGTTAAACCAATTAAACGGAATATTACAGCTTTAAGAAAAACAACTTCCATCCATTCTCCCAAACCTGACCCTAAAATTGGACAGCACATAAACCATAATACCTTCGGAGAAGGTATCATTACTGACATAGAGCCTATTAATAACGATTTCGAAATTGTAATCCAATTCAACTCGCAAATAGGAGTTAAAAAACTACTCCATAGCTTCGCTCCCATCGAAATCTTACCCACCTAAACGTTTTAATATAACGCTGGGACTGAAATGCCGAAATTTACCGTTACAGAAATTCATACTACCCAAGACCAAGAATTAGCCTTTGAACTCCGAACTCGAGTTTTTGTTAAAGAACAAGGAGTTAATCCTGACCATGAAATCGATGAAATCGATAAACATTGTATCCATGTCATTACTCGTTGCGAAAAAATGATTGTTGGAACTGGAAGATTAATATGGAAAGAAAAAAGTATATGTCATATAGGAAGAATGGCAGTAGATCGCGGATGGCGGAAATTTGGGGTAGGAACCCTAATGTTACAGAAATTGGAAAAGATAGCCTTAGAAAACAACTACACTGAAATACATTTACATGCACAAACGCATGCGGAAGAATTCTATATAAAAAATGGTTTCATTCCTACGGGTGAAGTTTTCCTTGATGAAAACATAACACATATTCTTATGGTTAAAAACCTTAATTAATATCTAATGACTCAATAATTTTGATATCCATTTTAGCTATATGACTAGTCGGCCGATCTCCTAAACTTTTCCTCTCTGGGGAATCCGAAAAAGCCCGTTCTTTTGCTGGTATTTCATCTATGCTTTCAAACTTACGCATCCAAATAAATTCATTTTTTTCTATATTAGTCCACATTCCTTGCACAGGAATATTCAACCTCGCATGTAAAGGTTTAATATGTTTTGTAAATATATCTATAAATGAATCCATCATTCCCTCATTAATCGTATATGTTCGTAACTGAAGTATCATTATTCACTCTCATTTTAGTCTTTATATTTTGATATAATACTTTGGTCAAATACGAGTCCCAGTCCAGGCTTTGCAGGGACTCGTATTTCTCCATTTTTGATTTCTGGTGTTTCCTCAAATAACATTAATGACCAAGGCATATATTCTACAGTTAATCCATTAGGGATAGCCGCCATAGTATGTACTTGAACTTCAGGTATTAAATGACTGACAACTGGTAAATTAAATGCCTCAGCCATGTGAGCCACTTTCATAAACTGAGTGATACCACCAACTCTCATTAGATCAATCATTACAATATCTATAGATCGCGCCTCTATCATATGTCGAAAAGGTCTAATGCCATACACATACTCTCCGGCACAAACTGGAGTCGTTAACGCATCTGCCACTCTGGCCAAACCTTGATAATCTTCGGAGGCAACCACATCCTCCAGCCAAAATAGATTGTAATCTTCTACTCTAGATCCAATCTGAATTGCTTGATTAACGTCCCATAATTGATTTATATCACACATTAAATCAACGTCTGGAGACAACACTTGTCTAAGGACTCTCATCCTGTCAATTTCTGCAGAGGCCGTGGATTCACCTCCCATTTGTGTTTTCATTTGATGAAATCCTAGCTCAACTAATCTAGGCGCTATAAATTCTAAATCTTCTAGATTTTTTTCTCGGGTAAGTTGACCACTAGCATAGGTGTTAATGCTAGTTCTATACCCCCCTAGCAACGATGAGACAGATTGATTTAAATATTTACCTTTAATATCCCAAAGTGCGGTATCAATAGATGCCATAGCAATATTCAGAATTCCTCCCGGGCCCGAACCTGTAGCAGCTGATGTTAATTTAGAATATATGTTTTCAATCATCATTGGATCTTCATCAATCAAGAGTTGACTCAAATTTTCAACAGCAATCCTTAGAGATGGAAATAACGGGTTATTGACGTTGCCTGGTATAAAGCTTACACCGACTCCACCAATACCCTGATCCGTATACAATTCCAATGTGACAAAGCCTCGTTTTGTATCACTAGATTTAACTCCTTCGACCAATGGTTTGTCTGCAGGAATTTTAACTGAATTAACATTGTATCCTGTGATTTTCATATAACTCTCCTATATAAGCAGCTTTTCACCAATAGTAATTCTAAAAACTTCAATCTTACAATTATGACAGGTCAAAAGCATGGAATTTCTCTGCATATTGCATGTTAACAGATTCTCCGTTTTTTAATCTCCAATCCCTCATATGATTTGCTACCGCATCTTGATTGCCTATCTGGCTAGCATGCTGTTGCAAAGCTAAAACTGCTATATCTATAGTTTCTGTGACATCGACATACTCTTCAGCCAACTCAGAACCCATAACCCACAATTCATTTACTTTATGAGGAGAAAATCCTTCCTTTAGCAGTTCTGGAAAGGTTAATCGATCTCTCGCTGTAGGGAATACAGCTGACATAGCAGCTTCTCCTGAAGCTATATGATCAGGGTGTCCTATGTATCCTTTACCCAAAAGCGTTCTCATCGGGTACTGGCAAATTAAAATATCTGGCTTATGTTTTCGTATTTGTCTTGTAATATCTTTTCTCAATGAAATAGAAGGCTCCAACATTGAATCCTCATATCCTAGAAACACTACTTCTTTTAGCCCGAGAACTTTTCCGGCATTAATTTGTTCTGTCTCTCGTAATTCTTTCAATTGCTTGCTCGTAACTGTAGGGTCATCGTTTCCTTTACTTCCGTCAGTGCAGAGAACATACACTACATCCCATCCTTCTTTACACCATTTTGCCACCGTACCGCTGCATCCCCATTCTGCATCATCTGCATGGGCAA
Source organism: Dehalococcoidia bacterium (assembly GCA_003523055.1). Lineage (GTDB taxonomy): Bacteria > Chloroflexota > Dehalococcoidia > Lucifugimonadales > UBA3495 > UBA2588. Next base: position 162,616 of record DPHC01000005.1, on the reverse strand, counting down.
CAACAACCATAGCTGACTTGTAACCACTCCGATCTGGCATTATATTATCTCCTTAGATTAATAGTTTTGTATTTATTAAAAATCGTAAATTTCAATTATATAATATATCTTTCACAGGTATTAACAATGCGCAAGGAGAAGTACGAATGACTAGGCTTTGGGGCAAAACCTTTAATTACGAAAATGTTCTTCCAGGAGATGAATTACCTACACTAATAAAATGGGTTCATTTTCAACCCGACGAGGGATTAGAAGATCAATTTTACGATATTGAATCACTTAAAGATTATGTTTATGAAGCTGTGTGCAAAACCATTCCTGTAGACAAATCCTATGACTATTATGATTGGATACAAATTGACTTACTGAGGCAAATTCCATTAACTATTAATTTATCAGTAAGCGGAACTGTAATAAATAAACAATCCGAAGGAGCAAAAGTAATTAACTTAGAATTTGAATTTGAATCGGATGCAAAAACAATTTACGGAATTGCTTCTGCATCAGTTCCTGTAAGAATTCTTTCATGAAAATTTATCGTCTTTTATGCTTACGAGGTTTCTTTCTTTTAGAAGGTTCTTGAGTAATGATTTGATTTCTTTTTTCAGTTTCTATATGCCATGCTTTTATCTTAGGCTTTTGCACAAAAGACCAATGTATTTGCGTTATGGGAATAAAAATTAAGCTGGGCAATGTGAAAAGAATAGTAGACTGTATATTGCCTCCTTCAAAAACTGGCATATATACCAAAAAGTATGTTCCAACAAATAAATGTGCCCACGCTACAGAACCAAATAAAAAATGATTGTGCCACGGAGATCTTATTGTCAAAATGGACCACAGAGGCCATATAACAAATGATGGATAAAGGAACCAATATTGATAATACCATGGGCATAAATCTAATGGCGGTACTTGAACATTAGGTTCATTAATATTATTCAATTCCTAGCCAACAAAACATGAAATTCCAGAACATCAATTGGTCGTTGTTCTGTGATTGAAGCGACTGCATATTCAACACACATTCGAGCAAATCCGGAATATTCATATATGTTATTTCCCATATTAACTATAGTTTCAGAGCCATTAAATTCTATACTGATATCATTTTTATTATGTGTATTAACATGTAGTACTATTTTTTCACCTGTTAAGCGTTGAATTTTTTCTTTCAATTTATTTACAAAATCTTGGTCTTCCACCAGCCCTCCATGCTAATTTTATAAAACTATTATACCAATTCCCGCTATCTATCAACAGCTAGCGTCTTTCATTATTTGACTTAAACCAGTCAAAGAGCAAATTGACTTTCAAATAACTTTAAGGTTAAATCTTTTTAATAGGTGAAAAGTAAAAATGTACACAAATATATCCCCAACATGGTTGTCATACCTAATAGCCAACTCAAAACATTTTATCCTCGTAGATATTAGAGATGATATTGACAGAAATATCAATTATATAAAGTCGTCATATCATATAAAAGCGTCAGAAATAACAAAGGAACTAAAACAACTAACCTCTTGTAAAAAAACAAAAATTATAATTTACGATAGTTGCAACGACCATTCGCCTATTGCTGCAACTATACTGTTGAAAACTGGATATCACAATATCTCCATTTTAGAGGGTGGACTTAAACAATGGTTATCCGAACAGTACCCGGTAGAAACAAACACAAAATAAATCAAATTACCGTCTAATAAATTAAAAAGGATTTATAAACACTATGGATATAGCTACAGTTACAAAAAACGCTAAACAAATTGCAACAGAATGGAAGGCTCAAGTTTTTGAACGGCAACAAAGAACTGAACTTCAAGAATCCGACTACAACCAATTAATGTCCATCAATGTTCCATTACTCGGTGTGCCAAAAGAATTCGGTGGACTCTGGACAAACTTACAAAGTTCAGGAAGTTCAATTTGCAAAATCATCAGAATATTAGCCTCTGGGGATCCCTCTGTAGCATTATCTAGCACCATGCACCAAGGAGTGCTATCTCCTTGGAGAGTTGGAGATGTACCAGATGAATATTTAGAACAATGGAATACCCAAAAATCAGAGGTTTTCCAAACAGTATTAGATGGAAACTGGTGGGGAACAATAGTATCGGAGCCAGGAAGCGGAGGGGATTCAGGCTTAACGAAAACTGCTACTAAACTAGATTCTGGTTTGAAATATTTTATGACAGGCAAAAAACACTTCGGTAGCGGTTCAGGCAGGACATCTTTTATGTCAACAAGAGCTGTTCCAGAAGGCGAAGAAACACCTGATATCTTTTTTATCAACGTAAAAAATCTGCCTTGGGATGGATCAAAAGGAGTTAAACTTGATAATCCTTGGAAAGGTAGAGGAATGCGGTCAACTAATAGTCATGCCTTCACATTTACAAACTTTCCGGCAACCCGGATCGCATGGCCAGGCCATGCAACAGAATTAATGGCCTCAAATGGAGGTCTCGGACCAGTTGCATTTACTTCTGTAATTACAGGAGTGGTTGATACTGCTATGGAACATTGTAAATCTAATTTAGAAAAAATTCTTGTTAATACACCAAAATTAAAAGCATTTCAGGAAGTAGAATGGACAAAAGCTGAACAAGAGTATTGGTTAATTAATCAAGCACTGGAAAACACTTTATTGTCAATCGATAATGGGACATCTAATAGAAATAATTCGTTAATGCTTAAAGAAACAGTTGCAGTACTGGCAGACTCAATATTGAACCGATTGTGCAAGTTAACCGGAGGAACAGCATACACATGGTATTCTCCCCTTGGAGGATGGTTAGAAGATGTGAGGGCGCTCGGATTTTTAAGGCCCCCATGGGCATTAGCTTATGAACAATTATTCAATATGAGTATGAGCAATTGAACCAACTAATAGATCTCACATTAACTCTTGGAGGAGATCGTATTACAGCTGTGCCGGGGCTAACAACAGTAGAAACGACTCCTCTACAGACACACGAAACTCATGCCAGATCTAATACCAAACTTACTCTACCAACACATATTGGAACCCATGTGGATGCTCCGTATCACTTTGTAGAAACAGGTAAAACTATCGACGAAATGCCTCTAGAAAAATTTGTCGGACCCGCTATCCTTGTCGATTTACGTGATTGTTTCCAATCACAAAGCCCAATATCAAAACAAGACCTCCTAGAGGCTCTCCAGGAACAAAGCATTAAACAAAAAATAGTTGTCTTATTCACAGGATGGGCAGAAACTAATTCCGGAAAAGATAACTATTATTCATCAGGGCCGTACTTAAGCAACGAAGCAGCACTATTTTTAAGAGACTCGAGCATCAAGGCCGTGGCTATAGATTTCCCAATAGACAAACATCCTAAAACTTCTAAATCAACAAAAACAGACTTCCCGGCACATAGAATTTTATTAACGGCAGAAATACCAATTATAGAGAATTTAATTAACTTACATTTGCTAATTAGCAAAACTTTCTCGATTTGGGCGTTACCATTAAAACTAAAAAACGGAGATGGTACAGCCACACGGGCTGTGGCTGTTATAAATTAGTGCTCTTCACATGCTTTCCATAAAAGAAATATTAATCGGGAGCAATAACTTTTCTAAACAACTTGAAATTAAAAAGTTATTCAACCAAACTTCTATCATTATCTATACTCCGGACGATTTTTCTCTCTACCACGACCCTCCGGAATCTGGCTCCAACCACAGAGAAATTGCTGAACAAAAAGCCATATCTTGGTCTAAATTAACTAATAAACCAGTAATATCATCAGATGGAGGAATAATCATCCCTTCACTGGCCAACGAATGGGAAAGTATTCACACAAAACGGAATGCAGGTAAAAACGCTACAAATTCTGAACGTGCTGATCATTTAGTAAATATTTTAAAAGACCATACAGAGCAGAACAGAATCGCACAATGGACTGAAAGTATCGCTATTGCCGCCAACGGAAACTTAATAACTTCTTTCAATGCATTCGGCCCAACAGGCACTATAACCCGCACAGTCACTAAACAATTACCAGATGAATTTTGGGTTTATCCCATATGGTATTTTAAAGAATTCAATAAAACTTACAATGATTTAACATGTGCTGAAAAGATCCAGTTAAAAGATCATTGGCAAATATTAAAAGACGATTTAAAAGGTTTTTTAGATGATTAAAAAATTAACTCTGATTAGGATTTTTTAATTTAACCCATAACAATAACACAGCAGATGCCAGCCATAACGACATGTTGTAATAAAACACATTGCTTATACCAAAATTAGCAACAATTAAGCGACCTGCAATAAGTGGAGACACTGCACTAATAATGCTATTAGCTCCCAAAACCAATCCCATTGTCGCCCCTTCACTGCCCGTTCCTATTTGATCAAGTACAGCTGCTTGTAATAATTGGCCAAGGGAGTAAGTAAACAACCCTGTTAAAGCAAAAACTATACCTAACAGTAACTTTGAATCGGCTCCAATAATTGGTATCGTTCCGACTAAAACTGACGCTATTAATAAACTCGGGACTAATACTATTTTCCGGGAATATTTATCAGATAACCATCCTAATACTGGAGCAGAAATAGCGCCAAAAAGAGTCAATAACGAAAAATAAAAACCATATAAGCTTGGGCTATAGCCCAAGCTTTCTTGGTAATCTCCAGCTAAATAAAGAGGAACCCAAACCATCAATGAATTGAAGCCACTATTCCGTAAAAATATAACCAGAACAAGGATTAATATGACCTTATTTTTTAATAAAAATTTAGCATTTTTAACTCTTGTGATTAAATCAATAACTTGTCCGTTATTAGCCACACTCCCTAATTTACCTAACGTGGCCCAAATAATCAGAGCTGCTATAACAGTAGGAATGACGTATATTACGGTGGCAGACCTCCAAGGTTCCCATGCCAGTCCCGTTATCACCGAAGAAGCTATTATTAGTCCAGTAACATACGGGCCTGCAGTTGAACCGACTTGAGCTCCTATTCCATGCACTGATAAACCAAAACCTCTTTTGTCTGGAAGTCTCTGGGATATTGTAGCTATAGAAGGTATATGCCAAATTTGCCCCGGCAAAGGCATTATCGCAGCAAGTATTAATAAATATATATAAGACTTGGAAACTCCTAAAGCTCCAAAAATAATTGCAGCTAAAAACAAGCAACCAGTAAGTATTAACCCCCATTTGTTGTTTAATCTGTCAATAATGAAACCAGCTATCATTGTGACTATTCCACCACTTAACTGCCTCAACACATGGAATACTTCAATTTGAAGAGATGATAGGCCCAATGATGTTTTTATATATGGAATCAGATATAAAAATGCCGACATATACCAATGTGTTATACCGTGCCCTACAGATAAAACACTTAATAATGATACTGAACTTAGATTAAAACTACTGGTTTTTTTGGCATCCAATATATTATCTCCAATACTTACAAGGTTTCCGGATTCTATACGCTAGAAGGTGTATTTACAAGCAATAGACAACTCTATCGTATCTTGGTAGCGTTGACTCATTTATAGGCAACAGTTATTCTTAAATCAGGTTCAGATTATGGATGGTAAAGGTGAGTCATGAATACAAACGAAGAATATAAAGTCATTAGAGATGTAGATGTCATGATTCCTATGAGAGACGGAGTAAATTTAGCTGCAGACATCTATAAACCAGACGGACCGGGCAAATTCCCTGTTTTGATAAACCGAGGTCCTTACGGGAAAAATAGTTACGCTTCTGACCCTGATCACTCACTTTGGTTTTTTCCCAAACATGGTTATGTAGTTATAAGCCAAGATTGTAGAGGGAGATTCGATTCTGAAGGAGACTTGTATAACCCTTTATTCCAAGAGATAAATGACGGTTACGATACTATTGAATGGGCATCTAGGCAAGAGTGGTCAAACGGAAACGTCGGTACAACTGGGCAGTCTTATTTAGGTGCTACCCAATACACTTTAGCGTGCAACCCTCTGTCACACCCTAATTTGAAATGCATGGCACCAGTTTCAGCTTCCTCAGATTTTCGTGAAAGCTGGGTATATCACACTGGAGGACCTTTAGAATGGGGTTGGTTGGTACCTTATGCTATTCACAAAGGATTTGATACTTTAGCAAGGCTAGGAAAATCCGACCTTGTTCCTGAATTTGAAGAGTACCTTTTAGAAACTACAAATTTTGCCAGACCTCTAAAAGATGAATGGTATAACCATCTTCCATTAATTGATTGGATTGACAAACTAAAAGAAGTTGCCCCTTATTTACAAGAATACTTCGACAATGAAAATGATAATCCTTATTGGTGGGACATTAATCTAAATAAAAAATCTCAAAACGTTAAAGTACCAATGCTGCATGTTGGTGGTTGGTACGATATATTCCTGGAAGGTTGTCTTAATGGATTTCAGTCCATTTCTTGCGATGGCGGCAATACTTTAGCAAGAGACAATCAGAGATTAATAGTTGGTCCTTGGGCTCACATAAGACCTTTTACTGAAGCAACCACTAAAGGCGCTGGGGATATTGATTTTGGAGCTAATTCTCCTATGGAACTGCATGAACATCTACTTAATTGGTTTGACTATTGGTTAAAAAATAAAGATACAGGAATCCAAAAAACCTCCCCTGTTTTAATTTTCGTAATGGGAAAAAACGAATGGCGCCCTGAAAATGAATGGCCTCTAGCAAGAACTCAATATACTAATTTTTATTTCCATTCATTAGGCAAAGCTAATAGCCGCCATGGAGATGGGATATTAAACACTTTAGCTCCATACGATGAACCTGATGATTCTTATATATATGACCCTCGGTCGCCTGTTCCCACGCGCGGAGGTAATACTTTAATCATTTCTCATGGAGTTGCGGATCAACGTCCTCTGGAAGAACGAGAAGACATTCTAGTTTACACAACAGAACCATTAAAACGAGAATTAGAGTTAACCGGACCAATTAAAGTCAAACTATTTGCTTCGTCAACGGCTTGCGACACTGATTTTACTGCTAAGTTAATAGACGTTCATCCTTCAGGATATTCACAAAATTTACAAGACGGAATTATCCGTGCAAGATTTAGAACGTCTAGAAAAACACCAACTCACATAACACCTAATATAATTTATGAATACACAATAGACTTATGGTCTACAAGTCATGTAATAATGCCAGGGCACAGCATTAGAGTAGAAATATCTAGTAGTAACTTCCCGAGATTCGACCGTAACCCAAATACAGGATCAAAACTCGGAAGTGACACCCAATTACTATCAGCAAAACAAACCATATTTCATAGTGCTAAATACCCTTCACATATAACACTACCAATAATTCCCTCATAACAAGGAATAATGGAGAGTAAAAATGGAAATTAACATCAAAACTATATTTGACGATAACCGAAGCAAAATTTTAAGTGCCGTTCTAAATAAATTGATTCCTGAAAGCGATTTAATGCCTTCTGCAAGTCAACTCTATCTCGAACCCACAATAAGCGATTTGTCCTCTCGGACTCCGTCTACTGCTAAATTAATACTTGAAGGACTCCAGCAAATAGATATTTTAGCCATGTCATTACATAAGGAAACTTTTGTTAAATTACCAAGCACTGAGCAAATTGAAATTTTGAAGCAAATTGAGATAAGCTCTCCTGTTTTTTTCTCCACTTTATTACGGTTCACATATGACGCATATTACAGCAACACAGAAATATTTGAAAAAATAGGATACTCAATACCTAATCCATTGGAATACGAACTTACAGCACCTAATGAAGAACTCTTAAAACCCCAAAAAAAAAGAGCCCCTTTTTGGGTAAAGCCCTAAATAAAAAATACTAGGCTATATAAATGTATCGTTTACTAACAGGATCATTATAATGAAAATACCATTATTAATGTTAGCTTTAAGGTTGTTGCCAACAATCTTAAAGCTAATACGCCTTTTAGCAAAACTTTTCTTCGATAAACGTGTAAGTAAAATCGTAAAATTAATTGTGATAGCGTGCATCGCGTATATATTAGCTCCTTATGATTTAACTCCTGATGTCATTCCATATGTAGGCAGAATAGACGATTTAATAGCACTTGTTATAGCTATTTTTGTGTTAATAAAATTTTCTCCGCAATATGTAATTGATGAGATTTTGAACCTTCCTAAAAAAAATAGTCGACCAGAAGAATTAGACCCTGATAATGTCGTAGATGGGAAGGGGAATATTAATGACTGAAAAAATCAAACCCGAGAAGCCAAGCTCTTTTGAGTCCTCAGTGGGAAACAGTTCTATAGAACAAATAGGATTGTCTTTATACTTACATATACCATTTTGTAAGACAAAATGCTCTTATTGTGACTTCAATACCTATCAAGGAATAGAAGACCTCATACCTGCGTTCGTAAATGCATTATGCCTGGACATACAAAGATGGCTGACTTCATTACAAAATCCAAAAATAAACACTATATTTTTTGGAGGTGGAACTCCTTCTTTATTAGATTCCCATTCAATTGGAAAAATTTTAAAAACAATACAAAAATATAGCTATTTATCTGACGATATCGAAATAACACTTGAATCTAACCCTGATGATCTACATTTAGAAAAATGCCAAGAACTTTTTGATTCTGGGATCAATAGGTTAAGTATCGGAGTACAATCCCTTAAAGACAACTTATTAACCACTTTAAGCCGTAGGCATAATAGCTCTACTGCTATATCAGCTATATCCAATGCTCAGAATTCAGGTTTCAACAATATCAGTGTTGATCTAATGTATGGCTTACCTGGGCAAACCATACAGGATTGGGATGAAACTTTGAGTCAAATATTAGCTACCAATATTCAACACATTTCAATGTATAGCTTAACTATAGAAGAAGGAACTCCTTTCTATTCCATGTATGCCAAAGGAGTTATTTCTTTACCTCCAGATGATATTGTTGCAGATATGTACCAAATTGCTCAAAGCCATTTAATAAACAACGGATTCGAACATTACGAGATATCTAACTGGGCTAAAAACCACAACTATTCAAGACACAATTTAGCTTACTGGCAACGAAAGCCATACATCGGTCTCGGGCCAGGAGCACATTCAAATATAGGCAATGCCAGATTTTGGGCAATTAAATCTCCTAAAAAATACGTGCAGGAATCATTATTACATGGGACAGGAACCTCTAATCACGCACAACATGCCATTAACGAAAAATTTTTATCTGATCACAATTTAATAGATGGCTTTGAAATATTAACTAAAGAGCAAATATCTTCTGAACTTATGTTTTTAGGTTTAAGATTACTTAATGGAATCAACACTCGGGAATATCACAAAATATTTGGAATTGATTTAAAATCTATATATAAAAGCCAATTAAAAACCCTGGTCGAATCCCAGTTGATTGAAAATTCCGAATCCCAAATAAAACTATCTCCTTCCAAAATATTTGTATCAAATGGGATATTTGAAGAATTCTTATAAGGAAGTGAAAAAATTATGTTTGTATTAGGGACAGCTGGGCATGTTGATCATGGTAAATCTTCATTGGTTAAAGCTTTAACTAATATAGATCCTGATAGATTACCTGAAGAAAAAGCTCGCGAAATGACTGTAGATCTAGGATTTGCAGATCTGATTCTTCCATCAGGCAATCATGTAAGTATTGTAGATGTTCCAGGACACGAAAAATTCATTAAAAATATGTTAAGCGGCGTAGGATCAATTGATTTAGCTTTGCTCATCGTTGCAGCAGATGAAAGTGTCATGCCTCAAACTATTGAGCATTTATCAATATTAGATACTCTAAAAATTCCTAACTCCATAGTAGTTATAACTAAATGTGATTTAGTAGATGAAGAAATCATAGCTGTGGTAAAAGAAGAAATAATTGAGACCATCGAAAGGACAAGTATAAAAAACAGCCCAATAATAAGTGTGTCTTCTGCTACTTTAGATGGATTAGATGCTTTAAAAGCTCAAATTGACAGCATGCTAATTAGCTCTGAACCTCCAATAAATTTCAAAATACCTAGACTCCCTATAGATCGTTGTTTCACAATATCGGGATTCGGCACTGTAGTAACAGGCACTCTAATTGATGGTCCATTAAGAATTTCGCAAGAAATAGAAATAGCCAACACCGGAGTTCGCGGAAGAATTAGAGGACTCCAGTCACACAGTGAGAAAGTCGAAATGACACAACCCGGCGTACGGCTAGCGGTTAATTTATCTGGAATCTCTAAATCTGAAATCAATCGTGGGGACATATTGACCATTCCAAACACATTACAATCAACAAAAATTATCGATGTCCAACTGACAATATCAAAAATGTCTCCACAAACCATTAAACATAATCAAGGTATCACTTTTCATGCTTTTACCAGTGAATGCAATGCGAGAGTCCGAATTCTTAATGCAAGTAATCTCAGCCAAGATGAAACAGGAGCATGCCAAATTCTTTTACAAGAACCTCTGGCATTGGTTAAAGGAGATTCCTACATAATCAGATCTTCAGAATACACCCTAGGAGGAGGCATAATTTTAGACCCCCATCCTAAACGTAGGCATAAAAGATTCGACGACAACATATTAAACCACTTCTTGTCTTTAGAAAGTGGTGATGACAAAGATGCAATAATAGAGTCCATTAATAAAGTGGGTAATATTTCATTTACTGATCTCTGCAAGTCCACCAATTTGACAAATCAATTGTGCCTGGAAAATTTAACTAGTTTAATTGAAGACAGCTCAGTCATACAAATTAAAAACACCATTGACGATACATTGGCAGAAGAGGAAATTCACCAAGATGGAATATTTTTTTCAAGTACTTCATGGAACATGATTAAAAATTCTTGTTACGCCATTCTCTCTAATCATCATGAATTATTCCCACTGCGGCCCGGTATGAGATCTCAGGAATTGCGCAATAGATTAGAATTAAAGCAATCTACATTTACCGGATTTATCGCTAAATTAACCGGAGAACTATCTCTTTTAGAAATTCAAAATTATATAAAATTACCCGATCATAATCCTGTATTAGATTCTAAATCATTAGAAACAGCGAAATCTTATCTGTCAGAGCTTATGATTGGTCACTATTCACCTTCAACAGAATATAAAATCGAAAACGAAATCCTTGAATATTTAATATTTGCCAAAAAAATAATTCGCGTTTCTGAATCTATATTATATCCAGCTGAAATTTTAGACAAAATGAACAGTATTCTAATAAATTATTTAACGGTAAATGGTACTATTACAGTTGCAGAAGCTCGAACTCTGTTCGAGAGTTCACGAAAATATATGCTGCCTTATTTAGAATATTTAGATCAGCAACAAATTACAATAAGAACTGGAGATTATAGGAGTCTTAGAAAAAAATGAGCCTAGATTTGTCCAAGTTAGCTAAAGAATTATCAGCATCAAGCTCAGAAATATTAAAGTCACCTTTAGATTCATCACAAGTAATCCACTCTCTGATATCCATAGCGGAAAACATCGAACACGCTGCCTCTATAATCTCTACAGGGTATTCAAATACTCGCCCATATCTAAAAGCAGAAGTAGTTGAACAATTACTCACCAAACACCCTTTGCCTTCCATGCCTTCTTCATGGAATGTCGTATCAGCTGATGGTTCTCATATTGATATAGACCGTCACCTTCCTGTTCCATGCAGTTTAATAAATATGGGTGTCTGTAAATTAACTTACGGAGAAACTCCCTTATCTGAACTCTATAATGAACCAACATTAAAAATAAATGAACGTGACTTATGTATTACCAATCCATCAAATAACAACGAGGTAGAATTATTAACTGGGCAATTATTAAGCCTGGAAAGGGCTATTATTGAAATCGGCACATTAAAAGAAGCTGTAGCAGACATAAAAAACAATTTGCCAACATTGGCTCTGGTAGATGGATCATTAATATTATGGGGTTTGTCTGGTCAAGCGTATAAAACTTATGTACGGGAACATTTCATAGAACACGGATTGCTACATCACATGGATGGAATAAAAAAAATTGCTGATAATTTCCCCCTATCTTTGGCTGCGTACATATCATTCCCACGAACGACTGAAGTAATAAATTCTATTAGAGCTAGCATATGCGAGAAATCTTCAGATTATTGTGGAGAGCATTGCAACAGCCGTAGAACCAATGAGACTCCATGCTCACTAGCAAACAACCTATTAGACCGGGATTTGTTTGAAATTTATCTTAGTGCAGGAGAAAGATCCCCTATTTACCGTTCTCAGTCATCAATACCTCATTTGTATTATGGGAAACATCAGATTTATTTCTTCTATATAAATACTGGACAGGAAATAGGAAGAGTGGAAATTCCTAAGTGGGTAGCCGAAAATCCTCAACTCTTAAATCTAAGCCATTCTTTGATCTTTGACCAATGTAAACGAGGCCAAGGATATCCAGTTGCAATCTCAGAATCTCACGAGCAAGCTGTTCTAAACGGGAAAGATCGTGAATTATTCAAAAACTTAGTTTTACAATTTATGCAACGGCCTGGCATTCGGGCGCTAACATCTCAAAAAGAACGATCCAAAAGGTCCCCATGGTTATAATTAATTCTTTCTTAATTCCAAATATAATTGATTGAATTCCTTTTCTGTTTTAATCGCCCCTACAGCAGTCATGAAACCCTTTAAATTATCATATTCCTTACGAATATCGGTTAATTGTTTACTTATATTAGTATTAGAGCCCGGATCATCTCCATACAAACCATGAAACGCAAAGTAAGCTTGATTAATTTTCCTTAAGTTATATCCATCTTCTATAAGTTTTTTTGCCGTTGAGTCCATAATAATTTCAGCTTGACCAACGTCCCCTTGAGATAAAAGCACATCAACTTTTATGCGTAGTTTCTGTATGGTTTCAAAAAAATATTGCTGCTTGAAATCACTTGTTTGTTTCTCTGTAGTTCTCTGGTTAGTAGTATTACTATAGCAAACAGAAACTAGTTCATAGGCATATCTGCCTATTTCTTTCCCGACTAGTTGAGCAACCGATTCATTCAATTGTTTACTAAATGAATTTTTAAAATATTGCCTCCCTAAGGGTTTAAAAAATAACCAATGATGAATCCATTCATGGGCCATTGTTTCTAATATTTGTAAGTCTGAATTATTATCTGCAACAATTGAAGGATACGTTCCCAATCCGCCCAGATTTTCTATGAAAACCGATTGATTAGTCAGTAATGCTAATTCTGATTCCAAGGCTTCTTTCTCATGATTTGACATGTTTGACAGTAATAAATCAGTCTTACCTAATAAAATTCGATCACGTGGTGAAAAAATCAATATTAAAGGAGGTTTTCCTATTTGTGCACTAACGGGTGGGAAAATTCTGACAAATCCATTTTCATACAAACTTTTTTTCACTACAGCCTGAAAATAATCAGATCGTTCTATTCCATTATATTTGTCATGCTTAACAAAATTATCAAGCCTATATCCTGAATCAAGGCATCCTTTTTCATTAATCTTGACGTCTATTTCGAATATTTTCCCTAACAATGAGGATACTTCCCAAGAAAGTAAATCAAAATTATATTCAGCAATAATTTGGTCGGTTTTGGGGACTGCATCTGGTATTAATAATAAAAGCAGGAACAATCCTATGTAAATTGTTTTTTTAATCAACCTCATGTTAGATGGCTAATCCTTAAAGTATTTAATTATTATAATATTATTTTTTTGAATTTTGTCTTCAAAATCCTCCTTGACATTAATTAAAGCCTAAATGTAGACTTTTGCTGAATATACCATGAAATAAAAAAAGAGAGACTTATGGCTAATACATTTTTATCCTCTGAGATGATAAAACAGACTATCGGTAAGCAAAGTGATCCCATTAAATTAGATGTAGAAAAGGGAGCAATCATTAAGTTTGCTCAAGCTATTGGAGACACTAACCCATTATGGAATGATGAAGCTGCTGCTCGGCTTGGACCGAATAAAGGAATTGTAGCCCCTCCAACTTTTCTCAGATCTCTTGGGCAGGTCAGGGCCGCATTTCCTTTTGACATGCCTTTCGACAGAGCTTTAGATGGAGGGAGTGAATGGGAGTATTTTGAACACGTCCGTCCGGGTGATACTATTACAGCAATAGCAACTATAATTGGGATCAGCGAAAGAGAAGGTCGCTTAGGGACCATGATTATAACCACAACAAAAACTGAATATTCAAACCAATTATGTCAAGTCGTTGTAACGCAAACAAATACATCAATTCGATATTAACTACCAGTAGGAATAGTATGAAACAAAAAGTTTACTGGGATGACCTTCATGAAGGTGATGCCATACCGGAATTAATAAAATCTCCAACAACAAGGCAACTAGTCATGTATGCAGGTGCATCAGGTGATTATTACGAAATACACTATGATAAAGATTATGCATTAAATAATAATCTCCCTGGGCCTATATTGCATGGTGCTCTCAAAAATGCTTTTTTAGGTCAACTAATAACAGAATGGATCTCCCCTTATGGGGCATTACTTAAATTAAGTTGCCAATACAGGGGTATGGATGTTCCAGGAGATGAAATTTCCGGAAGAGGAACCATTACAAAAAAATACTCATTAAATAATCAAAATCTAATTGATTGTGAAATTTGGTTGGAGAACCCGAAAAGAGAAAAAACCACTCCTGGTTCAGCCACTCTAGCTTTACCAAAAAATAAATCCAATGAGGTATATTAATGAACTCAAGCTTAAAAGATAAAGTAGCCATAATCACTGGATCCGGACGAGGTGTCGGAAAAGGAGTTGCTAAACTCATGGCCCAAGAAGGGGCCAAAGTAATTATTGTAGATCCTGGAGTCAATGTCGACGGTTCTGGCCATGACCAATCTATTGCTGAAACAG
>DPHC01000005.1:146583-147290 GCA_003523055.1 Dehalococcoidia bacterium | reverse complement strand
CTTTAGACAGCAACGATCTGGAAGAATAATAACATTTTCTTCTCAGTCCGGATTAGTTGGTAATTCAGGTCAAGCTAATTACGGAGCAGCAAAATCCGGTATTGCCGGACTAACAAAGGTAGTAGCAAAAGATCTAGGGAGATATGGTGTTACAGCAAACTCCATCGCCCCTAGAGCCACAACACGAATGATAAGTGCTATCCCTGATACAGCAAATGAAATACGTGCTCGGGGAGGGGTTGAAGGACTATCAGATCCCGATGAATTAAATAACCTGGACCCCGATGATATAGCTCCATTTGTCGCTTATTTAGCATCAGATTATGCTCACAATGTTAATGGTCAAACTTTCCTGGTATATGGAAAAGACATCTCATTAATGTCTCAACCGCGACCTGAAGCTTCAATATATAACCCAGAAGGACTTTGGGAACTTAGCAATTTAGGGCTCATGGCAAAAAATGTACTAACCAAGAATATAAGCAGCTCATTAGATAGTGCATCATAAGGCACTTTAATATTTAAAATAGGAGAACAAATCATGGGAGATTTATTAAAAGATAAAGTAGCCATAATCACCGGATCCGGGCGAGGTGTCGGAAAAGGAGTTGCTAAACTCATGACCCAAGAAGGGGCCAAAGTAGTTATTGTAGATCCTGGAGTCAATGTCGACGGTTCTGGGTATGACCAATCTATTGCTGAAACAG
>DPHC01000005.1:143959-146192 GCA_003523055.1 Dehalococcoidia bacterium | reverse complement strand
CTTTAGACAGCAACGATCTGGAAGCATTGTTACATTTTCATCAACCTCAGGACTCTACGGTAATTCAGGTCAAGCTAATTACGGAGCAGCAAAAGATGGTATTGCAGGACTAACCAGAGTAGTTGCCCGTGACCTAGGAAGATATGGGGTACGGGCCAACTCAATTGCCCCTAGTGCCTTCACTAGAATGATCAGTAGCGTACCCGATGAGTCTAGAGCACTACGAGCGGCCAGTGGTATTTCTGCAGCGGCTCCCGCATTAAGAGGAGAAGCCGAAGATATAGCTCCTTTTGTTACATGGTTATCTTCTGAAGAAGCAAGCCATGTCAATGGACGCGTGTTCCATGTTACAGGAGGATTAGTTTCTCTATTAAACGAACCAGCCCCTATTAAAACAATGAGTACCGAAGACCGCTGGACTGTAGAGGAAATAGCAAGAGTATTTCCTACTACAATTGGAATGGAACTCCACAATCCTGCGCCAGCCCGTGCTCCAAGTGTATAAAAATATATTATTGAATAGAATAGTAGAACAATATACTAAAATAAGATAAGGAATTACCATGATTAAAAATATTAGTGCTTCATATGCAGGCCACATAGTAGACAGCGAATTAGGATTATCTGGAAAGCCAGTAAATGACCGAAAATATTCTAACAGTGAATTATCAAAATCTTTTTCCTGGGCTTTAGAACTCTCAAAATTAATGGATTCTGCGGGATACGACGAGTTTTGGATGGCAGAACATCATTTCCAACCTGAAGGATTTGAATGCATTCCCAATTTAGTTATGCTAAATCTGTATCTCAGCACACAAACATCCAACCTAAAATTTGGTTGCGGTTTCAACATAGCGCCTATGTGGCATCCTTTACGATTGGCCGAAGATTTTGCAACTGCAGATATCTTAAGCAACGGACGGCTGATTTTTGGGGTTGGCCGTGGATACCACAGTAGAGAAGTAGAAACATTCGGAGCCCCTCTCCAAAATTCTGACGACAACCGAGAATTATTCGAAGAACAAGTTGAAATAATTATAAAAGCTTTTAATAATGAAGAATTTTCTCATAAAGGGAAGCATTACACTCTCCCGGCACCAGTAGAATATCGAGGATACACGTTGGAAAAATTAAGCTTAGTCCCTCGACCATTATCTACTCCGGTTGATATTTGGCAGCCGCTAGTAAGCGGAAATCCAAAAGGAATCGATTTCATGGCAAAAAACAATATTAAAGCTTTAGTAGCTACCACTCCTAAAAGTTCATTAAACGAACGGCTAACCATGTATCAAGAAGCCTACGCCAAACACGGTAAAACAATTGATTTAGGAGAAAACATAGCACTGGGATTCAGGTTTTTTATAGCAGATTCCCAAGAAAAAGCCATAGAACAGGCAAGGCCATATTTTGAAGAAGCCATGAAATTTGCAGCTCCATTAGGCCTACTACAGTTATCTGAAGAACAAATTTCAGCTGTAGCTTCCCCTAACAGATCCGCTACCGTTCAGTTACCAACATTAGAAGCCGCAGTAGAAAACGAGACTTGGCTTTGCGGCCCTGCTGATCAAATAGCAGAAAAAATTCTCGAAATATCTGAAAAATACCCTGGGGTAAGCCGGTTAAATCTAGGATCTACTATGGGGACCCCCCTGAAAGTGTATAAAGAGCAACTACAGTTATTCGCAGACAAAGTGATGCCAAAAGTAAAAAAGTGATTAATTCGTGGGGTATTCGGGGTGGGTAAGTTTATAAAAAGAAAACGTTCCTTTAGTTCCCATCAAAAAGACATACATAAATACAAAAAACATCACTATTGCGACTGGGTGAGTATTAACAGATCCCATTATAGTTGCAACTGCATTTATTAAGACATGAGTTACTAATAATCCTAAGGCCGCTATCTTATTTTGCCTCAAAATACCTACTGACAAACTAAGTATTATTATAAAAACAATAAACGCAATTATTAGAGACGGTAAGGTTATAAAATCTTCGCCAAACCCTGATTCTGAAACGCCTCCCAGAGAAGCAACCGGAGCTCCTATATGTAAAAACAGCTAATATAATGCCAGTCACCCCTGCTCTACGCATCCATTTAACGGATGGTATAATTTCCATAGACTCCATCCATTTTTTTATTGCTTCTTTCATATGAGTGATTTAAAAATGTCCTTAGTGATTCCTTTGAATAATTTATCCGCTAAGCGTATAGCATAATTATCTGTCATACCAG
>DPHC01000005.1:134272-143876 GCA_003523055.1 Dehalococcoidia bacterium | reverse complement strand
ATAATTATATAGTTCTTTAATTATCGCTATCCCAGCTTGTGTATCGTCATTCCGGCCTACCGGCAAATAAACTGTCTCAAACATATAATCTCTCAAAGTCAACAGTGCTCCTGTCGTTTGATCGCTCATTGATATATTTATACCCTCTCGTATATCTTCGTTTCCAAGTAACTTAGCAGAAGTTCTTATCGTATCTGTCACCAATGTATTTACTCTTTGCGAGTGCTTTACTCCCAAAGTATTTATAACATCTCTAGGCAAGTCTGTTGAAGAAATCCAGCCTGACCTTATAGCATCCAAAACATCATGATTTACATAAGCGATAGCATCAGATAACCTGCAAATTTGAGACTCCAAAGAAATATTTTCTTTGGAGTTAAGAAAATTACCCTTTGGCTTAGAGTGTTTTAATATGCCTTCCTTAGTTTCTTCTGTTAAATTTAACCCTTCTCCTTGTTTTTCCAACACTTCAACCAACCTAATACTTTGCGAAGCATGAGAAAATCCATCCGGAACCAATTCATTTAAAACATCTTCGCCTGCATGGCCAAATGGAGTATGGCCAATATCATGCCCTAAAGTCATAGCTTCTACTAAATCCTCATTTAATCTCAACCCTCGAGCTATAGTTCTACCAATTTGAGAAACTTCTAAAGTATGGGTCAATCTAGTGACATAATGATCACCTTTAGGCGCTATAAACACTTGAGTCTTATGCTTTAGCCTCCGGAATGAATTAGAATGCAATATTCTATCTCTATCTCGCTGAAACTCTGTTCTAACTTCACTTTTAGCCTCATGTCGTTGTCTTTTCGAATGAGCAGAGCGTTTAGCATATGGAGCCAAAACATCTTCATTTGCTTCTAGCATTTTTCGAATTGGTTGGTTCTTACATTCCATTTTTCACACTTGCTTCCGCAATAATTTTCTACCCAACATTTTAGCTGCTATTTCATAATCTTTCTTCTTGCCCTGCTTAATCTTTTGCATCATATAATTTTTCTGTTGCATATACGAAATAGATCGTATATCAGTGATTTCTATTTTGTTTCGACCAAAAAGCCCCCAAATATCTCCTTCTACTCCTATAACTTTAGGATATAGCTCGCATTTTTCCATCAGTGACACTAGAGTCCAACAATTAAAATAATGCGCATGAATTGGCCTAAAAAAATCTCTCGTAATTGGAGTTCCTTCTCGTATATTCATTGCATTAGGAACAGACAGGTAGACTAAGCCATCGTCATTTAATCTATCCCTAATCTGAGCCATTGTTTCCGTTGGCCGGTCTAAATGCTCTAAAACCATCCGGCAAATCACCAAATCAAATCCTCTAAACCTCTCAGGCCAAGGAAAAGATATATCAAAAGATTCAGCATCTACTTTGTGGTCCACTATTAAGTTTTGTCTGAATTCGTCTACTAATTCTACTGCCTTACATTTTAAATCGGGGAACTTATCTTTTAAAAACAATAATGCATTTCCATGTCTCGAACCTATATCTAAAACATGCTCAATCTCTACTTCCGTTTCAATTCTCTTCCAAAACTTTTCCCATCGAGCTCGTTCATTCGGGCTATTGTTAACTTCTTTTACAAACCATTCCTGATTACATTCTGTAGCAAAATTTGGAGTGGGCTTAGGATTCATTGTTATAAAGCCACAGGATTTGCATATGGCTACAGGGGTTTTTTTAAGCTTGGGCAAAACTGGAGATTTCATATGCGCAAGAATCTCAAATTCAGTTGATTCACATACCGGGCATAAATCAAATTTCTTAGGCATTAGTCCTCTATCAACTCCTAATTAATCTGATCCAATATAATGGTTTCTTCTCTTCTTGGCCCAGTAGACACTGCTCCAATTTTACAATTTACTAATTCTTCAAGTTCATCCAAATACCGTCTTGCTTGTTTTGGCAAATTTTCCAACTTGGTCTCACCGTAAGTAGATTGATTCCATCCATCTATTTCTTTGTATACAGGTTTTATTCTATTTAAAAATGAAACATTTGGAATAAAATAATCAAGCCTTTCACCATCTATTTCATATCCAACACAATATTTAATTTTTTGAAACTTATCTAATATGTCTAACCTAGTAACAACCATAGAAGTAAATCCATTAATTGCCTGACTATATTTGCCAGCAACACCGTCAAACCATCCTATTCTTCTTGCTCTTCCTGTAGTAACACCATATTCTCCAGCTATTTCTCGTAACATGTTGGCTGTTTCCGCATCCATTTCAGTAGGCATTGGTCCACTGCCTACTCTTGTACAATAAGCTTTATATATACCGATCACTTCTTTTATCTCATTGGTATTAATTCCCAATCCTGTGCAAGTGCCACCAATAGATGGAGATGAAGATGTTACATAAGGATAGGACCCGTGATCTACATCCAATAAAGTTCCTTGTGCTCCTTCTAACAATATTCTTTTTTCATCTCTCAAAGCTTCATAAATCATTTGTTCAGTATGTTTGACATACGGAGCAAGTTTTTTACCCCATTCTATACATCGGTTAAATAAATTTTCTTTGTCGAAGCTTTGTTTATTATAAATTTTTGTAATGACTTGATTTTTAGCATCAAAAATCCCTGAAAGCCTTTCCATCAAATCATGATCTGTCACATCAGCCAGTCTTGTTAAATCTCCTATTTGGATTCCTGATCGTCCAATTTTATCCATGTAAGCTGGCCCGACTCCTCTTCCTGTGGTGCCAATAGATGCATTCCCTCGGGCTTCTTCTTCCAACATGTCTATTTGTATGTGATAAGGCATAATTACATGAGCCCTATCACTCAAGAAAAAATTGTCGTTAATTAAGCCTATATCACTCAATGAATCTAATTCTTTAAATAAGGCATCCGGATCTATAACCACTCCATTACCAATGATACTAACTACTCCGGGAGAGCATATTCCAGAAGGAACTAAATGTAATTGGAAATCACCTGTTGAATTCTTAACAGTATGTCCAGCATTATTACCTCCTGCATAACGAACCACAAAATCCATTCGTTCTGCAAAAAGATCTACGATCTTTCCCTTACCTTCATCTCCCCATTGAGCCCCTATAACTGCATAAGCTGGCATATGTACCTCGTACTCATATATGTAATTTAACTACTTTGAGGAGTATACCAAACCATTCGTCTAGTAAACAGTTTGTTTTGGTTGTTTTTAATTCTCACTAACATATCTAAATGCCGAAATAGCTGCAGTAGCACCATCGCCTGAAGAAGCTATTAATTGAGAAGATGAATGTTCTCTAACATCTCCTGCCGCATACACTCCTGCGACTGATGTTTGTAGAGATAAATCAACATTAATATGGCCGGTCTTATCCATTTTCAAAAATCCTTGGAATATTTCTGATTGAGGGGATAATCCCACATAAATAAAAATTCCTTTCGCAGAAAATTCATTCTCTAAATTAGTTTTAGTGTTCTTTGTTATAAATCCCGTCATAGCTTCTTCACCAAGAATAGCTGTAACTTCTGTGTTAAATAGCACTTCTATTGATGGATGTTTTCGCAACTTGTCTTGCAAATGTTTTTGGCCAGTAAGTTTTTCACCATTACATATCAAATATATTTTAGAGGTGTATTCCGTTAATGTTAGAGCCTCCTCAAGCCCTGAATCTCCTGTTCCGATTACAGCAACTTCTTGTTTCATATACAAAGGACCATCACAGCTCGCACAATGTGAAACTCCACGACCCAAATACTTTTCTTCACCAGAAATGTTTAATTTTTTTAAATTCGATCCGGTAGCTATAATTACAGTTTTTGCTTTATATCGGTCCATCGTCCCGGTAGCCATTTTAAAACCATCAGATTGTACCAAGTTTTCAATGTCATCAAAAACAAATTCTGCTCCAACAGACATGGCCTGTTGTTGAATAATTGGGCTTAATTCTGCTCCTGAAATCCCTTCCGGGAAACCTGGGTAATTCTCGATGGATTCAACATTTATTATTTGTGATCCTGTCATCAGTTTTTCCACCACTATGGTACGCATTCCGTATCTTGCGCCAAACAATCCAGCTGTTAACCCTGCAATACCACCGCCTATTATTAATAAATCACATTCTTTCACTAGCGAAATCCTCCACATATTAATTCTTTTCAATATATAGATTCTTCATATTTAGTGTCAATGTAAAGAATCGTTATTTATAGTGGATTCTAGACTTTAACCTATCAGGCTAGTATTATTATTTTAATATATAACCAGTAAGGAAAAGTTGTGGACATAAACCGAGATTATTTAACTCTCGAAGATAAAATAAGCAAATACCTTACCCCTAAAGAAGTTAAAGGCATCAAAAAAGCGTTTGAATTCGCTGCTGATCGTCACCAAGGTCAGTTGCGTCAATCAGGCGAGCCTTACATAATCCATCCCTTATCAGCAGCTCATACTCTAGCAGATCTTTATTTAGACTCAGATACTTTACAAGCCACTTTGTTACATGACGTGATTGAAGATTGTGGGGTGACATTTCAGGAAATTGAAACACATTTCAGTCAAGCAGTAGCTAAATTAGTTGATGGAGTCACTAAGCTGACCCAGCTAGACCTTCCTGAATCTGCCACCCAATTTAGCGATGCCTTACCCGAGGAATTTGACATACATTTAGAAAGCCTCAGAAAAATGTTCATATCTATGGCAGAAGACGTCAGAGTAGTCTTAATTAAGCTAGCTGATCGGCTCCATAATATGGAAACTCTAGGAGCTCTCTCAGAAGCAAAGCAAATACGGATCGCTCAAGAAACCATTGATATATACTCTCCTTTAGCCCACCGGCTCGGAATTTACGAACTTAAATGGAAATTAGACGACTTATCATTTAAGCACCTAGACCCTGTCCAATACAAAAGCATTTCTCAACTTCTTTCCGTAAAACGAACTGAGAGAGAAGAATATATTGATGTTGTTGTCGAAACAGTCCAAACCATTCTCTCTGAATCGAATATACCTTGTGAAGTTAGTGGACGTCCAAAAAACATTTACAGTATCTTTCAAAAATTAAGCAAACAAACTACTAGTTCTATTGAAATTGAAGAAATATATGATTTATATGCTTTAAGAATTTTATTAACCACTGAAGAAGACTGTTACAAAGCATTGGGGTTAGTTCATAAATTATGGAGTCCCATTCCTGGACAGTTCGACGATTATATTAGCAATCCAAAAGAGACACTTTACCAAGCACTTCACACGACTGTTTCTTGTAAAGAAAATCATCCATTAGAAGTCCAAATCAAAACATTTGATATGCATAATTTGGCTGAATATGGAGTTGCTGCCCATTGGAGATATAAAGAGGGTGTCTCTTCTACATCAGAATTCGACGAGAAAATTAACTGGCTTAGACAAGTTTTAGACTGGCAAAGAGATACCGAAGGGACAGCCGTTTTTGTCGAAACGGTAAAAGAAGACCTATTCCAAGACCAAGTATTTGTTTATACACCCAAAGGGAAAATTATAGAATTAACAGCTGGCTCAACATCAGTCGACTTTGCGTATAAAATACACACCGATCTAGGTAATTCATGTATTGGAAGTAAACTTAATGGGAAATTAGTTGCTCTTGACCATAAACTATCCAACGGAGATACAGTAGAAATATTAGCCTCAAAAACCCCTCGAGGCCCTAGTCATGATTGGCTAAACCCAGATTTAGGATATATCCAATCAGCATTAGCCCGAGAAAAAGTCAAACAATGGTTCAAAAAACAGACACACAGTGCCAATATAGACTTGGGGAAAAATATTGCCCAAGTCGAACTAGCTAAACTCAATATTGAGTTTAGTGAAGACGACATAATTACTCACTTTAATTATAAAAACATAACATCTTTTTATGAAGATTTGGGATCTGGCAAATTCCCAGAAAATCAACTAACCCAGATCTTAAATCAAGTACAAATGGTTCCTGATATTAACGCAGCACGATATGATTTACCAGTTTCAAGCCCTTCAACAGGAATCACTATAGAAGGGGCCGGAGATCTTTTAACTCGGATAGCTCGATGTTGTAACCCCGAGCCCGGAGATCCTATCATCGGATATGTAACAAGAACGCGTGGCGTTAGTGTCCACAATACTAGCTGCCAGACATTAGAGTCAGCAACTAATACTGATCACTTGATTACTGTAAATTGGGGAG
Organism: Dehalococcoidia bacterium; assembly: GCA_003523055.1. Lineage (GTDB taxonomy): Bacteria > Chloroflexota > Dehalococcoidia > Lucifugimonadales > UBA3495 > UBA2588. The sequence goes on along the minus strand of DPHC01000005.1, from coordinate 137,696 downwards.
AAACTAAAAATCTATTTCCAGTCAGAATACGCATTAGATCGGTTGACAGAGTGGGCCTATTAAGAGACGTAACAAATAAAATATCTAATCAAGGGGTAAACATTGCATCCGTCATAACGCAGGAACATTCAGATGGATCCGTTACGATGGACTTAACAATTCATACTAACGGTGCTTTACAATTAAACAAACTCTTCACTGTTACTAAAAGCATAACTGGCGTAGAAGAAGTAACAAGAATAAATTTCAAACAACCTGAAGCTGATTAACTTGCCTAATCTATCTATATTAAAAAATAAAATTGCAATCGTAACAGGGTCAAGTAGAGGCATTGGTAAAGCAATAGCAGTAAAGCTCTCACAGCACGGGGTAAAAGTTATAGTAACAGCCCGAACTGAAGTTCCTGGAAAGTTCACTCCTGGAACAATTTATGAAACTGTTGAATTAATTCATAACGCTGGAGGAGAAGCTTTTCCAATAGTTTGCAACATACGCGACGAAGCTAATATTGATCACCTAATTTCAGAAACCCTTAAAAAATATAAAACTATCGACATTTTAATCAATAACGCTGGCATTGGTAATTACCAATCTTTCCAAGAAACCACCTTAAAACAATGGGAACTCATGTTAGACATAAACATAAAAGCCCCGATCATGCTAATGCAAAAAATCATTCCCACTATGATCAATAATGGGGCTGGCAGTATTGTTAATATATCCTCACACGCAGCAAATAATATATTTAGCTCAACATTGAGCGCTGATAACACTGACGAAGTAAAGATAATAGGGCAATCTTACGGAGCGTCTAAGGCAGCATTAGAGAGACTAAGTTGGGGATTAGCGGCAGAATTAGGATGCCACAATATAGCAGTTAACGTATTGAAACCACTGAAACCTGTTTTAACGGAAGGATTCATAGCACAACGCCCTGATGGAGATTACTCCTCCTGGAGCACCCCCGAAACTATGGCAACAGCTGCTACTATATTAGCCGCGCAACTAACACCAGAGTTCTTCAGCGGGACATCCTGTACCGCTGAAGAACTCCTTAAATTATATGGGAATTAATTAATTTTCCAATGAAGTATCATCTAAATTAGCCCATTCTCCCATAGATCCATCGTACACCTTTGCAACACCGTGACCAATTAAGTTCAAAACAAAGTTAGCATGCGCCGCACGCACTCCTGCTTGTCAATATGAATATATTGGTTTATCTAAAAATATGCCTGCATCAACTAACATGTTTTTCATCTCGTCCAACGGTTTAAATTTATGAGTTTCTCGATCCATTAATGAGAACCATTCGAGGTGAATAGCACCAGGTACATGTCCATTTCTTTTATTTCCTCGAGTTTCTGTTCCGTCATATTCGCCATTACTCCTAACATCCCAAATTATCGCATTATCTGCCGAACAAACTTGCATTAACTCATCTTTATCGGAATATCTGCTGCTGTTAGGAACGGCAGATACAATGAAAGTTTTATTTTTTTGTATATTTGGTCGTTCAAAACTACACTCTTCACCTTCATTGATCCAACTTTTCCAGCCACCATTAAGTACTTTGACTTGACTATAACCATAATAATCAAAAACCCACCATAAGCGAGTAGCATACAAACTTTGAGAATTATCATATACGATCACTAAACTTTCATTATCTATTCCCATAGAAGAGCACATTTCAGAAAATTCATTAGGCTCCATTACAAATAATTTGTCTTTCGCGCTTTTTACATACTGATGTGTTGGCAAATGTACGGCTCCTGGAATATGCCCTCTGTTAAAAGCATCTGCGGCATCACAATCAATTATTACAATGTTTGCATCTTTTATATGCTCTTTTACCCAGGACACATCTACCAATAAATTGTCGTTAATATAATCTGGCATATTCACACTCCTTGAAAATACATGCTGGAATTGTATTAATTACCTCTTGGTAGGTCAACCTTAAACAAATCTGCCTTGCCGGATAAAAACGATCCATATAGAATACACACACCAGTAAATGGCGAAAAAATGAGTTTCAGGAGATATTCTTCCCATTACTGCCATCAAAACAAGGCTCACACAATATAAACTCTTCAAAGAAACTATTGAACAAATTAGTTTTCTATCACTTTGAAGGCAAAAAAAGGAGATTCATATGGTTCAAAAAGGACAGATAGATCATTTGCTTCAGGAGTCAGCCATAATAGTTCCACCCGACAATTTAAAACAAGCTGCTAATCTCCAAAATTACGAAAAAGAATATGCTGATTCCATCAATAACACAGAAGGTTTTTGGGAAAATATAGCAAAGGAACTCAGTTGGTTCTCTCCATGGGAATCTGTCTACGAGAATACTTATCCCACATTTAAATGGTTTCTAAACGGCAAATGCAACATCACATATAATGCCTTAGACAGGCACCTGGAACATAATAAAAACAAAGTAGCCTTCTTGTGGTTAGCAGAAGACGGATCAGAAAGATCTTTTACATATGGTCGACTCTATTCTTTAGTAAATAAATTTGCCAATGGACTCAAACAAATAGGGGTCCAAAAAGGAGACAAAGTAGTCATCTATATGCCTTTAACCCCTGAAGGAGCCATTGCAATGCTAGCTTGTGCTCGAATTGGGGCAGTACATAGCGTGGTATATGCAGGGTTTAGCGTGGGGGCTTTAGCGGACCGCATCAATGATATTGATGCTAAAGTGTTAATAACAGGAGATATCGGAATTCGCCGCGGTGGCCATATTGATCTAAAAGCAATAGCTGATGAAGCTATAAAATCTTGCCCTACTCTTACAAATACTATCGTTTGGAGAAGGCTTGGGGAAAAGACAACTTTAAAATCAAAGCAATTAGATTTTGATGAGTTAATGAATAATCAATCCCCTCACTGCGATGCCGAAATAATGGATTCGGAAGACCCTCTATATGTGTTATACACAAGCGGCACTACTGGGAAACCTAAAGGAATCCTTCATGTGCACGGAGGATATATGGTGGGAACTTATTATCACTTTAAGACTTTTTGGGACATTAAAGAAAATGATGTCTTTTGGTGTACCTCAGACATTGGTTGGGTTGTTGGCCATAGCTATATCGTTTATGCCCCTCTAATCACAGGAACAACAACCATTTTTCGGGAAGGGACTATAGATTACCCAGAACCAGATATTTTTTATAACATTATCGAAAAATACGGAGTTAACGTCATTTTTACAGCGCCAACCGCTCTAAGGATGCTTATGAGGTATGGAGATAAAAATTCTAAAAAATATGACCTAACTTCATTAAGATATTTAACCTGTGCAGGAGAACCGCTAAATCCAGAAGCGTTGAAATGGGCATACAAAATACTATGTGGAAACGGTGAATGGGGACATATAGTAGACAATTGGTGGCAAACAGAAACAGGAGCC
>DPHC01000005.1:94253-134128 GCA_003523055.1 Dehalococcoidia bacterium | reverse complement strand
GTGGCAAACAGAAACAGGAGCCCCTTGCATTGGAACTTTACCTATAATGAACGTTAAACCAGGAAGAGTCGGTAAACCCCTACCGGGGGTAGAATTAGACATAGTAGACAATGAAGGTACTTCTATAACTGAACCCAATAAAGGTGGGTTATTAATAATTAAAAAGCCTTTTCCTCATTTTTACAGGACTGTATATGGAGATCCCGAAAGATATGCCGAAAGCTGGAACACGATCCCTGGAGCCTATTTAACCGGAGACGTAGCCTTACGTGATGAAGATGGGTATTATATGGTAGTAGGCAGAGCAGATGATGTCCTTAATGTAGCCGGCCATCGCATTGGCTCCGCTGAAGTAGAAAGTGCTTTAGTTTCACATGACGCAGTTGCTGAAGCTGCCGTTATTGGTCTACCTGATGAAATCAAAGGTGAAGCGATAAAAGCTTATGTGACATTAATGATGGGAACGGACCCTTCAGAGGAAATCAATAAATTATTAAAGCTTCATGTCAGAAACGTTTTAGGCCCTATTGCTGTCCCTTCTGAAATAGACTTCCTTCCTGTTTTACCAAAAACGCGTTCTGGTAAAATAATGCGCAGGCTTTTAAAAGCCCAAGAGCTTGGAATAGATCCAGGAGACCTGACTACCCTAGAAGAATAATTTACAGGAGAAACCTCATGAAAACTTTTTATTTTAGTGAATTCCCTTATCATGAATACCCAGATGAAGAAGGAGATAAATATCCTTCTCTTAGATTGACTTTTCCAAACAGCTATTTTGATCCCGGAAAAGCTAATAATTTATTCAAAAGATATTTCGATGAATGTGTTTACGCTGATCAACTTGGATTCCATGGAATCATGTTGAACGAACACCATAACACTCCTTCTTGTATGAACGCAGCAACCAATTTATCAGCTGCTGTTTTAGCTAGAATCACAGAGCAAGCAAAAATTTTGATACTCGGAAACATACTTCCTATTCACGATAACCCTATTAGGCTTGCCGAAGAGTTAGCAATGATAGACGTCATTTCAGGAGGTAGATTAATTGCTGGAATGGTCAGAGGGACCGGAGTAGAAACTATTGCTACTAACGGTAATCCCGTAAACAACCGAGCCCGATTTGAAGAATGCCATGACCTAGTCATAAAAACGTGGACTACACCGGGGCCTTTCCGCTGGGAAAGCGAGCACTATAATTTCAGAGTTGTTAATCCCTGGATGGTTCCTATCCAAAAACCACATCCTCCGATATGGGTTCCTGGATCTGCAAGCCCAGAAACAGCTACTTGGGCCGGAGAACATGGTTACACCTATTGTGCGTTTTTAACAGATGTAGACGTAACCCATGAGCTATTCGGGTACTACCAAGAAGCTGCTACCAAAGTAGGCAAAACAACTTCTCCAGATAATTTTGGATATTTATTATGCTGTTATGTAGGAGAAACCGAAGAAAAAGCAGATGAACAAGCCAAGAATTTTATTTGGAGAATGGGAGCTACCCTCAGAGGGCCTCGCGAATTTATGAATCCTGTTGGCTACCGTTCTACTAATGCCTCGGCACTAGCAGCTCGTCGGACAGGGCCAAAACCATTAAATCAACAAACTTTTGAAGAATTAAAAGAAAACCATCATATTGTATGCGGAACTCCCGATTCAGTATTAAAACAACTAGAATTTTTACACACTAAATTAGGAATGGGAAATTTAATTTTTTATGGGCAAGAGTCTAAAATGTCACATGAAGCTACTATGAAGAATATTGAGCTTTTTGGGAAACATGTTCTACCTGTCATTGAAAAATGGTAAACTTGACTCCAACCTTAAATTAAATTTACAATTAAATTAATAATAATATAGGATTTTAAATATGCCTGTAACACAAAATGGACAAGATATAACAGTTCAAATCACGGAAAAAGCTGCAGAAAAAATTAAATACTTCGCCATACGCGATGGTGCTACTGATGAGATCGGGCTGCGTGTAGCTGTTAAAGGTGGTGGCTGCTCAGGACTCACCTATGACTTACAAATAACTGCCGAATCTAGTGATTCCGATAAAATTGTAATGCAACATGGCGTGAAAGTTATGGTGGATAAAAAAAGCTATATTTATTTGGTTGGTACAACATTAGATTTTTCCGACGGCTTAAATGGCAAAGGATTTGTGTTCGAAAATCCAAATGCAGCTAAATCCTGTGGCTGCGGTACTTCTTTTGGAATATAAGTTAAACAGTTAAAGGACACGCACAATGGCTTCTACGATTAATCTCCCTTTAATGCACCCTGTTCATAGTATTGGGAAATTAAAAATATTGGGAGCTGATATTCTCGACTTATTAAACCGTCTCTCCACGAATACTATCTTAGGCCTCGACGATTTTGACTCCAGACATACTATATTAACTAATGACAAAGGTCGGATAATAGACATTACATATCTTGTATGTCTGCCAGATGAGTTCATTTTACTAACAAGTGCTGAGCAAGATTCACAAGTGCTTCAATGGCTCGACAAATATACTATTATGGAAGATATTGCATATGAAAATATTACACAACAATACGCTTCTTATCATTTAATTGGAACAAATTCTATTAATAAGTTGTCATCTTTCATAAGACCTAAAACATCTAATGGCAATGTAAGTTCCATTGTTGTTAATGATTTGACCGGTTGGTGTGTGCCATATAATCTGGGTTCGTTACCTTCTTATCTTTTAATAATGCCAAATGCTTTTAAAAAACATTACGAGACGAATCTAGGAGATCTATTTCAAGAAATAAATGAAGAAGAATACGAAAATATTAGAATTGAACACGCTTTCCCTATGCATGGTGCTGAATTAAATGAAACGTATAACCCTTTGGAAGCTGGATTAATTGGAGCCATAGATTTCCGAAAAGGTTGTTACATTGGACAAGAAGTAATCGCCAGATTAGATACTTATAAAAAAGTACAAAAAAATCTTGTTTTATTAAATTTCTCAAATTCCTATAAGGCTTCTGTTAATGACCCACTATTTTATAACCAAAAAAAAGTTGGTTTTATAACATCAATAAAACAAGATTTTTCAGGCAAACCTGAAGCGGGTCTCGCTTATATAAATATTGCTTCTGCTACTATAGGAACACCTGTTGAACTACCATCTGGTCAGGTAGCTATAATAAAAGACATTCCCTTATTATTTGGTGAAGAACAATAATAAAGAATTAATGGTTAACTATAAATTTACCATCTTCATTTACTGTAATTAATGCTTCAAAATCAAAACCTTGATCAATTAAGGTTTTAGAGCCACCCTCATTTCTATCTAACACAACCATTACTTTTTTAACGATTCCACCTAATTCTTGAACAGCATTAATTGCATGAAAAAGAGATCCTCCAGTGGTGCATGTGTCATCAACAATTAAAACTTCATCTTTTATTTCTAATGTTCCTTCGATTAATTGTGACATCCCGTGTTGTTTTGCTTCTTTTCTAACAATGAATCCTGATAATTTTCCTCCAATAAAGAAACTTTTTAAACAAATTCCTGCAACTATCGGGTCAGCTGCTAACGTTGGCCCTCCTACAGCATTAAGGTTTAAAGGAGATACTATTTCTAACATCGCATCAGAAATTAAGTTTATCCCTTCTGGATGTAAGCTTAATAATCGACCATCAAAGTAATAAGAGCTTTTTTTTCCTGAAGAGAGTTTAAACTCTCCAAATTTTAAGGCACCAGTTTCAGTGGCCAATTCTAATAATCTATCTATTCTTGCTGTATCTGCCATTCGCATCACTCCGGTTTTAAATATAATTTATTTTCCATAATATAATTCAAGACATTTTTTGGTATCGTATGGCTAATATCATGATTTTCATAAATTTGTTTTCTGATTTCTGTTGCTGATTCTATATTTTGAGGACCTGATATTATTATACTAGAGTTTTCATCTCCTATTATTAGAGATAAATCCGTTTTATTTGGTTCATAACCAGGTCTTTCATAAACCAAGAGCGTACATAGCTTTAGGAGTTCATCTTTTCTATGCCAAAATGGCAATTTATCTATATTATCTGAACCAATAATTAAAAACAGTTCGATGTCTGCCGAGATGTTTAAAAATGTTTCTACTGTGTCTATCATATATGATGGCCCTTTTCTTAATAACTCAACATCAGAGATCTCAAAATAGTTACACTCAGAAATAGCTAATTTTGTCATGTTATATCTATGAATACTGCTGGCTACAGGCTGTTTGCCTTCGCGTAACAGTGGTGAATATGCAGGAATAAAAATAACTGTATCTAAACCACATGAATCATATATATTTTCAGCTAGAGATAAATGCCCAAAATGGATTGGGTCAAAGGTTCCTCCAAAGATACCAACCTTCTTCATTTAAATCCATTCCATTTCCGACTCACCTATTTTTATGGTGTCTCCTGGTTGAATACCTGATTCTTCAAGTTGTTTGGAAAGTCCCAATTTAATCATCTGAGACCACATTTGGATCATTACTCTATGATCATTCATGTCAGACATTAACGTAAACCGTTCAAGTTTTTTGGAATTAACAATATAATGATCATCCATTTTTATTATGCTTGGGTGAGAAGGTTCAACATCAAAATATTCTTCATCAAATTCATATTTTTCTACATTTTTAGGTAAAATCGTTAACAAGTTTGCAGCAGCACCAATTAATTCTGTAACTCCCTGTCCAGAAATAGAAGAAATAAAATGCACTTTATTAACAATACTTAAAGCTTCTGGATCCGTTATGATACTTGAATTATGACAAATAACATTTTGTTTCAATTCTTGTAAAATTATTTCTTCATAATCTTTAACTTCCGTCACATCCATTTTAGTAACTACTACAATTTGTGCTTTTTTAGCCATTTCAGGGTTGAATTGTTCCAATTCATTATTAATCATTTTCCATTCTTCTAAATGGTTGATAGATAATCCATCTATTAAATGAATGTAAAACCTTGCTCTTTCTGCATGTCTCAAAAATTGGAACCCTAATCCTACTCCCTCATTCGCTCCTTCTATCAAACCAGGGATTTCCATCATTACAAAACTGTTTTCTTGATAATCAACAACACCTAAAACTGGTTCAAGAGTAGTAAATTGATAATCTGCAACTTTTGGTTTAGCTGACGTGCATCTTGAAATAAAAGTCGATTTCCCCGCATTAGGTTTAGCAATCAAACCTACATCAGCTAATAACTTTAATTCTAGAAAGAGAATTACTTCTTCACCTATTTCTCCAGATTCAGCTAGAAGCGGTTCTTGGTTAGTTGATGAAACAAAACGTGAGTTTCCCCAACCTCCAAGCCCTCCTTTAGCTACTAAAACAGTTTTTATTTCACTTAAGTCATCAATAAATGTTTTAGTACCATCAGAATTTATTTTCCATAGAACTGTTCCTAATGGAGCTTTAATAGTCGTGCTATTTGAATTAGAACCTCTCTGATCTTTACCTTTACCATGTTGTCCATTATTTCCATAAATAGTACTGTTAAATTTAAGATGAAGTAACGTATTAAGAGATGGATCGGCTTCGATAAATATATCTCCTCCATTTCCTCCATCACCCCCATTAGGGCCTCCATTCGGGTTAAATTTCATATGAAGAAAACTTACACAGCCGTTTCCACCTTTACCGGCAAATAAATTCAATCTTACTGTATCAATCATAATTTTTAATAATAATAATAATAATAGTGTTAATAACGTTATTATTCTCTTGTTTTAAATATAGTATAAGTATATAACTTAAATAAGGATTTGAATATTACATTTAAAAGTGTCGATATAATAGGGTGCACTGTTGACATCTTGTTTGGGATTTTACATATATTCCAAGAATACTTAGAACTTATAGGGTTATCTACACTATCTCTATATCCTTCCACGTGAAAGTATTAGTTATTAATAGTGAGCACTGTGTAAATTAATATAAAATGTGGTAGTTAATTGTTAGTGAGAATCTCGGTTATTTGAATGATTTCTTTTTTAACTATTGGATTTTTAGTTAATTCCAATCCTATTTTTGTTATTGCATGTATGACAGTAGCATGAGATCGGTTCCCTAAGTATCTACCAATTTCTGTTGACGTTAAGTTAAGCTCTTTTCTTAATAAGTACATGGTAATTTGGCGTGCATGTGCGATTTGTTGTGTTCTTTGTTTCCCTGTTAGATCATTTGGGTGAATTTTGTAGAACGAAGATATGTTTTCAAGTATGGCTTCTTTCGAAATAGGTATTTTATAATATTGAGATTTGTTGTTGAAGAGTAATGCTTCTGTAGTAGCATAGGTTATAGGTAATTTCATCAAGGTTTGTTGCGCACTTAGTTTATTTAAAAATCCTTCTAGTTGTCGGATATTTTGAGTTATATATCTAGCGATTAATTCAAAGATACTGTGATCTACAGATAAACCAAGCCTTTCTGCTTTGTCTTTTAAGAGAGCGATTCGCGTTTCTAAATTTGGGGGTTGGATGTCTACCATCAAACCCCATTCAAATCGTGAAAGTAAACGTTCTTGGATGTTATTTATTTTTTGAGGGTGTTTGTCGGAAGTAATGACTATTTGGCAACCACTATTATGTAATTCATTAAAGATATGGAAAAATCCCTCTTGTGTTTGCTCTTTTCCTGAAAGAAATTGAATGTCATCGATCAAGAGACATTCAATTTTTGAATATTTCTCTTTTAAATCTTTAGTTGTTTTGGTTCTAATAGAATTAATGAATTCGTTAGTAAATTTCTCGGCAGTTGTGTATTGAGTACTTATGCCTTGGTTATAATTGTGCCAACCAATAGCATGTAGTAAATGAGTTTTCCCTAACCCTACCGAAGAATATATGAACAAAGGGTTATAGGATTGTCCAGGAGTTTTACTTATGGAGTCGACCGCATTAAAAGCGAGTTCATTTGAATCTCCAACAATAAAAGTATTAAATGTGTAAGATTTATTTAATGCAGGAAGGCCATATTTGCGGGTGGAATCCGGATGGATTTTTTCGGGTGAAATAGAGAATGGTATTACATTTTCTTTAATAGTAAATGTAATATCAAAAACATGTCCGGTAATTTTTTCTAAAGTTTTTTGGATGCTTTGGTACATTCGTCTTTCTAGCCAGTCAATGGCGAAAGATGAATGTACTGAGATTACGATTTGTTTATCCTTAATTGAAAAGATCTGAGTGTCTCGCAACCAGGTATCGAATGAGTGTTTAGGCAAGGCAATTTGGAGTTCACCGAGGGTTGCTAACCATATATCCGCAGATTCTAATTCAGAAGTAACAGTAGACGTAGTTGTCATTTTGATCCTTTTAATTTATATAACGTAGCTTAAACTACAAAATGATTAATTCGTCAAGTTGTTATATAGGTAAATGATTAAGGATTTTCTTCTTGACATCAACCGGTAAAGGTTGATATGGGTTTATTTAGTAATTACAAAGTCTGCAATGCAGACTACATTGTTGTTTTGATTAGTCCCCGTGATTCTCCCATTTATGATTTCCCTGTCTGTGATTGGTGAGATTACCCCTGTAAAAGAAACTCGATCTCCTGCATTAACCGGGGTAATGGCACGCATCAGTAATGAGCTGTTATTATAAATTTTAGAAACATCAAAATTCCGTTCAAGCATTTGCCCTACATAGGAGAGTGTGGCCGGTCCAGAATTGACTGCTGTCCCGAATATATTGTTCTTTGCGAATTCTTCATCTACATGGATATTGCTATCTCGTTTTCCTCCAGCAAGCCTAAAATCATTGTGCCTCAAAATTAATTCATTAGATTCAGAAACAGATAATGGGTTTAAGTTATCGCCTTCAGATAATGAATCAATGTTTAGAAGGGCGGGTGCCTGAGATATGTTAGGAGATGGGTTGCTAAAAGGTATAGCATTTAATTCTTGTCGAGGCGCCCGCTGGCCTTTAGCGTATTCAAAAATACAAGTATAATAATATTTAGAAACAGTTTGGTTGCTTTGATTTTTTGATTCCACTTCGAAGGTTACAAATTTACTGCCTCTTCGTTCGTATTTATCAAAGACTTTTCTATGACCTGTTATGACATCCCCGTTTTTTACAGGGGTAAACCACTTTATTTCGCATTTTGCAAAAGGAGTTTGCTTTTTCATCTCTTTAGAATCTTCATAAGCGATATACCCGTTACTTTTTGCTATTTCCCATCGTAAAAGAGGTGAAAAGCTTAAAGCCATTGTTGGAACTGCTAGAAGAGAAGAGGTATTAGAATATTTAGGGTCGTGATTTTGGCTTAGAATAGCATATTCTGATATGTTGTCTCTGGTTAATTCTACTTGTGTAGCAGGGCCTTCTTGCCCAATCTGGACTTTATTATAATCCCAAATATTTTCTATACTCATTAGGTAAATCCCTTCTTTAAATTAAGGTAATACTTGCATACTGCAAGGGGCTGGATAATAATTATGAGAATTCTACCATAAATATAAAGAGGAGAATCTAATGAAAGTAGGTTTTATAGGACTAGGTACTATGGGCGGACATATGGCTTACAATGCCATATCCGGCGGTCATGAATTAGTAATTCATGATATAAACCCTCAAGCAGCGACCCGGCATCTTGAAGCGGGCGCTACTTGGGCAGCTTCTCCAAAAGCAGTGGCGCAACAGTCAGATATTGTTTTAACTTCTTTGCCAGGTCCAACGGACGTAGAAGCTGTTTGCTTAGGAGAAGATGGGTTATTACAAGGATTTTCAGAAGGAAAGGTATATTTTGATTTGAGTACTAATGCTCCTTCTATGATAAGAAGTATCGCAGATAAATTCTCAAAAGAAGGTATAACAGTATTAGATGCTCCTGTTAGTGGGGGGCCTAATGGAGCTAAAAGTGGTAAATTGGCTATTTGGGTTGGTGGAAATAAAAGTATTTTTGATCAATATAAAGGCGTTTTAGATTCTATTGGCGACCAAGTTTATTATGTTGGAGAAGTGGGAGCAGGATCAATAGCGAAACTGGTACATAATTGCTCGGGATATATTATTCAATGTGCCTTGGCTGAAACATTTACTATGGGAGTTAAGGCGGGAGTAGAGCCATTGGCGTTGTGGGAAGCAGTCAGAAAAGGAGCTCAAGGAAGACGAGGAACTTTTGAAGGTCTGGCAGAACATTTATTACCTGGAAAATTTGACCCTCCTTCTTTTGCTTTAAGATTAGCTAGGAAAGATGTAGATTTAGCAGTTGCTGTGGGAAGAGAATTTGATGTTCCCATGAAATTAGCAAATATAGCTTTGGCGGAATTAACTGAAGCTATGAATAGAGGATGGGAAGGAAGAGACTCTCGGGTGGCCATGCTTCTTCAAGAAGAAAGAGCTGGAGTGGAAGTTAGGGCTACGGAAGAAGCTATAAAAAGCATTTTAGATAATAGTTAAAGTCACTTTACAGGTTCCCATTTTAAATTAGGAGATCGAGCAGCAAGGGCTTCATCTAATCTTGATACAGGCGTGGAATGCGGAGCGTCTTTGACGATTTGAGGATTAGTAGAAATTTCTTTATTGATTTCTCTCATAGCGTCAATAAAAGCATCTAGTGTTTCTTTAGTCTCAGATTCTGTTGGTTCGATCATTAAGGCCTCATCAACAATTAGCGGGAAATACATGGTTGGGGCATGAAATCCGTAGTCCAGAAGTCTTTTGGCTATTTCTAGTCCAGTGACGTCATTGAATTTTTTGGATTGTGCAGAGAAAACGACTTCATGCATGCACGTTCTGTTGAATGGCAAATCATAAATATTTTTTAAGGAATCCATTATATAATTTGCATTCAAAACAGCATTTCCGCTAATAGATTTAATACCTTGAGCGCCAAGTGTTCTGATATAAGTATATGCTCGGACGAGTACGCCAAAGTTACCCTGAAACCCACTTATCCTTCCTATTGAGTGTTTGGGGCTGGTTAATGAATAAGTGCTCTCGTTAAAGGTTACTATAGGCGCAGAAAGGTAGGGTAATAAAATATTTTTAGCACATACAGGTCCTGCTCCAGGGCCACCTCCGCCATGCGGAGTGCTAAAAGTTTTATGTAGGTTTAAATGAATCACATCAAAGCCAAGCTCGCCTAACTTAGCTCTTCCTAAGAGAGCGTTCATATTGGCTCCATCGCCATATACAAGGCCTCCAGCTTCGTGGACTATTTCACATATTTCAACTATGTTAGTATCAAAAATTCCTAAGGTGCTTGGAAGAGTAATCATAGCCCCTGCTAATTCGGGGCCTGCGATGCCTTTTAGAAAATCCACATCTATGTTGCCATTATCATCTGAGGGTATCGTTATGACATCAAATCCGGACATAGCAGCAGAAGCAGGGTTAGTTCCATGTGCGCTGTCAGGAATAGCTACTTTTAGTCGCCCGAAATCTTTATTTTGTTGATGGTATGCTCTAATCATTAACATGCCTGCGAACTCTCCATGAGCTCCGGCTAATGTTGATAATCCAACTCCGTCCATGCCAGTTATTTCAGCTAAATATTGTTGCAAATCAAATAGTAAGTTTAAAGCTCCTTGGCTACTTTCTTCTGGTTGAAGAGGATGAATTTGGGCGAAACCTGGAGAAAAAGCTATTTCATCATTTATTTTGGGATTGTATTTCATGGTACAGCTCCCAAGAGGATAGAAATGGGTGTCTATTGAAAAATTTTTATGGCTTAGTCCAGTAAAATATTGTACCACTTCAGGTTCAGAAACCTCTGGTAATGGCAATGAATCTCTTAATAAATTTACAGGAGGTAGCCCTTGAAAAGGCACGTCAGAATCAGGAAGAATACATCCGACTCTTCCTGGCACGCTTCTGTCCATTAATAATTTTTGAGTATTTCTATTTCCACCTTGTTCCATATTACACTTCCGATAATGATTTAACTAACTGATCAATGTCTTCTTTTGTATTCATTTCTGTTACGCATAAAAGCATTCCATTATCAATATGTTCACTTACGTCATACCCTCCGAGGATATTATTTTCCATTAATATTTTATTAATATCTGAGGGAGATCTAGGGCACGAAATAATGAATTCTTTAAAGAAAGGAGTGTTTATAGGTAAGCTGTAGTTGTCTAATTTATTAATTTCATTTGCTGCGTAATGGGCTTTTTGGTAACAGAGTTCGGCCACTTTCTTAAGCCCAGTTTTACCGAGTAATGCTAAATAGATAGTAGATGCTAATGCGTATAACGCTTCATTTGTGCAAATATTACTTGTAGCTCTTTCTCTCCTAATGTGCTGCTCTCTCGTTTGAAGAGTTAGAACATATCCACTCTGTCCATTTTTATCAACAGTTTTGCCTACTAACCGACTAGGCATTTGACGGATAAATTCTTTTTTGCAAGTAAAAAGGCCTAGGTATGGGCCACCGTAGCTGGAAGGAATGCCTAATGGTTGGCCTTCTCCTGTAGCAATATCAGCATCGTATTCTCCGGGTGCCTTAAACATTCCGAGAGATGTTGGATCTGCAGCAACAACTAGTAAAGACCCACTAGCATGTGCACTTTCTTTTATGTTATTGATATTTTCAATGTATCCGTAATAATTTGGATATTGAACTACCATACAAGCAGAATTTTCATTTGTTTGAGGAGTTTCAGGGTTAAACATTTCAATAGAAATTCCTTGAGCTTGGCAGTAAGTAGAGATAACTTCCAAGTATTTAGGAGACACTGTTGTAGAAATAGTAACAATGTTTCTCTTTGTTACTCTGGATGCCATTAACACACCTTCTGCTAAACTAGTAGCCCCGTCATACATGCCCGCATTGGCAACTTCCATTCCAAATAAATTACTGATTAAAGATTGGAATTCATAGATTACTTGTAATGTTCCTTGACTGACTTCTGGCTGATAAGGAGTGTAGGCAGTTAAAAATTCTCCGCGAGTCATTAGAGGCTTTATCGCTGCGGGGATAAAATGGTGATAGGAACCTGCTCCAAGAAATGAAGGGCCACTCGTTAAAGTTCTGTTTTTGTTAGCAAGATCAGATAATTCTTTAACAATCTCAATTTCAGATAAAGGATTGGGTAGTTTTAGCTCCGGGTTTCTATATTTATCGGGAATGTCTCCAAAAAGTTCGTCTACTGATGAGGCTCCTATATATGACAGCATCTCTCTTTGTTCATTAGTAGTATTTGGTATGTAATGAGATTGAAAATCTCCTGTATTAGTCAATTTATTTTATGCTCCAATCACTGTAGTTTTATGAAGTGATTTCGTTATATTGCTCGGAAGATAATAAAGAAGTAATTTCAGATTCATCAGCTAATTTTATTTTAATTAACCATCCAGTATCGTAAGGAGATTCATTAACTAACTGAGGCGCATTTAATATTTCTTCGTTCAGCGAAAGGACCTCTCCACTTACGGGAGTAAAAAGATCTGATACTGCTTTGACGGATTCTATCTCTCCCATTTTTTCCATGCTTGTGATGGTTCTTCCGGCTTCAGGTAGATCTACAAACACTACATCTCCGAGTTCACATTGTGCGTGATCTGTAATACCTATAGTTCCAGTTCCGTCTTTTTCTATTTTTATCCATTCGTGCTCTTTGGTGTAATACCTATCTGCAGGATTCATTTTATTTTTTGCCCCTTTTATAAAATGGTATTTGAACTTTGGTCGCAAGGTGAAGTTTTCCACGTATGTCTAATATAATTTCAGTATTCTCTTTATATTGTACAGTGGAGACATAGGCTAAAGCTATACTTAGATTTAAACTCGGGGAATAACTGCCAGATGTTACCTCTCCAATTTCTTGGTCATTTTGATAGATTTTATAACCTGGACGAGGAGCACTTTTCCCAGGAATAGTTAGCCCGATTAATGTTTTATCGGTCCCATTAGCAAGTTGTTGGTGAATTATAGAGCTTCCAATGTGAGTAGGGAATTTTTTAAGGAATCTAGTTAACCCAGCATCTACAGGAGTAACATTCAAATTTAATTCGTGTCCATAAAGAGGAAGAGCTGCTTCTAATCTTAAAACATCTCGAGCTCCTAGTCCGCAAGGGGTAACGTCTGATTTTATTAGGAGATTCCAAATGAAATCAGAGTCTCCTTTGTCTATCATGATTTCAAATCCATCCTCGCCAGTATATCCGGTTCTACCGATTAATATTTTTGAAGAATTAATGTACCCTTCAGAACAACAAAAATACTTTAATGAAGAAGGTTTTGTTCCATCTGCGAGGACGCATAGGTTATCAAAAACAGCAGTAGCATTAGGCCCCTGTATTGCGATCATAGATGTTTCTAAGGTTGTGTCGTTTACGGTAATAGACCCTCTAAAATATTGATCATTTATTGAGTTAAACCAAGTCACAACTGGAATCCGGTTACCTGCATTTGGAATTAGTAAAAAGTCGGTGGCAGATAATTTGTAGAATATCGTGTCATCTATAATTCCTCCATTGGAGTTGCATATGAGAGCATATCTTGCTCTGTTGATTTCCATAGTTGACACTGGTGCCGTTAATAGCATTTCTAAAAATTGTTCAGCCTGCTCTCCGGATATATATACTCGCCCCATATGGGAAACATCAAACATTCCGACATTTGTTCTAATGGCCGCTGTTTCAGCTAGTATCCCTTCGTACTGAATGGGCATATCCCATCCTCCAAATGGAAGGATTCGAGCTCCTAATGCAATATGGGCGTCGTATAATTGAGTCTTTAGAGTGAAGTCTATATCCATTGTAATTACACCTTTTTAAGAATGCCTATTTTTATGATAACGTTCGGAGTATTTGACTGCAAGATACATTGCCCTAGCTAATAGCCAACTAATTCCATGAATCCTACCCCGGGCATATTAGTTTCTTTAAAAATTCCTGTAATATCTGTGGCCCCCTCCCAATAGGGTTGAGTTACAAAGTTTTCCCCGAAGAATTCCGAATTTTCAGTTATGGCTGATATATTTAAAATGGTGCTGAGTGAAGGTATACTCAATTCCCATATAATTGGATAGGAGAGGTTAGTTCTATTACTAACCCAAATTTTTGTAGGAATAAGTGTGAAATCCGATGACTTTAAGTGTGTGGCTTGCCCTAATTCGTTTATAAATGTTCCATAGGAGGCTATTTGTTCACCCGTCTCTGTATTTCTAACCTTAGCAACCATGATTTCATTTTGGTTTTCCAATTGAATACTCATCCACGACCAACCAATGGGCGGTTCTTCTAAAAAGTCACCCCATTGATGATCCATCCAAGACACTCCAAAAAGAGATTGCTCTGTGTTGTTTTGTCTGATCGTTCCCGACACATTGAGAAGAGGATATGTATAGTAGTAAGTTATTCCAGCTATTCCCATATCAACCAGGCCCGAATCATTATGCAACACTACTGGCTTAACGGGGGTTAGTTCTAGTTCTATATAAGTGTCGGAAGTATTGAAAAACAAATAGAATGTTTCACCGGATTTGGACATTTCCCAAGAAGACACAGTGAAATTTATGTTGGACGATGACAATTCTCCGTAATATTGAAAGGTTTTTTCATCATGAATGAAGGAGCGGGTTTTATGAGTGTTCCAGCTTAAATGGAATACTTGTGGATGCGCGCCATCTAAGTCAGGTTCTGTTTGGAATACAGTGAAGTGATAACTGTATTTTTCACCAGATATATCGTGTAGATTACCGTTAAAGTACCACCACTCTATGGGAGTATCATGATGAGTGGAATCTTTGGGTAAAGTCACCTTGGCTGGATAGGGGATAATTTGATTGATTGGATTTGCTGTATTATCTAGCTGAAGGATGGGAACGATTTCCGATTCCTTTAGATTACAGGATAATACAGCAAATAGTAATATTGTAAATATTATTCGACTTATCTGCATGGCTGAAGTAAAAATATAAGGAAGTTGATTATACTAGCCTCGTTATATTATTAATTGAATGTCTCAACTCCTGCTCTAACGGCGTCTTCATCTTCTTGAGAAGATCCGCCACTTCCTCCAATGGCTCCTATTAATTGACCATTTTTGTAAATAGGAAGAGCTCCTTGTCCTGGGATGATTTCTCCGCCTTCTTTGATCATAATAGCTTGCATGATTGGAGTATTTAATCGTTCGGTAAGGTCAGCGCTAGATGCTCCGTAACAAACAGATGCGCGAGCTTTCCCTCTTGAAAATCCTGGGCACCTCCAAGGAGCGCCATCCATCCAGACCATACATTTTAAATCACCACGGGCATCAACTACGGATATAGCTAGTTTTACTCCCATTTCTTCTGCCTTGGCTTTAGCGGCCTGTAAGGCTTTTTCTGCTTCGACTAATGTTAGTTGTTCCATAAAATCCCTCCTGATTGATATATACTTATGTTAACAGATTTGGCAGATTTGGACATGAAAAGGAGCGAGAATATGGAATTTGGATTTTATTTACCCAATCATGGGCCTACTTCACGACCAGGTCCATTAGCTGAAATTGCTCAAGCCGGGGATAAAAATGGTTTTGAATGCATGGTTGTCGGAGATCATATTATCGTTCCAAAATCCATAAAATCTGTTTATCCGTATACGATCGATGGAGAATTTCCCGGTGGAGATACAGGAGAATACCTAGAACAGTTGACTCTATTAAGTTATTTATCAGGAATTACTAACAGAATAAAATTGGTTCCTAGTGTAATGATTGTTCCTTACCGTAACCCTATTTTAACTGCAAAAATATTATCTACAATTGATTTATTGTCTAACGGGAGACTTATTTTAGGAGTAGGTGTAGGGTGGATGGAAGAAGAATTTAAAGTTATGCAATCTCCTCCATTTAACAAACGAGGCAAGGTGACTAATGAATATTTGAAAATATTTAAAGAATTATGGACTTCAGAAAAACCAGAATTTAAAGGAGAATTTTATTCATTTTCTGACATACAGTTTCTTCCAAAACCCATACAAAAACCGCACCCACCAATATGGGTAGGCGGGCAGAGTAAAGCAGCGATTAGAAGAGCAGTAGATTTAGGGGATGGCTGGCACCCAGTTGGAGCAATCCCAGCTGCTCCTCTTGAACCGAGCCAAATATCTTCAGAATTGGAGTATTTAAAAACATATGCTGATTCAGTTGACCGAGATTGGAGTAATATGGCTATCGCTATGAAAGCTCCTCTTTATGATGAGAAAACTGACGGAGTAAACAGACGAAAGTTTTCAGGCGCGGAATCGGACATATTAGAAGATATATTCAATTATTCAAAACTTGGAGTAACTCACATAATTTTTGATATGCGGAGCACAGATTTAACGGAAACTAAAGAAAAAATATCATGGTTTTCTGAAAAAATTATTAGTAAAATGAAAAAATAAAATGGAAAAAACGGAGAAAGAAATGGACTCATTAGAAGAGAGATACGAACAAGGTCAAGAAATGAGAAAGACATTAGCAGGAACAAACCCAAGCCATTATTCGATTCCTGGAACAGATCAACTTGCTCCAGATCTCAGGAGAATAATTGATGAATGCTTATTTGGTAAAATTTGGACTCGCCAAGGACTTAACCTTAAACAAAAAAGCATTTGTACAATTTCAGTTTTAATGGCTAATGGTCAAATGGCATTATTGAAACGCCATATAGAGCGAGGGTTAACGGTTGGATTAACTCCTAATCAAATAGTAGAAGTGTTTATTCAATTAACATTTTATGTAGGCATTCCGCAAGTAGAAAACGCACTATTATTAACTCGAGAAATTTTTGAAGAAAATAGTGTGTCTTTTGAACCTACCCTTGATTATGATATTAACAAATCAGTGGAATCTTTGGAAAAAGAAGGAATTAATAAGCATCAGGAACATTATCAAGATATTGATGCTTATTTAGATGATAATGCCAGTGCGATAGAGATAGAAATAGAGCAATTAGTTAATCAATATCATTGGGGAGCTATATATACTCGGCCTCATTTGGATGCTAAAGAAAGGTCAATGTGTAGTTTAGCTGCTTTGTCTGCGTTAGGGGTTTATGATAGGCAAGTCAGGCGAAGAATCGAAGGAGCTTTACAACTCGGAATAACACCGGGAGAAATATTAGAAGTGTTTGTTCAAGTGATGCTCTATGGAGGATATTTCAGCACTCGGTCTGCTATCAGAGTTGCGAGATCAGTTTTTGCAGAAAAAGGTCTTAAAGTTTAGTTTTGAACGAATGTATTTTGGAGAATATTAATTAATGTTACCGTTTCATATCGTTAATGCTAACTTAAAAGGACACTGGATTAGATATATAGTGCAATCTATAGTTGCTATGGTAACGATGTTAATAATTTTGTTGTTTGTTGATTCTATAACTAATGCTGCTTTGATAGCGGGATTAGGCTCTACCGTAGTAACAGCTTTTTTGCATCCAACAGCTCCTTCTGCTAGATTGAGAGCAATCATCGGAGGGCATTTTTGTGGATTGGTGACAGGTTCTCTATTGGCTTTTTTATTAATTAATTTGGCAATTTTTGGTGAACCGGGGCCATATTTAAATTTATTATCAATGGCTGTATCCGTAGGCTTAGTCATTCTTTTAATGGGGCTCACTGATACTGAGCATCCGCCAGCTGCTGGAATTGCGATAGGGATGGCAGGAAGAAGTTGGGACATCCAAACTTCTTTAACTATAATCATGGCAGTTTTGATTTTGGCATTAATTAGAGTAATGTTTAGTAAATACATAAAAGATGTTTGAAGATATAAGGAGAATAATATGGCAGATTCATTAAGTAGAGTGTTTAGCCAATTTGTTAGTAACTTACGGTATGAAAAATTACCAAATGAAGTGGTAGATAAATTAAAAGCCTCTTTGTTGCATTCAATGGTTGTTTCCATCATAGGAGCAGGAACTGAACATGGGAAACATGCAATAGAATTAATAAAACAAGAAGAATCTCAAAAAACAGGAGCAACTATTCTATCTGATGGATCGAAGGCTACAAGGTCGGGAGCAGCGTTTGCTAATAGTAAATTAATGCATGCAACTAATCAATCTGACTCATACAGGATGTTATTACACCCCGGTCCATGTGTTATTCCTGCTGTGCTGGCTAGTGCAGAATTAGAAATGAGTACAGGAAAACAACTTTTGACAGCAATGGCAGCTGCGTATGAAGTTGAATCACGCATCGGAGGTGATTTTATTCCATCTACCCAGGCTAGAGGCTTCCGATCTAGTGCGGTATATGGCACATTAGGCTCTGCTGTGGGAACAGGTAAATTATTGAATCTCACTGAAGATCAACTTGTGACTTGTATCGCGTTGGCTTGCACGTTTACGGGTGGGACCAATGAAGGCCCAAGATCAGGCGGAAGAGAGATGATGTTTCATGAACCAATGTCTACTCGAACAGGCATCATGGCTGCTTTATTAGCGAGAGAAAATGTAAAAGGATCAGAGATGTCTTTAGAAGGAGATGCAGGTTTTTATAATGCATTTGTAGGAAACAATAGAGGAGAATTAAGTTATGTTTTTGCTGGGTCCGACAAAGTTGATGTTGCTGATATTTTAAAAGGACTGGGTAAAAATTGGGAGATACTGCATATAACTCCAAAAATATATCCGACGGCTGGTTATAACAACCCAGTTATTGATTTAATGACAGATATTAGGTCTGCACATAATATAGATCCTAAATCTATTACAAGTATAGATATAGATATGAATTGGCTAGAAACAACTTATCCTTCTCCTGCTTTTCCTAACACTGCACGAACTGAACCAGGTATAGGCAGTAGTCATTATTTTGCTGCCTATACCTGTCTTTACGGCTATTATCCACCATTGAAAGAACGAGTTGATCCTGGAAATGCAGATAAAGGGCAAGAGAAACAAGTTATGGAATTGATGAAAAAAATAACTATAGTAGGACATAAAGACAGACCCGCTTTTGCCCCAAAAATAACTATTACAATGTCAGATGGCACCGCTTATGAGGGAGAATATAATGGAAACGAGTTGAAATGGAACTTAGAAACAGAAATAAATAGAATCCAAGACGTATTCTCAGAAATGGATTGGCCTGAAGGAAAACTGGTTCAGTTAGTAGAGTGTGTTCAAAATATAGAAAATGAAAATGATGTTGATACTCTAATAAGGCTTTGCTCGTAGGATGGTTTCCGTGAAATATAAATATAATGATTTAATTAAAAGAATTAGGTTCGTGGTGATGGGATTAATGATTCTGATGGTAGCGAGCTGCGAGTCTCAGAATTTGCCTGATGTGAGCGATATAAGCATGGTTATAGCTACTACATCTGATGTAACGGTAGGAATCAATAGAATCGGATTTTCTTTAATTGATTTTGATGGACATGCTATCGCAGCTGAAAAAGTAAAAGTCGAGGCAATATTTTTTCCTGCGGGATCAAATAGAGGGGAAAATAGATATGAGGCTTTGGCAGAATGGAAACTTATCCCTGGGACTGTAACCCGAGGATTGTATGTTGCTTATGTGGAATTTGATGAACCGGGCGAAGCGACGACATCTAACCCAGGGTTTTGGCAATTAGTTTCAACTTTTGAAGTTGAAGAGAAAGAGCTTTGGAGCAAGGCAGCAATTTCCGTGTTCAAAAATTCTTCAGGAGTCCAACTTAATACATTAGTTCCTAGCAGTGTTACCCCAACTGGTAGAGATGTAGATTCTCTATTTGAGATTAGCAGTTCTCTAGAACCGGATCCGGATTTATATGAATTGTCTATTCATGAAGCCATTGCAAACGGTAAACCATCTGTATTTGTTTTTGCTACTCCTGCTTTGTGTGTCAGTAAATTATGTGGCCCGATAGTTCGAATGATTTCTGAAATTAAAAATGATTATGATGGAAATATAAATTTTGTTCATGTTGAAGTTTTTGAAAACCCAGACGTATTAGTTCAAGAAGGCCGGTTAAGTGGTAACCAAGTCGCAGCAGTAGAAGAATGGGGTCTGGTTACAGAACCTTGGGTTTTTGTTGTTGATAGAGATGGAATACTTATCAATAAATATGAAATATTTGTCTCAAGTGATGAAATCAGAGGAGCAATAGGACGATTAATAGACTCAAACTAATCAGTGATTTCCAAAGCTATTAAATCATTACCTGAACGTTCGTAATAGACTTTAATCGATTGCCCAGTTACCTGATGTTCTTTGATATGTGATGGAGTGAATCCTGTAAATCCTGTGGTTCCGAACTTGTAGATTTGCTGGTCATCGGTTTGAATCTCAAGAGTTTGAATTTCAGAAATATTTCGTGGAATTATATTTGTTACCCTTCCTTCTAAAAATTTTCGTTGGTCATTTTGTGATTTGCCTATAGCGCAGCCCGATGATAGAGCGATTATAAAAATTAAGAGTATTAAGGATATAGAAATATGTGATTTAGTTAAATTTAAAGACACGATTTGCTATAACTCCACTGACTAAAATCCAGCATAGTAGATACGCGATAGGAACCCATACATCTGTTAAAGACATATTATATAGTCCAATATCTCTTAAACTATCGAGCATAGGCCGCAAAGGCATTAGTTTAGAAATATATGGCAAAAACCCAGGTAGATATTCTGCAGGAAAAAAAGTTCCAGACAAAAATATCATTGGGAATATGACAGCATTTCCAAGGCCTGATCCAGCGGCAGGGCTATTTGCATAAGCTGACAAAATAAAACCAATATTCAAGAATATGATAGTACTTAACCCTATGATGATATACATGTAAAGGATATTTCCAGTTATATTAGCTCCAAAAATAAAAATACCAACAGCTAATATTATGCTTGTTTGGATCATAACTAAAATTAAATGAGAAGTTATTTGGGTTACAAAAAATTTCCAAATAGGTAATGGAGTGGCAAGCAAACGTTTTAATATTTGTTGGTTTCTATAAGTACTAATTTGTATAGTTACTGAAATAACTGAATTAGTTGTAATGGCTAGCCCGATCAAGCCTAATAATACAGTGTCAAAATAAGCAATGGCTTTGGTTCCAATGTTAGATTCTGTAGTTAAAG
The DNA here is from genome assembly GCA_003523055.1 of Dehalococcoidia bacterium. Taxonomy (GTDB): domain Bacteria; phylum Chloroflexota; class Dehalococcoidia; order Lucifugimonadales; family UBA3495; genus UBA2588. Next base: position 113,115 of record DPHC01000005.1, on the reverse strand, counting down.
ATGGGAGATTAGGAAAAAAAATATTATGTGACAGATCCCGGACAGTTGCTGCTACAAGCTCATGATTAGAATTAGAAGAATCTGTGTATTCCAGGAGAGTAGGGAATGTTTCAGAGAAACCAACGGGTATTGTAATTATGTAGTCAGCATTGGTTTCTTCAAAGGTTAATAAGCTATTTGTCGAAGAGTCTAATATTTGAAGTACTGTCCAGCTTTTTATTTCTCGTATAGAAGATATTAATTGCCTAGAATCGTTAGTTTGAGAGAGGTCCGTTATGATGATTTTAGATTTTGAATATTCATCCATGTTGAAAAGCCCAAATACTGAAACAAGCAATAACGGGAAAAATAATGCCCAGAAAGCAGTTTGCCTATTTCGATACATCATTTTTAAGTTTGCAATTAGTAAATAAATCATTGTACTCAGATTTTTGTAAAGTTTATGAACACATCTTCTAGTGAAGGCTCATTTGTCTCTATGTTTGTGATTTCTATATTGGCACTTAATAAACTTTGCATTGCGCTGTTGAATGTGACTGATGGGTCTCCAATAAATATTTCATAACAATTGTCAAAATATTTGTGATATTTAGAATCGATGGCTTCTATTACCTGTTTTTGTAGTTGCGTTAGTGGATGTAATGTTGTGATTGTGATGGAATTTTTACTTTCAAGAGATTGTTTTAATTTGTCAGGAGTGTCTACTGTTATAATTTCTCCGTGATTCATTATAGCAATTCTATCGCACAAGAAATTTGCTTCTTCCATATAATGTGTAGTGATAATAACGGTTGTCCCATTGTTATTAATTCTTTTTATCAAATCCCATACTTCATTTCTCGAATTAGGGTCTAATGCAGTAGTGGGCTCATCGAGTATTAATATTTTAGGATCATTTACTAGTGCTGCTGCAAGTGTAAAGCGGTGTTTCTCTCCGCCCGATAGTTTTTTGACTCTGCTGTTAGATTTGTTAGTTAAATTAACATCTTCTAATAGTTCGGTACTGGATTTTGAAGCGGGATATATTGAACCCAGCAAACTGAGTATTTCTGATAATGTTAAATAATCAAAATAAGCTGAAGATTGTAGCTGAACCCCAAGTTTTGTTTTAATTTTTTTGGAATTTGATTTTAGGTTTAATCCTAAAATTTCTACCTCTCCAATAGAATAAGGGACTATCCCTTCAAGAATTTCTAAAGTTGTGGTTTTTCCTGCTCCATTAGGACCGAGAATACCAAATATTTCTCCATCTTTCACATTGAAAGATATATCTTTTACAGCTAAGAATTTGCCATAAGTTTTGCTAAGGTTTGTAACCTGCACCACGTCATTCATGATAATATTAAATATAACATAGTATTTATATAAACCACAGGAGTGAAACTAAAATGTCATATGAGGCCGAGAAGAAAGCATCCTTAGTATCCAAACTTACAATTGCAACAGTTGTATCTGTGCTTGGGTTAATTATTATGGGCGGGATCGTGAGAACTACTGGTTCTGGGTTAGGATGCCCAGATTGGCCGTTATGTTACGGAAAAGTGCTCCCTCCATTAGAATATCATGCCATTATTGAATATTTACATCGATTTATAGCAACTATAATTGTGGGGCCTTTAGTTGCTATAAATTTTTTATTGTCACTGTTGTGGTTGAGAGAATCTAAATCTATTATTGTTTTGGGATTTTTAACTGCAGTACTGTTGCTGGTACAAGCCATGTTAGGTGCAATTACAGTTTTGAATGAGCTTCCTCCGTATGTTGTAGCGGTTCATTTAGCGGTTGGAGAAGCATTTTTTGGATGCGTGATAGTACAAGCGGTGATGGTTTCTCATTATAGACAGAATAATTTTCAATCAGTGACTCCGGCAAAAAAAATTGTCACCTTAACTATGATAGCTGTTCCAGTGATGTATTTAATTTTAATGAGTGGAACATTAGTAACTGCAAGTGGAGCTTTGAGTGGGTGTTTGTCTTGGCCGTTATGTGGTAATGAAGGAATGCTTGCATCCATTAATATGGGGCATCGATGGGTTGTTCTTATATTTGGTCTGTTTGTGATTTATGTCATCCATTATTCTATAAAGAATAAAATGTACCCTAAAAACATCAGGAAAATAGCTATGCTATTTTCGGCGATGTTTTTAGTTCAGATAATAGTGGGAGCCTTTATGGTGCTATTTAGATTCCCTGTTTATTTGAATGTAATGCATGTCGCTATGGCGACAGTGACTTGGGCTTGCATGGTTTGGTATGCCACTGAACTTATGGCGATCAGAAAAATTGGAATTAAATGATAAATACTTTGCAAACAAAAAGAATGAAAATTAAGTTAGTTTTATCTGACTATTTAGAATTAACTAAGCCTCCTATAATGTTTATGCTATTAATAACTGCAAGCGGCGGTATGTTTTTAGCTGAACAAGGAGTGCCAGACATATCCCTTATTTTAGCTGTTTGGATAGGGGGTGCTTTAGCCTCGGGAGGGGCGAGTGCTCTGAACCATTACTGGGATAGAGATATTGATTTATTAATGAAAAGAACTAGCAACCGCCCTGTAGCTGCAAATAGAATTTCTTCTAGAGCTGCAATTATTTTTGGAGTAACCCTGAATATTATTTCTTTTTTTGTGTTGATGTATTGGGCTAATATACTAGCTGCCGCTTTTACAATGTTAGCTACATTGTTTTATGTGTTTGTGTATACAATGTGGCTAAAAAGAAGATCACCCCAAAACATAGTAATCGGAGGAGCGCCGGGCGCAATTCCGCCATTGGTTGGCTGGGTGGCTGTTACTGGAACAGTGGATTTGGCAGCTGTTTTTCTGTTTGCGATAGTTTTCTTTTGGACTCCTGCTCATTTTTGGGCGTTATCATTGATGATAGAAAAAGATTATGAGAAAGTTAAGGTTCCAATGTTGTCTGTTGTCGCTACTTTGGACTATACCGTTTTGGCAATATTCTCTTATACAATCGTAACGGTTGCTTTAAGTATTATATTTGCTTTTATAGGCGTTACAGGGATAGTGTATTTGATAACAGCAATCATTCTTGGATTGATATTTTTATATTTTTCTTGGAATTTAAAAAAAGAAAAAACTATTCTTAAAGCAAGACATCAATATTTGTTTTCATTACTTTATTTGTTAGTCTTGTTTAGTTCTTTAATGGCTGATAGCGTGATTTGATTCATCTGGTAAGCCGTAATACAATATATGTTAGAAAGGAAGGTCGTTGACACGATATTTCAGCTATGATAGTGTTCAATGTCGATGCTGTAGGCATCATTAAAACTAAATAATTTGTCGCAAAGTATGAAAATAAAACACAAACAAGTGCATCCGCTTAAATTTATAAAATCCCCTAAAGCTCTTATCTATAACGGTTTATTATTCGTAATTATATTGGCGTCTTTTGGGTGCTCCTACGACGGTCGAATGACTACATTTGAAAGCTTTGGTCCTGTAGCAGAAGTGCAAGGTCTCTTATTTGACGTTCTGATATGGGTTATGGCAATTGTATTTGTGCTTGTGGAATTTGTCCTGATTTATGCTGCTATTAAATATAGACATAAACCTGGGGCTCCTTTACCAAAGCAAACTCATGGGAATACCACATTAGAAATTACATGGACTATAATACCTACAATTTTAGTATTGGGATTGGGTATGTGGTCCTTACAAGTTCTCTGGCAAATTCAAGAACCTCCGAAAGGCTCTGAGCCTTTAGAAATAGTAGCAACAGGGCATCAATGGTGGTTTGAATTTAATTATCCAGATGCTGCAAACGGGAAAGCTATAACTACTGCTAATGAGCTTAAGATTCCAGTAGGTCGTCCTGTTTCTTTGATTTTACGCAGTGATGACGTTATTCATAGCTTCTGGGTGCCGAAACTCGCTGGAAAGCAAGATATGGTTCCAACTCGGAGTAACCCATTGTGGTTTATGGCCGATGAAGAGGGCTATTATTATGGTCAATGCGCCGAGTATTGTGGTACTCAGCATGCTTTAATGAAAATGGCAATTAAGGCAGTTTCTGAAGAAGAATACCTTACATGGGTGGAAGGATATGGCGAAAAACCATACTTGTCTGAAGAAGCCCAACAAGGCCAACAAGTATTTAACGGAAAAGGCCAATGTATAACTTGCCATACTGCTTCTGGACCAGATTCAGAAGCATTGGTGCAGGCTAGAGTAAACGGATTCCTTAGCGGATCGGCTATTGCCCCGGGGCCAAACTTAACTGATTTGGCGACAAGAGATAAATTCGCGGCAGGAATTTATGATAGAACCTCAGAGAATTTAAAAGACTGGATAACGAATCCAAACGAATTGAAATCAGGCAATTACATGTATAAATTAGCACAAATATACAAAACAGAAGATGGGGTAGCTAATTTAACAGAATCGGAAATAGAAGCTTTAGTAGAATATCTACAAAGTTTGAAATAAGTAACTGGGAGAAATTATTTTTAATGGCAACAGTCGCTTCTAAACAATTACAAAACAATATTCTTTCCAATATTTGGGGGTGGATTACTACAGTAGACCATAAAAGAATTGGGATTCTTTATGGGGTGACTGCTTTCGTAATGTTCTTGGTGGCGGGTATAGAAGCTGGAATAATGAGATGGCAGCTTTCAATGCCAGGCTTGGATGTGGTCTCTCCAGATGTTTACAATCAGATGTTTACAATGCATGGAACCACTATGGTGTTCTTTGCTATTATGCCATTAAATGCTGCATTCTTTAACTATATTATTCCTCTAGCAATAGGTGCTAGAGACGTAGCTTTCCCTAGATTGAATGCTTTCAGCTATTGGACGTTTTTAGCAGCCGTTTTGTTTATGAATTTCGGATTTGTAGTTGGTGCGGTGCCCGACGGTGGTTGGTTTGCATATGCTCCATTGAGCGAACAACCTTACAGCACAAACCAAGGCATGGAATTTTGGTCAATAGGCTTAATGTTGGCTGCTGTTTCATCAGCTGTAGCTGGTTTGAACTTCATAGTTACTATAGTTAATTTGAGAGCCCCAGGTATGAGCCTGATGAGAATGCCTGTGTTTATATGGATGTCTTTCGTAGTCCAAATTTTACTTGCTTTTGCTATACCGGTTATCGCAGTAGGTCTTATAGAATTGACTATGGACAGGCTGTTCGGAACTGTGTTCTTTAAACCTTCAGCAGGTGGTGACCCTATATTATGGCAACATTTGTTTTGGATATTTGGCCACCCTGAAGTATATATATTGATATTGCCTCCGATGGGGATTATATCTGATGTGTTGCCAGCTTTTTCCAAGAAACCACTGTTTGGTTACCCGTTTATCGTGTTTTCTGGAATAGCTATAGGGTTGATGGGTTGGGCAGTTTGGAGTCATCATATGTTTACTGTTGGCTTGGGGCCTATTGCAGTGTCAGTGTTTACTATAACTACTATGCTCATTGCGGTTCCAACAGGCGTTAAAATATTTAATTGGATTGGAACTCTTTGGGGAGGTTCAATAGAATACAAGACAGCTATGCTATTCGCTGTAGGGTTCATTGCGATGTTCATTATTGGCGGATTAAGTGGAGTTTCTCACGCTGTTGCACCCAGTGATTATCAGCAGCAGGACACATATTATATTATTGCTCATATTCATTATGTTTTGTTTGGTGGAGCTATATTGGGTATATTCTCTGGAATTTATTTTTGGTTCCCTAAAGTTACAGGAAAACTTCTTAGTGAAAAATTAGGCAAGTATCATTTTTGGATAACGTTTGTTGGTATGAATCTGACATTCTTCCCAATGCATTATTTAGGTATGAACGGAATGCCTAGAAGAATATATACATACGCTACTGAATATGGATGGGATAACTTAAATGCACTGTCATCATTTGGGTATGTAATATTATTCATAGCAATGGTGATTTTCATCGTTAATGTTATAACGAGCCTGAAATCAGGAGAAGATGCTGGACACGATCCATGGAATGCTCCGGGACTTGAATGGACCATTACTTCTCCGCCTCCTGTTTATAATTTTTCAGACCTTCCTGTTGTAGAAGGTCGCGACCCTTATTGGATAATTAAAAGACGAGCGATAGCGGAAGGAAAAGAAGTACCTGGCCCTCAAGCGTTAGTAGACCCTTCAACTGTGCATTTGCCAGATCCGTCTTATTGGCCGGCTTTCACTTCATTGGGACTGTTAATTTTTGCCACAGGATTCATGATTGAAATTCCTGTATGGTTTGTAAAATACCCGATTGCTATTGTAGGTGGATTGTTAGTATTCGTTGGTATATTGGCATGGAGTAACGAACCTATAACGAGAGAAAAGAATCACTAGGAGGAAACCTTTTGGCGCAAATTGCTGAATCAACAGGTCATCACGGTGCAGAAGAAGAACATAATTGTACTGGTATAGACCATAGAAAATTATTAATGTGGGTATTCTTAAGCACAGATTGTTTGTTTTTTGGAGCTTTAATATCAACATATATGGTGTACCGAGGGCAGAGTTTAGTAGGCCCTTATCCAGTAGATATAATAAATATTCCTATTACGACCATAAGCACATTCGTGTTGCTATGTAGTAGTTTTGCTATGGTCATGGCTCTATCAAACACTAACAGTGATAACCTTAAAGGAATTAGAATATGGCTTGCTGTAACTGCGATTATGGGAATGATCTTTATTGGATTCCAAATAGTTGAATTCGCAGAATTTGCTATGGAAGGATTGTTGCTGAGTACCAATTTATTTGGAACAACTTTCTTTACTTTGACTGGGTTTCATGGAGCGCACGTATCTATAGGCATAGTCTGGCTATGGGTAATGTTTTACCAGTCATTTAAAGGAAAAGTGGGTTCGAAGACAGCTTTAAATGTTGAACTATGCGGACTGTATTGGCACTTTGTTGATATAGTGTGGATAGTTATTTTCACACTATTGTATTTGGTTGGCGGCTTCGATGCCGGACCTTCCATTGTAGGGTAAATTTAATTATGTTATTTGGAGCACTTAGATGAGTAGTAGCCACGAAGCTGAACATCCTAAACATCCTACTACTAAGAGATATGTGATTATCGCATTACTGTTATTTATAATAACAGGAGTAGAATTTGTTATTATTTTGCCGCCTTCGATGCAAGGAACAGCGATTGCATTGGCTCCACTTATTATATTGTCGCTTGTAAAATTTTATATAGTTATCATGTTTTATATGCATTTGAGGTTTGAGAACCCGTTGTTAACTAAAATATTTTATTCTGGATTGGGGTTGGGTTTGTTAGTGGCCGTGGCCTTGATAGGCTTGTACTCTGGCTTAGCGGGAACTCCTAGAGAATATGCATCAGTTAGAGCAGTTCCCTACGAAGGACATGGAATAGAATCTCATTCAGAAGTTGTAGAAAACCTAATACCTACCCCTGTTCCATCCGATCAGATGGCGAATTCTAATGATACTAAAGAAATTATAGTTGGCAACGTTGAAGCAGGTGAAGCCGTCTTTAGTGGAAGCTTAGGATGTGTAGGCTGCCATACTATGGAAGATTTACCCGGCGCCATGGGAGTAGTAGGTCCTAACCTAACTAACATTGGAACAATTTCAGGAACTAGAAGTTCCTTGTCCCCAGAAGAATACATTAAAGAATCTATAGAAAGCCCTGCTGCTTATATAGTTGATACTTATGCTCCTGTGATGCCCGAATTGAGAAATAGCATGACAGATGAGGAATTTGGAGATCTGGTAGCATATTTGCTGTCTAAGAAATAACCTTTCATAAAGTTGCACTGCCAAATAACTCAATCCTTAAATTTATAAAGTAGAAGGTTTTGTTATGAAAGCTGAGATTAAACAGAGTAAAGAACTTAGTTATATTATGATCTGCCCAGATGACTATGATGCTGAAATTCCATTGCCTTTTGTCCTCGTATTGCACGGATTTGGAGCTAATATGCAAGATTTGGCCGGATTATGCCCAATGATAAATGATCAAGATTACATTTATTTTTGCCCAAATGCTCCACTTGAATTTGATCTAGGCATGGGTTCTAAAGGATACGGATGGCACCCACCTAGAGAAATGTCACAAGCCAATGATATTTTACAGGCTGAATCTTTGCTTAACGATTTTATTGACGAACTATTTGACACCTATTCTCTAGATGCTACTTTGAATTTTATGCTGGGCTTTTCACAAGGAGGGGGAATGACTTACAGGTGTGGGCTTGATAAACCAGATAAGTTTAAAGGATTAATAGCTCTTAGTGCTTCTATGCCTAATCCTGAAAATTTACAGGGCAAAATCCCACAAGTTAAATATCAAGAACTGTTTATTGCACATGGCCTTCAAGACCAAGTTGTTTCAATAAATAACGCTGAAGAAACTCAATTGTTTTTAAAAAATTCTGAATATAGCGTTGAATACAATACGTATACGATGGGACATGAAATCAGACCAGAAGTCATTGCAGATATTAAAGAGTGGATGATGGACAGGTTCTAAGTATTAAAAGTAGGGTTGACAGTGCTATTGACGACCTATAACATTTCTTAATTAGAGATGCCAAGTGCTAGCTGGTTGTGAAAATGTTAAGAGTTACAACCAGTTTTCTTTAGCCCCTGTAGCTCAGGTGGATAGAGCGGCGGCGTCCTAAGTCGCGCGTCGGGGGTTCGAGTCCCTCCAGGGGTACCATATAGGAGCGTAGCTCAGTTTGGCCAGAGCGCTGGTCTCCAAAACCAGTGGTCGGGGGTTCGAATCCCTCCGCTCCTGCCAAATAATTCTAAGAGAGAACTGCAAAACAGTTCTCTCTTAACATAAGGGGAAAAATTATGAGCTTGCAATTTGGTGTGTTTGACCATATTGAACCCACTCCTGGAGAGAAGCTTAATTCCATATATGGAGATAGACTGAAGCAGATAGAATTATTTGATGCGGCTGGATTCTATGGATATCATCTAGCAGAACATCACACTCCTGCTGTTCATAGCCTTGCTCCTTCACAAAATGTTTTCTTATCTGCCGCATCGCAAAGAACGAGCCGAATAAAACTATGTCCTACTATTTATGTGTTGCCTTTACATCATCCTTTAAGGTTAATTGAAGAAATTTGTATGCTAGACCATTTGAGTGAAGGTCGTATGGAAATAGGAGTTGGAAGAGGGGGAGTGTTAGAGGCATATTTTTGGGGTAGTGATTTTGATGTAGAAGATAACTATAAGAAATATAAAGAGACACTAGAGATCATAAAACTAGGCCTAGTTTCAGATGAGTTGACTTATAAAGGAGACTTTTATGAATTTGATAAACTTCCTATGAGATTACGCCCGTTTCAAAACCCACGCCCTCCCATGTGGTATATGAGAAATACTGAAACTGCCGCTAGAGAAGGAATGAATTGCATAGTAGTTGGGAATTTGAGTGATTTTGCCCCTAATGTTCAAAGATTTAAGACCATTTGGAATGAAAATAAAAACTCTTTAGGAAATTCATCTAAAGAACAGCCTAAAATTGGCTTGGTTAACCATATAGTGATTGCTGAAACTGAAAAAGAAGCTTTAGCATGCGCTGGCCCCGCATGGGATGAGTATATTTGGAATTTGTCTGCCCCTAGGAGAATAGAGGCAGAAAATAGAGGTCTCACGCAATTTCTTAAAGAATTGAACCCTAGGCCAGAAGGGTTACCTGATAGAACGGCTACTGATTCTAAGTATGCAGTACATGTATCCAGTGAAAAGTACGCTGAATCTGAGCCTGGTAAAATTGGAGAATCTTCTAAATCAGCAGGATTTAGAGCAATCGCAGGAACTCCAGAAATGATTTGTGACTATTTAGATGCTTATTTGGAAACAGAGGCTAATTATTTTGTTTGTGCCTTTCATTTTGGAAATATGCCGGAAAAAGTAGCTGAACGATCTATTAAATTATTTATTGATAAAGTTATGCCCAAATATATATAGAAAAAATTATGGAAGAGCGAATACTTAAAATAAAAAAAATGTTAGAATCTGCCACTACAGTAGCTATTGTAGGGTTATCGGATAATTCTGTGAGAGACAGCTATAATGTAGCTAAATATTTACAATCAGAAGGATATAAAATTATTCCAGTCAATCCAATGCTTTCAGAAGTTTTGGGAGAAAAATGCTATCCTAAGTTGACAGATATTGAAGTTCCTGTAGATATTGTGGACATATTTAGAAGATCTGAATATGTCCACAATATAGTTAATGATGCTATAACTATTGAGGCGAAACATATATGGATGCAAGATGGAGTTGTCGATGAAAATGCAGCTCTTTTAGCTGAGAAACTAGGTATTACTGTTGTTATGAATGATTGTATTTTAAGGCGACATAAATCTTTGAAAACTTACTGAAATAAGAGTTATTATTGACTACATTTGATATTACTGCAAAATTAAAAGAGCATGGGATTAGGCTCACTCCTCAACGCTTGGTAGTAGCTGAAGTAGTCATGAATTCTGCCGATCATCCCACTGCACGGGAAATTTATGGGCGAGTCAGAGAATTTTTTCCATACTTAACTTTGGCCACAGTATATTCCACTTTATCAATTTTAGAAAAAGCTGGTTTAGTTGCACAATTACCCTTCCAAAAAGGATCAAGATATGACTCTAACAATTCTCCTCATGTTAATTTAGTGTGTCAAAAATGCCAATCGATTATTGATTGTGAGCCTGGAGAAATATATGTTGATCAGATTAAAAAAATGATAACTAACTCTTGTTTGTTCCAAATTAAATATCAGAGATTTGATTTATATGGCTTATGTGAACATTGTGGTTTGAAATAATATAAGCCATCAGAGTATCTAGCCTATTTAAATTGCTCATATTAGCTAGCTTTTTATAATAATTGAATATGGAGGAATATATGAATACACCGTGGTATCAGCGAACATTGCGCTGGGGACAAACTAACATTACAGAACTTGATGTGGAACGTTACGATATTGATTGGTGGCGCGAGCACTGGAAACTGACTAAAGTACAGGGTGTTGTTGTGAATGCCGGGGGAATAGTTGCGTATTATCCTTCAAAATATCCTCTTCATTATAGAGCGCAATTTTTAAATGATCGTGATTTGTATGGAGAAATTAATGCTGCTGCTCGTGAAGAAGGGCTTACTGTTCTAGCAAGAATGGATTCCAACCGAGCAACAGAAGACTTTTTTCAACAACATCCAGAATGGTTTACTCGGGATATTGATGGTAACCCGAGAATGCAAGGAGATCGCTATACAGCCTGCATATTTAGTGGGTATTATGATACGTTTCTGGTAGATATATTGAAAGAAATAATAGATCGATATGAACCAGATGGATTTACAGACAATAGTTGGAGCGGAATGAATCATAGCCAAATTTGCTATTGTGAAAATTGTAAGCAGTCTTTTTTCGATAATTACGGGGCAGACATTCCGCGGGAAATTGATTGGGATGATGAGAACTTTAAAAAATGGATTCGTTGGAATTACGACCGACGTATAGATATCTGGGCATTAAACAATCAGATAACACAAACATATAGCGGTAATGAAGATTGCCTATGGTTGGGAATGATCTCGGGTAGCCCTATGACTGAATCCTTTCGTTTTCGTGACATGAAAGGAATTTTAGAACAATCTAAGATAATTATGCTTGATCATCAGCATAGACCGGCATTTGGTTTTCAATCTAATAGTCATTCGGGTAAATTATTACATGGTTTAATGGGATGGGATAAACTCATTCCAGAAAGTATGCCTATGTATCAGGGCCGAACTCCATCGTTTCGTTTGTCTGCCAAACCTGTGGCTGAGGCCCAAACGTGGATGGTTGAAGGGTTCGCTGGAACAATTCAACCTTGGTGGCACCATATAGGCGCTTATCATGAAGATCGAAGACAATATATGACAGCTAAGCCGTTGATGGAGTGGCATGCTGAAAATGATAAATATTTAATAAACCGTACTCCGATAGCGTCTGTTGGCGTAGTGTGGTCTCATGAGAATATAGATTATTATGGAAAAAATACCCCTGAAAAGACAGCAGTATGGCCGCATGAAGGAATGGTACAGGCGTTAATTCAGGGACGTATTCCATATATACCAGTGCATGCTGATCACATAGAACGAGACTCTGATAAATTTTCTGTCCTGATTTTGGCAGGAATGGGAGCTTTGTCTGATGCTCAGTGTGATAGTGTGAGAAAATTTATTGCACAAGGCGGAAGTGTTATAGCCACAGGAGAAACAAGCTTGTACGATGAATGGGGTAACCGAAGGTCTGATTTCGCATTGTCTGATGTATTAGGAGTGCATTCCACGGGCACTTATGAGGGCAATACAGAAATGGCTGCTCCTACATGGGAAATTTATGATCATCATTCTTATCTGAGGTTGCATCCGCAACAGTGTGAAATTGAATATGGCCCTAAAATTGGCATGGCTTTAGATGGTAACGGAGTCAGACATGAAATCTTAAACGGGTTTGATTCAGCTGATATTTTACCATTTGGAGGCAGGATAGAGAATGTAGTGGTTGAAAAGAGTATCGCTGCTCCTATTTCTTTTATTTCTGAATTTCCGATATTCCCTCCTGAATTTTCTTGGATGAGAGAAATGGATAGCGGCAAACCTTGTGTGGTTCTTAATGAAAGTGAACATGGTGGCCGCATTGTTTATCTCGCAGCCGACTTGGATAGGTGTTTCAGGCGTGATAACTTTCCAGATCATGGGAACATGTTAATAAATATTATAAAATGGGCAGCAAATGGAACAATACCAATTGAAATAAATGGCCCTGGTTTGGTGGATTGCCAAATTTATGAACAAGACAATAGTTTGATAATTCATTTAGTTAATCTTACAGGAACAACTCAAGAACCATTGCATGAAATAATTCCTGTCGGCCCGTTTGAAATTCGTATAAAATATAAAGGGAAAGTACGAAGTTTAGTAAATCAAGGAGCTCTAAACATTAATGAGAAAGACGGATGGACGTCGTTTAAAATAGATCAATTAGGATTGCATGATGTGTTAGTAATCGAGTGATTATCTAAAATGAACACATGTACGCTTATGATATTTGAAAAGTGGTTTAACTCTAATGGGAGCTGTGAGTGTCTTATTTAACCGATATAAAAATTTCTAATTTTAGGAATTTAACTGATATTAATGTAAAATTAGATCAAGGCATCACTGTATTTCATGGTGATAATGGAGAGGGAAAAACATCTTTACTAGAAGCGGTTTATTCGTTGGCTGTTGGTAAATCTTTCAAAGCTGAGAATGAACGTGATGTGTTAAATCAAGATATTGCTTTGTTAGGCGGGCATTCTTTAGTGAATGGAAATGTCATACGAGATGATAAACAGTATAATATAATATTAATGACTCAATCTCATTTAAAATCAGGAGCCAGAAATAGTTCAGATTCCTATTCAATAAAAAAACACATAAGAATTAATAAAATTGCAAAACCGGCAATTGACCTTTTAGGAACTCTTTGCGCGGTGGTGTTTCATGTAGATGATCTAGAGCTTGTAAAAGGCTCACCTTCTGGAAGACGAAAATTTTTAGATATTTTAATTTCTCAATGTGATAAAAATTATTTAATAACTCTCAGAAGATATAATAAATTACTTCAGCAACGTAATAAGTTACTGAAATTAATTAGAGATGGTAATGCAAAACCTCAAGAATTAGAATATTGGAATAACATGCTATTGTTAGATTCTTATACAATTTCATCTACTAGATTTTCTGTGATTAGTACAATGTCGGATATGCTGAGAAAACATTTTATTAATTTAAATGGAAACACAAATGAACTAAGTATCGAGTTCAATTCAATGGTTCCATATAATTTTTCACCTGAAAATTTTGCTCAGTTTTTTATTCAAGAATTAAGCTATAAACTAGCTATTGAAATAAAAGCAGGGACAACATTAATTGGATCCCATAGAGATGATTTTAAATTATTTGTAGAAGGTTTTGATATAGGTAAATATGGCTCTAGAGGAGAAACAAAAATAGTAGCATTATCATTGCGTATGGCTGAAGCTTCTTATATATCTTCTGTAAGAGGAGATCATCCGGTTATTCTATTAGATGATGTATTGTCAGAACTTGATCACCGAAAACGTAAACTTGTCTTAGCCATGGCCTCAGAATATGGACAAGCATTAATAACTACTACAGATAGAGATGTGATCTCTGCAGAGATTGCCAATGGCGCTAAATACTTAAAAGTGGAAAAAGGGAATATATCCTAATAGGAATAATATGAGTACGGAATTAATTGAACAGGTAATGCCTTGGATCGTCAGCTTGATTATTATTGTAGGATCTTTGATCTTATCTGTGGTTTTCCACAAGTGGCTTTTCAAACTATTACTTAAGATAGCCAATAACACAGATACAGAGCTAGATGATGCTTTACTCAAGTCACTGAGATTGCCATTTTCAGGGTTGATTGCATTGGGAGGGATATATGCAGGGTTAACTTATTCTATCAATTTGTTTCCTCAAACTTTAATGTCTCTTAGTCTCCGAGGGTTGTTGAATAAGTCGATTTCTGTTTTTTTAATATTATTTTTAATTTTAGTGTTTTCCAGATTGATGTTCAATGCTTTTGACTGGTACGCAGAAAGCTTAAAAGGTAATAGGAGGACTTCGGTTAATTCAAAGTTGATCCCTATTTGCAGGCGAGCTTCGGTGATTGTTATATATATCATCGGTACTTTACTGATATTTGACACCTTGGGTATCAACATAAGTCCTTTGATAGCTGGATTAGGTTTGAGTGGGTTGGCTGTAGCATTGGCGATTCAACCTACTTTATCAGATTTGTTCGCAGGAACATATGTAATTACTGAAGGGTCTGTTACTAGTGGAGATTATATAGAGTTAGATAACGGAATTTCAGGATACGTTGTTGCCGTGGGATGGAGAAGCACTAAAGTCCGTACTGTAATGAACAATCTAGTAATCGTTCCGAATTCCAAATTTGCTGAAACTGTTATAACAAATTATAACGAACCTAGGAGCTCTTTAAATGTAATTGTAGAGTGCGGAGTCAGCTACGATAGTGATTTGGATCAAGTAGAGCGAGTGTGCAAGAAAATCATGACAGAATTGGTGCAGGAAAATGACTCAGCTGTGAAAGAATTCGGATCCTATTTTGCATTTGAGAGCTTTGGAGAATCCAATGTGGATTTTTGGATGTTCATTCAGGCGAAAGATAGAATTGCTAGTTTTAATTTGAAATCTGAATTAATCAAAAGAATTCATGCGGAATTTCATGATAGTGGTATTGTTATTAATTACCCAGTTAGAACACTACAAATTGATCCTAATGTAGTTTTATCTGAAATCATACATGTATCAGAAGATAAAGATAATAATTCTCTTTAAAGTTAATCGGATTCATGTGATATCATAAGGATTCGATTAGATTCGGTAGTTGAACGCTATTTACTGAAAGGTTATACTTTCTGACGATGCAAAGAATGGGCCTGTAGCTCAGCCGGTTAGAGCGCAGTCCTGATAAGACTGAGGTCGATGGTTCGAGTCCATCCAGGCCCACCATTCATGATTGTGTCATTTTATTAGAATATGGCTATGGGATTTACGGGAGAACCGGTTCCGCCTTCCACAACTAATGGGTTCACGGTGAGTAGGAACTCATATCGTTTTTCTTGTTTGCATGCCTCTGATAAAGGTTGTAGCAAGGCATTGTCTAATAATCCAATTCCGTATGCGAATATGGCTGCATGCACTGACCAGGGTAGTCCATATCCATTTGGTGCGTGGTCCATCATGTCCCATACTAAAAGGCAACAGTCACTGTCTTTTAGAAATTTGAGGCATGACGCATGCAATCCTGGTCGATGATCTTTATCAGTTCCCCAGGTGTCGTTTTCTTCATTCCATTTTTCTCTTCCGGAGTAGACTATGATAGCGTCTCCAGGCGATAGTTGGATATTTTCTTTTTCTACTATCTCCTGAAGCTCCCATCCATGTACTGGTCTATCATGAGTTACATAATCAGTTCCACGGTGCTTAGGTACATCTAATAATATACCTCTTGTTATAATTCCCTCTTTCCAATGTTCTATTGATCCCCATTGAGTACCATTAAATGTGATTTCTTCATTTGGGTTTTTACCATTCCACATTCCATTGCTGTCCCATACATGGCACAAGGCATCTATGTGAGTAGTTGCTTGCCCGTGATATGCAACTCCATAATAATCAGTAGCTGCGCCTCCGCCGTTTGGCCGATTGTTTTTCATCATAAAATGATGAGCTGGAGTAGGGTTCCCAGGACCTGGAGTAGTTGGCAGAGGCCTCGAGAGAGAGACTCTTTTCCCTTTTGTGACCAATTGGGTAGCTGACAAGACTTTTTCAGGTGTTATGAAATTCATTGCTCCTAATTCGTCTTCCTTTCCCCATCTGCCCCAGTTGTTATCAGTTGTTAAGTATTTTTCGATGTCTTTGGCACTTGGAATGTTTTGTTCAGGCATTTTGTTCTCCGTTTTTAAATTATTTGTTAGTATATGAATCTCCAGCTAGGTAGGTCCACCATCCAACCGTGATTTTCATAAGTCATTGGTATTATTAATCCTGACATAAGTTTCTTATGTTGTATTTTACTGGCATCGGCAGTTATTCCAAATGGCAAAAAGGCAAAACAATGAGTATCGTCAATATAATTTGAAGGTGATATTCCCAGGTCTGTCAGATCTTCTAATGGCCACAAACTTAGAACGGTATTTCTGAAATCATTCATCATGTCTTTTCGTTTGGGATGATGAATGTTATACCCAGCTTGGTATGCTTCTTGCATATTGATATTGTTTTTAGTGGCCCATACACCCATTCTCATTCCACGGGTTTCTTTAGATAGTAAACCCCAGGCTATATCCATATCGTTATCTCGAATTGCTTCTGCAAATTTACCAGCTTGCTCTCCGCTCGAATCGGGCAATAAACTCCGTTTTTCTCCTGGGATATTCAACGTGTTTCTCCTAATAATGTATTACCAACAAGATACATAGCCGTCATAACGAGGATCTGCAGCCCCTTCAAGAGTATTGGTGGAGCTGTTTGCCTTAATGATCATCTCTCTTCCAACTAGCCCATCCCAGGCGTTTAGTTTTCGTATTTTGTGTCCTTTGTTTTCTAAGTCAGTTAAAATTTCTGGGGCGAACCGATCCTCTATGACCACTTCATTGGTAAAAGTATGAGGATAATTAGATTCAGTCGGGCTTAATATGTCTTTCCATCTAGGATATTCAACCGCTTCTGTAATGTTTAAATCAAAGTCTATTAAATTCACCAGTACTTGAAAATTACTTTGTACTTGAGTATCTGCTCCGGGAGTACCGAGTACCCATTCGAGGCATCTTTTATTTAAAGATTCGTCAAAAACCATTACCGCGTTCATGGTATGTCGGGTTCTTTGACCAGGTACAAGGTAATTTATGTGATCTGGCTCTAAGTTCCAATAAGTCATTCTGTTGTTTAGCAATATCCCAGTTTCTCCCGCAATCATTCCCGACCCCCAGGCACTTTGTAAACTTTGCAATTGGCATACGGCATTACCATCTTTGTCCATTAGAACAAAGCAAGTAGTGTTTTCTGATTCTTCTTTAACTCCCTTTTTTAGAGAGGTATTACTTTTAGGAGGCTGTTCTTGGTAATCCCAAGGATTACCTGGGACTATCACTTTGTTAGCTTTGTTTGTATCAATTTGCTCGGCTCGGAGGTTAGCGTAAGCCTTACTTAGAAGCCCATTTATGGGTATATCTTTAAAATCTGGATCACACAAAAAATGTTCTCGGTCATCAAAAGCGAGTTTTTTTGCTTCTATCATAATGTGTATTAATTCAGAAGAATCACGACTAAATTTAGTAATGTCGAAGCTTTCTAAAATGTTTAATTCTTGTAGTAATACGTGCCCGCTTGAATTTGGTGGAGTCTCATACACTGTATGACCTTTGTAATTTGTTGAAATTGGTTTTTCCCATCTAGAATGGCATCTAGTTAGGTCTTCCAATGATAATATTCCATCGTGCAGAGTAACGAATTGAATTAATTGTTCCGCTATTTTACCTTTATAAAATGATTCTCTACCTTCAGTAGCTATAGTTTTTAGAGAAGCCCCCAGATTTTTTTGTATTAATTTTTCTCCAGGTTGCAATGGAATACCTTTATGAGTGAAAATTTCTTGAGAAGCTGGGAAATTACACAAGAATGGATCCTCGCCAATAGCATTTGAGAGATAATGAGTGACTGGGAACCCATTAGTTGCCAGGTTTATAGCGTCATTGAAAATTTGGCTTAGTGATAAGGATCCAAATTTTTCATGAGCATCAAACCATGCATTCAAAAGTCCAGGTGTAGATACTGACATTATGCCTTTGGACGGTATTCCATCATTTTTAAATTGGCTAGGTGTGCAACTTAAAGGCGCTGCGCCTGTTCCGTTTATTACATGGATTGAGTCAGTCTCTTTCCAATAGACCATCATGTATCCGTCTCCACCTATTCCAGACATCATGGGCTCTACTACAGAGAGAGTTGATGCCACTGCTAGAGCTGCATCAATAACATTCCCTCCATTGCGTAATATGTTTATTCCAGCTTCTGATGCCAAAGGATGTCCTGACGCAACCATGCCGTTATTGCTCATTATTACAGGCCGATGTGAATCGGAATTATTTCCATGAGGAGAAGTGTTCATAGCACCAACTAAAAAAGGTCTCATTACGAGACCTTTTTATTAATTTATTAATTTATTTAATGACCACCGCAGCCACAACCGCCGCCACCACCGCCGCAGCCGCCACCGCCGCCTGCGTTA
>DPHC01000005.1:3819-94055 GCA_003523055.1 Dehalococcoidia bacterium | reverse complement strand
GCCACAGCCACAGCCGCCACCGCCACAACCGCCTCCTGCACTGGCATATAGAGGGTTATTAATGACGAAGCCTACTTGGCCTCCAAAATTTTCAACATAATCTATAGTAGCTTCTTCTAAAAATGGAGCGCTGTCTGAATCCATAACGAAACTAACACCGTTTAATGATAAGACTGTATCATCTTCTTGCGTTTCTTTTTCCATTGTTAGTAAATATTGAAGTCCGCCCTGTTCGGCAGGCATAGCCACTACTCTTAATGAGCTGGGTTGTTCTTCTTGATCTATTACTTCTTTTAGTTTTTCTATTGCTAGAGTTGTAACTTCCATACGATTACCCCCTATAATGTGTTTTAATTGTCATTATTGTATATTTATATAGTGGGCTGGGTCAATCTATTATCACTGAAAATTTTACAAGGACGCTTAAATATGTGTGGAAGATTTAATCTGGCTTGTTCGAATGAAGATATTGGAAAAATAGTAGTAGGAGTTCAAGGGAGTTTTACAAATTTACCTAATTATAATTTCTGCCCTTCGCAAAATATTCCAGTTTTAATAAAAAAAGAATCTGTGATACTTACGGCAATGCATTGGGGAATTGAATTAGAGTCTAAAAACCACGAATATACGCGGCAAATGATTAATACCAGGTGCGAGTCTCTAATAGAAAATAAATTTGGAGATTCATTTTATAATCGTTTATGTCTAATTCCAGCTACTGGTTTTTTTGAATGGAAGCCTCAGGCGAATTTAAGAAATGGTTCTAAAGAACCATTTAATATAACGGTTTTGAACCATGATTTGTTTTTTATGGCAGGCTTACATTCTAAATCTTTGAATGATGGAGCTGTTTCAATAATTACTAGAGATGCGACAGAAATAATGAAAGACATTCATGGAAGGATGCCATTGATTCTATCTGTAGACCAAATCAGTGAATGGTTAGATATGCAGTTTTTACAAAACAGAGAAGAGAAATTAAAAGAAATTATAACTTCTCACGAACGCCACATTATCAATGTTCATAGAGTTTCTTCCTTCGTTAATTCTACTGCGAATAATTCTATAAACTGTGTGACTGAAGTTCAAGAAAAGCAGATCAGATTAATATAGGTGCTATAGAATTTGTGTGTTCTTGTATGCCTTGTTAGAATTGAAGTCTAGGATGTTATTTTAAACAAATGTAAAGAGGTGTGTTTTGAGCAATAAATATGATGTGATAGTGGTTGGTGCTGGTAATGCTGCTTTAACAGCTGCTATAGCTGCGAAAGAAAATTGTGAATCTGTACTTGTAATAGAAAAAGCCCCAGAATTTTTTAGAGGAGGTAATACGTATTTCACAGGAGGCCTCATAAGGTTTTCCTTTAATGGTATTGATGACCTTAAAGAAATTATTACTGATATGTCAGAAACTGAAGAAAATTCTATTGAAGTTGGTAGTTATACCGAAGATCAGTTTTATGACGATATGATGAGAGTAACGCATGGGTTAACAGACCCAGAATTAGCCCAAATTTTAACAACTCAGTCATTCCCAACCATGAAATGGTTGACAGAAAAAGGAGTAAGGTTTGTTATGTCTTTTGGGCGACAAGCTTTTAAAGATGGAGATAAATATAGATTCTGGGGAGGAGCGATAGTAGAAGCAGTTGGTGCGGGTAAAGGATTATCTGACCAACAATTTGAAGTCTGTGTCAAAGAAGGAATTGATGTACGGTATTCGACAGAAGGGAAAAAGTTACTACAAGATAATAAAGGAAGAATTTGCGGTATAACTGTATTGGGTCCAGATGGTTTTGAAGATATTCTTGCAGGATCTGTTGTATTAGCTTCAGGAGGATTTGAGGCTAATGCAGAAATGAGGTCAAGGTATTTAGGAGCAGGTTGGGAGACAGTTAAAGTTCGAGGAGTACCCTACAATACAGGAGATGGTATCAGAATGGCATTGGATGTAGGAGCGCAATCCCATGGACATTATAGTGGATGTCATGCTGTGGCTTGGGACATGAACGCCCCTGCATTTGGAGATAGGAACATCACTGAATTATTTCAGAAACATTCATACCCTTTTGGTTTGATAGTGAACATTAATGGAGAGCGTTTCCTGGACGAGGGATATGATTTTAGGAATTACACATATGTAACCTATGGTAGAGCTTTGATGGAACAGCCGCAAGGTTTAGCTTTCCAAATTTTCGATGCTAAAGTAATTGAAAACAAGCTATTAAGAGATGAATATAATATTCCAGAAGTAACGAAATTTGAAGCTAATACGATTGAAGAGTTAGCTCTTGGATTAGACATAGACCCTCAAGGGTTAATGGATACTATAGATGCTTATAACAAAGCTGTGAGAACGGACATTACATATAATCCTACTATTAAAGACGGTAGATGCACAGAAGGGCTAGAAGTTAACAAAACGAATTGGGCTGAAACAATAGATAAGCCGCCGTATGTAGGATATGCAGTTACTACTGGTATTAGCTTCACATTTGGAGGCGTTAAGATTAATTCTAGAGGCCAGATAATAAATGGCAGCTTGGAGTCAATTCCTGGACTCTATGCAGCAGGTGAAATGGTTGGTGGGTTATTTTATTATAATTATCCTGGTGGTTCGGGCCTTTCAGCTGGCATGACATTTGGGAGATTGGCTGGAGGATCTGCAGGTAGAGATGCAATGGTTTTAAAAGATTGAATAAGTAAAATTTATTTATATAGAGTTTGCTCTTGTCATTGGTTTTTGTTTGGGATAGACTAGGGCTGATTCATATGGTGGATTTTGAAGTATTGTACATGAATTAATATCTTGATATTGGAGAAAAATTATGTTTGACAAACAGAGTCTAGACAATTTGTTTGAAGAACTTAGAGATGAGTTTGAACTAGAACCTGAATGGGAAGAAATTGAACAAGATGCTCATTTAGGAGTAGCGAAATCCGATGCAGGTGTTGAACTTGGCACTATTGACGGTAGAGTAGCTGAGTTAATTAACAAACATAAACCTTAATAGTTGTGTCTTTGGCCGGATTTTTTAATCTGGCATCAGTTGATTATAAGCATTAAAGGGTTGGGTCATGCCTGTGACCTTAAACTTATGATACTGGCGGTATTGTAATTGAATTTTAAGGAGAAATTTCTATGGAAATTATAAGATCCGAAACAGGAACTAGGATGAGTAGGGCTGTGGTACACAACGAAGTAGTGTATTTAGCAGGAACTACAGGTACAGCTTACGATAGCGTTGCCGAGCAAACTGAAGAAATACTTTCTAAAATTGATGGTTTATTATCTGACTCCGGATCAGATAAATCTAAATTACTTAGAGCTGAAATTTGGCTTGATGACATGAGATCTTTTGATGAAATGAATGCTGTGTGGGATGAATGGATTCCAGAAGGATGCGCCCCCACTCGAGCTTGCGGATCCGCAACACTGGGTAGAACTGGTGTATGGGTAGAAATTATAATTACAGCAGCTTTGTAATATAATACTGGCCCTGCATTTTAGTAGTGCGGGTGTAACTCAGTGGTAGAGTGTGTGCTTCCCAAGCACAAAGTCGAGGGTTCGAATCCCTTCGCCCGCTCCGGGCATAGAATTACAAAAGGTATTTTATGGGAATTCTCACAGAAGACATAAAAAAAATGGTCCGTCAGCAGCGCATGGGATTCATTGCCACTGCATCTCAAGATGGCCTTCCGAATTTGTCTCCAAAGGGCACTATGGCAGTCTGGAATGATGATTGCCTAATGTTCGCAGATTTAGGTTCGCCTCATACTATTGCTAATCTTATGATTAATCCAGTATGTGAAATTAATATAGTGGATTATTTTGCAAGAAAGGGTTATATCTTCAAAGGATGTGCTGAAATTCTCACCGAAGGTGAGTTATTTGATCAAATCCACGAATCCATTACCAAAAATAGGAGTGGAAGGGCATTCCCTTCTAAGAGATATGTGTTAATTCATATAGCTGAAGTATCTCAAGTAATTTCTCCAGGGTATGCTGCTGGTCAAAGCGAAGCTGAAATGAAACAGCAATGGTCAAATTATTGGGAATCCGTTCAACTCGAGAATTCTTGAGTTGAATTTGATTTCACTTAATGAAGAAATTCAAGATCTTGAATCTATTTTAGTTCTGTTGATTATCGAGAAAGAATTTCCGATGACCATTTTTCAAGTGAAACAATTAGAAATCACATGGCAACAATATTTAGATAAGTTAACTATTAATTCACAAGCTCTGGAATCTGAATTGACCTTAGAAAGAAGACCAAAATGGCGGTCACGTATAATAAACTCAATATCTAAATTAATAAATTTTAACCTAGTTGAGAAATGTGCTCCCTATAGTATGCAGCATCAAAGATATAAAATTACAAAAAATGGATTGGATATAATTGGAAAGCATTTTAATTTATCTGAAATCATTGAAAAAAATTCTTATTCAGACGTTCTAAGAGAATATTTTAACCAAATATCAAATAAACATTAACAAATAGTAATTAATTTGGTTTGCGGTTCTTTCGAATAACATGAGATAATGGAGAAAATAAACATTAAGACTTTTATATGGTAACTTTTTTAAAAAAATTAACTGGCGACAGCCAGAAAATAATAAAAAAATCAGAAAAACTAGTGGCTTTGATTAATGAGTTAGAAGATGAATTTGAGAATTTATCTGATACTGAGATTGATTTGAAAGTATCGAGTTTTAAAGAAGAACTTTCTAAAGGTAAGTCTTTAGATGACGTTTTGGTTCCAGCATTTGCTTTGGTCCGTGAAATTGCAAAACGAACCATAGGGCAGCGTCATTATGATGTTCAGCTTATCGGCGGTATTGTTTTGCATAATGGTCAAATTGCTGAAATGAAAACAGGAGAGGGTAAAACGTTAGTAGCGACGTTGCCTGCATTTTTGAATGCATTATCAGCATCTGTCCATGTTGTGACAGTTAATGATTATCTTGCTATGA
Organism: Dehalococcoidia bacterium; assembly: GCA_003523055.1. Classification (GTDB taxonomy): domain Bacteria; phylum Chloroflexota; class Dehalococcoidia; order Lucifugimonadales; family UBA3495; genus UBA2588. Next base: position 89,080 of record DPHC01000005.1, on the reverse strand, counting down.
GAGATGCTGCTTGGATGGGGCCTATATATCAAAGACTGGGTCTGTCAGTTGGTTGTTTACAAAATGACACTGCATATCTGTATCAACCTAACATGGATGAGAGCTCAGATAATAAATCAATGCAATTGGTTGAACGTAAAAAGGCGTATGCAGCTGATGTATTATATGGCACTAATAATGAATTTGGATTTGATTACTTAAGAGATAACATGGCTGTGGAAGAAGAAGGAATGGTTCAAAAAAATAGAATCTATGCTATAGTCGATGAAGTTGATAATATATTAATAGACGAAGCTCGAACACCATTAATAATCAGTGGCCCAGCAGAAGAATCCGCTAATTTGTATGCTGACTTTGCTAAATTATCCACAAGACTTTCAGAGAATCAAGATTTTACAGTAGATGATAAAACTAGAGGCATTTCATTAACAGAAGAAGGAATACATAAATTTGAACAATGGCTTAAAGTTGATAACTTGTATGATCCTGAAAATTTTCATTTAGTCCACTTTGCTGAAAATGCGGTTGTCGCTAGATATTCAAAGCAGAAAAATAAAGACTATGTGATCCGGGATGGCGAGATTGTCATCGTAGATGAATTTACAGGTAGATTACAGCAAGGAAGAAGATGGTCGGATGGATTACACCAGGCTATAGAAGCTAAAGAAGGGGTAATGGTCCAACGAGAAAGTGTTACCTATGCGACTATAACTTTACAGAATTATTTTAGATTGTACTCTAAACTTTGTGGAATGACCGGAACTGCTAGTACGGAATCAGAAGAATTTTATCAAATATATGGCTTAGAAGTGGCTGAAATTCCGACTAATTTACCCATGCAAAGAGCAGATCAGAGTGATTTGGTTTTTCAAAATTCGAAAGCTAAATGGCAGGCCATAATTGACGATATAGCTAATATTCATGCATCTAACAGGCCAGTTTTAATAGGAACTGCTTCTATTGAAGATTCTGAATATTTAAGTGATAAATTGAAGAAACAAGGCGTTAAACACAATGTATTAAACGCTAAGAATCATGCCAATGAGTCTGGAATCATTGCTGAGGCAGGAAAATTAGCAGCAGTAACTGTCTCGACTAATATGGCAGGAAGAGGTACAGATATATTATTAGGAGGAGCATCTGTTTCTTTGGATGATGAATGGAAATCAGAGCATGAAGAGGTTATATCATTAGGTGGGCTTCATGTGATTGGTGTGGAACATTATGATTCACGTCGTATAGACAACCAATTGAGAGGTAGAGCGGGAAGACAAGGAGATCCTGGAACGTCACAATTTTATGTTTCTTTAGAAGATGATTTAATGCACAGATTTGGTGGAGAACGTATTAAAACAGTTATGAGCTGGACTGGGTTAGAAGAAGATGTTCCTATTGAAAATAAATTAATAACTAGATCCATTAGAGGAGCTCAAGTTAAAGTAGAAGGATATCATTTCGACATTAGAAAACATTTGTTAAATTATGACGATGTTTTGAATAATCAACGCACTATAATTTATCAAGAACGCAATTCTGTTATGAGCACAGATGATATAAAAACCAAAATTATTCAACTGCTTAGGCAAGAATATACGTCTATTGTTGAACAAAATTTAGTTGGCCATAATAGCGACTTTTGGGACTTGGACTCATTTTATTCTGACATTGAGGCATTGGGCGAACCCCCAAACGATTTGAAAGATGAACCTACACTGTTACAAATGAAACCATCTAGTATTATGGATTCTTTATTACTGCATGCTGAGCATATTTATGAACAAAAATCTGAAGAATTACAAGCAGATAATATGAATATAGCCGCAAAAATATTATTTTTGAAATCCATTGATAGTAGGTGGTTGAACCATTTAACCACTATGGAAAACTTGCGAACCGGAGTTGGACTCCACGCATACGGCCAAAGAGACCCTTTAGTTGTTTATAAAGGAGAAGGGTTTAAATTATTTAAAGAATTACTTAATATAATTCAAACTGATGTATTGAGAAGTTTGTTTAACGTACACCTTCAAATCACCCCATCTCCGGCAACTGCAAAAAAAGACAATAGATCTGCAGATTATTCAAATAAAAAAACTGGAAGAAATGAAACTTGTCCTTGTGGTAGTGGAAAAAAATTTAAACGCTGCCACGGGTAACATTAATTATTTGAAGCTTTTTAACCTAAGTGAGTTTGCTACAACAGTTATTGAACTAAAGGCCATAGCGAAGGCAGCCATTACGGGATTTAAAAACCCATAATTTCCCAAGATGAATTCAAGGTAATTAGGAACGTTTGTGCCACTTGAAAACAGAGGATAAAGAATTCCAGCTGCTATTGGTATCAGTAGAATGTTATAGAAGAATGCCCAGAATAAATTTTGTTTTATTGTTTTAGTGGTTACATAGCTTAGCTTTATAGCTGATATTATGGCTGACAAATCATTCCGTAAAAGAGTTACTTGAGCTGATTCAATCGCGATATTGGTACCTGCTCCCATCGCGATTGATAAATCAGACTGAGCCAAAGCTGGGGCATCGTTGATACCGTCTCCAATCATTAAAGTACGTTTACCAGTATTTTGCAACTCCTTAATATATGAAAATTTGTAATCAGGTAATGCTTCAGCAATGCATGTTTCAATTTGTAGTTGTCCAGCGACATATTTGCAAGCTTCTTCATTATCGCCGCTTAGTAAAACAACTTCTTTGTTCATTGTTTTTAACTCGAATATCATTTTCTTAGCACTGGGTTTGATATTGTTATTTAATAGTAATAATCCAGACAATTTTGAGTCTATAGATATGTAAATGACTGTTTGGTGTAACATTGTTGAGCTTTCGTGATTTGTGGAAATCCCGTGATGGGCCATCAATTTGCTGTTACCAATTAGTATTAAATGATCCTGCACTGAGGCGGAAATTCCCATTCCAGGGATGGACAGAAAATCTCTGCAAGATTGTAAATTGAGAGATTTTTGTTTTGCAGCAGCACATATTGCCTTCCCAATGGGATGCTCGGAAGGAATTTCCGCCTCAGCAGCTATCGTTAGTAATTCATTGTCAGGTAGTCCAAATGATATTAGTTGTTCTATATTAAGGTATCCATCGGTCAAAGTGCCGGTTTTGTCAAAAATAATGGTGTCTACATTACTTAAATGTTCGAGAGCTTCGGCATTCTTGATTAAGATTCCTAGTTGAGCGGCCTTCCCTGTCCCCGTGACTATAGCTGTGGGCGTGGCAAGCCCTAAAGCACAAGGACACGCTATGATTAAAACAGATATGAGCGCAGTAGAAGCATATATGAAACTTGGCTCTGGGCCAGCGATCAACCAAATTAAAAATACTATGATTCCAATTGCTAAAATTGTTGGAACAAAAAATGATGCGATTTTGTCGGCTAGGATTTGAATAGGTGCTTTGCTTGCTTGTGCTTCTTCCACTAAATTGATGATTTTTGATAGAAGGGTGTTCTTTGAGGTTTTAGTCGCCTCTATAGTCATTGAACCTGTAAAATTTATAGTGCCTGCAAATACTGAGTCTCCGGGAATTTTATATTGTGGTAAGGATTCTCCGGTTAACATTGATTCGTCTATATTAGTGTGTCCAGATTTTACAATTCCGTCAATAGGTATAGATTCTCCTGGATGGATTAGTATGATCTGACCTTCTAATATAGAGTTGATATCAACAGAAACATTTATATTTCCTTGTACCAGAGTAGCTGTCTGGGGTTGTAATTGCATTAATTGCCGGATTGATTGCGACGTTTTTACTCTGGCTGTTGTTTCCATATATTTACCTAGCAATATTAATGTAATAATCATTGCTGAAGTGTCATAAAAAAGATGGTCTTGGAGGTTATAAGTTGATAGCAGTGAAGGATATAGTAAGTTAGCGAAAGTGACAAATACACTGTAAAAGTAAGCAACAGATGTACCTATACAAATTAAACTATTCATGTTTGGTGCTAAAGCTTTGAGAGATCGTAAACCTGAATCGTAAAAAATATATCCACACCAAAATTGAATGATTGTAGCTATTGTTAAAAATAAAATATCTATGTAAGGAACAGAATGGACCATATTAGACCAAGGAAATATGGTCATGGTTGATAAGAATATAAAGATGCTTCCGACGGCAGCAGATATTAATTTATACTTTAAGGATTTTATTTCAGTTTTTTTGTTTAGACGATTTATTTCCGATTCATTATCTTTTGTTTGTGAACCGATGTATCCAGCATAATTAATCGCTGCTATAAATTCTTTTATGTTGTCATTTGAATTTGGTAAGTATTCAATTGAAGCTCGTTCCGTTGCTAAATTAACAGATGCTTTTAAAGTGTTAGGCAAGGTTTTAATTGCAGTTTCTACATGATTAACACACGCACCGCAAGTCATTCCAGATACATTCAAAGTCAGTTGAGAAGGTTTAATCAAGTAACCAGATCTTTCTATGCCTATCTTGATTGAATTTAAACTAGTGATATTTGGATTGTAGGTGACGGATATATTTTGGTTGCTTATATTTGTTTCAGCAGATTGAATGCCTAAAATATTACTTAAGGATGTATTGATTTTAATTGCATCCTCGGGTGAAACTACTTGTTCAATTGGTATATTAATATTAGAAATCGGTGACTGCATTTTTAACTTCACTTGTCATGTTAGACAAACTGTATTTTAATCTGTACTATGCTTAATATTAAGGGATAGTATGATGTTATTATACAAGGTTTTTGTGGGTAATCGAGCTATGCTTATAAATGTAGGAAAAGTAAATGAATAAAATACACTATGCATGGGTAGTTGTAACAGCAGCTGCTGTAATGAGATTGTCAGCTTCATCTTTCAGAACAGCTTCAGCTGTTTTGATACCAAAAATTGTAGAGACTTTTGGTTGGTCTTATGGAATGGTAGGGTATGCATTCTCGATTCAATGGATAGCTTCTGGTTTATTTGGCCCTTTTGCTGGCTGGATTGGAGATCGGTTTGGATATAGGAAAGCATTGTTAATTGGTACAGCGCTGTTTGTCACTGGGATGGTCCTAACCTCAACCATGCGAACAATTATAGAACTGTATGTATATTTTGGAATAATAGTTAGTTTGGCAATGGCTATATTTCAAGTTCCTCTTACGATAGGAGTAGGTGTATGGTTTAAAAAACATTTGGGAATTGGAATGGGAATTTTGCAATCATCGCAAGGATTGGGCCCAGTTATAGCGATTCCAATTGTTTTATATATTTTAAGTTTTGAAATATTGGGATTGAGAGGGGCATTTGCTCTACCTGGCATAGGTGGAGGAATTATTTTGTTATTGGCTATAGCTTTTTATAGAAATGATCCAAGTGACTTAAATTTGAGACCATTAGGATCTGATCCATCAGACCCGATTGTTAAACCTGCAAGTCAAGAAGATGCTAAAATCAGATCAAATGTTTTTCTAAAACGAGCACAGAAAACTAACGCATTTTGGAATTTGATTGGAATTCATTATTGGGGTTGTGCAGGTCATTCAGTCATGGTTGTGTGGATAACGTCTATAGCTGTTGATAGAGGATTGTCTCTAACTGCCGCTGCCAGTGTATTTATGGTGATGGCTGTGTCAAGCACCCTTACTAGGTTTGGATCACCTATAATGTCAGAAATGCTTGGTAGTAAAATAATTATGGCCTTTTGTTTCTCATTGCAAGTATTTCCGTTATTTATTTTATTTTTCGCTTCTGAACCTTGGATGTTTTACACATTTGCAGTGCTGTTTGGGATAGGATTTGGCGGAGAAATGAGTTCATTCCCTATAATAAACAGACAATATTATAAAGGAGCGCCAGTAGCTCGTACGTATGGATGGCAAATGATGGGAGCAGGTACTGGAATGGCCTCAGGTGCTGCTATAGGAGGCTTACTTCGAGATATAACTGGTGATTTTGACATGACAATTGTGATGTCAATGATATTTAGTTCTCTTGGCGTATTATCAATTATGTTATTGCCGTCCACTAAAAAAGAGCAAGTATCTGATTGGGAAACTTATTTACCTAATAAAAACAATGATTCTGCAATAGAAGGAGCAGACTGATTCTAATAAAGGAGCTCTGATGCTAGATTTAATTATAAAAAATGGAACTGTAGTTACCCCATGGGGATCAGGTTCATGGGATATAGGAATTTCTGGAGAAAAAATTGTAAGTGTTTCGCTTACAGGAACTTCAAATGACGAAGCGACTCAGGTGATAGATGCCGTAGGTAAAATAGTAGTGCCAGGAGGAATTGAGCCTCACGCGCATATTTCTGCACCTATAATGGGATATTCGGAGAAGACTGCACCTCCAGAAGAAGTTAGTAGAGCGTCAATTTTCGGTGGGACTACTACAATTTTAGACTTTGCAATCCAGTACCCGGGTATAGGAATTGAGCAAGCTTTAGCAGAACGCTCCTCAGTATGGTCGGGTAAATCATATTCGGATTACTCTCATCATCTAATGCTTCTCGGAGAAATACCAGAAAATATTTTGGGAGGATTGCATGAATTCGTGGAAGAAGGATTCCCTACGATAAAAATATTCACCACTAACATTCGCCCCCCGGAAATGTCTGGTGAGCCACGAATGGTTAAAATGGGCCATTTGCACGATTTGATGGATGTAGTCCATCAAACAGGATCTATGTTGTTAGTGCATTCTGAAGATGATGATATGGTACAACATATGTATGAAAAGCTTGCTAAGGCAGAAAATACAGAGTGGTGGAACATGCATTTGGTCCATAGCAATGAATCAGAAGATGTCTCATTCCGTAGAGTCTTACGTGTTTCTGAATGGACTGGAGCACCAGTGTATTTTGTGCATGTTAGTGCTACCGAGGGCTTGTTGGCGGTTAAAGAAGCTCGTTCCCAAGGCAGACCAATTTATGGAGAAACTTTGCATAATTACTGTTGCTTCAATGCTGATAATTATAAAGAAGAATTTGGTATGAAATACCATACTTATCCATCTTTAAAATCTGAAACTGATAGGCAGAATTTATGGAAATCTCTTACTGGCTCTGGCTTGAGTACCGTGGCCACTGATGAATATTGTACCAACTGGAATTTAAAAATAGCAGGAAAAAAAGTTTCTGACGTTACAGGCGGACACAACGGTATTGAAACGAGAATGGGAGTTGTCTTTAGTGAAGGTGTTTCCAGACAAGGGATGACTTTGGAAAGATTTGTGGAAGTTACATCATCTAATGCAGCAAAAATCATGGGGCTGTATCCTCAGAAAGGTGTAATAGCTCCAGGCTCAGATGCAGATATAGTGTTGATTGATCCTAATTTCGAGAAATCTTTGGAAATGACTGATTTTAATATCAGTGATTATAGTATATGGGAAGGTTTTAAAGCACATGGCTGGCCGGTAACTACAATTATTAGAGGCACTATAGTAGTGAAAGATAGAGAATTAATAGGGCAAGAAGGGTTTGGGAAACTCATAAAACGTAAAATCTCATCAGAGGTTGTTAATCGGCCAGTGTGTTAATCCGGTTTTATTCTAACTGGAACCGAATGAATCGAGTTGTTTCCGAATCCTCGGAAGTTCCAAGTTGCTTTTGTTGGTTGGAAATTTCCGTTTGAATCTTGAGCCCTAGATTGGACTACGTAATACCCCGGAGTTGGGTTATCCCATGGAAACTCCCAACTGATCCATGCCCTGCTGTCTGAGCTTTCTTTGAGATTTGCGGGTTTCCAAGTTTGGCCCCCGTCAGTGCTGACATCCACTTTTTCAATTTCTCCAGTTCCGGACCACGCTTTTCCAGATATGTTAGTAGATGAATTTGCGATTGTGGTACCGCGCGTTGGAAAAGTTATTAGAGATTTTACTTGCATGGAGGTTACTCGTTCTGGAGATGATGTATCCAGGTCACCTAAGTGCTGGTATACATAATTTTCACTTTGGTGGAATCCATAATAAGCGTTTGACATTACTTTGATTTCAGTAAGCCATTTAACGGATGCCATCCCATACCATCCAGGAATTAAAACTCTTACTGGAAATCCATGATCTTTTGTTAATGGTTGTTCATTCATTTCATAAGCTAATATGACTTGGGGATTACCAGCTTGTTCTACAGTTAAGCTAGCGCCGAAAAACTCGTTTTGTTTGGTGGAAGGGTTGATACCAGAATCAGCGCCAATAAATGCTACTTCAAGATATTCATCGAGATTTATTTCAGACAAAATGTTGGCTACAGGTATTCCTGTCCAATTAGCAGAGCTCACTCCACTGTTATCCCACAGTAAACCTTCTACAGGCGGTTGTATTGATGCTCTACTATTGCCGGCACATTCTAGCAGTGAGTTGAATTTTGTGGAATTGAGAGAAGTAATGTCTTCATAAGATAGTGAAGTGATCACTTTATCATCTATGCTTATTTTCAATCGCCAGCTATTGATGTCTATTTCAGGTTGAGAATAATGATTTCTAACAAAGAAGTTTTCTGTAGGCGTGATTTCTTCCTCCATTGCTGGCAATTGTAATCCTACCACTAGTGGATTGGAGGATAATTCGTTGTTTTTAGATGTCATATTTACTCCTGATCTAATATGTATTGATTGTGTTCTGACTGCTTTCTATGAGGCTTGAAGTAATGCTTAGGCCTCGTTTTCATTAAGATTATGTTTAAATGGTGTGTATAATAATACTGGAAGTTCATTTTGACAGTCTAACATTGCTTAAAATATTTACGCAAGGTTAAATGCTGTAATTTAAGAGGATGCATTAGAGAGGTATATATCTTGTTTTATGATAATGCATTAAGTATATTATTATGGTTTGTGGTATAGTCTTCGTTTCCCATAGAATTTATAACGAGATAAACTACTCGGCGACTAATGATTATTACTAAGAGGTAAGGATTGGAAAGTATTACTCCAGAGAAAATAAGTCCCAAAACACAGCCTAAAATATTTTATGGTTGGTGGATTGTCGCAACTGGTTTGCTTGGAATTACAGTAAAGCAAGGAGCATATAATAAAAATTTTTCAGTTTACGTTCCGTTTATTAGATCTGAGCTTGGAATTGGAGTAGCAGCTATTTCTACTGCTGACATGTTGGGCAGAATGACAGCAGGATTTATGGCTCCTTTGTGGGGTTATCTAACTGATAAATTTGGTTATAGAAACATGTTGATATTTGGAGGATTGGTTTCTGGATTAGGGTTTATATTATTGGCTCTGGTACACAGTTATTTTATGTTCACATTGGTTTTAGTAGGATTGATTTCATTAGGAGTTAGAGCTGGGTACAATAATGCTTCTATACCTGCGATTAATGCTTGGTTTAGGAAACGCCGAGGATTAGCTATGTCTATTGTCTCCACAGGTAATGGAATAGGTGGATTATTTGCACCACTTATTGGGTTTATGATTATTTCATTGGGTTGGAGGCAAGCTTCATTCGTTACAGGGGTATTTATTATATTAATTATGAGCACCTCGTCCTGGTTAGTTAAACCGTCTCCAGAATCTATGGGATTATATCCGGATGGAGAGAATCCTGCAGATAGCGACCGAGAAGATTCCGATCCTCTGCAAAGTAATGAATTAATTAATGCTAAGGATTTTACCGTCAAAGAAGCTATGACAACTTTTTCTTATTGGCAATTAGTTATAGCAGTAGGGCTTAGAAATACTGTGCATTCAGGAATTTCATTTTTAATGGCTCCGGTTATGATTTGGTTTTTGGAAGGCTCTGGTAGAAATGCAACAGACAGTTTGCTGATTGCAGCGGGATTTATGTCCTTATTTGCTTTTGGCTCTTTGTTTATAAACCCTATGGTCGGATGGATTGGGGATAGATGGAACAAACAAAAAGTAAGTGCTTTATGTATGGTTGCTGGGGCTTTGTCTATCTTGGCACTTTTGGACCATAGTGGGTCTCTATGGAAATTGGGTGTTTTCGCGTTAACCCTTTCTTTGGCAGATGCAGCAAACCCATTAGCCTGGGCATTACTGGGAGATTTTTTCGGTAGAAAAAACTTTGCTACTTTGAGAGGATGGCAACACTTGCCAGATCAATTAATGTCAATGAGTACTCCTGTATGGATGGGACTGGTTTTTGATAGCTCAGGTAGCTATTATTGGTCACTAATTCCGTGTATAGGAATTTATGTATGTGCTGTAATAGCCTATTGGACTTTAAAAAACCCAAAATTGCCATTAAGAATGCAACCCATTGGATGTTAGTAATTAAAATGAGAAATATATTTGTTTTCTAATATCTCAAAAAAAAACAATGAAGAAAAACGACCCAAAATCTTTTACGGTTGGTGGATCGTTGTTGTTAGCTTATTAGGAATTACCGTCAAAATAGGATCATTTAATAGAAATTTTACTATTTATGTAGTTCCTATTCGACAAGAATTGGGAATAGGGGTATCGGCGATCGCATTCGCAGATATGCTAGGCAGATTGACTGCAGGAATTTTTGCGCCTTTGATCGGATATTTTGTTGATAAATTAGGTTATAGGAATATGCTCATATTTGGTGGAATTGCTTCTGGATTAGGCTTTATTCTTCTTGCTTTTGTCCATAGTTACGTAATGTTTTGTGTGGTGTTAGTAGGACTGATTTCATTTGGAGTCCGCGCTGGTTTTCATACTGCGGCAATTCCAGCCATTAACGCATGGTTTAAGAAACATCGAGGATTGGCAATGGCTATAATTTCAACAGGAAATGGTATTGGAGGTGCTTTTGCTCCTCTAGTAGCATGGATGGTTCTATCATTAGGGTGGAGGCGTTCATCTTTTGTGACAGGCGTTTTTGTAATTATGTTTATGGTGTCCACATCATGGATAGTTAAACAGTCTCCTGAGAGCATGGGATTAAATCCTGACGGGATAAGTGAACCTCTAAACGATGACAATTCTACAGATAATAATGTAACAGACTATGATTTTACAGTGAAGCAGGCTATGCACACATTAGCTTACTGGCAATTAGTTTGGGCTGTAGGTTTAAGAAACTCTGTAACAGCAGGTATAAATTTTTTAATGGCTCCCGTGATGATATGGTATTTACAAGGTTCTGGTAGAGAAGAAACAGAGAGCCTTATTATAGCTTCGATATTCATGATGTTTTTTTCAATGATATCTTTATTTTTAAACCCACTCATTGGATGGGTAGGAGATAGATGGCATAAAGAAAAAGTTAGTTCATTATGTATGCTACTGGGCGGCGTATCTATATTTATGCTGCTAGATCGTAGTGGCGCTTTATGGCAATTAGCTGTATTTGCATTGATGTTAGCAGTAGCCGACGCTGCTAACCCATTGGCCTGGGCAATGTTGGGCGATTATTTTGGAAGAGAGAATTTTGCTACATTGCAAGGGTGGCAACACTTACCTAACCAGTTGATGTCAATGAGTACTCCAGTATGGATGGGTTTGATTTTTGATAACACTGGTAGCTATTATTGGGCATTAATACCATGTGCCGTAATTTATATATGCTCTTCACTTTCTTATTGGACATTGAAAAAACCTAAAATGCCATTAAATAACAATTTAATAAGAATTTAATAATGTTTGCATTAATCAGTACCAGGTGTTTTTAGGAAAATATTGGACAATAAACAAAAAAAAGAACCTAACCCCAAGGTATTCTATGGATGGTGGATAGTACTTGTCAGTTTATTGGGCGTTACAGTAAAACAAGGAGCGTTTAATAAAAATTTTACTATCTATGTGGTTCCAATACGGCAAGAATTGGGAATAGGAGTATCGGCGATCGCATTCGCAGATATGCTAGGCAGATTGACTGCAGGAATTTTTGCGCCTTTGATCGGATATTTTGTTGATAAATTAGGTTATAGGAATATGCTCATATTTGGAGGCGTTGCGTGTGGTTTGGGGTTTATATTACTTGCCTTTATACAAAGTTATGTGACATTCTGTATTGTCCTGGTAGGATTGATTTCCCTAGGTGTTCGTGCAGGATTTCATACTGCGGCAATTCCAGCCATTAACGCATGGTTTAGGAAGCATCGAGCGTTAGCAATGTCAATAATTTCTACAGGTAATGGTTTAGGAGGTGCTTTTGCTCCTCTAGTAGCATGGATGGTTTTATCGTTAGGTTGGAGAAAATCATCTTTTATCACAGGGGTATTTGTTATTGTGTTTATGGCATCTACATCCTGGATCGTAAAGCAATCACCGGAATCTATGAATTTAAAACCCGATGGAGCCCAAGATGGCACTGACCGTGGGGCAACGATAAAAAATTCAGAATTTACCGACGGGTTCACTGTTAAAGAAGCGATGCACACATTAGCGTATTGGCAATTAGTTTTTTCAGACGGTTTAGGAAATACCGTGCATGCAGGACTTTCATTTTTGATGGCACCGGTAATGATTTGGTTTTTACAAGGAGCCGGAAGAGAACTCACAGAAAGTCTTATTATAGCTTCAATATTTATGATGATGATGTCGATAGGCTCTATGGTTTTTAACCCAATAATAGGATGGGTGGGAGATAGATGGCGTAAAGAAAAAGTAAGTGCGATATGTATGGCTTTGGGCGCAGGTTCAATTTTTGTGTTGTTAGATAAGAGTGGCGCTTTATGGCAATTGGGTGTTTTCTCGATAATGTTATCTTTGGCTGAGGCAGCCAATCCTTTGGGATGGGCCATTTTAGGAGATTATTTTGGCAGAGAACATTATGCTGCGCTGAGGGGATGGCAAAACTTACCGCAACACTTGATGTCGATGAGTACTCCTGTATGGATGGGATTTATATTCGACACATCAGGAAGTTATTATTGGGCACTGGTTCCTTGCATGGGAATATATTGTGCTGCAGCAGTATCTTATTGGACTCTTCGAAAGCCTAGCATCAGTCAGTAACATTGGTTTCAGGGTTAATCAGAAAAGTAATAATGCCGTGCGGCATAAAAATAGCTCCACCCAGAAGAGAGGCTTAATATGGTGCCGATTCCAAACACTATTAATGCAATTGGTTCTAAATTAAAATAAAAGACTGAAGGTGCGGCAATGATCATGGTTATCCCGGTCATCTGAAACCCGGCTTTCATTTTCCCTCCAGTCGAAACTGCAGTAATTTCATTTTTGTTAATGGTGGCCATCCATTCTCTCAAGCCAGTTATTAAAATTTCACGGGCTATAGTAAGAGTGGCTAATATTGCTAATATTAATCCATACAATGAATTGTCAGATACAAAAACTAAAGTTATAAGGACTGTTATCACCATGAATTTATCTGCAATTGGGTCTAAAAAAGTACCTAATTTAGTTATTTGAGAACGGCTTCTAGCAATTTTACCGTCAATACCATCGGTAATTGCGGCTAATGCGAATAATATTGATGCAATAATTGAATTATTGATGAAGATATCGATAGTCATAAGGGCATTTAAATAAATAATCACCACGATTATAGGTGTCATAATCATTCTAAGTATTGTTAAAAATATTGGTATATTCATTCAATCCAGTACGTTTTAAGATTTCAGGTTGTATTTTTGGGCCATTTTGCGGAATCCATGTAGAGATCCTTCTATAACTTTATCTTCCACACAGTAAGAAATTCTGAAGTATCCAGGCGTGCCAAACCCACGGCCAGGGACGACTAACACATTTTCCTTTAAGAGTTCTTCTGAAAAAGCTGAATCGTCTGTTAATGGAGATTTAGGAAATAAATAAAAAGCTCCTTGGGGTTTAATAATCTCATAACCCATATTCGTTAGTTCGTTATAAAGAAAATTCATTTTTCTCTCATAAATACTGGAATCAACAGAGGCAGTTTGTAAAGATTTGATCAAGTTTTGCATTAGAGCCGGGGCATTTACAAATCCGAGTATCCTGTTACTGAATGTCAGCGCGTTTATGAGTGTTTCAGCATCATATGATTTTGGAGATACTGCTATATAGCCGATTCGTTCTCCAGGTAATGCTAAGTCTTTGGCATGAGAGTGCACTACCAGTGAGTTATCGTAGTAATTAAACCAATTTGGACATTGAACTCCAGAGAAAGTGATTTTTCGATAAGGCTCATCGCTGATCAAGTAAATTTTAGTTTTATATTCATTCTGTTTTTTATTTAAAAGGTTCGATATATTTGAGTATGTAGATTCTCCATATACTACTCCTGTAGGATTGTTTGGAGAGTTAATAATGATAGCTTTGGTTAAAGGCGAAATAGCTTTCTCTAATGCTAGTAAATCCGGAGTAAAATCGCTGTTTGTAGGCACTACAATTGACACTCCGGAATGGTTGTCTATGTAATATTCATATTCAACAAAATAGGGAGATAATATGATTACTTCTTCTCCGGTATTTAGTAAAGATTTTAGTATTACATTCAGCCCAGCGGCGGCTCCGCAAGTCATAACCAAGTGTTGACTAGTGAGAGAAAGACCAGAGTCTGAATTAATGGTTTTGGCAATGGCTTCTCGAGTTTCAATGTAGCCTGCATTTGGCATATACCGATGCATCCCTGGAATTGGGTTTTGTGCCAACTTTAGCAGAGCACTCTGAAATTGCGAAGGAGGTTCTATAATGGGGTTCCCTAAAGATAAATCAAACACATTATCTTCCCCGAATTCTTGTTTTAATGTTATTCCAGATTCAAACATTTTTCGAATCCAACCACCATTTTCGATGAATGTTTTTATTTTTTCTGATACTGACATAAATAAAATCCTATGTTTGATATGACATAATTATCACATGTCATGTTTAGGAAGGATATCATATAGATATTAAAAATTATAAATTATTGGAGAGAACATGATTTTTGACTTCTATGCTCATTTAATGGATGAACATATGCCAGGTGCTTCGTTTTGGGAAGGATTGTTTAAAACTGTGTCTGTAAGGTCAGGAAAACCGGCTGACTAAATAGCTACTGTTATGAAAATAATTTTCAACAATACAAATGAAGTTTAATTAAAATCCAAGTGCTCTGATAATTGTTTTATTATTTCATTTTTTACTAATTGCATAGGGTATTCGGTTTTTC
Organism: Dehalococcoidia bacterium; assembly: GCA_003523055.1. GTDB lineage: Bacteria > Chloroflexota > Dehalococcoidia > Lucifugimonadales > UBA3495 > UBA2588. The sequence goes on along the minus strand of DPHC01000005.1, from coordinate 74,060 downwards.
TGATTTTTTTTATTGACGTGACTTTTTTTTCTGATATTCCACAAGGTACAAAATAGTCATAATAATTGAGATCTGTATTAACATTTAAAGAAAATCCATGATGAGCAACTCCTTTGGAGATTTTTACACCAATTGCGGCTATTTTTTCATCGTTGACCCAAACACCAGTAAGTCCTGATATTGTATAAGATTCTATACCTAATGCTTTTAAACTTTCAATTATTATGTTTTCTAGTACTCGAATATATTTATGAGGCCCTCCCCAAGATTTTATATTTATAATGGGATATGCTATCAACTGACCGGGGCCATGGAACGTAATTTGTCCTCCTCTATCTGTTTCTACAATTTCAAGATTTAAAGAATCCTTTGCTGAGAAAAAAATATCTTTCGGGTCACTAATTCTTCCTTTGGTGAGAACAGGAAAATGCTCCATTAGAAGGATTGTGTTTGGGATTTTTCCATCTTGGACGTCTTTCAATAATTTGTTTTGAGTCTTTATTCCATCATGGTACGCGATTAATCCTAAATCTTTAATGTTTTTAATTGGTTGATCTTTCATGGTCATTAAATTTGTAAATTAGGATCAAAGTTTTGTAAATTGTTTTTTATACTCGCCAGAAATTTGGATGCCTCATACCCATCATTGATACGGTGGTCAAAAGAAAGGCAAATGTTCATTATGGCTCGTATTGCGATCCCATTGTTTATGACCACTGGTTTTTGTTGTATTGATTCAGTGGTAATTATTCCTGCTTCAGGTGGATTAATTAATGGCTTGGACATTATCGATCCAAGGGCTCCTGTATTATTAAGAGTAAATGTTCCATTTTGGATATCATGCATAGCTAGTTTATTGGTATTAGCTTTGGAAATTAGTGTGTTGGTAGCTATGGAAAAGTCAATTATATTTAATTCTGCAGCTTTAGGTACGACTGGTACAACTAATCCAGTTTTTGAGGCTACTGCTATACCTAAGTTTATAGTTTTGTGGTTTATGATCTTATTATTAGACCATTCAGTGTTAAAATTCATATTGTCAATTAATGAGTCCACTAAGGCTTTCATAAAAAACGGTAAATACGTCAAGGTTATCCCATGAGATTTTTTAAATTGATCCTTATTAGCGCTCCGAATTGTAACCAAATTAGTAACATCTACTTCCATCATAGTCCAGGCATGAGGTATTGAGGAGTAGCTTTTGAACATGTTGTCTGCAATGGTTTTTCGGATGGTCGAGGGAATTGTCTCTGTATCTACTGCTGAATCTAAAGTTTTGTTTGCTTTAGGATTTAATTTTGAATAGGCAAGGATATCGTTTTTAGTAATTCTGCCATTTATGCCTGATCCTTGTATTTTACTTAAGTCAATTTTTAATTCTGAAGCAAGTTTTCTTACTACTGGAGATAATTGTAATGTGGCATTTTCTAAATGTTTAGAAGGTTCATTATCTGTGGGGGTACCCCCTGTTGGCCCGACTTGCTGTATGTCAGTGACTAAAAAACCAATTCGAGAAGATGCTATTGGCGGTTCTATCACGCTATCAGTTGTATCGGAAATTTCTATTTCCGCTATAGATTCACCAACTGCAACTGTGGTACCTTCAGTTATTAATATTTTTGAAATTACTCCTGATGCCGGGCTGGGGACTTCAATTGTAACTTTATCGGTGACTATTTCTACTAAAGGATCATATTTTCCAACAGTATCTCCTTCCACTTTTAACCATTTAGAAACAGTGCCTTCTACAATAGATTCTCCTACTTGTGGGAGCTTTATTTGTTCAATCATATTTGTTTTTAAGCCTCTTGTTTTAGTATGCGTGTAATTTTTTTATTTCTTCGTGAATTAATTTTGAGTTGGGTAAATAGGCATCTTCCAAAGACTTTGCAAAGGGCATTGTAGGCACATCGGGTCCACATACTCTACGGATAGGCCCATCTAAATATTCAAAAGCTTCATTGGCTACTACTGCGGATATTTCTGCTCCAATACCACCGGTTAAATTGTCTTCGTGGACTATCATTAATTTCCCTGTTTTTTTTACAGATTCTATTACTGTATCAGTGTCGAGCGGTCGCAACGACATTAAATCTACAATTTCTACATCTATATTGTCTTCTTTTAATGATAAATGTGATGCTTCTATGCAATAGTGCAGCATTAAACCATAAGAAACTATAGTTATATCTGATCCTTGTTTTTTGACATCAGCTTTTCCTATAGGAAGAAGATATTCTTGAAGAGGAACCTCTCCCCGTACCAAACGGTAAGTTTTTTTGTGTTCTAGAAACACAACAGGGTTATTATCTCTTATAGCAGATTTTAGAAGCCCTTTTGCATCATAGGGAGTAGACGGAGCGCAGACTTTAAGGCCTGGAGTATGGAAAAAGTAACTCTCTACATTTTGTGAATGGTAGAGACCTCCTCTAATCCCTCCTCCATACGGAATACGAATTACCATCGGGGCATTTAATGCACCGTTAGTTCCATACGAAACTTTAGAAGCTTCACCAATTATTTGATTTAAACCTGGCCATAAAAAGTCAGCAAATTCCACCTCTGGTACTGGCCTCAGACCATTAAATGAAGCCCCTAATGCGATTCCCATTATGGATGCTTCTGCTAAGGGAGTATCTATAACTCTTTCAGAGCCGAATTCCTCTAAAAACCCTTGAGTTGCTAGGAATACTCCACCTCTTTGACCAACATCTTCGCCTAGAACTATTACATTGGTATCTCGGGTCATTTCTTCCTTTAAAGCTTCTCTAATTGATTCAATAATGCTAATTTCAACCATCAAAACCTCTATTTTGAAAATAAATTGTCGTATAAAGAAGACGCTTCAGGTTCAGGGGCGGATTCTGCGTATTCTGTAGCTAAATTGACTCGCTGTTTACAGGATGCTGTTATTGTTGCTAGCTCTGATTCATTTGTTAGTTTGTGGTATGTTATCCATTGTTCTAATTTTGTTAATGGATCTCTATCGCGCATGTTGGCTATTTCTGATTGAGCTCTGTATCTACTATGGTCATCATCAGAAGTATGTGGCATTATGCGTTCTACATTCATTTCAACGAGCACAGGCACATTTCTACGGGCTAAAGCTATAGCTTCTAACATAGATTCATATACTTGAAAAAAATCTGAACCGTCTATAGAAATAGCAGATAATCCGTATCCTGGAGCTCGTTCCGAAACCTCACTTACGGTCATTTGTAGGTTTTGAGGAACTGATATGGCATAGTGATTATTCTCACATACAAACACTATTGGTAATTTATGTATACCGGCGAAATTCATTGCCTCGTGGCATTCTCCCTGACTAGAAGCCCCATCTCCAAAAAATGATAAAGATACTGTTGGTTCACGTTTAATTTTCGATGCAAGAGCATACCCAACTGCTTGTGGCATGCCAGCAGCTACAACATTAGATAATTGGATCACATTTCTAGATAAGTCGGCCCCTTGTAACGGGAATTGGCGTCCATTGCTATAGGGATCTCCATTTCTACCTAAATATGAAAGCATAATATCTTTTTCGTTTAAACCAGTACCGAATTTTAAAGCCAAGTCTCTATAATATGTAAAAAAGAAACAATCTCCTAGATATTGTGAGGCGGCTAAAGAACCTAATTGAGCCGCCTCGTGCCCTTGGCAAGAAGCAGCTATTGGCACTTTGCCTTGTCTATTCATTGCCCACACTCTTTCATCAATAAGGCGAACCATTAGCATTTGTTCATAAATTTGAAGGACTTTTTGTTTGTTTAATCCTTTTGGGAGGTTCATATCTTTAGCTAAACTCATGCATAGAAACCCTCGAATTAAGTTGAAGTTAGTATAGTATGAATGAGCTAAGTAGTCTAATTGGAAAAAAAATACCAAAAAAATATTTGAAATAAGCATCAGTTATGAACTATAATTATTTCTTGACACTAGAAAAGGTACTGTGTTAGCTTTTCATAGCCTTTCCAAGTAACAAGAGATAAGGAACAGAAACTGTAAATATGCTAGAAGATCCGGCCACATTAAGCTCTCTCAATTGGATGAACATACATTATTATTTGACCTCAATTTGGACGTTAGCCCCATTTGTTGCGGCATTCGCATTTTCTATGGCAGCAGCGCATCTGTTTATACCTTCACTGGTCAGTACTGGTGACTTACCAGTAACAGCCAAAAAATTCAGATTACCTTTGACCGCCTTTGCACTCTTAATGTTAATACCAATAGTGGTATTGCTTGTTATGGCATTTAACATGTGGATGAGAGTAGGGGATTTCTGGCCAAGGTTTTTGATTTAAGGTGCATGTATGATTCCAAAAGGTAACATAATAGCTGTAGTTTTAGTTGGCTTAATATTAATGGGAATAGGCGGATTTGTTCTGTTGGTTATAGGCATGTCATGGTTTTCTAATGCTCCGTTTGGTTTATCTGACGCCCCTGCTCAACCTATAGCGTTCCCCCATACAGCGCATGCCGGTGCCGTTGAAGACGGAGGACTAGGAATGCAATGTGAATTCTGTCATAGGAATGTTACGAAAGGAGACTCTGCTACTGTCCCTGCTCTACAGCAGTGCTGGTTCTGTCACCAAAAAGTTACTGGAGGAGATGAACAGGCTCAGCTAGAGATAGAAAAATTAGCCACGGCTTATAGCGACGGAATACCAGTTAATTGGGAGAGAGTTCATCGTTTACCAGATCATGTTAGATTCGTCCATGAAGCCCATATAAGACATTTTACACAGGGTGACACAGAAGATAAGCAGCTAGAAGTTAAAGAAGTTTGCACTGTTTGCCATGGAGAAGTTTCAGAAATGGAAGAAGTACAACCTAAACAATTCCAATCATTAAAAATGGGAACTTGCTTGGACTGTCATAGAAAATATGATGTTCCGACTGATTGTACGATCTGTCACAAGTAGAAGATTGAGTAGGATTTAAATGAAATTAACAAGAAGAAATTTTTTGGCTTGGGCTGGTTTGTCTGCAGTTGGAGCTGTAGCTTGTGATGTATTTGAAGATGAGCTACGCGTTCAAAGCCCAGTTTCTTTGCCGGAAGACTTGGTTAAAGGAAAAGAGAACTGGTACGCAACTCTCTGCAGGACATGCCCCAGCAGTGAAGGTGTAGTCGTTAGAGTTGTGGAAGGTAGGGCAAAAAAGATACAAGGCAACCCTAACTACCCAACAAATATGGGAGCTCAAAGCGCCCGATGCGATCTGGGTTTGCAGCAACTTTACCACCCCGATAGACTGACAGGGCCTGTCCGATTGAATGGACCAAAAGGTTCTGGTAGATTTGACAAAATAACTTGGGATAGAGCTTTAGAAGCTTTGAAAAAAGAATTACAAGATAGAGATGGAGCTGTAGCTATGATCACTCCACCTTTAAGAGGCCACGCAGCATTGATATCCGATAATTTTGTTAAAGAATTCGGTGGAAAACGAATCGAATTCGATTCGTTAGATTTAAATACTTATAAACAAGCTATTGAAAATGTTTTCGGAAAGAAAATCCAACCTTATTATGATATTTCTAATGCTAAATACGTTCTTTCTTTCGGATCTGATTTCTTATCAACTTGGATATCGCCTACTCAATGGCAAGTGGCTTATGGTCAATTTAGAGATTCTAAGCACTCGGGTAGAGGAACACTGACTCATGTAGATTCTAGATTTTCTGTAACAGCATCAAATGCAGACCGATGGATTCCAATCAAACCAGGGGAAGAAGGCAAATTAGCGCTTAGCATTGCTTATGTGCTTATCGAAGAAAAATTGACACCTAGTAAAGTAGATATAGATGACCTGACTGACGGAAAAGGTTTATCAGCGCTGGCATCATATCACCCAGATAATTTAGCTGCGGAACTAGGAATCCCCGAACATATTACAGGATCAAATTCTGTATCAGAATTGATACGTACGGTAGCAAGAGAATTTGCCAGTCACGGACCGGCTATAGCGATAGGTGGCGGAAGTGCAGGTGCTTCTACTAACGGATTATTTAATTTAGAAGCTATATATTTATTAAACCATCTTGTTGGAAGTGTAGGAATTAAAGGAGGAGTCATTTTGAATCCAGACTCCCCCATAAAAGAGCTGTCTGCAGGAAGTTCTTCTCATACAATTACTGATGTTGAAGATTTAATCAAAGATATTAAATCTTCAAAAATCAAAATGTTAATTGTAAATGGAACAAATCCAGTATACGGGTTACCGAATTGGACTGGATTGAAAGAAGCCCTTGAAGACGAAGATGTTTACCTGGTTAGTTTTGACTATTTAATGAACGAGACTAATAATTTGTCGAATTTAATACTCCCTGATCGAAACTTCATGGAAGAATGGGGAGATGACATTCCAGAACCTGCTTCAGGGTATCAAGTAATCGGGATTCAGCAACCAATAGTGAATCCGTTAAGTGATTTAGACCCTAGGAGTTCGAGTGATGTGATGTTATCGGTTGCTCAAGATTTAGGTAAAGATAGCAACTTACCATGGAAAACTCTACAAGAAGCTATGAAATCAATGTCGGATCAATTATTTGATTTAAATAGAGGTTCCGTATCAGGATCGACTAAACAAGAATTTTGGAACAACCTGTTAAAACAAGGTGGATGGTGGGATGAAAGTGCGACTGAATCAGGTTCTGTAGATACAAGCAATATTGTGAGCAATGTAGTGGCTAAAGATAAAGGTGCTGCTGTTCAATCTATAGGAGAATTTTATTTAGTCCCGTTTGAACATAATTCATTACTAGATGGAAGAAATGGAGATATTCCATGGGCTCAGGCTACTCCAGACCCAGTAACTTCTATAGCATGGCAAACATGGGTCGAAATTAACGAGAAAAAAGCTAATGACATGGGCATTCAAGAAGGCGATGTTTTGAAAGTGCAATCAGAGAACTTTGAGATTCAGGGTGTCGCATTTTTAAGCCCGGCTCAACCTCCAGAAGTTATCAGTATCCCATTAGGTCAAGGAAGAACTATAGGGAGCTCTTATGCTACGAACAGATTGGATGGAGAGAGTGCCAACGTACTGGACATGTTAGAAAATCATAAAGTTGATGAAACTGGATCATTGGCATGGGCAGCTACTAAAGTTAACGTTATTAATACAAATACTAGCTTGCGGATAGCTAAATTTGAGGGAGACTTTGAGTCAAGGGAAATTGGGTTTACAGAAGGCGAAAAATTGATAAAAACCACATCGCCAGATGGTAATAACCATTAAATAAAAGTCAATGAGGAAGATTTCATGGTAGTTAAAGTAGATCATAAATGGGGCATGGTTGTCGATTTAGACAAATGTACGGGTTGCCAGGCTTGTGTAGTGGCATGCCAGGCAGAAAATAACTTACCGATTAATACCAAAGATTTATTTATGCAAAAAAGAGCCTTTGAGTGGATCAGAATTGAGAGATATTGGGAGGGTGATTTCCCCGATGTAAGAGCTAGGTATTTACCAGTTATGTGCCAGCATTGTGGTAATGCTCCTTGTGAGCCAGTCTGCCCAGTTTATGCAACTTACCATAATGATCAAGGATTGAATGTTCAAGTATATAATAGGTGTGTTGGAACTAGATATTGTATTAATAACTGCACTTATCAGGTTAGATTCTTCAATTTTTGGGAGCCTCAATGGCCGGAAAGATTGCAAAATCAACTTAATCCAGATGTAACGGTACGAACTAGAGGAATTACAGAAAAATGCTCTTTTTGTGTTCAAAGGATACGAAGAGCTGAAGTAACTGTTGAAAGAAGAGAAAGAACTAAGCTGAATGATAAGATAATGGCGGCAAGAAATTATATGCCCGCTTGCGTTCAGGCTTGCCCTACTAATGCATTAATGTTTGGGGATCAAAACAATGAACAAGACGAAATACATGAGTATTTTGAAGAAATCAGAGGCGATGATCATGGAGACTCCAGAGGCTACAGGTTATTAGAAGAAATTGGCACTGATCCTAGTGTTATATATCTGAAGAAAGTAGAACAATTCCAAATGGAGCATGACTAGTCACATGGATGAATTAAAAACTCTTAATCATCATTACAAAAATATGTGGGTCTTCCCAGATAAGGAAGACTTAGCAGAATTACCTTCCAAGGCCACAACTGTAAGTGGGCTTAAATTATGGATTGTTATTACTGCAGCACTATCAGTTTTAGGTGTAATAGGTTTTATCGCAAAATATTCAATGTCAGGGTTCGCTAGTTACGAACCTTGGGGTTATTATATGGCTGCTTTTTCTTTTGTGTTTATGGTTACCGCACCTGCTCCGCTTGTTGCAGTTGCTTTTAGAATTATAAAAAGTCACTGGCGTAGACCATTAACAAGAATAGCAGAATTATTCGCAATCGTCGGAATTGTAAATTTCGTCTTATATATACCTTTAATGCTGATGATACCTGCAATTGCTAATCCTTACCCTATGGGACACCATTCTTTGGATGTTAGGAGAACTCTGTGGATTCAAGTACCATGGGGAGCTCCACACTTTTGGGAAACTGCAGCTATGTTTGCGTTGCCTGTGATCAGTTGTTTGATTTTGATCTTGTCAGCGACGCCAGATATGTCAGCAGCATTGAAGAACGTTACAGGGTTGAAAAAAAGATTTTATACGATTATAGCTGGCAGATGGAATGGCTCAAAGAAGCAATGGTTAGTACTACAGGCGGCAATAGGTTCATTTGGAGGAATATATTTCCTGATGTTACCATTTGTTCAATTTTTGGTAGCTACAGATTTGGGTATGAGCTTCATTGCCGGATGGAAAGATTCGATTTTTCCTGCTATATATACTTTGATGGGATTTCAAACTTCGTTGGCAATAATTCTGATCATATTATTCATATATAAACGCTGGGGTGGATACGGAAATTTCATAGGTGATTCTCCTTTTTGGTCGGCTAGTAAAATACTGTTAGGATTGTCTCTTTTATGGGCTTATCATACGTTCGCTTTCTTTATCACGTTTTGGTATGGGAGAATGGAAGTTGAGATAAATATCATAAAATATTTGTATTCAGATGTGTATTTTTGGGTATTCTTACTTAATGCACTGGGTAGTTTCATAATTCCGTTCGGATTACTGGTTTGGAACCCAGTACGCCGTTCTGCCTGGGGAGCTCCATTGGCAGGAGTATTTGTATTGTTTGGGGCCTTGATGTGGAATATTAGACACTTCGTTGGAGCATTTAACGCAGGCGTTGAACAGATTTACGAAATATCTATAACTGTAGTTCCAGAGGCGGTTATGCCTGATATCTGGGACATATTTATGGTAGTAGGAATAATTGGTATAGCTGCATTAGTTTACTTGTTGTCTTTAAAAATGTTCCCAATTATGAATGTGTGGGAAATTAAAGAAGGTGCTATGTACCAAAAAATGGGACGGTTTATTAAAGGAAATTACTTGGTATTGGCCAAACCAGAATAAAAATAATTAGGCGAGAGGATAACTTCCATGCAGGAAGGACGAGTTTTACCACCAGAACAAATTAATAAAGATCTTCTAACTTCGATACTGACCACACCTAAATGGTACTGGCCAGCCGTCGGAGTATGCTCATTTATAGTGTTAATAGCATCTATCGTAGTTGGATATATGATCAATAAAGGGCTTGGAATCACGGGTCTTAATAGACCTGTAATGTGGGGCTTTTTCATCACAAATTTCGTGTTCTGGATAGGAATTAGTCATGCTGGTGTGATGTTATCTGCAATTTTAAGATTAGCTAAAGCAGAATGGAGACGCCCTGCATCTAGGGCAGCTGAGGTTTTAACTATATTCTCGTTAATGACAGCGATGACTATGCCTATAATACATACCGGTAGGCCTTGGAGAATTTTGTATTGGGTGTTTCCGTATGATTTTGCTAGAGGAATTTTCCCAAATATAAGATCACCGTTAGTTTGGGACCCTAGTGCAATATTGACCTACCTGACATCTAGTGTGTTGTTTGTGTTTATCGCTTTGATTCCAGACTTTGGTATATTGAGAGACAATACTACAGGTATCAGAAAAAAAGTGTATACAATGTTGGCTATGGGATGGCAGGGTAATGTTAGGCAATGGAAGCTTCAAATAGTAGCCGGGGTTTTATTGTCAGCATTGATATTACCAGTTTTTGTATCCGTTCATAGTATAGTTTCCTGGGACTTCGGAATGGCTGTTTCAGTAAAAGCTTGGCATTCAACCATATTTGCACCTTACTTTGTGGTTGGTGCGGTCCACTCAGGAGTATCGGCAGTGGTGTTTGTATTAATATTATTGAGATGGGCATATGGTTGGCAGGATTATATACGTAAAGAACACGTTGAAGCTTTATGCAGATTATTAATAGTTGTAGCGACTGGTTGGTTTTATTATTTTTGTATGGAAATCATATTCGGAATTTACGGTCGAGAAGCGGATGAAATTGCGATTCGAACGCTTCAATTTGCTACTTACCCGTGGAATATAATTATGATCATATTTATCGTGACCACATACTTTTTACCAATTTGTTTATGGTCGCGAAAAGTTTGGAGACGTAACTTGTATCTGGTCTCTGCCGCATGTATATCGGTCAATATTGGTATGTGGTTAGAAAGATATATATTGTTTATACCCGGTCAAATTAACAAACAAGTATTCACGTTTACATGGGCGTCATATACTCCGTCAGTTTTTGAAGGAATTATAGTTTTAGGTACATTTGCTTTAGTCACTTTGTTCTTGCTACTATTCAGTAAAGTAATGCCGCTGATTCCGTTGTATGATATTAAAGAAGGAGATATTCTCAAAACAGAAATACAAGTAGGAAGAAGAACGGTTCCTGCTACATTTAGAGAAGATTAAGAAAGGTAATAATTATGGCTATTAAAACAGTATTAGGTTTATTCCAAGATGCTAATCAGGCTGCTGATGCTGGAGATGCGTTGAAAGAGTCTGGAGTGTCTGAAAATGATGTAGACTTTTTAACAGACTGTCCATATCCTGAAGGTGCATTTGGTGAACGCGAAGAACCAATTAGACTCTTCTTATTCCCATTTATAGGTGGTCTTATAGGTTTTGTTGGTGGATTAATGATTACCTCTATGACACAAATGGCATACCCTCTTATAACTGGAGGTAAACCAATATTATCACTTCCCCCAATGGCCGTAGTTATGTATGAAGGTACAATGTTAGGAGCTATATTATTTACAGTGATTGGAGTGATATTTGAAAGCAGATTGCCTCACAAAATGACCGAGGCTTATGATGAGAGAGTATCACAGGGATATATTGGAGTCTTAGTGACATCCAATGATGACAATTCTCAGCAAGTGAATGACATTTTATCTAATGCAGGAGCAGTTGATACAAAAATCGCTTGATTTAATTAAAGCGTGGATATAAAACTACTATGAACTTCAAAATACAGAAAATAAATAAAATGATAAAAAATAAAGCTATATTTATAGTCTCGTTGTTGCTTATAGCACTAATAGGATGTTCTCAAGGATCATACCCTTTAGACTTCTTTTACGAAATGCATTATACGCAATCGTATAAGTCATATGAACCACCGAGATTAGACGTTCCTGCTAGTGCTGTTCCTGTTTATGAGGCTGCTAAATCTACTTCTTATTACAGTGGAGAACATCTTTATGATGTTAACTGCGTCATGTGCCATGGCACTGAAGCAAAAGGTGATGGACCAGCTTTGATGAAAATTATTAATGATTATGGATATTCTCCAGCGGTTACTCCAGATTTAACTTCTCCAGAAGTTAAAGCAATAGGAGTAAACGGAGTAAAAGGTTACTTGTATTCTGGTGTTGTAGTAATGCCCAGCTTCAAAAAAATGCTGTCTGAAGAAGAAATGAATATGATTAGTGAATACGTGTTGAGTTTAGATTAGCGGGGATTGTCTATCAAGTTTGCGAGATGACATCTGTGACAGGTTTAATTGATTAGAATTAAAATTTTCCCATTGTTCACTGTTTTATCTGTTTTATTTATTGTATTGTTATTTACCCCCACTTTAACTATGGCACAGGGCCCAGAAACAGAATCTGTTGAGACAGAGGCCCAATTAATAGATCAAATGTTAATGTGCCCAGTGTGCCCAGCTGAGAGCATTGATCAAGTACAAGTAGAAATTGCCAAACAGATGAAAACAAAAGTTAGGCAGATGCTGTTAGATGGCTATAGTAAGAACGAAATTTTAAATTACTTTGAAGAAAGATATGGCAGTGACATATTAGCTGCACCTCCGAAACGGGGTACTATGATTTTTGCATGGATAGTTCCGGTATTTGTAGTAATAGGCATGTTGGGCATAGGGATAGGCGTGATACTTAAAATGATAAAGAGGCACCCTGTGGAACTTAGCGATAATGAGAATGATCCGCAAAAATATATATGGATGGATGACCAAAACAAAATAGATGGAAGTTGAAAGTATGAGGTTTTTAAGGAGTCAGATAAGGTTTGTTTGCTGATATTGGGTTAGTTACTCTGTGGATATCGTTGGTTATAGCGGTGTATTCACTGTGCGCAGCAGTACTGGGACGGTTGTATAAAGTTTCGGAATTGATTACTAGTTCTTACCGAGGGATATATATTCTGGTTGTTTTGATATTTGTTTCTACGTTAGGATTAGTAGGAGCGTTTGTTTCCAATGATTTTCAGGTGTTATATGTTGCGGCTCACAGTAATTTGGCTATGCCGGATATTTATACATGGGTGGCATTTTATGCGGGTAACGAAGGGTCTTTACTGTATATAACTATGATTCTGATAGTATTTTCAGCCCTTTCAATACGATTTTCAGGAAAAGTAACATCTGATGTTTTGCCGATAGTTGCAGCGATATTGATGGCAGTTTTGATTTTTTTCTTGTTAGTGATTATTTTCATGGCTAACCCGTTCGAAAAATCACTGATTCCGATGATAGATGGCCAAGGAATCAATCCACTCTTGACGCATTTTGGAATGTTTTTCCATCCACCTGCGTTAATGGCAGGACTAATTTGTTGTGCTATTCCAATGGCATTTGCTTTAGCTCATTTAATTTCCGGAAAATGCGAAGATGAATGGGTTGATCAAGGTAGAATTTGGGGTTTGATAGCTTGGGGATTATTAGCAGTTGGATTATTATTAGGCTCATGGTGGGCCTACACAATTTTAGGATGGGGAGGATTTTGGTTTTGGGATCCGGTTGAAAATGCTGCATTTATGCCATGGATAGCTTTGACTGCATTTATTCACTCCATAATTGTCCAAAAACGTAGATCAATGTTTCGTATGTGGAATATAGTGATTATTAATATAGCATTTTCACTGTCTTTATACGGTATGTTCGTTAATCGCGGTGGCCCTGTGCCATCTGTCCATTCTTTTGGTGCCTCTGATTTAGGATGGGTGTTTTTAGGATTTTTAGCCGTAGGAATCATGCTTCCTTTCGCTGTGTTTATTTGGAGATTTAAATTATTGACTAGTGCAAGATCTTTAGAGTCTATGTTATCAAGAGAGGCAGCATTTTTGATTAATAATTTACTACTTTTAGGAATAGCGTTCGTGACTCTTTGGGGTACAGTATACCCGCTAATTTCCGATTTATTATGGGACGAACGTATAACTATAGCGCGGCCATATTATGATCAAGTTAATGGCCCAATAATGTTGTTTTTAGTTGTTATTATGGGGATTGGACCACTGATACCGTGGAGGAATTCCAATTGGAAAAGTGTTGCTAGGGCTTTAAAGCTACCACTGGCAGCGACTGTAATTGCATTTGTGATATTGATTATAGGGGGTATTAGAGAAATTATACCCCTTATTGCATTTTCAACTATAGTATTTGTTCTGATTGGTATTTTTAGAGAATGGTTCAAAGGAACTAAAGTAATTTCCTCTAAATCGGGATCTATGTTTGTTGTGTCATGGATAAGGTTGATATTAGCTAATAGAACCAGATATGGAGGTTACATTGTCCATATCAGTGTATTAATGGTTGTATTAGGTGTAGTGGGCTCTTCTTTTTACGACTATCAGCGCGACGTCATACTTATGCCAGGAGACACCTATGATATAAAATCTTATTCAGTAAAATATATTAAAACGGAAGAAAAACTGTATTCAGATAGAGTGGAATTCACATCTGTTTTGGAAACCTATAAAGATAATAAATATATTGGTGAATTAAGGCCTCAAAGGTCCTTTTATCCGGATTTCAATATGGCATCTACAAGGGCATCTATTCGGTCTACACCAGTAGAAGACTTTTATGCAGTTCCTAGCGAAAATTCTGAAGATGGTTCAGTGGCTTTTAGATTTATGATTAATCCATTGATGTGGTGGATGTGGATGGCAGGGCCTTTTGTGATTATTGGAGCTGTTATTTCTTTATGGCCAAGTGTAAGTAGGAATAAGGTGTCCTAATGGATATTTTAATAGGAGTGGTTTTATTTGGAGTTGCTATTGCAGTAGTGGCAAGCCCATTTATATTCGGCAAACCTATAAATTACTTCGACTTCGGAAGCATTTCAAATAGTGACATTTCTGAATTGGACGAACAGCATCAATTGATAGAAGTACTAGAATTAGATTATTCATTAGGTAATATTTCGCAATCTGATTATAGAATTCAGATGTTTGAGTATAGAAATAAAATCGATAAGATCACTAAACTCATAAATGAAAGTAAAATAGTAGATGAATAAGCGAATGCAAATATTCCCAGTTGTTTTAACCATCGTTTTTGCTTGCTTTGTGAACTTGTATGGGGCGCCTGTTACATTGGCTCAAGAAGCTAAAGATATACGGGGCTATGTTATAAATGAAACTAAATCATCAAATGTTCCCGCAGATTTGGGAATTATACTTCATATGTTTGATGCTGGCGGGGGGGCAATGGAAACCCGCAAATATGCTATGGACAGATCAGGTTTTTTTGAATTTGAAAACATAATAGCAAATTCTGAAAGAATGTATTTTTTGACAGTTGAACATGAGGGCTTTATATATAATAAAGAATTAATATGGGATAGGCTGGGTGATCCTGCCAAAATTAGCATTTATGATAGAACTCTTGATCCATCAGTAATAGAATTCGACACACATATTATGGTGATAGCAGATGTAGCTCCTGTAGACAAGACTGTTTCAATAGTTGAATTTATTAAATTTAATAATATATCTGATAAAACTTTAATTCCAGACTTAGATAATGTGCCTCCTATTAGTTTTGTGAGATTTTCTGTCCCAGACGGATTTACTGGACTAGATGTTCAAAGCGATCTTCCTGGAGGCCAGGTAATTTCAGTCGGTAGCGGATTTGCAGTGACTTCACCTATTATTCCAGGTAAACATGAAATAAGTTTCTCGTATTTAGTACCTTATGTAGATGGTGAGTTTGAATACTCCCAGAATTTATTACACGGTGCCGATTTGTTCCAAATTATGATTCCCCAGAGATTGGAAGGTATTGAAGTAGCAATGAATGGATATACAGAACAAATAGAAATAGAAGGAACTGTTTATAGCGCTTGGGCTCTGGACAATGTGAATCCCGGAGAAGGACCAGACGTAATAGTTAAGGCATTACCTAAACCGAATTTACAGGATATTATTCTTGGTAAGGTTTCCGATAAAAACTTTTGGAGATTATTGATTCCTGTTATTTTAGGCTTAGTATTGCTGACTGTAATACCTTTGTTGGTACTGCGAACCATTAAACTAAAAAAACAAAAAAATTAATGGTTTTATAAGATTGAATAAAAAGCAATTAACAATTTCTATAACTATATTATTGTCTCTTATCCTATTTTTAATGGTTTTGCTGGTCGCTTCGATAGATTTGAATTCTGATGGAGTCAGCGTAGGTGTTAATAATAATTTCTCGGGTATGGAATTAGATGGTAAAGAATCTTACAATTTCACAATTAAAACCTTTGAAGGTGAAACGATCACTTTACGAGATTTTGAAGGCACATTTGTATTGTTAGATTTTTGGTCTTCATGGTGTGGTCCTTGCAAGAAAGAAGCAAAAGATTTAAATGATCTATATCTAGAGTATAAAGGTGATAGCAGTGTTGAAATTGAATTTATAGGTGTAAATATTTGGGACACAGAAGAATTATTCTTTGATCACTTGAATAAATATAATATTAGTTACCCGAATGGTATGGATACAACAGGGGAAGTTTTATTTGAATATGGAGTCAGAGGTATACCAGAAAAATATTTAATAGACGATAGCGGCAATATGGTGTGGAAATTTGTAGGGCCAACTAAAAAGACTAAGTTGAAAGAATATATAGATTTATTACTCGTTGATTAATTGCTTTTAAGCAAGTTAATCTTCATGCCCAGACGCTACGATAAATCTCCCGCCGACAGCATTTATTTGATCGCCTGTTATATAAGAAGATTCTTCTGAAGCAAGGAACAGGCAGGCATTTGCTATATCTGTGGTTGTTCCTTGTCGGCCTAGAGGTATTTTATTAAGATTCTTAGAGGAATCTCTTGAATCCTTAGAATATTCTGGATACCATTCCGGATTTTTACGTTCGGTATTAATAGATCCAGGATTGACCATGTTTGCTCTGATATTGTACATTGCAAACTCAGAAGCAATAGCTTTGATAAATCCTAACACGGCTGATTTGGAGGATGTAACCGCGGCAGTATTAGGTCTCCCTGTTAAGGTGGCCATTCCCCCCAGCGCTACAATACTTCCATAATTGTTGCTAATCATTTGTGGTAGCAGTGCTTTAGTTAAATAAAAGCAAGGGTCTAAATTAGTTGAAAACACCTGTTTCCAATCTGCATAAGTAGTTTCTAATAACGGCTTATGTGGTCTTATGGCGGCGTTATTTATTAATATATCTATATTTTGGAATTTTTTGAAGCTTTTTAATGCTAAATTATTAACTTCGGATTCTGATGAAACATCTGCTTGGACTGTTAAGACTTCAACTTCGAACTTTCGGCACTCTTCCGCGACTAGCTCTAGGTCTGAGATACTTGAACGGGCATTTAATATTAAATTGGCTCCCTCTCTTGCGAATGTTAGTGCAATTTCTCTGCCAATATTTCTGCTAGATCCTGTAATTAACGCAGTACGGCCTGCTAATCTCATAAAGATTCCTCTCAAAGAAGTTTGGGTCATTCTAACATAAATTGATTTTCTTGACCTTAATCATTAGTAATGTAAGAATTGATTTATACGAGGTTAAATAAGGAGTGATAGCAATGAAATGGTGCAGGTTTAATAAAAACGGTGAAGATAATTTTGGAATTATTGAAAATGAAAAAGTTGTTAAAATAATCGGAGATCCATTTAGCGAATTCAAAAAAACATCAGAAGAATATAATTTGGATGATGTTAAATTACTACCTCCGGTAATTCCTCCTACATTTTATGCTGCGGGCATTAATTATCCAGAGCACGTGACATGGGCAGCACAGATGAGAGGAGAAGAGCCGGTATTACCTGCTCGAGCAGATATCGGATATAGGGCTGTTAATGCATTGACGGGGCAGGGAGACCCTATCAACGTTCCTTCAGACGCAACAGAACAATTACAATATGAAGGAGAGTTGGTTGTGGTTATCGGTAAGATTTGCCGGAACGTTACAGAAAAAGAAGCGTTGGATTATGTGTTTGGATATACCATTGGTAATGACGTTAGTGAGCGAACTTGGCAGAGGAATGATAGAACAATGTGGAGGGCCAAAAATTCAGACTCTTTTAAACCAATGGGCCCTTGGATTGTGACCGATTTGGAGCCAGATGACTTTCATGTGATAGTCAGAGTTAATGATAAAATTGTAGGAGAATATGATGTTAAAACTGCAATTTTTAGTGTTAGACACTATATAAGTGAAATGAGTAAATATCTTACATTGTATCCGGGAGATATTATTTGGATGGGTACAGATGGAGCTACTGAAAATATGAAAGATAAAGATGTTGTTGAAGTAGAAATTAATGATATCGGTATATTACGTAACACAGTTCACTGGGGGAAATAATAATAATAGGCTGGATAGATCACATACTATCCAGCCTATTACATTGATTTACCATCCAACTTCTGCAGATAATGCTTGTAGTCCTCTTCTGAAAGCTAGAGCTCCCATAGGCGCTACCACACACTGTAAAGCTTCAAGGATTTCTTCAGCTGTAGCTCCGACTTGGAGGGCAACTTTGACATGAGCTTGGATTTGTTCCATGTCTGCTTTTAATGCTGCTTCTACAGTAATCTGAATTAATTCTTTGGTTTTTCTGTCTAAAGTACGTTCTCCAGTATATGTTGCATATATGAATTCATTATATTTTTCGAACCATACGGGGTCTTGAGTTTTCATGATTTGGTGCATTTCTAAGGTGTAACCGCGGTTATTATCTTGATTGTTTTCCATAATGCCTCCGACGTTTAAAAATGTTATGATTTTATATGGTTATACTACATTTTTATTGAATAAAGACAAGACACAGGAGAAAAATATTTCCCCAAATTTTGAACATTACTTTCAAAGAATTGATGAATCTAACGATGCGTTATTCTATAATTCCCCCAGATTTGTTGTTCACATTGATGAACAGGCAATTGCATTAGTAAGTCAGATATTTTATGAGAATATTCCTGATCAATGTATGGTCCTTGATCTAATGAGCAGTTGGAGAACTCATTGGCCTCGAAATAAAGATAAAGAGAAAATAATTGGAATAGGATTAAATTCAGAAGAAATGTCTGAAAATCCTGACCTAGATGAGTTTATAGTTCAAGATTTAAACACTAAACCAACACTGGATTTTGAAAGCAAAATATTTGACGCAGTTATTATTACTGTTTCAGTACAATATTTAATTAACCCATTTGCTGTTTTCAAAGAAGTGGGAAGAATATTAAAACCTGGTGGAGTTTTTATTGTTACTTTTTCCAATAGAATGTTTCCAACTAAGGCTGTGAAGATATGGAAAGAAACCAATGAAATTTCTCGAATGGAATTGGTTAAGTACTATATGGAATTAATCGGTGGGTTTGAAGGTATTGAAACAGAACATGTTAATGCTGATAGTTCTCAATATAGTGATCCGCTTTACGCAGTAAAGGCTTACAAAATCACCTGATGTTTTGGTGCAACTGTATTTTAGGCGGTGTAGCGAAAGTGACTAAAAGACCACCTATGAAAGCGAAAGCTCCAAATATTATGAAAGGTATGGTATAGCTGCCACTAATATCGAATGTGAATCCAGAAAGAACTGGGCCAACGGCTTGACCAGATATTTGTATAGGTAGAGTTAACCCTCTTATGGCTCCTAAATGTAACCTTCCATAATAGTTAGCCCAAGCTAATCTAAGTAGGTAATGTAATCCTCCAACTGAAACCCCAAGTAGGAATGAATTAAACAATCCGCCCAATGGTTTTTCGCTAATTATTATTCCTATTGCTGATATGGTGATTAAGAATCCACATATTGCTAATAAAAACCGGATTTGTACATATTTGACTAAAGCACCCCAGATTAGTGTTCCACAGACTTGTGATAATGCGAAAACACTTGCTGGGAATGCTATCAATATCAAAGGAAATGATCTTGTAGAAAAATGGGCTACTAGATGGAGGCTTATCCCTGCTTGGGCCATAAAACCTACTGCAGAAAAAAAGCTCAATAAATAAAAAGATTTGGTTTTCAATGCTTGTTGAACAGTAAAGTTTACTTCAGTAAATTTCGGTTCATATTGGGAATCAAGGTCGTTTGAGGTATCAGGTGAAGGTTGGCCGTCAATATATAAACCTACGTCCTCAGGGCGACGTATTATGAACAACAGGCTTGGTATGACTCCTACTATTAAAGTATACAGCCCTAATGTAAACCATGATGTTTTCCAGTCCCAAGTAATGATGAGCAAATAAGCTATGAATGGCATAGTGCCGAGTCCAATCCCTTGGCAAATACTTAAAATAGACATAGCAAATGCCCGCTTCTTAATAAACCAATTGCTGACTGATGTTGTTGTGCCCAACTCTAATGGGCTAGCGAAAGCAGCCCTGCCAGGAATATACAATGCATAAAAAGCCCAAGGGTACTGGATAAATGGTAATCCCATTGCGCAGATTCCTACGATTGCTGAAGAAAGTGCTAATATGAATTTTGCCCCATATTTATCGATAAGCTTACCTACTAATGGAGATATAATAACTGCGGTTATACCTCCAAGGCTGACTGCACTGGAAAAAAAACCTCTGGACCAACCGAAATGCTGAGTCATAGGAACCATAAAGATGGATAATGTAGCTACTGACATAAGTGGTCTTGCGCATAGTGCAATGCTACAGCAAATAGACAAAATCACCCATCCGTAGTAAAACGGTACTCTGCGTACTATCTTGTATTTGTTAGATTTAGGTAACATATATAATTTGTCTGTATAATTGGTAATGAGTATTTTGTGAAGGGTTTATTATAATGTGTTATAACACCAAGGTTTATATTAGCATAAGGATCGATTATGTCTAGATTGATTAGAGTGGCACTGGCTCAAATCAACCCGATTGTAGGCGATGTGAGAGGTAATGTTGAAAAAATATCTTCTATTATTACTCAAGCTAAAATAAAGTCAGTAGATTTATTAGCATTTCCTGAACTATGTATTACAGGATATCCACCGGAAGATTTGTTAAAAAAACAACAATTTGTGAATCAAAATAAAAACGCCTTGGATACGATAATACAAAAAACTGAAGAAATTTGTGTAGTTGTAGGCTTCGTAGATGGAAAAACCCCTTTGTATAATGCTGCTGCAGTGTTACAAAACCAAAGTGTCATAGGCACATATCATAAAGAGAAGCTACCAAATTATGGGGTCTTTGATGAGCAAAGATATTTTGAAGCTGGTCAATTGAATCAGATATTTAATATTAAAGACATAAACATTGGTATTAATATATGTGAAGATATTTGGTACGCAGATGGGCCTATTAAGAAACAAAAATCGTTAGGAGCGGAGTTGATAATTAATATAAATGCTTCGCCATATCATATTGATAAAAAATCAGAAAGATCTAGCATGCTTAAAGAAAGAGCTTTAGCTAATGATCTAACCATAGCTTATGTGAATAGCGTGGGAGGTCAAGATGAATTAGTTTTTGATGGCAACAGCTTTATTGTGGCTCCAGATGGCAATGTGATTGCCGGGTGCAGTTCGTTTAAGGAAGAGTTAATGATTGCTGATTTACAATTTAGAGATGATGCTGATTTACTGGAAGAAGTTAACTTGATTGAATATTTTAATATAGATGAAAATATTTATAATAGCGTCAATGATTTGAAACAAAATATGCCTACGATTTTGGATGATTTAGAAGAAATTTATCAAGCATTAGTTGTTGGAACTCGTGACTATATTATGAAGTCTGGGTTTTCAAAAGCATTGATTGGCCTATCTGGAGGGATCGATTCATCTTTGACTGCCGCAATAGCTGTAGATGCTTTAGGCAAAGACAACGTAATAGGAATTACTATGCCTTCTAGATATTCCTCTGAAGGAAGTGTGACTGATTCTGAAATTTTGGCTGGTAATTTAGGCATAACTTTGTTGAATATACCAATAGAGGATGCGCATAAATCTTTTGAACGAATGTTAAATGATGTATTTATAGGTTCAGAGCAAAATATTGCAGAAGAAAACGTCCAATCTCGTATTCGAGGGAATATTTTAATGACAGTATCCAATAAATTTGGATGGATAGTATTAACCACTGGAAATAAAAGTGAAATGTCCATGGGATATGCAACGTTGTATGGAGACATGGCGGGCGGGTTTTGTGTTATTAAAGATGTTTCCAAAACAATGGTCTATGAGCTTTCAAGATGGAAAAACAAACAATTAGAATTTGATTTAATCCCCAATGCGGTTATTAATAAACCTCCAAGTGCCGAATTGAAACCAAATCAATTTGATGAAGATTCTCTGCCGCCATACCATATTTTAGATGAGATTATTGAATTGTACTTAGAAAATGATTCTAGTTATGAAGATTTAATAGAAAGAAATTTTCCGAAAGAAATGATAAATCAAGTAGTGGACGCTATTCATAGAAATGAATATAAACGTAATCAATCTCCTCCAGGAGTAAAGATAACACCAAGGGCGTATGGGAAAGATTGGCGTATGCCCATTGTTAGTAAGTATAAAAATATTATCCATCATGAATAGTCTGACTTTTTATAGCAATGTCACACTCATATACTCTATTTTTACTAAGTATTGTTCTGGGATGATTGGGTCCTAAAGTAACCGTTCTTGATTTAAAAGCGCGATTATGTAATTCCTTTGATACAGTATATTCTTTCATCTGGTAGTGGCAATTTCCTAGGCTTGTCATACTGCGCAAAGTATTAGGATGGTTGGCTCCGAGAAGCTTGATTCGTTGGTTTAAAATAAATTTAAATCTAATTAAGGCTTTCGGATAGTTTGCTGAAGCGTAGTAGGTGTTAGCCAACCTGCTGTATGCCCTTAAAGTGACTTCATTATCATCACCAAATTTGCGTAGATTCAATTTTGCGTGATGTTCATAAATAGCAATAGCTTTACTAAAATTCTTAGTATTACGGTGCCGCCTAGCAATTTGATTTTTGAAATACCGGTTAATAGAATGCATGGTTCGTGGTAGTATAACATCACCCAATACTTAGGTTGATTATAATATTTGGATTAGTGAAGAGAGGATCCTATCAGTACTTTTGAATCCCTTAAAAAGAATAAAGATTTTAGATTTTTAATAACTGGCAACTTTTTTGGTAACTGCGCAGTGTGGTTGCAATTCGTTAGCATAGGATGGTTGACTTATGATTTAACTGGATCTGGTATCCAATCAATGATGACAGTAGCTGTCCGAGCGTTACCTACACTGTTATTAAGTCCACTTGGCGGAGTACTAGCAGATAAGATGAGTCGGAGTAAACTTGCGGCAATTTCACAAATATTTACTTGTATTGTGGCACTTACTTTTGCCATATCGTTGGTATTAGGATTTATAGATAACGTACTGTACATATATTTATATATGATACTAACCGGATTAGGATTTGCTGTCACACAGCCAGTTAGGCAAGCATTGATAGCTAATACTGTTAGGCATGAAGACCTTGGAAACGCTTTGGCTTTAAATGCTATGACTGTTACATCAATGAGATTGCTAGGTGCAGTTGTAGCTGGTTTTCTGATTTTATACGTAGATTATGAGTGGAACTTTTTTGTAGAAGCTGCATTGTATTTTGGCATGACAATATTACAAATCCCAATGAAAACTCCATTTACAGATAAAAGAACCAGCGAAATCAAATCTATATTTGGAGATTTGGTTAGTGGGCTATCATACACTTTTAAAACTACTATGATCCGCAGATTAATGATTTTAAACTTTTTACGTACTTTGGTTTTTACTCCAGTTCTGTTGTTATTACCGTATTACACCGGGGAGGCTTTAAATGCCGAAGCTGGTATTGGTACTTCGATGATTATTGTTATGGGTTCTGCAGGAGTATTGTCTAGCTTATATATTTCAAGCTTCGGTTTTGCAATTGGGAAAGGGTTATTAGGATTAATAACTTTGATTGGCGGAGGAATAGTTATATTAACTTTGGGCTTATCTAATATGATTTGGATTTCTGTTCCGATAATGTTTTTAATGGGTGTTTGCCAAACCCATTTTATTGTAAGTAATCAGACATTAATTCAAGAAACGGTTCCTGATAATTTTAGAGGGAGAGTTTCTAGTGTCTGGCATTATGAACAAGGTCTTATTCCATTATCAACTTTGATTATTGGGTTAACAGCAAAAAACCCATTGTGGGATATTGGGATATCCAATAGTTTAATTATTACTGGTATATTCACTATCGGGCTTAGTATGATATTTTTGATTAGATTTACTGACATTAGAAAATTAAAATAAAAACTTAAAACAGGAGGATATATGGATATAGGATTTGTTGGATTAGGTAACATGGGTGGACCGATGGCGTTAAATATGGCTAAAAAAGGGCATAAACTTACAATTCACGACCTTAGAAAAGAATCTGCTATTGATTTATTAGAAATGGGCGCCAATTGGGCAGATTCCCCTAAAGATGTTGTTGAAAATAATGAAATTGTGTTTACATCTTTACCGGTTCCTAGAGACGTTGAAACTGTAGTATTGGGTGAAAATGGGATAGTAGAAGGATGCAGTGGAGATAATATTTATGTGGATTTATCTACCAATTCACCGACTATAATCAGACGCATACATGATGAATGTGCTTTAAAAGGCATCAAAGTATTGGATGCTCCTGTAAGTGGTGGAACGTATGGAGCAGCTGCTGGAACATTAGCTGTAATGGTTGGGGGAGATGAAACTACTTTTAAACAAATAAAACCAGCTTTGGATGCGATTGGTTCACATGTTGTTTATTGTGGTCCTATAGGTAATGGAATGGTTACCAAAATATGTAATAATTTAATTAGCATGGGCATAGGAGTTTTAATGGCAGAAGCTCTAACTCTGGGTGTTAAAGCGGGAATGGATTTAGAAGTTCTTGCAGATGTTATTACTAATAGTACCGGAGGAAACAAAAGACTGGCAGATAAGTTTCCAAGATTTTTGTTTGAAGGCAATTTCGAACCAGGTTTCGCTACAGCATTAGCTGCCAAAGATGTAAGATTAGCTACTGATCTAGGCAGAGAATATGGTATCCCGATGGAACTGTCTAATTTAGTTGATCAACGGCACGTGGAAGCACTGTTTAGAGGATGGGGACCTGAGGATTCGGATTCTGTTGCGAAACTGCAAGAAGAAAAATCCGGTATAGAATTGCGTGTAAAAAAGTAAGTGTGTAGGAGCTAGGTATGGGGAGATTAGAAGGTAAAGTTGCTATTATTACAGGAGCGGGTTCTAGCGGCCCGGGTGTAGGAACTGGTAAAGCTACCGCTATCTTATTCGCTAAAGAAGGAGCCAAAGTCTTACTTGTTGATTTGAATGAGGACGCAGCTCTCGAAACATTGAACGAAATAATCAGTGAGAATGGCACAGCTTCTGTATTTAAATGTGATGTTACTTCAGCCAAAGACTGTGAAAATATGGCTAATGCCGGCATATCTGAATATGGAAGAATAGATATTTTATTTAATAATGTTGGTATCAGCGGGCCTGGATCTATTACAGATGTACAGGAAGATGTGTGGGATAGAGTTTTAAATATAAATCTTAAAAGCATGATGCTAACAAGTAAATATGTTGTACCTAAAATGATTGAAACTGGTGGTGGTTCAATCATTAATATATCCTCTATAGTTGGACTTAGATCTGGAGGGGGTAGCCCAAGCATACCTTATGCTGCATCCAAAGGTGGTGTAATAGCATTAACAAAATCTATGGCGGTACAACTAGGCAGAGATAATGTCAGAGTGAATTGCATTGCTCCTGGTCATATATATACTCCAATGGTTGGAGGTAAGATGACCCCAGCAATGAGAGAGAAAAGAAAGACAGCAGGTCCATTAGGAACAGAAGGAAATGCTTGGGATATAGCGTGGGCTAATGTGTTCTTGGCTAGTGATGAATCTAGATGGATTTCAGGCATCACTATGCCAATAGATGCCGGATTATTAGCCGCTACTCCTCTTTCCGTATATGATGACATTAGGTCCGAATAAATTACAGATCAGGCAACGGAACTATATCTCCAGTACGATTTTGCCAAACTCGTAGCTTACCTGCCATATCTCTAATTCGATCTTTATGTTCAGTATTATTAAATAAATTGATTTCTTCGTATGGGTCGTTATTTAGATCAAATAATTCATTTTGATCGCCAGAGCAGAGGTTTAGTTTCCATCGATCGTGGATAATGGATCTCCACATTGAATGGTTCATACGATCTATTTCGGGTGTAGCTTGGCTTCGATCAAAATGCCCTTCGCGGATGCCATTCCATTCAACAACCACGTTGTTTTCATGAAGGGAATCGGTTCCATGCAACACTTCTATTCGAGATTCTCCATGTAAGTGATTGGGAATATCCTGCCCTAATAAGTTAAGAAGAGTAGGAACTAGATCTATTTGGCTGAAACTTCCTTCAACTTGTGTTTGGGAAGTGGATAAAGCTGGAATTGAAATTAACAGTGGAACTCTAGCTGATTCTTCGTAGAAAGATCTTTTTTCTAGCATACCGTGGTCTCCCAGTAAATCACCATGATCACTAGTAAATACAATGATAGTATCGTTAGTTAAGTCGGCATGTTCTATTGCGTCAGTGATTTTGCCTACCATTGCATCAACAAGAGATACTGTTCCATAATAATGTGCTCTTAATTGTCTCCACCCCATTTCAGTAGTAACATCTTCTCCTACGGCGGCCCACGTACTCATATAAGTATCTTGATCAGGATCTCCGCCTTCCATATATTGAAGATAGTATTCTGCTTTTAATCTATTGAGCAGAGATACATTATCAGGCTTTTTAAGGAAAGTGGGCCCCACTGGCAGTTGTTCTGGATCATAAGTATCTTGCATAGATCCTATGTATGGAGAGTGAGGTTCTATACAACTGACATACATTACAAAGGGCCGTTCCTTATTTTCTTCTATAAACTCCGCTGCTTTATCCCCCAGATAAGGGGCCATTTGGTATTTGGCAGGAAATGAAACTAAATTATTATGTGTAAATGTGTCTACTTTGCCACCTGTTTTATCAGGGCAAAATCCATTATCAACTAGATGTTGATGGTAATCACTTAGTTTCGATATGGGGCCACCGCGAACGAATTTACCTTCATAGCCGTCTTCTGTGCTAACCCATTTGCTAAAACCATGTTGGGCAGTATCACCATGCCCTAAGTGCCATTTTCCGAAGTAACCGCAGGTGTATTCAGTGGATATCATTTCTGCTATTGACTGTACATCATTAGATAGCTCAATTCCATTTAGGACAGGCCCAGCGGCATGAGGATAAAGCCCAGTCATAATTGATGCCCTAGAAGGAGTGCAAACAGGTTGAGTGACGTAGGCATTTTTGAATACAAAACTTCGAGTGGCTAATTCGTTAATATTAGGAGTTTGTATCCAATCATTGCCATAACATGCCATTGTGTCTTGTCTTTGTTGGTCGCTAAAAATGAATATTAAATTGGGTTTCTTAGTCATTTGATCTCCAGAAAATATTATTTTTGATGTTGGGAGTTTAGGGCAAGTCTTTAACGCATCTGAATCCTAAGTTGCCAGTCGAGCTGTCTGGTGTGTTAGAACTGCGAGCAGCTATTCTGTATCGGTTACAGTATGATTCATGGCATAGATATGAGCCACCTTTCATGGTCTTAGATACCTCAGTTGAATGTTTTTTTGGGTTACTAGTTTGTTCAAATTCGCAAAAGTGCTGCGTGCTGAACCAGTCTGAGCACCATTCCCAAATATTCCCTACCATATTATATAGCCCAAAATTATTTGGATCAAAAGAATTTACGGGAGCTGTTCCTAAATACCCGTCATCTTGAGTATTATGATCTGGGAATACACCTTGCCAAATGTTACAACTATATTTTCCATTATTGATCAAATTATTTCCCCATGGATATGTCATTTGAGACAATCCTCCTCTTGCAGCGTATTCCCATTCTGCTTCAGTAGGTAACCTTTGACCAGACCAATTGCAATATTGGATAGCATCGTTCCATGAAACATGAACCACTGGATGATCCTTGCGATCGTCTATATTGGATTTCGGGCCTTCAGGGTTACGCCAATACGCGGATTCAATCACCCACCACCAAGGAGTTGTTGTGGGGTAAATTTTGGCAGTATCTGCGATTTCAGGTGAGATAAAATCTCGGAATACAAATGACCACCCATACCTTTCTGCCTCTGTGACATAGCTTGTTGCTTTTACAAACATCTCAAATTGCTCATTTGTTACTGCATATATGTCTATATATATCGGATTTATTAGTATAAGCCGTTCCGGACCCTCTCCATCTGATGAGTACCCTAGGTTGTCATTTGTACCCATCAGAAATTCTCCTCCAGGTAGGTAAATTTTTTCTGAAAGAGAACGTGATGAAGAATTATATAAAGCTGGGTTAATCATGTTTGATTTTTGGGTTGGTTCAGTTGACCTACTAGGTACGCAACATGATTTTATGAATTCTGACATTGTTAACGTTTCCGAGTGACTAACCAAAGTACGAATCCAGATAATACAAGTATTAAGATTGTCACTGATGCCATTTTAGAGTTTTCAGATAAATAATTAGGTTCCCGCAGAGTGATTGTTATGTGAGCATCTATTTTGGCTTCTATTTTGAGGTTAGCGTTTTGAGGTTCATTAGAGTACTTACTATTGACTGAACCTATATTTTCTAGAGATTTAAAAATCGTTGAAAATGATCCTCGTTTAATTATCACAAGTAATTCGATAGTCTTTGTGTTATTTAAGTAATTGGACGAAATGTAGTCTATTCGGCCATCATCACTTGCTATTAGGTTTTTTATTTTGTTCAAACCCAACTCTATATCGGATGTGGTTAATTTTATATCTCCATATGGTGGAGACGTGTTGTTCGCGTACGCGGTGACTAGATTAATGTTTATAGTGGACATTGTTATCTTACTATCATAATATTTTAATCTTCCTTCTAAGGATTCAATTTCTGAGCGAATTCTAGATAGCTCTCGTTCAATAGCTATGATATCGGTGATGGTCTTTGATTCGTCTAGAAGATTGTATAAATTGGTTTCTTCTCGGGTATAGCTTTTAAGCCGTGCTTCCAAATCTATCAATTGTTCTGATACATCTTCAGATCCAGTTGATTTGTTCAATACAATACCTAGCGTTTCAATTTGAAACATGGTTCTATTAAATTTTTTTTGAGGTACTCTTATTGTGAGGTTGGCATTTTGGTTGTAATCGGTTCCATAACTATTCAAGTATTCGACAAAACCCTCATTTCGTTCTACAAGATTTTGTATTTGAAATAGAATGTCTTCAACAGAATTCACTTCTAGTGTGATAGACCCAGTAAATATCTCAGTTGAATCGTATTTGGGAATACCAGGAGTACTTTGAGGGCTAACGGACAAAGATGAGGACATGCGACTGGGATCACTTTTAGAAACTGAAGCGCTTTGCAAAAATGGTTCTTCAACTGCGTAAAATTCTGTAGGTGGTACAGTTTTCTCATTGGTTGTATCTAAATTGCTACAACCAATGAGAAATAACAGTACTAATATAAATAATATGGTTGAAGAGTAAAATGTCTTAAGAAACATTAATTATTCAGCATCAGGATGTGTGCTAATGAATTTGCCGGCTTTTGTTGCATCGATGTCGGCTCGCAATTCTACACCGGCAGCTTCTTCTTGAAGAACAGTTGTGATGCTACTGTCAAGGGTAGCCCAGCCTCTGTTCAGACATTGTACAGATATTTGTTCAGCTAAGTTAGCGATTGGCATAGGTACGTTATATTCTCTTCCTAATTCGGTAGCTAGCGCTATATCTTTATGAGCTAATTGTAAAGCAAATGATGCCGGCTCGTAGTTACCAGTGAATGCCATTCGTGGTAATCCTTCATGTAATACTCGCATTCTACCTAATGATCCTCTTCTTATTGCTTCCCATAAAGCTTCGGTTTCAACTCCAGCTTTAACACCTAATGTCAAACCCTCTACTATGGCTTGGCGAACACCATGGCCTATCATATTGTGGACTAATTTGGCGATTGTACCTGCTCCTATTTCTCCGCAGTAAGCAACTTTATCGCCGAATGAATCCAATAATGGTTTAACTTTTTCAAATATTTCTTTGTCTCCTCCTACCATAACTGCTAAATTACCACTTGCTGCTCCTGTTTTTCCGCCACTCACTGGAGCATCTAGAACATATGCCCCTTTGGCCCTGTAAATGGGCTCAAGTTCTCTTATTAGAGTCGGTCTACTAGTAGAAAGATCTATATAAATAGTACCAGCCTGAATGCCTTCAAGTATTCCTTCTTGATTTTTTGATACCATTTCGACTTCTTTAGGTCCCGGGAGAGAGGTAAATACTACGTTACATCTGGATGCAACATCTGC
The DNA here is from genome assembly GCA_003523055.1 of Dehalococcoidia bacterium. GTDB lineage: Bacteria > Chloroflexota > Dehalococcoidia > Lucifugimonadales > UBA3495 > UBA2588. The sequence continues at coordinate 43,957 of DPHC01000005.1, read as the reverse complement.
AGGCGAGCTCCCTAATGCAGCTCCGTTTTCTAAAAGAGGTTTAGTCATTTCTTCTCTGACGTCATAAACTACCATTGGGTATCCAGCTTTCTGGATATTTTGAGACATTCCACTGCCCATGTTTCCTAGTCCGATAAAGCCTACCGTTTCCATCTTAATTACCTCTAATCTTATTTTCAATACTTGAATTAGTTAAATTGTAGTTCTATGAGTTGCGGTGGTCAAATACATAACTTAGTTGTAATAGCAATGATTCATATATAAAATGATGATAATTTCTATAAGAGGTGGATTGATGTATAAGAAAGATGTATTGAGTTTAGATCAAGTTAGAGAATCAATGGATTCAATGTTGAATAAAGGATTAGAAGAACCTAATAGACCTATAGCAATAGCTATACTTGATGATAATACTAATTTATTGAATTACGCACGAATGGATGGTTGCAGATTAAATCCTCAAGGAGTAGCCATAAGGAAAGCCTATACTGCAGTAATGTTTGGACAAAATTCTTCTGATTTTGCGCAGAGATTAAAGAATGAAAATAGACAGGTCACAGATTTTGGCAACCCAAGTTTGGTAGCCGTAAAAGGTGGAGTAGTTGTTATGAGTAGTAATGGCGATATTCTGGGTGGAATAGGTGTGAGTGGACTAACTGCTGAGGAAGATGAAGAAATAGCATTACTGGGACTAAAAGCTTTAGATATATAACAATATGAAAAAGGAAGATTATTATGGAATTTAAATCAGGAATTATTGATACATTTGTTGGGACAGGAGAACTTGGTGACAGAGGAAATGGAGGACTACATAATCTTGCCGAACTTAATGAGCCATTCATGTGCGCATTTGACTCTAAAGGAGACTTGTATTTTTGTGAGAGTAGAGGAAACAGGGTTAGAAAAGTTGATATGCTGACTGGTATAGTTAGTGGTATAGCTGGTACTGGTGAGATTGGTTATTCAGGAGACGAAGGACCAGCTACTGAGGCTACTTTCAATGAACTCTATGGTCTTCAAGTAGATATTAATGGTGATATATATGTTGTTGATCGATTGAACAGTGTTGTACGCAAGATTGACCAATCAACGGGTCTTATAAATACTGTGGCGGGAACAGGAGAGGCAGGATATTCAGGAGATGGCGGTCCGGGAGATAAAGCTATGTTAAATGAACCGAATGACTGCTTTCTAGATGGCAAAGGAGGACTCCTAATCGCAGATGTTCAAGATCAGCGAATACGCAAGTTAGATTTAGGAACAGGAATAATTACAACTTTTGCGGGTAATGGTGAAACCGGACGTGAAGGTGATGGTGGCTTGGCGACAGATGCAAGCATATTTGGTGCTAGAGCGGTTTGTACAGATTCTAGTGGCAACACATATATATGTGAACGTAATGGTAATGGTATTAGGATTGTAGACACACAAGGAATCATTCATACGTATGCAGGCACAGGAGAAAGAGGATATGAAGGAGATGGAGGCCTTGCTTTAGAGGCTACTTGGGGTGCTCCCAAGGCAATCAGATGTGATGGTAAGGACAATTTAGTAGTAGTTGATACAGAGAATCATGCAATTCGAATAATCGACAAAGACACTAAGCGAGTTATCACTGTTGCTGGGGGTAAATTGGGCGGCGAAGGAGACAAAGGATCGGCAACAGATGCCGGATTAGATAGGCCTCATGGATGTGACATAGATTCTAATGGGAATATTTTTATAGCTGATAGTAATAATCATAGAATAAGAGTTGTCGGTGTTAGTAAATAATTAGCTTAGTCTTTGTATTATATCTTTTGGGACTGAAGTAAACCTTCTTTGGAAATTGGTATGAGTTGTTTCGTCTATTTGGTAAGCTGACTCGTGTAATAATTTAACGCCGTTAAAAAAATCGTCTTTGTGGATGTATTCAGACTTTATTTTTTCATTATCTCCTCCGTTGTGATAATTAGCTAAAGGATAAGCTATACCAGTAGACTTATATCCATTACTAGAAAATGCACTGGCTTCGCAAACTCCGCCGCTCATTAATTGGCGCTGTGAACAAAATGTATCTGATATTTTAGAAAGTTTTTCTTTGGCCTTTACTAATACAGATTCTGCTTCATTGTTAAACGTAGTGCCCGCATCCCCAACACGGATTACTGGCCCCGATCCGATTACTGCACCAGGGAGGGTTTTGCTAGATTCGATTGATATGGCATATAGTGATTTGGGTAATTTGTTAGATGATGCTAAAAGTCGTGCTCCTATTAACCCGACTTCTTCAGCAACAGTAAAAACTCCGTAAACGTCAGTATCGGGAGGGTTTTGGCTGATAGTTTTCAATACAGCTAGTATTGAAGCACACCCTGCAAGATCATCTAAGGCCCTCATTTTTATGTAGTCATCCTCTAACTTGAAGTCATCTAGATCAAATATGGTGGCTATGGGGAAATTTTCAAATGTGTATTGCTGTTGTGGCTGGACTAGTAATAAATCTGGATCATTATCCGAAGGTTTTACAATAGTGGCATTAATACGCACACTTATGTCTGGAACTATTATTAATTTCACTCCTGGATTCTTACCGTAATAAGGAATACCTCCTAGAGGCTTTGCAAGTAAATAATCATTTTCAATGCCTACTATTTCATATCCAGGATGATCCATATGAGCTATGTATATCAAACCTTGAGGAGGAGTTGATGGTATTTTACCTGGAATGCAGGCTATTATGTTCTTGTATGGATCTTCTTCCCAGCTAATTTCCAAGGATTGTAATTCGGATTTAATTTTGTTGGACATCCACTTTTCATGAAAAGGCACAGAAGGGATATGGCCAAGTTCAGAAAGTATGGTTAAAGAATATTCTAAATTTTTATCATCCATAATTACTCTTAATTAATCAAAACTGGTAAAGTGATATACTGCATACATGGTACCATATATGTAGTATATAGGTTCAAATCAGTACGTTTGAGGTTGTAAAATGTTAAAACAATTTAAAGTAAATCCAGATGATTCTATTTTGATTCAGTCATCACAACTTAGAGAGTTAGTGTCAAGTATTTTTGAAAAAATGGGTGTAACTAAAGAAGACGCAGATCTTGGTGCTGATGTTTTGGTTTCTGCAGATCTCAGAGGCGTAGATTCCCATGGAGTATCTAATATGCTCAGGAATTACGTCAACGGATACACATCGGGAACAATAAACCCAACCCCGAATATGAAAATCATTAAAGAAAGTCCTGCCACCGCTAACATAGACTCTGATAGAGGCTTAGGTATTATGACAGTTCCTAAAGCTATGGATCTGGCTATAAAAAAAGCTGAACAAGTCGGAATAGGGATGGTTACTGTTGGGAATGCGAGGCACTTAGGAATGGCTTCATATCATGCAATGAAAGCTTTAGAACATGACATGATCGGTGTTTGCATGACTAGTTGTCCTCCTTCAGTTTTACCAACTTTTGGAGCTGAACCGAGGCTCGGGACAAATCCTATAGCTATTGCAGTTCCTGCTAAGAATGATCATCCTTTTGTGTTTGATGCAGCAACTAGCGCAGTTGCGAGTAATAAAATTGGAATTGCAAGAAGGTTAGGCGTTAAATTAGAACCTGGCTGGTTAGCAGATGAGTTTGGCACTCCAATAATGGAGAGCATAGATGTGCCTGAAAAGTACCAACTGTTACCTGTAGGAGCTACCAGAGAGTTAGGATCGCATAAAGGATATGGATTATCGTGCATCGTAGATATTCTGGGAGGCGTGTTAACAGGATTTGGATATGGAGCAAATCCAGGGAGGCCGAATTTCGGACATTATGTAGCTGCTTATAAAATAGATGCTTTTACAGAAGTAGATGAATTTAAAGAAACTATGGACGAATGGATGGCCATGATGAAAAATACCAAGCCTGCTCCTGGGCAAGAAAGAGTAATGGTAGCCGGGCAGCCTGAATATGAAATGGAATTAATACGAGGAACCCAAGGTATTCCTCTTCATGAAGAAGTTGTGGATTGGTTTAAAGATATTTGTGGTGAATTAAGTATAGATTTTTCATGGAATTAAAGGCTTACTATTTATTATCTAATGTTTTATATAGATGAAAATATTGAAAAGTATATTAATATGCCTCGGGATATTGATAGCATTAAGGTTTTTGGCACCAACGGTATTACCTAAACTAATTTCAATGGTTTTCAACTCTTCATTCCTGATATCTAGGTCACAAATAGAGATATTAATAATAGTTGTGGTATCTTTGCTAATCCTAGGAATGATTAGGCTGCGTAGGCATAAGTAGGCTAATCATTCCTAAGATTAGTTTATTCTAGAAAACTGGTCACTATAGAGGTAAATTCTGTAGTTTTTTCAATATGAGGCATGTGACCGCAGTTTTTTATAATATTCAAAGTGGAATTTGGTATCGACTGCGCAAATATTTCACCGCATTCTTGAGGGATTATAGAATCATTTTCACCCCAAATAATTTGGACAGGGTTTTTTACTCGATTTAATATAGCAGGTAATTTGGGATCAAACATATAGGGTTTCCAGCATAATCTGACTGCAGTTTCTCGGTTTTTGTCAGCTATAAATTGAGGGTCATAACCACCTGTTGATCCAGTTATATAATGAGTTCCTGAGGGGGCTTCTGTGTTGCCATATACTTTAGTGTATTCAGGTGCTTGGCTTATATCTTTAAAACTTGATTCAGCTATTTGATTCGGCGAAAGAAGAAAGATGTCAGTAATGTCAGATTTTTTAGGTTTTATACCTGCTGAGCTGGTAAGGATTACTTTGTTAAATGTGTTCGGCGCAATTGATAATATTTCGGCAGCAATCCATCCTCCAATCGAAAACCCTAGTACATTACATTGTTGTAATCCAATTTCTTCTATAAACCAAGTGTAAAAGCAAGCCATATCTTGGATATTTAGAATCCATTCGGGCCTGTTAGAGTTACCAAATCCAGGATGAGAAGGTATGTAAATTTTATATTTTTCTGCTAAGATTTTGGCGTAATTTAACCATCCTAAACTTCCATCTGGGCCATGGAGGACTAGTAATGATTTACCTGATCCACCTGTTAACATTTCAATTTCAGTATTGCATATTTTGATAGTTTCTAGCTGGAAATCTACACTCATTGCATTCTACTCTCTTTATTCAGTGCTTATTTTGTGTTTGCATAATACGTATCGTAATGTTACAAGTATGTTCGGTCAAGAGGTTTGAGAATTATGAACTAGTTGATGCTTATTAAACATTTGTCCAATTGCGAGTTTTGGAGTTACAATAAGGTAACTGTTCGGCAAATATTATGTAGATCGTTGAGGCATTGGCTTGGCTAAAATTTTAGTTACTGACAACATATCCCAATTTGGCATTGATTTATTGTCTAAAGATCACCAAGTAGATATTAGGCTAGGATTGTCTCATGATGAATTGAGAGACATAGTATCTGAATATAGTGGCTTAGTGGTTAGAAGCGAAACTAAGATTACAGAAGACATTATTAATGCAGGTTCTAAATTGCGAGTTATAGCAAGGGCCGGTATTGGAGTAGATAATATCGATGTTTCTGCTGCTACCAATGTTGGAATAGCAGTAGTTAATGCCCCGACAGGCAATATAATCGCTGCTGCAGAACATACTATCGCATTAATCCTGGCGTCCGCCCGTAATATTCCTCAAGCGTATTTATCTATGAAAGATGGAAAATGGAATAGAAGCACTTTCATGGGATCAGAGTTACGTGGAAAAACATTAGGTATCATCGGAATCGGACGAGTGGGATCAGAAGTTGCTAAACGTGCCCGTAGTTTTGACATGGAAATAATAGCTTATGACCCTTTCGTTAGCGGAGACTATGCTACTCGCATTGGGATAACCCTGCAAACGTTGGAAGAACTATTATCCAAAAGTGATTTCATATCTATTCATACTCCATTGACTGAGTCTACCGAATCTTTATTAGGACCCCGTCAATTTTCACTAATGAAGAACGGTTGCCGACTGATTAACGTTGCTAGGGGAGAACTGATTGATGACACAGCTTTGTTTGATGCCTTAAGCTCTGGAAAGGTATCAGTGGCTGCTTTAGATGTGTTTAGAAATGAACCTGATATTGATAATAGATTTACCGACAACTGCAACATTATATTGACCCCTCATTTAGGAGGAGCAACGATAGAAGCACAAGATGCTGTAGCGATAGAAGCTGTGGAGCAATTAATTAACATTTTACAAGGTTCTTTTGGTAAAAATGTAGTTAATGCCCCGATGCTGGGACCTGATAATCAAGTTATTGTTTCCCCTATGATCCCAGTAGCTGAAATGATGGGTAAATTGGCCATTGGCTTATCTGAAGGACAATTTAGATCCGTGACATTAAGCTATGAAGGTGAAATTGCAGAATATGACACATCAGTATTAAAATCAGCGTTTTTATCTGGATTTATGCAAGGAACAACAAGTGAACAAGTTAATTCTATAAATGCTCCAATTCTCGCTAAATCTAGAGGCTTAGAATTAATTGAACAAAAACAACAATTGGATAATGAATTCAGTAGTTTGATAACAGTAATTTTAAATACCTCAAATGGGCAATTATTGATTTCTGGGACTTTCGTTCGAGGGCAGGTACATTTAGTGAGATTTAATGAATATTGGCTTGATATAGCTTTGACCGATCCTACATTGTTATTCGTGGACAATGATGATAGACCCGGATCCATAGGAGCTGTGGGTACTGTAGCTGGCAAACATAACGTAAATATAAATTTCATGGAAGTTGGGAGAATTGATCTAAGAGGTCGGGCAATGATGGTGCTAGGAGTAGATGACTATGTTCCAGTTGCAATGTTAGATGATATGAGAGAATTATTGCAAATTCATAGTGTAAAATTAGTACGGATTACATAAAATACGGAGGAGAATAGATATGGCAGACAAAATTGGAATTATGGGATCAGGAGCCTTAGGCAGCTATGTGGCAGCTTTTCTAGCTAAAGAAGGAGAAGATGTAACTATAGTAGATATGTGGCCGGAACACGTGGAAACCATTAATAGTAAAGGATTACATGTAACTGGGAGTCAAGGGCCATTCACAGTACCCATAAAAGCTATGCATTTGACTGATGCCCAGTCTATATACGATAAGTTTGATTATGTATTCATTTCAATGAAATCCTATGATACTGAATGGGCAACTCATTTTATCGATCGATACGTCAAACCTGAGGGATTTTTTATATCTTTGCAAAATTGTTGGAATGACACCGTGATTGCTTCTGTAGTGGGAGCAGAAAGATCTTTGGGATGTATAGCATCGCATATAGAAGTAGCATTATGGGAGCCAGGCCACGTCACTAGAGGAGGCCAAGTTGGCCGAGATCATGGGCATGTGGTTTTTAGAGTTGGAGAGCATCATGCTGAAATTACTCCGAGAACAGAAATGATTGCTAATAAACTGAATTGGATTGATGCCGCTTACGCAACTGATAATTTATGGGGAGAAAGATGGGCAAAATTATGCCAAAATTCTATGGGCAATGCCATATCTGCTATGTCTACATTGGGTTCCCAAGATTTGGCAGATGATCCTAAATGCCGATTAATAAAAATACATCTAGCTAAAGAAGCTGCCATGGTTGGATTGGGACAAGGTCTGAATGTTGTAGATATTAATGGCATTGCAGCTCAAACATGGGCAGACGCTGATAAAGGTGATGCATTTGAAGAATTAGACGGTATTTTGTCTCAAAAAGGTGGCAGAGTAAACTGGTTGGCATCAATGGCTCAAGATGTTCATAAAGGTAGGCATTCAGAAACTGATTTTATGAATGGCTTAGTTTGCAGGAAAGGAGACGAGCTTGGCATAGCTACTCCATTCAATGATGCTATAGTAGATGCGATGCATTCAATTGACGACGGTACCTTGCCACCAGGTCCTACTAATGTAGATATTATAATACGAGCAGTTGGATTATAATAAGTAAAATTTGAGATATTTGGAAGGGGCGATCAGGATCGAACTGACATAACTAGGTTGGAAACCTAGGACTCTACCATTGAGCTACGCCCCCGAGGATAAGAGTATATCAAATATTTAGTAGGATTTCTTGGATTTTTAAAATTTTTCTAATAATACTTTTTCTACTATTGATCCAATGTCTGAAGGAGTTGGAATTATATGACAGCCTGCATTTCTAAGAGCGGCTATTTTAGATTCTGCTGTAGCGCTTTCGCCTGTTATGATGGCACCGGCATGCCCCATACGTTTCCCAGTTGGAGCAGTTGCTCCAACTATTAAGCTACACACAGGTTTGCTGATATTTGCTTTTATATATTCTGCCGCTTCTTGCTCCATAGTTCCTCCAATTTCACCTATAAAAACTATGACGTCTGTTTCTGGATCATTTTCGAACATGTTAAGAATGTCAATGTAATTAGTTCCTATAATAGGGTCTCCTCCAATGCCGACACAACTGGATTGACCTATTCCTATTGAAGTTAGTTGGTAAACGGCTTCATATGTGAGGGTTCCACTTCTAGATACAACTCCCACATTTCCAGGTTTGTGTATTGAGCCAGGCATGATACCGACTTTACAATTGTCGTTAGGGTTTATTGCTCCTGGGCAATTTGGTCCTATTAATCTTACTGGTTTTGACTGGACATACCTAATTGTACTAACCATATCATTTACAGGAATACCCTCTGTTATACATATAATTAAAGGAATTTCTGCATTGGCTGCTTCACATATGGCGTCCGCTGCGAATGCTGGAGGTACGAATATTAAAGAAACGTTGGCTCCTGTCTGTGATTTTGCTTCTTCTACTGTATCAAAAATAGGTATAGTAGTATTGAATTTTTGGCCTCCTTTACCAGGAGTTACTCCACCTACTACGTTGGTACCATATTCAATACCAGCAGTAGCGTGGAAGCTACCCTCTTTTCCAGTAATACCTTGCACAATTATTTTAGAATTTTTATCTAATAATATTCCCATTATTATCCTACCGGTTTATATCTTGTTTATAGCTTCCGCTGCTTCTAAAAGAGTTTCTGCGAATGTTACATTTAATCTAGAATTCTTTAGGATTTCTTTACCTTCCGTTACATTGGTTCCTAGCATTCTCACAACTAAAGGTAGATTAGATTTGGAGTGTTCATATGCCATGATAATGCCATTTGCAGCTATATCGCATCTTAAAATACCTCCAAAAATGTTTACTAATACTTTATTTACTTTGGGGTCAGACAAAATTATTGATACTGCTTTGGACACTTTTTCAACGTCTGCTCCGCCTCCACCAACATCCAAAAAGTTTGCTGGTGAAGAACCAGCCTGAGTTGTTACATCTAGGGTAGCCATTGCTAATCCAGCGCCATTTACTAAACAACCTACGTCTCCGGTTAAATTGACATATGCAATTTCTAAATCTGTTGCCTCTGCTTCTAGTGCATCCTCTTGATCTCGATCGCGTAATGCATAAGCGTCAGGATGCTTGAATAAAGCATCATCCTCTAAGGTTATTTTTCCATCTAATGCTACTATATTTTCGTCTTGAGTGATTACCAATGGATTGATTTCTATCAAGGAGCAATCTAGGTCATAAAACAAGGTCGATATAGATGATAATAAATGATTGAACTGAGGAATGCTTTTATTTGGGATATCTATTTTTTTATTTAATTCACGCATTTGGAAAGGGCGAAGACCTACTACAGGATCTACAGGTTGATAAATTATGTCTTGGGGTGAAGTTTCAGCGACTTCTTCAATTTCCATGCCCCCTGCTTTGCTAGCTAGTATAGTAGGACATTGTTCATTTCTATCCATAGTGATTGCAAGATACAATTCTGTTTTTATACTAGTTAATTGTTCTACAAGTATAGATCTTACTGGAACACCTTCATTTGTGGTTTGGTGGGTTACAAGGTTTGTACCTAACATTGATTCCACATATGCAGATGCTTCTTCTTTTGAGCGGACAACCTTTACGCCACCTGCTTTCCCTCTTCCTCCAGCATGGACTTGGCATTTTAAGACGACGTGTTCTCCGAGTATGTTTAATGCGTTACTTAATTCACTTATATCGTCGATTAAAATGCTTTCTGGGACATTGATACCATACGATTTAAATATGTTTTTACTTTGGTGTTCGTGTAATTTCATCTTGATGCCACTTTACCCAGTGTATTTAGATTAGTGTTAAGTATACCTTAGATTGCCTGTTTGAGTGCGTCTATGATTTCATTAGTACCTTGTTTGTAGACATTAAGAGAGGCTCTGTAATATTTAATCGCAGAGCCTCTCTTAATGTCCATACTTAGCTTCAGATTTAATCTATATTTTTACCATTATCATTTTTTCATCAATCCAACCATTTGCTTACATACGGACCCTGTAGGTATTTAAATAAATCAGATTCCGTTGATAAAATTACTGTGGTGTCGTTATTTAGTATATTTTTGTAGGCCTCCAAGCTTTTTCTAAAAGCGAAGAAATCAGGATCTTTGTTTAGAGCGTCAGCGAGTATTTTAATAGCTTCAGCTTCGCCTTCACCTCTGATTTCATTGCTGGTTTTTTGAGCTTCAGCTAGAATGATAGTAGATTGTTTGTCTGCATCAGCCCGGATTTTAAGTTCTTTTTCATCGCCTTCTGCTCTAAATTTACTCGCTATCCTGTTTCTTTCAGCTCTCATTCGTGTATAAATGCTTGGGGTTACTTCGTCTGGGAAGTCAGCTCTCTTAATTCTTACGTCGGTAATCTCAATTCCTAAATCTTGTTCTTGCACTTGCTGTCTAACGTCTGTTAAAACTGCGAGCAGTATTTCACCTCGGGTTTCAGTTCCGATAAAAATCGGAACACCCTCTGCGTCTACTAATTGTGAACCGTTTGGATTTAATACAGGTTCAGCTCCGATAATTTCTATTCGGTCTCTTCTCGCAACTTCTGTACGGAGGCTGGATGTAACTATGTCTGCCATTCGACTTCTAGCATTGCTTTCAGTTCGTAGTGTTTTGCGGAATTTTACAGGATCTGTAATGCGATACCGTGCGTATGAATCGATAACTAGGTTTTCTTTTTCAATGTCAGGCATTGCTACAGGCGGTGCGTCAATTCGTAGAATTCGCTTATCTAATGTAACGACTACATCTACAAATGGAAGTTTTATATTTAACCCAGGTGTTCGTTTTACAGCTTGGACTTCTCCGAATCGGAGAATGATCACTTGTTCCGTTTCATCTACTACATACAGTGCAGATGATAGACCAATGATTCCGGCCGCAACCAGTATTATTAGTAATATTATTGATTTCATAAATGCTTCTCTTTATTTGTTTTAAACTTTAATTACTCTGTTCCAGGCATCATTGGAATGGGCGTGATATTGCTGTCGTTGCCGCCTAGAATTAATAGGGCTTCAGTTTCAGGATCTACAATTATTTTGGAAACTCCGGGTAATATAGCTTCCATAGATTCTAGATATAAACGTTGTCTTGTGACTTCTTTAGAATCGTTGTATTCAGCTAATATTGATTCGAACCTGGCAGCTTCACCCTCTGATGTAGCAATTCTTGACTCTTTGAATGCTTCAGCTTCACGGATTTTTTGTTCAGCAGTACCATTAGCTCGAGGGATAATATCATTTTTATAAGCTAGCGCTTGGTTTTCTTTAGTGTCTCGTTCTTGTCTAGCTCTTAATACATCCTGAAAGGCATCTTGGACTTCTTGTGGAGCCTTGACGTCTTGTAATTTGACGTTCACAACATTGATGCCAGTTTCATAAGAATCTAAGATTTCTTGTAATCTAATGCGAGTTTCAGATTCTACCTGAGATCTTTGTTCTGTTATTACTTCGTCTATGGAACTTTGTCCAACTACTAGCCTAAGAGCTGCTTCTGATGCATCTTTTAAAGTTTTACCATCAGGGCTTCCTGGTGCAATACCTCGTTCAGGTTCTCCTGGGTCGTCTACTTTAAACAAGTAATTTGATAAGTCTTTAATCGTATATTGAATTACCATTTGAACATCTACTATATTCAAATCTCCGCTGATCATTAATGATTCCCCAGGTACGGCAGCAGAACCACCACCGTCAGTGCCTACGAATCCTAATTCCATTCGCCTAGTTTCTGTTGTTAATATAACATTCTTTTTACCTATAGGAGCAGGCCACCACCAGTGTAATCCTTCTTGGGAGATTGGATTGCCTTGTGCTGCGCCGAATATTCTTAATACAGCTTGTTCCCCAGGATTGATAGTGTATACTCCGCTTCCTGACCATATTCCGATTACTAGCAAAGCTGCAATCAGCAATATTCCACCAAATCCGAATTTTCCGAATTTTCCTGTAATCCCAGAGAAAGAGTTTTTTATCTGTTTTATGAGGTCTTCTAAATTAATTTCTGGCTGTTTCCCAACCGGTCCACCAGGTGGATACATATTATTAATCCTTATGTTTAGACTACAGCACGATATACTGCTTACCACTTAATTGTACCATGATAATGGGATACAATTACACCGTAAGTATATTTGGATGTAAATCTGGTACATAATTTAAACTAAAGGAGTCACTGATGAATTTTGAAAAAGATTTAATTCATAAAAGTGAGAGCATGACAAGAATGGAATTGAGGTGCCCGCATCAGGATGGCGTTATCTATATCACACCTGCCCCTAAAAGTTGGGTATGTGAAACAGATACTTTAATTAGTCATTCCTTATCCGGCTTCATGCAGGAACTCACTCAATTCAATGATCCGAAAATCTCAAATTTAATGCAAGAATGGGGCCTTTATTATCGTCCGTTACCACGCGTAGACGATGATTCTCAATCCAACGCTTAGTATATTGAGTGAATAAATTCAAGAAACCAACTTTCCCTTATCGTTCAGATATAGATCGGCTCAGGGCGATCGCTGTATTGACGGTTGTTTTTTATCATTCTGGGATTATTGTAAAAGGTAACCATCTATTTGATGGCGGTTTCTTTGGTGTTGATATTTATGATAGTTTGGATGGGCCAAATTTGAAACGAGTTTATCCACATGAAACATTTTGCAATATAAATACAAATCGTTGCTACACCCATAATTAGCGAAGTTTGTATTATTATCAAGTACACTTATCTAGAGTTCGATCTCTTTTACTATCTGACTCTATGATCAAAGTTGTGGTTGAGAATTAGCCTATAACGGGTTTTTAGTTATAGGCATTGAAGGAGCCGCTTGGCCTCCAGGAGTAATTGTAGGAGTTATGTCAGGAGTGTAAGTAGTTCCGTCTTGTGTTGGCTCAGGTGGATTTTCAGGAGCTGAATTTTGAGCCTCTTCGTTATCAGTGCCATTAAGCAATTGTTCTAATTTTTCACCGGTTACTGACTCGTATTCAATTAAGTACTCAGCGATTTCAATCAGCTTAGGTTTGTTTTCATCGATAAGTTCATTGGCTCTATTATATGCCCATGCAATTAGCTCATGAACTTCATTGTCTATTTCTTCAGCTATTTTATCACCATAATCACGTTCTTCATTACTTTCTCTTCCTAAGAAGATCATCTCTTGCCTCTTCCCAAATGTTCTAGGCCCTAATGAGAGGCTCATTCCGTATCTTTTGACCATTTCAAGTGCTACTTTAGTCGCTCGCTCTATGTCGTTGCTGGCTCCGGTAGTCACTTCGTCAAATATTTGCTCTTCTGCTACACGTCCACCCATCATTACAGCTAACATATCGCTAAATTGCTTCTTAGTCCATAATGACCTTTCTTCTTCTGGTAGTAGAGTTGTGTGACCGCCCATATTACCTCTTGATATTATGGAGATTTTATGAACTTTATCCGCGTTTGGAAGTAACCATCCTACTAAGGCATGGCCTGCTTCGTGATATGCAGTCATTTCTTTTTCTCTGGCATTTATAACTTTACTTTTTCGTTGAGGACCTGCCTGAACGCGTTCGATTGCTTCCTCAAATTGATCCATGAAAATCGTCTTTTGGTTGTTTCTGGCTGCTAATATTGCAGCTTCATTGACTAGATTAGCTAAGTCAGCTCCGCTAAATCCCGGGGTTTCTTTTGCTAGAGCATCCATATTTATATTGTTGTCTAGCGGTTTTCCTGCGGCGTGCACATTCAATATGGCTTTTCGTCCGGCCATGTCGGGCAAATCTAGGGTCACTCTTCGGTCGAATCGTCCAGGTCTTAGCAATGCAGGGTCTAATATGTCTGGTCTGTTTGTTGCTGCTAGCACGATTATGTTGGTTGTTTTTTCAAAGCCGTCCATTTCAACAAGTATTTGATTGAGTGTTTGTTCTCTTTCGTCATGACCGCCTCCAAGACCAGCACCTCTATGCCTGCCTACAGCGTCTATTTCATCAACAAATATGATACAAGGTGCATTTTGCTTTGCTTGTGAAAACAGATCTCGTACTCTGGATGCACCAACTCCTACGAACATTTCAACAAATTCGCTGCCACTAATGTGAAAAAATGGGACTCCGGCTTCTCCGGCTACAGCACGAGAAAGGAGAGTTTTACCAGTTCCTGGTTGTCCTACTAACAAAACTCCTGTAGGTATACGCGCCCCTAATGCTAGGAATTTTTCTGGATGTTTTAAAAATTCCACTATTTCCATTAACTCTTCTTTAGATTCTTCAACCCCTGCCACATCATCGAAAGTCACTGTTGGTTTTGACATATTTGTCATTTTGGCTTTGCTTTTCCCAAAGCTCATGGTCTGATTATTTCCTCCCTGGGCTTGCCTCATCATAAATATGATTAATCCGCCAAAAAATATTAAAGGCAGGAAATTTATTAGAAGGCCGAATAAGTTAGAAAAACCACTGGAACCTTTGTATGATATTTCTAGCCCAGTATCCGATCCAACCTGCACTTCATTGTCTGACAAAACAGTTAAAATATCAGTGTCAGATCCAATAGTACTAGTGTATTCTTTTAATCCATCAGATGTTCGTAAGGGTATGATTGTCAGTTTGTTTTCTTGGACAATTATTTCTTGGATTTCGCCTCTTTTAGCTTTGCTAATAACTTCAGAGACAGATATTTCGTTATTGGACATCCCAGGCGCTAAACTATAAATAACTAACACAGTGCCTAAAATTATAAGCCCGTATATCATTCCATTCTTGAACCATTTTTTATTATTCATCATAATGCTTTAATCTTCATATAATCACTAAATCAATTCTATAGGACCCGCTGGTAATTTGCAAAATAACATTACAGATGAGGTTTACGGGTGCTGTGTTAAATATTCTAGCTCTTTTATGACTAAATCCGTGATTCTTTGGCATTATCAATTTAAGTTAAAATCATATTACTAAATTGATGAATAAATGAAGTTCTGAAAATCAGTTATGTTATAAAAAGAATTTTCATCTAGCGCAAGAGGACAACTACTTTAATTTATATGACATTCGGTTTAATTATTCCATGCGATATTCTATAAGAGAATTGATATGGAATTGTATTTACATAATGAGGTCTGCAACTTGTAAAGCTGTATTCGCTTTGCTACAATCGGGTTGCTGATGAGAACGCTTAGTTAACAAGTAAGTTAGTTAATGTGGGTTAATTGTTAGAAGCTCATTTAGAATTGTAACATTAAGAGGAGGATTGATTATGCCATCATTTTGGGAGAATATTAGATTTCCAGACGACCACAGCGCCGAAGGCGAAGATATGGCCACTTACGTTAGTTACCCTGTTGGATCTACTAGCGCCCCAGCTATCATAGTAGTGCAGGAAGCTTTTGGAGTTAATGGTCATATGACTAAAGTATGCGACCAATTCGCAGAACAAGGATACGTTGCTGTATCCCCAGCTATTTATCACCGACAAAGCCCTAACCCCAAAATCCCTTATGGAGACCCATCTGTCCCTAAATATATGGGTGAAATGCAGGGAGAAGAAATAATCTTAGATATCGATCAAACTATAGATTATTTACAGAATCATAATCCTAGAACCAAAGGCCAAAAGATAGGAATAGTCGGTTATTGTTTGGGTGGAAGAGTAACTTACCTCGCAGCCACTAGCTGCCCAGGTTTGAGTGCAGCTTCAGTGTATTATGGAGGAGGAGTCAATGAAACTTTTCCAGATGGAGTTAATGCTCTAAGTTTGACCGGTGGGATTGAAATTCCAGTTATGGGAAACTTTGGTGAGACAGATACAAGGCCATCTCCAGACCATGTAGCTGAAATGGAAGAATCATTAAAGAGAAATGGTAAAACATATGACTTTAAGATTTACCCAGGGGTTGGCCATGGTTTTAATTGTGATGAAAGAGATAGTTACAACGAAGCAGCAGCTAAGGATGCTTTAGACAGAACTCTTGGATGGTTTGCTACACATTTAAAATAATCACTTAAATTAAAAATCTCCCCTATGCTAACGCGATAGGGGAGATTTTTTTTAATCAGACTTTAATTTAAGAAAGAATTTCGGAATCTGTACATAGTGAATTCTGGTTCAGGCGTCGGCACGGGTAAATAGTCCGTTTCCTCTATTTTAGCGACAATAAACCAAGGACCATCTTCCACTAAAGCTTTATCGAACGCTTCTGATAACGTTTCCAAGTCATGCACTATGGTTGTGTTTTTTATTCCACACCCTTCTGCTACCTCAATCAATTCAGTGCCAGTTGATGTATGAGTAGCTTGACGACCAGTTTGCCCCCACATTTCATTATCGTAAACTAATACTATTAGGTTTTTTGGATTTTCTCGGTTGATTGTTGCTAGAGTTCCGAGGTTCATCAGTAAAGATCCATCTCCGTCAAGTGAAATTATTTTTTCGTCATTACATAGAGCCATGCCTAAAGCTATGGATGAGCAAAGCCCCATATTGCCATATGTGTAAAAATTTCTGTCTCGATGCTCTGCATGCCAGAGTTCATCGCTGGTGGGCCCCAAATTAGCTACAATGGGTTGATTGTCTAATTTAGATAAAATTAGTTTGGTTGCATCAAATCTAAACACTTTTACCTCCATGTAACAATGAGGTTAGGCAGACCCCTACAGGTTGACGGTTCGCAAAACATAATTTTAAAGCTCCGTCAATTAATTGGTCCATTTTAAATTCATCGTTGATTGTGTAATTTACTATCCCTAACATGTCCATGATTGGGTTGGTTATTTTACCCATAGCTACTTGAGATATGTTAAATTCCCCCGGGCCCCCTCTCATGTTGATGAACATTGGTATGGGCACTCGGGCAGGTACGCATAGTGTTGCTATAGCGTTAACGCAGTTACCAAAACCGCTTGTTTGCATGAATACGGCTGCTTTTTTGCCTACAGCATATCCACCTACTGCAATTCCTATAGCTTCTTCTTCTCTAGTTGCAGGTACTAAATGGAAAAAGTTATCTTTTTCAATTATTTTAGTTACTTTACCGATCGAATGATCAGGTACGTATGAAATCAGAGAAACATCTGCTTTTTTGAGTGAATCTACTATTATTTGTTCCCAGCTCATTGGTAATTCCTTATATTTCAAATTGCTTTTTTAAGATATGTTTAGACAATTTACCAGAGGAAAAAAATGTTGTCAAAACTACCGATTTTCGTATGCTTCAATGGCTTTGTTTAAATGTTCTACTAAAGTTTCTGGATTTTTTGTTAATAAAACTACTCGTCTTCCATGTTTTAAATATACTCTCCATCTATCTGGTACTGCTAGTTTTAGTTGGTCAACTCTATCGATGTTTTCGAATGGTATTACACGTCTTCTGGGGCGTCCATACCGCAATACTAGGCAATTTTCGTATACTTCAAATGTTCGTGGTTTGGTCAGCCAAGTATATACCGCTACTAAGCTACCAACGATTACCAACATTGCTCCGTCCGCATTTCCTCTAAATTCTTGGATTAATCCATAAAATATTACTAAAAGAGCAAATATTAATGATAGGTTTACTGAGACACGGTGTCTGTCTGAATATAATGGTTCGTGGTCTATATTTCTCATTTTATACCTTTATTTTGTTAATGGTCGGGGCGGCCAGATTCGAACTGGCGACCCCCTACACCCCATGCAGGTGCGCTACCGGGCTGCGCCACGCCCCGACTGCATGTTATTTTAACAGAAATAAATCTATATACGAATTGGCCAAATTTATGAAGAAGACATGTATCTGTTTATTGTGTATATTTAAGTTACTAATGAGTAGGTGAGTTGTATGGCGGGTCCTTTAGAAGGTGTTTCGGTATTGGAATTCACAGAAGTGATTTCGGGACCTCTTGCGGGAATGATTTTGTCTGATTATGGTGCGTCAGTGATCAAAATTGAACCTCCTTGGGGAGATTCATGGAGATACATGTATAAATTTTCTGAATCTGAAAGTCGACCATTCATGGCCTATAATCGTGGTAAAAGAAATATGACGTTGGATTTAAAACAAAATGCTTCCAAGGAAATTATAGAAAAACTTGTTAAAAATTGTGATGTGGTAGTGGTCAATGCTTCACCCAACGTTGCTGAGAACCTTGGCATAGGATATAGCTATTTGTCTAGCATAAATGATCGTCTCATATATTGTGAAAATACTGCTTATGGGTCGTATGCTGGAGATGGTTATGTATCGGGATATGATCTGGTTATTCAAAGTGTGTGCGGCTTAATAGGCACTGAAAGTAGAATTGATGACTCCGGTAGGCCAGAACAAATTTGGTCTACTCCATTAATAGACACCGCTTCAGGCTTAAATTTAGTAGGATCAATATGTGCTGCGTTATATTACAGAGAAAAAACTGGTACGGGTCAGAAAATAGAAGCCAATTTACTATCGTGTGCGTTGCAATTAATGGGTATGAGACTAGTTGAAGTCGAATCATTAGACAAGTCTCGAAACTCGGAGTTCGTTCAAGATCTAGAGTCCTTAAAAGAATCAGGGTTAAGCCACAAAGAAATAAGGAATTTTTATGAATCGAGACAAGATGTAACTCCAGGAAATATTTACTATAGAACTTTTCTGACATCTGATGGAGCGCTGGCTGTAGCGTGTCTTAATGATCCTCTCAGAAGGAAACTTTTGAGCGTATTGAATCTAAAAGATAGAAGGTTTGATGTAGATTATGATCCTAAATCGGAACGAGATAAGAGAATTGGGGATCAATTAGTACAAATGGCAGAATCGAAGTTCATGAACCAAACTACAGCTCAGTGGCTAGATATATTATTTGCTAAGAATATACCCGCTGGGCCAATTAGGTTCAAAGAAGAATTATTCTCTGACGGTAAACTCATAGAAAATCAATTTCTGGTCGACGTGAACCATAAGGAACAAGGTGTAGTGCGAATGACAGGCCCACTGGCGAGGTTTAGCAAAAGTAGTATTGAAATTAAACATAATTTGGGCGAATTGGGGGAGCATACTGATGAGATTTTAGAAGAGTATGGCTTTACAGAATGTCAGAGACTTGCATTTAGAAAACACGGTGTAATTAAATAGTGAGGCATTGTGATTAAACAATGCCTCACTATGGGTATGATCTAGAAATTTTTAACTGCTGGAATAACTTTAGTTCCGATCAGTTCTATTGATCTCATTACGTCTTCATGCGCCATGTTGCCTTCATTGCCATAAATCAATACGTATCCAGGATCAAGCTCTCTTTTTATGTGTCTCAGTTTTTCTATTACTGTTTCAGGTGTGCCAACAACTATATTATAAGCATTTTGTAGTTCTTCGTAAGTCATGCTTTTTCCCATAGTGCCTGTACCAATAACGGGTCTGGACATTTTGATTTTGAGCGCTTCTCTGGATTGATAGCCAGGAGGGTCATTGAATTCTGCAGGGCCTCGATTCCTGTGCTTTTCTGTCCACAAATATTTACGACCGATCTCTTGCGCTCTTTCTTCTGTGTCTGCGCAGAAGACTTTCATCAAGTATCCGAAATGTTCGGGTCCTGGTTGGTAACCTACTTTATTGGCTGTTTCGAAATATATGTCTTTGAGTTGTTTTGTTAAGTCCAAAAGGGATCCTAAATTCATGTAAGGATATTGTCTTTCAGCAGCCCAGATCACGCTTTCAGGGCTACCAGTGCCAGGAAACCATACTTGAGGATGTGGATCTCTTTGAATAGGAACTACCCAGGGGTTTACCATTCTATGTGGCCAATATCGTCCTTCCCATCTGAATGGGCCAGGGGTAGTCCAACATTTAATAATCAAGTCATGAGCTTCTTCAAATCTTGCTCTGTTTTCAGTTGGGCTTATGCCTGAATGAAGGGTTTCAACTGCAGTGCCTCTAACAAATCCAGATATAATTCTGCCACCTGAAATACAGTCAAGCATGGCTATTTCTTCTGCCATTTTGACCGGATCTTGAGTTGCTATCACATTACCTAACATGGCTATTTTTACATTTTTAGTTACTTTTGCAATGCAAGCCGCATCTATATTGACTGAGGGTTTCATGCACCAGTATGAACTGTGGTGTTCATTGGTCATTATGCCGTCAAATCCTACTTGATCTGCCATAACGTATTGGTCATGATAATTTGAGTAAAGTTGGTGAGCTTTAATAGGATCGAACATAGTATTTGGGAAGTGCATTCTTCCCGATTCATACCCGTCTATGTCGTCATCTGTTACATGCCCATATGGCTGTTCTGAAAACCAAAATACTTCAGTCATAGTTCTCTCCTATATGTTTTTTAGGAATTTGCCAAGAAATTATTTACTGCTGTCATGAATTCGACAGGTTTCTCTATCGCAGGCGAATGGCCACAGTTTTTTATAATTTCTAGTTTTGATCTAGCGATAGATTTTTGGAATAAAGTGCCACATTCAACAGGAATTATTGCATCATTATCACCCCAAATTATGAGAGTAGGGATAGAAATTTTTTTCAAGTAAAATGGCAGGCTCCAATTATGTAGGTAAGGCTTCCAGCATAATCTTGAAGCCATTTCACGATTACTGTGTTCTGTGAATATCTCCTCCGGAGTTAAGTCTCTTGTGTAGTTTTCATAATTTTCTACTTGCTTGGGATCGTAAAATCTCTGTTTTAATCTAGTTTGAGCGGAGCACATAAATATTTCTGCTATTTCGCCCGTCTCGGGTCGGATTCCTGCAGCATCTATTAATATTAATGATTTAAGTTTTGAGTCATCCATAGAGGCCATTTCTGACGCAATCCATCCTCCCATAGAAGAGCCCATTAAAATATAATCTTGTAGATTTAAAGCCGATATCAGTTGTAAATTGAAATGGGCCATATCAGTGATGGTATAGACCCAATCAGGCCTTTCTGTTCCATTGAAACCTGCTTGAGATGGCACGTATACCGTGTACAACTGTGCTAATTGATCATGATAGCTTTGCCAACCCGAATTACCTCCAGCGCCGTGTAAAAAGACGAGTGAAGTTGGCCCAGTTCCGCCAACATAGTATTCAACCGTGGTATCTAAGAGTTTGATTTCTTTAGTTGATACAGTTGTTGTAGCCATATCTATAACCGTTACCTTTGAATTTATAACTTAGTTTCTAGTAGTGATCTATACGGTAGATTTTTATACATATGATGTATAATGTCAAATGTTCAAACTTGATATCAAAAACAGTACTCATACATGTTTGAGATTTTATGGGGATTAGTCTAATGGTAGGACACCTGATTCTGGTTCAGAGAGTGCGGGTTCGAATCCTGCATCCCCAGCCATAACATAAATGAGTGTCATAACATTCATTTGAAAGGAGTTAATCATGCAAGTAGGTGTAGTTTTTCCACAGACTGAAATTGGAGCGGATCCTGGAGCTGTTAGGGAGTTTGCCCAAGCTGCAGAAGAATTAGGATATAAGCATATTTTAGCATTTGATCATGTTTTGGGAGCTGACCCTTCAGCACGTAAAGAATGGAATAGACCTTATAATAGTTATGATATGTTTCATGAAATATTTGTGTTATTTGGCTACTTAGCAGGATGTACAGAACAGATAGAGATGGTTTCAGGGATATTGATTCTGCCACAAAGGCAAACAGCCTTGGTTGCCAAACAAGCAGCAGCTATAGATGTTTTAACTGGCGGAAGATTGAGATTAGGTGTGGGAATAGGGTGGAATGATGTGGAATATGAAGCACTCGGAGAAAATTTTAAAAATCGCGGTAAGAGATGTGAAGAACAAATTGAACTCCTGAGACTGCTGTGGACACAGGATGTAGTGGATTTTCATGGTGAATACCATAATGTGACATCAGCTGGAATAAACCCTTTACCAATTCAAAGACCTATCCCTATTTGGTTAGGAGGTGGTGCTGACCGTGTGATTGATAGAATAGCTAGGATAGGTGATGGTTGGATTCCCCAATTTCAACCAGATGATAATGGCAGAGCGCAATTGGATAAACTATGGTCTGCTATGGATTCTATAGGTAGGGACCGAAATGAAATTGGAATTGAAGGCCGAATATCTTTGAATCAAGGAGATTTAGAAGACTGGAGCAAGTTGCTTACGGATTGGGATGAAATGGGTGCTAGTCACTTATCTGTTAACACTATGAAAATGGGGTTAAGTGGCCCAGATGCACATATTAAAGCAATAGAAAATTTCAAGCAATGCCTTATTTAAATCTTTGTAAAAGTGGCAATAATCTGTCTAGTATTGTATGGCTGATTTCATATTTTGAATTAAGAGGCAATGATTCCACATTCAAATCCTGATCAATTATTGAAATTTGGTTTTCGTCTGACCCAAATCCCGCCCCAGGTATTGTTACATCATTTGCTATGATCATTGCTAGTTTTTTGCTAGTTATTTTTGATTTTGCATTTTCTATCAAATTGTCTGTTTCAGCTGCAAAACCTACTTTTATTATTTTAGTATCAGATATGCTTTTTAAAATGTCCGAAGTGGGAGATAAACGCATAGTAAAATTATCGTCTGATTTCTTGATTTTTTTGCCTACAGAGTTTGTTGGTTTAAAATCAGCAACTGCTGCTGCCATAATTATTGCGTCGGCCTCTTTTATGTTTTCGTGGACGCTTTTTAACATGTCTTCTGCTGTTTTAACTTCATGTATCGTTGTTCCTATAGGTGCTGATAGAGATACTGGCGCAGATATTAAAGTAACCGTTGCTCCACGATCTCGAGCGGCGGTAGCTAGTGAATAACCCATTTTACCTGATGATAGATTGGTAAGGATTCTCACTGGATCTACGGGTTCTTGAGTTCCACCAGCTGTGATTACTATTTTTTTTCCGCTGAAATCTCCTCTTGTTTTACCTAAAATAAATTGGATGTGTCCCAGCATTTCTTCGGGTTCGGTGAGTCTCCCTAATCCTAATGCACCGGATGCGAGATGCCCTGCGTCCGGGCCAATGAAATGGAATCCACGGGTTTTTAAATTTTCTATGTTGGATTGAGTTATGGAATTCTCAAACATGTTTGTTTCCATGGCTGGAGCAATGATTATTGGAGCAGTAGTTGAAAGTATAGTTGTTGCTAGAGGGTTGTCGCATATGCCGACAGCCAATTTAGCAATAGAGTTAGCAGTAGCCGGGTAGACTATTACAACATCTGTTTTTTTTGCTAAATAGACGTGATTTACGCTGTATGCCGAATTCACATCAAAAGAATTTGTTACAACAGGATTTTGGGTGATGGTTCTATATGATAAAGGAGTTATAAATTCGGAACCTCCTTCTGTAAGAATCACATTTACATTAGCTCCTAATTGAGTGAGACGGCTGGCTAATGTTAAAGATTTATAAGCAGATATGCTACCAGTCACTCCCAGTACTATGTTTGTTTCGGATAATATATTACTCAAATTAATCCTCCCTGGTTTCCGATACGTTCATTTTGTATAAGATATTTAATCCTAACAAAGTTAAATCGAGGTTTATTTCATCAAATACATCTGTATGTTTGGAAATTATTGGTGATAGACCACCTGTTCCGATGACTTTTGCATTGCTTCCTAATTCATTTTTAAAGCGAGATACCAGCCCAGTCACTAAATCTGTATAACCAAAAACCAGACCTGATTGCAGGGCTGCGGTCGTATTTTTACCTATGGGATTTGATGGCGCTATTAATTCAACTCTACGGAGCTGAGAGGTATTTAAGAATAATGCTTCTGCAGAGATGTTAATACCAGGAACTATGGCACCTCCTATATATTCTTTTTTACTTGATATGGCGTCGAACACAGTAGCAGTTCCGAAGTCTACAATAATTAATGGTGCGCCATAGAGCTGAACACCTGCTACGGCATCAACTATCCTGTCAGAACCTACGTCTCTTGGGCTGTCATATAAAATTGGGAGCCCTGTTTTAATTCCAGCTGTTATAGTGAATTGAGTTGTGCCAAAGAAATCATGAGCCACATGATCAAAAACAGCGGTTAAAGGAGGCACAACGCTACATGTGCACACAGCTGTGATATCTGAAGGTTCGATTCCTTTTAATTTGAGTAGGTTAGTTAATATTAAACCATATTCATCTGGTAACCTATTGGAATCCGAAGCTGTACGTAGTGTAGTAACTAGTTGAGTATTATCAAATACACCGATAGTCACCATAGTATTTCCAATATCAATTGCTAATAACATTTCTCACCCCGAATGATGATTACAATTATACGCTGAGTCACAAAATTTGGAAAACCTTATTGAAGAAGATATATAACTGCGAAAGAAAGTGCGGTATATGTTAGGATTTGGTAGAGTTGGAGGTTTGGTATGAATATAGAAAAGGTAACAGTAGATTTATTAAAAGTACCGGTTAATCTTGCCTATGAAGCCGCAGGACACGCAGTTAGCCATAATTGGCATATTGTATCGAAAGTACATTTAGATAATGGTATACAGGGTGTAGGCTTTTTAGTTAATACTAGACCGGCATTTATTAATCCGTTGTTTGAAGCTACACAGGAATTGAGTAAATTACTCTTGAATAATAATGTCACAGAAAATGAACATTTATTTTCTGTAATGTCTAATTATGGTAATTGGGTCGGCCCAGGTGGGTTTTTAAATATGGCGATATCAAGTTTAGACATAGCCATATGGGATGCTAAAGCAAAACTATCTGATCAAAGCGTATGCCAACTTCTAGGAGGAAATGGCGAGGATGTTCAAAGTTATGCTAGTGACGGTTTGTGGTATAGCATGCCACTCGATGATTTAATTGCATCTGCACGCAGACATATAGAATCTGGGCATACGAGAATAAAACTTCGAATTGGGGAAGTAGATAATATAACAGAACACATCGAAAGAATTAATATCTTAAAGCAGAATTTCACAGATATTAAAATTATGGTTGATGCTACTGAGAGTTGGAGCTTATCTGAAGCCAAATTATTTTCGAATGAATTGGAAAAAGTGGGAATTATTTGGTTGGAAGATCCTATATCTCATACGAATTTAAAAGGATTAAGACAAATCAGAGATCATATTAAGCTTCCGATAGCTGCAGGAGAACATTTGTATACCATGCAGTCCTTTAGAGATACTGTGCAAAGTTCCTCTATTGACACCCTGATTATAGATCTGGCACGAGTTGGGGGCATCACACCTTGGATTAAAGTCGCTCATGTAGCTGAAGCTGAAGAAGTTTTAGTTGCAGGACATGTTTTGCCTGAATTTCATGTTCATTTGTTGTCGGCTGTTAATAATGGATACTTAGTTGAAGATATGCCAAGATCAGAAGGAATTGTAAAAACTAAAATGAAAGTGTCTAATGGTCGAATGGAAGTTCCAGACGGGCCTGGTTTTGGGATTGAATTAGATGAGAAGGCATACGAAGAATATAAAGTTAATTCATAGAAATATTTATGCTACAATCCATTACATAATGATAAATACATTAATCGGAGTTTACTTATGGCAGATATGGAATTAGTGCTAATAGTCAAGAAAGGCAGAGATGCCGTCGCAAAATGGCGAGAAGAAAACCCAAAAAAGACTATGGATTTAAGCGAAGCCTATATGAGCCACGCTAGATTGCCTCAAGTAGATCTTAGTGCTTCCGATCTTAGGAACGCCGATTTTATGGGAGCTATGTTAAGGAAAGCCAATTTTTCTCGAAGTTATATGAATCCTTGTCATTTGTATCGGTCTGATTTACGGGAAGCTAATTTGAGTGGAACTCTTTTGAGTGGAGCTAATCTTAGAGGTGCTGATTTGCGCAAAGCTAATTTAGAAGGTGCAAACTTAGATAGAGCAATTTTATCAGACTGTAATTTTGAAGGAGCTAATTTAAAGGGAGCTAATTTAAGTAGAGCAAATATAGACCGCGCAAATATGAAGGATGCCGATTTAAGTAATGTTTATTTTGGAGGAGCCAAAATAAAGAGAGCTAATTTCAATAATACTAATTTGCAAAACAGTGATTTATTTGAAACTAATTTAAACAGTGTTACTTTTGAAAATGCAGATTTCGGTTCCGCCATTTTGGGATATACGGTTTTTCAAAATTGTGATGTTTCGTCAGCCCTTAATTTAGATACTATAAGGCATGATGCCCCTAGTACATTTGGTGTCGATTCATTATTGTTGAGTAACAATATTCCCGCAGCATTTTTTCAAGGAATTGGAGTGTCAGATTCCTTTATTGAACTTTCAAAGAACATTGAACACGATAATACTGGATTTGAATGTTATATATCATGCACCTCTGAACACTTGGAATGGGCAACAAAGTTGCAATCAGAGTTGAAAGATCGAGGAGTTACGGCATGGTTGTTTTCAGAAAATTCTAGAGGTAATGCTCTTGTAGATCGACGGAGCACTTCTGAAGAAGAAGAAATTGAGAGATGGGTCAGGCACTACGATAAACTTATAGTGGTGACTACTGAAGGTTCATTTTCTAATGAAATTATTCGAAACGATGTCGTTTCTGGAAGAGAGAAACAGACGTCAAAAGACAAATGGGCGTTGTATCTTGTATCTCCAGATTCACAAATAATGGAAAGTAGGAACCGATTTATTAGGACTTTGCGAGAAGAAAATACAATATTTGTTATGGACTTCGAGTCAGGTGATGTTAATACTGAGATAGATAATTTCGCTAAAATATTGGCTTCTGACTTAACTCACGCTGATTCAATTCCTAAAATTAGTGAATGATATTAAATTATTACGATAATCAACATTAAGTTATATATTGTTCTCTGGATACTATCGTGATTTATAGATTAAGTTTTGAAAGTTCATATGTTGATGTATAAATTAAATAAAATCTATTTTATTTAATTTATAAACTACCATCCCTTTATCATCAGAACTAAAAAAAGCTGCACCTAATTTTTCAACTGCTTTTCTTGAACGAAAGTTATTTTCACCAATGTCAAAGTATATTTTCTCTAGGAACTTGAAAGCGTAATCTATCATTAATTTTTTAATTTTAAAATTTGTGGTTGTTCCCCAATATTCAGTAGCTATAAATGTATAACCAATTCTTATTGCTTTATCTCTTTGATCAAGAGAGTAAAAGCTGCTTGAACCAATGATTTGCTTGTTTGTTTTATCAATTATTTTGTAAATTCCAAACTCATTCTCAAGTGCATTTTCGAAAAAAATAGAAAACTTTTCTTTTTTCCATCTATCATTTTCATGATGCTGTTTCCATATATTAGGATCTTTTGCAATATTATATAAATCATTGAATTCCTCTTTTTTTAATTGTTTTATCAATAATTGATCATCTTCGAAGTTTACTTTAAAATTCATTCGTTTAATTCCTACTAGATAAGATTAGAAATGGTGATTATGGTTAATAAGTTTTGATGGTTTCAGAATGGTTGAAACCTTGTGGCAAGTATATGATAATTGATTTTATACCTGTCAGTATATAGGGCTAGTTGATCCTTAATAATATTTGAGTACTGCTACTAAATTAATTTGAGCCAACTTCCAGTTGGCTGTAAACTTCTATAGCATCCACTATATCTCTATACAATGCCCAATATGCTATATCGTGTAAGGCAGATGCAGAATCTTTGTAATCGTCCCATAAGTTAAAGTCGTCTATAGCGTCATGGTTTTTGGTATTGCCCAAGACAAAGTAAACATCTTCAGGACTTGTTAAGTCGTTGTCCAGTTCATCCGTTAATATTTCTGTGGCTTCAGTTAGCACAAAAAAATCGTCACCATTCTCTTCCTTTATTAAACTATTTAGAACGTTTCTTGCCTTGTCTATTACCCAGAACCAATAGTTCGCCTTATATTGCGGATCGCTTTGGAGTATGTTTTCTATGATTCTGCTAACCGTTTTTATTGTATTTATTTTAGTGTTCATTGTGCATCTCTTACCATGGGAATATAGTTGATATCAGTTAAAAAATATTAAAAATACCGTATTCTTTTGAAAAATGGAATGAATATAAAAAAAGGGAGCTGATTAATCAGCTCCCTTTTAATTCTGTATTAATCTAAAGACTAAATATAATCTTCTTCTTCATACATCATTGCCAGGTTGTCGTTACTTAAGCCCATAGCTTTTTGAACTTCTTCCCGGAATGTCTCTACTAGCTCGTCTGTGATTGCTCCACCAGCAGCAGTAGCTTTTTCTTTGAATTGGTCGAATGCCCATTCGGTTGCATCACCATGAGGCATGTCGAAGAATCCTCCGTCAAACTGTGGTAATTCACCAGGACCAAAGTATCCAAGACCTTCCATGTCATATCCTTCGAGGTCATGGGTTCCTTTGCCTAATACTTGTCCGGTAGCTGCATAATGTTCCATCGTGTTCTTCATGCCGTATTTCTGGATTGGGCATACTTTCATACATACACCACAACCTAGATATCGTGCCATTACTGGTCGGCATCTCTTGAAGTACAATTTGTTCTTTTCAATACCTCTCCACCAGATTTTATCTCTCATGAGAGCTCTACCTGGGCATCGGTTTACACAAACTTGGCAAACTTGGCAGAATGCGTGAATACCATAGTCTACTGGTTCGTCATAAGTTACATCAGCATCAGTGGTTATCATCATGATTCTGCAACGTGAACCCACATGAGGGGTTAACAGGTATCCGCACGCTCCTAATTGTCCTAAGCCGGCGGCTACGAACATTGGGATATATGGGCCAGTGTTGTCGTTAGGGCTGTGAACTTGCGCTCTGAAGCCTAATTCATTGATGAATTTACCTAGTTCTAATCCTGCAGCACCTTCAGTTCTGTAAGTGCTGGAGTGAACAACTTCTGCATCGATGCTAGGAATAGTCTGAGTTGGTTCGTAGTCTTGTTCATATGCTAAGCATATAACATGAGGGAACTTAACCCAGTCTTGTTTGCTAGCATAGTAGTATTTTCTGTCAGAAGCAGTAATTCCTACTTCTACGAAACCTAATTCCCTAGCTTTTTGTTTGATGGCATCGGATACATTCTGACCACTTGGCTCAGCTGTAGGCTCTACGTCTCCGGTGAGTCGTGCTGCCATAACTAAGTTTCGGTTCAGTTTGTCGTGCTCTTTTCTGATTTCTCTCATTTCAACGTGACCGTCTCTGATCTTGTTGGCCCAGTCTCTTGAGGCTCTTTCCGTAATGTTCATGGTTTCTAACGGGTATTCCCTTGCGTACCAATCAACTTCTCTTTGGTTGGTAGGGATACCTGGAACGGTCTCTAATTCCTCTGGTACAGGAATTGTATACGACGCGTCAGCAAGTGTTTTGCCTGGTCTAACTATTTCATGACCTATCTTAAGCATGCTTATATTCCTCCCATTTTTATATATGTAGCCGTGCTACATTAGCAATTATCGGTAAGATATCTCTTTTGGGGATTAATGTCAATAGTTAAAATTACGAATTCAGGTGCTATTTTGTATATATATGGTCTCATTCCTTATCGATTGGTTTTTCTTGCTATCATCGCTTCTGCTAAAGGGCTAGCACCTGAACGAATCATGCAATTTACTAACGATGGTTTTCCAGATTTTAAAGCTCTTTCTACTGCAGGAGATATTTGGCTAGGCGATTCAACATACTCTGAATAACCACCTATAGCCTCCACTACTTGGTCGTAACGGATGGTTCTTAGATCTGTACCGATTGCTCTCTCATAGTAAGCTAATTGGAAAGTCTTATCTATTCCCCAAGTTGAGTCATTGCCGAGGATAGTAGTGATATTCAAATTGTGCCTGATGCATGTGTCATATTCCATCGGATAAAATCCGAAAGCCCCATCTCCTACAAATACGAAGACTTTACTATCTGGGTAAGCTACCTTTGCAGCCATGCCATATGGCAAAGCTGCACCCAAATGAGAAAGGGGTCCTAGCCTTAAGAAATGCCCAGGAGATTTGGCTGGTAGGTAAGATCTCGCCCATTGGCAGTAGTCTCCCCCGTCGATCATTATGAAAGTATCGTCATCGATGAGATGTTTGATTTTTGTAAATACTTCGAGTGGGTGCATTGGACTTAGTCCGTCGGCTTTAGATAATAGTTCATTTTGCCAGTCTTTTTCGATCACAACTAACTCTTCTACCCAAGCTTTAAGCCCATTTCTGTTTCTATTAGTTGTTTCTTTACCAGTAAATTTGGATTTATATTTGCTGGTTAATTGTTCAACAACTGCCCCTAAATCTCCGAGAATTCCAACTGCAACGCCTCTATTTCGGCCTATTTCACTAGGGGTTGGATCTACTTGTATTAATTTGGCGTTAGTATCGAATGTGTACCCAAATTTATATCTGTAATCGAATTTTTTCCCAAGTAGTAATACCACATCTGCTTCAGACATTTTTCGTGCAACTTTATTTAATCCTGCGTCTCCGTAACCAAAACACAATGGATGTTCATCGCTTATCAATCCACGTGATTGTTCAACGGTGAATATAGGTATTCCAGTCGTTTCAACTAATTGTTCCATCTGTGTAGAGTTGACAGAATATCTAGCTGCATTACCTGCTATTATGATCGGCTTGGAAGCTTTAGCTAGCAGGTCTACGGCTTGTTCGATCGAAGAGGGATCTCCTTGAGATTTTCCCATATGTCGGTATTCTTCTGGCAAAAATGAGGTAACATCTTTTTCATCAATTACTTGTTCCTGAATATCTATTGGCAAAGTTAAGTGGACTGGGCCAGGGCGGCCGGACATAGCTGTTCGGAAAGCTGTTGCCACGTATTCAGGAATACGGTTCTTGTCATGGATCATCCAAGATCCTTTGGTTACTGGTTTGGCCATTTCTATTTGATCTATTTCTTGGAAACTATCCATGCCTTTTTCTGGCAGTTCTGCGGACCCTGCCACAAAAATTACAGGGCTTTCTGAGGTGTAAATGGCTGGAAGCCCAGATATAGCGTTTGAAAACCCCGGTCCTCCGGTGAACATTGCGCATGAAGGTTCTCCAGTGATCCTAGAATATCCGTCAGCCATGTGCATAGCTGCCCCTTCATGACGAGTATCAATAAATTCAATACCTTCATCAGCTGCTGCATCTACCAAAGGGAGTATGGTATCCCCGACAATAGTAAAAACTTTTTTTATTCCTTCTAATTTGAGGCTTCTTACGAAAAGGTGTGAACCTGTGATTTTTGCCATCTTTTCTCCTATATTCGTCTTGTATGATGTTGGGATTAAGCGTACTGTATCTGTGGTGGGGTTGTCTATTACTAACTTAGTCTCATTGAAACGCCACATATTTCCTATATAACAGGCTTTAAATGGGTATTTTATATTTGATTGGAAGTCCAATCGGCAATTTGAAGGACATCACCGTTAGAGCTATTGAACTGTTGGGTTCTGTAGAGTTAATTGCCTGTGAAGATACACGGGTTACACGCAAATTACTTAATCACTATGATATTCATGTTAAAACTATTAGTTGTAACAGCCATAATTGGGCTAGCCGCATTGATCAGATAAAAACAGTATTGGATCGAGCAGATGTGGCATTTATAACTGACGCAGGAATGCCTTCAATTAGCGATCCTGGATGGGAAATCAGTTCTTCCTTAAGAGATGATGGGTATCAAATTGAGGTCATCCCGGGAGTTTCGGCAATTACTACAGCGTTGACACTTTCTGGGTTAGACGCGAGCTCCTTTGTGTTTTTGGGTTTTTTGCCACGAAAAGAGAAAGAAGTATTAAGGCTTTTTGAATCATATTCTAAAACTTCTTCACCAATTATGTTTTTTGAATCTCCTCATAGAATAATTAAGTCGTTAGAAAGGATAAAGACAGCAATTGGCAATGTTGATGTAGTTGTGTGTAGAGAAATGACTAAAATGTTTCAAGAAAGATTTGAAGGTCATATTGCAGATGCCATAGAGTATTTTGAGAACCCCAGAGGAGAATTTGTGGTAATTATTGATAAAGGGCCATATGAAGAACTTAATCATTTTACTGAATTTGATTTAAATTCGTTAATAGAAGATATATCTATCATGAAAAAAAAGGGTATTCAGGCTAGAGCAGGCATTCCTGAACTATTGAAGAAATACCCTATTCGTAAAAATGAAATATATCAGCATTGGATTGGTTTGAAAGTAACAGGAACAGATGAAAATTAAGCTTATAGAACATACGAATAGATTTATCAATAACGCAGCCATTTTACGCAACCCAAGTCAAGTGTTTTATGGATGGTGGATAGCGGTAGTTAGCGGACTAGTTATGGTTGTTGCAACTGTTCCGCTTTTTCATGCCATGTCAGTTTGGGCTGTTGCGGTTGAATCTCAATTTGGATGGTCTAGGCTTCAACTTGGAGCTGCTTTAGCTTTTACGCGTGTAGAAGGCGGGATTATGGGCCCTGTAGAAGGATATCTCACTGATAAATTTGGAACCAGGAGAATGGTTTTAATAGGGTTGTTAATTTGTGGATGTGGTTGGTTATTATTTAGCCAAGTAAAAAACCTTTGGATGTTTTATGTGGCTTATTTGATTATGGCCATGGGGCAAGGTTTAGGAAGCTGGCTTCCGACAATGACCGTAATTAATCATTGGTTTATCAAAAACCGTGCTATGGCGATGGGTGTATCTAACATGATAAGTAGAGCGGGTGCATTGATTTTAGTACCAGGTATCGCTTATTTGATAGACCCTGAACAATCTAGACTTGGGTGGTCGCTTACTGCCGGCATCATAGGTGTTACCACACTAGTTCTGGCTTTTCCAATTTCTAGATTGATACGAGATAGGCCTTCACAATATGGATTATTTCCTGATGGGATAGAGAACAAAACATCATTAATAGTTGATTCATCTCAGGCACTGGGGAACGCCTCAGAGGATAATTCAGATGATTTTACGGCAATGGAAGCTATTAAGACACCGGTATTCTGGTTTATAGCATTCGGGCATGGCTTCACATCTATGATTATTTTGGCTATGTTTTCACATTTGGGACTAATGATAAAAGATTTAGGATTTTCGATCACTATAACTGGACAGATAGTTAGTGTTTATATTTTCGTGGCTTTAATCTTTCAATTAGTGGGAGGTTATGCGGGAGATCATATGCCAAAAAATATAGCATTATTTATATTTAGCACCATTCAAGCTTTCTCTGTTTTAATCTTATTGTTCGCCCACAGTTATGGATCTTTAGTGCTGTTTGGTGTTTTATTTGGAATGGGATTTGGGGGAAGAAATCCATTAACCGTAGCTATAAGAGGAGATTATTTTGGCAGAAATTCGTTCGGGAAAATATTAGGTATTTCTACAGTTCCTATGAATGTGCTATTGCTTATTTCACCGTTAATGGCAGGGTGGATCAAAGACGAAACCGGCAGTTATGATATGGCAATATTAATTCTTGCAGGATTCAGTATGTTAGGGGCTATTATGTTTTTAATATCAAAAAAACCAATAAAACCCAATAAAATAAGTACTTCCTGATATGTCACAGAAGATTATTATAGACACTGATCCAGGACAAGATGACGCTGTGGCAATATTATTAGCTCTTGTGTCTGATGAATTAGATGTCCTAGGAATTACTTGTGTAGCTGGTAATGTACCACTTCATTTGACAGCTAGTAATGCGTGTAAAATCTTAGAATTAGCTAACCTACCAGCGGTTCCAGTGTACTTAGGATCTGATAGGCCAATGCTGAGAAAATTGAGAACCGCAGAGAAGGCCCATGGTAAAACTGGATTAGATGGACCTGAACTTCCTGAGCCTAAAATAGAGTACCAACCTATTGGAGCTGTTGAATTTATAATTGCTAGCGTTATGGCTGCAGAACCTAAAACTATAACTCTATGTCTGTTAGGTCCTCTAACTAATATAGCGTTGGCTTTAAGACAAGAGCCCGGTATAGCTAGTCGTATTAAAGAAATTGTTTTAATGGGAGGAGGCTTTTTTGAAGGAGGAAACGTAACTCCATGTGCTGAATTTAATATTTATGTTGATCCTGAAGCTGCACATGAAGTATTACATTCAGGCATTCCTATAGTAATGCACCCACTTGATGTTACCCATCAGGTGATTGCATCTTTTGACATCATTGAAAGGTTGAAAGATTTAAATAATGGGCCTGCTCAGGCTACTGCTGAAATGTTAGGCTTTTATGGACGTTTCAATAATAGGAAATATGGCTATTCAGGGGCTCCGCTTCATGATCCCAACGTAATTGCTTATTTGATAGCTCCAGATTTGTATGACGGGCGTTTAATTAATGTGGAAGTAGAAATCAATTCTGAGCTAACCTTAGGCATGACAGTTGTAGACTGGTGGAGTTCAACTGTCAGACCTAAGAATGTGTTCTATGTAAATCATGTAGATGCTGATAAGTTTTTTGACTTGATCATAGATCGGTTGGGAAAATATTAGGTAATCGATTTTTTGTAAGGTTTAACTTTCTATAATCTCAATGGTGTTAATTGTGAGTCTTTCAGCAGGAATACTCTGTTCACCACTAGGTTTGGTGTAATCTATAGCAGCATTAGCCAAAGATTCAAGTACTTCTCCACCATCAGTTAATAAACCAAATATAGTGTAATTTGGTGGCAATGGAACATCTTCACCGTGAACTATGAAAAACTGTGATCCATTTGTATTGGGACCTGCATTTGCCATGGCTAGTGTGCCTTTAGTGTAAGGCCTGGTTACAGCTTCATCATTGAATTGGTACCCAGGGCCACCGGATCCAGTTCCTCTTGGGCATCCACCTTGAACCATAAAATCTTTAATGATTCTATGAAAACACCCATTTTCATAGAACCCTTCTCTGGCTAAGAAGATAAAATTGTTTGTGGTTATGGGGACTTCATCTGTGAATAATTCCAGGGTCATGTCGCCTTTTGATGTTTTAATTATTGCAGAGTAGTTTTTCCCTTCTTCCAAACTGTTTTCTGGGGCATTGTCATATCTTTTTATCATTGTTTCTCCGAATGATTATTAAATTATCAGTATTTTTTATGTGCAGAATGCTTACACAGTATACAATAAATACTAGGAAATTCAGAAATGCATACAGATGGAAGGTGAACGAATGGGAGTTTTTGAAAATATCTCTATACCCGGGCATGAAATGGTCAGCTTTTTCCAAGATAAGACAATAGGACTAAAGTCCATTATTGCGGTTCATAATTCAACATTAGGACCAACTTGTGGAGGTCTGAGAATTTGGCCATATGAATCTGAAGAAGCGGCACTGAAAGATGTTCTTAATTTGTCCAAGGCTATGACGTATAAATCCGCTATGGCAGGTTTAGAACTAGGTGGAGGAAAGGGAGTTATTTTATTAAACAAGAATCAATCCAAGACTGAAGAATTGATTAAATCGTATGGCAGATTTGTAGACACCTTAGGCGGTAAATATATAACTACAACGGATGTTGGAAGCGATGTAAACGATTTGCAGTGGATTTCTGAAGAAACCAAACATGTTGTTGGATTACCTGTAAATCAGGGCGGTTCAGGAGACACTTCAATAATGACAGGGTTAGGAGTTTACCTGGGAATGAAGGCATGCGCTAATCATATTTGGGGAACGGACTCACTATCAGGGAAAACAGTAGCGTTTCAGGGATTTGGTAAGGTTGCCAAGCAAGCGGCTATCCATCTTGTAAAAGAAGGAGTGAATATCATAGCCACTGATATAGATGATTTTAAACTTAAGCAAGCATCTGAATTAGGAGCTCAAATAGTTGGTGTTTCTGAAATTTATGATGCCAAATCTGACATTTTTTCTCCTTGCGCTCTAGGAGGAACAATAAACTCCAACACTATTCCTAGATTATCCGCACAAATCATTGCGGGAGGTGCCAATAACCAACTGGAATCAGATGAAATGTGTGCACTTCTTAGCGAAGCTGGGATTATTTATGCGCCTGACTATGTAATTAATGCTGGCGGAATTATTAACGCTTCTTGTGAAATTGGTGCGGAATATAGCGAGTTGAAATCAAGGGAAAAGACAGAAAGGATCTTTGATATTACGTCTAATATTTTAAAAATTTCCGATGACCAAAAAATTAGTACCGTTGAAGCTTGTAACAAAATCGTTTTGGAAAAGTTGTCAAATTAATTTTCTAAAGTGACACTCTAGAATCAATGGAGTATATTATGGTAATTCGTAACTGGATTTATTGATTGGAGGTAGTATGGCAGGTTTATCGTGCTCTTCTTGCAACAGTTCCGTAACTAATGGCCAACAGTTTTGTGATGGATGCGGCAATGATTTGAGCCAATCAAATGCATGCCAGAGATGTTCTAATGAACTTGATACAGATTCCAAATTTTGCAAATCATGTGGTTATCAACGGGGAGATAGTACCTCCATTGAAAGTGTTCCTAAGTATGTGAGGAAATCTGGACAAAACCAAGGCGTTCAACAAAGTGTTCTAGCAATGCCTTTAAGAAACCCTGTAGGATTTTTAGCAGGCTGTGGAATTATTTCATTGATTGTATTTGGCCTATTATTCTTGTCGTGTATCGGCTTTTGGGGCATACTCTAATCACTTATCATACTTCCTAAATAAGATCCGAACTTTAGGAGATTTACGAAAATCATGTCTTCTTGGAAAAGTTATCAAATTAATTTTCTTGAAAAGTTTAACCTCTAATCTGGAGGCAGCATTGAATTTCAATAGATCTATAGCATTTATGATATTGATTATTCTAATTCTGATTCTTATAAGTTGCTCACAATCTACAAATGCAATTCTTGTCCAAAGAGTAGTTGATGGAGATACTATCTTATTAAGTAATGGTGAGCGTGTCAGGTATCTCGATATTGACACTCCAGAAACAGTACACCCCAATAAGCCTATTGAATGCTTTGGTCCTCAGGCACACCAACGCAATAAAGAACTAGTAGAAAACAAATACATTACATTAAAACAAAGCAATACAGATAAAGACATTTATGGAAGATTACTAAGATACGTATACGTTGAAGGTGTATTTGTGAATGCGGTCTTAGTATCAGAAGGATATGCTTTTGCAGAAGATTACAACAATCCCGGTCATTTATATGATTATTTGGAAATGCTTGAACAAGAAGCTATAGAAAATAATTTGGGTCTATGGAAGCAATGCAAATAACTAAATGATAATATTTACAAATTTCTCAGGAATTTGGAGTTATAAATTAGGATTCAGTGGCCCTAAAAGGACCACTGAATCCTTTTAATTATCCCTGTTGAGCTGCTAGCATTGCATTAACAATTTTTCGCCCGTCAGCGTCGTCCACTACCGGTGTTATAATCGGGAAAGTAGCCATCGCTGACCAACCCATTATCCACATATTTAACCCTTCTTGGTTGTCAGTTTCGACTATTACTACGCCAGTGCCATTTGGTAAGTCGTGCCAGCGCCCTATTTGTTTGACCCCATCTGGGTATTCGCCGGCAATTTGCTCGTCAGTCATACTCGCAAAAAATGCTTGACAAGCCGCTTGCTTGTCTCGGTCGATTTGATATGTGCACATGAAAATCATTGTATTATCCCTCACTGATTTGTTTTTTATATAGGAAAAGAGTATACACTGAATATGGACAAAAATTCCATATTCAGAATATCAACATTCTTAATCGTAATACTGTGAGTTTAGGCTATTATCACTCCAGAACTACTACATTAGGAGCTGATTTTACGCCTGCGGATTTCATTCTTTCTGCTTGAGCATCAGACCCGGAGAATGCCTGGAATACTTCTATAGAAGGCGCATCTCCAATAATAAATACTGTATTCGTAGTTCCGACTTGCTTATACGCATTAGCAGTTACTTTTGCTTCCGTCCTGAAAGGTTCGAAGCTATCAAATTTTGCTTTAAAGTTATCCCAGTTTTCGACTTCGAATGAAACCACTATTTTTACTGACATGATGATATTAACTCCTATTAACCGTCAAATTCTTACTTGAACATAATTTTATGATATTAATTAGATTTTGAAATTTAAAACATGTCAGTATATTGAACACTCAAATCGCTACTTTACGCGCATATAACTTTAACGGCTAAAGTGGTATCTTCAGCTGAAGATTAACCCTGCACTATTAGCATTAGTATCGATAATTGCAATAAGAAGAAGAAATAACTGAAGAAAATTATGGAGCAGTATGCTGTGCGATTCAAAACATTCAGTTAGCCGCGACGTCTATGGGATTATCTGTCAGTTGCTCCACAGGTCGTTTGGGTAAAATAGAGGATTTGGAGAATATATTAAGAGTCGAATATGAAGCTAAATATGTCGGAATTTTAACAATTGGATATTCGGATCGAGTTGTAGAAAAATCGAGAATAAACTATGGTCAACTTACTACCTGGTTATAATGAGTTTTGGTTACATAATTCTAATTTCTAGAATTATGTAACCAAACATTGTGTTATTTTGCTACTGAATCAGCTTCGAACCCACCAGATCTGTGAGCGCTGTCGCAAAAAGGTTTATTTTCTGACAGTCCACATCTGCAAAATGAAACCCATTGTCCTTCAGGAATGCTGTAAGCATTCCCGTCCTTGTCAGTTATGCTTATAGGTCCTGTGATTCTTAGTGGTCCATTTTCTCTAACTTCTACATTTACATCAGCCATTTATTTTCTCCTCTCTCTTTAGGTTAAATCTTATAAGAAGTGAAGTTTCACATTTAATGAGATAGAGGTCAAGTTATTTTAATTTTCTTTTTTATCAACCACGGAACTGGTATCAGAACTAGTAGTGGAACTACGATCATGATTGCCACCCGTATACAAACATTGAACCAAAAAGGGTAGGGATAAAGAATCAATAAGTAATCAGTATAGGGATCTAAAATCCAATAATCATTATTGAAACTGATTAAATGGAATAATAAAAACATTTTATTGAATGCAAATAACATTCCAAGCGAAAAGAGTGTTATTAATAAAAGAGTACAAAATGCTGATAAAGATATTAGATCAAGTAGGCGTCTTTTATATTCATTATTGGAGGCAGCGTAACTCATTATAAAAATAAAAACGTATATTAAACTGAACAGAAAAAAGCCATAAACGTAGTGAATGATATGTTTCACATCTTTCATGTGTGCTACTTCTTTTTCGTTAAACACCTTGTATTCTGGATATGAAGGGAAGCTTACATCTAGTGATTCTTGGGATGAATTAAAATAAGCGCGGATTGATTTTGCTATGTCGTGTAGCTCAGATTCATTTAATCCAGTTTGAATTGAAATATTATGAGTTGCAAAACTTTTAGACTGGTAGCCAATATCATTTATATTCCATATCAATGATCCGGTTATTATTGCTGTCCCAAGGCTTATAATGAATAGACCTTGGAATAGTAAAGACGATTTAATGTTTTTGTACATATTACAGTCTAATTATACAGATGTTGATTAAATAAACACTACATACTTTAAGTATTGAGTAGTTATGAGGAGGAAAATGCCTGGAGAAAATAAATTTAATGAGTTAGTAGAACTAATTTCAACCTTACGCTCTGAAAACGGATGCCCGTGGGATAGAAAACAAACTCACGATTCTTTAAAACGTAACCTTATTGAGGAATGTTATGAAGTTTTAGAAACAATTGAGCAAAATGATACCGAAGGATTGATAGAGGAATTAGGAGATTTGCTGTTGCAAATTATGCTTCATGCTCAAATAACTTCTGAAACTAATGATCTTTCAATAAATAATGTAGTGGAAGGGTTAATAAATAAAATGGTAAGGCGCCATCCTCACGTATTTGGAAATGTTTTAGCAGAATCTGCTGAAGAAGT
>DPHC01000005.1:0-3583 GCA_003523055.1 Dehalococcoidia bacterium | reverse complement strand
AATATTCCTACGGATTTGCCAGCTCTTCATTATGCTCAAATTTTGCAAGATCGTGCAGTCAAAT
Organism: Dehalococcoidia bacterium; assembly: GCA_003523055.1. GTDB lineage: Bacteria > Chloroflexota > Dehalococcoidia > Lucifugimonadales > UBA3495 > UBA2588. The sequence continues at coordinate 3,519 of DPHC01000005.1, read as the reverse complement.
TGGGCTTCGATTGGGAAGATATTTCAGGAGTGTTAGAAAAAATTCAAGAAGAGGCTCTAGAAATAGTAGGCGCTGAGGATCAAGATTCAATTGAAGAAGAAATTGGTGATCTATTTTTTACTTTGGTAAATTTAAGCAGGCGTATGAACGTTCATGCTGATTCGTCATTGAGAATTGCCAATATTAAATTTAAAGCTAGGTTTGAATTAATGGTTAACCTGGCAGCAAAAGATGGTCATGAATTTTCTAAATTAACCTTGATGAAACAAGACTCTTATTGGGATAAAGCTAAAATGATACTTAAGGCAGGATTAAAATAACTAGTTTCTATTAAGCATAAATGAAGAATCTATGTAGTAGAGTCCTCCTGTTAAAATAGAACTAATAGCTGATAAGGCAATATTAATGTCAGTCTGGTTTTTGAACAAAAACTTGTCAGATAGAGACGTTTTGGGGCCAAGTTTTTTCATCCTAGGCTTAGATCCCGATAATGATGCAGCGACTTGTAGTGTGTCTTCGAACCCACCTATTTGATCGATTAATTTAAGTTGTTTGGCAGATGTTCCAGTAAATATTTCACCAGTTGATATCGTTTTAGATTCTTCTGGTGTTAGGCTTCGACTAGCAGTAACTACACCTACAAAATTATCATATACTTCTTTTAGAAGGGCATCAAATTTTTCATTTTCTTCTTCCGTATTCTCACGCCAAAACCCTCCCATGTCTTTGTATTTACCTTGCTTGAATACTGAATATTTAATCCCGATTTTAGATAATAATTGTTCAGCTACAGGATTCATAAATATGACTCCTATAGAACCCACTATAGTTGTGGGCAATGCTGTTATATGGGTAGCCGAGCAGGCAAGGTAATATCCACCGGATGCTCCGATTTCACGAATATATGCCACTACTGGCTTTGATTGGTTAATTTTCTGAAGTTCATGGTATAAAACTTCAGTACCCGCTGCAGATCCTCCAGGTGATTTTATATCTATAATAACTGCTTTATAGTTGGGATTTTTACGAATTTTTCTAAACAACTCACAATAAGCGTTTATTTTTAACTTGTCTCCTATGACACCATGGATTTCTACTACTGCAATTTTTGATTGTCTTATAAATGGCAATTTCATGATAGCCCTCGTGAAGTTTTAGATTCATTGTATGTACAAATATGCGTAAGCGGTACGGTAAGTTGACATAGATAATGACCTAACGTAGTATCGTGGCAATTCAAAAAGGCAATATAATTTTACGTGTTCACAGATAGGAGTATATTATGGAATTTGGTTTGTTTATGATGCCGTTACATCCACCTCACAGGTCGTATGCAGATTCTTATGACCGGGATCTAGATTTAATAGTTAGAGCTGACAACTTAGGTTTTAAAGAAGTTTGGGTCGGTGAACATGTTACAGAGAGATGGGAAAATGCTCCTTGCCCGGACCTACTGCTGGCAAAAGCATCCGCAATGACGAAAAATATTCTTTTGGGCACCGGTGTTAACCTTCTGACTCTTCATAACCCGGTTGAATTAGGCCATAGAATAGCTATGCTAGATCACTTGACTCACGGAAGATTACAATGGGGTATTGGACATAGGGCAATCACTGAAGATTTACAATTATTCGGATTGGGTTCCTTGCAAGGTGACGAAGTTAGAGAGCGTGCTGCTGAAGCATTGGATTTAATTTTAGAAATGTGGGCCTCTGAGGGCAAATTTTCATTCAAAGGTAAATACTTTGATATCGATGCACCAGAATTAGACCCTATAAGAGAACGTGGGCTACATATGAAACCTTTGCAGAAACCACATCCACCCATTTTTGTTGCAGCTAGTTCAGGTCGTTCTGCTTCTATACGTACTGCTGCTAGGCGTGGGTATTTACCTATGAGCAGTTCTGGATTAGCGCCAAGATTTCTGGCTGAACACTGGTCTGTGATAGAAGATTCTGCTGCTGAAGTTGGTACTAAAGTAAATAGAAGCGACTGGCGAATAGCCAGAGATGTCTTTATTGCTGAAACAGACGATTTAGCTAGAGAAAGAGCTAGAGCTGTTTTGGGAAGAAATTACATTCAGCATCAATTACCTAACAGAGCAAATTCAGGGCAAATACAAAATGCCAAATTGACTCCCGATATACCAGATGAGGCATTAGATGTAGATTATATGATGGAAAATATTTGGATTGTTGGAGGCCCCCAACAATGTGCTGATAAAATCAGGAAATTATATAATGAAGTCGGTGGATTTGGCCATTTGCTGGCTATAACCCAAGATCCGGATGACCCAAGTTGGGAACATGAAACCTTGGATTTGTTGAAAGAGGAAGTTGCGCCTAGAGTAGCTGACCTAATTTAAAGAATATTGAAGCCTTGTGGATAAGTTATCTGATTAACACTATCTGGTTTTGAACAGGTGATGAAGCTACAGGGCCTTCATCTGATATATAGACATCTATTTCTGACCTCATTCCAAACTGTGATGATATATAGATTCCAGGCTCTATTGAGAAACCGATTCCTTTTATAATTTCTCGAGTATCATGAGTTTCCCAATTATCTAGGTTTACACCCTCTGAATGTACTTCATATCCAATACTATGCCCCAGTCTATGTGTGAAATTATTTAGATATCCGTATTGTTGGATAGTATCTCTAGCAATGTCATCTACTTCCCACCCTTGAACTTTTTCGTTGTTGGCAAATTTTGACTTTAAGAATTCTAGGGATTTATTACGAGCTTCTACCACAATGTTAAAGATATGTTGATAATTTTCGGGGACTGAGTTCCCAATATATGCTACCCATGTTATATCTGCATATATACTTTGTGCGTTATTTAATTTTGCCCATAAATCGATTAATATCCAGTCTCCCGATTTTAAGGTATGAGATCGTAACTCAGGTTCGTAATGAGGATCGGCACTATTTTCGTTTGCTGCTACAACAGGGCCATCATTGGTAACTAAATTATTGGCTACGAACAAATCACGAATATAATTTGCAACATCATATTCTGTTAGATTGTTATTTAAATTGGTGCCAATGAATTTAAAAGCATCATTAACAATTATCCCTAGTAGTCGACCTGCTTCAATGTGAGAGTCCAGTTCGGAGTCCGTCCAAGTTTGAGTAGTAAACTGGACTAAATCAGCTGAAGAGATCACCTTAGGTCCTAGTTCAGAGATCAATTCTATTGTACCCGCGTCTACTCGAGAAATTCTAGGTAATTGGCCTGATTTAGAATATTCCATAGCGAGAATTTGCATATCTTTAAGATTTTCTTCTAACTGTGTGATCATGTTTATCCGGTTTGAATATGGTTTTATATCTAAATTTTCATTAATGAATTTACTTATGTCGACATGATGCACGATGAGGGAAGGTTGTGTATTTGGTTTAATTAATAGATATACTGGTCTAGTCACATGCCCAGTAGTAGTTAACAGTTTGTGGAATATAGGGTTTGACTTGAGGTAATCATAAAGCAGCCATCCTGAAATATTGTTTTCA
>DPHC01000008.1:80814-81750 GCA_003523055.1 Dehalococcoidia bacterium | reverse complement strand
GTATGTCTTGTCTGGAAGTTAATTGAAACGGTGAATTGGTGTTTCCATAATTCTCAGTTTCTCCCATATGTATTTCATATCCAGATATAGAATCTCCATTGGCATGTTTCAAGAGTCCTTTGGTGCTTAATACTTTACCGTTTATTCTATGAGTGGATTTTTGGGTATCGAAAGTAGTTGTATGGCTCAATAAAGACATTCCGGATTTTTTAGTAATATTTGATTCAATTTTGTTTGGATCTAATAACATTGATCCAATAATTTGGTACCCGCCGCAAATTCCAATTATAGGAGTATGGGAAGATTCATGCAGAATGTTAATTTTGTCTAACATTCCGGTTTTTTCCATCCAAATTAAATCAGCAATTGTAGATTTACTTCCAGGGATGATAATTAAATCAGAGTCAGATATTTCCTCGGGAGTAGACGCGAATGAAAGATTTACCATAGAGTCTCTGGAGAATGGGTCAAAGTCATCAAAATTAGATATGTGAGGTAATTGTATTACACGTATATTTATATTGGCATCGTTGGTATGTCTGTTTGGTATGTCTAGTGCCACAGAATCTTCTTCTGGTATGTGGATATCGTTATAATGATGTATAACACCGGCTACCTTTTTACCAGTCCGATTTTCTAGCCAAGTAAGACCATCATCTAATAGCCTAATGTCTCCTCGGAATTTATTTATAATGAATCCCTTTATTAGGTTATTTTCATCATCGTCTAGCAATTCTAAAGTACCCACTAATGATGCGAAAACACCACCTCTGTCTATATCTCCACAAAGTAATACCGGAGATTGACAATATTTGGCTACACTCATATTAACGATTTCGTTCTTTTTTAAATTGATTTCTGCTGGACTACCAGCCCCTTCTATTATCACTAGATCAAATTTACTTCGTAAGGAATCTATCGATGATGTAACAGATT
>DPHC01000008.1:78853-80658 GCA_003523055.1 Dehalococcoidia bacterium | reverse complement strand
CGATGATGTAACAGATTTCCATAGCTGAGGTTTTAAATCATAATAATCTTTTGCCTCTGCTGTTAGTAAAGGTCTACCCATTACAATTACCTGAGACTTATGGTCTGCTTCTGGCTTGAGCAGAATAGGATTCATCTCTACGGTTGCGTCTACCCCGCAAGCTTCTGCTTGTACTGCTTGGGCTCTTCCTATCTCTCCTCCGTCTAATGTTACGAATGAGTTATTTGACATATTCTGAGCTTTGAATGGGGCAACTTTATAACCTTCTTGCCTGAATATACGACATAATGCAGAAACTAAAACACTTTTCCCAACATTTGAGGCAGTGCCTTGCACCATAATAACTTTACCAAACATTAATATCCTACTTGGTCATTGGAATCATTAAGGTGATTCGTGTTGTTATAACCTAGGAGTACAGTATTATTATTGAATGTTTCGAATGAAGTGATGCTGCAGTTTGACAGTACGAATTTTAATGATGTTTCAACTGGCAAGTCTAATATATAAGAAATACCGCACCTTAAAGATCCTCCATGTCCTACTATGAGTATTGACTCGTTTATATGCTTTTCCTTGTAGTGGCTTAAAGGTTGTGCGATTCTATTATAAGTTTGTTCGATACTTTCGCCTTCAGGTGGCTCAAAATTGATGTCGTTTTCTGTGGAGTTTTTGAACTCTTCAGGATACTTAAGCTCTTTTTCTTTCAGCGTCAATCCTTCAAATTTTCCAAAATATCTCTCGCGTAAGTCTTTGTTGGTCTGTACTTGTAAATTTCGGTCCTTAACTATTATCTGAGCAGTTTCCAATGTTCTAGAGAGATCACTGGAGTACACTGCGTCTATAGCCACTGATTGTAATAATGATTGCACGGCCTGAGCTTGTTTTTTTCCTTTATCAGATAATGGTATATCAGTTTGACCTTGGGTACGTCCTTCAGCGTTCCATTCAGTTTCTCCATGCCTGACCAAATAAATTTTACCCATAGTGATCTCCTTTTCTAGTATAGATTTTCAGTATACCAAGTATTTAATAAGTGTTCTTGATCGCTGCAACTAGTTGTTCACAATCTTCTAAAGATTTTATTCCGACTCGTATATGGTGTGGCAGTCCGAATGAACTACAATCTCTTACCATAATATTGTGTTTCAACAACTTCATTTTAGTGTTAGGAGCATTCTTAACTTTTATCAATAAAAAATTGGCGTCAGATGGCTCTATTTCATATCCGATTTCAGTTAATGCTGAGGTTAAATATTGTTTAGCAATATCCACAGATTGTATGGCAGGTAAATTTTTATCGTTTTTGTTCAAAAGATAAATTCCAGCTGATTGCGCCAAAGAATTTACACTCCAAGGAGGTATGTGATGTTGGATTTGAGATACAAGGTTGGAATTACCTAAGCAATAGCCCAAGCGTAAGCCAGTAATGCCATAAGATTTGGTTAATGAACGCAATAGTAATACATTGGAGGTTTTTATTAGCTCGGTATAGCGTTCATCAGTATTAGAAAAATCTAAATAAGCTTCGTCAATCACTATAATAGTATTAGATTTTTCTGACGAATTAATTAATGCAGTAATTTCTTGATTGTTAAAATACGTACCAGTTGGATTGTTAGGGTTGCACAAAAAAATCAAGTCAGGTTGATTGGACTCTATAAAATGTTGAGCTTTTTGAAAATCCCAAATGAATCCGGTTTTATTATGGTCGGGTGTTATGAATGATATTTCTGATCCATATAAGTTACATGCTGTGCTGTATTCTCCATACGTTGGATAGAATATCAGTGATTTACTAGAAT
>DPHC01000008.1:3248-78587 GCA_003523055.1 Dehalococcoidia bacterium | reverse complement strand
TTTTGTATTGATGAAGCAATAGAGTTTTTTAAAGATAAGCATTCTGGATCTGGATATTCTGATAAGTTAATATCTTTTATAACATTGAACACTTCTTCAGATATGTTTAGTGGAGAAATACTTGCACTAAAGTCATTTATTGCATTATCCAGTCCTAAATTTTGACGTTCTGTTAAATTAGTTCCCCCATGAGTCGCTTTTGATTTAGGTAAAGTTCCTGGAGTAAACGTTATAATATTAGATACATAACTCATTTTTAATCACAAAATCCTTAACAGAAAAAATATTACCACAGCTGCAGTAGCTAGGTAAGATACTGAATATAAAGAACATATAGCGGAGTCTATGTGTTTTACTGCTATGGGAGTGTGATTATCTCCTAATTTGTAAAGATTGTTTTTCTCTAAGCTTATTTCCAAAGCTCCAGCCATAGCTGACATGGGCCATCCTGCATTTGGGCTTTCAGTTAAGTTGTGGTCTCTAAACATGATGTGAAAGCTTGATTTAAATTTTTGCGATGAGATAAATATTGATGTGAATGCTATCAATAATGCTGATATTCTTGAGGGGATCCAATTTACAAGGTCGTCTAGCTTGGCAGAAGCCTTACCTTGATATTCAAATTTGCCGTGATAACCAATCATGCTATCTAATGTGTTTATAGCTCGGTAAGCAATTGCTCCAGGGATTCCGAATACTACAAAAAATAATATTGGGGCTATGAAACTATCGGACGTATTTTCGGAAACTGATTCTATTGTTGCAGCAATGATTTGTTCTCTAGAGAGAGAACTAGGATCTCTGCTTACTAGCGAGGTTAAATTATCCTTAGAGGACTCTAAATCTAAGGAGGTTAAATCATGTTTGATTATTTTTGCAGACTGCCCTAATAATTTTAAAGAGAAGGAGCTTTTGAGTAAAAAAGAACCAATTATAATGTAAATAATTTCATGAAACTGGCGACAATAATATAAAAACAAAATAGTAAGTGTAAAACTTATAGCTGGCATTGAAACTGCGAGTACAGCTCCCATAACAAGCGATTTCCGACCTTTCGTAGGTAGCACTTTAGATGTAATATCTATTACTTTTCCCATGAACACTGTTGGGTGTATTTTACTGGGTAACTCTCCGAATAATACGTCGTAACTTACAGCAATTAGGAAGATTATTAACAATGAGTAATCATATATCGGTAGCAAAAACATGTTATAAAATCACCAATGTTGCCCAATAGCTTGTTAATAAGAAATATATTATTGCAATGCTTATTACTTCAGATGTTTCATTGACTGCACCATAGCAATCACCGGTAATACCTCCATTCAAAAGTTTGGAAGCAATAAAATTGAACAAGATTGCCCATAATGAAGCTGCTATAAATGGAATTAATATCAAGTATGTATTTGCAATAATAAAACATATGAGTATTGTCGTTGTTGAAGCTATAATTAACGGGATATAAGATGTTCCTTCTTGAAAGGTTGATCCTATACCGTCAGTGCGGATGTATTTGAAGAATATAATGGAAAGAACCATAGTCCATCGTGATATGCAGGGGAACAATAAAATTGCTATATAGTTTGATGCAGGTAGTGTTAATAGACTAATCAGCAAGGTATATTTTAATAGTAATAATGAGATACCACCTATAACACCAAATGCTCCAACGTGCGGATCCTTTAATATCTCAAGTCTTCTTTCCGGAGTATTCCCTCCAAAAAAACCATCCATGCAATCTATGAACCCGTCTAGATGTAAAAAACGTGTTGAAAATGATGACACCGCTAGCATTGCGGCCGCAGTTACTTGCACTGGAAAGATCAAGTCAGATAGAGTATAAGTTAGCAGTAAAATGCTTCCTAAGAATAATCCTACAATTGGATAAAAAGATATGGATAATCTAAACTCACTAGGCTGGAAATTGATAGCCTTGGTAATTGGAATCCATGTTAGAAAGGTAAATGATAATATGATTGATTTTATCAATGTTGTCATTATGAATCGTCAGATACCCCAGCTTCTCCAAATGTTGCCATTTGGGTCATACAAAGCATAGAAGCCTCAATTATAGGCATTGCTAGAGCGGCACCGCTTCCTTCTCCTAGCCGCATGTTCAAGTCTAATAAAGGTTGTAAACCAAGATGATTGAGGCTTATTATGTGCCCCGGTTCTACGGATTTGTGTGATCCGATCATGTAGCCTTTTACAAGAGGTTCAATTGTACTTGCGATTAATGCTGCTGCTGCGCATATAAACCCATCAACTATAATCGGAATCTTTTGACTTGCAGCTCCTAACATCAAACCTGATAAAAATCCAATTTCGAATCCTCCTACTTTAGACAACACGTCAACACCATCATCGGGATCAGGAGAGTTTAAGGCTATAGATTTTTTAATGGTTTTTATTTTAAGTTTAAGAGATTCTTCATTGATTCCGGTTCCGGTTCCTGTTACTTCTTCAGGAGTTTTTTTGCATATGACCGATGTTATAGCACTAGCAGATGTAGTGTTACCTATACCCATTTCTCCACAAGCAAGAAGATCAATGCCTTTTTGGCTGAGATCTATAGCTAGATTAATCCCATTTTCTATTGTTTGACCGGCTTCATCTCGTGTCATCGCTGCGCCTTTAGCGAAATTGTTGGTACCTGCTTTAATTTTTAATTTTTTTAGTTGATCGTGATCTGGTAATTCACTTTTCACTCCAGCGTCTACTACTAGTATTCCAGATTGAGATTTAGTAGATAAAACATTTATTGCAGCTCCACCAGACAAGAAATTAAGTACCATTTGGGCAGTCACATCTTGAGGAAATTGACTCACTCCTTCTTCAACAACTCCATGGTCTCCTGCTGCTACTACGGTCATTTTGTTTTGTATTGTGTACATATGAGATCCATATATGCCAGATAATTGTATAGATAGGTCCTCTAATCTTCCTAAACTACCAGCTGGTTTGGTCAGTTCGCTTTGGCGAGCAGAAGCTTGGTCTTGTGCTGATTTGTCCAGAGGATTTATCGTTATATTAACCATTGTATTTGACCTGCTTTATAATTTAAAATTCTATCCCAGGTTGTGCCTTGATTCCACTTTTGTACGGATGTTTTACTAATGTCATATCAGTTACTAAATCTGCATATGCTATGAGTTCTTCAGGGGCGTTTCTGCCTGTAATAATTACATGTAACATTTCAGGTTTCTTGTCGAGCACTTTTAGGACATCTTGCACGTCTACCCAGCCATAATGCAAAGGGTATGTAAATTCATCAAGTATTATCAAGTCATAATCTCCACTTAATATGATGTTTTTACAATCTTCCCAATGTGCCTGTGCTAATTCAGCGCTTTGATCTAAATCTTTCGAACGCCAAGTAAACCCATCTCCCATAGCTTTTATAGTTATACCTATTTTCTTTGCTGCTCTTTGTTCACCAAAGTTTGCTGTGGAGTGTTTTATGAACTGCATCATAATAACGTTCATGCCTCTGCCCCAGGCTCTAAACATCACCCCCATAGCTGCAGTAGTTTTACCCTTTCCTGTACCGGTGTTTACAATCACTAGGCCTTTATTGATTCTAGGTCCAGTTACTGACTGAGGTGTATTACTTGGATCGCTGTTAGTTGTCATATTATGTCCTTATTAAATTAGTTTTGAGCACAGTAATTAATGAAATTGCTGGCTAAGTTTTTACTACTACTGCCAAGGTGAACATGAATATATGTAGCATGAGTTTTATTCTTGGAGTATCCTTCCAGTTTATTTGATTGATTGATAATCTTGTAGATTGGCTGCTCTGAAGGCGAGGCTTCATCTAAAGCTGACCAATGAAATTCATGACCTTTGACTACCTGATTTTTATTTAAAATAGGTGTTGTGATTTGAGATTCAATTTCTCGGTACCCAAGCGTTAACCTGGAATTTTCGAGGAGTGAGTTGTATTTAAATACGCCAGTCATTGGTAGCGCAGTGCCGTCAAAATTTATAATATTTTGACCTAAGTACATCAAACCACCACATTCTGCATAAATGGGGATATTAGCCTTAGAGGCAGATAAAATGGACTGTTTCATTGTTTTGTTGTCAGATAATTCATTCGCGTACACTTCCGGGAATCCTCCTCCCATGTATATACCGTTACAATTTTCTGGTATTTCTATATCTGATAATGGGCTGAATGGCACTAATTCGGCTCCCCAAGAAGATAACAAATCCAAGGAGTCTTGGTAGTAAAAATTGAATGCTTTATCTTTGGCTATTGCGATTCTGACATGTGGCTTTATGGATTCTACTGGAAACACATGTTTTTTTGATTGCGAAGTTTTGTGAGATTTTGCAATTTGTATCAATTGGTCAAGATCAATAGTTTCACGGATTTGGTTAGTTAATTGTTGTTGCCATTCAGAAGCGATTTTACCTTCAATAGTTGGAATTAATCCTAGGTGCCGTTCTGGTTGTGTTAATTCAGGTTTTCTTGGCATGTAGCCCAGTACCGGTATGCCAGTCGTTTCTTCTATTTGAGGTTTGCAAAAATCTAAATGTCGTTCGCTGCCGATTCCATTTAATATAACTCCGGCAATGTTCACATTTTTGTCAAACGCTTTGAATCCTAGAACTTCTGCAGCAACACTCCTAGCGACTTTGCTTGCATCAGTGATTAAGATTACCGGCATGTTTAATAATTTTGCAAGATGAGCGGTAGAACCTTCGTCACTTAAATTGGAATGACCATCAAATAGCCCCATAACTCCTTCAACTATGGATATGTCCGCATTAGAAGAAGATCTATTAAATAACTCAAGAATTACATTCTCTTCTAGTAGCCAACTGTCTAGGTTTCTGCTTATGTTTCCGCATGCGGCTGTATGGTAGGAGGGGTCAATGTAGTCTGGTCCTGCCTTAAATGGTTGGATTTTATAACCTGATTGGGTCAAAGCAGACATTATGCCACTTGCTATCGTGGTTTTACCTACGCCACTCTTGACGCCTGCTATTATAAATCCTGACATATATGTACCATGCTCATAATTTTCATTATTAGTTACTAGCCTATTAATTTATTTAAATCTTGAGGTAGTTGATTTATTGTTACTTTGCCACGAACAGAAATTTCGAAAATGCCTTGGATTGAACCATATAAGTTTTTCTCTTTAGTATCATGGTTTATTAGGTCTACTCTGGGTCCATATGTGCAGCCGAATATACATCTACAAGGACTGATAGTAACTTTGTCATCATTATCATATAACTGCTTGAGCTCCCACAGAATGTCTAAAGGACCTTTACCGTTGGTAGATTTCCAAAGACATCTTGCCGAATCTACGCAAACCAGGGCACTTATTTTGGATTTATCTTTCATCTGATCCTAATAGTATTATTTAAATAAAAAACACTTGCCATCTGACAAGTGCTCAAGATTCACTAGGCTTAATTCTGTATGCGCAGAAGCCAGATGCTGTCTTTGGCAGGTCTCCTGACTTGCATTTAATGATCGGTGTCTTCCTATTATTTAGACAGTGGTATCTCGATCTGATTGATGCTTACAGTGGCGCAACCGTGATGGTATTTCACCATCTTCCCTTTTAAACATTAGTGCCAAAGATTCTATATTCAATTTGTGGTTGATGGTACCATCACACTGTTTTACTAGTCAATGTAAATGTGTTAATGGTTAATTTGAACCAATGTATATATACTATTGAATTGCATATGATGTTACACGTTAAGGAGGAATAATATGAAAGGAACATTTGCTTACGATCATATTCATGTCAGGAGTAAAGACCCAATGGGGATGGCACAGTATTTTAATAAGATGTTTGATGCAGAAATCCTAGAATTAACGCAATCAGATGGGCAAAAAAGAATAGATTTAGATATAAATGGCTTAGCAGTGTTTATAGCTGCGGTTTCTGAAGACAGCGATTTGCCAAATAGCCCTGCTACTCCCTATTTAGGATTAGATCATTTTGGATTTAGAGTAGATGATTTATTTTCAGTAGTTGATGAACTTAAAGGTAAGGGAGCTGAAATTGTTGTCGAACCGCATGAAATAAGGCCGGGAGTAAAAATTGCTTTTGTACGTGGACCAGAAAATGTCCGAATAGAATTATTACAGCGTGATTAACCTAGTAGTGGGTTTAGGAAACATAATTTTGTATCTATGAAGTAACTGCCATAAGCATATTTGCCGTACTGTGTTTGCAAATAATTAGTTTAGATAATCGATATGATGATAACTCCGCCTAGAATTAAAAAACTCCCAATCAGTTTTATTATTACATTTGTCTGACCAGGCTGCTCTTTGACGTAAGTGTTAGAAAATTTACCTATTATTAGAGCAGATATTACAGTTATTAGAATTGATGTGCTTAGGATTACCGTTACTAAAGATATCGGACCCAATGCTGCTGCCCAAGCAATTAGCATCAAAGCAGTAGTTGCTAGACCCTCATTGAACGCAAGTATTTTGAAAGCGGTTCTGGGTTTAGTGTTCCACCACGTTTTCATTTGATTCCAGCTAGCCTTATTACTATTAAGAATTACAAGAAATGAGTAAAGAACTAGTACTCGTAAGGTGCTAGTAATTACCACTGAACCTTCAGTTACTGCGAGTTTGAGAAAAGTGTTTGAAAAACCCATAGTAATAGTTGCTACAACCATTAACAATAGCAATTTGATTAGAAAAGTTGATTTATCTTTAGGTGAGCTCTTAGTTATAGACAGAATCATTGCGCCAAAGACTATTATTGCAATGGATAACCATTGTAATATAGTGAGCTTTTCTCCGATGAAAAAAAATGCTATTAAGCCGGTAAATACTGCATTCATATGTACGAGGGGGAAAATTCGTGAAGCCTCATATTTATAGACAAGTCTCAAACAAATGCACGCAAAAATGCCGAAACATCCTCCTGACAATAAAGCATAAAAGATGCCGGACATACTGATATGAGAGAAGGGTATTATGATCGCAAGGAGTATAAGACTTACAGGTACTCCGAGAATTCCTATGCTTAAAGGATAGTCTGTAGGTCTTTCGGAAAATTTACTAGGAATGATTTTGTCTATTAAGTTTACGGATCCCATTAATACAGCAGCGATGATAGCAAGTAGTATCCAGCTCATTGATTATTCATTATTTTCATATTACAAAAATATCTTTTTAATAAGATTAAACGTCAACAATGTAATTCCAATAAATATCAGCCCCAGGCCGAGTATTTGTGCAATTATTTCTATAAGTGGAGTTATTATGAATATCACTCCTAGAATTATGAGGAGTGTACTGCATCCCAATGGCATAAGTGGGCCACGCGTTTTATTTTGGTAGAACATATATACCTTATTATACTATGTGGTAAGTAGATTCTGTTTCTGAAACAGTTCTTTCGTTAATCAGTTTTCTTATATGCGTATGTACGTTTCTGCCTGCAGCGTTTTTTAAATTGCTCCTAAGATTTTTTGGATATACATAATTTACTATTTCATCTATTGTTAGTGATCCTGATTTTACAGCTTTAATAATTTGGGCTTCTCGTTCTAATCTGTGGTGGATATAGAATTGAATTCGGTTACTTGCATTTTTAACAGTTTTCCCATGCCCCGGACATATGGTATCGGGTTTTAACGCCAGCATTTTTTTTAATGAAGCTAGATATTTATCTAATTCTCTTACGCTACCGGTGGAATTACCCAGTATGGTATCTCCGCTAAACAATACTTTATCTTGTTTTAAATAATAAACAACATGATCATCTTCATGCCCAGGAGTGAATACTGCTTTTAAGCTAATTTTATTGTTTATGGTAGTTATTTCATTGGATTTTAATTTTTGTACTATATTATTTTGTTTATTGTGTGTCAGTTTGTGACTTAGAAATGGTTCTAGTTTTGGATGACATCTTACTTTACATTGGAATGCTTCTTGGAGTCTATCTAACCCTCCAATATGGTCTCCATGGCCGTGTGTTATGTATATGTCAGTGATAGGTGGGCTTCCTAATTCTACATGGTAACTTAGTATTTGATCGGTCCAGTGTCGGTAATTTTCTCCTGAATCTATTAAAACCATATTCTGAGAAGGATCCCCGACAAAGTAAATTTGTGTTCCGCCTGGGTGCATAGCGCCAAATGTATTAGGATCTTCTTCAATATGAGTGCTGTATACGTGATTAGTAATTTGCATATTTAATCTCCGTTTTATTTAGCTGACCGAATATTTTAACTAATGCTATTTAGTAATAATTGTAGAGCGGCGTCTGCTGCGCCTTCTTTATTACCCTGCCTATCGGAGTCAATTTGGATTTGTTCTGCTTTCCGTTCTCCTGTTCTTGATGCAAATCCAATCCAGAATGTGCCTATAGGCAACCCGGATTTTCCTGCGGTAGGACCAGTGACTCCGGTGGTCGAAAGCGCATAATCAGTATTAGTTAAATTTAATACTCCTTCGGCCATGGATATAGCCATAGCCTCACTAACTGTTCCTAGTTCCTTGGCTATATTTTCAGGGACCCCTAAAAGGTTTTCTTTTAAGCCGCCTGTGTAGGCAATTACACCACCAGGGAAGTACTGTGAGCTACCTGGAATTGATCCTAATTTGGAACCTAACATACCGCATGTACATGCTTCAGCAACAGAGACGGTTTTATTTTGTTTAATCAATATTTTGGCTATTTGTTCGATCTCCATGAGTACCTCACTAATTATTCTAATCTAAATTTTTTGTTAAGTAAGCGAAAAATTCTTTATTGCCGTTTCTTCCTGAAATTGGAGAATCACACAATTCTAATACATTGAATTTGTTATCCTGTGCCCAGGTTTTAAAGTCTGTAATGACCATTTCATGTACCTTTGGATCTCTGATAACGCCACGGTATCCGACATATTCTTGCCCAGCTTCGAATTGGGGCTTTATAAGACAAATAATAAAGCCATCATTTTTTAAATGTGTACTGACCTCAGGTAATATTAGCCTATTTGAAATAAATGCAACATCAATGAATATCCCATGTACTTTAGTTGGTAAGTCAAAAGGGTATCTGGCGTTAGTTTTTTCTATTATTGTAATATTGGGTTTGTTTTGCAGGCTGTGATGGATTTGTCCATGCCCAACATCTAAGGCGTATATGTGGGAAGCACCTCTTTGAATAGCACAGTCAGTAAATCCGCCAGTAGAAGCTCCAACATCCAGGATTGTTAAATCCGCAACATCTATATCAAAGGTTTTTAGAGCATGGGCCATTTTAACGCCACCTCTTCCAACATAAGGTAACTGCTCTTTAACAATAAGTGTATGAGATTCGTCTAATAGGGTTCCTGGTTTAATTATTTTCCCACTTGGATCGTAAGCGGAACCTTGCATGATTAATGCCTGAGCTTTTTGTCTTGTTTCTACTTGATTGTTCTTTACTAGTAATACGTCAGCTCGTATTTTTTTTGTCTTTTTTATTATTGGTAATTTGTCCTCATCCATGTTACTTTCCTTCAAAAGAAGGTTTTCGTTTTTCAAGGAACGCGTTAAATCCTTCTTGATAATCCGCTGTATCAAATTGGGCTAAGGGTAGCATTTTTTGTTGCTCATTTAACTCATTTAAACTGGAAATTTCAGATATATGATTCATGGTTTGTTTGTTACCCGCGTGTGACAGCGGAGCTAGGTCTGCTATTTCTTCTGCGATGGCGTTAGTGAAGGATACTAGAACTGACTGATCAACTACATGATTCAGAAGACCTGATTTGAGCGCTTCATCTGCATTTAAAAGTCTACCGGTTAAAAGTATATACATCGCGGTTCCACGGCCTACCAATTCTACTAACGATTTCATTTCTGCATGGCCGATCGTAATTCCTAGTTTAGCTACTGGAATCCCTAGCTTACTATTTGTTGATCCGATTCTTAAATCTGCTGCTACTGATATCTCACACCCTCCGCCTGCGGCTATCCCATTGACCATCGCGATGATTGGGGTATTCAGGTGTCTTATGGTGTTCAATAGACAGTCTACTCTATTGTTATAGGATTTACCTTTTTCTGAATCAGATCTAAAATCCTTAAACTCAGCAATATCTGCTCCTGCACAGAAAGCTTTTTCACCAGCTCCAGTTATTATTATGCACCGTGTTTGAAGATCTTGATCCAGTAAATCAAGGATGTTCGTTAATTCTAACCACATATCATAGTTGATGGAATTTAGCGCTTCGGGCCTGTTTATGGTTACTGTAGCGACCAATTTTCGGTGGCAAATTTTTATGAATTCTGTAGATTTTACCAAAATGCTATGTTCCTATATGAATATAAATCAAGGCTAACTCGATTGCTAACTGCTGTCAAATAGGCTTTTTGGATAGGCATAATATATTTATGGACTTTTATATGATTATCAAATGAATAGAATGTAATTTATAGAGCTAATTGATATTTATAGTGTATTAAAGGTATTATTCATTTACTTTAGAGATTTGTTGGAGTGAAATATGAAAGCAGTAAGATTAACGGCGCCTAAACATTTTGAATTTATAGATATCGAACAACCCCAGGCAATTGACGGGCAATGTTTGGTAAAACTAGAGAAAGTTTCGGTTTGTGGTAGTGATATAAGGCATCATTATGGCCCGATTAAAGAGGAATCAGCTTATCCGATGGATCCAGGCTTGCCTTGCCATGAATTAGCCGGAGTAGTATTAGAAAGTCGAACTGATTCAATCAAAGAAGGACAAAGAGTAATAGTGATACCGGCGAGAGGCACTGGTGGCTTGCAACAATATGTAGTATCTGACCCTAGCAGAATGATCGTATTACCTGAACAAGGCCCTTTAGATGAATGGTTGATGTGTCAACCTTCCGGAACCGTGCTTTATGCATGTAGGAAGATGGGTAGTGTATTAAGTAAAAACGTAGTTATATTTGGACAGGGTAGCATAGGCTTAAGTTTTACAATGATAGTTTCACGGTTGGGAGCAAGAAATGTGATAGTAGTAGACCCATTAGACTATAGATTAGAGAAATCTAAATTATTTGGAGCGACTCATACAATAAATCCTGACAAAGAGAATTTAGATGATGCAATTAGTGAATTAACTGGAGGGCTTGGGGCTGATATTACTGTAGAGGCTGCCGGTTACCCAGATACGTTAAATTTAGCTTTTAAGCATATTAAACAGTTCGGGACTATCATAGTATTCGGTGTGCAAGCTGATACATTTGTACCAGTTGAGCACAATACTTGGATGAATCTTCAACCGACTATTATACCCACTACAGGCGCTCGAAGCGGGGATCCAATTGGCCAAATACAAGACATAGTGGCTTTACGAGAAAGAGGATGGTGTGATCCTGCTCCCTTGCTTACTCATAAAATGGGGTTTTCAGAAGTGCAAGCTGCTTATGATATGTATGAACAAAGACAAGACAACGTCATTAAAGTTGTTATGGATTTGAACGAATAAATGTAGATTAGTGTTCCCGGTGTAATATGAATTTAGAAGATAGATTGGCGGCATTGCAGAGTAATTTTTACCTGTCATTATCTTTATTGGAGACCGCGCAAAACGGAAAATTAGTTCTTGATCGGTACTCTTATAAAGGTCATGCAAGTAATAAATTTGACTTTTCGCACGAAACCAGTAGCTCTACAAGTAGGAATAGAGAGTCTTTGTTACCTGCTGTTAGGAATAACTTGCAGACAACTTTTGCGTTTACTGCTGTAGAGCTTGATACCATTTTAAAAAGTGTATTTTCTACCAATCCCATTAATGAAACTGACAACACAATTAAATATGTTAGATGTGTTGTTCATTTATTAGCAGTAGCTTTTATTAATGACCCAATGTACCCAATATGGCAATGTGATACAGAATTTCAAACTGTGTTTTATACACACGATCCATATAGAGAATTTGACTGCAGAGAATTGAATGGAACAGCTGTTAGTTGGGACCATTTTGGCGGTATAGAAGAGTTTGTTGATATTTTGAATTTGTCAAAATCTATTATAAATGACAAGGCTACGAGTGACCCGTTTGCATCTTATGAGGCAAATAATGATAAGAGCCGTAATAAACGTCACACTAAAAAATATCAAAATATTAAAGGATTTGTTAACCTGGAATGTGTGGTTAATAACGATAACATGTCTTTAGCGGGAGATTTGTATGAAGCATATAAGAATTGGTCTAATGACCAGAATGTAGAATGCTTGTCTCAGAGAGGATTTGGCTTGGGTTTAAGAGAATTTGGGTTTGTTCGTAAGCGGAGAGGGCAGGGTAAACATTGGTGGTTAGGAATATCATTAATAAAAATTAAAAATGAACAAATATCATTGTCGTTGGATTTATAAGATAGGATCTTGCATCCCGGCCTCATTGAATCCTTTCGCTCGTAAAATGCAACTATCACACTTTTGACATGGCGTAGGTTCGTTTTGATAACAACTCCAAGTTTTATCTAGTGGTGCGGAGATTTTTCTTGCGAGCAAAATGATTTCTTTTTTGCTTAGATTTATGATAGGCGTTTTAATCGTAAACTTAATATTATATTCATTATAAATTTTACTCCCTAAATTTATCGTATGAGAGATTGATTTATAAAATTCAGGTCTACAATCTGGATATCCGCTATAATCTACAATATTAGGAGCCAGAAAAATGTGAGCTTCAATATTGTTTGGATTTTCTTTGTTTTGTTCAATAGCATATAGTATTTTACTTTCTAAATATGAAGCAGCTAAGGTTACAAACATCGAGTTTCGGAGCGGTACATAAGTAATAGGAATTTGATTTCCAATGAACTTATTATCAATTGGAATGTCGTTTGATTCCTTATCCGTTAAAGCAGAATACCAGGCTAGTTCTTTAAAAGATTCAATGGATATGACTTTGTGATGTATTCCTAGATGTTCGGCTACTAATTTTGCCTGTTCTATTTCTTTAGAGTGGTTTTGGCCGTAGAAAAACGTTAACCCATCTAGATTGGTAGTTGAAGATGCTGCGATGGTTGTTACTGTTGTAGAATCTAATCCACCTGATAATAGGCTTACCGCAAATACTTTCATAGACTATAGTTCTGGATGTTCAACAGTGACAGTAGTGTGAATTCCTCCACGAGGTTTGTAATCTAATGTAACTTTCATGAATTTTGGAGAGCAAAGTTTAACGAGATCTTTTAATATCCTATTTGCGGCATGTTCTTGGACTATTCCTACATCTCTAAATGATAGCAAATAATATTTCAAAGATTTTAGTTCAATGCAAGTTGTACTTGGGATGTATCGTATTAATAAACTTCCATAGTCAGGCAAACCAGTCCAGGGGCAAACGGCAGTAAATTCTTCGGTGTCTAAGTCAATAACTGATGATTGTTCTGGATAGTCATATTCGAATACTAATAGTGCCTGCGATCTGATTTCTGCCTCAGGCTTAATATCTATTTCGAATTCAAGATCAATGTATTGTTGTTGTAAATCGTCAAGAGCAGTCATATAAACTCCAAAAGTATAATCTTATATATGATATCAGATTAAATTGTTAGAAAGGTATTAATTATTAAAGTAAAAACCTAGGACGAGATTTAAAATTCGTAACATGAATGTAACAGAGAATTTACTCCGTCGTAAACAATCTGTAATTTTGATGTAATTTGTTGCCGTTAAACTCCCAGATATAATTAAATGATATTAGGGGGAGATTATGGCACCAGCTGATTTAGCTTGGATTATGACTTGTTCAGCTTTAGTTCTGTTGATGACACCTGGATTGGGATTGTTTTACGGCGGAATGGTAAGCAGAAAAAATGCAATCACCACAATAATGCATAGCTTTGTAGCTATGGGACTTTGTAGTGTGGTTTGGGTGTTATGGGGCTACAGCATAGCTTTCGGTACATCTATTGGAGGATTTATTGGAGGAATGGACTATTTGGCATTATCAGGTTTGGAAAACACCGATGATATGCTGTTCATGATCTTTCAATGTATGTTTGCAATTATTACGCCAGCTCTTATAACAGGAGCTTTTGCAGAAAGAATGAAATTTTCTGCATACGCAGTGTTTGTAGTTGCGTGGGTAACCATAGTGTATGCACCAGTTGCTCATTGGGTTTGGGCATCTGGAGGATGGTTGTTTGAAATGGGAGCACTGGACTTTGCCGGTGGCACCGTAGTACATATAAATTCTGGTATAGGTGCTTTGGCAGCTGCATTAATAATTGGCCCTAGAATGGGATTCAAGCATGCTGCAGGAGTGCAGCATGATTCTTCTGAACACAACATACCTATGATATTAATGGGAGCTGGATTCCTATGGTTCGGATGGTTTGGGTTTAATGCCGGTAGTGCATTAGCGGCTAATGAATTTGCAGTAAATGCTTTTGTAGTTACTAATACTGCTGCTGCAATGGGTATGGTTACCTGGCTTGGAATGGCTTTAGTAATGGGTAAAAAACCTGGAGCTGTAGGAGCCGCCTCTGGAGCTATTGCTGGGTTAGTAGCTATAACTCCAGCATGTGGATTCGTAGGAGTGATACCTGCCTTATTCATAGGTTTAGGAGCAGGTGTTATATGCTACCTTTCTATAGAACTCTTATTGAAATTAGGTGTTGATGATGCATTAGCTGTGTGGGGAGTCCATGGAATGGGCGGCACATGGGGAGCATTAGCTACTGGTTTGTTTGCAGGAGTAGGATTTGCTGCTGCTGGTTTGCCAGGAGTTTTCAGTCCTGAATACTGGGATCAAATAACTGTACAAGTTATAGGTATCGTAGTGACATGGATTTGGTCATTTGTTATGACTTCAGTGATTTTATTGGCCATTAAATATACCATCGGCCTCAGAGTTACAGAACAAGAAGAACAAGAAGGTCTTGACTCTAATCAGCACGGAGAATCAGCTTACAATAGATAGGAAACTCGGTATCAATCATAATATATAAATAAACTGTTACGTAATATAAACGTAACAGTTTATTTATATAATTTTACTACTTCGAACATCAGTATAGTTCGCAAATTAAGGAGGAAATGATATGGCTAATGAGGCTGCTAACGTTTTAAAACTTATGAAAGATAATGAATGCGACATGTTAGACATTAAATTCACAGACTTACCAGGGACCTGGCAACATGTAGCAGTTCCTACTAGTGAAGTTAAAGATTCGTTATTCACAGATGGAACAGGTTTTGATGGATCTAGCATTAGGGGATTTCAATCAATTGAAGAATCAGATATGCTTCTGGTTCCTGATGTTTCAACAGTAGCAATAGATCCTTTTAATAAGGGTCATGTAACCGTTATAGCTGATATCAGAGACCCACTTACTGGGAAAGACTATTCTAGAGATCCTAGAAACATTGCGAAAAAAGCAGAAGCTTATCTTAAAAAAACTGGTTTAGGCGATGATTCGTTATGGGGCCCAGAAGTCGAATTTTTCGTTTTTGATTCAGTCAGATTTGGTTATGGACCGAATTATTCGGAACATCATATTGATTCAGATG
Source organism: Dehalococcoidia bacterium (assembly GCA_003523055.1). Classification (GTDB taxonomy): domain Bacteria; phylum Chloroflexota; class Dehalococcoidia; order Lucifugimonadales; family UBA3495; genus UBA2588. The sequence goes on along the minus strand of DPHC01000008.1, from coordinate 63,096 downwards.
AAGGCATTTGGAACTCTGGAGAAAAAACTATGTTGGATGGTGTCACCTTAAATAAAGGCTTGAGACCAAGGCATAAAGAAGGTTATTTCCCTGTTTCACCGATTGATACGATGCAAGATATGCGTAGTGATATGGTTAGAACATTAGTTAATACTTTCGGAATAGCTGTTGAAAAACAACATCATGAAGTAGCCACAGCTGGACAAGCTGAGATTGATATTGTGTTCGATAAACTCCTCACTACTGCAGATAAGGTTATGATATATAAATATGTCATTAAAAATATAGCTAAGCAATATGGTAAAGTAGCCACTTTTATGCCCAAGCCGATTTTTAATGACAATGGCACCGGTATGCACATACACCAATCAATTTGGAAAGATGATGTTCCTTTATTTGCTGGAGATGGATATGCTGGCATGTCCAAAATGGGATTAAACTATATCGGTGGATTGATTAAGCACGGAAAGGCTCTTATGGCTTTTGGAGCCCCTACAACTAACTCTTATAAAAGGCTAACACCCGGTTTTGAAGCTCCAACAATCCTCGCTTTATCTGCTAGAAACCGATCTGCAGCATGCAGAATCCCAATGTATTTTCAAAATCCAGCAGCTAAGAGAGTCGAATTTAGATCTGCAGATCCGACTTGTAACCCATATTTGACATTTTCGGCCATGCTGATGGCAGGTTTGGATGGCATTGAGAATGGCTATGACCCCGGAGAACCACTTGAACAAGATTTGTTCGAATTATCTGCAGAAGAATTGTCTAAGTTGCCTCAAGTTCCTAGTAGTTTAGAAGAGGCATTGAATGCTTTAGAGGCAGATCACGAATTTTTATTAAAAGGTGATGTATTTACTGAAGATGTTATATCATCTTGGATCAATTTTAAACGTACTAATGATGTTGATCCTATTCGGTTGAGACCACATCCTTATGAGTTTTATCTTTCCTTTGACGCTTAGTTTTATATAAGTTATGGCAAGAAGATAGGGGCAAGCTTATTTTATTAAAAATAATTTGCCCCTGTTATAATGAGCTTTGATAAAATCACCCAACTCGTTGTACCTGAGGCTTTAATGCAAACACTTCGGAGTGTGACACTATGAATAACTCCCAGAAACATGATGAAATAGAGTTTGTCTTACGTGATGCTAGAGAAAATGATATCAAATTCATTAGATTATGGTTCACTGATATCTTAGGTAATTTAAAAGGTTTTGCCATTACAATAGATGACCTTGAAGATGCTTTGTACCGAGGTGTAGGATTTGATGGATCATCGATTGACGGTTTTGCACGTAATAATGAGAGCGATGTGAGAGCGTTCCCAGATCCTTCTACTTTTACTGTGTTACCGTGGCGACCGACTGATAATGGTACGGCTAGGATGTTTTGTGACATATTCACTCCTGACGAGAAACCATTTACAGGTGATTCACGTAATATTTTGAAACAGAATTTAAAGCGATTAGCTGATTCGGGTTTCACATTTTATGTCGGAACCGAACTAGAGTTTTTTTACTTAGCTAATGATGAAACTCCTGTTTTATTAGATAATGGTGGCTATTTTGATCAAAATTCCGGACAAGTCTCAGGAGATTTGAGACGTGATACCGTTTTGAACCTTGCGGCTATGGGTATACCAGTAAAATATTCTCACCATGAAGTAGCGCCTAGCCAAAATGAAATTGACTTGCAGTATACTGATGCTTTAACTATGGCTGATAATGTGATTACTGCGAAACTAGTTATAAAAGAATTAGCAGCTGCAAAAGGGGCATATGCTACATTTATGCCTAAACCCATTAATGGCATTAATGGATCAGGCATGCATACTTACCAATCTCTGTTTAAAGGGGATAGTAATGCTTTTTATGATCCAAATGATGAATTTCATTTATCAAATGACGCCAAATACTTTGTGGCTGGATTATTGAAACATGCTCCTGAAATCACATTAGTTACTAATCAATGGGTGAATTCTTATAAAAGACTAGTTTCAGGTCACGAGGCCCCATTGGATGTTTCTTGGGCGCATTCTAGCCAATCTGACCTGGTCAGAATCCCAGCTTTTAAAATAGGCGGAGAAAACTCTGTAAGAATTGAATATAGAGCACCGGATCCAGCCTGTAATCCCTATTTAGCATTTAGTGTAATGTTAGCAGCAGGTTTAAAAGGTATAACAGGTAAATATGATTTACCACGCCCTGGTAAGGTTGATGTTAGTGACCAGTTACCTGGAAGTTTAGAAGAAGCCATAAGTCTTTCAGAGCACAGTGAATTATTACAACAAACTTTAGGGAAACATATATTTACTAGTTTTATTAGTAACAAAAAAATTGAACTCGATCTTTATAGAACTGAAGTAACGGATTTTGAAGTTAACCGTTATTTATCTATGCTATGATCGTTGTTAACTCCTGTGGTATAGGTCGCTGGTAAATTAGAAATTTCGTTGTACGCGACTACTGATATAACATACCAGTTCCCGTATGTTGGTATCGGTAACCTTATTGTCGCGCGATTCGAGTGATTTAATTCTAGTGGAATAACTTTGTTTTCTAATCCCATCTGAATTATATTAACCATATAACCTTGAGGAGCATTGTTATTAATATACACAAATCCATCAGGCATCCACTCTATTTTTAATTCAGAGCTGTTTTCAGTTTTTATATCTCCCACGCAAAATCCAGGTCCAGTAGTACTCCCGTCTGTGATGTAAGAAAACTTAATATGAATATCTTGATTTTGGTATTCAGACAAATCTAGTGAATAATTAATAAATTCTTGCCTGCCTGTATAGCCGTGTTTTAAATGGTTCAATGCATATAGGGATGTTTTCATATTTTTAGTTTTAATTGATTGCCAAGTCTTTTGATTGTCATTTGAAATTTGTATATACGCGAAATCCCAATTCTCTTCAATATCATAAGAAGCAGAAAAACTTAGAGTAGAAGCATTTAATCCATCTAAATTTATTTTTCCAGTCAATGAAGTGTTGATTGAATCACCTTTATTACTCCACCAACACGAGTTATCGATTGTATTAATAGAGTATGGAAATGATTGCGTGAATTCGGTGCCTTCAAAATAAATATCTAATTCTCCAGATTCTTTTGGTATGGCAATGTCTATATAGTGTGTACTAAATTGAGTTATTTGACGTTCCACTGCTTCGTTGTACCCAATGCTGTTTTGATTAGCGAAGTCGAATACGTTACCGCTTATAGTGCTATAACCGTATAGTGTGTTGGATTCGTTAATTAAGTTTGCTATTCCCCAATCTGAAAAAATCTCATAGAAAGTTTTATTCTGGTTGGTGTCCATTAAATAATTGTTGATTCCATGTATCCCATCTAAAGGCTCTTGTATAAAAATGAGCTTTTGTTCCGAGTTTTTAACATAATGTTCATAAAAATATTTCATAAACAAATTTGATGTAATGTAATTCGGCAGTTGATTAACGTATGGCCAGTTAACTAATGATGTTTCAGGGTTAAATTTAGCTAAATTAAAAGTTCTTAAAGATGCTAATTCTACCCCATATTCTGATAATCCTTCATTTACCCATGTTTCCTCAGTGCGATCTTGGTTCCAGTGGATAGCATGTTGCAGTTCGTGTGTTAACACTTCTAGGTATACAGGGTTTGACATTTGGATCATAGTATTGACGTAGATACCTACTAACTCATTACTATGAGGGAATAGTGCCTTAGGATACATGTCTCGGTCATTAAAATAACCAGCGATTCCTTTTCCTAAAGGAACATGGATAATTTTTAGTTTTTGTTCTGGTATAGTTTTGTTTCTCCAATAATCACCGAAATTATCAGACAAAACCGGATAGATTTGAGATTCAATTTTTTCAGATACTGTATTTAATAATTCTATATTTACTAGTATATTGTCAGCAAAATACCATTCGAAATTTTCAGTACTAAGCTCCAGTTTGATTTTATGGTTAGTGTCTTTTTGCTGAGATATATCTGTAACCCACACTGATTCAATTGCGTTAATAATATCTGTATCAGGGGTATGGGTTGGAGTAATCTTTAATTCGCTAATCATGTCGCATAAATTTAAATTTGTTGGGATATTTGCTGCTGGATACTTAGCTTCTAACGACTCAGATATATGCTCGTTGATGGCTGTGGTGTTATCTTGTTGGCATATTGGAAATTCATTGGTAAATTCTTTTGTGGTTAGTTTGCAGCATAACAAAGAAACAGATAATAAGCATAATAAACTTAAGTTAAATAAAGGTTTTTTCATTGTTTAATTGTATGTATTCATCGTTGTATTTATATCGTTGGTCATCCAAAATTTTACTATTTCACTACAGTCGGCTACGCAGTTATTTATTATTTTTTTGTCTTCGTTATTAAATTTGCCAAGAACCCAATTTATCATGTCTATTGAGTCGTTATTTGGAGACCCTACTCCTATTCTTAATCTTTGGAATATTGAAGTTTGAAGAGCATCTATAATTGATTTAATGCCGTTGTGCCCCCCACTTGAACCATTCTCTCTAATTCTGATTTTACCGACCGGGAGCGCAACGTCGTCATATATGATTAATATATCTTCTTTCGTTACTTTGAACCGATCCATTATATATTTAATAGCGATTCCACTATTGTTTATAAATGTTCTTGGTTTTACTAGGACTACGTCTATATCGTTGTAAGTTCCTATATTTAAAATACACTTAGCTTTACGTTCTTGTTTTGGTAAGGACAAATCTTGGCTAAGTTGATCTAATATTTTAAATCCAATATTATGCCTAGTTTCTGTATATTTAGGACCTGGGTTACCTAATCCTACAATGATTTTCATTAGTTATTATGTCTCACATGTTAGATAAAATTTCTAAAAACTTATGTTCTTCTATAATCTCTGTGCCGAGTTTTTGCGCTTGGTTGTGCTTAGACCCTGGTGAATCTCCTATGATCAGGTAAGAGGTATTTTTTGTTACTGTATTAGCAACTTTACCCCCATTGGTTTTAATCATATCTCCCATCTGACCTCGAGTCATGTTAGGCAGTGTTCCTGTTATAACAAAAGTTAACCCTGTTAATTTATCAGATGTTAGGCCTGTGATTATTGCTTCTAAACTGAGCCCTGCCTGAGAAAGTTCTTCGATTAATTTTAAATTAGTTTCCAGTTTAAAGTATTCAGTTATAGATTCGGCTATTTTAGGGCCAATACCTTCAATACCTACGAGCTCTTCATAAGAAGCTTGAGATATATTGCTCAGAGATTTGAATGAATCAACCAAAATAATGGCTATTTCAGAACCAACGTGTAATATGCCTAAACTGAATATAAGTCTGTCTAATGGCCGGTTTTTACTTGCGTTGATATTAGAAATAATTTTCTCAGCTAAAATATCTCCCATTCTGTCCAATGGGTTAAGGACCTCAACGGTTAATTTATATATATCACTCAAGCTATGTATCATGTTGTTATTAATAAAAATAGAACACCATTGCTCACCTAAACCATCTATATCCATCGCATTTTTGCTGACAAAATGTTTGACAGATTCAAGGAATATCGCCGGACAATTTGAATTTGTGCATCTGTGTATAGACTCTAATTTTGAGATAATGGACCCACATTCAGGGCAATTGTTTGGGACACTGAAAATCATTTCATTCCCTGTTCTTGCTTCTAATACTGGACCTAAAATGTGTGGTATAACATCCCCGGCTCTTTCGACTATAACCGTGTCACCTATTCGGATATCTTTTCTTAAAATATCTTCTTCATTGTGTAATGATGCGTTCGTTACAATTACTCCTCCGATGTTTATGGGTGTCAAAATCGCATAAGGGTTCACGCTTCCGGTTCTTCCTATGTTGATTCCTATGTCTATTAATTTAGTGTTTGCTTTTTCAGATGGAAATTTATAAGCTATTGCCCACCTTGGTTCTCTTCCTGCAAACCCTAATTCATTTTGCGATGCCAGAGAATCAACTTTAATAACTATACCGTCTATGTCATACCCCAAATCGTAACGATGTTTTGTCCAATATTCATAATATTGCTGTACTTCGTCAAGAGAACCACATGGTTTGGTGTGAGGATTGATTCGAAACCCTTTTCCTTGGAGCCAATTTAAACTTTCGAAATGAGAATTAAAAGATTGGTATTCATAATTCGATAATGAATAAATCCATATTTCTAACTCTCTTTCAGAAGTCACATTGGGATCCAGCTGTCTTATTGAACCAGATGCCGCGTTTCTTGGATTGGCCATTAAAGACTGATCATTTTCTGCCCTGAATTCGTTTATTTTGTTGAATACTTTTAAGGGCATATAAATCTCACCGCGAATTTCCAAAACCCCTGAAATGTCGTTATTTAAGGAAAGAGGAATAGATTTTATAGTTTTTAAATTAGAGGTGACATCTTCTCCTACCAATCCATTGCCTCTAGTAGACCCTCTAGTGAAAATGCCATTTTCATATATTAAACTTATGGCTAATCCATCAATTTTCAGTTCGGTTGTAAATGTGATATTTTCAGAGTTTATTATTGCAGATACCCTGTTAAACCATTCATTTAAACCTGTTCTATCAAAGGTATTGGCCAAACTTAACATCGGTATGCTATGTGTAATGGGTTCAAATTGGCTTTGTGCTTTACCACCTACTCTTTGAGTTGGAGAATCAGGTGTTATTAATTCAGGAAATTCTGCTTCTATAGCACGGATTTCTAACAACAATGTATCGTATTCAGAATCTGAAATAATTGACTTGTCTAGCACATAATAATTATGGTCGTGGTTTCGTACTAAGGATTTTAAATTATTAAGTTTTAGGAGTTGTTCCACTTTTCTTATTGACGCTCATTAATTTATGTACACAGTATAAATCGTTTGATATGCTTATTAAAATGGTTTAAGAACCCAAATTACAGTATTTGAAAAATTTGGAGAAATATATGAGCAGAACCTCTAATGAAACTAAGAATCAGATAGTAAACATGGTCAAAGATTTCGTGAAAAGAGACGTGGCTCCAATAGCATCTGAGATTGATAAAAATGACGAAGTCCCATTAGAACTTATTGAAACTATGAAAGGTTTAGGTCTCTTTGGGATTACTGTTCCTGAGGAATATGGAGGTATGGGATTGGATTATACTACCTTTGCCATGATATTCGAAGAATTAAGTAAGGGATTGATGAGTATCAGTGGTGTTATTGGAACACATCATATATTAACGTACGTACTAAGCCATTATGGAACTGAGGAACAAAAGAACAAATTTCTTCCTGACCTTGCTTCAGGGATTAAAAGGGGTGGATTAGCCTTGACTGAACCTGGTGGAGGTACAGATGTCGCCAGCTTGAAAACTAGAGCTGAAAAAGATGGCGAGGAATATATAGTAAATGGTTCAAAAATGTTTATTACCAATGCCAGACACGGAGATATGTTTTGTTTATTAGCTAGAACAGACCCTGACCCCAACTCTAAACATAGAGGGTTAACGGCATTTGTAATGGAAAAAGGCGAAGGATTCCGTATTGGACGAGATTTAGATAAATTAGGGTATAGAGGATTGGACACCTGTGAGATATTTTTTGATAATTTAAAAATCCCTGCCGATAATATTATTGGAGGAGAAGAAAACAAAGGATTCTATCAAGTTATGAGTGGTTTGGAGACAGGTAGAATCAATGTTGCTGCTCGAGCAGTAGGAGTAGCACAAGCTGCTTTTGAAGCAGCTATTAAATATTCTCAGCAAAGGTATAGTTTTGACGCCCCATTATCTGACACTCAAATAATACAGACTAAATTAGCTGAAATGGCAACTAAAATTCAAGCAGCTAGATTGCTTACTTATGATGCAGCGGAAAAAAAAGATTTGGGAGAGCGTTCGGACGCCGAATCTGGAATGGCGAAGCTGTATGCGAGTGAGATTTGCCAGGAAGTCGCCATGGATGCAATGAGAATCCATGGCGGATACGGCTTTATTAAAGATCTTCCTGTTGAGAGATATTACAGAGATGCCCCTTTAATGATCATCGGTGAAGGGACAAATGAAATACTTAAGATTGTTATTGCTAGACAATTGTTGAAACGTCCAGAGTACCGAATTTCTTAATCTTTATTCTCTGATTCAATGGGGTTAAAAGTTACTCTCAAAAGAGGAGTGGAAGATTCGTTTCTCCATTGGTGATGGCTGTTTTGCGGTACTAATATTCCGTCACCAGCCACCACTTTGTAATCGGTACCTTCGCAATTTATGATTCCTTCGCCTTCCAAGATGTATACTACATGTTCCCAAGGGTGTACATGTCCTCCAGTTTCTTCGTGGCTCACTGAACCAGGCTTCATTGCACCGTTATAAAGCATTACATAGTTTAGAGCTCCTTCAGGGCTGCCAATAAGCACATTCCCTGCTTGTAATGCGCTGTGGTGTCGTATTGTAGGGGCAGCGCCAGTTCCTCCACCTTGTTTAGTTGATCCGCCAGATTGGGCGGCTATTAATGGATTTACTTCTATTCTACTTAGGAATCCATCTTTACCGTTATTTAAAGTATAGTGATCAACATTTGGTGGTATGAATAAACCATCTCCTGCTTGTACTGGATATTCAATCCCGTCACAAAACAATGTTCCTTTGCCTGAAATTATATATACTTCATGTTCCCATTCATGGATATGATGAGGGCTAGTTTCGCCGTCATCATATTTAGAATATGACAGAGTACATGTTGGTGGATTTTGATCTAAAGTTACTAACCTACCAGGAGAATCAGTATTATCATTTATGTTTCTAATTAATGGTTCCATAAAATACCTCTAAATTTATATTTGTTATATAGGGCAAATATTAACATAGAGTGTAATTTAACTCATCATTTTCTTTGCAGAGTCAATTACATCATTGGTAGATGGATCCACAGACTTTAATATTGCTAAGTAGTAACTGGTGTAATCACATAAAATCATCATGGAAATGATCTGCCTTAAAATATCTGTTTCATCAATTTGCAGGTACTCGTGTGTTAAATTATAAGTCTCGAATAACGTTTTTAATGTTTTGTATTTTTCTTGTAGCCACACTGTGGTGTTTGAAGGTTGTAAAACTAGGAAGAACATTGAGTCATTAAACTGTTCGAATTTCTGAAATGATTCAATTGTATTGTGTAATAATTCTGGTATGGTATCGCTAATACAAGTGGTTTTAGCATTTTCGTTAATTTGAGTTTTCCAACGGAGGCTCATACTAGTAAATATTCCTCCCCCGTATACACATATTAATTTGTTCTTAAGGTTGTTAGCTAATTGCTTAGCTAGGTTATCGGATGTCGGATTATCAATTCCGTATGTTTTAATTAGAGTTGTAGATAATTTGATAATTGCATTTATGTCACTATTTTGTATTTCTAACAGATGATAAGCCGACAGCAAATTGATTAAAACGACTAAGTGATAAGGGACTACGCTTCGAGGTTCACCAGTCACAGTCATAGTGATAGTTTCTATATTGTTTTCAGATGCCAATTGAAGCAGTTTACCGCCGCTCGTCACAACAATTATTTTACAGGAAGTTTTAAGTGCGAGTTTGAAGATATTAATAGTTTCTTCAGTGTTTCCGGAGAAACTATTAATTATTAATAAAGTATTGTTTGATGGTTTATAAGGTAATTCCTCTTGTCTATTTACTGTCATGGGTATGCTTCTAGAAATACCTATGTAGTCTAACACTATATTAGCTGCTATAGCTGAGCCTCCCATTCCAGCAAATATGACGTCTCTGATATTTCTGATATCATTTTTACTAGGCTGAATATTTTGAGAGGATGCCTTTTTCAATAGTGTTGGAAGATTGGAAATGCGTTCACTCATTTTTGTAGGATCAAATAGGTTTATTTGGTTTAAGTCATCTAGAATATTCAATAAATTCTCACTTAGTGTTCTGTTTAGTGGGTTTATCCCATTTTGCAGTTAGGGTGTTAATGATTGATTTTATTATTATTGCCATATCGGTTATGAAACTGATTGATTGTATATACTTAAGATCAAAATTTAACTTTTCTTGAGGTTCTAAGTCATAAGGACCATTTATTTGAGCAGTACCTGTAAGACCAGGTTTTACAGATAGCCTGAGTTTGAATTCAGGTATTTTTTCGCAGAATTGATTATGTAATTCAGGCCTTTCAGCTCGGGGACCTACCAATGACATGTCGTTTTTTATTATATTCAATATTTGTGGTAATTCGTCAAGAGCAGTGAGTCGTAAAATTTTACCTACTTTGGTAATTCTAGGATCTGTTTTACTCGCCCACACAGGACCATTGAGTTCCGCATTAGGTATCATGGTTCTAAATTTATATATTTTAAATAAAACCCCATTTTTACCAATACGGGTTTGAGTATAGAATATAGGCCCTTTATCTTCTAACCAAATTGCAACCGGAACAACAACCCAAATGAACAACCATATGATAGGGAAAGGAGGCATTACGTGAGCTACAATAATTATGCTTAAATCTAAAATTCTTTTATATTTTTTATATGCAAACATATTAAGTATGCTTGAATTCCTCGATATGAGATCCAAGTAAACTTCCAATTATCCTGGAAGTTGCTTTACCATCCCCGTAGGGATTATTGTAAGTAGACTGAGATTTATATTCAGTCGGGTCATCTAATAATTGAGACACTGATTGGATAATAGTGCTAGTATTGGTACCTATTATTAATCCTGCTCCAGATTTAATTCCTTCATTCCTTTCAGTTTTATTCCTTAAAATCATCACAGGGATGCCAAATGATGGAGCTTCTTCTTGTAATCCTCCAGAGTCTGTTATTACTAGAATAGATTGTTTCAATAATTGTATGAAATCGAAATAATTTAATGGTTCTGTCAGAGTGATATTTTCTATACCAGAGAGCTTGTCAAATACTACTGTTTTAACATTAGGGTTGGGGTGCACTGGATACACAAAATGATACTGATCTTTGTATATACTTGCTAGTTTTATAATGGCAGTACAGATATTTTCTAAAGGTTCTCCAAAATTCTCTCTCCGATGTGCTGTTATGGTGACGATTTTTTTCCCTGAGCCAATTAATGGCAATATATTCTGTAAAAAATTAGTAGGTGGTTGTTTCATAGCGATTGATAACGCATCAATGACGGTGTTTCCTGTAACTACAATGTCATTGGCATCTATATTTTCAAGTATTAGATTGTATTTTGATTCTTCAGTTGGTGCGAAATGGAGATCAGATAATTTACTTATAAGTTGACGATTTATTTCTTCAGGGAAAGGTTCAGCTTTGTTATACGTCCGTAGCCCAGCCTCAACGTGTCCTACTTTTACTTTTTGATAAAATGCTGCAAGAGCGGATGACAAAGCTGTAGTAGTATCTCCTTGGACAATCACCCAATCATAGGATTGTTCTTTGAGAATTTTCGTAATCCCATTTAACACATTTGATGTTACAGATTCCAAAGTTTGATTAGTAGACATTATATTTAAATCGAAATCTGGTATTATTTTAAAATTTTCTAAAACGTCATCTAATAACTCCCGGTGCTGCGCAGTTATACAAACAGAGACCTCAATGTCTTTATCACATGTTTGTAGTTCGGTAACGATAGGAGCTAATTTAATTGCTTCGGGTCTTGTTCCAATAATTATTAGAATGTTCAATACTGGCCAGCCTTCATTTAATGATTAATATCCCGAACTGCTGAAGAAACACCTGGTCCAAATTGTGCTACTTTGTCTATGGTGTTCCAATTTTCTTTAAACCAGTCTACGGTATTAGAGAGACCTACCAAAAAGTCAGTTTGAGGATTGTAATCGATTAAATCGCTAGCTTTATCAATCGAGGCGAGTAACCTGGATTTAGTGTCCCAGCCTCTCCGTTTTGCATATGTTATTCCTGCATTGTTTTCAGTCAATTCGTTTATCAAATTAGCTAAATCGATGATTTTGGTTTCTTTGCCAGAAGCTAAATTAAATTCCTCACCAATTGCTGCTTCATGAACTCCTGATGCTAACAAACCAGATGCTATGTCCATTACATATGTAAAGTCTCTAGTTTCTTCCCCAGATCCTGTAATCGGGAGAGGTAATCCTTTTAAACCCCAGTAAATAAAATTAGGTATTACATTATGGTATTGTCCTGGAACCTCTCCAGGGCCATATGAATTGAAAAACCTAGGTTTAACTACCTTTAATTGGTGGTGATTCAAATAATAGTTACAATATAGTTCGCCAAGCATTTTTGTGATTTGGTATGGGGAACTTAAGTGCATTGACATGAATGATTCTGTTAACGGTAATGGCGAATCACTTCCATAAATTGAACATCCAGATGATGCATATATAAATCTATCAATCCCTACTAAACTGGAGTATTCTAACAGTTTTAAAGTACCTTTACCGTTTATATCTAAATCCAATTCTGGATGGTCTACTGAGTTTTGATTAGCAAAAAGAGCTGCTAAATGGAAAATTATGTCAGGTTTTTCATTAAACACACGCTTTAACAGCACTTCATTTAATATATCCCCTTCAATAAAAAGTAGTCCTGAGGTTGAAGGAAGGTTCCATACCTGACCTGAAGAAAGATTGTCCAGAACAATTACTTGTGCCCCATTTGCCAATAGTTCCCTGGTTAAATTAGAACCGATTGCCCCAGCTCCGCCAGTTACTAAAACTTTTTTACCTTTATATTCTTTATATTCCATTACTGTCCTTGTTTAAGTTATTTATTTTCTATTAAGTTTTTAAAGATGTCTAAATACTTAAGTGTAGAATTTTGGATATTTAAATGGTCCTTTATATAACCTATTCCGTTTTCTGAGAGTTCTAAGCGCATCTCAGGTTCATCTACTAACATCATGGTATTTTCCGCTAAAGCTTCTGCATCTCCGGGCTTCAAAGAAATTCCACATTGACAGGATGTCACGAGTTTGGGAGCATCTCCAGATGGATCCATCATGCAAATAATTGGCTTCCCAAATGCCATACAGTTGTAAATTTTAGAAGGTATGACTGGAGTTTTTACCGATTGTTTCAATGTTGCTAAACCAATTGTGGATGCTGATAAAATCTCGTTGTATTCTTCTCTAGGCATCATTGGGAGTAACTTTATATTTGTCAGTTGGTGTTCCTCTATTAAATCTGTTAAGTGTTGTTTTTGTATCCCGTCTCCGATTATGAGCCATAAAATATCCTTTCTATCAATGGTTAATCGTGCCGCTTGAATTATAACGTCTAAATCTTGGGAATAGCCTAATACTCCTCCAAATAAAATTATAAACGATTCAGTAATATTATATGTTTGTCGAAATGTATTAGTGTTATGGTTTATATGTTTATTTGGCACGTTAATCCAGTTCTCGACTACACTGACTTTATTATCATTTTTTTGAATATTTATAACGTGATTCCTATTTCCTTCAGACATTACAGTGATATGGTCGGCGTGAGAGTAAACTGTTTTTTCTAATTTACCAAATATCGATATTAAATATGGGTTGGTTAGCAATCCTAAATCTATAATACTTTGTGGAACCAGATCTTGTACATTAACAATACACTTGGTTTTTTTAAATTTCTTGAGCAGAAGTCCAGCTAGGCAAAGAGGTAGAGGTGGAGAATAAGTTAATGATATGTGATGCCGCTTTACACAAATTGCTGCTATAGATAAAGCAATAGACGCCCAGACTTGCCATAACCCTCTGCCAAATTTGAATATGCCTTCAAATCTAGGACAATATATTCGTAGTATGTTTATTCCATTTATATGCTCTTTAACTAATAATTTATACTTGTATTTTTTAGTATTTCCAGTGGGGTGATACTGTGGAATAGTGGTTATAACAGTGATCTCATGTTCGCTCGTATTCAAATTTATTGCTAAGTCATGAAATAAATGTGCAGCAGAACCGTTGTCTGGAGGGAAATAAGCAGTAATAAGCAATATTTTCATAGGGAATCATGTTCCCAATCAGCTATTTTCTGTACTTCGCCTGTAGATAATGCGGCTTCTATTGCGAAAGTTGTTAAAGTTGTATTGATATAATCTGTTATGGTTACTTCAGGTAGTACTTTATGATTAACTAATTTAGCCAAATAATGTAATTCATTCTTGTGACCTCTGTCCGATGATAACCAATTTTTAATTTTAGTTATGGATTGGTTTGTATAGCAGATACCTTTTTTAAAATTGTCTATGCAAATCACCTTGCTACTGCAATAAATTTCTATATATTCTCTTCTATGGCGACTATTTCCAGATGTTAAATATGATATGTTAGCAATCGCTCCAGATGCCATTTTTAAACTAATGACATAGTCAAAGCCATTTTGCACTGTATTGTATGCATAAACTGATTCAACTATAGAATCAGTGAAAAATTGTATTAAGTCAATAAAATGACATGCTTCTCCTACGATGCGTCCTCCTTGGTTAGTTTGATCTGCCCAACTTTCTTGGTTGAAGTTCCCTGCATTTATTACAATATTTAATGTTACGGGCATATTGGGCGGTATTTGAGATTTAGCCCACCGAGAAAACTTTGAAAAACGCCGATTAAACCCAACAATCAACTTGGGTTTATTTTCATCAGGTGCCAAGTTCAGGCTTTGGTTTATTTCTTTTAATTCATCGTGATTGAGAGCCAATGGTTTTTCTACAAACACATTTTTGCCGTGTCGTAAAAATGTGTTTACCATTCTTGCATGAGAATCGTGTCTTGTGAGAATTATTGCTAACTCTAATTCTGGATCTGCGATAATATCTTTTACGTCTGTGCTACCATATGTGAAATTGTATTTGGTTTTAATATGTTTTAACCTCACTCCGTTTGGAGTGCAAATTGCATGTAAGTTGAAAGATTTTGTCTTTTTTAAAGCTGGTAAAAATGTACCATTGGCATATAATCCTGCTCCTATAATGGCAGTTTTTATTTTTTTATGGGAAATTTTACGTTCTAGTTTATTGCCACTATATATATGCTTGTCGACATATTGTGAAGTATTATTGTCTTGATTGTATGTTAGTAGGAGACCGATGTGCGAATTATAAGGAGTTAAGATTTGCTTGTAAGCTATTAACGCTTCATCGATTTCATACTTGCCGGTTATTAATTTTTCTACATTTACTTCTTTGGCTGACACAAAACTCAGAAATTCGGTGATATTTTCTTGCGCTGACCATGTTCCGGGCAATTTCTCGGATGAAAATTTGTCATCACCCCAGGCCTTTGATACTACGAAGCGTAATTCTTTTTCATAAAATAATTGTCGAGGGATATTCAGGCCAGTGAGACCTGTAGATACTATGGTTCCCCTGACTTTAATAGTTTTAGCACAAATTTCAATGGGTTGATTGCTGTTAGTAGAGGCCGTGATGATCGCAGAGTCTAATCCTTTACCAGATGTCTTACCGTGAACTAACCGTTCAAATTCATCATAATTATTTGTAGTTATTATACTGGGCACTAATTCTAGAGCTAATTCAAGTTTATGCTTGTCAATATCTAAAGCAATAACAGTACAGCCATATGCGGATAATAATTGAATAGTGATTAATCCTATCAATCCTGTGCCAATTACACCTACAATATCTCCAGTTGTCGTATTGGCAAGCTTTACCGATTCGAGTGAGATGCCACCAATTGCAGAGAATGCTCCTGAAGAGTGAGTGACAGATTCTGGCAAAAGAGCGCATAAATGCTCAGGCACCGAAATAAATTCAGCATGTGAGGCAAATCCAGATCCTGTGCATGCCACCCTGTCCCCAACTTTAAATTGTGTTACATCTGTCCCTGTTTCTTGCACTGTTCCACTAGATGAGTATCCTAGTAGTATAGGGTTTTCTAATCTAGCCACTACTTGCCTGTAAGTTTCTGTTACACCTTCTGTTTTGATACTATTTAATACTCGTTTAACGAGATCTGGTCTTGCTCGAGCTTTCCCAAGTAAACTTTTTTTTGCTAAGTCGATCATGGTTTTTTCTGTTCCCACACTTACCACTGAACTGTCATTTTTGACAAGAATTTCAGTTGATTTTAAAGCAGGCGTAGGAATGTTAACCAAGCTCAAGATTCCAGTTTTGTATTCTTGTTGTATTGCTTTCATGGCTCTATACCTTGGTTTCTATTTTCCATAGGTGAGTAGACATATGTTCATTTCTTACAGAGATTCCAGTCGCTGCTACATAATTGCTAGCATTATACCCAGTTGGGAATGTGATGTTAGCAAATTGGAATAGCTTGCTTGGTAGAATACTTTTTTTCCATTTCACTAAACAATTCCAAGTATTACCGTCAATGCTATACATTAGTGATGCGTTTTTTGTTTTATTTATATTGCTGGGTTCAACTGCAGATGAGAAGAATAATAAATCAGAAACTTCACACGACGATAACGAAGAACTTGGTAGTTCAGAAACAGTATTTAACTTATCATTTCTATCTATTAAATAGATATTATTTTTTTCATACGGAGTATCAGATGCAATATATAGACCTTCAGGTCTAGGTATGCCTGCAACGCATCGTATTTGTTGAGATCCTTTGAATATGTAATGAAAGTTCTTCATGTTGGAGTCTGCCCTTATAATGTTGCATTCGTGTTGCTCATCACCAGTGAATATCCAGAATGATTCTATATGTTTGTCCCATATGATATTGTGGATATGTCGTATGCTCATCTGTGGAAATGTATGTATGGGACTCCATGAATCTCCAGAATCATATGAACAATAGATGTTCACTGACTCTTTATTTGCGTTGGAAAAATATTCACCCCAGAAAACGTGTCCCTGTGGATTTGTGGCTAGAGAGAGAGGTCTAGTTCCACGGGTTATTTTGAAAACAGTTTCGAATTTATAGGAATTTGGATTCAATTTCACTATATGTTTGTCTATTATTCCGATTAATGAATTATCCGATAATAATGTTAAATTATGGAATCCTGCTCTTTTAACACGTGATAATAGCTCAGATTTCTCGCATAGTATCTGAGTAATAGTTGGCATGTATCTTCCTACGAATATCCATCCATTTTCTGGAGAGGTTACATTATATTTTAGTACAGAGTATCCTTTTGAAGCATATAATGTTGCGTTGTCCCACATTAATGCTTTCATTTTAGGAAATTTTGTATGGTGGCAGATAGAGTACGTCAATTTATTTTTATTACCTAAGTAAGAAATCACCTAACACTAAAACATCCATATTGGTCCGTAAGAAACATTCAATAGCCTCCGTAGGTGTACATACTATTGGTTCATTTTCATTGAATGATGTATTCAGTATTATAGGAACGCCGGTAATATTCTTGAATTCATTAATTAAGTCCCAATATCGGGGATTGGTGTCTTGTGACACTGTTTGTATTCGACTTGTCCCATCTATATGTACTACTGCTGGCAATATGTCTCGTTTGTCGGGTTTAACGTTTGCATTGACAAGCATATATGGAGAAGGTTTATCTGTATCGAAATATTCTGATACATATTCTTCTAGTATTGACGGAGCAAATGGGCGAAAAGTTTCTCGTAGTTTAATACGGTCGTTTAAAATTTCTCGCATATCATGTCTTCTAGGGTCGGCGAGAATACTTCGATTTCCTAACGCCCGAGGCCCGAATTCTGTTTTGCCTTGGAACCATCCAATTATTTTACCATCAGCAATATCTTTTGCAGTGATTCTACTTATTTCGTTAGAATTTGTATGTTCGCTTACGGTTTTGCCAGTTTGAGATATTTTTTCAGTGTATTGCTCTAATACTTCGGAAATTTGGTTTCGATCAAAAGATGGGCCCCAATAAGCATGCTCCATGGGCTGAACTCTGGGATTATTTAATACATCATGCCATACATAGAGAGCTGATCCTAGAGATGTACCGCCATCCCAGGCTGCTGGCTGTATATATAATTCTTCAAAAGGTGTTTGCTCCAATATTTTAGAGTTCATTGTGCAATTCAGTGCTACGCCACCAGCCATTGTTAATTTTTTCATACCAGTTTGTTTCTGTAATTTGTTCAACATGTCAAAAACTATTTCTTCCAATCTACGTTGTAATGAGGCGGCTATTTCGTAATGAAATTCTGACATGTTATCTTCATAGTGCCTAGGAGGTGCACCTAGTTCTCTGACAAGGTATTCGGAGTACAGAGACTCTATTACAGGTTCTCCTTCAAGCCATTGCATGCTACTTACGTTTTTGTGATGATTAAAATATCTTAAATCCAATTGGAACCCCATTTTTCGAGGATCTGTTTTGATTATTCGTCTGAAAAAATCCATTTTATTGGGAGAGGCGTATGCAGCCAAGGCCATAGTTTTGTACTCATCTCCAAATTTTGTCAGGCCTAAATATTGTGTTATAGCGGTATATAAAATTCCTAAGGAATGCGGAAATTTTACAGCTCCGTTAATGTTTAGTTTATTTCCAATGCCAACGCCCCACATGGCGCTTACAAAATCACCAAACCCATCTACTGAAAATACTGCTGATTCATTATAGGGTGAAGCATAAAAGGCGCTTGCTATATGAGCTTTGTGATGCTCGACTTTATGTAGAATAGGCTTAAATTGTGGATCAATGATATTTAGGCTGTCATTAACCTCATTTTGCAAATCAAGCACTTTTGCGTTGGCTTTGACTCTGTCAAACACACCAGAAATATTTGGTCGATTTAATAAAGTGAACAACACTTTTTCCATTAAGTGGGCTTTAGGATTTCTACAAATTGCAATATGTTGTAGGTCTTTACTGTCGTAATTTGAATTGTCTATGCAGAATTTGACTCCGTTGTACGGAAATCCTGCTGAATGTTTTATACGCGTAAATCTTTCTTCTTCAACAGCAGCGGTGAGATTACCATTTTCTAAAATGGCTGCTGAAGCGTCAGCGTTATATGCGTTCAATCCTAAAATTAACATTAGTTAATATTTGTATCCTTAGGTTTATTCATCAAAGTATCATAGACATATTCTATGTTATCAATAAGTGCTCTAGAATCGAATTTACTTTTGACCCACTTCCTAGCATTATTACCCATTTCTTGCCGAAACTCATCATTATTAAGCAATTTAATGATAGCTTCACCTAGAGATATTAGATCATTTTCTGGAACTATTAGCCCTGTTATGCCATTTATGATTTCTTCAGGATTTCCACCAACGTTTGTGGCTACAACTGGGATTCCACAACTCATTGCTTCTAGAGGTACCAACGGACCAGCGTCGGTCAGAGAGGGTTGAATTAATATCGATGTACAATTCAATAACTCTCTAATATTTTCTTGAAATCCTGTAAACAACACTCGGTCTTCCAAACCATAGCTCTGTATTAGTTCAGTTAGGTGTGCTTTGTATTGAATTTGATCTGGAAGAGTTTCTCCTACTATAAGAAAATAGGCATTTGGAGTATAAGATTTAATGTGGTTTGCTGCTTTTATTAATAGCTCATGCCCCTTTCTAGGGTCTAAAGCACTGATCATTGTTATGATTTGGCAATGTTCTGGCAAATTGAATTTATGGTGAGCATATAAAGATGGAGTGGAAGGAGAAAAGATGTCAGTATCTATTCCATTGTAGATTGTTTCTATTTTAGATGAAGGTACTCCAGATTGCTCCAATTTTTTCGTAACTGAATCAGACACGGCAATTATCACATCTGAACAGTTATTTAGTATTTGAGCGAATATTTGCGAGAATATACTTTTGGAAAAACCTAAACCGTGTACATGTACAACATGCGGTGTTTGGGTCAACTTCGCCGCAGCGAACGTTGTAAAACAGATCTCATTATTGGAATGTATAAGATCAATTTTATGGGACTTAATAAATTTACATAGAGACATAACATTGGTTGGAAAAGTTTTTAATGTGGTGTAAGCGGCTTTTAAGCTTTTAGGCCTTTGTACGTTATGTATTGCAGGCATATATTTGGTTTTGATTCCCGGATTTATAGCGTAATTTTTTTGAGGACTTCCTAATAGTATGTCATACTTTTCGGGATTTAGTCCATTTAATATAATTTGACCAACTTGCCTAGGCCCACCTGATGTTTCACTGGGATCAGCAAATAATATTTTAGTTTTAGTTGTCATATTGAGCGGTTAAAATATGGGCTATCCTGCTGCCAGTTTTCCCATCCCATAATTCAGGTATTGTTGAAGGTTTGTTTTTTAAATTTGGTATGGATATTTTAAGAAGATCTGCCAGGTTTAACGATTCAGGATTAATTAATTCGTTGGTACCTTCTGTAATGGTAATGGGACGTTCTGTAGTAGTTCTAAGTGTTATGCAGGGTGTTTGTAGATAAGTTGTTTCTTCTTGGATACCGCCAGAGTCAGTAATTACTAAACTTGATTCTTTTATTAGTTTCAAGAAATCTAAGTAACCTAATGGCTCAATGCATATGAGTCTTTTGGAGTCTATATTTTTACAGATCGTATTTACCAGGTGAGTTGCTCGTGGATGTACGGGAAATACAATCGGACTGATATCAGGTACAGATGTTACAGACTCTAATAGATGTTTTAACAGCTGGTAATTGTCTACATTAGTTGGTCGGTGTAGTGTTAATACTGTGTATGGCTGAATATGACTAACATGATTATTTATGAGACCGAGTTTTTCCAAAACAGAAGAATTATTTATTTTAGGCATTGAATTGATTAAAGTGTCTATCATGATATTGCCGACAAAAAATATTTTATTTGCGGATATATTTTCACGAGCTAGGTTTTTATCAGCATCTTTTGATGGTGTGAACAAGAACTCTGATATATTGTCAGTAATAATACGGTTAATTTCTTCCGGCATATTTTTGTCATTTGATCGAAGTCCTGCTTCTACATGAGCTACTGGTATTGAAAGCTTTGTACCAGCCAGAGCACCTGCAAGAGCAGAGTTGGTATCTCCGTAAACTATTATGCAGTCGGGTTTGAAATTTGTTAGAGTATCAGATAAACCGGAGATCATTTCTGATAATTGAAGAATCGGATTACCAGTTGATACATTTAAATTAATATCAGGTTTGGGTAATTCTAATTCATTAAAAAACACATCTGACATATTATTGTCGAAATGTTGGCCTGTGTGTAACAAGAGTTGATTCCCAGGTAATATCTTTTCATCAAGGCTTTTTATTAAGGGGCCTACTTTAATAAAATTAGGTCTCGCTCCTACAATGTGTAAAAATTTCTTAAATACTGACATAGGACTTTACAATATTCTCCATTATGGATTCAACATTTTTGGCTACTTGATCGTAGGAGTATAATTCTATAACTTTAGTTCTTGCTGTTTGCCCTAGGCTTTGCCTTAATGCTGGGGATTCCATTAATTGCTCTAAATGCATTTGCAAATTTTTTGCATTTCCTGTTTCATAGCATGTTCCAATTCCTGCTTCTGCTCTGGTTTTTCCCCATGGGAGATCAGTTATAATAACGGGTTTGTTGCACGCAGACGCTTCCATGCAACTTAATGACGATTCTCCAGGGTATACACATATATCTGACATGTTCATAAGATTCGGTAATTCGGTAATCGGCACAAAAGGAATAACTTTGACTCTGTCACTCATGCTTTGGGCTGTAAGAGGGTTTAAACATTTATCAAGGTAATCACCATTACCTCCACCAACAAACACAAGCCATATATTTGGATTTTGTTTCATGGGCTCTAAAATCGCTTCAGTGAGTGTTTCGGTTCCTTTTTCTTTTGATAGTTTGCCTGTTTGCATAACTATTATTGCCTCGTTTGGTATTCCATACTTTGATCTAGTGACAACTGATTTTTCATGATCTGGAATAAATATATCTGTATCTACACCAAAATCTAATGTTGAGACTTTGGTTCGGTTAATTCCTTGTTGGGTAACCATGAAGTCACAAGATTCCTGACTCATGCCAAAGAAATGCTGCACTCGATTGTTGATATATATTTTAGTTACCAATTTTAATAAAAAGTAATATATGGTTGCTGTTAAACCCTTCCCTTGCGCAACAAACGCCATATGATTATCCATTATTAAGGGAATGTGTAGTTGTTTGCAAATTGTTGCTAATTTGAAAGCCAGTGGAGAACTAGTTCCGTGGCAAAAAACTATATCTGGTTGAATCTCTTTTATTTTTACCTTTAACCCAGATAACCAGATCCTTCTTTTGAATTCTAAACGTACTGGTAGTCTGTGTATCGTTACATTATTCAATATTTTAGTGGAGAAACCTATACGTCTCGGGCCCAGAATTTCTTTCCATGTAGCATCATAATCTGGAACTGGAGTGTATCTATCAGAAGTAATAATATGAACTGAATGCCCATGTTTTGCATTCCATTTAGGCAGTATGAATTCTTGATATCCCATATCTGGCATAACATAATCAGCAACGTGTATGATTTTCATCGAGTGTTCATCTTCTGTGTGAACCAGTTGATGGTTTCAGTAAGCCCACTTGACAGATTCCACGAAGGAGCCCAGTTAATATATTCAAGAGCCGGGTTTATATCTTTAACGTTATTGAGATCTGAAATATTAGTTATGTCTTCAATATATTTAATTAAGGCAGTGTTTTTTCCCATCAAATTCAAAATATTATCTGAAATATTCTTAACTGTTAGATGTTGGCCTGAGCCTATATGAATTGTATTCGGAGTGTGTTTTGATAATCCAGATAATAAAAGAGCATTTACGACATCATCTATGTACAATGCATCACATTCACGATTTAAATTTAAGGTTAAAAGATCATCGCTTTGCAAAAACGATTTTATTATATGAGGTACTAAACTTTCTTGATTTTGAGTGGGGCCATATGTTAAACAAATTTTCAGTGATGTTATATTGGCATTGTAGTGATTTTTAAATAAATCAACATACATAGAACTGGCATTTTTAGATACAGAATACGGAGTAATGATATGACTATCTTCTAACTCTGATCCAGGGATAACCATTTTGCTTCCTGGTGAATAACGTACGCTGTTTTCTAATAAATTTAGTGTTGATAACAAATTATTGTTGTAAGCAGTTCTTACATGCTCAAAATTCTTGTTGCTAGATACCCAACCTGACAAATGAAAAATGATTTCATATTGATGGCTTTGCAATAAAGATTTGCTTTCTTCTAAATCTGTTAAATCAACTTGAATGGACTGTTTGTTTTTACTTAATGTATGAGATCTTGTAGTGCTAACCACATCTGCATTTAAATCTTCTAATATGCTTATCAGCCGATTTCCAAAAAAACCAGATCCTCCGGTAACTAAAACCGAAGTGTTTTTGTACGATTGGAGTTCTTTTCTGTACCAATCAATCATTTGTTGTTAATTGCTTATATTTAAAATAAGGTAACAAGAATAAGAAGAGCTTATTACTCGAATAAACAGAGAGAATTATTATAAAAGAATCAATAGGAAATCTAAATCTAGGGGAACACCAAAAAATCATACTGGTTAAGTAAACATACGCTAAAATCCCGATAATCAGCCAGAACTCTATACTTCTGAGCCATAAAAATGAAAATAGAAACATTAATAAAATTGGTGCCCATATTATTACCATAATAATATCGTTGTTAGTAAATTCTGAATCAAATGGATCCGGCCGGGGTCCCCAAAAATTTATAGTTCTGTGCATGAGAATCTCAGGTAACAAATTATAATTGGTTCTAAGCTGTTCTATTGTGATACTTTTAGCAGCTTTATTAAGGTCACTAAAAGAGACTCCCTGTTGTTGCAATTCTGAATACTTTTTCATTGCCTCTGTATTTTTGTCATATCCTCCTTGTCTAATACTAGTGCTTTTGAAATCTCCATTTGACATGATTAACCCATATGCCAACCGAGTTTCTGTAGGTAAAAAAGATTGGACTGAGGAATAATTACGAATTATTATAGGGGAGGTTACTATGCATGCTGTAAATATAAATAGTAAGCATTGATTTAATGTAAATAATGGCTTTTTAAATACATATGGCGACAATATTGAGAAACTAACTAATGCAAAAGGAAGAAATACATAAGAAGATCTCGTGAGGATTAATAATCCCAAAGAAATGCCTACGTATATAGCTGGGAAGCTTTTATGAGTATATATCAGTTTTATCAATGTTAAAGCAGTTATTATTAAAAGTAATGATGTTAAGGCCTCCGTAAGAATTAGCCCAGAGTACCAAATTGCTGGGGGATATAATGCCCATATAATACTGGATATTATCCTAAGCGATTTAGATGAAGGGAAAATAGTTTTACTTAAAAAGTACACGAATATAGTTGTGGTAGATGATATAAAGACCAATATTATGCGTATTATATGAGGATTCAATTCAGCAAAGGGACTAATTATTAAACTCAATAATACTGGCCTGCTATGTGGCATGTTACTTGATATCCAACTTCCACCTGAGATTATATATTTTGATAAGAATATATAATCTGGTTCATCGTCCCATAGTTGAGAAGGATCGTACCAATAAAATTCTAAAAATATTAACCTTGATATGAGGCCAACTAAGAAAATGACTAAAACGGTGAGAAATTCTGGAGTCAGAACATTGAATAGATAGCTCGGGTATTTGGGTAAATAGCTAATTATATTGATCTCATCTTTTCTTTGGTTTGAAATCTATTGATAATAATGGTCATTAATGAAGCGAATCCATCTTTCCAAGCGTTGAGCTTTTTACCTTCGGCTTTGGTTCGTGGGTAATAGGATATTCTACTTTCTACTACAGTACCAGCGAGCCTTAAGGTTTTGACCACTATTTCAAAATCTAGATTGAATCCAGAATTTTTGAGACAGATGTTTTTTATGAATGAAGCTTTCATTAATTTCATAGCCGTAGCTGGATCAGTAATGTTACTCATATATAGCACATTTATGATTTTAGCGAGTACAGCTACTCCTATATAGTTCTGTAGATATTTATATGAGATATTCGTACCGCCTAAAACTCTACTTCCGAGAGCCAAATCAGCTTTACTGGTTAGTGCGAGATTCATAAGTGGTAAGATGTCTTTAGCGTCGTATTCCAAATCAGGATCATGGATAAGTATATAATCTCCTTTGGATAGTCTTATGCCTAACTTTATAGATCCTCCTTTACCCAAATTACTTTCGTTGAAAATGACGGTAGTATGGGGTTCTGAAACAGTTTTTAGCCAACCACGAGTTCCATCTGAGGAGCCATTGTCTATAATTATCACTTCATATTGAAGCTTTGATTCGGTTAACTGAGAGTGGAGCTGGTGATAAGCTCGCTCAATCCGGTTTTTTTCGTTATATACGCATAAAATTACAGTTAATAACATGATTCTAGAAATTGACTACTAATGACCTTGTACGAATTTAGATATGGTGGTTGCCATGTAATTTAACATGTCTTTGGTGATCCCAGGATAGATTCCAATCCAAAAAGTATTTTCAGCTACGATATCTGTGTTAGTTAGGTCACCAACTATACGGTGATTAATATGTTTGTAGGCTGGTTGTCTTAGTAAATTACCAGCGAAAAGTAGCCGAGTACCGATTTTATTATTTTCCAGATATGTAGTTATATCTCTTCTACTAAAATGGCAAGAGGATTTCAATGTAATCGGATATCCGAACCAAGAAGGATTGGTGTTTTCAGTTGCCTTTGGCAGTAATAAGAAATCGGATAAAGGATTAAGAAGAGAATCTAAATAGTGGAAATTATTCCTTCGGATTTCAATGAAATTTGGTAATTTATCTAGTTGAGCATTGCCTATAGCCGCTTGAAAATCCGTCATTTTTAAATTGTATCCAATATGAGAGTATATGTACTTATGATCATAACCGAATGGTAGGTCTTGGAATTGCCATTCGAATCTTTTCCCGCAAGTATTATCTTTACCC
This sequence comes from Dehalococcoidia bacterium, assembly GCA_003523055.1. Taxonomy (GTDB): domain Bacteria; phylum Chloroflexota; class Dehalococcoidia; order Lucifugimonadales; family UBA3495; genus UBA2588. The sequence continues at coordinate 37,208 of DPHC01000008.1, read as the reverse complement.
GGTTCACACCAACAATCTCTTCCCCATTCACGAAAGGATTCTACTAAGACTTTTAAATTAGGGCTATTGGTGGTGACACAACCACCTTCACCTGTCGTAATGTGGTGTGCCGGGTACATACTGATGGTTGAGAGGTCTCCGAATGTTCCTGTCAGTTGATTATTAAGTGTGGATCCTACGGCGTCACAATTGTCCTCAATAAACCATAAATTATGGTGGTTAGCAAACTCTTTTACAGATTTAGCGTCGTAAGGGTTTCCGAGAGTATGGGCTATAAACACTCCTTTGGTTTTTGGACCGAAGGCTTCTTCAATTTTTTGAATAGTCGTGTTGTATGTACCAAGCTCTATGTCTATAAATACTGGGATTAATCCATTTTGTATAATTGGGTTCACCGTTGTAGGGAATCCAGCGGCTACGGTAATTATCTCATCTCCTGGTTTGAGTTGACGATCTTCTAATTTAGGTGAGGTGAGGCTACTTATAGCTAATAAATTTGCTGATGAACCAGAATTGCATAAAATGGCATGCCTTACATTGAAATATTTAGCGAGGTTTCTTTCAAATTGGTTAGCGTGCCTACCAGATGTGAACCACATATCTAGGGCAGCATCTATGCTATTGATTAACTCTGAAGAATCTATAACTTTTCCAGAGACTGGGATGTAATCATCACCGGGAGAGAAAGTTTTGTCAGGATATTTCTCTCGGTAATACTCCTCAGATAATTTCATTATCTGAGTGCGGAGTGATTCTATTTTTTTGTTATCACTCATGATAATTACTTAAAAACTCGTTGTACCAATTTATAGTTTCTGACATACCGTTCTTTAATGAATAAGAAGGTTGCCAGTTTAATATTTGTTTCGCTTTAGTGCAGTCAAGGTATTGGGAATGGATTTCTCCATGGGCGGAATTAAGAATTTGAGGGCTAAGTTCCTCTTTGTTCATTAGGTTCGATATTGTTTTTACAATATCAATTACACTCAAAGGCTGATTATTGCCAAAATTGAAAGCTTGACCGTATTCAGAGCCAGCCAGGACTGTTTCAGCTAAAGTTATATATGCGTCTACAATATCTTTAACATATATATAATCTCTTAAGTTACTACCATCACTCCGGATTATAGGAGCTTTATTATTGAATAGATCAGCTATTGTGCTTGGAACAATACGATTCCAGTTCATATCTCCACCTCCGTACACATTTCCACATCTAGCTATGCCTACGGGTAAGTTATATGTCACGGCATAAGATTGTGCTATTAAATCTGTGCAGGATTTTGAGACTTCGTATGGAAATACTCCTTGGAGGTTGGTATTTTCAGTATATGGCAATTTTTCATGAGTTCCATACGCTTTGTCGCTAGAAGCAACTATTACAGCTTTCACAGGGTTTGTAGAAATCCTGCAGGCCTCAAGCAAATTATAAGTTCCTCTTATATTAGATTCATAAGTTGTTAATGGATCGTCGTAAGCAGTTTCTACTATTGCTTGCGCACCAAGATGGAACACTACATCTATTTCGTTATTTATAATACAGGATTTAATGAATTCGAAGTCGGTAAGTGATCCATATAGGTTATTTGTTTTGGTTAACATTGATGAGGTAGTGAACTTAGGATTTTCTATCTCTCCCCATATTATTAAATTTGAATTAATATTATGAGAGAGTAATTCTTCCACTAGCCAAGATCCGATGATTCCAGTACCGCCTGTTACAAGAACGTTAGTATTTTGTAAGTTTTGTATTTTTGATGCTACCATGTTTTCCATGGAGCCTGATTGGTATCCCACATGTTTCTTAAAAGACGAAGTTCTCGGAGTGTATCCATTGGTTGCCAGAACCCTTGATGTTTGTATGCCATTAATTGACCATCTTGCGCTAGTTTTTCTAAAGGATCTCTTTCAAAAATAGTGCTGTCGTTATCAATATAATCTAAGACTTGTGGTTCCAATACAAAAAATCCTCCATTGATCCACCCTTCATCTATTTGAGGTTTTTCTGCAAAAGATATAACTTTATCATCTTCAAATTGTAATGTACCAAATCGAGAAGGTGGTCTTACTGCGGTGATAGTCGCTAATTTGCCATGGGATTTATGAAATTGGATAAGGTTTTGAATATTTATATCAGAGACACCATCCCCATAGGTGGCCATAAAAGTCCCTGAAGAAATGTAATCTTGAAGCTTAAGAATTCTTCCACCAGTTTGGGTGTCTTGGCCTGTATTCATCAAATTTATGTCCCAATTCTGATGTTTTGCATTACCAGTTGCAGTAGTAGTGCCAGTTTGTAAATTAACATTCAGGTCATTTTGAAGTAGGTTATATTCCATAAAATATCGTTTTATTTGTTCTCCTTTGTAACCTAAAGCGACATAGAATTCATTATGGCCATATGTGCTATATATATTCATAATGTGCCATATTATAGGGTAGCCTCCGATTTCTACCATAGGCTTGGGTTTCACATCAGTTTCTTCCGATAGACGGGTACCCAGTCCTCCGGATAAAATTATTGTTTTGAGCCCTTTGGCAATTTTCGTCATTAGTTTATAGATGTCCTAGAATTTTTGAAACTCGATCATCCCAAGTATTAGATTCGGCACACATCCGAGCATTGAAGCTTATTTTAGTTGCTAAAATTGTATTTGTCAGTGTATTTTCTATATGGTATTTCCAATCTTCTACATTGTCAGGTTCAACTAAGATAGCATTAGATTCATTTAAAACCTCTCTCAATGCTGGAAGGTCACTTGAAATTATAGGCTTACCTGTTGCCATGTATTCATAAGTCTTCATAGGACTCATCCATTCAGAGGTGTCTCCACCGCCCGACACCTCGACTTTTTTTTGATAAGGCATCAACAATACGTCTGCTAAAGCATAATAATGTGGCAATTGGCTGTTTGGAACGAAACCTACAAATTTTATATTGTTTATATGATTTTTATATGCGTAATCTTGGTAAGTTTTAATATCATTAAAATGTCCTCCAATGATTAAAAAATTTATATTTGATAATGATTTTGCTAATTTTAATATCATTTTAATGCCTCTACCAGGATAAAGGTGTCCTACATAAACTGCTGTCTTATTGTCAGGATTCAGCTCCAATACTTCCTTGGTAATTTTATTTGCATTATGATTAAAGTTGAATCTATCTAGATCAACCGCGTCATGAGCAACTTGAATTTCAGACTCATTTATATATGGGTATTTTTGTAATATGACATTCTTTAATTTATTTGATATTACTACAATGTTTTTACAATGAGGTGACTTATGTAAGAGTTTCAGTGCTAATTTACTAAAAATGGTTACGGGGAGGTAATGAAGTTCTAATATTGTTGGAATGCTTAAAATGGATGATATAATTGCTGATCGTATATTGCGAGTATAAATTAAATCAGGCTTTCCTTTCATTATTTTCCAACAAATTTTAAAATCATAATCTAAATGTTTAATATCGGGGTTACTTTTCAAAATTTTGATGTCAAATATTGAGTCAATGCCGTATATATTGTTAATGTCTTTAAGATTATTCGGAGTTCCATGAGGCTTTTTAGCATAAAGGCATACTTCATGGCCAGAATTAGTTAAAGCATTACACATTTTTAATACTTGAATGCTATTAGCTGCAATAGAAGGTACATAAGAATCTGACCAAAATACTATGTTCATTTTTATCAATTTATTTAAATTGCTTCTTCAGTTGTTTTGGCAAGGAATATCTACATGTGTATAACATTTGGCTTAAAATGTCTTTATACGGTTTATGGCGGCTCCCATAAGGTCTTAATATTTGGTCGTGCAAGTCACAGTGATTAAGGGTATGAACTATGTTTTGTACGACGTTAATCGCTAATTGTTGTAACCCATGGATTCCCAGGTCCTGATGCAAATGGTATTTTGCAAATGTTATTGTGTTGAATGTTTTTGTAATTTTATAAGCAAGTGTTGAAGGGGCATATAATTTTTGAGATTTATTACCAGGTAGTGATTCTAATGATTTCAGCATTTTAGATGCATACTCTTTAGTGAGTTTCCCAAAATAAAATATCTCAGGCTTGAAGTAAGGGCCAATCTTTTTTTGTTTGCCTTGAATAGAGTAAGCATGAAAATCTAGATAAATATTGGGAGGAAATTGTTTTATAAACTCCCATAAATAATAGGCTTCTGGGCATGATTTAAGATTGTAATTTTGAAAATCCCAAAAGAGATTTATTCCGGAAGTATTACATCCATTATATCCTGAGGTAAATCCATCAGGATTTACTACAGGTATTATCACAAAATCAACATTTTTAGTATTGTCTTTACCAGTGGTCAATAACCACTTGGCTATTGCCTCGGTTGCAGTAGTATCTCCTTCAGTAGGATGAAATCCAGACGTGATTAAAATTAATGGTTTATTTAAATCACGGTCTTGAAATGTTTTATAGGCTGATAATTTATTTCCATTGCAAGATGTTCCATAGTCGATAACGTGTAGAGGCTCTTGCTGGCATAGTGATTCAAATGTTTTGTTAATAGCATCGATCGGGTTCCATAGTGTGTTTGATATATATAGGCAGCTTTCAGGATCGATTTTGATTTCAAACTGATAGCCTAGTTCATTTGGTAACACATTAGTTTTTGATTCACAGTACTGATGTGTGGGCGAAGGAGAAGTGTAAATTGTCTTGGGTTTCAGATTTAGATGCTGCTCTTCTAAATCAATTATGATATTTATTGTTTTCAGTTGTTTTGAGTTGTTTTGTATTCCAAAATTGAAGTGTAGATTGTAATCATGTGTTTCATTATCTGCAGTTACTAAAGGCTCTAATTTCAATTTGCAAATTAAGTCTTGCGCAAGGAATTTAGGATCTCTTATAGAGCCGCCTGAGAAGTCGGACAATATCAATAAATCTGTATTTGTGAAGTTATTTATCAAACTTGTAAAGATTTTATTGTGTATTTGGCAAGTCTGCGAATTTCTTGATCCCAATCGTCTTGAATTGAATCAATATTGACTACATTTTTTCTGGATAATAGCGTCGAGTAAAAATTAATTGGGATAGACTCTGACACACTAGATGCTATCATTTGAATGATAGATGCTTCATTAAATTTATATGTTTCTAACAATTCTTGTATGATTTGGCTAGTTTTGTTTATGTCTGTTATTTTTCTTACCATGCTTGATGGTAAAAAATCATATATAGTTGGTCCGAATATGATTACAGGCTTTTCTTTGATGATGGCTTCCCATCCTACTGTTCCCGCTATCGTTGTTATCAATTTGGCATTTTCTATAATCACCTCAGAATTGACGTCTGGCCGGATTAACTTAACATTGGGTATTTTTAAAAGCTTATCGTAAAAACTGTAAGGTCTTCTTCCAAATCCTTTAGGGTGATCTTTTACAATTAATGTCATCCCTGCAGGCAGGCTTTGGGCTATGTTTCTTACTACTTCAATTTGATTCAAGTAATATCGGGCCGAAATCAACAATACCCTTTCAGGTTCCAAATGAAGTGGGAAAAAAGCGTAAGTGTATTTATTTAAATCTGATGTTGGAACGTATTGTTTTTTAAGTTTGAGGTTAATAGATTTTTTTAGTAGAGGTTTATAAATTCTCTCAAAAATGGTAGGTATTATTATTCCAGGATCGTGATTGTCTTTGTATTTACCAAATTTGATTTGATATTCAGTGACCATAATTTTGACAATTTTTACAATGTTAAAATTTTTTAAAAAGAATGTCCATTTTTTGTAAACATTGGGATTTTGGATTGTTAATCCCTCATATTTACCAGATCCTGATTTGATTTTCTTATAGATATCTGTAGATTGTTCCAATAATTGTGGAGATATGCTGTTCCTAGACAAGTCATGGTATTTGTTCACTATCCTTTCACTTGGATCAGTTACGTTATTACCATAAACCATGTAATTTTCAAGACGTGCAGTTCGTATGTTTAGAAATGGTATATTGCGAGATTGTGCAAAGAGATAGCATAAATACTCCAGCATTGTGACACATATGAATGAAACTACAAAATCCGGCTTAATGGCGTCAAATAATTGTTCGGTATGTTGTAGGCCTGTTTGTAATATTTTTAGTAAGTCTTCATGAGAATATCTTGGATTGTAATCTTGAAAATAGCTTGTTTTTCTCCCCAATGTTAATCGCCGATCTGCTATTAAGGCTTCCCATAACGTGCTGACTCCGAGTTGTTTTTCGTAATCATTGAGCAAATTGTAGTCTAGAGTTTCTGATTTGAAATTATTGGTCACTTCCCATTCTTTGAATAATGTGTATTTTTTTAATAAATTATCTGGATTAGCTTTTTGAAAATCACTAAAATTTCTCCTATGCGAGACTAACAATCCCATTTTATTGAGATGCAAGCTGTCATTCATTGCTTGTGACAACCCATAAAACATTTCTAAACTGCCTGATTGTGAGATGAATAATCCATTCATGAGTGTGGTGCACGCTCCTCCATTAACATTAGTTTGTTTTTAAATTGATTAAAGCTTTGAATTTGTTTGCTATGAATATTTCAGTCGCTTCCATTGATTCATAGGTACACCCAGATATATGGGGCGTTATAATGACATTACTGTGAGTGTTTGCGTAATTCCAAAGAGCGTTATTTTTTAAGTTGTATTCATTTTCTAATACATCAACAGCAACGCCGGCCAAGTGTTTTTTTTCTAAGCTTTCGATCACTGCTTTTTCGTCAAGGATTTGACCTCGAGAAGTATTTATTATGTATGAGTTTGGTTTCAGGCATAATATTTCTGGCAGACCTACTAGTTTTTTTGTTGATGAGTTATAAGGCAAATGAATTGACAATATATCTGAACCTGTTAAAGCTTTAGTTAGATCTTTAGTTACATTGAAGGTTGAAACTTGTTTGTAGTCAAATCCTTGGATATTCATTTGAAATGCCGATGCCATTTTTGCGACTTGGGTTCCTAATCTGCCCATACCTAATATGCAAATGGTTTTATTTTTTAGTTCATGTCCTTTGAATTGCATTCGGCTCCAATGCGAATTTTGAACATCTAAAATAGCCCTTGGAATATTACGTAGAAGAGATAACATTAAAGCTATGGTGTGTTCAGATGTAGCAACTATACTTGATAAAAAATCATATTCACCGTTGAGTGAGATGACGTGAATATCCCGAGATGAGCATTCATCTAAATCTATATGGTCCAATCCGGTGGTTGCGGTAAGTATGTATTGTAAATGAGGATACTGCGCCAGAAATTTTTTATCGATTTTGTGTTTTAGTCTAGTGATTAAAATATGTATTGGTATGTTACTAACTGACTCATAATAATCACCAACGGTTTTTAGTATTTCTACTGCCTTAGATGAATATTCGTCAGGCTCATTGTTAAAAATATTGATAGTCATAGCAAATCATTTTCCCAAGCTGGGACGATGATTTTAGCTAATGCTAAATCATCGTAATCATCTAAATTGCAGATGTATTTTTTTGGCATGATATAAGGGACTTTATTGTCCACAATAATTTTCCCATCGTCCATTAAAATGTTTCTTCTAGCTGCATAAATAGCACCGTTTCTTACATAGCTATGTTGAATGTCTTGCCTTCGTGCTCGTTGATTAGATAAAGGACTATCGTAGTTGTTATATGGGATTAATAAAGACGAGGGGTGTGCTGTAGATTCTTTTATTACATATTGATGATCTGGTAAAAACACACCGCATTCTGCAACGCTAACTATTCCTTCAATGGTGGAGTCCGCATCTAGCATATTGATAATATTATCTATATCTTTGCCAGTTCGAATTGGTGACGTAGGTTGTAGCAGTATAATGTTGGTGTATTCTGTGCCACGAGTCGTTTCCATATGCATTACTGCGTCTTGGAGGCAAAGTACCACAGGCGATTCATCTGTAGCCATATATGCAGGACGGTTCCGAACATATACATTTAAGTTCTCTCCAATTTCTAATATTGAGGGATGATCGGATGTCACGATGGTATGCTGAAGGCGTTTGCTACTAGCAGATGCATTGATAGCATGTTCTATAAGGTTTTTACTGCCTACCTGCATCAAGTTTTTGTTTATGATACCTTTACTACCTGCTCTAGCTGGAATTATGGCTAAGTTATTTGATTGATTATACATAGTGATTCCCTTTTTAAATCATCAAGGTTTTTTCTATTTTAAGTTCACAAGTTGATAATATTTCTGATATCTTCTTGCCTGAGTCGCCATTTCCGTATAAGTTATCGGTTTTAATGGATGTGTTTTTTATTTGACAACTTATTGCAGCTAATATTTCTTCAGTATCATGTTTAGTATCTACTACATTTTGACCGCGCTCTCTGCCGCGTTGTCTGTTACCTATATTTACCGCCGGTACTCCCAGGAAGGAGCATTCTCGTATTGCTACGCTGGAATTACCTATAATACAGGCTGATGATAATGTCAGCTTTAGGAAGTCTTCTGGCGACATATTTATAAGGAAATGTATATTACAATCTGGTGTTGTTTCTCTAAAAATTCGGATTTCTTTAGCTATAACAGCGGAGCCTGCATCTGGATTTGGCCAAAACCAGAATGTAGGTATACCAATTTGGTTTATAGCTCGCATTGTAGATAAAGCTTGTTCTTTAGCGAATTCTTGTTCTGTCGTGATTGGGTGTTGCATCACAATTAAGTAGTCTTGGCTGGTGTCGAATGTATCACCAACTCCTCCATATTTCGTAAAAGGATTAAAATCTAATATCGGGTCCGCTATAACTTGTTTTGCAATATCAATTGAAGGGCAGCCTGTCAGATATACTGTGGATGGATCTTCTCCCATTGCAACTACTCGATCATAAGCTTTTTGAGTTGATACCATATGAATGTCAGATAGCTTGGTAACTGCGTGGCGAACCTTTTCATCTATAGATCCCGTAACTTCTCCTCCTTGGATGTGTATAACTGGGATGTTCAAATATGATGCTGCTATTGCAGTTGCTAATGTTTCGTATCTATCTGCTATTGTTATCACGGCGTCTGGTTGAAGGCGACTTAATTCACTAGACAGTTCTATTAATGCTAACCCAGTGGACTTTGCAGAAGACAGTAAAGTTTCACCTTCTATAACATGGTATATTTCTGATGCTGGTATGAATCCGTCTTTTTTAATGAAATCAACGGCTGATCCATATTTGCTGAGCAATGCGGATCCCGAGACTATAAGTTGCAATTCTAGATTGGGGTTTTTTTGTATGGCTTGTAGCACAGTTCTTATTCGTGCATAGCTTGGTCTTGCAGTGATGACCACGCAGATTTTACGTTTCATTATGATGCTCCAAAATATAGTTAGCTGCTTCACGTACAGCTCCATATCCACCTAATCGTTCTAAATTGATATGGGCAATTTCTTTTATAGTTTTTTCGGCATCGCCTACAGCAAACGATAGCCCAACTGCTTTCATTATTTCTGTGTCATTGAGATCATCTCCTACATATGCAACATTTTGGGAATCAATATTTAGTTGTTCGCAAAGGCTGTTGAGTATAGCTAGTTTGTCATATATACCGCAGTATACATGTTGTATTTTTAATTTTAAGGCTCTCGCTCGAACGATGTCAGAATCTTCGCCTGTAATTATGGCAATTATTATTCCTTGTTCTTGTAGTAGTCTTAATCCAACAGCATCTTTAGTGTTGAATTTTTTCATCACCTCTCCTTGGGAAGAATAATACATTCCTCCGTCAGTTAACGTTCCATCTACATCTGTTATAAACAAAGCTATATTATTTGTTGTAGTCATTATATTTATCCGAATAAATTTGTATTAGCATAGTGGTGTTGAAGTAATTGTGAATATTCCTTTGGGGTTAATACGTGAAACAGTTCTACATAGGGGGTATTTTTCAAAGATGATAGTTGTTTAGTATAAACTGAGTTTGCTGCGTTTAACCCTCGCGTACGATGAGCATAGTTGAATAATTTGTTTTGGGACTCCCATAAATTCATTAACGCAAATTTATTCTGTTCAACGTCAGATATGTCAACTGCAATATTTGGGCTAATCATTGTAGTAACTTGATAGCACCATATTTGTTTAATATTATGTTTGATATTTTGCAGGGCTTGCCAAATAACATATGAACTCCTTCGGTGATCAAGAGGTGTTTCCAAAAAATACGGTACAAAAATACAATCCGGATCATATTTAGAAATAACATCCTGTATTTTTGTAATTACTGTTTGGGGGTCAATTGCTATCCCTCTTGTGGGCGTTTCGAGGAATATTGGAGTACTGTTATTGATGGTTTTCCACACATTAATAGCTTCAATATTCCGAGTGTTGACGTACTCAGTTCTTTGAGAACCATGAAATTTAGGAGGAGCTCCATCCATGATATAAGTTACTTGTATTTCAGCTTTGTTTTTTATGCTATTTAATATAGTTCCGCCGCATCCAATTATGTCATCATCCTGATGTGGCGCGAACACCATTAATCTCTTGTAATCTGGAGATGTGGTGGTTTCTAAGTTATTAGTATTGAAGAATGGTAAGCTGTCTACTAATTTGATGTGAGTGTCCAATTGTAGATTTTCAGTTAAAAACCTTGCATAAAGTGAGGCTCGTAAAGAATATAATTGGAAATTATTAGAATTTAATATTAATTTAAGAAACGATATTTTTACTTTGTTATACAGTTTCCTAATTATACAAAAGATATATTTCATGTTAAATAGCTTGATCAATAAATGTTTGGAACCACAGCTCAGTATTTATCCATTGCCAAATGTAGGAAGAATTATTTGAGCCGTGAGTTTTGAAATCAGCGTATAGTGATTTTACAACTTGAGTGTCAAATATACCTCTGGTTTTGAATGATTGAGAGTTTAATATGCTTTCTACCCATCCAGATAGTTCATTCTGTAGCCATGTTGTTTGAGGAGTCACAACCGACATTTTAAGTTTCTTAATGTAAGAACTGTCCCCTCCAGTTAAATTTTGCATAAGATGGCGAATTATGAATTTGCCACCGCTACGATTTATTTTTAGATTGTTATCTAAATTAAAAGCAAACTCCACTATACGGTGGTCTAAGAATGGCTCCCGCAATTCAATGCTTTGAGACATAGATAATTTGTCGTTCATTCGTAAAACTCTAGGTAGTTTAGTATGAAATAAATCCTTATATAAAGTATCCCGAAGGTTATCAGAGTAAGGGCTTACAATTTTGAGTTGTTCATTCTTGTTCGATAAGTGTTCTTTGTTAATGGCTTGGGTCCGTAAATGACTTGTACCATCTTGACTGACTGTTTCAGGATGGCCTTCAATAATTGATTCAATAACTTTCCTGTATTGGGCGGCATTTGGATACTCTTGTAATAAAAATGTCCATCCATGTGTTTTTACTATGTCCGCATAATGATAAGGATGAGTATAAGTGTATCCGCCGAACAATTCGTCAATTCCTTGTCCTTCTAAAGAAACAGGGATTTTATGCTCTTTTATTGATTGGTGTAATTTGTAATATGCTATGGTCGGGACTCCTCCAAAGGGCGCTTCTTGTATTTTAGTAAGTTTGTATGCGAGTGTAGGAATATCTTCAAAATTGGTTAGAGTACTTAATTTGGTTATATTATTTAACTTTAATGTTTTAACATATTGGTATTCATCATATGTTTTGTCTTCGAATGAACTTGTGAAAGAGTAACAGGTGTCTGACGTAGTGTGTTTATCAATTAATAAAGCTAAAAGATTCGAGTCAATTCCACCAGATAGATTCACACTTACAGGTACATCACTACGTAAATGCAATGATGCGGTATCGGTTAGCAGACTATATAGATAATCAGTAGATTGTTTGAGGTCGCTGGTATCTATGCCAATAGATGCATCTTCTACATTCCAGTATCGTTGGAAAGATAATTCGAAATTGTGTAATAATAAGTTATGGCCAGCTGGTAACATGTAGATGTCTTTGAAAAATGTTTCGTGAGAATGATCCATTGCACCAAATCTCAGGTAATCTGACCATTGGTTCCAGTTAGGTTCAGCTTTGACTTTAGCAGCCAATATGCTCTTGATTTCCGATGCGAATATTAATGTATTGTTTTTATAGTAATAATAAAAAGGTTTGATGCCAAGCCTATCCCTAGAACAAAATAAAGAATGATTTTTATTGTCCCAAATTGCTAAAGCGAACATGCCTATGAATTTTGTGACGCACTGTTTTCCCCATTTCAGATATGCAGCTAGAATAACCTCTGTATCACTACTAGTTTTGAAAGTATATTCTTTCAATTGTTCACGTAATTCAATAAAATTATATATTTCACCATTAAATATCAATGTTAAATTTCCAGAATTATCAGTCATGGGACAGTTGGCTTCTTCTCTAAGGTCTTGTATAGAGAGTCTATTATGTCCAAGCCCTACAAATTTAGATTCATCTACAAACTTAGCACTATTGTTTGGCCCTCTATGAATTTGACACGTAATCATTTTATCTAGAGAGGACTCCTCCCAGTCATTACCTATTATTCCAGATATACCACACATTTATTGAGAGCTTGATCCTTGAACTACTAGATCGTCCATGTACTTTAAAATGCTGTTTCCAATGAAGTTCCCGGCGCTTCCTGGGTTAATATTAAGTTCGTTATTAAACAATTTCCTACGTTCATTTTGTTTAATTTCTGGATTGTCTAAATATTTAAAAATTGTTGTTTTTAGTTCCTCGAAAGTTTGTATAGTTGTTGACGTGTCATACTTCAATATATATTGTAAATGTATCAAAGTAGCTAATAAATTCGAATGATCAGTTTGACGGTAAGCGAACATGCTGATATTTATGGTTGGTTTATCAAATATTGTAGATTCTAGTATTAAGGTTGAGTATTCTTGAATTAAAACATCTGAATAATGAATAGCTGACGCCATATCATGCATATCGGACATTCCTAATTGGCTTATTTGATTTTTGTGAGGTTCCTTAGGGACCCAAAAGGTAACTAGGTTTCCATATTTCATTTTTAGAGCACTTATATCGTTTTCATGTAGCTCCATCCATGTTGCTCCTGATGTATGCCTGTGGACGTGTAAAGGATGAAACCTGACAAGTAATTGTAGATTATAATTACTTGGATTGTTTTTAATAATGCCTAATATTGCTTCGATTACTTCAAGCCGTTTTTCAAAATTTGCTGGTCCGCTTAGAGCGTAAAATAAGACTTTTTTATTCGGGTCTAGATTGTGCTTTATAATGAATGAGTCCTTGTTATTTAGAATCAATGTTCCGTTAAAGTAATCATCCCAGTGCGCAACTCCCGACACTTTAATAATATTTTTAGGAAGATCGTGGAAAGCTGCAATTTCTGTAGCCATGCGATTGGTCCATGCGAACACTAAATCAGGCTTAGGCCCGCGATATCCTTTGGTGGTCGGATTATCCCAGCTATGAGGTATGGATATAATTCGGCATTTGTGGCGTTTTGCTGCATGCATCATATGAAGATCTATTCCGTAACCTAATGAAGATATTATTAATGTTTTAGGATTGTATTTTTCAAAGTATTTATCATAAATTTTACCTTTAAAAGATATAGATAATAAAAATGAAAGTACTTTTCTAGCCAAGATTGAATTACAAGTTATGAAACTGCTTATAGTAATTAGTTTATAAATATAAATACCAAATCCGTATGAAAATTGTTTTTTGTAGTCACGTTTGTATATTGATATGTTGGTATTTATTAGCGTACTTTGTCGGCCAGATGTAAGAACTCTCAGTAGGTTTAAAAAATTTGTTATGCGGTTTTTTCTTAGATCACTGAACAATTCTTTGTAATGTACAGACTCTACTATTACAGAAGTGTTTTTAAATATATCTGTAAAATATTGGAAATCCTCTTCTAATACGAAAATGATTATTTGGCAATTACTTGATATAAGTGTTTTAAATATGTCGGTACCGATGATATATCTCATGCTAAATGATCGGTAGGCTTGTATAAATATTGTCATATGTAATAAATCATACGGAATAGGATAATTTGGATATTAGTTTACCAATATATACCCCAGATTCTCCTAAATTCTCTCCACATTCCGAGTTAACAAGTTTTGCTCGACCTTGTTTTTTTTGCTCTGGATGTGATAAAGATGCCTTAAGTAATTCAAGCAGTTGATGTTTTTCGTAAGCTATCACAGTGGCATCATATTGGATTACTCTTTGATTGTGTGTTTGTATAGAATCTGCGACTATGTTGAATCTAGCTTGTTTATAATCATTGCTCTTCATGGAATCATCTTGGAAACATACATTTATTGTTGGGATATCAAAAATACTTGACTCTATGTTCAATGTTGAAAACATGTTTACTACAACTTTACTATGCTTTAATAAGGATCCCAATTTAGCCATTTCTTCTTGTGGCATAAAGTAACGTAAGTCGTTTCCAATTATCTGCGGATAATCCATGTTAATGACTTCTGAACCAAATTTTTCAACAAGCGAATTCCAATCTTCTGATATTAAATTACTTCCATTTCCTGAGGATCTGAAATATAGGGGATGTAATCTGACTACTAAAATATAATCTTTTAGTGATTCCTCAGAACTTATCAAATCACATATTATTTCGGCTACTTGCATGTTGGATTTGTATGCATTGGGAGATTTGGTGCCTAATAAGATCACGTTTTTGGTAACCGGTATTTTCATGTTATGAAACAATTCGTGTTTACTCCACAACGCATCAGGCCGGGCATAAGTATCATAGTGAGGGACTCCTCCAACATGTATTTTATTTTCTGGTAGGTGATGCAATGTAGTTAATTCTTTTTTCATCGTATCGGACCATGTGATTATGTCGTCAGTTAAATTAATTCCGAATCCACGTACTGTACTGTTATCCCAGCTTAAGATGTAACTAATTACTTTGACACCTCTGGATTTAGCTTCTCGAATTAGATTAGCGTCATTATCAAACGTTCCGATGCTTGTTGTTAACAGTACGTCTGGTTTATATTTGGAAAAAAATAGCTCATTACTGTTTCTTAATGCAATTCTATTTTCTATCCGGATGAATAAAAAAATTAATCTATAATTTATTTTAGAAATGTAAACGAAGAATCTTACCAATATCATAAATAATTTATTATTAATGTTCCGACTTGCTTTACTATCTGACAATTCCATTTTGAACAAATCTTTAACTGTTCGAGTTTTTAAAGAAAAAAGTCTGATGAACGATAATAATCGTATGAGAGTGTTTAGCTTTAGGGTTTTGTTTTTTTCAATATTTAAATGATGAATAGGTATTTTAGAGAATTTAGTATCTTTTAAGTAATTTCCTATTGCTTCGGGCCCAGATGTAAGGATGATAGGGTTTAAGTTAGAATTAATTAGTGTTTCTAGTATATCTGTTTGTAATAGTATTCGTGCCCCGAATCCTTGTTCTATTAATAAAGCTATTCTTTTGTTTGCTGCATCCATGTAAGCAATCTAGTCTGTGTATTTGAGCTTAATTCTATTTGGTTTTTCAATGTCCATAATAGCTTGGGTTTTGTAGCTGAGCGCCTGTGAAATCGTTAATGTGTCTTTACGTACTCTTCTCAGCCCATCTGGTTCTAATGACGCTGCATGATCCGTGCCTTTCCATGCACGATCTAGTGTAAAATGGCGCTCAATGTAATCTGCGCCTAATATAAAAGCAGGACCATCTAATCCTATTCCAGTGTAATGTGCTGAGAAGCCAACCCCTTTGATTTGCTCCTGATAGTCTGATTTCAACCTACTTATAGATAAAAGACATATGTCTTTTGGTGGAACTGGATACCCTGATGTGCAATGGTATAACACTAAGTCGCTTAATCTGGAATATTTTTGAAATGTGTCTATGATTTCTGATTCTTCTTTTGGTGTAGTCATACCCAAGGAAAGGTGTATATCTCCATGAAATTCCTTGCATATATACTCAATCATTTTAGTGTGAGTGTTTGATGGAGAACCAATTTTAATAAAATCTGGATTTAGGCTGACTATTTCTTTAGCAGATGTCATATCCCACACAGAACTACTGTAGCCTATTCCAATTTCCTCGCAATATTCCATTAATTCTTGGTGTTGTGCAACTGAGAACTCTAAAAACTCTCTATGCTCTCCATAAGTTTTCCCATATGAATTTTCTTCAATAGGATGTGGAGTATTATATTGTTCATAGCTAAGAAGTTCTTTGGGGTTCCTTTTTTGAAATTTGACGTATTGTGCATCACAGAATACTTTAGCTATTTTGATCATTTCTTTTGCTGTGTCCAAATCTCCTTTGTGGTTGCATCCTATTTCAGCGATGATAGTTGGAGAAGGTCGGTTGATCAAATCTTCAATATTTATTTGATTCTGTTCTGATGTCATGAGGATCTCCTCTATTTTGAAGCTTTTTTAGTGTTTTTGTCTATGACTTGGTAAAGCTTTGTTTGGTCACAGCGGCCAACGCATTTAAAGTTTTTGGGGAAGTTTCCTTTTAGATGCCATTCCCTGAGCAAATTATATTTTTCTCCATTCCATATTTCATCTAAACTTTGGTCTTTAACATTTCCTAATTTCATTTCGCAGTCATAGTCTTGAGTACACGGTACTACGTCACCATTAGCCATTACTGTCATTGAAGACCATGGATATTCACAGTACTGCTGGGCGTAATGGGATTTGTTTTCTAATTCTTCGTCTTCTTCATAATACCATCGGTTATCCTGGCTTTTTACATAAGCAAAAACATCAAGCCCTTTCCACATATCTATGAATTGTTGTTGCATTTCTTTGTTATCTTCTCCGCTGTTAAGTTCTATCATTGTTGGCACTATTAGGGTTTTATATCCTTTCTCTTCTTTCATCTTTATCACATCTAGAACAGTTTGATAGGCTTTATCAAAATTATTATATCTGCCACGTATTCGTTTAGCGTTTACGTCATCTAAAGCGTCGATTGATAATTTCATGACAGTTAACCCTGCTTTCATAACACTTTCTGCTCGTTCAACTGATAAATTGGCTGGAACACATGAGAAATATGTAGGTATATTTCTATCGGTACATGCTTGCACACGATTGATTATATTTTTATCTACTAAAGGTTCCCCGTATCCATGTAGTATTACACATCGTGAGACTACATAGAAATAAAATGCGTTTTCTGAATGTTCATCAAAAGTTATGCCGTATTCTGTCTTAATATGATCCCAGAATTCTTCTAGATTATCTTGGTTGTGGGGAGTCATTTGATCCAGAACATTTTCAAAAGTTTCATCATCTATCCAAGATACCTGACGGGTCATCAAGCTCGTACGCGGGCACATGAGGCATGTCATGTTGCAGTGATTAGTAGTTTCTATATTAAAGACATGAGGGTTCTTTGACCGGAGGTTTTCGAATTGTTTTTCTAAAGAGATAATGTCTTTTGAAGTTAAATCGCCATTCATTAGGTCTTTTTTTATAGTATTTGTTTTATGCAAAAAATTTATATCGTACATTAGAGCCTCACAGTAGTTTTATGACAGAGTTATTGAATCTTTTATTTTTAATGTGATTTCCAGCCCGTGGCTAGAATTATTTAAATTTGACATCGGTTCTTCCATTGTTTGAGTACATTGTAAGAAGTTATTTAATGTTTCTATAAACATTGTATTCCTTTCCCAGCTTTTTGCCACGAGGGATGTTTCTACGATATTTCCCGAAATCGTTAAATTAGCTGTACCTGTGTAATAATTCCATTCGATTATTCCTTTTTCTCCTATGATTTTTAGCTTTCTACAAGCAGGATTTTGCAAGTAGTCAATATGCAAATTCAAGGGTGTATTATTGGGTGTCATTAATGTCGCTGTTATGAAATCTTCTACATCAGTTTTCAGCACTGTTGAGGTACCACCATGTGATGATACCAATGTGAGATCTCCGAGTAACCATTCCAAATAATCTATTTCATGGATGAGTGTTAGAGCTACTCCTCCTCCTAGTTCAGCTTTGGCAGCATAGCTGTCTCTATAGTTTTCCCATGGATGCCATGAAGGTAAATATTCGCCTACATCTGCAGCACAATGAACTATCTGGCCTATGGCATTGTTGCCTAGCCATTCTTTTATAGCTTTGAGATTTGGATGGAATTTAAACTGGTACCCTAATGCGACAACTAAGTTGTTTGCTCTTTGTAAATGTTTTAATTCTTCAGTATGGTTTAAATTATTGGATAATGGTTTTTCAATGTATAAGTTACATTTACTATAGGCTGCTTCTAGTGCGTATTCCATATGCATTGAAGTAGGATTGCAAATGAACACTGATGAGTACCCGTGATCTAATGCCTCTTTATAGTCATAATATATGTTTACATTATCTAGGTCTGCATTTTGCACTGTATGATTATTTTGAGATCTGTAAACACCTAGGTTTTTGACACCTATGGATTTCAAATTATTTAAATGTCTTGTTCCGACAGATCCTAAGCCTACTATCAGAGCACTTATGTTTGAGTAATCTTGAAAATTATTCATGAGATAAAAATCTGGAAAAATCTAAACTTAATTGGTCATCTATATCTACAATTGTGCTGTCTTTAAGCACATGCCCTAGAATATTGTCACCAGACATGGAGTTTTTTTGTAGTATTGTATTGGTCCTAATTACGTCTATATATCCGGGTTGGAAGAAAGTTGTAGGAAGGGCTTGCCTGGGTTGATTGTAAGGTTCATCTATATCTGAATCTAATAATGGTTTCAAGTATAGTGAACAGGGTTGGAAAGTCCACATCTTGTATGGATGTTCTTTGGACATTGTCACAACTCTTAAAGAATCTGCGTTAAGGTTTTTTTTCATGAGATTAATACAATCTTCTATCACGGAAATGTCTCTAAATGGAGTAGTAGGTCGTAAATGAATCACGAAATCTGGAACATAATCTTGGTTTTGGGCTAACCATTTTAAGCAATGTATAAATACTGGTAGGTCAGGTGTGTGGTCTTGAGCAATGTCTTCTGGCCGGAGAAAAGGTACTTCTGCACCGAATTGTAAACTTATGTCTTTGATTTCTTCCGAATCTGTGCTTACTATTGTTTTATCTATTAATGAGGTTTGTTTCGCAGTATTTATACTGTGTGCTATCAAAGGTATACCATGTAAGTCGACAATGTTTTTTTTGGGTATGGATTTAGATCCTCCTCTAGCAGGTATGATTGCTAATGTTGTTAATTCTTTCATTTTTAAATATCTAATTAATTTACGTCAGTTAGTAAAATTGGTTTATCTGTCTTCACAGGTTTGTTTAATGGTTTACCAATTATTTGCGATATGCTATCTGGAGATAGCCCATTCCCAGGTTTTTTATATGCAACGTCAGCAAGAGTAATAATATGCCCTTCCAGTAAATTGGACTTTGCTACTATGCTTTTCGCAAATAATTCTCTGAGTGGTTTTAATTCAGCTGCTATTAGATTCTTGTCTACGGGGTTATTTTTCATTGATTCTATGTATCTAATTCCTGTGACAAGCGTCGTTAATTCATCGGTTGTTATAGAAGCAGTTACGTCTGGGCCGAACATGTGTTTGGAGAATGTTATGTGGATTTCCAGCATGTTAATGCCAATAGCTGCTCCGGCTAGACCTGAAAAAATAGTTCCTGAGTGGTCAGATAACCCAACTGGGAGATTAAACAAATCCCTATATAATTGAACATTGTTTATACCTATTTTTTCAGGAGGACACGGATAAGCAGTAGTCGTTTGAAATATCAGGACAGGGCTCTCATACGGGGTTAAATAATTCAGAGTTTCGTGAATTTCATCAATATCACTCATGCCTGTTGATATTAATATTGGCTTTCCTGTTTCAGCAATTTTGGTTAACATAGGTATGTTACTAATTTCTCCAGATGCTACTTTCCAAGCTTGCATGTTGATGCTATCTAACAATTCAACGGCTTCCTCTGAAAATGGGGAACTTAGAAAAGTAATGCCAACTTCATTACAATGTTCATATAGCCCGACCCACTGACTTTCTGTGAATTCCATTCTTTTCCAGTAGTCATATCTTGTTTCATCTTGTTTGCTAAAATTTATTCTGAAAGGTTCATCTGGAGTGCTTTCAGCTGAAGCAATATGGGTTTGGAATTTGATGGCATCTGCACCAGATTTCGCTACAGCATCTATGTATGCGTGGGCTGTACCTAAACTGCCGTCATGTGCTTGAGCGATTTCGGCTATGATGAAACAGCGGTTGCCTCCGACCAATTTGTTGTCTATGTAAAATGTATTCATATCATACTCCGCTATTTGATGGGTGACTTTGTGAAAGCATGGTAATGTGTCTTAACAGTGGATGCATAATGTAGTAATTAAAACCTTCTCTGTTTTGGTTGATTTTTTCAGGTAGCCTTCCGTTATGTAGATAATAAGTCAATATGTCTGATAATAATGCAGATCTTACATAAGGATCATATTCATAATCTATAGACTTTCTGTTATCTGGTGGTGGGAATTCTTTGCTAGCAATTACTGGTCCAGTATCTATATTTTCATCTAGAATTATACCCGAGGCACCACATTTGTTTTCTTTTAAAAGACTATAGTAAATAGTTGTGCTACCGCGGTATTCAGGCAATATGCCTGGATGTATGTGTAGGAATTGTTTTTGGGTTGATAGAATATTATTTTTAATAATTGAACCACCACTTCCTGAGTATATAAATAACTTAGGGCGTGAATGATTTAAAGCTGTAACTACTGTTGTATCATTTATGTCTGAAGTTTCTAATATATTTATAGGAGTTCCTAAAGCTTGAAGCATTTTTATGGAGTGAATTTGATTATTGAAATAAGAACTTTTTTCGATTACTTCAGGTGTATGGCTTTTCCCTCCACTTAATATGATTGCTTCTTCTAGAGTAATATTTAATTTTGTTAACACAGATATATACGCTCTGGTTCGTATTGAATCCACTCCTAATAACCCGATATTAATCTTATTCATCTTGTATGGATCTTTCTTGTAGAAGTTTCTGTATACAAGATAATTCTCTTGTTAATAGTAATGATATTAATGCCTTGTTAGTTTTTGTTACTGACTCAAGTCCTGTTGATATAATCAGATCATTGAGCTTTAGTATAGTGTTTAGATACCTGTATTCGTTAGTTAATGTGAATTGTTTTAGTAACACTATACAAAATAATATATAATTTTCTAAATTTGAGAATTCTTTAGACAAAGGTTTAAACAGTTCATTGTATTTAGTGTAAATCTTTTTTCTGACTTCGAATGATTTTAGCAAAGATTCTATTTTAAATAATGCGGATGCATGATCTGTGAGTTCTAGATTATTGTTAATTAATGCCAGCAACATAGCGGTAGTGTTTATATTTTGAGTTTTTTGACTTGATTGAATTTGTAATGTTGATTCTATATCTTTGATTAATTCGTATTCACTTACTGCGGTCGTATAATTGTCTTCTAGCTTTGACAATGCGTGCTTCCTGTTCGAAATGTACTCGGTTATGAAATCTTTCCCATGCCAGGGAGTGTACATGTAGTCTTGTCTCTTTTTTAGTATGTTAGTAAGTGTATAAACGTACATAATCATTTTGATAATTGTTTTTGTATAGCGTCATAAATCGTTTCAGTTATTTGTTGTAAATTTATAATTTTAGGGTCATTGTTTATAATCAAGTCAGGATTAGTAGGTGGATTAAAAGGTATATCTATTCCGACAACATCTTTAATTTGATTGTCATAAGCTTTCGAGTACAGACCTTTTTGGTCTCGGGTAATTAAAATTTCCAAAGGAGTGTTTAAGAATACTTCGTAATATGATTCATAATTTTCGCGATTCCAATCCCGATCTTCTTGGAATATAGACATTATAGAGCACACGATATTTATATTTTGCTTGTCTAAATGCTTACAGAGATTACGAATTCTGGTAGCATTTATTTTACGGTCTTCTATAGTATGCCCTAAGTCATTTAGCATGATATTGCGTATATCATCACCATCTATAAAAACTGTATTTTTGTAGTCAGATGATATTTGTTTGTACAGTAGTGCACCAACTGCTGTTTTGCCAGCTCCGGGCATCCCAATAATCCAGATCACCATTGGGGTCGCTTCTCTCCTATGAAAACAAACACATTGCAAAATTGGTTAGGCATTATGAAGGTTATCAATCTATCGATTGATGCTCCTAAGAAATTCAACTTATATCCATTAGAACGCAGATAGGTTTCGTCTTTATTTTGTGTTCTAAGCCATTTTATCCGGTAGAGTATGGATACATTGCGAGCTGCATGCACTTTAACTGTGTGTAAATTGTTGTTAGATAGGATTCGCTGAAATTCATTTTTTTTGAACAACCATCTATGAAAAGTAGTAGAGTCATTTCCATGATTTTGTTTTTTATAGCCAGAAATTTTCCAATACCATTCATTTAAGTTCATTTCTAAGTTGTCAGGTCTGATGGAAATACAAAACCTTCCGGACGGCTTTAATACCCTACTGCATTGAGAAATACTATTTTTTAGAGCCACTTCATCTTCAATGTTATGAAAGACTCCAAATGCTAGCACATTATCGAATGTAGAATCTGCGTATGGCAAATTTACAGCATCACCTATTTGAACTGGTAAATTTTTATCGGATGCTAGCATAGTATCTACACCGATGTTGCTTCTCTCAATTCCTGTTATGTTAAATCCTTGATAGAAGTAATGCTTTAATATTCTTCCGACCCCAGATCCAATTTCTAAACAACATTCGGTTTTATCCTGTACTATTAAATTAGAGTATTTTACAGGGTATATGTTAGGATCTAAGAATGCCTTAGCATCTGTTCCTGATTCACTCCATCTTCTATTCCAATAATCAATATTGGATTCAGATCTGTAAACTTTTTTCATGACAAAATTATTTTAGGTAACAAGATTTTAGCTAATTCAAGGTCTTTTAATGAATCAATTTCAATCCAACCACTAGAAATATGGACTGGAGTGAGATTTATTTCTTTGTTTATCATATATTGTAGTAAGTCGGTCATGTACATGTGTTGAGCAATAGAAGGATTATGTCTGCGAACCTCGGAATGAGAGTCTACTAATGAGGCCACTCCTGTGTTCTTAAAAGACATTAATCCTATATATTGTGATTCTATATCGTTTAAACTAGTTGGTTTTTGCCCTATAGATGTTATATGGTTGTTAGCTATTGTTAAACTTTCTGCGTCATCTAGTGGATTATCGAATCTGTCCTCCCAATATGATCTCCAATTGTCATCAACAACTATGGATATTGGTGCATTTGAATCTAATAATTTCTCCATAATTTTTTTAGAATAAATAATGTCTCCATATGATAATACGAATTCATCTTTAAAATACTCTTGAGCACAAAATAAAGAATGTGTCATGTTTGTGGTATTGTACTGAGGGTTATGAATCGTAGTTGTTTCAGGTATGTCAATGCATTCAGATTTATATCCAGTTACGATGCATATGTCGGTTATATCCAACTGTCGGGCTATATCAACCTGCCACTCTAGTATTGATTTGCCGTTAACTTGTACTAATCCCTTAGGGACATTATCTGTTATGGGTTTAAGTCTGGACCCCATGCCTGCAGCTAATATTATCAGTTGCATAATTCGACCCAGTGATTGATTATTTTCTCGTCTAATGAAGTTATTTCAGGATTTCTTTCAGGATGCCATTGTATGGCCAAAATGGGTAATTCGGGATGATATATTCCTTCCACTGTTTCGTTATTCCAAGTTGCAAACGCTCTAAGCTCTGAACTTATTTCTTCTATTAAAACACCGTCTTCGTGGTAAGAGTTTACAGAAATTATTTGCTTAGACATATCAGGAATAATTGAATTAGTCAGAATTGTTATATCATGATTGCATGCTACTTTGTGACTATGGGTTTGGTTTATTCTTGAACTATTTTTACCATTAAAAAATCTGTTTATTAATTGAAGGCCTCTGCAAGTACCCAAAACCGGTATTTTATTTTCACTTGCATAACTTAAAAGGTTAAGTTCTGTGTCATCTCGTTTTTTATACGCAGTGATTGGGGTTGAAGTGTCATTCTCTATTACGGATTCTCCTCCGGTTAGTATTAATCCAGATATTGGAAGATCTTTTAAATATTTTGTAGGATCCTCAATTAAATTAGGTATTAGTATTGGTGTCACTGATATCGCATTAAATAGTTGAGCCCAGTCGTGGCTAAGGCTATCACGTTGTTCAACGTACGTATTATTTTCAGTTACGCGCATCGAAACGGCTATTAACATGAAATTCCTCGGAGTACTTTATTTAGGCAATCTAATTCAATAACTGATTGGTTTTTTAATTTGTCAAATAACAATTTACCGCATCCGATTGCTGCTGGTATTCCAAATTCTGCGGCCCTAATTGACATGTGAGATGCTGCACCACCATATTCTGTGATTAAACCTGTTATACCATGACCGAATATCCAGTCATATCCGGGGTCAGCAGATGAGATTAGAATTATTTTTCCGGACAGCTGAGATTCAACTTGATTATTTTCTAAATAAAGAGAATTAGATATGATACGTGAATTGGATATAAAATTTGGAGCTGTCTTTGAGTATTCAAAATACCCAATATCCGTTTTAGGAGTTATTAAATGAGGCAATTTAGTATGGCAAGTAAGGTTCCATTTTTTTTCATTATGTTCTGTTATTCTTAATAATTCTGATTTTATTGCAGGACTCGCGCTTTCTGAAGAAAGTCTTTCTAATTCTTCGATGTTTAAAAACGACATTTGGTCCCTGTCTAGATCTAAGAGATGTCCCAATTTAGTTGTAGACTCGAGAATGTTGTCCACAATTTTCATGAATTCAAACTTAGCTTGTTCTCTACCTTGTATACTTTTTATTATGAATTTGATTAGCGTATCAGTATTTATGGTTAGGCCTGACTCTAATAAACGTTCGTCTATTTTTTTTGAATGACTACTTAATATCGCACTGCATTCTTCAGCACTATTGGATTTTTGTTCTAATTGGGGAACTGATCCTGTTTTAAAATATTGCTCATGCCCATTTGCATAATTGGGAGAAGTTATATCATAAGAGCTTGGTCTTAAGTGGCCGTATTGTTTTAGAAATTGTTGTAATGTTAATTTTCCGGATTGGTAGAGGCCCATGTGAACTGTTAAGTCAGTAGCAATAGTTGGTATATTTTTGTAGATTTCAGATAGTTCTGCATCGGTTATAATTTTCAGTTCTACCAAAGACTTCAGCATTGATATTGATATGAATGCACATCTTGCGAGTTTGGCAAAAGGTAAAACACCCATTTCTTCGCATATTGTAGTTAGATGTGTAATCTTAGCGCTTAATTCAGGTATGGTGTGGGGATGTAAGGTACCCCAAGGTTCCAATTTGTGCTCTAATACTTTTAGGGCTGATAATTCTTCGTTTAAGTTTATTACTTTTTCAGTAAGTATATTATTAGTCAAATTTTGCATTGAGATTTTGAAATTAGAAATTTGTAATTTGGTTAAATTAAGGCTATTAAGCTCCTCCAGATACTTGTCGAAATTTAGGTCCATACAGGTAGGAGTTATCTCAAATTCTACTTTGTCATGGAGTTCCGGGTTTTTTTGAAGTTTGTCTAAACAATGGTTAATCCATTTTTCTCCAGTATCGCGGTCGATTCCATTTGGTAAGAATGAATTGAGGCTCAATTGGATGTTTACATATGGTATTCCGCCTAATGAATGTATTAGTTGGTTTTTGCCTACTTTTTGATACCCTAATTGTTCTCGCGCCATGGACCAGGCTTGCCGCCCTATTAGTTTTTGGTAAAGAGATAACGCAAGCGGTCTTGGAGTGGCTCCAAGCATTTCAATGGGATTCCAATCAGTCATTGCTCCTAAAAGAGCGTGTTTGCCCAAAGTTTCATGATTTATTATGGGTAAGGCATTGATGAACTCTTGAATATTCGCAATTTGGTCAAATAGATCTGAGTCTTGTAATATATATTTTCTTGCCTTGGTTGAAATTGGACGCACTTGGAACAAGTACATCGTATTGTTGATATCTATTCCGAATTCGATATCTAAATCTGTCATGTTAGTGAGGTATTCTAGCTCTGAAATCAATGCCACACAGGCATTGATTTCTAAATCCTGAAAATCTGTTTGAGTATGAAGTTTATTTTTACTGATAAAAATTGTTTCTATTTCACCAGCAGTGCCAGCGGTAACTGTGTCAGATTTCCCGCTTGTTCTATCTATATTTATTAGAATATAGGGAGCAGAGGATTCTAAATCTCTAGTAAAAATAACACCACTAGAAGATAAATTGCTTTGGAATTCCTGTATAAATATCTCATCGGATGGCTTGATCAAATCAGTTATAGCATAACTGGCGAATACTTCTTCTATGGCGTTCTTGAGTAACAAACTGTTATCAGATGGTATGTTCAAAACAGTTTTGAATATACCAGCATTCGAATTCATCAACGTATCTTCAGATTGGGAAGTACTTCGTATGATCACTGATTTTCCAGGGAAATCGGTTAAAATATTTAAGATCACTTTTTGGGGATGGTCGATCCATGTTTTGTGAGAAAACCTATATTGTTTTAGAACAGACGAGGACTTCAATAAAGGACCTACCTGTTCTAAAGTTTGTGCTTTGCCTTGGAAAATGGTTCTGCTTAGATCAATTGGGCTGTCAATGGGAGCGACTAGTGAGTTTAACGATTTAGTGTAACAAGGTAGCGTTTCAGGTAAGGTGTGTAATAAATCCTCTAAATTATATGAAGAACCTTTTGAAGATATTTTTGTGATTTGTTTTTGAAATGCATTGCGCAATGTTTGCGGGATGTAAAGTACTCCGCTGAAATTGTCCCCAGTCTCTAAATCGGTATTGTTACCAATACATATTTTGTTGGTCTCAATTGTTAATGCTGTTAATGCTTCAGGTACTATAATGCTTGATGCTCTTAAAATGATTAAGTCTTTGTCATCGTCTTCTGGCAGTAGATCCAATCCACGTATTTCCCCCGTGCTTTCCCAAAATTTATGGTATATAAAATGGAAGTCAGAATAGTTTTCCATTACTTTCTGAATTTGGTATCCACCAATGTAAGTGACATGATGAATACCATTTACATTAATAAAATGTTTAGTCCAATCTAAAATTGTCGATTCATCTTTTATATGGGTTAAAGCTGTAGGGTGACTTTGTCTTTGATCTAAGCGTCGATTTCCTCTGGAGCAATCTAACACAACTAAACTAACATTATTTTTAATGTTTGCTGCCATCAATTTGGGTTACCCGAAAGAATCCATGGGATCACCATGTTTATCAGAGAATGACTTTAGAGTATCTTCATTTTGTAGAATGTTTTGTATTTTAAGGAATTTAATTAAAAGTTTAATCCTCCAGTGTATAAATTTTAAACGAGAGGGAGTATTGTAATGATTTTCTTTGAATTTCCCCTTTATTTCCCATAGGCTTGAGTAAATAGCTAATGATACCATTCTTAATGTTGAGTGAGGAATGAATATTGTTTGATCGTTATCGAAATCGTGCAATTTGATTTTTTGGAAGCAATGTCGTTCAAATCTTGATATAGGATATAGAAGGGTGCTGGGTTTTTTTGCAATGCGGCCAGTA
Source organism: Dehalococcoidia bacterium (assembly GCA_003523055.1). Classification (GTDB taxonomy): domain Bacteria; phylum Chloroflexota; class Dehalococcoidia; order Lucifugimonadales; family UBA3495; genus UBA2588. The sequence continues at coordinate 9,512 of DPHC01000008.1, read as the reverse complement.
TTTAGAGAAGCATCCCTAGCGTTGCCTCCATACGGTAATCCTAAAATGGTCATGGTGTTCATAGAGTTATGTTGTTTGATATTTAAGAATTCGTATAATTTGTTTACTGTTTTTTCTTGATTTGTCCGTAGATCTGACACTTTGAGAACGTGGAAATTTGAATGATTATTATATTTGTTTGCATGGTCAGATATTTTTTTATATGTGTTCATCCAATACAACATTCCCTTTTTCGCATTGATGTGGAAAAATTCATTAGGAGTAATCGTCTTTAAATAGTTTTCCCTTAATGAACCATAACTTTCTATAGACGGTCTGTATGGAAATATTAGCCGAGAATGTTTAAGTACATCAGGATTGGTCCAATCGAATCCGCGTGAAGTCAATAACATTGAATAATATCTTACTTTTGTATTTTTATATTGATTACTGCATTGATGAAAGGAAGAAAATACAAAAGTAAGATATTCTAATGCAGTCATTTGGTCACTAGCATTTGATTCCAATTCTTTTATAAATTTCGGAATGTCAAAACCTGAAAACATGTTTGAAATTTGAAATACATTGTCTTTGAGTTGCACAGTATTGAGGCTTAATCTCTCACGAAATCTATCAACAAAATGCTCTATAAATCTTTTATTTAGTTCTTTTACAGGTGCGGTTTTGGATTCACCTGCTACTTGTTTGAAAACGGTAAAAAAGTGGCATTCTACTGGCCATGTAAGTATGCCTGGATGACTATCTAATAGCGCATGTACCGCACTGTTAGCCGATCTGGGAGCACCGACCAAAAATAAAAATTGAGGATTTTCTGAAGAAGTCATAAATAATTTATGTGTTTCCCTTTCTCTAAAGAAATAAGCCCGTTTTTAAACCAAGTTGCTCGAATTGCCATTTTATCGGCTATTATCAAGTCAGATTGAGTAACTGGCTTCACATAGCCTAGAGCCAGCTCCGGATAAAAAGAGACTTTGTCTTGCCCAAATGCTAAAGTGCAGGCCAAAATAGTATGCTTCCGATTATCAATTAGAGCACTTACTGGATTATTAGAGTTTTTAACAATTTTTATGAAATCTATGTCACATGCTGTTACATTTGTCCCACCACTTTGGTCAGGTCCATCTATAAAGACAAAATCGTAAGGCAGGTCGGGTATATCTTTGTAAATTATCCCGTTTAATAATGAATAACTATAAGACGTTAGTTCTGAGTGATGGATTTCAACGAATTCTTGAAACTTTTCTGGGAGTATATTAACGGATTTTTCGTACCATTCATATTTATCTTCCATTGATATTAATTTCATTTTATCAAACTCAGGTGTGTTCGGATTTTCTAATTGGTTTTCTAACATTGCTTGTGCAATAACGAAAGTTGATTTTCCTGTTCCACATTCTAATACGTACTTTGGTTTAGTCTCTTTAATGTGCGTATATAGAATCAAATAATCTGAGTACGAAGTGCCAGACGATTCTGATTGTGAATTTGCGTAGTCGACAGCGGATTGTAAACCATGTAAATGGTTGAGTGATGTAGGTACATTAGGAGTCGGCGAAGCTATTTTACGTAATTTATTTATAACTCGTTTATATATCAATGAATGATTCCTTTTTTGAGGTAATTTTTTCTTGAATTACTGTTCCAGAAGATACTGTGAATGCTTTATTGAAAGTAAAATGTGATGGCGTATGATGGGATGCAAAAATTATAATGGCTTCTTCACCGACATGATCCATTAGATTTTTCAGTACTTCGTTTTCAGTGTCTGAATCAAGATTGGAAGTAGCTTCATCTAAAATGACCATAGAAGGTTCCATTAGATATATTCTGGAAAGGAATAAACGTTGACGTTGCCCGAGTGATAAGTAGCTGCCATTATCACCTACAGATTCATTTAATATCTTTGGTTCATTTAATAAGTCGTATAAGCATACATTTTTTAATATTTTTTCTAGCTGGTTTTGAGTTAGAATGTTTAAGGGGTCTACTATTTCACGCAGTGGTATGTTTGGCATATACATGTCATTCGCTGAATAAAAAATTCCTCCCACTATAGATTGAATATCAGGTTTTTGTTTTTGTAAATTGTTGAATATTATTTGCCCCGTGGTTGGCTGGTAGTAGCCTGTAATTAATTTTAAAAGTGTGGATTTACCTTCTCCTGAAGGTCCTTTAAGTAGTATTCTATCTCCTTTGGTTATCAAGGCAGAAACACTCTTTATTATCGGAGTATCCGAATATGAAAAACCTACATTCTTTAACTCTATTCTATGAAGATTACTGATTGCAGCATTGTCTATAGTTGAATATTTCACAAATCTAGACAGACTGCTGAGTAATTCAATGGTGGCTGGTTTATGTTCTCTGATATTGACCCAGTGAGTTTGTGCTTCAGAAAAATAGCTTCTTAATCGATTGAATATTAGGAGAAGTATAACTAATTGTTCTGCAGGTATTTTTAAAAAAATTGATGAAGTGGTTATTATAATTAGGAGAGACAATATTCCAAAGCTATCAGATAATACTTTAATTTTTTCAACTGCTCGGCGTTTATCAACTCTCCATTGCCAATCTTTTTGAATGACAAGTTTTAATTTATTCGTGATGTGGGATATTAGGTTGTCGAATTTAATTAATTGGAAACTTCTAATATTTTGGTTAACTTCGAACAAAACTTGTTCATGAGTAGCTATTTTAGTTTGTCCGATGCTTTGCATTTGAGAAAAGTTTTTAAAATTTATGAAAACTGAAAACAGTCCGATTATTGATGCAATGATTCCTAAGGTGAATGAACTGAGTAACACAGTGGTTGCTAATACAATCACTCCGAAAACTGCCGATAGAAATCCAATCCATGCCATATACAGAGCTGATGCTCCGCCAGACAGATGTATGATTAAATTAGCGATTTCCTCATTCTTTTCAGATAATTCAGCATCTCCAGGTATGTTGAAATATGTTTCACTTATTTGATTGGCTTGTTCACTATATATATTATATCTAGTGAAAGCTTGAATTCTTGTTCTATATATTCTGAGAAAAGCCCAAAACAAAACTAATGCAAAAGTTAGAATAGCTAGGATTAAGATGTACTGGATGAGGGTAGGTACTATGCTGATATAGTCATTGAAAAACTCCGGTATTTCGGGCACTTTAGAAGCGGTGAGTATGAGAAATACTAATCCTAATAAAGACAACTCTAACGGAGGTATTAGGAAATTCAATATGACTAATTTGCCCACCTTGATTTTATGGATTAAAGTTAAGTTTAGTAGATGCCTATATATCATTAATAGGTCTGTCCCATAGCTACATTGCTGATGTGTTCAACATAATTTGACAACACATCAGCATTTTCAGTACCTCCGTGTATCTCTTGAGTGAGGAAATGATTAATTTCATTGGTTCCATAAGGAGTTGCAGATGCTTTGTTATATATATTGGTCAATGCGCTAATCATTTCTGATTTGGACTTCACGGTCCAGCATGCATTATAAAGTTCCCAACGCATAATGTTTTGGTTAAAATAATCTGGGTATATAAATATTTTATTAAAGTAATAAGCATCTATTACAATACTTGACATATAATTTATAACTACATCTGATGATGCGATTAAATGGGTAGAATGTTCATTAGATATTGTGCCTATGTCATAAAATCTGTAATCAGAAAGATTCATACGGGTATGGGGTTTGATGACTAAATCTACAAACGGTAAATTGTCGATTTCAAGCAATGTGTCAAATATTGCATCCGGGTTACTTCGATACATAGTTGAGTGGTCGAAAAAAACTATTTTTAAATGGTTAGTTTTGTTATGCATTAAGGGATTGTCGCCTAGCATAGAAAAGTAAATAGGACTCCATTCCTTGCAAAATCTAGCGCTGCCTATTACTTTTATTTTATTTTCTTTTAACCCTAGATTGGCATACTTGGTTTTTACGCCTGCGGAAGCAACGATTAAATTATCAACCCAGCCCCAACTTTTTTCCATGCGATTACTGTCCTGTGTAACTTGTTCAGAATTAGTCCAAAAGTCGTTGGCAGTAGTGTCGTATCCATGTGGGACTCCAATCATTGGTAGAGATAAAAGGTCAGCCGCAGATTTTATTTCTTGGTAAATGAATTTTTCTATGGAACCGAAATCTACGAGTATGGCATCCACATTATGGCTAACACATAGGCGTTCTACCCATGTCTGATTGTAAAGCCGTTTTCTTATAGAAGAGTTAAATGCTATCTGTTTCAGTTTAGCTGAAATGAGTGACAACAGCGGAAACGAGTTTAGGAATTTTATGCGGGTTAATTTGAATACTAAGATTATGAAAACCCAGTGCATGATAGATGGTACGTGGAGCTGGTGGATATATTTTATATCGATGCCAAATTTATTTTTAATATAGTTTAACCGAAAATCTTTCATGATATTAAAATTAGGATTAATACAACTGACTATGACGTTGTATTTGTTTAGTTGGAGAGATTTATATATTATGGGTATCATATGGTCTATATCATTGAACTCTCGAAATATGAATAAAACTGTTTTCATTATTTCTGTATTAGTCCCTGGGCAGATCCTAAAAACTTATTCAGCCTGTATAATATTATATCTTTGATAGGGTTTTGAAATCCTTCTGTTTTAGGAACGTTTAACAAATCCAACCCTAATCTTGATATTTCAGAAAAAAGCATAGTTATCATTGAACTGAGTCTGAGTATTCCTATTCTTTTCATCGCTAAGGACTCTCTGCGAAATCTATTTCTTATTTGTTTCCATGACTCTTTGTGACTGTGAATTATTTTTGCGGAAGGTTCATAATGTACAGTTAACCCTCTTTCCATCCAGTATTTTGCCCATTCTATGTCTTCCTGCCCTGGTAATAATTCATTAAATTTATGTGCATGCCAAGCGGTTCTCCGTAAACTGGAATTGGCATTATGAGAAAAATAATTAGGAGCTTTTAATATATGTGGTTGGTCTCCAAATGTCCTTAATAAATCTTGGTACTCTGGAAATCTAGAGTCTAAATCACCGACTTGCTTTCCGTATACCATAGCTACAGATAAGTCAGATAATGGTTTGGTTAGATTTTCCAAGTATGTGTTATCACAAGGAATAGTATGTGCTGAAATTAAAACTATGTGGTTATTTGTTGCCTTTTCTATACCTTTATTCAAGGAATATCCAAATGTGAAGTCCGCTTTTTTTATATTAACAATATGATCACAATATTTTTGAGCAACCTGCACTGTATCATCTGTAGATTCTGAATCTACTAATATGATCTCTACATTTTTTAAGGTTTGCGATTTCAATCCTATCAGTAAGTTTTCAATATATCTAGATTCATTGTAAGTACGAATTATTACAGATATTGGATTGGTTTGGTTAGTCGTCATTATGGATCCCTAACCCAATTAGTAAATTATTTAATGTGTTTTCATGAACTTTACCCCATGAAATTTGGCTGCTATTTGCGTTGTGAGGAGCTAAAACTACTTGGTCAAATTGGCGTAACATGCTAGTTGAAGGCAATGGTTCATATTCAAAAACATCCAGTGCCGCTCCACTAATTTTGCCAGATGAAAGTGCATTGCATAAGGCTGCTTCGTCTATGAGCGGTCCTCTTGCAGCATTTATAATAAATGGCTTATTTTGCATTATTTCGAATTCCGAGTCAGACAGAAAATGGTTAGTAGAAGGATTCAGGTCACAGTTTAAAGTAATGAAATTGGATTCAGATAATAATTGTTCTTTAGATACCATGGCGACGTCATACTTTTGTATGAATTGTTGATTTGGCGAAACTATATCGCATGCTAGTATTTTGATTCTGAAACTATGAGCTCTCTCAATTATGGCTTTCCCTATGTTCCCCACTCCTACAACTCCTAAAGTGCATTCATAAAGAGATAATAAATCTCGTTTTTCCCAAATTTTGTTTTTTACGTCTTTATCCATCTGATGTAATTGCCTCGCAAATGACAATATGTATCCTAGTACTGTGTCTGCTACTGGATCTGTAAAAGCATTTGGAGTGTTGAAAACTTGCACACCTATTTGCTTAGCGTAGGTTACATCTATAGAATCAATTCCAGTTCCCCATTTGGAAATTACTTTGAGATTTTGGGCTTCATCCAATACTTTTTTGGTAAATCTGTCATCACCACAAATTGCTCCATATATCTCTGCTACCAGGGGTATTAATTCTAATTCTTCCAAACGTTCATTTACTTCAGGCACTAATACACTCAAGC
>DPHC01000008.1:0-3076 GCA_003523055.1 Dehalococcoidia bacterium | reverse complement strand
ATGTTTTTCAAAAAATGGCATGTATGTGTCCAGCACTGGCTGAAAATAGGGAGCTGATATCAATATTTGTTTTGTCATTGTGTTTGTATTATGAAATATATTGTTGGGTCAAAGGATCATTTTTCATTAAGTCAGTGACTAGCTCCAAATCTTGGATATTATCCACTGCGTGGCTGTCGTAAGTACTTTCAATCATTTTCACTTTGTACCCATGTTCCAGGAATCGATTCATGTCAACGGATTCTGCTATTTCTAATGAGGTTGGCTTTAATTGTGAGTAGAGTTCCAATCCTTTGCTAGTAAAAGGAATTATACAGACTTGTTTAAACGCCTTGATTTTCTCAAAATCTTCAATGGTATCAGTGTAAGGAATTTTTTCTCTTGACATGTACATTGCGTCCATGTTTGAGTTCATCACCACTTTGATGGTGTTAGGGTCTGAATATTCGTCATAATTCATGATACGTTTGGTTAAATTTGTGCAGATTATTGAACTGTCATTAATCATGGGAGAGACAGCAATATCAATCATGTCTGGATATGTCATAGGTTCATCACCTTGTACCATCACTACAATATCAGCATCTAATTTCTTAGCAGCTTCGGCCGTGCGGTCACTTGCTCTTTGATGTTCAGAAGATGTCATTATGACTTTGCCGCCATGTACAGTAACTGCATCATAGATTTCTTGGTCACAAGTCGCGACATATACGTCTGATAACATTTTTGACATTGCAACTCGGAGCCTAACATGTTCAACCATTGGTATGCCTAGAATGTTTGCTAGTGGTTTACCTGGGAATCTACTTGAGCCCATGCGCGCTGGAATAATAGCTGCAATTTTCAATACAAGCTCCTATTGGCCAATGTTTATAGATTTCAACCATGATCTGTTTGCCATGTACCAGTCAATAGTTTTTTTTAGACCTTCATAAAAAGACAGTTGAGGTTTCCAGTTGAGGATTTTTCTTGCTTTACTAACGTCTGCGTTAGTAGAGCTAACGTCAGCATTATTTTTGGGTAAAAATTCTTTAATTGCTTTTATTCCTAAGATGTCTTCAATCAACTCTACAACTTTGTTAACAGAAACAGGGCTGTTGGAACCAAGGTTGAAAATGTCATACTGTACATCTTTCAGGCTTGCTATAGTTCCTCGAGCAACATCCTCAACATGCGTAAAATCACGCGTTTGAGTTCCATCTCCAAATATTGTTATGGGTTTTTTCTCACTGATTAATTTTATGAATTTAAAAATGCTCATATCTGGTCTACCAAATTGGCCGTAAACGGTAAAGAATCTATTGATGCTGATGTCAATTCCGTATTGATAATGATATGAATAACAAAGTAATTCCGCTGATTTTTTTGACACAGAATATGGAGTTAACGGGAAATCTGTTTGACTGATTTCAGATATTAAACTGGAATTTGTTTCGCCGTATAAACTAGATGTAGAAGCTAAAACCATTTTCTTAATGTCAGTATTTTTGCAGAAATCTAAGACGTTCAATGTTCCCATAATATTGGTTTGTAAGTACTCTTGAGGGTTTAATATAGATTGCCTAACACCGGCCCGTGCTGCCAAATGTATCACAGCATCGAATTTGGCGTACGCAATTTTATTAAATTGCCCAGGGTCACATATATCTAAATTTAAGAATGTAAATAAGTCACAAGATGTTAGGTGATCTAACCGGACATGCTTTATGGCTGGATCGTATGAGTCATTTATAGAATCTAGGCCAATTATTTCGTTCCCATCATCCATTAATAACTTAGAAACGGTAGTTCCAACGAATCCTGCAACACCAGTAATTAAATATCTTGCCATTATAGTTTCACCACATTATTATATTGCTTTTTTAGGAATCCAGTGGCGTTGCGGGTGTCCAAAATAGCATTACTATTTTGACATATCCAACCCCAATCATAATCACTGTGATGAGTGGCAATTATTATGCAGTCAAAGGTTTTTAATATTGGCACAGTTAATTCTAGGCTAGCCATATTGAAATGTTCAAAATTCAATAATGGTATGAGAGGGTCATTGTAAGATACTAAAGCACCTTTCTGCTGTAATAGATCTATGATATCTAAGGATGGGGATTCACGGAAATCTGAAACATTAGGCTTGTAAGCTATTCCTAATACCAAAATATTAGAACCATTCAATGACTTGTTTTGATTATTTAGTATATCCATGGTTTTAGACACTACGTATGCAGGCATACTGCTATTGATCTCTGTTGCCAATTGTATGAATCTTGCATTGTAATTGAGCGTTTTTAATTTCCATGCCAAAAACTGAGGGTCTACAGGAATACAATGGCCTCCAAGACCCGGGCCAGGATAAAATGGAGTAAATCCGAAAGGTTTGGTAGCAGCTGCGTCTATAACTTCCCAAACATCAATATTCAAGTGATCACACATAATTGCTATCTCATTGACTAATCCTATGTTGGTTGCTCTATATGTATTTTCTAATAATTTGACCATTTCTGCTACTTTGGTGGATGAGACTGGAACAATTGTTTGAATTGCAGAACTGTATAGTAGTGCAGATATCTCTGAGCAACTCTCAGTTATCCCTCCAATTACCTTAGGTGTGTCCATAACAGTCCATTCCTGGTTGCTGGGATCAATTCTTTCAGGAGAAAAGGCAACGTATATATTGTCTCCTACTTTGAATGCACCGTCGTTTACATTTTCTAATATTGGAACTATTAATTCTTCTGTGGTGCCAGGATAGGTAGTGCTTTCAAGGATTATTAACATGTTCTCATGTATATATTCTGATATAGATTGAGTAGCGCTGACAATGTATGAAAGATCAGGATCCTTGGTTTTACTGACCGGTGTTGGCACACAAATTATCACTATATCTGCTCTAGCAATTGTAGAATATTCAGTTGTAGCAGAAAGTGATCCTGAGGAATTTGAAACAGGAGACAATGATTTTAAAACAGATGATGGTATATCACCGATATAGGATTCTCCAGAATTTATTTTATCTACTTTGTATTGATCATTGTCAATATTAAGTACGTTGAATCCTGATGAAGCGAATGCTATAGCA
>DPHC01000011.1:966-5863 GCA_003523055.1 Dehalococcoidia bacterium | reverse complement strand
AAATATCTGATCCAAGACTACGCTTTTGTAGAGGCTTTAACATCTTTGGTAGGGTTTGCAGTTGGTAAAGCGCCTACCATGCATCACAAGAAAAAATTTACCAAGTTTCTTGAAATTCTTACAGGAGCAGAAGACGATTTTTTCAAGGACGCTTTTGCAAAGGCTAGAGTGCCGAAATCTGCCTGGTACAATGCACGTAATTCTGAAGTTACTACAGGATTTAAAACATTATTTTCTCAGGCTTGCTTAGGCGGTTATCCAGAAATTTTAAGTGTTCTACTCCCAGTGGAATGGGTGTATTTATCCTGGGCGACTAATAAGAAATCAAAAAATCCTAGGAAAATTTATTTAGACTGGATAAAATTACATAACAACGAAGAATTCGAACAATTTATAAATTTTTTGCAGACGGAATTAAATGAATCTGTTGGAGATTTACTTGGTACCGAAAAAACTAATTTGATAAATTTATTTAAAAAAGCTTGCGAATTAGAAATATTATTTTTTGATCATTGTTTGGTTTGAAGACCGCTTATGTTTAATTATGATGTAATTATTGTAGGAGCCGGAGCAGCTGGAATGATGTGCAGTATAGAAGCTGGAAAACGAAACCGTAAAGTTTTGCTGCTAGATCATTCATCTGAGATTGGACAAAAAATCAGAATTTCTGGTGGAGGGCGATGCAATTTTACAAATATACATACTGATTCTGATAATTTCTTATCAAACAATCCACATTTTAGTAAATCAGCATTGACACAGTATGGCCCTGATAATTTTATTAATTTGGTTGAAAAATACAACATAGATTTTCATGAAAAAAAACTTGGTCAAATGTTTTGCAATAATTCAGCACAAAACATTATTGATATGTTGCTCAACGAGTGTAAGCTATCTGGAATTGATATCAAGACTAGCTTTATCGTTGAAAATGTTAAACACGAACAAGGATTGTATTGCATAAGCAACGGCCGGGATGAGTATTTCTGTAATTCTTTAGTTATTGCAACTGGAGGATTATCTATTCCTAAAACTGGAGCTACTGGTTTTGGGTATGATATTGCTCGGCAATTTGGTTTGAAAATTGTTGAAACAAGGCCCGGCCTTGTGCCATTTACTACTGGAGGAGAATTTTTATCTGAATGTAATACCCTTAGAGGAATTTCTATGGAATCGAGAGTTTCTGATAAGAACATTTATTTTGATGAAGGAATATTATTTACTCATAAGGGATTAAGCGGCCCTACTGTTTTGCAAATTTCTTCGTACTGGCGTAATAACCAACATATTTGGATAGATTTCGCCCCACATATTGATGTATTAGATTTACTCAAACAAAAAAGAGATCAGTCATCTCGCCAAGATATTGAGAGTGTATTGGCTAATATTTTGCCAAGAAGATTCGCTCATAGTGTTTGTAATAAAAGCCAAGCTTTTGGCCGAATTGCTGAATTGTCCGATAATATGCTCGCTAAAGTTGCTGGATTTGTTAACCGTTTAGAAATTACGCCCACAGGAACAGAAGGGTATGTAAAAGCTGAAGTCACATTAGGAGGAGTGGATACTAATGAACTTTCTTCAAAAACCATGGAATCACGTAAACAACGGGGACTGTTTTTTATTGGAGAAGTTGTCGATGTAACGGGGCATTTGGGTGGATATAACTTTCAATGGGCATGGTCGTCAGGATATGTTGCTGGGCAACATGTTTAATTCATGGTAACAAAATATAGATTCATTGTTTATAATTGAGAATGATATGCAAAATATAAGAATAAAATCTCCAGCTACTACCGCCAATTTAGGGCCTGGATATGACTGCTTGGGAATGGCTTTAGATTTGTGGAACGAACTAGAGGTAACTGTTTTAAAATCTAATGATATACACATAGATATTAAAGGATTCGGCTCTAAAGAACTACCAACTGATGAAAACAATTTGATTTATAGGTCAATGCAGTTTTTATTTGATGAGCATGATATTCCCACACCTGGTTTGCAAATGAATTGCTTTAATAACATACCATTGAATCGTGGTCTTGGAAGCAGCTCTGCAGCTATAGTTGCCGGCTTATGTGCGGCTAATGTTATAGTGGGAAACATATATACTGACCATGAATTACTCGAAATGGCAGTGGAAATTGAAGGCCATCCTGATAATGTCGCCCCATGTATTTATGGAGGTATGAGGCTAATAACTGTAGATGAGAAGAATCTTTATACTGTTCCAATCCCAGTACCAGAAGATCTGAATGCTGTGGTTTTTATACCTGATGTCGAAATTAGTACGAAAGAAGCGAGAAGAGTTTTACCGGATCAGATATCTCAACAAGATGCAGTTTTTAATATGTCTCGTGTAGGTTTGTTAGTTGCATCGATGTTTTCTGACAATCCTGAATATTTAAAAATAGCTACTCAAGACAAGCTTCATCAACCTTACAGGCAAAACATATTTACCCCTATGAAAGTTATATTTAAAGGTGCAATCGACGGAGGGGCTACTGGAGTATTTTTGTCAGGAAGTGGTTCTACAATTATAGCCTTCTCTAAAGATCACGAAATGACAGTCGGGTATGAAATGGCAGAAGCAGCACGACAATGTAGCATAGAAGGCACATTGAAAATCATGAAACATTCATCCGAAGGAGCACATGCCATATGATAAACTTAATGGAGAGCTTTCTGTGAAATTATTGGTCCATAAATATGGAGGATCTTCTTTAGCGGACTCAAAAAAAATATCTAACGTTGCTGAACGAATAACTAGGACGCACAAGGAAGGAATTGATGTAGTTGTGGTTTGTTCTGCTATGGGAGATACAACAGACAATTTACTGAGATTAGCTACTGATATATCTAAAAACCCTGACCCTAGGGAATTAGATTTATTACTATCTACTGGAGAATTAGTTTCTGCAACTTTACTTGCAATGGCAATATCTAATTTAGGGTATAAAGCAGTTAGTTTGAGTGGATTGCAAGCAGGTATAAAAACAGACAATATGTACGGTAAAGCACGAATAGATAGTATAAACCCAGAACGTATTCACTCTGAATTGGAAAAAGGTAATATAGTAATAGTTGCTGGATTCCAGGGTATTAACACAAATCAAGACGTGACAACTCTTGGGAGAGGTGGCTCTGATACTACCGCAGTAGCATTGGCAGCAGCATTGAATGCTGATAGATGCGAAGTTTATACCGATGTAGATGGTATATATACTGCGGATCCACGAATTGTTCAAAATGCTCGTAAAATTAAACAGATCGGCTACGAAGAAATGTTAGAATTGGCTTCTTATGGGGCTAAAATGCATCCTAGATCAATAGAACTTGGTTCTGTATATAATGTTCCAATATATGTTGCTTCAAGTTTCAATAATGATGTGGGCACATTAATAGATGGTTTATTTCAGGAGGATAATGTGGAAAATAGAATTAAAGTTACAGGGATTGCTTACCAAAGAGGTATTTCTAAAATCACTTTAAGAGATGTTCCTGATAAACCTGGGCTTGCAGCTGCGCTATTTGAACCTTTAACTGAAAATGGGATTAGCGTAGATACAATAGTACAAAATACTAGCGCAGATAAAACTACTGATATTAGCTTCACTGTAGATAATACAGATTTAGGTAAAACTTTGGAAACTTTAGAGACGATGCCCTCGTTGCTAGGGAGCGGTCAATTAATGAGCGAGAATGACCTAGCTATGGTTAGCATAGTGGGGTCTGGCATGCAAAACACCCCCGGATATGCATCAAAAATGTTCACTATATTGGCCGACGGGGAAATAAATATAGATATGATAACAACGTCTGAAATTAGGATTAGTTGCATAATATTAGAAAAAGATGTTGAGTCAGCTGTGCAATTACTACATCAAGGCTTCCAATTAGATAAAATTCCTTCCTAGGAATATTATGAATATTGAACTTGATTCTTCTGTATATTTATCAGTTGTAATACCAGTTTACAACGAGAGCTCTAGAATAGCCTCTACATTGGACCAAATATCTGCTTATTTGGAATCTCAAGATTATCTTTGGGAAGTGGTAGTAAGCAATGACGGTAGTACAGATGAAACAGCGCCTATTGTTCAGAGGTATATCAACTTAAATTCCAAAATTCGACTTGTGGATAATATACATAAAGGAAAAGGATGGGCAGTAAGCCAAGGTATGTTGAATGCTCATGGGTATTACCGGATGTTGTGTGATGCTGATCTTTCGATGCCGTTTGAACAGATAGAGCGGTTGCTGAATGTTATGGGAGACTATGATTTAGCCATCGCTTCTAGAGAATTGGCTAAATCTCGGAGATTCAATGAACCTAAGCATAGGCACTTTATGGGTAGGATATTTAATGCATTAACACGATTAATGGTTCTGCCAGGAATCAAAGATTCCCAATGTGGGTTCAAAATGTATAACGCTAAAGTAGTAAATTCATTGTTTAACTGTACTATAACTAATGGATTTGCTTTTGACGTCGAAGTTCTAATTAAAGCAAAAAAGTTAGAACTACGTATTATTGAAGTAGGCATTGACTGGTTTTACTTTAGAGGAAGTAAGGTGAGGGTCATTAAAGACACTGTAGAAATGTTCAGAGATCTAATTAAAATCAGGAAATATTATATACATCATTAACAAAGGAAAATTAACCGATTTTCTGTTGACTTTTATTATGGATAGTATGACAATTTACTATAGCGTTTTTGCGTTTTAATTAAATGAAGCCTGAGGGGGCATAATTGTATAGTAATCTAAGTAATATTTTGAAAGTATCATGCGTATCTATCCTAACAATTGCGATTATATCTTGTGGAGGAGCTTCAACAGATACTCCAACAGTAACCGAAAGCAAAGCTCCAGAGCCAGTAGTTGAAAGTAAAGCTCC
>DPHC01000011.1:0-779 GCA_003523055.1 Dehalococcoidia bacterium | reverse complement strand
GTAAAGCTCCTGCGCCAGTAGTTGCTGAAGCAGTTCCGATTACTAAATATAAAGACTTTATATTTTCATTAGATATGGAAAGCGGAGCGATTGCCAATACAATGGCAGGTTCGACCGAAAATCAGGGAACTGCAACATTTAATTATGGAGGAGTCAATGCTATGTTAGCTTGGGTTCCTAGCGCCAATTTTGACCCTGTCGGTTCAGTGAAAGGAATGTTTACAGCAATCCAGAGCAGTAACTCAGCTGCCAGCTTTGTAACTGTAGCTGGAGGAGAATTAAGAGTAGGGTTCGAAAGCGGAGAATTTGTTCTTTACACTGCAAGTGAAAGCGGAGCCTCAGTAGGTGGCGGGATTATAGGATCTTGGTCCTGCGCTGACACTAATACTTCATTCACTCTCTTTGTTTCAGGAAAAGATTCAACAAACCTCCAATTACGTTTTAAAAGATTGATAGATAAATTTGATTGTGATGGCGATTCTGATACAGCCATTGCACCTAACTAGAACTTAATAGCAAAGAAGGAATTAATTAATGATAACTAACATATCTAAAAGCCTAAAAATACTCCTACTGGTAGTGGCGATAGTCGCGGTGGGAACACTTTCAACTCCAGTGATCTGGGGATCTACCATATCTCCTTTTGACATCGATGATTCTGATCGGGGTATCCCACAGGATTATGACGATGGTGGTGACATGGGCGGTGACATGGACATGGGTGACATGGACGACGGCGGCGGCGACATGGGCGGTGACGATGGTGGTGACATGGGCGG
>DPHC01000021.1:777-4139 GCA_003523055.1 Dehalococcoidia bacterium | reverse complement strand
ATCAACAAAGGCGATGCGTGTTAAAAATTTGTCAGCTTTCAAGCCAAAATCTGAACCAGGTAGCATTGCAAAGCCAACCTCATTGAGTATTTTTTGACACAAAATTTTGTCATCATTAATTTTAGAAGCAATATTTGAAATATTCGAAAAATCGCAGATCATGTAAAAACCACCTTGAGGTTTTTGACATTTTATTCCAACAGAAGATAACTCTTTATGAATATATTCTGCAATCGTTTTTAGGATTAATCTAGAGTGCTCTAGAAACTCTGAATGATCCTCTGAGTAGGCTTTAATTGCGGCATACTGAATAGGCGCACTAACTGAGGTAAAAGTTTCACTCGCAATAGTTCTTATGCTGTCTTTGATATAGCTTAACTCTTTTGGAAAAGTTAGCGTTCCTAGTCTCCAGCCTCCTGCACCACACCACTTGCTTAGCCCACTACTAATAATTGTATTCTCAGGATAGAAATGAGTGAGTGATTTATACTCCCCAGTAAAATCTAGTTCGGCATATATTTCATCCGCAATAATGATGATATTATGTTTCCTTGCAATCCTTGCAAAATCTTCAAGATTTCCATGTATTGTCCCAGAAGGGTTATTTGGAGAATTTAAAATTAAAAGTTTATTAACTGACTTGAGATTCTCGCATACCTTGTCAAGATCCTCAGGATTAAGATGCCAATTGCTCTCTGCTGTTGCATTAATCCAATGAATTTTTTTGTTGATTATTTGTGCTTGAGGCTCATACGAAACCCAACTTGGACTTGGAAGTAACAAATCACAATCTAAAGCCATTTGAATTTGAAAAATTAATTCTTTTGATCCAGGCCCAATAATGACATTTTCAGAATCATAATTGTATTGATTTTTGTTTGAATGATATCTAGCAACTTCTTCTCTAAGGCCTAATAAGCCAGACACGTTAAGATAATCTTTTTGGTGAGAATTTTTTTTTAACTCATCAACAATTACTTTGGGTACAGGGAATGGTGATTGACCAAGCCCAAACTTAAAAACCTCTTTGCCCTCTTCAATAAGCTCTTTAGATAACTCATTGATAGCCAAAGTGGCTGAAGTTTTTAAACTTTCAATATTATTATGTATTTTCATATTAATCTATCACACGTTAGTTAACAATTTTTCGCCTTCTTCTTAATTGCACAATTCCGACAAATCCTATCAATAATACTGCTGGAATATATACAATCTGTTTTGGCGTAGTCTCCCTCTCTTGAAGAACAGATGTGATGACCCATCCACTATCAACACCAGCAACTTTTATTGACTCAACCTGTTTATTAATTGCTCGATTTCCTGAAATTCCTGGAAGAACCATTGCAACCTCCATGTCTCCAAACAAATCATCTATTTGCAGCCCTGTATTATTTATTCTTTCTCTACCTGATTCACCTTCAGCTAAAGGCAATAAAAATGTATAACTTCTCTCAACTCCTTCAAGTGTCTCACCCTCAACTACAAAACGTATTGACTCTCCCTCCGTCATATTATCAGCCACTGTAAATAAGTCCTTGCCTGGCATATTCTCAAAAGGAGGGTCTACCTTATCCCAAAAATAACCTGGCCTAAAGAACATAAATGCCACAATTAACATTAAAACGGTTTCCCATAATCGATTTTTAACAATCCAGTAACCCTGGGTTGCTGCAGCAAAAAGCAAGATTGCAATAACAGATGAGACAACAACTGATATAAAGCTAATTGCGCTGTCTATTCCAATCATAAGTAGCTGAGTATTAAATATAAAAATGAAAGGAAGGACAGCTGTTCTCATATCATAAATAAAGCCCTGAATACCAGTTCTTATTGGATCTCCTTTAGAAATTGCTGCTGCTGCATAGGCGGCTAACCCTACTGGGGGAGTATCATCTGCAAGAATGCCAAAATAAAATACAAACATATGAGCCGCGATAAGAGGAATAGCAACATTATTAGCTGCCCCTAAACTCATAATAACGGGAGCCATTAAACTTGAGACTACTATGTAATTAGCCGTTGTCGGCAAACCCATTCCTAAAATAAGGCTTATCATAGCTGTAAAAAGAAGTATTAAAAATAAGTTGCCTGCAGCAATGAATTCAACCCAGCCTATAATCAACTGACCAACACCAGTCAATGTAACCGTACCAACAATAATGCCTGCAGCAGTAGTCGCAACACCAACACCAATCATGTTTCTTGCGCCATTTACAAAACCTAATTTTAAGTCTGTTAAGCTAGTGAATAGGTGTTGAGTGATATCAGATTCTCCTCTAAAAATTCCTAAAAAAAACTTTTGAGTAAGTACTATAAACATCATAAACATGGTCGCCCAGTAGACTGAAGTTTCAGGCGAAAATCGTTCGACAGTTAATAACCAGATTAATAAAATAACTGGCAACAAAAAATGTAACCCTGCTTTGACCGTCTTACCAACTTCAGGAATTTCAATAATATCTCCAGAGGGTAAATTTGGCATTTTTGAAACTGAATATAAGAGTGCAAGATAACTAGTTATCATAATTAATGCAATAATCAATGTGCTTGCTTCTCCACCTATTACTTTGATGAATTCAAAGAAGGGAGGAAGCACCCATACAAGCACACCTAAAACAATTAGAACACTGCATATACCAATTAATCTATCAACTTTATTGAGTTTATTCGTTCTAGTAAGGCCCTCCATTCCAGATTTTAGTGCTTCCAGATGAACTATATATATAAGTGCAATATATGAAATGACTGCTGGCAAGAAAGCATGCTTAATGACCTCAATGTAAGAAACTCCCACATACTCAACCATTAGAAATGCAGCAGTTCCCATAATTGGAGGAGTTAGTTGACCATTCGTTGAAGATGCAACTTCAATTGCCCCAGCTTTTTCAGAGGGAAAACCAACCCTTTTCATTAATGGAATTGTAAAGGTCCCAGTAGTTACAACATTAGCAATAGAGGATCCAGAAATCATGCCCGTCATTGCTGAGGAGACTACTGCAGCCTTTGCAGGGCCTCCTCGATAATGTCCAGTTAGGGCATATGCCACCCTTATGAAGTAATTGCCAGCACCTGCTCTTTCCAATAATGCACCGAAAAGAACAAACAAGAAAACCATACTTGCTGAGACTCCAACAGCTATGCCAAATGCTCCTTCTGTCGTAATCCACATATGGGAAACAATTTTATTTAGAGAAGCTCCTCCATAACCACCTGCTCCAATAAACGCATAAGTCAATGCGATTATTGCTACAATCATTAGTGGAGGCCCTAGGGATCTTCTTGTAGCCTCTAAAAGAAGCAGAAGTCCTATAATACTCAAAAATAAGTCAGATGAGTTTGGAACCCCTAGACGCATCTCAAAA
>DPHC01000021.1:203-494 GCA_003523055.1 Dehalococcoidia bacterium | reverse complement strand
AATGCCAAAAAGCCTGCAAATGATACATGGACCCTTTTAACAACATCGGCATTCATCCAAGGGGTAAATTCCAAAACTAGAGGCGAAGAAACGTATAGCTGGAATATTGACCATGCCATAGCAACGTAGATTAATACGTCTCTAATTAATTTATTTTCTGGACTTCTAATTCCAGTTTCTAGGCTAACTTCCATAAGTAATATTCTATAAAAAAAAAGGATGGCTTTGCCATCCTTTTTATTATTACTTTTATCTTACCAGTTCATCAATCCAGCTTCTTTATAATATTTA
>DPHC01000021.1:0-122 GCA_003523055.1 Dehalococcoidia bacterium | reverse complement strand
AAAGGATGGCTTTGCCATCCTTTTCTTCATTAAATTAATATTACATCAAACCTGCTTCTTTATAGTATTTAACAGCGCCATTATGAAGAGGGGCAGACAATCCATCTTGAATCATTTCTGCT
>DPHC01000007.1 GCA_003523055.1 Dehalococcoidia bacterium | reverse complement strand
CATGAAGGAAAAATATATGGAGATCCTACAAAAATTAGAGTTAAACCGGAAATTCCCTTCAGGTTCCTGAACTTTGTTATCAAAAAGAATGAACGTTTCCAATCTAACCATTATGAACTAATCAAAGTAATACCTATCACTGCTAGCATCCTTGGAATCGCTTGGTTCTTTGGCATGTTGGATTTAGTCATTATTCTGAGTCTTGTAGCTATAGCTCTTCGCATCTTAGTTTGGGATAACGTATTGTTCCTACCTATTAGAGAATTTTACAGCGATATGTTGGATGAAGCATTCGATATCAAAGAAGGCTATGCCGGCGTTATGCGCATGCCAAACACACTCCTCAAGAAAGCCGCAATAGCTTTTACATTTTTATTAACGTGTCTCTTGGCTTTAGTATTTCTTCCAGGAGGATTTCTTCAAAATAGTGATAATCCATGGATTCGATCACTTGGTGAGTTAATATGGGACATCATAATTTTTATACTGGAATTGCTAGTCTATTGGTGATAAGATATGGAACCTACAATGATTGGAGCATATGCCGGGATGTTTATGGTACTGGCTGCTTTTGCAACAGAAACAAGAGGACTCGTTTCGAGTAGATCAATAACTTATCTTGTCTTGATGGCCATCGGTGAAGCATTGCTAACTGTTAGAGCATATGTTACTGGAGAATGGCCCTTTGCAGTCTTAGGAGGAATCTGGGCTGTTTTCGCAATATACTCAATAATTCAACCTCCAATAAAACAATAATGAGTATCGCAGATTTTATTATAATTCTAAGTTATATGGTTTTTCTGAGCTACTCGCCAGGGCCAAACAATATTCTTTGTTCAATTAACGGAACTAAATATGGATGGAACAAAAGTCTTCCACTAATTACTGGAATGATTACTGGTTTTTTCTTAGTTGGATTCTTTACTAGCTTAACTGTGGAAATTATTAAAGAACAACAAGATTTACTAGACACAATGAAATATTTTTGCAGCTCATATCTTTTATATTTATCATATCTAATAGTAACTGATGACCCTAAAAAGTACATGCAAGATGTTGATTCCTTAGAAAGTCCTATGCAATTTAAAGATGGATTTGTCTTACAATTTATTAATGGTAAAGTGATATTTTATTATATTATTTTAATGACTGTGTATGCTTCCAGATTAGGTACAACATATTCGATTAAATTTGGATTACTATTGGGTGCTACTGCAGTTGGATTGAGTGCTATTTCATCATGGACTGTGCTGGGAGTTTTTCTCAGAAGGTATTTATCTGATTCAATCCAAGCAAAATATTTCAATTATCTATTGGGATTTTTACTTAGTTTGGTGGCTCTCGACTTGGCCATTCATGATGAAATTATTAGCAAATTATAGGCCTGTATTGAGCACTAGTGCTAAGCACAAACGACCTAATCTATATATATCAAAAGATTTTTTATAAATCATGATAAAAAATCGTATATTTGGTATGGCCTTTTTGGCAACTTTATTTTTTGCTGGAAGTGCTAATGCTGAAACTACTCCACTAGATACATCAGACAATGTCGCTATCAGTTTCTGGATTGCAACTGCATTGATGTTGGCCTCAACTGTCTTTTTCTTGGTAGAGAGAAGTAATGTTGCTCCAAAATGGAGAACCTCAGTTACAGTGGCTGCACTCGTTACAGGTGTCGCATGGTACCACTATACATACATGAGAGAACACTGGATTCTTACCAACGAAAGTCCATTAGTCTTAAGATATGTTGATTGGATAATTACGGTCCCACTACAGGTTGTAGAATTCTATCTGATACTCGCAGCAATAGGTGTTGCTTCAGCAATGCTCTTTTGGAGATTATTGGGTGCTTCTGTAGTAATGCTAGTCTTTGGATTCTTAGGAGAATCTGGAGCAATGAATGAAATGGTTGCATGGGCTATTGGAATGGCTGCATGGATCTACATAATATACGAAATATGGGCTGGAGATGCAAAAGCTGCGGCAAATAATGCAAGCGAGGGAGTGCAATTCGCATTTACTTGGATGACATATATCCTCACTTTTGGATGGGCCATTTATCCAATAGGATATCTTTATGGCGCAGGAACACTTGGTGATAACCCAGATACAGACATGTTGAATATTGTCTATAATATCGCAGATGTCGTTAACAAAACTGCATTTGGAATGATGGTATGGTATGCAGCTACAATTGATACTGCAGCTGAAAAGTCTGATTAAGTCATCAAACAAAGAATGGTTCTCGTCCCTCAACAAAGGGACGGCTCCACACTAAGGTCAAGAATAGATTTTTGTATGCACACGGTATAACTATAATAATGAAAATAGGTATTGTAATAAGTCAAATAGACCCAGAAACTGTTTGGAACGCTTTTAGATTTGCTAATTTCTCTTTAGGGAAAAAACATGAAGTTCGAGCTTTTCTAATTGGAAAAGGAGTAGAGTGTGTTGAAATAGTGAACAAAGAGTTTCCTGTAATAGATGAAATTAATAAATACGTCGAATCTGAAGGCAGAATATTCGCTTGCGGAACCTGCCTAGTCTCCCGTAGCAAAGAAGGAAGTCCAATCTGTCCTATGTCTACCATGAATGATCTCATGGAATTAGTAGAAGAATCAGATAAAGTGGTTTCTTTTTAGATTATCAAAATAAATTTTTGAGAACCTTATTTATATCTAGTCGAAATCGAAGTTATGGAAGGCTAGGGCGTCGTCACTCATGGAAACATGAAACCCCTAGTAATTCCACTTTTAATTCTTTCAATTTTTATCATAGATTGGAGTTTCATCAAGATGCATTGCTGCAATAAAAATCCACCATGCTATTAAGTCAAACGATTGTACCAAACTCTGCTTCCCTGTACCATTATCAATTACCATCATCTCAAGCATAGTCTCTAAAGTATCACAATCAGCATGATAACACTCTGAACCTCCTGTCAAACTTCCCCAATCAACACTTACAACTCCCAATTGATCTGCAAATCTCTCATAATCTGAACGCCCTCTATCGCTGTCATGTACTGATATAGACTGTCTCTTTTGATCTGAAGAATCTACATCTTTCATAGAGGCATAACCTTCTGTATCAAAAATTACCCTACCTAATCTCAGCGCTTCTGAAGCATTATGATTATCTGTACCAATCCATTCCAGAAGGCCTATCATTTCCCACTGATCTCCAAGATTCTCATCGTCATAATTAGGAATGCAATCAACTACTAGAGTGTAATATCCTGGCCAATTTGTACCAACTGCATCAGCATTAAGGTAATTAGTAACTGTAACACCAGACGGAATTGTTTCAATCCACATATCACTACCATCATATCCATTCTCTTCATTACTCCACAAGCAAACAACAATAGTACGTCTATGATCAAACTGGGCAAGACCTCTAGCTGCCTCTAACACTAATGCAACTCCTGCCTTGTTATCATGGGCGCCTATACTAGTACCTCCACCAGGACCACTGCCGGGTTCAGCAACATCTAAGTGAGCACCTAAAACTAGCCATTCATCAGGATATAGATTTCCTGTCTTGTAACCACATACATTCTCAGCTCTAGGACTGCTTGCTGTTCGGTAATTGTGTATTTGGGAATCATAACCATAAGAAGTCAACTCTCCAGCAAAGAAGTTTAGTGCATTAGTGTAGTCTGGTTGAGGTGGTTCTGTGAAAGGCCCCCACAAATCATTGAAATCACCATCCACTGCAATTACTTCCATCATTTCGAATACCGTTAAACCATCAATTAGACCTGAACTATGCAAAGACCCTTCATCAACAGAAATTCCTTCTCTAACTGGCCTTAAAACATCTAAAAAACTATAATCTACTGAACCGGCAGTAATGATAGAACGTTCTAATGATAAAAACGTTGAATTTGTCGGCTTCACTTTAGCTCCAATATTATTTTCTAAGCCTAAATAATTCCCGTCTCTTTCAACCCACTCTCTCCAACTTTCATTAGTTTTTCGAAGTGGCCATTCTTCACGCCCGTATTCTGCCATCAAAAAAATGCATTCTTCACTACTGGGAGGTACAAGAATTTGAATGGTATGTGATGAATAAGCCCTATTGAAATCTAAAACAGTCCCATTTTGAATATAAGTGGTTTCTGGATTATATAATAAATAAGGAATCAAAACACTCATGCGATCTGAACTCACAATTTGTAATGTTTGTAATTCACCACCAACTAAACTATCTTCAGAAAAAGAGAGACTAGGTTCTACGTCTGCACCATCTTCCATACATCCTGAAACTGCTGGAAATATCAATAGAAAAACAAGAATCTTTGACATTAAGGAAGAATGAAACATACAAAACCATAGTGAGCTAGCTTTTAATACTTCTATTAAATGTTTATTTATTATATAATTTAATAAGCATTAATTTATTATAATGTCTAAAGTACTTAAATTATTTTCCTTTATCTTTAGATTCAGTTTCCTGAGACTCAACCTCTACAACTTCTGATTCAACTACTTCGGTTTCAGCCTCTACAACCTCTGCTTCAGCTTCAACGACTTCTGCTTCAGCTTCAACGACTTCT
>DPHC01000019.1:474-9820 GCA_003523055.1 Dehalococcoidia bacterium | reverse complement strand
GTTTTGTTACCCCACCCCCTTCATTGATTATTTTAGACAGAAACTTAAGCTGGTCATGATTGAGATGAGTAGTAATTCTGTCTTTACACAGTCATCATGACATCAGTCAAATGATACTTAAAACTCCCTATAAGCAGATATAGTAACTCTAGTCTAGAACTTTGTTATAATCAGTATTAATTTGCAATAGAGATCGAATTAAATATGGTTACGCTAGCTATAACTGAATGTTCAGGCTAAAAAATCACTTGTGGATAAACCTTAATCATGTACAGTAATATTTCTTTCCACGGTTTGATATTTTAATAATATTCTAAGTCTAAATTAATAAATAATTAGAATCATGAATGTCCATGAATTTCTAAGAATAATTCCCAAAGCGGAATTGCACGTTCATTTAACTGGAACAGTTTTTCCAAAAACTCTTCAGAAACTTTCCCAGAAACATGCTGTCAAACTGCCACCACATGACAGGATTGAAGATCTTTATGACCGAAGTGAATTCAAGAGTATCCTCCCTATGCTGAAAATTGCGGTAAGTGTAATGCGGGATCCTGAGGATTTTGCTTTGGTTATTTATGAGACAATGCGTGAAGCTGCAGAAAATGGAGTTCGTTATAGAGAGATTTTCTGGAACCCGACAGATCATAAGGACATAGTTGGATTAGATTATGAATTGGTAGTTGACAGTATCATCGGCGGACTGCGCGAAGCTGAAGAAGACTTCGGAATCATCGGCCGTCTTCTTCCTTCTATCAATCGTGAAGAGTCGAGTCAGCTGGGGCTGGAAATGGTACAAGAAGTGCTGAATAATCCATGCGATGAAGTTATCGGATTAGGTATGGACTATTTGGAAACAGGGCATCCTCCGGAAAAATTTTGGAAGGCATACAAAACTGCCGGTGAAGGTGGTCTCCATCTGACTGCACATGCGGGTGAATTCGGAGAGCCGTGGAATAATGTTGAAACTGCGCTGGATTTATTGAAATGTGAGCGTATTGATCATGGCTACACTATCATTGACAATCCCGAGTTGCTAAAAAGATGTGAGGATGAGCAAATCGTGTTTACTGTAGTTCCAACAAATTCATATTATGGCAGAACACTTAAATCTGAAACAATCTCAAAGTTACATCCAATTGCTCAGATGGCGCGTAGAGGACTACGCATTGTTCCAAATTGTGATGACCCGCCATTACATCATACTGATCCGGGGAAAGCTTATATAGACATGGTTGATGTGTTTGGCTATGATTTGAATGATGTAAGACAATTTATTATTAATTCCATCGACGGAGCGTTTGTCGATGAAAGCGATAAAAAGAGATGGAGAATTGAGTGGTTGAAAGAATTTGATAGTCTAAGATCTAAGTTGGACTTACCTACCAGCCCGCAATGTAATTAACTGCCTGTTCACGAATAAGACCTGAGTCTGCAAGTGTAATCTTTTTTTCTTTCACAACCCGTCTACCCCCTACAAAAACATCCTTGACATCAGCAGCCTGCAGCGAATAAACCAGTGTTGCATAGGGATCATGCATGGGAGTGTGTCTGATAGATTTAGCATCAAAAATGACAACATCAGACCATTTACCTACTTCAAGACTTCCTGTCTGCTCATCCATACCCAGTGCCCTTGCTCCTCCAACGGTTGCCATCCTGAAAATATCTCGTGCAGCAAGAACTGTCCGGTCATTCTTTCGAAGTCTCTGTAAAGGCGCAGTTAGGGACATTTGTCTGAAAAGATCAAGGCTATTGCCGCTCATAGCACCATCTGTTCCCAGGCCAACCTCAACATCTTCCTGGAGAAGTTCAAACAAAGGGCATGTTCCGTGCGCACCCTTAGTATTAGCTGTCGGGTTGTGAGAAACTCCACATTTGCGTTCAGCAAGCAACTCTATATCTTTTCTGTCAAGATGAATACAGTGAGCCGCAAGAAGTTGGTTATCCAACAACCCGATTGAATCCAGATATTTTATAGAACTGGGCTGATTTATTTTCTGAAGATGTTGAATCTCAAATTGACTTTCAGCAACATGCATTTGGATTTTTACACCTAAATCATTAGCAACGTTCTTAACATGCTTAAGTTGTTTTGTGTCAAGTGAGTAGGGTGCATGTGGAGCCAGGCAGGGAGTAACAAGATCATCTGAGTTCCAATCTTCACAGAAATTAACTGCTCTTGTAAAAGCATCTTCTATCGTTGCCGCATCGGGAGTAGCTCCATTCATCAGGGTTTGTCCGGCAAGTACCCGAATACCAAGTTCTGAGGCAGTTGCCGCAACTTCCTCTTCAAAAAAATACATGTCTGCAAAGCAAGTTGTACCTCCCAAAAGCATTTCAACACAGGACAATGCGGTACCTGTTCTGACAAATTCAGGAGACACGTATTTTGCTTCAAGAGGAAATATAAAACGCTTCAACCGGTCAGGCTCGTCATCCCCAAGGCCACGGAACAATGACATCGGTGCATGAGTATGACAGTTTATTAGTCCTGGAGTCACCAGTCCTCCGTTTGCATCAATAGAATCTGTATAATCATCCATTTCAGGTGCTCCAGTACCAAGAGCATGTATCAGCCCGTCCACAAATACAAGATAACCGTTGTCAATCACCTTGTTCTCATCATCCATTGTAATGAGATTTGCATTATAAATAACTGTTTTATATTTACTCATTTTTTATGGGAAGTAAAATAATTGACTCTGAATTGGGTATCAAAATCACATTTGTATGAGCGGCAAACACTTCGTCTTTGGTGTCAGCAATTAGTTCGCCTAGTTCTGTTTCTACCAAATGCCGATATCCTTTTCCAAGGTAAGTTGCGACTTTCACTTTTCCGGGAATACCCTTCTTCCTTGATTCACTTGCCCTTAGTTCAAGGCCATCAGGTCGCAGCGCAAGCACAACAGAACTTTTATCAGGAATACTACTCTCACTTATCGGAATACTAATACCACCTTTTTCAACAGCAAACCAGAGCTTCTTACCACGGTTTTCCAAAATACCATGGATAAAATTTTCAAAACCGACAAAACGTGCAACAAAAGACGTTGCCGGTGATGAATAAATTTCTTCAGGAGTTCCCAGTTGTTCAATAAGCCCTTCATTCATTACTGCAACTCTATCCGAGATAGAAAAACATTCTTCCTGGTCATGTGTAACGTAAAGTGCGCTAATGTTATGTTCTTGCTGGATCCTACGAATTTCCATCCGCATTTTTATCCTCAGTGCCGCATCAAGATTGCTCAAAGGTTCATCCATCAATAATAGCCTTGGACTGATAGCCAATGCCCGTGCCAGAGCCACCCTTTGTCTTTGCCCCCCGGACAGTTCCATAGGACGTTTACCTGCAAAAGCTGTAAGGTCCACCATATCCAGCATTTCAAAAACCTTTTTATTTATTCCTTCCCGTACAACTTTGCGCTGTTTTAAACCAAAACCCACATTATCTTCAACGTTTAAATGTGGAAAAAGAGCGTAATTCTGAAAAACGTAACCAAACCCTCTTTCACTTGGATGTGTTTTGCTTATTTCCTGGCCCTCAAGAAAAACTGATCCCTCACGCTGTTTAAGAAATCCTGAGACAATTCTCAAAGTGGTGGTCTTACCACACCCGCTGGAACCCAGCAAGGAAAGAAGTTCACCTTGTTTCACTTCAAGATTCATTTTTTTCAGGACAATCTCCTGATCGTAGGCTGCTGTCAAATTTTGCAGTTTAAGAAATTCCATTTCATTTTTTAGTAAAAAAGCTTAAGCCCATTGTTGATTCTATGACAATCATGATCGCCACAGTCAAAAGCATCAGTAAAACTGAGAGAGCAGAAACAGTCGGATCAAAATAATATTCCACATAGCTCAGCATCTGTATCGGCAGGGTGGTTACACCCGGTCCAGTCAGAAAAATTGTTACCGGCACATCGTTTAATGATGTTATAAATGCCAGTAGGCAAGCTGCAAGGATACCGGACCGGATATTTGGCAGCACTACTATTAAGAATGCATGTGTGTTGGAGCAACCAAGACTCACTGCCGCTTCCTCAATTTCAATTGGTACATTAGAGAGACTTGAAACAATGACTCTGATTACATAGGGTATCATGATCAGCATGTGCCCCATCACCATACCGGTCCACACCTCTATATCCAGTGCTATTACGACATGTTTCAGCAATGCAAAACCTAGAACAACCCCGGGTACAATAACCGGAGACATGAAAAGCGATAACACGGACCGACGCCACTTTGCTCTCGTCCGTGATAACGAATAGGCTGCAGGCAGACCTACCAGCAATGCTCCCGTCGCACCCAACACTGAAATTAGCAGAGAAGTTTGGAAGGCAGAGACGAACATATCACTTTCGAAAATTCTGAAAAACCAGCGAAATGAATATACTTTTGGAGGAAAATCCAGGAACTCACTTTCGTTGAACGCAGAAAAACCTATGATCACCAATGGACCTATCAAAAAAATGTATACCAGCAGGATTGAAACAATTAATACTAAACCACTTCTTTTCATACGTCTGGATTCATACGAGTTGCCAATGATCCGATAATTTTCATAACCAAAATAGTTAATGTAATCATTATGATGGCGATAACAGAGGCTGCATCCCATTCAAACAAAGTCATTGCATTTTGATAAATAAGTGTTGATAGAGTCATCGCCTGATCTCCACCAAGCAACCTGGGAGTCGTGTATGCCGTCAGACTGCCAGTAAAAACCAGGATACAACCTACCAGCAGTCCAGAGGCACTGAGAGGAAGAATTATTTGAAAAAATACAATGATGTCTTTGGCACCAAGGCTTTTTGCAGAATCCAACAGGTCTTCCTCGATATTCTCTATCACTCCAACCAGAGGAAGAATCATCAAAGGTAGGAACAGATAGGTCAAACCGACAATAACCGCTCCCTCTGTATAAAGCATCTGCACAGGTTCCTGAATGATTCTAAAAAACAGCAGCAGATCGTTTACGAATCCGTTCTTTCCTAGAATAGCCATCCAGGCAAAGGACCTAACTACTGGACTCAAAAGAAGGGGAAATACTGCAATAACGATCAATACTGCCTTAAAACGTCCGGCATACCTTGCAATAAAAAATGCACATGGATAAGCCAAAATTACACAAATCATGGTTGTGATTAATGCCACCCTGATAGTTCTAATGATTATTTTCTGGTGAAACCCTTTTTCCAGGAATGCCTCGTAAAGGGAAAAAGGATGTTCTAAGTCAGGTATCGTATCAAGAAACACGAAATAGAGTGGGGCAACCAGAAGTGCTACAACGAGCAACACTCCTGGGAGTACTAAAAGAATGTGGAGACGGTTATTCAATTAAATATTTTCCACTCAGTTGGAAAATATTTCGTTCCAGTTTTCAATCCATACTTTTTTGTTGGAGTTGACGGATCCCCAGTCAACGTCCTGAAAACTTGCAATGAGATCTTTACCATAAGTAAGACCTTCAGCTTCTTTTGCTGAGAGCTTCACGTTAACATTAACAGGAGAGTCTACTCCTGCCAATGCAATATCACGCTGAATTTTTTCACTCAAAATGTGATTGATAAATTTTTCCGCAAGTTCTTTGTTTGGAGAACCTTTGACAACATTGATTGTATTCAAACTGGCATATGAACCTTCAACAGGATCTACCCAAACAGCACTTGGTACTGCTTTTTTCACCCTACTAAAAACAAAGTTAAGAGCCACTCCCGCAGATATTTCACCTTGAGCAAACATATTGGCTAGATTAGATGAACGATTGTATGTCTTCAGAACATTATTTTTCATTTGCCTCAATGACTTGAAGGCGAGATCCGGTTTATTAAAGGCATTGACATTCACATGCCGTCCTGCAGTCAAAACGATGGTTGGACCAGCGGAAGTTGTAATGTTCGGAATAGATATTTTTCCAGCAAGATTACTGCGCCAGAGATCATTCCATGATGTTATAGGATCGCTAATCTGTGCGGTGTCATATATGATCCCCGCTCTCATAACTGTGTAGGCAGGTCCATAGTCATTACCAAACGGAGCTCTGGCCAATTGATATATCTGAGAAACGTTTGGCAAATTACTTCGATCAATCTTTGCAATCAGCCCGGCCTCTATCGCATCCTTGGTATAGGATTCTACCAGATAAATAAGATCAGTACCTTTCCCTTTTCGCAGCTTGAGTTTATTCAGTCTTGCTGCATTATTTCCAGATTCAATCACAATTTCTACATCATATTTTTCCTCGAACGGAGCATAAACATACTTTTTCAGCTTATCACCATTATAGCCCCAGGTAGATATCACCAGCTTTTCTTTTGCGAAGATAACTCCATTAAAAGATAGTAAAATTAGTAACATAAAAACAACCGATTTTTTCATTATCCTCCTTTATATCTTGAAAAGTTTAAACATATTATTTTTAATCATCATGATCAAAGATAAAACATATTGTCACAATAAAATCAATTTGTCAATAGCCTTTAATGGCTGTAATTTTTATCTTCATGTGCTTGATTGGTATACTTTTTAGTGAATTTAAAAGATTATTAATGTACAGGGATTAGTATTATTAGACTGCGTGGAGATTGGAATGTATATGATGTTTCGCCTACACATTCCGAGATGTTAATACTAACGATGGAATACTTACTTGGGCGAAAGTTGACTAAAAATAAAAAATAGGAAGGGATGTGTCTGTTTGGATGCATAGATATAAACCTAGACATCAAAAAGACCTTGGTTTCAATGTCAGAGCGAACAGGCCTGAGTATCAGTCAGGTTACTGATGAGGTGCTGTAGACTGGCTTGGTTGAGATGCAGGTGAGGGGTAGGGGGGGGCACTGGCGCCACCCCGAAATACATGAGACTCTGGCCCTCAAAAACAGTTCCAAAAGGAGAAACTTAATAATCTATAAAACTATTATTGTAGGATATAAAAAAATATAACTTTACAAATTGTTTAATTTGGAGCAGAGTACGTTAAATAACAAGATAAGCAGCCATTAATGCTGAACAACCCATTGAAAAATCCTTTGAAGGAGGATAAGATGGGTGCATTTATATTTAAATCCAAAAGAGTTAGGAAAGGGAGTGTTTCAAATCTCTTTTCATACTCATTTCTAATGCTGTCGGTATTCGTATTGATCCTTTACGGTTACACCCTCATCAAGTTTATCTTTTTCTACGACATACAAAATTAGGGTGACAACTGGAGTCAAGGATCTAGCTCGAAATACTTTAAGCAGCCAATATGAGACAGGAACTGTATTTACAAGTGAGGCAATTCCATCATACGTTTCTGTTGGTAATCAGGGAACCATCCTCACCTCAGGGGACGGAACCTCTTGGACTGCAAGGACTTCTGGAATAGCTTCTAATGACCCCGATGAATCTAATGAACTCTATGGAGTAACCTACGGAAACAATACCTTTGTGACGGTGGGTGATTCTGGATATATCCTCACCTCATCGAATGGAAACTCTTGGACTTCTAGGACTTCTGGTACATCTATAGAACTCTAGGGAATCATCTACGCAAACAGTACATTCGTGACGGTTGGAGATAATGGTACCATCCTCACCTCTTCCGATGGAATTTCTTGGACTGCAAGGCCTTCTGGTACATCAAACAGACTCAAGGCAGTCCCTTCAAAGAATAATCATTAACAACTTTAGAATAATTTTAGTATATAATTATCTTATTTACTTAAGTCTATAATTCAAAATATAAAAATATAAATTAGATGTGAATACATTAGAAGGAATAATTAATTTGATATTTAGTTTTAAAGCTTTCGTCATGTTTCCGATATTTATGATTATACTCGGAACTATTTTACGCATGAAGTTTAGTATAATATTACTATCTGCTTTGAAACTAGGAGTTGGATTTTCAGGTATATTTTTATTATTTGATAATTTTGTAATAAATATTGCCCCAGCTTTAGAAATGATAATTTCTAAACGTGGATTGAACTACCCTGTCTTAGACGTAGGGTGGCCTCCATTAGCAGGCATTACTTGGGCTTCCTCAATTGCTCCCTTGACCATACCAATGATCATCTGTGCGAATTTAATAATGATTGCTACGAATTTGACAAGAACAATATATATTGATATTTGGAATTTCTGGCATTTTGCATTATTAGGAGCTTTACTTCAAAATACAAATCATAGTTTCTTTTTAAGTATGTTAGCGACTCTCTTAATTGGGATTTATTGCATAAAATTGTCAGAGTGGACTTCTCCCTATGTACACAAGGAGTGTGGTTTAGTAGGTATTACTGTCAGCCCTGTTTCAGTAGTAGGATTACTACCATATGCTGTTGCAGCTAATATACTATTAGATAAAATTCCATGGATAAATAAATTACACTTTAACGCTAACAAAACAACAACTCGATTAGAAATTTTTGGAGAACCCATGATAATTGGAGTTTTAGTTGGGTTATTTCTAGGATTGATGGCTGAATATGAATTAAATGCACTATCCGAACTTTGTATAAATATAGCAGCAGTATTGTTTCTACTTCCTCATTGTGGAACCATCATTGGAAAGGGGATGGAACCCTTCGCAATCAATTTAAAGGCTCGGATTACGAATATATTCCCAAATAAAAAAGATTTGGTAATTGCCATAGAATCTGCCGTCCTCTTTCAAAACAAATCAGTTATAGTAACTGGAGTAATCTTAATGCCAATCGCTATTATCATTGCGCTTGTTTTACCAGGAAACCAAATTATACCATTGGGAGATCTACCAAATTTAATTTCCGTAATGGCAGTCATAGTTATTGTTTGTGAGAGCAATGTTTTTCGTGGAATTATTTTAGGGATACCGATAATTATTGCTTATCTTTTAATAGCAACAGAGTTTGCTCCATTATTCACAAATCTTTCACGTCAATATGGCTTAGATTATACTAACGAATATTCGGGAAATATTAGTGCATTTACAGATGGAGGAAACCCTATAAGGTATTGGTTTTATTATATTTTTAATGGAAATTTTATTGCTATATTAGTGATCCCAATTGTCATAATACTTTTTTTTATAACTTGGAAAAAACATAAGCTTCTTATTTCTAGTGAGAATCAAAATATCCTGAATACTGATGCACCTTGAATTCTTACAGACTCAATAATCTCATCTGGTACAGAATATAAGATCTGCCTCATTAAGAAAATTCCAAACGCTGTTAAAGACTCTGGAATTAATAAACCTAAGTAACTATTTCGTAATCCTAAATCTTTCATTAATATAAATAATGAAACAACAAAATATAACGGCCTTTCCGTTAACCATTGCAAACAATCTTCTGTCTCAATCTATTTGATTTACGAC
>DPHC01000019.1:0-194 GCA_003523055.1 Dehalococcoidia bacterium | reverse complement strand
AGAAATATAGTATTATTTTACTTAAGGGTTATTGTCATTCATCCAGCCAACTCAGGGCCTGATATACTTCTCCTGCTTCTGAAAGCACCAACCAATAACTGAGCGCCATCCTCTCCAACAAGACTCACTAGTTGAGCATTAAGTTCTTCAATATATTTCTCCTTTACTATTTCATGTCGATCAACTGGTCTGAA
>DPHC01000018.1:83606-101549 GCA_003523055.1 Dehalococcoidia bacterium | reverse complement strand
TATCAAAAATTCGATGATTCAGGCTTTCCTCTTTCAAGCACAATTATAGATTTTGAGTCTCTAAAGGTGGTGCGGAAAGGAGTGTTTTTTAAGGAACTTGTATCAGTTTTCAAAGATAAGTATCAATTGGTACTTAATACAGATTAAAAGAAATAACCTTGAATTGATTCATATAAAAGCCAAATCGCCAAAAGTGCTAATAATGTATTAAATCCCTTCTTAAATATGTGTTCTGGCATCCGATTAAGAATCGTTTTACCTGCCCATACTCCAACTACTCCAAACAAAATCATGGCCACCATTAGAATTACGTAGGGACCAAAAGCAAAGCCTAAAAATGCAAAAATAACGATTTTTATTCCGTGCTGCCAAAACATGAAAGCCCCATGAGTAGCTACAGTCGATTGTCTTTCCGTAGTAGAGGCTTTTATGAATGGGGCAATCAAAGGACCCGTACCACCTACAAACATTGTTGCAAAGGAAGCAAATGCTCCCACTCCAACGAAGGTAATAAAAGATGATTTTATTGCTCTAACTGCCGGTCCCCACAGAGTATACAGAACGAATAATCCTATAATTCCTTGTAATAAATGCTTTGGTATAGCAAATACAATCTGCCCACCAATAAGTGCACCTATTACGGTACCTATCACAAACGGAACCATCCACGTGAAGTTAATGTGCTTCCACATCAACAATGCTCTAGCGGTGTTCGAACTCACTTGCACTACGGCATGCACTGGTATTACTGCCAAAGGCGGGACTAAAGAAGCCATAACTGCAACCATCATTGCTCCGCCTCCTAATCCTAAAGACGCTGAAACAACGGAAGTAAAAAAGCTTGCAAAGCAAAGTAGTATAAATGCCCAGTCATCGACTCCGGGAGCGCTATTTATAATGTCATAAAATATTTCCATTTCAGTTCGCCATACTACCATACAATGTATGGTAGTCTAAAGGATATTGTGCATAATTCTTAAAATATATCTAGAAAGCTCAATCTGACACCTATACTAATGCATCCTAATGATATATTTTCAGGAGATGAGTTAAATTGTTACTTTGAAAGAGAGGATAGTAAGAAATACCACTTGCTGAGTAACGGTTTAAAACTACTCTACTGTGACAGATTTGGCCAAATTTCTGGGTTGATCGATATTACATCCCCTCTCTAAGGCAATGTAATAAGATAAGAATTGCAAAGGTATAACATTTATTATAGGCGCTAAATGAATAGACACTTCCGGAACTTTTATTACAAAATCTACTTCATTATCTAAGCTATTATTAGATTCATTAACCAGCGCAACTACTAAACCATTCCTAGCTTTAACTTCTTTAATATTAGATACCATCTTATCGTACAAGTTACTATTTGTAGCTATAGCAACAGTGACTAGATTTTCGTCTATCAAAGCGATAGGTCCATGCTTCATTTCGCCTGCCGCATATCCTTCAGCATGAATATAGCTTATTTCTTTCAATTTCAGAGCACCTTCAACTGCTATGGGGTAATTATTTCCTCTTCCTAAAAATAAAAAGTTGTTACTAAAATTCACATGATCGGATATTACTTTAAAAGAATCACTCTTTTTTAAGGTTGCGGAAATAATGCCTGGCAAGCTTAATATATCTCCAATATTATGTTTAACCTGTTCTTCCGTCAGATACCCTGTGGAGGAGCCTATGTAAATAGCTAATGAATATAAAATTGATAACGACGATATAAATGTCTTAGTAGAAGCAACACCTACTTCCATTCCGCAGTTCATGAAATATGATTCTTCTGCTAATTGATCAGCCTGGCTACCAGGAGTATTACAAACTGTTACCAATCTGGCGCCGAGGCTTTTTATCTCAGACATAGCAGATAAAGTATCAGCTGTTTCTCCTGATTGTCCCACGGCTATTACTAGAGTAGTATCGTCAACAAACTTCTTCTTATACCTAAACTCTGATGAACTGTATATTTCTGTGGGTAAATTAGCTAATTCTTCAAAATAAGTCTGAGCAACTGCGCAAGCATTCAAACTAGTCCCACAGCCAATCAATAAAACTTTATTGAAAGAATTATTACCCAGTAATGTCAGATTTTCGTTTTTAAATTGTAATGATGAAAAATCTATTAGATCCTTAGTAGCGGCCAGCACACTGTCAGATTGTTCCATAATTTCTTTTAACATGTAGTGATCATAACCTTTCTTTTCAACTACGTTGTCTGACAAAGAGATACTAATCAGGTTCTTAACTATAGGAGTTGCATTTTCATCTTTGTAAGTTATTCCTTGTGAGGAAATCGTAGCCATTTCATGAGGTTCCAAAAACGCAATAACTGGTTTAACATCGGTTCCTTTCAAGAATGGGAGAATGGCTGACAAATCGCTCGTAATAGCTCCTCCTTTGTGATCAGGGAAAACTGCTAGCCCTCCTGCATATCCCGTTCTAAGAGCACATATAATAGGATCTTTGGAAGCATTTACAGCTACAATAGCTTGAGATCCCTTCAATGAATGATTAAGCGTAAGAAATGCCCGTTCAAAGTCTAAACCTTCTTTCATTTGTTGTTCTAACAAATGAGCAATAACTTCAGAATCAGTCTCGGAAGCAAATTCGTGACCTTGTTGGATTAGTTGGTTTTTCAGTTCAACAAAATTTTCAATAATTCCATTATGGACCACAGATATTTTTTTATCACAATCGATATGAGGGTGGGCATTAAGTAACGTTGGTGAACCATGAGTTGCCCATCTTGTGTGAGCTATACCCACATTAGATACCATCGTTATTCCAGAGTCATTTCTACATAATGACTCTACTTTATTAATCGTTTTAGTTAAATGGATTTCACCATCAGCATCGACTACAGCAACGCCTGCAGAATCATACCCCCTATATTCTAGCTTTTCTAATGCCAAAGATAGTAAAGGGAATGCTTGCTCAGTTCCTAAGTAAGCTGCGATACCACACATAAAGATCTCACATAAGTATTTTAATTAAAATTTTACTACATCATCATCAATAATCTAGGTGCTTCAGACCAATTTCATAATAACTTTGGCCAATGCAAAAGGATCATGTCTGAATTTTACTCCGGCACCCAATATGGGCTCAGTTACTATTGATTTTACCCATGGTTTACATTGGTCTTCATCTAAAGCAACTGGATATTGTTCATCGGCTGCGTACCGTTTTAAAATTTTAGGATCATACGGGCTGTTGTTAACTATTAAATAATCCAATGGTGTTTCCGTACCCAAATAATTAACAACCAAGCTTGCAAATTTAGAGGCACTAAATCCGTCTGATTCGCCAGGTTTGGTCATTAAATTGCATACGTGTATTTTCTTAGCCTTAGAATTGTTTATTGCATCTGCCACAGTATCTACTAATAGGTTGGGCAAAACACTCGTATATATATCTCCTGGGCCCAAAATAATTGCATCAGCTCCTTTAATAGCATCTATCACAGGTGGATATGCATAAGCTTTGGGGTCTAACTCTACGTAATCTATTGGTATATTGAGATTATCTCTACGCAAATCTATACTTGATTCTCCTTCGAGAAAAGTGCCGTCTTCCAATCTTGCGACCAAAGTGCTCCTAGTTAAGGTTACGGGTAATACTGATCCTTTTACTCCCAGCAATTTAGACGCTTCTTCAATAGAAGTTATAGTATTGCCTGTAACTTCAGTTAGTGCACTTAAAATCAAATTCCCAAAATTATGTCCTGTTAGTCCATCACCAGAAACAAATCTGTAATCAAATAATTGTTTCATCAGAGTGCCACTCGGTTCATTTGAAGCTAAAGCCATAAGACATTGACGTATGTCTCCTGGAGGAAGATGTCCTAATTCCTTACGTAATCTACCTGAGCTACCACCGCTGTCAGTCATTGTTACTACTGCAGTTAAATTACAATGTTCGTCTCGTAATCCGGTAAGAGTGGTGTGATTGCCCGTGCCGCCACCTACCACAACAATATTCTTCTTTTCAGAGCCTCTGGGTTTTCCAGTCATAATTTGCATATTCGTTCACTTTGAAATTATATTTAAGAGTTTCAAATAGTGTCAACATAATCAAGCTCACCTGTTGAGCAAAAAGGTGTTTTAAAGATACAATACAGGAATAAACAGATAATTTCACTTCAGAAGTTAAAATATGGAGTAAATAACTTGATTTCCAAAAAAGAACAATGGGAAAAAACTATACTGTACCCACTAACCGATAAATTTTCTGAAAGAAAACCTAATTTCCAAACTGATAGCAATATAGAAATTGCTTCTATATATGACCAAACTGATATAAATGGTTCAGAAAATTCTTCTGGCCATGAAGCGTATCCAGGAGAATATCCATACACCAGGGGGATTCAACCAAATATGTATAGGGGACGGCTTTGGACAATGCGTCAGTATTCTGGATATTCCACTCCAGAAGAAACTAATCAAAGATTCAAATATTTATTATCCAACGGCCAAACAGGTTTATCTGTGGCTTTTGATCTTCCAACTCAAATTGGATATGATTCAGATGATCCATTATCAAAAGGAGAAGTCGGAAAAGTTGGAGTCCCCATTTGCAGTATTTTAGATATGCAAAACCTATTTTCAGAAATACCTTTAGATAAAGTCAGCACGTCAATGACAATCAATACAACTGCTTCTATTATGCTATCTATGTATATTGCTACAGCTAAGGCTCAAGGAGTTAATCCAGCAGTATTAAATGGAACTATTCAAAATGATATTCTAAAAGAATACATTGCTCGTGGAACATATTCATATCCTCCAACACAATCCATGCGGTTAGTAGTAGACTCCTTCACATATTGCTCAGAATTTCTCCCTCGGTGGAACACTATTAGTATCAGCGGATACCATATGCGTGAAGCTGGCGCCAATGCCTCTCAAGAATTAGGATTCACTTTCGCAAATGCTATCGAGTACGTTCAAAATGCTATCAATTCAGGCTTAGATATAGATGTATTTGCACCAAGAATATCTTTTTTCTTTGTTGCTCAAAATAACCTCCTTGAAGAGGTAGCAAAGTTTCGAGCGGCTAGAAAGATATGGGCTATTATAATGAAAGAACGTTTTGGAGCTAAAGACGAAAGATCATTAAAACTTCGATTTCACACACAAACTGCTGGTGTCAGTCTTACTGCACAACAACCTGACAATAATGTTGTACGTTGCACCATACAAGCTCTATCAGCTATCTTAGGTGGCACTCAATCTTTACATGTTAATTCTAAAGACGAAGCTCTAGGATTACCAACACAGGAGGCGGTCCAACTTTCATTAAGAACTCAACAAATTCTCGCAAATGAATCGGGGTTAGCGGACATTGTAGATCCATTAGGTGGATCCTATTACATAGAATCTTTAACCAAAACAATTGAGACCCGAGTTTTTGAATATATAGATCACATCGACACATTGGGAGGAGCAGTCAAAGCTATCGAACAAGGCTATCAGGTAAATGAAATAGCAGAGTCTGCTTACCAACATCAAAAACAAGTAGACTCTTCAGAAAAAATAATAGTCGGAGTTAACAGTTACCAAGACAACTCTCCTGATACAATTAATACAATGAAAATTGATAATACAGCAGAAAAAACTCAAATCCAAAAACTGAAACAATTGAAAAAAACAAGAGATTCGAACCTAGTTGAAAGAAGCCTAAAAGAACTATATTCGTTAGCAACAGGAAACGATAACGTGATCCCTGGCATTATCAATTGCAGTGAAAATTATTGCACCACAGGTGAAATTTCATCAGTTTTTAGAGAGGTATTCGGAGAATACACAGGGGCAAATTAACCATTATCAACCATAAAACAAGAATTTAGGAGCCACAATATGATCCTATCTGAAGAAGAAAAAATGTTACAGACCACGGTCAGAAATTTTGCAGAGCAAGAATTATCTCCCAACGCCCTTGAAGCTGACACGACTGAAGAATTTTGGCATGAATCATTCAAAAAAATGGCAAGCCTGGGATTAACCGGTATAACAATTGACCCCAAATTTGGAGGGAGCGGAGGAGGCTATCGTCAGTCTTCGATTGCGATTGAAGAAATAGCGAGAGGAGATGCTTCGTCCAGCGTCAACTTGATCGCTCACCTAAGTTTAAGTACTGCAACTATAAATACATTTGGTAATGACGAACAAAAAGATAAATACCTTAGAAATCTGGCATCAGGTAACTCAATCGGAGCTTGGGCTTTGACAGAACCTGGAGGAGGGTCTGACGCAGCGAATATAAATACTACCGCAATCAAAGACGGCGATAATTATTTACTCAACGGAAGCAAAACATTTATAACGAATGCAGATGTAGCTGATTATATAGTAGTATATGCAACATTAAACAAGTCAGATAATTATAAAAATATAACAGCATTTATAGTCGAGTCGACTAGTCCAGGAATAACTATAACTAGTCTTAAAGGCAAATTAGGAATGCGCTCCTCAACTGCTTCTGAAATTGTATTTAACAACACTCCAGTTCCAATCGGCAATAGATTAGGTGAAGAAGGTAGTGGTTTTAAAAATGCGATGACTATACTAGATTCCAGCAGGATTTCCATAGCTTCTCAATGCGTGGGTATCGGGCAAGGTGCACTTGATGCAGCAGTAAAATACTCACAAACTCGTGAGACTTTTGGGAAACCCATAATCCAACATCAAGCAATCCAGTTTATGATAGCAGATATGGCTACTGCTGTTCATTCAGCAAGAGTGACCACTATGGATGCAGCGACATTAAAAGATACAGGATTAGACTTTTCTAGCGAAGCCTCCATCGCGAAATTATTAGCTTCAGAAATGTGTATAGATGTAACTTCTAAGGCACTTCAAATTCATGGAGGGTATGGTTACTTCAAAGAGGCTCATGTAGAGAGAATGTTCAGAGATGCAAGAGTTACTACTATTTATGAGGGAACATCTGAGATTCAGAGGCTTGTAGTAGCTAGGCAAACACTACAAAATTACAAATAATATAAGCACGATAAGAGTGAATAAAAGTGAATAATACTTGTTCTATTAATCATATTGACCATGTTGGTATTGCAGTCGAAAATATTGCTGAAAGCATAAAGTTTTTTACAGTTATTTTTGGGATACAAACTCCACAAGTAACAATATTAGAAGACCAGCAAGTTAAAGCCACATTACTAGAAATTTCCGAAACAAGAATAGAGTTGCTTGAACCTCTTAGCCCTAACTCTCCTGTAGGTAGATTCTTAACGAGTAAAGGGCCAGGGCTCCATCATTTGGCTTTAAATGTGGATTCCATAAAAGACAAGTTAGAAATATTAAAGTCTTTGAATGTCGATCTGATCGACCAAAAACCTCGAGAAGGCCTTTCTGGTACGATAGCCTTTATACATCCCAAATCAGTGTTCGGAGTACTCACAGAGTTAGTAGAATCGGAACCTTTAAACTAAAAATGCCAGCATTTTTTTTATATGGAGACAACTTTTTAGTAGAACAGGCTGTCCGGGAAATCAAATCCGAGTACCAAGCAACTGATTTACTAGAAGGAAACCACACTACGTTCGATAGTAATAATTTTGAAACAAATCAATGTATTCAAATTTGTAAAGCACTCCCGTTTCTTGACAATAAACGATTCGTAATCGTAACAGATGTAATAAAAAACAATACCACTATAATACAAAATATATCAGATCAAATTAGCGATTTTCCAGAATCTACGATCTTAATAATGAAGGAACACACAGAAAAAATCAGTGCTCCTGTGACAAAAATTCTAAACAACTATTTTTCAGTCAAACAACTTACAGCTCCAAAATCTACTCGCCAAATCAACCAGTGGATAAAGGACCGAAGTACCCTAAAAGGAATATCAATCAGCCCAACAGGAATTCAAGCTTTATCATCATCTGCAGGAAACGACCTTTGGAGCATTGAGAATGAACTTGAAAAGTTGAATTTATATTGCAAAGGTAATCCCATAACTGAAATCGATGTTGCTCATCTAGTGCATAGCAATAAAGAGACCAATATTTTCAATACCGTTGATTCAATTGTTGAAAAAAATAAGCTCTTAGCATTTTCTAATATCAAATCATTAATTAATGAAGGTAATGACGTCTTTAGTATTATCAGATTGATAGAACGCCAACTAAGATTGATTGCCCTAGCAAAATATTTTCTATCTGTTAACACTTCATTAGACGTGATATCTCAAAAAATGAATATCCGGTCCGATTTTATAATGAAAAAGTTAATTAGCCAGTCTGCTCGACTGTCCGATAAAGAGCTCGATAATATGTTCTCTATTTTGGTAGATACCGATCTCAAAATCAAAACTGGCAAACTAGAGGCGTCCTTGGCATTGGATCTATTCGTAAATGAAGTTACTTAAGACAGGCACACTGGCTTAACATTTCCTAATTGTAAAGCCGTTATTAAATCTTCTAACTCATTAACTTTGGCTGTGATTTCCGTAGCATAAGTGCCTATCTGTTCTATTTTATGAGCGTCACTTCCACCAGTAGAAGCCATTTTTAATTCACGAGCGATTTCCACAGAAAAGTCGTTTTCTTCATCTGTCCCCCTACCATTTAACACTTCTATGCAGTCACATAAATCAAACAGTTCATCTTTACACGCTTTTTCCAAGCTATTCTGTCGATATTCAGAGTCATTCAGGTCCTTCAAATATCTTCTTCTGTAAGGATGTGCCGCTACCATAGCTCCTTTAGAGTTTTTAACTTTGTCAGAAAGAAAATTAATTTTATGCATACCAAACAAATATTCAGTAATACCAAACACTAATACATGGCCGTTATCAGTATTTATTTCTGTACCAGGTAAAACCAAAAAATTATGCAATTTTGAAAGGTTTCGGGTTTTTTCTATTGGCCAAAAAGTATCATGATCTGTTAAACATACCGCATCTAATCCATTTTGTTTACTCTCATCTATCAAATCATTCACAGGCATAAAACTGTCGTCAGATTTTGGATAGCTATGAAGATGTAGATCTATAATCATTAGTGCTTTTCATAATATTTCCATTTTTAGAGAACAAGATTTATTCTCTAAAAGCTTAAATTAACCAGGCCTTCTTCTTCTAATATATCAATAATGCTATCAGCTTTAGTAGCTCCTATTCTCAATTGGCGTTCTAAATGAGATCGGCTCAAATTCGGATACTTCAGTGCCAGTTTTCTAGATTCTTCAAGCATTTTTTCATCTATATTTTGTTCATCATCATCATCAGAAAAGTCCATAGGTAAAGGCATTAATTCTGGTCCCCGTTGCCGTGCCCAGTATTTTACTAAGGAATCGATTTCGTTGTCAGATACTAACGTTCCTTGTACTCTCCTAGGCTTGGGGGAAGAACTGCTTAGTAATAACATGTCGCCTTGGCCTAACAATTTTTCAGCGCCCACTGTATCCAATATGACTCTGGAATCTACATTAGATGCTACCGCAAATGCGACACGTCCCGGGATGTTCGCTTTCAGCAATCCTGTTACCACTTGAACTGACGGTCTTTGAGTAGCCAACACAAGATGAATACCTGTAGCTCTGCCAAGTTGTGCCAAGCGAACTAAATTGTGTTCTACGTCTGCAGATGCCGACATCATCAAGTCTGCTAATTCATCAACTATTAGTATTAAAAATGGTAATCTGTCAATATTTTTTACTTTCTTGTTATATCCAGCTATGTTCCGGCATCCTAAATCTTCCATAAGGCGATATCGTCTAAACATTTCACGCATAAGTCCTTTAAGACCTCCAGAAACTTCATCTGTATCAACAATTACCGGTTTGACCAAATGGGGTAATCCGTTAAAAGGAGTAAGCTCAACACGTTTCGGGTCTATCATTAACATTCGTAATGTATCTGGGCCATGAGTCAATAATAGTGATGCTACTAGGGAATTAATACACACACTCTTACCACTACCAGTAGACCCAGCTATTAGAAGATGAGGTAGAGTAGATAAATCCAATGATACAGACTCTCCTCCTGTATCCTGGCCTAATGCAATTGGCAGCCCGCCTTTTGACGACATCACCCTGAATTGATCTGATTCTGTGACCAAACCTAAAGGAACTTTGCTAGGAATAGGGTTAGGTACTTCTATTCCAATTATTGGTTCTCCAGGAACTGGAGCCTCTATACGAATATAAGGAGTTTGCAAAGCTAAAGCGAGATCTTTTTCTCGACTGACTATACTTTGAACTTTAACTCGGTTTCTTTCTCTGTGGTCAAGGCCTGGAGTTTTTAAGGCCCAGCCAGGTACTAATCCGAATCTAACTATTCTAGGGCCAGACTTTATATCTTTTACTTCAACTTGGACTCCATGATCTAACAAGGTTTGTTCAATCACTCTGGCCATTTTCTCTAACGGAGCCATCACAGTAGTTTTTCTTTCAGGGGCCATTAACAAATCTGAAGTAGGAAGTTGCCATCCAGAGTTTCTTGCACTCACGGTAGC
This sequence comes from Dehalococcoidia bacterium, assembly GCA_003523055.1. Lineage (GTDB taxonomy): Bacteria > Chloroflexota > Dehalococcoidia > Lucifugimonadales > UBA3495 > UBA2588. Next base: position 91,063 of record DPHC01000018.1, on the reverse strand, counting down.
AATACCTGTTTGTATGTTTCCAGAATGTTTAATCACCTTATTGGCTACGTTACTTTTAGATTTCCTGATTAAAGTTTTCTTGATTAAGGCTGACTTAGAGGTCTTTAGCTGCGTCGATCCATTTTTTGTATAATTATCTAGAATAGCATTCTGGGTAACTTGGCTGTTTACAGGAGTTAAGTTAGTTTTTTTTTCTGTCCAATGCTTCATAGCCGGAATCTTGCTTACAGACCATTTTGACAATCGAAAGACCCTGAGAGTGAAGATTCCTACAACAGTTGTTAACAAAATTAGCCCATCTTTAAATATCTTAAAAGTTATGATGCAAAATTGGTAATACCATTTAACAGATGACATAGGTCGCAACACAACTGGCATTAACAATAATAAAGACATACTAAAAAACAATCTAGATACTGGATGAATTTCTCCTAATTTGTATATCCAACCGCCAAAAATCATAGCATAAGTACTATTCTCCTGGTAAACAGATTGCCAGAATGATGCAGTTACGTAAATTATTATGAATCCAAGCAAACTCAACAGGGTGATTTTTTTTAGTTTCCATAATAATTTTGGGTTGACTTTCAATAGAATTACAACGAATAATGCTAACGAAAAAATATAAAGCCAAGCAAATCCAGCAGTACTTATAAATATATTCTCAATTATATCCGTGTACAATCCAAGTCCCATTATTAGGATTCCGATTAGCGATATGACCATAATTTTGGGTAAAGTAAAAACGGACATAGCTTTACCCACTAAAGAATTTTTATTTGTAATGGAACCTATCATATTAATCACATTCTGGTAAAACTTATCAAATCACGATAGTAAACATGCTAACATGAAGTAATTGAATAAATCTTACGATTTAGTTACATGTTTTTACGAAAAAGTAACACTACAGAAGATTTTTGGATAATAAGTGTAGGATTTATATATTAAATTCCTGATTATTTCATTAATCGCATCTGCTTGTGTACCTTGAGTATTTAATAAACTTATTATTTTATATTTTTCTTGTATGATGAGATTTTCAATTTCAGCACAGAATGTGGTTTTCTTTTTCTCTGAAACAATTCCAAATTCACGGCATTTAACATCAAACTTATCTGAAAGATTTATATTAACTATACAAATTCCGTCATTGGCCATCGATTGTCGTTCTTTTTGAACAGATTGGCATCCATCAAAAACCCGAGTGCCTTTGACCCAAATTTGTTTGAGATCTAGTGATGGTCCGTTAGAAATATTTTCTTCGGATACTTCTAATGTCTCTCCGTCATTTAAAATAGAAATTTGAGACTGCTTCATGCCACTTTCGATTCCTATTTTGAAATGTTCTACCAAATGTTTATTTTCGCCATGTACTGGTATTAGATGTTTAGGTTTAATGGTTTCTATCATCCATCTCAATTCTAGATTTGAAGCATGTCCATGGACATGCACATTGCGTAAAGGTTCATATATTACTTCCGTGCATTTTCTAGACAAAGCATTTACTACTCCAGATACTCGGGTTTCATTCCCCGGAATAGGTCCAGATGATAAAACCACAGTATCGGTAGGTTCAATCGATATCTCTTTAAGCGCATTTCTGGACAAGCGAGTTAGTGCAGAATTGGGTTCACCTTGACTACCAGTCATCACAATTACAAGATTATTAGGATCGGTTTTTGATATATGTTTACTATGTATAACTGTGTTCGCTGCTGATGCCAAATACCCATATTGAAAAGCTATGTCGGTGTATTTGATCATACTACTTCCGATAAAACAGACTTGCTTGCCCATAGATTCAGAAATAGTAATAATTTTTTGGATTCTTCTAATAAGAGAGGAAAAGGTAGAAAAAATTATCCTACCGGGGGCTTTTTCTAATATTGAAAGAAAAACATTGTCTAGAACATTTTCTGTTGGGGTAGTTCCTTCAATTTCTGCGTATGTAGAATCTGAAAACAATATTCTGACATTTTCTTTTCCCAATTGTTCTAAAAATGGTCTATCGGTCAAATGAAGTATTTCATCATCAAAATCTAGTTTGAAGTCTCCTGTATGAACCATTTTACCGACCGGAGTATCTAAAACAATTCCCATAGAATCTGGAATGCTATGACTAACTGTAAACCAGGTAGCACAAAAATATTCATTTACTTGGACTAAAACTTTCTCTTGAATCTCGATAATTTTACCGGAAAATCTGTTGTCTTTCTCTATCAGTAGTTTTGCAAATCTAGGAGCATACACCACGCACTCAATATCTTGTGTTATAAATTTAAGAGCACCAATGTGGTCTTCATGCCCGTGAGTAATCAATATATTTATATTTTTTTTTGTAGATTTCAAATATTCTATGTCAGGTATGATTAAATCCACGCCATGTAAATCATTATCTGGAAATTGTATACCGCAATCAATAATTACAATTTCATCAGCATATTCAAATGCCAACATGTTTTTACCGATTTCTCCCAATCCTCCGAAGGGAATTATTCGCAATTTATCAAGATTCATAATACATTTTTCCAATACATAAATAGCATATATTTATTCTGCATTTCGAAGGATCATAGGAAGTTTTTTAAAATCAGTTTCAAGGCGTACCTTGTATTCTTTTCGTCGCAAGGAAGCTGCAGGGTGTAACAAAGGGTATACTTTATAGTCACCCACTGCATGTAATATTCCTGCAACCTTGGTAATAGGCTCTTTCGGAAGGAAATAATTAGTCGCAAATCGCCCGAGCGGTACTATTAGTTTGGGATTTACATACTTTATCTGAGCAAACAAATATTCACTACAGGTAGAAATTTCGAAATCACTTGGGTTTCTGTTATTAGGCGGCCTACACTTCACTACGTTAGTAATAAATACTTGTTGCCTTGATAAATGAATCAAATCCAACAATTCTGCCAAAATTTTACCAGCAGCTCCTATAAAGGGTTTTCCTTCCAGATCTTCTCTAGCCCCAGGCGCTTCACCAATAAACATTAATTCTGCCTTTGCACTTCCAGTGCCTGGTACAGCGTTTGTGCGCGTTGTATGCAAGTTACAATTACTGCAGGTCAAAATTATTCGATGTAGTTCATTGAGGTTTTTCACATCCATACCGTCATAAATTTAAAGTTTTTACAAGCATAGAAAAGAAAAATTTAATCGGTAACACCAGCTTCTTTCAAATATGAAACAGCATTCCCAACCGTTAGGATTTTAGCTGCGTCCTCATCATCAATTTCCACCGCATGGTCTCCGGTTGAAAATTCTTCTTCAAAAGCCATAATGAGCTCTACTAAATCTAAGGAATCTGCATTAAGATCCTCAACAAAAGATGCTTCTTCATTCACTTGATCTTCTTCGACACCTAATTTGTCTACCACTATATCTTTAATACGGTCATATACTGTCGCCATGTTACACCTCGGTTACTTCAAAATTTTGATCAGTCAGCGCTCGGACCACTGATCCTAATACGCCATTAATAAATTTATAAGAGCTTTCGCTACCATATTTTTTTGCTAATTCTATAGCTTCATTTATAGATACTTTTACTGGTACAGATTGTAGATTGTATATCTCATAAACGGCTATTCTTAAAATATTTTTGTCTATATAAGCCAATTTCTCAACTGGCCACGTATCTACATGTTTATTAATTATCTCATCTAGGTTTGCTTTTTCGGTTGTTATTAAATCTACAAAATCTTCAGATAATATTTGCTCCATATCTTTTAATTTAGAACCTTTTGCTAGTGGATTTTTTCTTTTTACACTATCTTTAAAAAATTCCTTAGCAAACAACTTCTGCAAAGTTAATTCTCTTGCTTTTTTTCGTTCTGGTATAGTCGCTGTTGTCATCAACATTAATATTCAGCCTTATTAATTATGGGTTTCTATAAATTTGTTCAAAGATTTTGAATCAGAAATAGTATCAACTTCTACGTCTTTATTAATTCTTTTTATCAAGCTAGACAAAACCTTGCTGGGGCCAAATTCCACAAACTTATTTACACCTGAATCAACCATGTATTGAATCGAATTTTTCCACTGCACACAGCTGCATAAACCACTAAGTAGTTCTGCTTTTATCTCTTCAGCGCTCTCTACTGGCAACCCTGTTGAATTGGCAATAATTGGTACTTCAGGGTCTTTAAAAGCAATTTCTTCCAATATTTCAGATAAACCTTCTAATGCATATTCCATTAACGATGAATGAAAAGCTCCGCTCACTGGTAGTTTAATGATTTTTCTGGCACCCTCATTAGTCGCCAATTCAGTGGCGTCTGATACTGCTTTAATATCACCACTAATTACTATTTGGTCAGTAGAATTAATATTTGCTATTTCTGCTCCGGTTTGAGCACATACATCTTTAAGGGATTCTTCATTTAATCCTATGATGGCTGCCATAGATCCTGGTCTCACAATTGATGCATCATGCATCAATTGTCCTCTTTTCTGAACAAGCTTCAATCCGTCTGCGTAATCCATAACTCCAGCTACTACTAAAGAAGTATATTCGCCCAAACTATGCCCGGCAGAGTATTCAATCTTTAAAGGAACGTTATGTATCATTTCATCTAAGACTCTCCAGCAAGCTACACTAACAGCCATTATTGCTGGTTGAGAGCAACTGGTATCTTCTAGTTGGTCAGAAGATCCGGTAAACATCACATCAGACAATTTGTAACCCAACGTTTCGTCAGCTTCTTGGAAAGCTTCTCGAGCTACTTTGAAATTGTCATATATATCTTTCCCCATACCAATAAATTGAGAACCTTGCCCAGGGAAAACACTAGACATTCTTACATTATTGCCCATAGTCACACATTCTAATCTGAATTTTTGAAAACATCTTATTAATTAAAATCAACTCAGTTAATTGACTTCAATTACCTGTCTGCCTCTATAATATCCGCAACTTGTGCAGACTGCGTGAGGCAATTTATTACCGTTACATCGATTACAGGTAATAGTGTTTAATTTATCCAGTCTGTAAGAACTAAATTTTGCTCCACGTCTAGCTCTAGTTATTTTCTTTTTAGGTAATGCACCCATAATTAACCCTATATATTTATTTTATTTTTGGTCAATTCCGCAAGCCCGGACCAACGCGGGTCTATTCTATTTTCAACACAATCACAAGAATCAACATTTAAGTTACTTCCGCATTCATCGCATAATCCCTTACATGATTCCTTGCATAAAGCTTTTATACCTGTGGATACTATTGCAGATTGTCTTACCAATTCTGATAGATCTATCATATGATCTTGGTCTATTATAAACCCATAACTCGCTTTACTGGTAACTTCTACATCATATATAGAATAATACTCTTCTTCGCAGAATATATTCGATACATATTTAAATTTTTCTAGGCACCGGCTACAGGTGTCGTAAAATGCAACATTACCATCAATTTGTGCCCAAATTCCTTGATGAGTCCTTGTCATATTGATCTTCATTCCTAAGTTAATTTCTATTTCATCTTCAATAACTTCAATTTGGTCAACCGTATATACCTGACTCGAGCCAGTAGGGTTTAAAAGAAGTTGTGATAAATTATATTTCATAATATTGCAGTCGGGATTTGCCATCCCTTAATAAGTTTAATGTTATTAGGCCCCCATGGTACTCGCCTTACAATAGTTGTCAAGAATGTTCCTAAACACAAATAGTTCCATAAAAGCCGCTTTTTTATAAAAACTAACGTTTTTTGTGTATTTATATTCTTTTTTCGCCTGCAATTTTAATACAATCAACTATAGTTTCTGTTGCCGTCCCAGGGCCAAATACCTCATAAACACCCAATTCTAATAATGCATCTCTGTCTTGCTCAGGGATAATCCCCCCCAAAACAATAGAAATATCATCTATTCCTTCTTTTTGAAATAAACTTAAAATCTCTTGTGTCATCTCCAAGTGGGCACCAGATAATATGCTCAACCCCAATACTTGAACATCTTCTTGTATTGCAGCCCTGACTATCATTTCCGGAGTTTGCCTTATGCCCGTATATATCACTTCTAATCCGGCATCTCGCAAAGCTCGCGCAACTATCTTCGCACCTCTATCATGCCCATCCAAGCCAGGTTTCGCGACTAATACTCTCACTTTTTTAACTTGCATTTAAAGTTCCTTACTAACGTATTCAGAAGGTAATTTAATTATAGTACACATTGCTAATATTATCGTTCGGCAAACAGTTGTTCGCAGGTAACCAAATAACAGAAAGCAAATTCATGCCTGATGGAACCATCTGATTGCTCCCATGCTTGCAATATAATTTCTTCTTGTTTAGCGTCAGTGCCACTCCGAGTTTGACTATGTTTTAGCGTAACAATCGAGTCACATCCAATGCCTTTAGACACTTCAGAGGTACGTTCTAATTTTTGAACCGGAATTATTTCAATAAATTCATTGTTTCGTTTGAAATTATCTCTGTATTTATGGCCAGTCCATTGTTCAGTAAGCCCTTCACACGTCAAATCTTCAAATGAAACCTTAGGAGGAGAGGCGCAACTTGAAAGAATAGGCAATAGAAGCAAGGCTATACTCAACATTGATATAATTTTCTTTGAAATCATCTATTCTCCTAAAAGCAATTTTAATTAAAAATTCAGTAACGTTAAGATATTATGCCAAAAATCGGCAATCTTCAATTCCAACGGTTTGCCCCTTTTGAAAAATCTTATATAATATAATCGAAAATTCATTTTGTAAGCCCCAGTAACTCAGAGGATAGAGTGACTGCCTTCTAAGCAGTAGGTCGCAGGTTCGAATCCTGCCTGGGGTACCATTTCAATTTATCAAAGCATTCAAAAACAACTCTCCCAAACCACAGATAAAAATACTAACTTCGTATATGATTCAAAATATCGATACAATTTAGTAATTTTAATCCAATTATGTCATCTAATTTCGTAATTTTCTGCACTAAACCACACATTCATTTTAAAAATAGTTGCAATTACTCCAAAGGGATATATAATATGTGTTAATCGTAGGGTAAAGCTAAGATCATTTCTCAGTGGATTCCCTTCAATAAGACCCAAGGAGGGGACAACTGATGGCACTGTCAGATAAAACTTTAATATGCGCCGATTGTGGGGGAGAGTTCATCTTCACAGTTGGAGAGCAGGAATTTTTCAACTCACGTGGATTCGTGAATGAACCAAAACGATGTCAACCTTGCAGAAGTACCAGGAGATCGGAACAACGATCAAGTGGTCCAAGAGAAATGTTTGATATTGTATGCGCTGAATGTGGTAAAGACGCTCAAGTACCGTTTAAACCTCGTGGCGACAGGCCTGTTTATTGTAGTGACTGTTTCAGTAACTCAAGAGACTAAGAACACCTAAAGGCCCTAGCTCAGTAAAACCAACTAAAGATTCTAATCTAATTAACTTTAGACAAAAAGAAATAGTATGGTCATTAAAAGTAGGTCTCGTTGT
>DPHC01000018.1:27852-83436 GCA_003523055.1 Dehalococcoidia bacterium | reverse complement strand
ACAACGAGACCTACTTTTAATTAATCCAAATATTAAACCTTCCTCTCAACGTATGATAGTACTATACTTAAATAAATCATTAATAAAAAAGTATGGATATGCATTATTCAAATCTAGCGGATTACATCACTCTACTAGAAAGTAGAAATCTTCTGAAAAGAATTTCTGAGCAAGTGACCTCAGAGTTAGAAATAACAGAAATAACAAATCGAGTTATGGACAACTCAGGTCCAGTTTTACTATTCGAAAATGTAGACAACCAATCAATTCCAGTGTTGACTAATTTATTCGGTTCGGATGAAAAGATGGCATTAGCGTTGGGAGTAGAAAATATTGAGCAAATATCTCAACGCATAAGCGAACTCTTGGCAAGTGTGCAGAGTCCTCCACATTCATTTATAGATAAGCTAAAAACACTTGGTAAGGTGCTTAACATAGGCAAATTATCACCTAAAACAGTAAAAACCGCCCCTTGCCAAGAAATAGTATTATCTGGTGAAAATGTAAATCTATTCAACTTCCCTATTTTGAAAAACTGGCCTCAGGATGGAGGTAGGTTTATAACATTACCGTTAGTAATAACTAAAGATCCATCTAAATCTACTCAAAATTATGGAATATACCGAATGCAAGTGCATGACAAAAACACCACTGGGATGCACTGGCAAACCCATAAAGGAGCCGCTGAGCATTACCGAAATACTACTGACAAATTAGAAGTTGCAGTTGCAATTGGGTCAGATCCCGCCACAATATGGGCTGGATCTGCTCCATTACCGCCTAATATTGATGAAATGCTATTAGCAGGATTCATAAGGAATAAGCCTGTAGATCTAGTTCAGTGCAAATCTGTAAATTTAAAAGTACCTGCAAACTCTGAAATAATTCTAGAAGGATATGTGAACAAAGGCGAAGAACGCCTAGAAGGTCCTTTTGGAGACCATACAGGTTATTACTCTTTTAAGGAACTGTATCCTATATTCCATGTCACTACTATAACTCACCGCAAAAACCCGATATATCCGTCAGCACTAGTAGGCCGCCCACCTAAGGAAGATTTCTGGATGGGAAAAGTAACCGAGCGAATTTTCTTACCAATGATTAAAATGATTTTCCCAGAAATAATGGATATCAATATGCCAGCTGAAGGAATATTCCACAATTTACTGATAGTCTCAATAAAAAAACAATATCCAGGACAAGCATTTAAGGTAATGAATGGCATATGGGGCTTAGGACTCCTAAGCTTAACGAAAACAATTATTGTAGTAGATGATTTCGTAAATATTCAAGATCACTCAGAAGTGACATGGAGAGTGGCTGGCAATATTAACTTTGATACCGACATTCTAATCAGCAAAGGTCCACTAGATGATTTGGACTATTCATCTCAATCCAGTAAATTTGGATCAAAGCTAGGAGTAGATGCCACTAGAAAGATTACTGGAGAAGGTTACACAAAATCCTGGCCAGACGATGTAATAATGTCTGATGACATAGTAAGTTTAGTTAACAAGAAATGGGCGCTATATAACATAGGAGAGTTTGAAAAATAATGGAATCCAAACTGTATTTTGTAAAGAAATTCCCTCTATACATGAACTCAATCCGAATATGGGAATCTCTATTTGCTCTCCCATTTGCCTATATAGCAATAATTCTAGCTTCTATTCATAACGGATATTCACCAATATTACTAAGCGACTTTATTTGGATTACTGTAGCAATGTTCAGCGCAAGAACTTTTGCTATGTCATTCAATCGCTTAGCAAACCAAGAAGAAGACAATAATAATCCCAGAACAAAAAACCGCCACCTACAAACAGGCAGTTTGAATCGCAGAGACATGTGGACGCTCATAATACCATGTGGATTACTGTTTGTATTTTCAGCATTCCAATTAAACATATTGGTATTACTAATGTCACCTATAGCACTTATATACATCGCTACATACTCAATTGCCAAATACCATACATGGCTATGCAACGTTATGTTAGGCACATCTTTAGCGATTGCTCCAATTGGAGCATGGCTGGGTGTTACTGGCACTATATCCCCCTATCCATTTATATTAGGACTAGCAGTAGCCCTTTGGGCTAGCGGATTCGATATCATATATGCTTGTCTAGATTTTGATTTTGACAAAGAATACGGCACCAAATCCGTTCCCACTAAATTTGGTATACACGGAGCATTAATAATCACAAAAGTGTTTCACGGTAGTGCAATACTTATGTTAATTATTTTAGGAATGTCGTTAAATCTGAATATTCTCTTTTTTATTGGGTGTACTATTGCAAGCCTATTGCTTGCTTACGAAAACACTATAGTGAAACCAACCGACTTATCAAAAGTGAATATAGCATTTTTCCGGACCAACGGTATTATTTCTATGATTTTGCTCATATTCACTATAGCCAGTTGGTACGCGAGGTAGAATTGAACAATCAATACCCATACATAGTAGGAATATCAGGTGCGAGTGGAAGCATAATTTCGAAAAAATTTATAACCGCTTTACTAGAAAGAGATTTAAAAGTAGTTACAATATTCTCAAATGCTTCAAAACTAGTCTGGGACCAAGAACTAAAAACTTCATACCAATCTGATGTAAACAAATGGTCAGAGTACCCTAATTACACCAATTATGCTGTAGGAGATCTCACAGCTCCTATAGCTAGCGGAAGCGTTCACACTAACGGAATGGTCATAGTCCCATGTAGTATGAATAGTGTCGCTAGTCTAGCAAACGGTATAACGAATAATTTGTTACTTAGATCTGCTGATGTATGTATGAAAGAGAAACGTCCCCTAACTATAATCCCACGAGAAACCCCTTTGCACGCCATACATTTATCTAATTTAAGCAAACTAGCTAGCCTAGGGGCGACTATAATGCCAACAGATCCGCCATTTTATTTGAACCTCAAAACTCTCGATCAAATAGTAAATTACTTTGTTTATAAGCTACTAATACAACTAGGTATAGAGGTCGAATTACCGCCAGATTACAGATATACCGGATAAAGTATGAAGATTAATAGAATCGCTCCAGAACAAGATTATGTAAATAAGTTATTTACTGAAATAACAGATTGTTACGACAAAATGAATACCATAATGACGTTTGGAATGCACCATCTATGGAAAACTAAGCTTATTAAACTGGTGTCTTCTAGAAAACCAACTATTTGTGTAGACATTGCCACAGGAACAGGGGACATCTCTTATAAATTGGCCCAAATACCTACAGTAACAAATGTGTATGCCACAGATATATTAATGCCAATGTTGCAAATTGCAAAAAGCAAAAAAATCGAATTACTTCACGCAAATAACCCTACATTTTTTGTAAGTACTGCCATCGAACTACCGTTACAAGACAATATCACTGACGCAGTCACAGCAGGATTTAGTTTACGGAATATGCCAAATCTGCAAAAATCAATTTCAGAAATGGTAAGAATTACTAAACCTGGAGGGATTGTAGCTACACTAGAATTGACTCCATATAAAAACAAATTTGCTGGAATGTTTATAGGTTTTTATTTCCGTAAAATAGTACCTATCATTGGTCTACTTATTAGTAAAAACAAATCAGCTTATACTTATTTGCCACAGTCTGTAGACAAATTCATCACTGCAGAAGAATTAAAGAGTGTATTTGAATCATGTGGACTGGAGAAGGTGTCTTTCAAAAAGTTTGGGCTTGGAACAATCGCTATACATCACGGTATTAAGCCTTTATAACCACTAATAATAGCAAATCATATTGTATCTAAATACACATTAAGTTAAAATTACACCCAACCAAAAACTTTTATTTAAGAATGAATTATGTCTACTATATTTGACAAACTAGGATCTGTATTAGCTCGAAATATTGAGATTGAAATCTTAATGTCTCAGCCAGAAATTTCTGCTGACTTTTCACAAATTCAAACGCTAGCCAAAGAACGTTCATCGTTAGAAACTTTAGTGAAAATTGGAAACAGTTACAATGCTCTAGTAACAGAAAAAATAGACTTGGAAGAATTAGCCCAGGACAGCTCAGACAATGAATTAAGTAACATGGCTAAACAAGAGCTCAACAATATTTCTGAAAAAATCAAAAAACTCGAATCTGAATTAGAAATCGCTTTATTACCTAAAGACCCTAACGATGGGAGAGATGTAATCGTGGAAATCAGAGCCGGAACTGGTGGACGCGAAGCTACTTTGTTTGCTTCCGACTTATTTAGAGCTTATTCCAAGTACGCACAAGTGAATCACTGGAAGGTCGACATAATGGACTCCCATAACGCAGACTTAGGAGGATTCAACAAAATAGTATTCGAAGTCCAAGGTCAAGGCGTTTACAGCAAGCTAAAATTTGAAAAAGGTGTACATAGAGTACAAAGAATTCCTGAAACAGAAACCCAGGGAAGAATCCATACTTCAACAGCTACTGTAGCAGTATTACCAAAAGCTGAAGAAGTGGAAGTTAATATTAAACCGGATGACTTACGTATAGACATATACCATGCAGGGGGACATGGTGGCCAGAACGTCAACAAAGTCGCAACTGCAGTTAGAATAGTCCACCTTCCCACCAATATAGTTGTAGTGTGCCAAGACGAACGGTCCCAATATAAAAACAAGACCAAAGCTATGGCTATGCTTAGAGCACGTGTCTATGAAGTCGAGCAACGTAAACACAGTGATGAAATTAGTAAAAACCGTAAAGAACAAGTAGGCAGCGCAGAAAGGTCAGATAAAATCCGAACTTATAATTTCCCACAAGATAGAGTAACAGACCATAGAATTTCATCTAGTTTTTATGGTATGCCTAAGATTTTAGATGGTAATTTAGAAGAAATAATCGGTTCATTGTTAGAATGGGAACGAACTCAATTAATGGAAGGGGTAAAAGCTTAGTCATAGTGCTGACAAACGTACAAGATTTACGCACTAATATATATAAACAGTTGTTGCCCTCAGGCATTGTAGAAGCCCAAATAGAGTCAGAAATTATACTAATGGAGGCTTTATCACTAAATAAAACAGCCCTTTACTCCTTGAGCCACGTAGATTTAACTAGATGCCAAGAAAACAAACTGAATGAAATAATAAAGCGCAGAATTCAACGCGAGCCACTTTCTTACATCATAGGCTATAAGGAATTCTACGGACTTGAGTTTTTGGTTGATAGCAGAGTATTAATTCCTCGACCTGAAACAGAATTACTTGTTGAAGAAGTGCTAACACTTTCAAGCATAAATTCCAAATGTACCCTAGCTGATATAGGGACAGGTAGCGGAGCTATCGCGGTCACATTATCCACACTGCGCCCCAACTTCATACTACATGCTTTTGATATTTCAGAGGGAGCTATAACTGTAGCAAAAAACAATGCAATCAAACATGATGTCATAAAACAAATCGATTTTTACCACTCTAACTTATTAGAAGCTTCAACGATGAAATTTGATTTTTTGGTGGCTAATTTACCATATATACCAACAGGTAGATTAGATTCTCTAGAACCAGAAATATTTTGGGAGCCTCACGTAGCACTTGATGGAGGAGAATTCGGGATAGACTTAATCAACGAACTGTTAATAAAGTTTTCCAATTCTATCAACCCCCAAGGATTTATTATTTTAGAAATCGATCATTCCCAGCAACAATACCTCAAAACGTTCACAGCCAGAGAATTTCCAAATATAAATACTGTAATTAAAAAAGATCTTTCCGGATGTTACAGAGTTGTAACGATAGGGCCATTTATGTAAACTACACTGCAATCAGAATATGCCCACAGCGGTATAGAGAGTATATCGCTAAGTAGATTATTCATAACACCAATGTAATGGAGGATTCATGACTACAAACTCTACAACTTATCAAGGAACAAATTATAATGTTGTTGGAACACGTCCCATACGGCACGATGGGTACGATAAAGTAACTGGAGCAGCAAAATATGGGGCAGACATACAGCTTTCAGACATGTTGTTCGCTAAAATACTTAGAAGTCCTCACGCACACGCATTAATAAAATCTATAGACACTTCGAAAGCTCTAAAATTACCCGGGGTTAAATCAGTCATGACACATCAGGACTTTCCAATTATAAAAGACAAAATCATAGACCTAGCTGAAACTAGAGCAAATGCTAGACTAATGGCCGAGCATTTAATGGCACATACAAAAGTATTATACAAAGGGCACGCCGTTGCTGCTGTTGCTGCTACCAATGCCCATATAGCCGAACTTGCATTAGAATTAATAGAAGTTGAATATGAAATCCTACCTGCGGCTCTCACTTTAGCTGAAGCTATTAAACCAAATGCTCCTTTACTTCATCCAACAATGACCACACACTTCAAAGCAGAAAGGTTTGCTAGAGGTGAAGACCAAGGTGAAAAAAGTAACATTGCAAGCCATATTCAACATAAGCTAGGGGATACAGATCAAGGATTTTCTGACGCGGATTTTGTCATTGAAAGAGAATTTACTACTGAAACCGTTCACCAAGGCTACATTGAACCACATGCTTCAACTGCTACTTGGCCAGGAGATGGAAGAGTTCATATTTGGACTTGTACACAAGGTGCGTTTGGGGTCAGATCTGCAACTGCAGCTATATTAGGCTTAGAAGAGTCTATGATAAAAGTAACTCCAACTGAAATTGGAGGAGGATTTGGAGCTAAAGCTACTACTTACCTTGAACCAGTAGCAGCTGTACTTTCTCAAAAAAGCGGGAAGCCCGTAAAAGTCGTAATGAGTCGCAAAGATGTATTTGAAGGTACTGGTCCTACTTCAGCCACTTGGGCAAAAAGCAAAATAGGTTTTACTAATAAAGGCCTTATAACCTCGGCACAAATCACAATGTACTTTGAAGCAGGAGCGTACCCGGGATCCCCAGTAGGAGGAGCCACGTTATGCGCCACAGGACCATATAAAATAGAGAATTTACTAATCGATGGGTACGACGTAGTTTGCAACAAACAGAAAGTACAAGCATATAGAGCACCTGGACAACCCCAAGGAGCTTTTTGCGTTGAGCCAATCATTGATGAAGCAGCAATCATGCTTGACATTGATCCAATAGAACTTCGATTGCTTAATGCAGTTAAAGAAGGGGATAGAATGCCTAATGGGGTACAGCATCCCAAAATAGGATGTATAGAATTAGAGCAAGCCATGAAAGACCATCCCCATTACCAAACTCTCCTAAATAAGCCAAACCAAGGAAGAGGCATAGCAGTAGGGTACAGGTGGCAAGGTGGACAAGTTTCATCTGCAACTATTAACGTTAATACTAACGGAACTATTAATTTAATAACAGGATCTGTCGATATAGGGGGATCCAGAACAGCAGTAGCCATGCAAGCGGCAGAAATTTTAGGACTAACATCAGATGAAGTGTCTCCGACAGTAGCTGATACAGATATGGTCGGGTATACAGGTAATACCGGAGGTAGTAGAACTGCTTTCGACACTGGACTAGCGGCTATAGAAGCTGCCAATCTAGTTATTCACGAAATGAAAACAAGAGCTTCTTTAATATGGGAAGTTCAACCTCAAGACATTTTATTTGCAAATGGTATTTTTACTTGCTCCAAAAATGCAAGTGACCAGCTTAGTTTTAAAGATTTAGCTCGTAGGCAAATGGGAACAGGAGGACCGATTACATGTTCGACATCCGCACCATCGACTGGTGTAGGGCCAGTTATGGCTGGAACCATTGCCGACGTTGAAGTTGATCCCGAAACAGGTAAAGTTGAAATATTAAGATGTACTTCATTTCTTGATGTAGGATTTCCAGCACACCCAAGCTATGTAGAAGGACAAATTCAGGGGGCTACAGTACAAGGTATCGGGTGGGCTCTCAATGAAGAATACGTTTACAATGCGAACGGTTCATTAGACAACGCTAGCTTTTTAGATTACAGAATGCCTACAAGTTTAGATGTGCCAATGATTGACTCTGTAATGGTGACAGTCCCAAATCCTAGGCACCCATTCGGGTTACGTGGAGTCGGTGAAGCTCCCATAATACCTCCATTGTCAGCTATTCATAATGCCATCAATGATGCTTTAGGAGTTCGGATAAATTCCTTGCCAATAACGCCAAGCAAAATCTTGAGCTATTTGAAAAAATGAAAATAAACCAAGGACTATAATACAAAATGTTTAGTAAATTACAAAACTGTCACAATACAAAAGACTTCAGAAATCTTGCCGAAAAAAGAATTCCATCTCCTATTTTTCACTATTTGGATGGAGGAGCGGACGACGAAACCACTTTACTTCAAAACACAGCATCTTTTGAAAAATGTGATTTAGTGCCCAACGTTTTAAGAAGTGTTGAAAATATAGACCTCAGCGTAACTGTGATGGGGAAAAAAATAAACCTCCCTCTATTTTTCTCACCTACAGCTCTGCAAAGATTATTCCATCATCAAGGCGAGAAAGCCGTTGCCAAAGTCGCAGAAAAATATGGAACATTTTTTGGAATATCTTCTTTAGCAACAGTCAGCATTGAAGATATAGCGGCAAACCACTCTTCTCCAAAAATGTTCCAATTATATGTTCACAAAGATAAGGGCCTTAATAATAGTATGATCGAAAAATGTCTTGAACATAATTTTGATGCACTGGCTGTAACTGTAGACACTATAGTAGCTGGAAACCGGGAAAGAGATTTTTACACAGGGTTTACTACTCCTCCTAAATTAACACCCAAGAGTCTTATTAGCTTTGCAACGCATCCTAACTGGACTTTGAATTATATGTTTAGAGAAAAATTCGAATTACCGCAGCTTACAAGTCATGTAAAAGAAGGCACAGACGTAAAGGTTTCCATTGGCGAATATTTTACATCTTTGATAGATCAAAACATGAATTGGGACACCATTGAAGAAATCAGTAAAAAATGGGGTAAGGATTTATGCTTAAAAGGAATAATGTCTGTTGAAGATGCAAAGAAAGCAGTCGATGTAGGAGCAACTGCAATAATGGTATCCAACCACGGAGGTCGCCAGCTTGATGGATCACGCTCACCATTTGATCAATTATCTGAAATAGTTGACGCAGTAGGTGATAAAGTAGATGTGATATGCGACGGTGGAATCAGAAGAGGCACACATGTCTTAAAAGCTCTTTCTGTTGGCGCCAAGGCTTGCTCAGGAGGAAGATTGTACCTCTATGCCCTAGCAGCCGCAGGAGAAGCAGGAGTAGAAAGAGCTATGGGTTTAATGCAGGATGAGATTGAACGAGGGATGAAATTAATGGGATGTAAAACAGTAAGTGAATTGGGAAGGCATAACTTACGATATCGATAACTGAATATTCTTAATATTTTATAACAAAAATCTACTTCTTAAATACAACCCTAAACAACAATCACATTTAGATCGTTAACAACAAACTCAGAAAATCATCTAGAGCCATAAAATCTCATAATAAAATTTTATTATGAGATTATTTGAGTAACAGAATGTGTAGTACCACCAAAAGTTGGAATCCATGATGAATGTTTGCCTGGTCCACCAGCAACACCAATTAATAAATCTTTGCTTGTAGATATCATCGGGACAGGTTCGGTTAATATTTTACCGAAGCGTTCAATCATAGTAGATTGTGTATATCGATCTATCGGAATGAGGGCACGTTGTCTCAACCAAGATGTAACATCTTCTTTGCTATAATTATCTTTAGATATAGTTTCAGCATGCTCGGGTCCTAATATTAAAACGGTTTCGCCTCCTGTATATGCATTATTAGCACCGGTGATAGCTATAGCACCTGAAATTATAGTTAAAATCTCCTCAGCAGTTTTCCCAGTATGATCGTTTATATTATGTGGTGATTCTCCAGCCACTACAGTAACAGTACTATCTGTAGGTTTATACCCTAGATCCACATGAATTGGATTCCATGGATTTTCTTGTTCATTTTCAGCAATGCAGAAAGAAAATTTTCCAGGAGAACCTTGCGACGACATATCTCCAACACCTGGATAAGCACCACCAATATTCATTAGCACTAGCCTCATAGCCCTACCCAACACAGCATTAGACATATATCCAGGGCCAAAACAACCAACTCCGCCATTAATATTTAATTCTTGGGCTATCGGGCCATTTACAATCATGAAAATCCCACACGGATGGGTAGTTGCTTGAATCGCATATAAGTTAAATTCTTCTTTACTTATTGCTTTAATAGCAGCCAATAAAACCGGAAAATGTCCAGGATAACATCCTGCCATTACAGCGTTAATAGCTATTTTTTCCACAGTAGCTGCCCCCCAGTTTGGAGGTATTTCTGATACAACAATATCAGGGTCCAATCCACACGACTCAATCATTAAGTTTACTCTGTCAGGAGTAGGGGGAATGATCGGTAGCCCGTCACTCCAATGCTGATTGCAAAAATATTCATTTATAGACTCATAGGATGAATTTAAATCGATCAATTCTGAATTTAATGCCATTACACACCTCTGAAACCGGAGATTATTTGTGTTACAAACCCATCAATCAATCCATCAATCACATTCTCATCTATTCCCCCAAAAGGGTGTTTTCCCAAAGCAACTGGCAGATCCGGCATTCCTAAACTTTTACTTTCAGAATCAGCCAATATCAAAAATCTATCTGAGCAAATAGTAACTGTAGGTACATTCAATTTCTCTAGTTCAATCGCGTCATGGATACACCATGAAGTACATGATCCTCAATCAGCCAATCCTATAATTGCTAAATCCACTTCTTGTGACATTGCTTCTAATACATTTGTCTCTGCTGGGATTGAAGCTGTCCATTTACCATAGTACTTAAATTCTGTTATATCTGATTGTTCTGCCAAAATTTTTTCTATTTTTTTAAATATGACATCGCCATTAGGTTTATTATTCCAAAGAAATCCTATTCTTTTACCGCTTATATGTTCATCTCTAACTGCGAGAACATTTGTCAATCTTCTAGGAGGTGATACTGGATTCATAACTGTTATTGTGTTTACCATTAATTCTCTCCTTGTAATTATTAACTCGTTAAATCATTGAGATTATATTAAACTATAGTCGTATAGTGAACAAAAAGGAAATAAAATATTGATATGAACTCATTTTTTATTAGAAGACAGCAAGTAATGGAACACCTCGGAGCCGGTATAGCCATTTTTACATCTGGCCAAGAAAAATCTCGCAACAATGATGTTAATTATATATTCCGGCAAGATTCTACTTTTTGGTATCTGACCGGATTTGAAGAACCAAATTCTGTCATTGTATTGAATCCGACATCAGAAACACCTTATACGATGTTTGTCCCACCTTATGACGCCAATTTTGAAACTTGGGTTGGGAAAAGGGCCGGCGTGGAAGGAGCTATAAAGTATCATGGAGCAGACCAAGCTTTTTCCATAGAAGATTTAGACGAGATACTACCTGAATTACTTTCGAGTACACCTAGTATCCATTTCAGCCCAAACCCAGACCATGATATTACTGAATTAATAAATACCATCGTATCAACCAAGAGAAGAAACTATTCTAGAGGCGCTACTCTAATCCGCTCAGTCAATGACACTTCTAGCATTATCTCAAATATGAGAATCATAAAAACACCAGAAGAGATAGAATATTTACAGAAAGCGATCAACATCACTGAAAAAGGCTTTATATCAGCTTTTCAAAATACCACGCCAGGCAAATTTGAATATGAAATACAAGCTGACATGGAATCACAATTTCGTAAATTAGGATCACCCAGAAATGGTTATCCTTCCATAGTAGCATCCGGAATTAATGCTTGCACATTGCATTATATTAACAATACAAGCCAGATAAAAAACAATGATTTGCTACTAATTGATGCCGGGGCAGAATTCGAATTCTACACTGCTGATATAACTCGAACATGGCCAGTTAACGGCAAATTTAATGCACAGCAACTCGAGGTTTACAACGTAGTACTAGACGCACAAAAAAAAGCAATAAAATCCATTAAACCTGGAGTAACATTTGAATCGGTTCATTTAATTGCTCTAAATACTATTGTTCAAGGCTTGATTGATTTCAACATATTAACCGAATCTTTAGAAACTATAATAGAGCAAAAAATGTACGCCCCCTACTATATGCATGCTACGTCACATTGGTTAGGGTTAGACGTACATGATTCAGGCGTATATAGAGATTTACAAGGTTCTATTGAGTTGCGTGAAGGCATGGTATTAACTGTTGAACCGGGGTTATATTTTGGAAACCTTGCGCCCAATGTTCCAGAGCAATATCAAGGCATTGGTATAAGGATCGAAGACAACATTTTAGTCACATCTGCTGGACACAAAAATTTATCAGCTGGTATCCCTTCTGACCCAGCAGAATTAGAACACATTATAGGATTTAGCCAATAATTATCCCAAATACACGTGGAGAGATTTAAATATAAAATATGCACCCAACATCCCTAAGCATATATTTAAAAGCACCATAACAATTCTAAATACTGCCGGAGACATCAATTTGCCTCCCTGGTATACTGCTATAGAAACAGAAATATTCCAAATGAAGTCGGACGTTATGTGTCCAACAAAAAAACATCCCACTCCCCATATTCCATAATTATCAGCCCAAGAAATATAGCTAAGCCCTATAGTGCTCCACCAAATAATAAAATAAGGGTTAGCTAAACTTACAATAAATCCCAAGTAAATTCCTGATTTACCCATGCTGGGTTTACCCGATCTTTGAGGTAATACTTGCTCTACATTTTTTAACTTATGCATGCTCGCATAACTCAAATAGAAGAGAAATAATCCGCCTATCAACCCAATTGTTATCTCAACATAGTTGACTGATAAGAAAGGTCCTATTCCCAGCAAAAGCACCAACAAAGTCATTAATTCAGCCAATGAATGGCCCACAGACAAAGTAAGTCCGGTTTTAGGGCCTTTAGTTATAGAGTCTCTAACATTGACTGCCGATAGCGGTCCAGGGGCCATTGCTCCAGAAAAACCAACAATTAATGATGTGAAAAATATTACAGCTAATGCTTCTGCAATGCCCAAATAATACCTCGTTTATAATATTTTAGGTTAGCAAAGAATATTCAAAATATTCTAAAGTTTCTAAAATAATATGTGCTCTTGACACATCCATACCTATAGTTGAGTCACTACGAACAGCTATGGTAAATGCTCCAGATTGTACAGCGCTTTTAATGCCAACTGGCGAATCTTCTATTGCAATACACCATTCTGGGTTTATTCCCAGCTTTTCTGCCGATTTAACATATACCTCAGGATCAGGTTTTCCGTTCACAACGTCATCCCCACCCATAACCGAGTCAAATACATTAGCTAATCCAATAGCTTTTAATTTTATGTCTATCCATCGGTGTTGAGATGATGATGCTACGGCAATTGGTATTTGATTATCAGTGCAATAGCTTATCAATTTATGGACTCCTGGCCTTGCGCTAAGCGGATTAGTGAATATCTGCAACACATATTTTTCATAATCAAGTATCAGGTCAGATATACTTTTGCTCAAGTTTCTTGTTTGTTTCAAACGCGACCATGTTTGTTCTATTGTGGAGCCTATCAATAGATCCTGGTTTTCTCGTTCCGTAACACCTGCAACCCCATGTGCTTTTAATGATGCATTTATAGCTCGTAAAAACAATGGTTCACTATCTAATAAAACCCCATCCATATCAAAAAGGATTGCCTTGTAAGATTTACTCATACTATTGCTATTGACCTCTGAATATAATATTAATCTTTCAAATGTTCAGCAAGAAAATCCAATGTTCTCGGCCATGACATATCAGATGCACGTTGATTATATCTACCAGCATCGTTGAAATCCATAAAGGCGTGGCCAGCATCTGGATATGAGTAAAATTTGTAATCTTTGCCTAATTCTGATAATTTTTTATCCAACACCAGCATATCTTCTTGTGACGGGTTGTTATCTTCTGCACCAAAATGAAATAGCATCGGGCAATTTATATCTATTGCCATATCAAAAGGAGGTACAGTTCCATCACCCCAAGGAGCAAATAAATTACCTCCATAATATGGAACTACGGCTTTAAATTCACTACTTACAGCGGCCATTAGCCAAGCAATACGCCCTCCGCAGCAAAATCCAGTTATTCCTAGTTTATCTGATCTTACTTCAGGGCTGTTTTTAACAAATTCAACAGCAGCACTCACATCTGCAATTATTTGGACATCATCCATCAACTCTCTTTTAGTCGTATTCTTTGTTTGAGCAAGTTCGTCAGAAATGGAATGAAATAAATCAGGTGCAAAAGCAGCATATCCTTCTGCTGCCAATTTATCACACATAGCTTTAGTGAAATCAACTAATCCGAAAGCGTTCATTATAACAATCATAGCAGGGAATGGCCCATCACCAGACGGTAAGCTGGAATAAACCTCCATAAGCTCAGTTCCGACATTTACATGATAGGTAGATTCAGGCATAACATTCCTCTCCATATTTTAGTTTCTTTCACAAGAAGTAATTAGATCCCCAGTTTATTAATATGCAGGAACTCGTTTATATCAATAAGTTTTCTTTCTTACAATCATGTAAAGATAATTCCATTGAATTTAAAGTAGAAAATATATCTTCTTCTGTGTGAACTCCAGAAACCAAAAAAGCGTTCCGCCCCATAATATCAATTCCGTGATTTTGCAATGAACGTTTCAACTGTATCGTTTTTTCTGAAGATATAGTGTTTTTAATTTTTGAATGATCGCTTATACAAGTTTCTCTATCACAATCACAATCATTCAAAACAACATGTATCATAGATCCTATTCCATATGCATGCCCGCTTATTTCCATTGAAGAAAACAGGTCATTGATACCATTTTTTAACATCAGTCCCATTTTGTCGGCTATGTTATTTACTTGTCCTTCAGCGATGATTTCTAAACATTTTATACCTGCTGCTGCTGATAGGGGATTAGCGTTGAATGTGCCCGGATGAGCAACTCTCTCCATACGATCTCTTTTGGGATCACCAGTATGGGAGATCATATCCATAATATCGGCCTTACCTCCGACAGCTCCCCCAGGCAAAGAGCCAGCTACAATTTTAGCAAATGTAGTCAGATCTGGAATAATGCCATACCTACTTTGTGCCCCTCCTGAGGATGCTCGAAAACCTGTTACCACTTCGTCCATAATAAACACAACGTTGTAAGCAGAAGTCAATTGCCTAACTCCCGATAAATACTCCTGTGTATTAAACATCAGTTGCCCATAATGGGCTCCTGTAGGTTCTAAAATTATAGCAGCCACATCATTATTAGACGTTAAAAAGTCCTCTAATACTTGTAAATTTCCTGACGGTAAAACCTTAGTTGAACCCCATGATCCTAATGGTACACCAGGACCCGGCCCAGACGAATCTGATATAGCATAGTCGTGCCATCCGTGAAAATGATCTTCTAATTTTATAACTATACTTTTACCAGTGTAGGCTCTTGCCAATCTCATCGCCATCATTGTAGCTTCAGTCCCTGAGCTATTAAATCTGATACGTTCTACAGAAGGAACCAATGTTTTAATTAAACTACCCCAGGACATTTCTAAGTCCGTACATGCACCTAAATGGGTGCCTAATGACATTTGTGATTTAACCGCTTCTACAATTGCAGGATGCGAATGTCCCAGCAACAGAGCCCCATGGCCACATACATAATCTATGTATTCATTTCCGTCAACATCCCATTTTTTTGAACCTTCACCATGCGTCATATACAAAGGAAACGGAGTGGCATATCTGTTATCGTGCGTAACTCCACCAGGGAAAATCGTCCTTGCTTCTAAATATTTAGCTTCGGAAATAGGATGATTTTCATGATAAGTTGTTAATATATCCATTTGTCACCTACTACTTTCTAATCATTCTACCAATACTGGGGGGCGTCTTACAAATGCGAAACATCCTGCGGACATGCCAGCACATACAGCAGATACTAGCAAAGCTATTTGATAATTTTGAAAATTATCAAATACCCAACCTGCGAATATTGGAGAAGCAATCAATGCCCAGCTATGAGAGAAAGTTATTATGCCTCTTAAGCTAGCAAATTTATCTCTACCAAAAAAATCTCCGAGAGTAGCCCAAACTATAATACCAGCTCCGTCTCCCAATCCTTCAAATAAAATAAATGCCCAAATTAATAGCAATCCATACGAACCTGGGCTCGCATAAAATAAGCATACTAGCGCCGAACACTCAAGCATTAGCGTTAAGGTAAGTATTATTTGCTTGGGCCAAATGTCACCCAGGTACCCAAATACCATTCTAGACAGAAAATTTAAACCAAACATAAAACCAGTAAGGTTAGCTGCTGTTTGCCTGCTTAACCCTTTCGTTTCTAAGATAGGAATTATTGTTACCAATACACCCATTGTAGCTAACATTCTTAATCCGGTGCCGAATAGCAAAAACCAATATGTCTTAGTTGATAATGCTTCATTAACTGTATAATCTCTAATTTCTCTGGATTCGCCTTCAGAAGTCGTTAATTGAAAAGCAAATTCATCTCCATCTGGATGTAATCCCATATCTTCAGGTTTATTTTTGAAGAAAAAAGTCAACGGTAAAATTACTATAAAATAAATTAGTCCAGATATTAATGTAGCTGTTCTCCATCCTTTTCGAGCGATAATCAGATTAAGTACCGGCACCATAACTAACCCTCCTAAAGAGGATATCGCTGCTAACGTGGATATAGCTAAAGAACGACGCCTACGGAACCATTGGTTCACTCCGGCAAATAAAGCATGCTGGAAGGCTGCGCTATTGCCTAGTGAAATCACTAACAAATATATCAATGCAAACGTTAAAAAATTATGAACATAAATAGAGAATAATATATATCCTGTGCCTGCAAGTATAACCATAGGAATTAAAATCTTCTTATTGCCTAATTTATCAATAAACCACCCGGCAAATAAACCTTCAAGTCCACCTTCTGATCTGGCAATAGAAAACACTAAATTAGTCTGCATTTGCGATAGACCTAAAGAATCTCTCATAGCCGGGACCAAAACTGTAAAACCCCTAAAAAAAATCCCAGACGCCATAAAAACCATTGCAGAGCAAACAGCAACGATCCACCAGCCATAAAATATTGGTTTTTTAGATTTTTTTAAAGAAAACAAAACAGTTTGCAGTCACTTTACTTGATTATTAATTCCTTCTTTTTACATGAAAGTTGTATACTACCAAATATCAGATTGTGAAATGCTATTACTAGGATTAAGAATTGAATGATTTATGTGACTCTTACATTCTTCATGGAGATTTGGATGCCTTTTTTGCTTCCGTAGAACAACTAATAAATCCTAATCTATTGGGCAAACCTATATTAGTCGGTGGTCGCCCAGAAAATAGAGGAGTAGTCGCAACTGCATCATATGAAGCTCGATCTTACGGAATCCATTCCGCTATGCCAATGAAAAGGGCGATACAATTATGCCCCAATGCAATAATAGTGGAACCACATTTTGCTGAATATAAAAAATACTCGCTACAGGTGATCGATATTTTACGTAAATATTCTGAAATAGTAGAAGTGCCGTCTCTTGATGAAGCTTATCTAGACATTTCAGAAAGTGTATCCAGTCCTAGCGATGTATTGAATATTGGGCTAGGCATAAAAAACGCTATACATCAAGAAGTTGGACTGACAATGTCCATAGGTATTAGCAGCACTAAATCAACCAGTAAAATTGCGTCTGACTTGGACAAACCAGACGGACTAATAATAATTCCGTTTGGGCAAGAAATGTCTTTCATATCAGGTTTAAATGTTAATAAGATTCCAGGGGTGGGGCCTAAAACTACTGAAAAATTGCATTTGTTAGGTATCAAAACTGTAGGTGAATTGGCAGAACAGTCAAATGTTTTCTTTTCTACTACATTTGGATCACAAGGTCATAAAATAAAAGCTAAAGCTAACGGAAACTATAAAGAGTCATTGCAAACTGATCGTTCTCCCAAAGTTATAAGTACTGAAACTACATTTGCAGTCGACTTACACAACAAACTTTCAATAATTGAAGAGTTACATTTACTCAGCAACAAATTATCAAACAATGCTCAACAAAAAAACATCAAAGGTAAAACTATCAGGCTTAAAATCCGTTTTGATGATTTCAAAACTTCAACTAACCAATTAACATTGATATCTCCAACAAATCAGCCAGAAAATATTAAAAACGCCGCGTTAGTATTATTAGACAAAATGCTTAGTGAAGAAAAACCCATCAGACTGTTAGGATTATCTTTGACAAATTTCAACGCTGGGGAACAATTAATGTTAGAGCTATAAAAAAACTAACGGAACAAATCTTTATCTGGGTCCCGATTCAACATTGAATTAGCGGCGTTTTCCATGGATTCAAATTGGAAACCTCTAATTAATGAGACTGGAATTTGACTTGTTTTTCCAGTGACTAATTCCGCAGCAGCAGCTAATTCATCAGCTGTATTAATAACACTTGTATACATTTGGTTGCCATATTTATCTATTTCACCGACATAACTAGTCAAAGGGTTAAATCCTGAAACACCTATTGCTATATTTACTGCTGCGGTGCGCCAAGGTCTCCCAAAAGTGTCAGAAATGATAATGCCCACTTCGACTTTTTTGTCACGTTTTATTGAGTTTCTAATTTTTCTTGCACTCACATCTGGATCAACAGGTAATAGCGCCACATTAAAGTCTCCAGCTATGTTTGAGGAATCAATCCCAGCATTAGCACACTTAAAACCATGATAAGTTTCGCTGATAATAACACCCCGGTCCATTCTAACTATACGCTTAGATTCTTGCAAAATTAACTCGGTATGTCTCGGATCTCTCCGATGATTCTCAGACAATGTAATTGCCAATTGAGACGGAATGATGGAATTTATATCGATAATCCTGCCTTCAGCTTTAGAAACTATCTTCTGGGCTACTACAAGTATATCTTTATCTTGTATTACCAACTGTTGGTTATCAATCGCTTGAATAATAATTTGAGCCAATTCATCTCCGTGATGGATTTCGGGTATCCCTTCAATACCAATGATTTGTATGCCTGTATTATTGGGCATCATTAACTCCAGCTTTCATATTGAACAAAGTATACCTCAAGAATTTAATATGCTAAACTCTACTTCTATCAGCAAACGTTAGATAATAAATATGCGGTGCAAAAATGGAATCTGATTTCAGAAAAAAAGTGTATTCAAAATATGGGGATAGCGGTGAAACCAGTTTACTGTACGGCGGCCGCATCTCAAAAAATAATGAACATACTGAAGCATACGGCATCACAGACGAAGCCGTTTCAGCTATGGGATTAGCTAGAGCTCTCTCAAATGACACAGACGTAAAAGATTTACTTAGAGATCTTCAGAAAGAACTTTTTATTGTTGCAGCAGAGCTCGCAACAGATCCAGAAAAATACGATCTTTTCCACAAATATTTCACCCCAATAACTGAAGAAATGGTTGAGCATTTAGAGTCTTCTATAGATGACTTAGAAACCAAATGTGAAATGCCAAAAGTTTTCATACTACCTGGAGGAAGCCCTGCTTCCTCAGCAATCGACTTAGCCAGATCTATAATCAGGACATCTGAAAGACGCGTAGTCCGCCTATCGGAAATAGGTAAATTGACTAACCCATTAATAGTCTCTTATCTAAATAGATTAGGAGACCTCTTATTCGTTCTTGCTAGATATCAGGATAGAGATCTTCCCTTAGAGTTTGCAACAGGTGATCGAACATAACTATAATGAGTAGGCCTTCGATTGCTATAATAGATTATGGATCCGGCAACATAAGAAGTGTCAGCCAGGCAGTAAAAAAAGTTTGTGGGGAACCCATAATATCTGCTGATTACCAAGAAATATTACAATGTGATGCAGCTATACTCCCAGGAGTTGGATCAGCGTCTCAAGCTATGCGAGAACTGGGTAACCGTAATTTATCCCTTACTATCAGAAAATTTGTGGAGTCAGGGAAGCCAATTATTGGAGTTTGTCTGGGATTGCAGGTATTGTTTGATAAATCTGAAGAAGGTAACACCGCTTGTATTGGACTAATTCCAGGTGAAGTCAAAGAATTTAAAACTGATTTGAAAGTTCCGCATATGGGTTGGAATAGTGTTAACTTTGAATTCGACCATCCCATTTTTAGCAACATCCCAAACCAAACCCACTTCTATTTTGTTCACAGTTATTATGTACAACCAAGTGAAAAAGAATCGATAGCTGGAACAACTCAGTATGGAGAAACTAATTTCTGCAGTGTAAGTATTCAGGACAATTTGATTGCTACTCAATTTCACCCAGAAAAAAGCGGAACCTTGGGGTTACAAATGTACAAGAATTTTATTGAACTAATTTAAATCTTATAATTACTTCACTTAACGTACAGCGTTAACCTCGACACTTCAGTCAAAGAGGATTTATAATCCTAATACTTAGTCTCAAATAAAATTCAGAGGTCAAAAAATGGATATAGTTGATGCACAAATTCACTTGTGGGGCAGTGGTTTACCCAGCAATCAAGCACATCGACAAGTCACTTCTTTTACTCCAGAAGAGGCTATTAAACTCATGGATGAAGGCGGAGTTAATGCTGCGATTATCCATCCACCTAGTTGGGATACAAATTCAATTACAATGGCTCAACAAGCTGTAATTGATTATCCTGGCAGATTTGCGATTATGGGATCTATTCCTATGAATGACTCAAGCTCAGCTCATTTATTGAAAACCTGGAGAGATCAACCTGGAATGTTAGGTTTGCGTTTCACTTTCTTAAAAAACCCTGCACAAAAATGGTTACACGATGGAACTCTCAATTGGCTTTGGGAAGCTGCAGATGAATCTGGTATACCAATAGCATTTTTAGCGACTGATTCTTTTGAATATTTAGGGGAGATAGCTAAGAATCACCCTAACCTAAAGTTAACCATAGATCATCTAGGAGGCCGAGGCGGTAATACTGTTTTGAAAGACTCAGAGTCCATGCAACATATACCTGATCTATTAAAGTTATCTAGATTTCCTAATATAGCTATTAAAGCTACTGGAATACCAGGGTATTCTAGTGAATCATTTCCGTTCCCATCTATGCACTCATACCTTAAACAAGTTTACGATGCATTTGGCCCAGAAAGAATGTTTTGGGGTACGGATATTACAAAAATGAAAAATTCATGGAAAGAATGTATAGAAATGTTTACCCAAGAATTAAATTGGCTTACTGAACAGGATAAAAAATTAATTATGGGTGAGTCAATTTGTAAATGGTGGGGCTGGAATAGAGGAGTTTAAGAATGGAGATCATTCCAGCTATAGATATCAGAGATGGCAATTGTGTGAGATTAATACAAGGTGATTTTGCACAAGAAACTATATTCAGTGACAACCCTATTGAAACTGCTAAAAAATGGTGTAGCGCTGGCGCTACTCGGATTCATATAGTTGATTTAGATGGAGCTCGTACAGGAGTTCCACAAAATGGTTCTATAATTAAGCAAATTGTGGAATCTGTGAGTATACCAATACAAGTCGGTGGTGGTATTAGAACTATAGAAGCGGCTAGAACTTTGATAGCTAATGGTGTTAATAGAATAGTATTAGGAACTTCCGCCATTAGTAATCAAAATTTAATCCAAACCTTGATTCAGGATTTAGGAGAAGAAAAACTAATAATTGCACTAGATGGTAGAAACGGCAAAGTCTCTATAAATGGTTGGCAAGAGCAAACCGAACAAGACATAGTTGAAGTTGCCCAAAGTTTAAATTCGTATGGTATTAGCCGAATAATGTACACAGATGTGTCTAAAGATGGAGTACTTTCAGGTCCAAATATAGTAACCACCAAAAAGTTGGTGCAGTTAGGAACGTTGAATATTATAGCGTCTGGAGGAGTGTCAACATTACAACATATTACAGATGTTAAAAATTTGGGCTGTGAATCGGTAATACTTGGTAAGTCTCTTTACACTAAAACCATCAAACTTGAAGATGCTATTGCAATCAGTAGTTAACCCGTAGATTCATTAATTTTAAATATAACCTCTTCCATACATCCATTAATTTTTCGAAAACCCATCCACTCTTCTTCTTTCTCTGACCAATCGTCTTTCATAACCTCCATCAACAAGAAGTCCAACGACAATTTTCTAATAATTTTGACAGGTTTAAATCCACATCTCTCAAAGCTTTTTTGCGCCCTTTTGTTCCATTCTAAAGTATGTAAATATATACGCTGCAAGTTTCTCTCTTTAAACATGAAACTTAACATGGCGGACACAGCGTCATAGCCATACGAGTCACCCCAATACTTCTTATTCCCTATTACAATTCCTAATTCTGCCTGCTTATTAACGCTATCTAAATCGTAATACATGCAATTACCTATGAAATGATTATCCAAGTCTTCAATAGCTAGTTGCAAGGATCCGGGAGTTGGATATTTCAATTGGTCTCTATACATTTTGACAAATCTCTCATAGTTCATGGTAAGTGGGTATGTAGCATCCAATCTAGCCAATTCTGGATCAGAACGCCAAACGTAATCTTTCTCAGAGTCGTCAATATGTTTACGCCTTAAGATTACTTTGCCGCCTACTAATTTATTCAAAATCTCAGTGATGGTTATTCTCCAATTTTTCAATGGATAGTTTTTGAGCTTTTAAAATTATATCTTTTTCGTTCTGATGCTCAACCATTTCTAATGCTTCTTGGAATGACACCCAACATACTTCGTCGAATTCGGCATCATGGTCCTCTACATGCCCAGAAACTGGGTTCATAAAATAAAAATATACTGTTTTCTCGCAATCCAGGTGTGTGTGATTTTTAAATGTGTATTTTATAGTACCTAAATAATCGTCTATAGAAACTAAGTAACCTGTTTCTTCATGAACTTCTCTTAAAGCTGTTTGTTCAATAGATTCTCCTGGTTCAGGCGTACCTTTTGGTAAGTGCCACATCATCTTCTCAGTTTCATTACCAGAGCTTCTGTTTGATATTCGTCCACATATCAATATTTGTGAATATGGATTAATTCGGTATACAACTCCTCCCGCAGAAACAGGATATCTTGTATTCATTTTAAAATTTTCAGGCAACATTATTTCCTTTAACATTCTTATTAAATAATTATCACATGAAATGCGTCAACTGTTAATAGAATATGTACAGTTTGGGCTCATAATGCAACCTATAACAAATGGTTTATTTATTTAAAGCATTACGACAAAGGTCATCCAGGTCTAATTTTAAATCATAAACCCTTACAACTTGCCTAATATCTAAATTGCCATACAGATGAGGAAACAGTGATCCACCACGGGCTTCTTCCCATTTTATATGGTTCAATAATTTTGTACTCACCTCTAGGATGACTGCGTCTTGATTTTTGAAATATTTTTCTGCAGTTGATTTAAGAAGATCTATTGGAGAAAAATGAATAAACCCATCTTCTATATCTACAGTAGAACCAGTATACACACCTGTTTTTCTTGCTTTTTCCCATTCTGTTTTTTGGCATATTTTATAGATAAATTGAGAATTCACAACAATACCTTACATAGTCGATTATAGATTATATGCCCCCGGCTATAGCCGGTATAAAGTGAATTTCACTGTCTGCAGGTACTTTTTCCATTAACCCCATACGAGCCAAGTCGCCATCAATAGACACTGCCAGTTCCTCTTTTATATGACCATTTTTTATCAACTTAGACTGTAAACCTGGGAATAAGTTGTCTAAATTTTGTATTACATCTCTTACGTTACTTGCATCAATTTCAACGAACGTGACCCCAGAAGTTAATGATTGGAACATTGCAGGAATAAATACTGTTACCACTAAATTCTCGTATAGATATAAAATCTTAATCGCATTTTATATTATCCAATACTGTGCCCGGGTTAATAGGAAGTTTATATATTCTGGTCCCGATTGCATTACTTACAGCATTAGCTATGGCTGCTAACGGAGGGACTATAGGAGTTTCCCCAACACCTCTAACTCCATAGGGGTGACCAGGATTGGCTACTTCCACGATAACGGTGTCAATGAAGGGTAAATCCAAAGAGGTAGGCATGCGATAATCCAAGAAGCTAGAATTCATCATTTTCCCAGAGTGATCAAAGCAGTATTCTTCATTCAATGCCCATCCAATACCTTGTGCAACTCCACCTTGTATTTGGCCCTCAACATAGCTTGGATGAACTGCTTTGCCTGCGTCCTGCACTGCTGTATAACGAATAATTTCTACTTTCCCTGTCTCCGGATCTATTTCTACATCAACTACGTGTGTCGCGAACGAATTACCTTCACCTGGAGGATCAGTACTTGCAGATCCAGTTATAGCTCCACCAGTACCTAATAACTGTGATGCTATTTCTTTGAAAGTTAATTTCAATTCTGGGTCGGTTTTATGTACTAATGAGCCATTTATATATTCAATCTCTTCAATGGGTTTATCCCAAATAATACCAGCACGCTCAATTAATTGTGTTATTACAGATTTGGAGGCTTCAATAGCGGCTATTCCAGTAGCAAATGTTGTTCTACTGCCTCCTGTTAGCTGTGTGTACCCTATTGAATCTGTGTCTACCACAGCTGCTTTTACATCTTCATATGCTATGCCTAAAAATTCTGCTGCTTGTTGTGAAATAGAAGCCCTAGATCCTCCGATATCGACGGAGCCTTCTGTCAAATTTATAGTCCCATCGGAATTAACTGTGATATTGCAGCTAGAAGGAAAACCTCTATTAAACCAAAACCCGGATGCTACTCCCCTTCCTCTATATTTACCGTTGATTTTACTTTTATAATGATCATGCTGTTTGGCAGCTTCAAGGCATTCAATGTGCCCAACTTTTTTATACAAAGGTCCATCCACTCGACGTAGACCTTCTTTAGCAGCATTTATTAATCTAAATTCTATTGGGTCAATTCCTAATTCAATAGACAGTTCATCTATAATTTGCTCAACCGCAAATGCAGCCTGTGGGGAGCCTGGAGCTCTATAAGCCGCAGTTTTAGGTTTATTCACTACAACATCATAACCATCTACTTGCGCATTAGGTATTGAGTAACAAGCTAAAGCGCATGCTGCTCCTCCCATAACAGGAGAACCGGGATAGGCCCCAGCTTCATAAGCCAACTCTATTTCAGCGGACTTAAGTATTCCATCTTTATTGGCTCCAATTTTAGCTTTCATCCAAGTTCCTGGTGCCGGGCCGGTTGACTCAAATACTTCAGGTCTACTCATCAGAATTTTTACAGGTCGGCCACTTTTCTTTGACAGGATAGCCGCAATAGGTTCTAAATATATTGGTATTTTGCCTCCGAAACCGCCACCGATTTCCATCGGCGTGACTTTAATTTTAGAAATCGGGTGCCTCAGTATTTCTGATACCGCATTTCGTACTACGAAAGATCCTTGGGTGCTACACCATAAATTTAACTGATCATTATTCCAAAATGCCGTAGCGTTATGAGGCTCTATATATCCTTGATGTACTGATGCGGTGGTAAATTCTCGTTCTATCACGATATCAGATTCTTCGAATCCTAATTTTATATCTCCACATGCAACTCTACCGACGCTCATTATGTTAGACGGTAAATCCCCAATCTCTCCAAATTTATTGGTTCTCATTGTTTCATGTAAGATTGGAGCACTGGTTTTCATAGCTTCTCTGACGTCCATAACTGCGTCTAAAATCTGGTACTTAACTTCAATCATAGAGATTGCTTGCTCAGCTATTGCCATATCTACTGCACATACTGCAGCTACTGGATGGCCTTTAAATAACACTTTATCGTTAGCCATTATATGCTCAGACTGTAAAACTAGTTTTGAGTAATCTGCTCCAAGTCTCATAATGGGAGATCCTGGTTCACCCATTTGTTTATCATCCGACCATTCAGATTTTGAAACCGCGGCAAAAGGCATATCGCTGTAAGTCATAACTGCAAGTACGCCAGGAAGTTTTTCTGCTACAGATGTGTCTATTGAAATAATAGAGGCATGGGCGTGTGGACTTCGCAAAATTTTACCAAATGCAAGTCCCGGTAACTTCAAATCCGCACCATATTGGGCTCTCCCGGTGACCTTATCAACTCCATCTGGGCGAACTGGTCGCTTTCCTACTACTTCGTAATCGATTTCAGATAATACAATATTAGATGTCATATAATGACCTCCGGTAAATTTATATCAACAACAGTATTACTAAGTACTATGTTTTCCTTAAGGCGTAAACATGTATCGAGGTTAGTTGGGAAGCAGCCTATTTAGCCCGCATTCTTTCTCCAGCATCTAATACTGCTCTAACGATTTTATCGTACCCTGTGCAGCGACATAAGTTTCCAGCGAGCCAGTGTCTAATTCGAGCCTCATCAGCATCTGGTTCTTGCTCCAAAAGTCCTTTTGTAGCCATGATAAAGCCTGGAGTGCAAATACCACACTGTAAAGCTGCATTTTCAAGGAATGCCTGCTGTATCGGGTGAAGACCTTCCGGTCCTGCCACTCCTTCAATCGTAGTTATTTCTTTACCTTCTGCTTCCACACCAAGAACTAAGCATGAATTTATAATACGTCCATCCATTGATATTGTACAAGCTCCGCAGTTGCCATCATTGCAGCCTTCTTTAGATCCTGTCATATTAAGAACGTCTCTCAACACTTCTAACAAGCTTTGCCTAGGTTCGCATAGGTATTCAACAGAATTTCCGTTGATTTTAGTTGTAACATGTACGTTTGCCATTGTTATTATTCTCCTTTTGCACGAGCTATAGAGACTTCTAAGGTTCTTCTGGTAAATACCTCAACCAAATGAACTCTCTGTTCTATCGTGCCTCTCATGTCAGTTATGGGTGTAGCAGCTTTTTTAGATAAATCTGCTGCTACTGCAATATTTTCGGCTGTTATATCTTTACCTGCTAGAAAGTCTCCGGCTTCTTTAGCAAAAATCGGGGTTGGTCCTACTGATGCTAATGAAATACGTGCTGAAACAAATTTGCTACCGTCTAAGACGACTGAGGTTCCAACTCCTACTACTGCAATGTCCATTTCATTTCTAGGGATAAATCTCTGGTAATTTGATCCAAATCCTTTCACAGGATTTGGTATAGTTATAGAAATTAATAACTCATTAGATTCCATAGCGTTTCTTCCAGGTCCCTGACAAAATTCTTCTACTGGAATCACTCTGGAACCATTAGGGCCAATTACATTGGCAACGGCGTTATGGGCGATTAAAGCTGGTATACCGTCACCGCTTGGGGCTGCATTACACAAATTTCCGCCTAATGTAGCTCGGCCCTGTATTTGTATACCCCCAATTAATGTTGCTGCATCCATCAACCCAGGGAATGCTGCTGCAAGTTCTTCATCCTGGTAGATTCTATACAGTTCTACTGCTGCGCCTATTACTAGGCCATTAGATGAGTCATACGAATAAGAACTCAGTGACTCAATATTTTTTACATCTACGACTGACTCTAAACTAAAACGTCCACCACGCATTTGTACTAATAAATCGGTACCACCTGCTAATATTTTTGCCTTATCTCCTTTCGAAGATAATATTACCAAGGCTTCCTCTACTGTCTTTGGTGCTGAATAATCAATAGCTTCCAATTGGACACCTCCTATCTAAATGAAATAATAACATAAGCGCTAATAACTGTCAGTAATTTATTATCTGTAATTTTAACTACGACCTACCTATGGATGGGTTTCTTGGCTAACGCGAAACTTATAGCTCCAATAGCGAACATTGGGGCAAAGGTTAGCAATGCTACAGAATAGCTATTTGTGGAGTCTCTCAACCAACCTGCATACAAAGGTGATATAAACATGAATGAATTATGGAAAAGGCTCAAAATACCCATCAATGTTGCGAATTTTGACTGACCAAAATAATTAGCCAACATTAACCAGTTTGTAGACGTTATACCCTCTATTAGTGAAATACAAACCGCAAAACCTAAAGCTCCCCAAATATTTCCAAACCACCAAAGTATCAAGACACCGATGGCTCCCGCCATCATTCCTGTAAACAATATTATACGAGGCGGGAAAAAATCCACAGCCCATCCCATAAAAAATCTTAATGGAATTGCCAATCCCATCATTAATGCAAATAACCTGGTAGCCCCAGAAGATCCTATACCTGATAGCGCCATAATCGGAAACCAGTGAATCAGGAGTGCGTTGGTAGCGCTAGTTCGTGTGACTAATCCAATCATTATGAACCAAAAGGATAAACTACTTAATGCCTCTCGCACAGTAAAATCTTGTGTTTGTTGGTTAGTTGATAGATTGTCAGTTTCATCGTTTGGATCCATGGGTTGATCACCATCTGGTAACAATCCTAAATCTTCGGGCTTGCTCCGAATTATTAAAGAAACCGGAATAGTCAATACAAAGATAAACAGTCCCATATAGAAAACGGTAGACCTCCACCCAAATTGGGTTATGCCATAATTTAACAGAGGTACCACTACTGCACCGCCTGCTGCAAAAGAAGTCATCAAAGTAGACATTGCTATAGCTTTCTTTTTTACAAACCATCTATTCACCAAAGCCATTAATGTTTGTCCAGTGCCAGCAGTTTTTCCCAAAGACACTATGCCGACAAACAGTGCTACCAATTGCCAATAATTTTGTGCGAAGGATACTAATACTAAACCAATACCTGCGCAAAATCCGCCAAATATTATCATAGGGCGGGCTCCGTATTTATCCACAAGGAAACCCACTATGGGCCCTCCCATTCCTCCTTCTGCTCGTTGAAGGCTGAAAACCAAAGACATTTGCA
This sequence comes from Dehalococcoidia bacterium, assembly GCA_003523055.1. GTDB lineage: Bacteria > Chloroflexota > Dehalococcoidia > Lucifugimonadales > UBA3495 > UBA2588. The sequence goes on along the minus strand of DPHC01000018.1, from coordinate 54,542 downwards.
AATAGCTAATCGACAAGTCTCCTCGAATTGGTTCAAAGAATCTTGAAAAACCATTCGAAATGACTCCGTTAGCGAACATGCCTTGTAATGCTGCAGCAATGACAATCCACCAACCATAGTACATTTTAGGATTTTTGATATTTTTATCGTTTTCCAACTAATCTCACTTGCTTTTATACTTCGTACTGCGAATACCAACGGCCAAATTTAAATTCAACCGTAATTTAACTTTGGTCAAATTGAACTATCATTCCATCTGGATCATAAACGAAGAAACTCGCACCTGTACCAAGTGAATCCATTTCACTAGCAAATTTGACTCCACTTGTAACCAAATGTTTTCTAAATGATTCTAGATCTGTCATGGAAAACGAAAAATGGCTGATTCCAATTTGATCCAATTTTATAGGGCTTCCGTCCACTACATCTTCAGGGTGAGTAGTCATTATAAAATGAGGGTTAGCATCTTCAGCAAATCTCAATCTTACCTGGCGTCTATTAGATCGTGAGTGAGCATACAATGCAGGAAGTCCTCCCCCTGTAGTGTCTTGTATCCGGTCAAAATCCACTATCATTCCGACTATATCTCTATAAAATTTTAGTGATTCATCTATATCTTTAACACAAAAAGCTATGTGTGATACTCCTGTAGAATTCATAATGTTCTCCTAAATTAAATTTAAATCGCGCTCTGTAATGGTACTCCAACATCTCAAATATATAACATTCGAGTAAAATTAGAAAATCCTTCACTTGACACTTATAAATTACTAACATAAAATTCTGGTTCGACATTATGAATTATGCAATTATAAAAACAGGTGGTAAACAATACAAAGTCCAACAGGGCGATGTGTTAGATGTAGAATTACTGCCGAACGAAATAGGTTCTACAGCCGAATTCAACGAGATACTAGCCGTTTCCGATAACGGTTCAGTTAAGTTTGGTAATCCAACAGTTGAAAATGCAACTGTCACTGCAGAAGTGCAAAAGCACTATAAAGATAAAAAAGTAATAGTGTTCAAATACAAAGCAAAAAATCGTGACCGAAAAAGAAAAGGTCACAGACAGAATTATACTCGTATAGCAATAACTAATATAACCGCTTAAAGAGGGGAATATGGCACATAAAAAAGCAGGTGGAAGCTCTAGTAACGGCCGAGATAGTAATGCGAAACGACTCGGAGTAAAGAAATTTGGTGGCGAGTTAGTTATACCTGGGAATATAATAATAAGGCAACGCGGAACAAAAATTCGACCCGGCCTTAATGTTGGTTTAGGAAAAGACCATACGATTTATGCAAAAATTGAAGGAAAAGTAACTTTCGAATGGGAAACTCGACAGCGCAAAAAAGTTAGCGTGTACCCAGACTAAAGTAAAAAGTAATAAACCATGAAACCAGAAATACACCCAGAATTCGTAAATGCAACAGTTACCTGCTCATGTGGAGCAATTCATGAGACCGCATCTACTAAATCTACTCTACGAATAGAAATATGCTCTACTTGTCACCCGTTTTATACAGGTGAACAACGCATAGTTGATACACAAGGACGAATTGAAAGGTTACGACGCCGATACAATATGCCATCGTAATTAATTACGAACATCGTGACACTAAATCAAAACATACTAATAATACGCAACCTGAATCATTCAATATCACTAAAAATGGATACTAATGGCCGATAATTCAAAGCACACATATGGTGGGCAAGCTGTCATCGAAGGAGTAATGATCCGGGGTAAGTCTCACTACTCACTAGCAGTAAGAAGACCAGATGGAACTATAACAACTATCATTGAACCACTAAATCATGTCTTCACAAGCAAATTCAGAAATGTTCCATTACTACGCGGCATATTGGTTCTTGCAGAAACTCTTTCAATGGGTATCAAATCCTTGCATAAATCATCTGTATTATCAACTGAAAATAGTGATGATATAGATGAGAAGCCGATATCCAATTTATCACTAATATTAACTATAATTTTTTCTGTTGGAATAGCCATTATTATATTTTTTATCACTCCAGTTGTGCTTTTAGAAATTATAGATAAATTTTTACCTTCTCCATTAATAAGTAATATTTTAGAAGGTATTCTTAGGTTAGTGATATTAGTAGCATATGTCGCAGTAATTGGTTTTTTCCCCGATATAAAGCGAGTTTATCAGTATCACGGAGCCGAACACATGTCTATTCACGCTTTAGAAGCATCTGAACAATTAACAGTATCTGCAGTTAAGAAATATCCTACTCCTCACCCCAGATGTGGAACCGCATTCTTATTAACTGTCATGGTGGTCTCTATATTTATTTTTTCTCTACTTGGAGAAACTACTTTTTTAGGTAGGATAATTTCTAGAATAATATTAATCCCCGTAATAGCCTCAATCAGTTATGAAATCATACGATATGCTGGCACACACAAACATTCTTTAGTAAGTACTATAGTTTCACAACCAGGATTACTTCTTCAACGGATAACTACACAAACCCCGGATGACTCTCAAATTGAAGTAGCCATTTCTGCCGTTACAGCGGTCATTGAAGCTGACAATAATGAGTTAGCGTAGCCGGGCAACTAACAAAACTCCCGCTGACAATAATCTTACTGACCCCATCAATAAAAACACAATTACCCAGTTTCCCATCACTCCCACAATTAAACTGATTATCACAGCTTGAACTCCTGCATAAAAATAACCATGTGCATCAACCAACGAAGACGTAGTCGCTGCTAAATCTTTGCCGAAAAAATCTACAGCCATCACAGGCAGTTGAGACATACCCAAACTAACACCTCCTATTATCATGAGTACACATCCAATAAATACATTATTAGGGTCTACAAAGCACATACAAAATAGCACTCCTGAACTCAATACACAGGAAGCCAGTGTTAGCGGTTTTCTATCGCTATGTAGCACTTTATCGGACAAAATACCTGCAATTGGTGGAGCTATCATGTAACCGATTGGAAGCAATATAGTAATCAAAATTGTAGTTCGTATATCAAATCCACCTCTGTCGTAATAATAAAGAGGAATCCAAGTCATCAAGCCATAACGAACTACATTTTCTAATCCTTTTATATGCCCTATCAAATGAAACTTTGGATTTTTTAAAATAAGTTTGTATTTTGCCCAAGTAGGTAAACTTTGATTCTTTCTCGTTCTATTTGAAAACTCTGCAGACGACGGGAAATCCTTACACATTACAAACACTATAATCGCAGCAACAGCAATAATAATCGGAGGGTATCTAAATGACATTCGCCAGTCAAATGATGTACCTATTAAACCTGTAACACTCCACATTAATAACATTGCACCACCGGAAGCTCCAGAAACAACTCCAAGCGCAAATCCTCTTTCTGATTTATTCCACCATTGGCTCACCATCCCAATGCCGGGCGCCCAGCAAGCAGCATTACAAAATCCACATAGAAACCAAGGAATCAAAAAGAATAAAAATGAGTCGCTAAAACTTACAATAATATTACATACAGTTGTAAGGATTGCTCCACATAATATCCAAAGTTTAAATCCATATCTTTCAGACATAGAGCCATGGATTACATCTCCTAAACAGAAACCCCACAGTAAAGCGGCATTGATTAATCCAATCTGTACATTGGTTAAGTGCAAATCCTCTCGTATTAGAGGTGACAGTGGCCAAAAATTGAATCTGCCGAGGTAATTGGTCATGTAAAACAATGAAAATACGACCAATATCTTCCATTTCCAATATTTATAGGAGATTGTTGTCAATCTAATTTTTCAGACATATCAATAGCAATCTGAGCTAGAGTTCGTGCTGGTAAACCTGTTGCACCTTTTACAAGGTATCCATTATTTTTAGTAGAGGTCGAGGTACCAGCGATATCTAGGTGAATCCAAGACATGCCATTCACAAAATTTTTTAATAACATAGCAGCAGTTATAGATCCGGCTTGCCTTCCGCCAGTATTTTTCATATCTGCTACATCGCTCTTAATAAGATCTTCATATTCATCAAATAATGGTAACTCCCAAAATTTTTCCCCTGATGACCTAGATGCAGCTAACAATAAATTACTAAATTCCTGATCATTACTCATAAATCCAGTGCATACTTTTCCCAAAGTGACAACCATAGCCCCAGTTAGAGTAGCTACATCAATAACTTTTTTAACTCCCAAAAAATCTGCATAGCATAAGGCGTCAGCCAATACTAATCTTCCTTCTGCATCGGTGTTAATAACTTCAATAGTTTTGCCATTCATTGTAGTGACTACATCTCCAGGTTTTTGCGCGGAGCCACCTGGCATATTTTCTGTAGCTGGGATTATTCCAATTACATTAACCGCCGGTTTACAAGACGCTACAATATGCATTGCTCCCAAAACTGATGCCCCACCGGCCATGTCTCCTTTCATATTTTCCATGCCAGCCGGCGGTTTTAACGAGATACCACCCGTATCAAAGGTTATACCTTTACCTATAAAACATATATTATTGTCAGGGTTATTTGGATCCCCTTCATATTTAACTATAATTAATTTAGGAAGCTCTGTACTGCCTTTGGCAACTCCTACTAAAGCCTCCATGCCCAAAGAAACCATATCATCATATTCCAGAACAGTAGATGAAACTGGAAGAATTTTTTCCATATTTATAGCTATGTTAGCCATATCTGTTGGAGTCATTTTATTTGCTGGATTATTGACCATATCTCTAGCTAATTCTACTCCCTCACTCATATGAGCTCCCAACAACATGCCTTTCTGGCATTGTTCTACTTCATTGGCATCAATCTGTTTAATCACAAAATTAATGTGAATTGCTTTATTTATTTTTTGTTTAGATTTCCATTTATCAAATTCGTAGTTTCCTAGAGCTAACCCTTCCGTAATAGCTTGAATTTGTGTTTCCATTCCATTTCTCAATTCTTTCAATATTGATAGATACACATCGACTTCAAGTATGTTTTTATTTCTCAAGAATCTTATAGCATTACCAAAAATGGTTCGTAGTTTGTCCAAGTCACAATCCGTCTTTATGCCCATGCCTACAAGTACTATTTGCTTAATCTCATCATTATTTTTGCCATGCACTACCATGTATTCGTTTTTAGCTGGATTAAATTCATGATTCTCTACCACATGTTTAATGAGATCCATGTCAATGGGCGATAATCCAGAAGCAACATATTCCAACTCAAGGTTATTCTCTTCGGAAAAAAATAGAGGGATCAATTGGGCATTGTTGCCAGTCACTTGTGACTCATTCAATATCTTAAAAGTACAATTCATATTTATTGTTCATCCATAATAAATTTTTGTATAGCCGTTATTGCGTCGCTGTTGTCTAGAGACGAATCAATTTCATAATAAGGTTCTGTTATAGCAGTTTGCTTAGTTTTTAGCATTTTATATATATCCCAATCAGCATCTGAGCCATAATCATCTTTTCCATTAACTCGATCTTTTAATCTAGATTGCACTAATGGTTCAGGAGCAACGCATAGGGCGATTACCATTCTACAATTCAGTGATGTTGATAGTTTCTTTAATGGTTGAATAGCAAATTTGTTTAAATTAGTTGCATCAAATACGACACTGATATTTTTTTGAATCAATCTTTCTATCAACCCGTGACAGGATGCAAAGACTCTATAATGTTCATTGGAAGTATATTTAGGATATTTAACTAAACATTTACGAATTCTATCACTGGATATTACAAACAGTTCCGCTGTTGCAGCTAGTTGTTCTGAAAAATAAGACTTACCGGTACCCGGTAAACCGGACATTACCACTATTACAGGTCGGTTTTTAACGAAGCAATGCTTTATCTCTTCAACATATATATCTTCTAATTGCTTTAAATCTTTGGCAACTGAATAACCAGCCATATCAACACTCTCGATTTTGAAGCTAATGGGTCAATTTATGGTTTTTTTACAATAATCGTGGAATAACTACATCTGCCAAAACTGTCAAAACAACTATGGCTATCAATGGACTAAAATCCAACATGCCTGTTGCTGGCAAGAACCGTTTTATGGGGTTCAATATAGGGTCTGTAACTTGATTAACTAAAGAATTAAGAACCAAAAGGAACTGCGGAGCAGATCCTTTTTTCTGCACTAAAAGTGGAATAACCAATTGTAATATGACTCGAGCTAAAACAGCATATACGAGAAAATTCAATAACCCTGATAATATTTGTATTATGAATACCAAAATAATAACCTCTGCTTTTTTCTATTTAGTTACCTAATTCCAGCGCCTTATTATAGGCCGCTTCCACTGCACGTATCAGTGCATGTGGGATTCCTTGACTTTCCAATACTAAAAGACCAGCAGCGGTAGTTCCGCCAGGAGAAACAACCATATCTGACAATTCTTTTAGATGTAAATCACTAGACTCAACCAGTTCAGATGTGCCTTTTATCATTTGAACAGCTAGCATCTTCGACATTGCTCTAGGCATGCCAAGAAAGACTCCAGCATCAACCAGCGCATCAATAATCATTAATATGTAAGCAGGACCACTAGCACTTAATCCAGTTGCCATATCAATATATTTTTCATCAAAAACTTGATACTGTTTTCCAATTCCGTCTAATATTTTTTTAACCATATTCACATGAGCTTCAGAAACACTGCCAGTACTCATCCAAACGCTCATACCGCTCTTGACCTGGGCTGGAGTATTGGGCATAACTCTAATAAGATTAGGTGTTTTAAAAGCTTCTGCCATTTGATTGATAGATATACCTGCTGCAATAGATACAACAGTTTGATTACTAGCAACTGAACTAGCTATGTCTACCCCTATATTTGGTATGTCCTGAGGTTTAACAGCCACAAATATAATTGAGGAGTGTTCAATTACGTCAGTATTATTATCAGTAACTTCAATTCCGTACGTGTCCTTAAGGTATCCACGTCTGGTACTATATAAATCAGAGGCCATAACATCGCTACAATCCACAATTCCACTGCCTGTCATTCCTGAAATTATAGCTTCTGCCATAACCCCACCGCCGATAAAACCTATTTGCATATTCATTACCTTTCTATTCAATCAAATGAAAAAGCATTATAACATCTATCTATTAAACATTAATCAGACAATCTGGAACCAGATGCCAAATTAGAAGCAAGTTTAATCGCTTCAACCATGCTAAGACAATCAGCTATACCTTTCCCTGCTATATCGAATGCGGTTCCGTGATCAACTGAGGTCCTTACAAATGGAAGTCCTAGGTTAGCAGTTATGCTTTCCTCAAATCCATAAACCTTTACAGGGATATGACCTTGGTCATGGTACATACATAACACTGCATCGAAATCTCCATTTATTGCCTGATGAAAAATTATATCAGCAGGTATTGGACCTTCAACAGACATTCCCTCAGCTTGAGCAATTTTAACCGCTGGAGCTATTTCTTCTTGTTCCTCATTTCCCAGCAGTCCGCCGTCACTTCCATGAGGGTTTAATGCCGCAACTCCAATTCTAGGGTTTTTGAATCCCCATTTCTTAAAATTCTGGTCCGTTATTTTTAAGAAATCCAATATTCTGTCTTTTTTAACGTAATCACACGCTAATCTTAAAGATCTATGGGTGGTGAGATGAACTACTCGAAGATTTTTAGCAATTAACATGGTGGCAACTGTTTTTGATCCTGTTAATTCTTGAAGCAGTTCCATATGCCCAATAGATTCATATCCAGCCAGGCTCGCTGCTTCTTTATTCAAAGGAGCGGTAGCAAGGGCATTCACACGGCCCGCCATAGCCATTTCTCCGGCTTTTGTGACCCATTCCATCGCTGCTTTGCCGCAAGCTGGATTTATTTTTCCTTGAGTGATAACTTCAGGATCTAAGTTTCCGATATCTATTACGTTAATCAAAGCGATATCGGAATCGAAGTTATCTTCATCGGTAACCAAATGGATTTTAGCTGGGCTCTTTAACATTGCTATCGCTGTTTCCATAGAATAAAAATTGCCTACGACCACAGGAATACACCAATCATAAATTTCTTTGTTACTTAAGGCTTTTACGACCACTTCTGGTCCAATGCCACAAGGGTCCCCCATTGTTATAGCAACAGTTGGTTTATTTGTAACCATCTCAACTCCAATCCAGTTTTTTTATTTATTCAATACAAATGCCGCAGTAACTTTTATTTACTGCGGCATTTGTACAATAATGCTTTTATACGGTATTAATCACACTTACTAAAACCGCAGGACATACACTTTTCACATCCTTCTTCCATAATCAAGGACCCGTCACATTCAGGGCAGCTCTTCCCTCTGATGTTTAATGTAGATATATTATCTAAAGACCAGCTTGCATTTTCAATCTCTTTGGCTCCATCGACGTAATTACGCAAAGCTATCGCAACAGCATCTGGGGTAGACTTCACTAATTCACCTTCATCCCATGCCGGACTATCATCAGAAATTCCTTTAAGCTGCTCAACTATTTCATCTGCACCAATACCGGATCTCAATGCTAATGAAGTCAATCTAGAAATCGCTTCTAGTTGTGCTGAATCACTCCCGCCTGCTTTACCTAATGCTCCAAAAACTTCAAAAGGTTTACCTTCAGAATCACAATTGATAGTTACGTACATATTGCCATGACCGGTTCTGACAAGATGGGTGGTACCATTCAATATTCTTGGACGCTCTGCAGCCGTCCGTTCTACTTGTTCTTCTTCAATCGACAGACTACCTCCGGTATTCAATGTTTGTCCGGTTTTACTTCCGTCTCTATAAACAGTTATACCTTTACATCCAGTTTCATATGCTAAAGTATAGGCTTCTTTTACATCCTCTATTGTTGCATCAGATGGAAAATTGATAGTTTTGGACACTGAATTATCGGTGTATCGCTGAAATGCTGCTTGCATTCTGACATGCCATTCTGGGCTTATATCATGAGCAGTTCTAAATACTTCCTTCACCCAGTCAGGTACATCCATGTCATGTAGGGTTCCTTTTTCAGCTAATTCTTCCATTAACTCTTGAGAATAAAAACCTTCACTTTTAGCCACTGCTTCAAAATACGGGTTTGCTTCAACCAATTTAGTATTATCCATTATATTTCGTATGTAAGACAAAGCAAACAACGGCTCTATACCACTAGAAGTACCAGCAATAATACTTATTGTTCCAGTAGGAGCTATTGTGACTGGAGCAGAATTACGCATTTTTTGTTGATTGTCTTCTGTATTATAAATACTTCCTTCCCATGCGGGGAAATTTCCTCGGATTTCGGCCAAATCTCCTGATGCCTTGTAGGTTTCTTTCTGTATTTTTTTCATAATGTTTTCTGCTAAGTCAACAGCAGCATAGGAGTCATATTTGATACCTAATTGAACTAATAAATCGGCAAATCCCATAATTCCTACTCCGATTCTCCTAGTGGTTCTACTCATTTCAGCTATAGCAGGGATAGGATAATTATTCATATCAATTACATTGTCCAATAAATGAACAGAAGTAGCTATAGTTTCGCTCAATCTATTCCAGTCAATTTCAATAACATCATTGTTAAGATGAACCATGTGGGCGAGGTTGATAGATCCCAAGTTGCAAGACTCATACGGAAGCAAAGGTTGCTCTCCACAAGGGTTTGTGCTTTCAATGCGTCCTAATTGAGGATTTGGATTATCTCTATTAATTCTATCTAAAAACACTATTCCTGGGTCTCCTGTTTTCCAAGCTAATTCAGTCATTAAGTCAAAGACATATTTGGCATTTAATGAGCCTGTAATACCTCCATCATGAGGATTTATAAGTTCATACTCTTCGTTGTTTTTCACTTTTTCCATGAATTCTTCTGTAATAGCAACTGAGATATTGAAATTATTCAAATGTTTGCCATCTTCTTTTGACCGAATGAATTTCAGCACATCAGGGTGAGTGACTTCCAGAATCCCCATATTGGCTCCTCTTCTGGTCCCGCCTTGCTTAACAACATCTGTAGCAGCGTCAAATGCATTAATGAAACTTACTGGGCCAGACGCAATACCACCTGTAGACCCAACAGTATCTCCTTCAGGTCTCAAACGACTAAAGGAAAACCCCGTGCCTCCTCCGCTTTTATGGATAATAGCTGTGTGTTTAACTCTTTCGAATATAGTTTCAAGAGAATCCTCAACTGGTAATACAAAACACGCTGATAATTGTTGCAACTCTCGCCCGGCGTTCATCAAAGTAGGGGAATTAGGGAGAAAATCCAATTTTCTCATGACGTTTCTGAAATCACTTGCGGCTGTTTTTTCAGTTTCCTTCGAATCGCTGTAGGCTCTTTCGGCCTCAGCTAAGTTATTAGCAATTCTGGTAAACATTGTTTCTGTGTCTTCCAATACATTACCATCTCGATCTTTACCCAAATACCGACGTTCCAAAACAACTTTCGAGTTTTCATACAATTCTGGATCAGGACTATTAATTCGTCTTTCGATCATTGTGCCAGCCACAGCCATTTTAATTGCCTTTTTAATCTGAAATTCCGTATCGCTGGAATCTTTCCTTATGATTGTCATATATTAACCTTTATAAATAAATTCTTAAGAATGATACTAGATGTTGTGTTTAATGTACACTATAATACCATATTTAGTGTTTTTATTTTAAATATTCTGTCTAGGTAAAGTCAAGCACTTTTATAGCCCAAAATTCATCAATTAATAGATTTATCAAAGAATATTTTATGATTGCAGTAGATCTGAAACTACTTCTTGAAAACTTTCTACGTCTTGGAAATCCCTATACACGCTAGCCCACCTGATATAGGCCACTCTATCGAGTTCTTTCAATTTAGCCATAACCACTTCTCCCAGTTTTGTGGAGCTGATTTCGATAGTAGCTGTCTTTGTAAATTCATTTTCTATTTCATTTACTATTCGTTCAATATCTGCCATTGAAATTGGTCGTTTTGCACAGGCTTTGGTCAATCCGTTAATGAGTTTAGATCTATTAAAATCTTCTCTCCTACCATCTTGTTTGGAAACCATCAAATGATAATTTTCTATTCTTTCATAAGTGGTAAATCGTTTAGCACATGCTGTGCATTCACGGCGCCTACGAACTGAATTCGTATCGGATCTGGAATCAATTACCTTTAAGTCGTCATTTTTACAGTACGGGCAATTCATATCTCACCTATCTCAGCTGTTTCACATTTCTTAGAAAACCATCAACTCTGATGCAATAACTCAATTATCTTGTTTCTTTACTTTGCCGTTAACTTAAAAAACATGGCCAGCCGGAAGAAGACTGACCATGTAATTAAATTGTGTGAATAGGGCTCATTACTGTTTTATTTAAATATTCCCCATCTACTGCTAGTACTTTGTTTTCTCAAAAAGCTAGGTACGTCTAACTCTTCTTCTGTCTGGGTAACTGTCTCTTCAAGTAATCTTTGGAAGTCTTCTTCTCTCTGCTTATAATTATCATTGAAGACAGGGAATGAAGCGGCAACCATGGTTATTTTAACTTCATCATCCAGTTTGGAATCTCGGCTGGTTCCAAATATAATGTTCGCCTCAGGATCCGCCATCCCTTGTATCACATTGGCGGCTTCCTGGACTTCTCTGAGAGTCAGAGTATTACCACCAGTGATTACGAATAATATTCTCCTTGCACCATCCATAGCTATATCTAGCAATGGACTTTGGGTGGCTTGCTTCGCTGCATCAGCTGCCCTGTGTTCTCCTTTTCCTCTTCCAATAGCGAGCCATGCTGGACCAGCATTAGCTAATATTGTTCTAATATCTGCGAAGTCTACATTTATTTCTCCTGGAACTGTTACAACTTCAGCAATCGCTTGAATTCCTTGGTGCAAAACTGAATCAGCAGTTTTTAGTGCTTCTTCCCAGGTGAATGCCTCATCCTTCGCGTCATTTAATTCAAGTAAACGGTCGTTGGGTATAGTTATCAATGTATCAACGTGTTCCCGAAGTCGTTCAATACCTTCATCTGCATTTTTTCTCCTAGCTTGAGACTCAAATGAAAATGGTTTACTAACAACGGCTATAGTAAGAGCTCCTGCTAATTTGGCTATCTCTGCAACTACTGGAGCGGCTCCTGTGCCGGTTCCACCGCCCATTCCAACTGCTAAAAATACCATATCGGCACCCTTAACTGCTGCTTCTATGTCTCCTCTACTTTCTTCTGCTGCCTGGCGTCCTATATCAGGTTGAGCCCCTGCTCCAAGTCCTCGCGTAACTTCTCCACCTAATGAAATCCTATGAGCAACATCGCATCTAAACAGATGTTGAGCGTCTGTGTTCAAGGCGTAATATTCAACGCATTCAAGTTTTTCTTTGAACATCCGGCTAACGGCGTTACTGCCACCTCCGCCGATCCCAATTACTTTTATTTTAGCTACGTCTCGTATAGGTTCTGGTCGTAATTCTACATTGTCTCCTGTTGATTCCCATGCCACACTATTATCTGCCATTTTTACCTCCCAAATTCACAACAATTATTTTAATTATCTATTTCTTTACAAATTTTTAAATAGCTTCCTGTCACTTTACTCGTAATTTGTTACACAGCCATTCTCTCTTTTCCAGATAATATATTCTTTATCTGAGAAAATATATTATCTTGAGAGTAATTTTGTTTCTGGCCTTGATGCTTCACTGCCCATAGCAATAATCCAACTGCTACAGAATATTCTGGTTTCTGTAATTGAGTTGGCAATCCTTTTATTCCATGAGGAAATGCTAATCTAACAGGAATTTCTAAATTATCCTTTATTAGTGCTTCTAATCCCGGTAAATTGGATCCACCACCCGTGACAATAAGTCCTCCATTAGGCATAGCTCGTAGGCCCGAAGAAGCAACCCCTTGAGTAACCAATCGCAACCATTCTGTCATCCTAGAATGAATCGGCACTGCCACATCTCTAGTCAATACTACTTTCTTATTAGCTCCCTGAAATCCGGGGACAATAATTTCCTCTGTAGCATTGACCATAGAAGGCATGCAATGCCCATGTTTTATCTTTATTTCTTCAGCAACGCTAAAGGGTATATTCAAAACAGCTGCTAAGTCTCTAGTAATCATCTGACTGCCTATTGGAATCACTGTTGAATACCAAGGGCTGCCTTCTTTAAAAATCACTATATCTGTCGTGGAATCACCAATGTCTAATAAAACACATCCCATTTCACGTTCATCACCTGTTATAACAGCCTCGGAAGCTGCTAACCCCTGAAACACTGCACCGTTAACATTCATTTTATTAGCAAACACAGATTTCAATAGGTTTTTTAGTGCCACCGATTCCATTTTTACAACGTGAGATTCCACTTCAACTGTTTTTGCGTGCAAGCCCAAGGGGTTTCTAGTGCGATTGTAACTGTCTAAAGTAAATCCGATTGGTATAACATGAAGAATTTCATTATCTTGGTCTTCCGCCGGGTAACTCGACTCGACCATGTTTTTGATTCTTGCTGCTGTCATTATTTCGGATTCAGAGCTCTGTAACGCTAAGTTCATAACGTTCATTGACGAAACACATTGCCCTGTAACACCCACATAAGCACCGTCTAACACTGTTCTACCAGTATATTGTTGGGCGCTTTCCAAAGCTAACCTAACAGTCTCTTTTAATTCAGCAACATCATCTACCAGTCCTTTGTTCAGGCCTCTAGTTACTGTGCCTCCAACTCCAATAATTTTTAACTCACCTTCTGAGCCTACTCGCCCAATAATAGCTATGGTATTACCAGAGCCAATATCAATAGCAGTATAAAATTTATCTTTCACTGTAACCTCCTTCATGATTTGGATTCTTTTTCTCAGCTATTCTCATTTTTGCACTTCTACTACGCCTATTCATCATTATTTCTTCTTTACTTGGTTTAATTACTTTTTTATTTACTATTTTTAAGTCAGTGTTATCTTCACAAACACATATTGGTAATTCTTTGGGGCAATGACAAAATTCAGCGCGGTTTTTAAAAAATGATTTAACGATTTTATCTTCAAGGCTATGGTAGGTAATTAAAGATATTCGGGCTCGAGGTCGCATTAAAAATACACTTTTCTGGAGCCCATCTTCCAAATTACCCAATTCATCATTAACTTCTATCCTCAAGGCTTGAAATGTTTTAGTAGCTGGATGGCGGCTCAAGCCTTTTGAGTAGACGCATTTCTTAACTACGTCGGCCAGATCCTTAGTTGTATACAAAGGCCTAGCATCTATAATCCCTTGAGCTATTCGCTTCGCAGCTCGCTCTTCTCCATAATCTTTAATCACACGAGTTAGCTCATCAACCGCATATTCATTCACAATATCAAGGGCAGACACACCTTTAGATTGATCAAATCTCATATCTAGTTTTTCGGCATTCATAAAACTAAAACCGTATCCTAATCCTTCAATTTGCCTAGAAGAAAATCCTAAGTCGAACAATATTCCATCAATTTTTCCGGTTGACAGCTCACTGACTTGCCGGTTGATATTCGCATAAGAATCCTGAATCAATTTAAATCTCCCCCTATAATCCTTTAGTCTCTGCTCTGCAATATCTAAAGCATTACCGTCTCTGTCAAACCCTATCAAAAAACCGTCAGGCGCTGTGTTTTGCAAAATTTGTTTTGAATGTCCTCCGTCTCCAACCGTACAGTCAATCCACGTACCACCGGAAAATAAATTTAAAGAATCCATAGCCTCTTTAATCATCACTGGGACATGTAGTATGTCTGGCTTATTCACCTAATTCTCCACAGGGCCATCTGTTTTCATCCAAAATGTAAAAGGCATTATCAGAAATAATTAGGTTAAAAAAAATCGGCCTGTAGGAAATCCTACAGACCGAATTCAATGATGATATAAAGATAATTACACCACCCCACACAACACCCTACACACATAGGCTATCAAGTACAACGACGCAGGTCAATTTATAAAACACCCAATTTTGGTCAGATTTTAAGAATTTTCTTAGTTTTTTTTAAAACTCTGATGTTTTTTACTGTTTTAGAATACCTTGTAAGCATAAAAGACATTTTCATAGAACAAATTCTTTAAGATATACGTGTAATATGCTATACTCGCTAACCGAATAAGGGAACCTGATTAAGAACAAAAAAACCTACTTTTATGACGGAGAGCTCATTGGATATTAAAAAAGAAAACGAACAAGCAAGTGAAATCACAATAACCGTTACTTTGTCACCTGAAGACGAAAATCCATTCTTGGACCGGTCCTACAAACGACTTGTAGGACGCCTAAAAGTGCCTGGATTCCGACCCGGCAAAGCTCCAAAAAGCATTGTTGAATCCATGGTAGGAAGAATTGGTTTGGTAAATGAGGCTATAGATTTCATGGTCCCAGAATCTCTAGATCAAGCCCTTAAAGAGAATGAAATATCTGCATTCGCTGAACCTCATATAGAATTAATTGCCATGGAACCTACTCAATACAAAGCCACGATACCACTAGAACCCACTATAAAATTAGGAAGCGCTTCGAATATTAATATAGAAAAAGAAATCGCTAGTATTTCTGCAGAGCAAGTCGAAGAAGTACTCGAAAGAGTCCGCAACGAACAGGCAAACTGGGAGCCGGTCACTAGAAGCGTCATTTATGGAGATATGTTAAATATCAATGTTCAAGGTGTGATAGATGGGGAGACAGTGATAGACGATAAAGAAATTGATTTTATCCCACAAGAAACCTCTGTATTACCGTTCCCTGGATTTTCACCAAATCTAATAGACCAATTTGAAAATTCGGAACTGACCTTTGATATCACAATCCCTGAAGACTATCCAAGAACAGAATTCGCCAATAAGCTTTGCAGTTTTCAAGTAACTATATTATCTATCAAAGAGAAAATGCTACCGGAAATAGACGATGAATTCGCCAAAGGAGTTGGTGAAGGGTTTGACGATTTAGCAGCATTCAAGGCCAACATAGAAGAACAATTAAATACAGAGGCCGAAGCTCAAGCAACAGCAAAACTCCAAGAAGATTGCCTGAATGCATTAGTAGAAATCACTGACATAGAGGCATCCGCCTTATTATACGAAAGAGAATTAGACTCATTAAGAAGAGAACGTGAGCAAGCTCTTTCTAATCAACAAGTCGATATTGAAACGTATCTTACTTATATTGGTAAGTCGCCTGAAGAATTCACAGAGGAATTGACAGAAGCGGCAAACGACCGTCTCAACAAGTACTTAGTATTAAAGCAATTTTCTGCAGACGAAGGCATAGAAGTAAATGACTCTGATGTAGAAGCAGAAATCGAAACTATGTTAAAATCTTATGGAGATTCAACTGAAACTATTGAGAGGATGAGGACATTCCTAAATACTGAAAACACACGAGATTCTATCAAATCTTCACTGTTCAATCGAAAAGTATTGGAAAGATTAGTGGAGCTAGCGACAGGAAGCTCTCAACTTACTAACGATAAGGAATCAGAATAATACTAATGAATAGGAGCCTAAAATGTTAATCAACCCATTTGAATCATACGAAAAAAGTATCAGAGACCAACAACAAGAGCAAAATATAGTGCCTATGGTAATTGAAACCAGCAACCGAGGAGAACGAGCATTTGATATATACTCACTCTTATTAAAAGAAAGAATAGTCTTCCTAGGTACGCCTATTGCTGATCCAGTTGCCAATTTAATAGTTGCCCAGCTCTTGTACTTAGAAAGAGAGGACCCTGAACGACCAATCAGCATGTATATCAATAGCCCCGGTGGAGTAATCAGTGCCGGACTAGCTATTTATGACACTATGCAAATGATAAAACCTGAAGTGTCGACTGTATGCCTAGGAATGGCTGCAAGCATGGCAACTGTTCTTCTATGCGGAGGAGCGAAAGGCAAACGTTATTCCCTGCCAAGCTCTACCATCCATATGCATCAGGCATTAGGAGGAGCACAAGGACAGGCTTCTGACATAGAAATAGCAGCCAAAGAAATTCTCAGACTGCAAGATAAGTTGAGAACTATTTTGTCAGACCAAACCGGCCAAACTTACGAGAAAATTGCTCAAGATAGCGATAGAGACTACTATTTAACCGCAGACCAAGCAGTTGAGTATGGTCTCATAGACGAAATACTTGGCTCTAACCCTAAAAAAGCTTAACATCCCAAATTGGAACTAGTTCATGACTACTAATAGAAATCAGAGATGCTCATTCTGTGAGAAAACCCAGCAACGATCCAACCTAATCGTTGCAGGGCAAGGGAGAGCCTCGGTCTGCTACGAATGCATTAAAGTATTGAATCAGTTGATATACACGGACAAATCATTTCAAACAAACGAAGAAACTCTAGAAGTTCCTTTAATACCCAAGCAAATATTCGAATCATTGAACGAACATGTTATAGGACAAGAATTTGCTAAAAAGAACATCAGCGTAGCAGTTTACAACCATTTTAAGCGCCTTTGGGATTCTGACAAAGAAAATGAAATACAAGTTCAAAAGTCCAATATTCTTTTAATAGGGCCAACCGGCTCTGGGAAAACTCTGTTAGCTGAAACCCTAGCTCGCATTTTAAACGTGCCATTCGCCATCTGCGACGCAACATCACTAACTGAATCCGGATACGTAGGAGAAGATGTAGAAAATATATTACTCCGACTTATTAAATCTGCAAACTGGGATATCGAAAAAGCCCAAAAAGGAATCATCTACATCGATGAGCTAGACAAAATAGCACGAAAAGAAGGGGTCAACCGATCTATTACCAGGGATGTATCAGGGGAAGGTGTCCAGCAAGAACTCCTCAAAATTATAGAGGGTACAGTAGCAAATGTCCCCTCACAAGGCGGGAGAAAACACCCCCAGCAAGAATTTATCCCCATAGACACGAAACATATTTTATTTATTTGTGGAGGAGCTTTCGACGGATTAAGTGATATTGTTGAAGAACGAGTTTCAAAAAAATCCGGATTTGGATTTTTAGCAATGCAAGAGCAGGAGACTCCTAAAAACCACTATATTAATACAGAGGATGTACTAAGCTATGGATTCATTCCAGAATTAGTTGGCCGATTACCAATTATTGCCACTTTGGAAGAACTAGATTTAGAAAGCCTGGTAACTATCCTGACTGAACCTAAAAACTCTTTAACCAAACAATATCAGCACCTTTTTAGTTTAGACAATGTAAACTTAAACTTCACACCTGAAGCATTACAAGTCATAGCTGAAAAATGTCTCGAAAGTCAGACTGGAGCACGTTCTCTTCGCCAATACGTTGAAGAAATATTACTTAACGTGATGTATGAATTACCTTCAATGCCACATATAATCGAATGCTCTGTAGATAAAGAAGCGGCAGAAATGACTCGAGGCCCAATATTAACTGATCAGCAAGGCAATGTTATTGTATTTGAAATTGGATTGATGAAAAAATCAGCGTAGCGCTATTACGCTAAATCATTCATATAAACTGGTAATGGATATGCACGATTTTCCAGATTATAACTTAAATTCTCTACATCGATGATTCCTGTTGATATCCACTTTAAAGTTTCCAGCATTAATCCAGGTTCTTGCAAATACTGCTTCTTTCTAATTTCCTTGAATAATTGTGGCCGTGACTTGTGGATTAAATAATTGTTCCATTCACTTTCAAGATCACATCTACAACAACTGATCACCGGTCCACGGTCCAAATCATTAGTAACTAAGTGGATCATAGTACCTGTTTGAGTTTGGTGAGATTCTATTATTTGGTTCACAACCTGTTGCCAGGTTCCTTTGGGTCCATTTGGTAATGCTGGGTGCAAATTAATAATCGGAAATTTTTTAGTAAATTCTTCTGAAGCAATCAGCATATAACCCGCCATAATAATCAAATCAACATTATAATTTTTGATTTTATCTATCACTTCAGTATCATAGCGAATACGAATAGTTTCTCGATTTAATCCTCTAAGAGTTTTCGTACGAAACTTATTAAAAGAAAAGCTATGAAAAGGTAATTTAAATTCTGACACCATTTCTACAAATTTATCTATTTCAATGTCTTCTCCATTTTCCCTGCTAGAGAAAACGTATTCTATAGAAGCATCTAAACTGCCATTCACAATAGAATCATGCACAAATTTCAATAACGCCCTAGAACCCGGGCCAGTGGCGCTCGACATCCATCCTATTTTTAACATTCATTAAGTCTTTAATCTAACTGGGATCAGTTATATCTTTAATAACAATCTCAGCATTATCTAGTATTTCATTGCATTTCTTTATCATAGTCATGCATTCTTTATATAATGCAATAGACTGCTCCAAGGTCAAATTCCCTGATTCAAGCAATTTCATACCATCGTTTAATTTCACAACTATTTCTTCATACGACAAATCATTTATTGAGTCTTTATCTAATTCGGGCATAACAGTCTCTCTTTATAGTATTTCGGCCAGTAATTCACCATCATTGAATGATAACCTTACTTTATCTGATTTATTCATATCCTTAGCATTTTTAACCGGAGATAAATCAGAATCTTTCCTTACAAAAGCAAAACCTCTCGATAATATATTATTAAAGTCAAGCAACTTCAATTGGTTTTCTAGTTCTAAAATAAAGCGCCTCTCGGAAGTCAAATTATTCCTTAGTGTATAAATTACATTTTGTAAAATTTCATCAACTCGGCGCCTTTTATCATTCAAATCTGGCATTTCTCTTAATATTTTTTCAGAAATATTAATCATCCCTAACCGATGCACATCTATTTTTCTTAGAAGCGCATTATTAACTGTTATTACATTCCGGCTTAAGTCATGTCTCAACATTTCACAGTCAGGTACCACCAGTTCAGCTGCAGCGGAAGGAGTTGGGGCTCGAACATCAGAAACTAAGTCAGCTATAGTAATGTCAGTTTCGTGTCCTACGCCAGACACGATAGGAATACGGCTGGCAAAAATTGTTCTAGCTAGAGATTCTTCGTTGAATGGCCATAAATCTTCTAAGGATCCTCCTCCTCTTGCCAAAATTATAACGTCTGAACGGCCTTCTATGTTCAATAAATCTATTGCACTGCATAATTCATCTTTGGATTTTTCTCCTTGCACAGATGCATGAGACAACAGTAATTCACAGAGTGGATATCTTCTTTTAACAACATTTTGTATATCTTGCCAAACGGATCCTGAAGCAGATGTCACGACACCAATTACTTTAGGAAATTCTGGTAAATTTCTTTTCCTAGATTGATCAAATAAGCCTTCAGTCTCTAATTTTGTTTTCAATAAATCAAATTCTACAGAAAGAGATCCTATTCCTAATGGCGTTACAGATTCAACTTGAAAATTACTATTACCATTTCGGCCATAAAATGTCATATGCCCTGTAACCATAACCTGGGCACCATCTTCAAGATATTGAATTCCAGACCTATTGGCCCACATAACGTTACTTATAACGTTTTGAGAGTCTTTCAGTCGAAAATACCGATGGCCAGATGGAGGAGAACTTAAATTCGATACTTCTCCCATAACAGATAGGTTAGATAAACTTACATTAGACTCTAACAATTGTTTTAAATAATTAGATAACTGTGTGACGCTCCATACGTTATTCATTAATTAACTCTTTCAGAGTATTCTCCAGACCGTGTGTTAACTTTTATAACGGTACCCGGAGTTATAAACATAGGTACTGTTATTTTCAAACCGGTTTCCAAAGTAGCTGGCTTATTACCACCTTGAGCTGTATCACCTTTAAACGCAGGCGGGGTCTCCTCGACTATCAACTCAACATGTGTAGGTAAATTCACATTTATTGCTGTTCCTTTGTAAAACACTACTTCTATTACCATTCCTTCTTTCAGGTAATTAATAGATGTAGACAGTTGAGTTAAATTCAATTCATACTGATCATAAGTTTCTTGGTCTAAAAAATTGTAAAACTCACCATCTGTATATAAATACTGAGCCTGCCTGTTATCTATGTCAGCTAATTCAAATCCTGTATCGTATCTTTGAAAAGTTTTTTCTACTACAGCTCCAGTTAACAAGTTTTTCATTTTTATTCTGGTGACTGGAGCGCGTTGTTGCATTTTATGCCTTTCGTAATCCAAAACTTCCCAAGGTTGAGATTCCAGCTCTATAACCATTCCTTTGTTTAAATCGCTAAAATTAATAGGCATAAATAACTCCTGCTGAAATACTATTCATTACAACCATTCAATAATCCTTTTATGGCGAGCATATAACTCGTCCATCCAAATCCCGTTATTATACCTTGCACTATATCACCCAAAACAGAGTGACGTCTCCACTCCTCTCTTCCATAAGGATTAGACATATGAACTTCAACAATCGGTACATTAGAGTCTATCAAAGCATCTTTCAAAGAATATCCATAATGGGTTAAAGCCCCTGCGTTTATTGCTATACCATCTATTTTACCGTGATTAGATTGAATGAAATCGACTAAGTCTCCCTCATGATTAGATTGATAAAATTGTGGTTGTACACCCAGTGACGAACATTCTTGTGATAATCGTTGCTGAATATCTTCCCACGTATCATTCCCGTACATGGCTGCATCGCGCTTTCCTAAAAAATTTAAATTAGGCCCATTCACTATCAAAATGTTATACATTGTTAGCTCCGTTAGACCTAGGATGATAACTCATATAAGATCTTTTAGCTTCATTTTTTGTTACATGCGCATAGATTTCTGTGGTAGTTGGGCTTGAATGACCTAGTAATTCTTGAATTACTCTCAAATCAGCATCACCTTCAAGCATATGAGTCGCAAAACTATGCCTAAGTGTGTGCGTATGTATCCCTTCTCTTAATCCTGCTATTTTAGAATATTTTTTTACAATCAACTGTATACTTCGTTTAGACAATCTATCACCTGATTTATTAACAAACAATATATCAGATTCATTTTTTATTAAATGGACTCTCCCTTCATATAAATACATGTCCAGTATTCTACCGCTATTCTCTCCATACAAAACAAGCCGTTCTTTATTTCCTTTTCCAATGACTCTAATTTCTCGTCTTTTCAAATCAATTGACGACAGGTTCAATTCGTATATTTCGGTCAATCTCATACCGCAAGCATACAATAATTCTAATATTGATTTGTCTCTCTTACCTAGCAAGGTACTATCATTTGTGGCATTGATCAGTCTAATCACTTCGTTTTTTGACATAAATGACGGCATTGGTTTAGAAGTTTTCATACTTAAAGTTTTAGCGTGCGGTATAGGATTAAATTCAATCAAATTTATTTCCACAAGATAATTGTAATAAGACCGCAATGCACTCAATTTACGTACTATACTGGTTCGTTCATATCCTAATTTTTGAAGGTTCTGCCGTTTCTCGTGAGGAATTGTAAGAGTTCTACCTTGAGTAGCTAACCAAACTAAATATTGTCTGGTTTTTTTTAGATCCATTTCTTCTATTAAATAATCAGTTGAATCCAAAAAATTATCAAATGTTAATAAGTCTTCTCTATACACTCTGACAGTATTATCAGAAGCTGATTTTTGAGATTTAAGATGTTTGAAATACCTTAAATCATCGGACACTCTCATAATAAATCAATGTCACAATTAAACATTTACAATTTCTTTCTGCCAACTACAGTCTACGCAGCCAATTATTCCATCTTTTTCATGAACCACTAAACTGCCGCAGTCATTGCAAGGATCCTCAAATGGCTTTTTATTAACCAAAAAGTCACATTCAGGGTATCCAGAACATCCGTAAAAAGCACGGCCTCTTTGTCGAGATTTTCTTTCTACTAAATCTTTTCCGCATCTTGGGCATGGCACACCTGTAGTTTGTACGAGTGACTTAGTATTTCGGCATTCAGGAAAGCCTGTACAAGCTATAAATTTTCCATGTCTTCCTGATTTAATTACCATTGGGCTTTCACATTTCTCACATATTTGATCTGTTGGTTCCTCTATTTTTCTATAAGGCATATTTTCTGTAGCATTTTCTAAAGATTTCATAAATGGTTGATAAAATTCTTCCAAAACCGGTACCCATTCTTTCTCTTGATTGGCTATATCGTCCAATAAATTTTCCATTTCTGCAGTGAATTCCAATTCTAATATTCTAGTGCCTCCAGTAACATTTTCAGTATCAATGTATTCTACTGCTACATTTGGGGTAACTAATTTAGTAGTTCCGAAAAAGTTCACCAATTCATCTGCCACAGTAATACCCAGTACAGTAGGTTTTAACCTATTTTGTTCGCGTTCTATATAGCTCCTGTCGAGAATAGTTTTGATTGTTGGAGCGTAGGTACTCGGTCTACCGATACCATTCTCTTCCATAGATTTAACTAGAGAAGCCTCTGTATAGAAAGGAGGAGGTTGCGTGAAATGTTGAATAGCTTCAATGTCTTTACACAGCAAAGAATCTCCCTCTTTGAGCCCGTGCAACAGATTGTCATCACCATCACTTTCTTCAGCGTCATGAGACTCAACATAAAGAATTTTAAAACCATCAAATATTAATATTGATCCATTTGATTGAAAAACATAAACATCCGAAGTAGTTTTTACCTGTGCACTTATTTCAACCCGAGTCGACTCGCTTACGCTGTCTGACATTTGACTGGAAACCATTCTATTCCATATAAGTGTATATAATTTCATCTGATCAGCATTGAGATTTCCAGACAACGATTTAGGATCTCGCAACACTGAAGTCGGTCTTACTGCCTCGTGAGCTTCTTGAGAATTTTTACTACGAGATTTAAATATCCTGGGGCTGGTAGGAGTATATTTATCGCCATATAATTTTACAATATAATCTCTGACTTCATTTATAGCTATAGAACTGACCTGTACAGAGTCTGTTCTCATATAAGTTATCAAGCCGACAGATTCTCGTCCCAATGTAATTCCCTCGTATAATTGCTGCGCCACAGCCATGGTCCGTTGAGTACTAAATCTCAATTTTCTGCCTGCTTCTTGCTGTAAAGTACTTGTGGTAAATGGAGCTGAGGGTCGATGTTTGATTTGTCTTTTCTTGATCTCATCAATAGAGAAATCAGACTGCAACAATGAGTTTTTTATTTGCTCAGCCGTTTTTACATCTGAAATTTCTATTTTCTTTTTTTCACCTTTAATTCTTTGCAGAACAGATTTCATCAGATTACTATCTGATGATTCACTAGACTGCAAGTTTGCTTCAATAGACCAATATTCTTTTGGCACAAAACTATCAATTTCTTTTTGGCGATCAGTTATCATTCTCAATGATACAGATTGTACTCTGCCAGCTGAAAGTCCACGTTGTACTTTTCTCCATAATAAAGGACTCAACTGAAAGCCGACTAATCTGTCTAAAATACGTCTAGCTTGTTGTGCATCTACAAGGCCCATATCAATTTCTCTAGGGTGTTCGAATGCTTCTAGAACAGCAGGTTTAGTTATTTCATGGAATACTACTCTTTTAACTTTACTGTCCTCATCTGAAAGACCCGATGCTTCTTGTAAATGCCAAGATATAGCTTCACCTTCTCGATCTGGGTCTGTAGCCAAAAACACTTCTGAAGCTTGTCCACAGGCTTTTTTAAGTGCGTTGACCAACTTTGTTTTATCTCTAGTAACTACGTAAGATGGTGTGAAACTGTTCTCAACGTCTACTCCTAATTTACCTTTAGGCAAATCACGCACATGTCCTTGAGAAGCTACTACCACATATTTGCTTCCTAATATCTGACCAACTGTTCGAGCTTTTGCTGGTGATTCAACAATCACCAATTTTTTACCTTCCGTAGATGGTATTAAGCTTTTGGTTTTCTTTACTTGAGTTTTTGTTTTTGATTTAACAACCATTATCGATTAACTCCGCTTCTTTTAACGACCAATCTTATAGTCGATGTATTTAAATTATCTGATTTGATTTTTAGATGTCAAGTTCACTCGGTTTCTTTTTGCCAAAAAAACACAATTTTGCCAATTATGACGTCATAAACCTGTGGTTTTTAGATTTTGGGATAAATATATGCAGAAAACAACCGAAAATATGGTATTCCTATATGATGTGTTTTATGAGATAATTCGTCATCACGGTCCAGTGTCAGAATACACTTTAAAAACCCAATAATATCAACCAAGCAGGGCAGCCCTGCTCAAAAGAGGACAATAAAAAATGCAGATGCGAGATTTTGTGGTTCGATTTGCCGGAGAAGGTGGCCAAGGTGTGGTCACATCAGCTGAAGGTTTAGCACAGGCATCAACCAAAGTAGGCTATCATGCGCTAACTTACGCTACTTTCCCTTCCCAAATTCTAGGAGGGCCCACTTGGACTCAAGCTAGAATTTCTACTCAAGAAGTGCTAAGTTCTGGAGACGATATAGATGTCCTTGTAGCATTCAATCGAGAAGCCTATGAAACACACAAAGATGAAGTTAGAGACGGCGGGGTAATAATTTTCAATTCAAATGACTTTGAATTGGAAGCAGATCCACAAAGCTTCGGGTTACCCATAGATGAATTAGCTAGATCCACTGGTAATAACAGAGCTGCTAACATGGTGGTTATTGGGGCACTAGCGCACCTCGTAAATATGCCTCAACAATACCTGAAAGATTTCGTTACTGATAGATTTACAAGAGGCCGAGACAATGACCAAGAAATTATTGAAGCCAATCATAAAGCTCTAGATCTAGGTAGGACTAACGCCGAAGAAAGTGGTTTTAACTTAGGAGAATTAGCAGACCCCATACAGCCTGAATACGAACAAGTTATGATTAAAGGTAACGATGCTATTTCTATAGGAGCCATAGCTGCAGGGCTAAACTTCTATATAGGGTACCCGATATCACCAGCAACTACCATTTTGTTATTTATGGAGCGCAACTTAATCGGAGAAAATAAGTTCGTGTACCAGGTAGCATCCGAAATAGAAGCCATCACAGGACTTATCGGAGGTGGATTTGCTGGCAAAAAAGCAATGACAGCAACTGCTGGACCCGGATTTTCTCTAATGAGCGAGGGAATCGGTCTTGCATGGATGTCAGAAGTACCTCTGGTAATAGTAGATGTTCAGCGAGGTGGACCTGCGACTGGACTACCTACTAAAACTGAACAATCCGATCTTATGTCATGCATGTTTCCAGCACACGGAGACGTCAGAGTACCTATAATTGCAGTCGGAACAATAGAAGAATGTTTCTATGGAGCTATTAAAGCTCTAAATTGGGCTGAACGGTACCAAGGCCCCGTGATCTTAATGACTGAGATGTCTTTAGCTGAAAGAGTCCAAAATATCAAAAAACCTGATCTCAGTAAAATATCTGTGGAATCCAGAGAAACTTACACTGGTAATAACGGTTATAAACGATATGCAGGAGATGGTATGTCTCCCATGCCGATTCCTGGACAGCCTGGTGCGTACATAGCGAATGGTAGTGAACATGACGATGTTGGAGACACAACTCACTTAGCTAGTAGGCACATACAAATGACAGAACGACGTTTCAATAAAATTGAACTTTTGAAAGAAAATGAATTCGAATCTCAAAATACAGATTCTTCTATATGCATAGTTCCTTGGGGAGGCTCCAAGGGCCCGGCATTAGAAGCATTCAACCAACTTAAAGAATCTGGAGTGGACATAGGGTTTTATTACACAATGTTGCTGAACCCACTACCTCCCAAAATGCTTGAAGACCTCAAATCAAAAGAACTCGTA
>DPHC01000018.1:26165-27715 GCA_003523055.1 Dehalococcoidia bacterium | reverse complement strand
CTCAAATCAAAAGAACTCGTAATAGTCCCTGAATTAAATTTCCAAGGCCAATTCTCTTCAATATTAAGATCTGAAGGGATTAATGCAGTTTCAATAACTCAATATACCGGCCTGCCGTTTAAAGTTAGCTATTTAGTATCAGAAATTCAAAAACTTTGTAACACAAAAGTTAAATAGAGGAAAATACAATGAGCAAAAAAAACCCTGAGTACGATTTTAAATGGTGTCCTGGATGTGGTGATTTCGGAGTCCGCAGAGCAATAGAATGGGCATTGATAGAACGGCTTGAAAATAGTGCTAAGCCGATAGAAAATAACGTAGTAGTAGCTGGAATAGGATGTTCTGGGAATTTAGTGCACCTCCTTGAAGGTCAACAGCCTTATGGGATTCATGGTGTCCATGGAAGAAGCCTTCCTATTGCATTTGGGGTAAAAATGGCTAACCCGGATTTAAATGTCGTTGTAGTTGCAGGAGATGGAGACTTCTTAAGTATTGGTGGCGAGCATATTGGACCTCAAGCCGCTAGAAATTTAAACATATGTGCTGTTGTAATGGACAATGGAGTATATGGATTAACAAAAGGCCAAAGTTCCCCTACGTCTAAAGCCGGAGCCATAACGAGCTCAACTCCGTTTGGAAAAATTGAAGCACAAGCAGACCCATTGGAACTCTATTTAACCCATGGAGCTACTTTTATTGCGTCCGGATTCTCTGGACAGCCCAGAGAGTTAGCACAACTAATAACCAGAGGAATGAACCATCCAGGTTTTGCCATGGTTCATGTGCAATCACCCTGTACTACATATAATGATTTTTTCACAGAAATGAAAGGCGATGCCAAAAATGGCATAGCTCCTCTCATTAAACCGATATCAGAAGAACATGACACTACAAGCAAAGAATCAGCTTACAATTTGATCCGGCAACCTGGTGTTCCAATTGGGGTTATATATGAAGACTCTTCTATCTCCACCCTAGACCAAAAAGTAGTTGATATCAGAAGTAAAGCTAGAATTAAAGGCGCTGAAGATTTGTTAACGGAATTTTCTTTCTAACAAACCAAATTATAAATCACAAAGAATCTGACTCAGGATATTCTTTTCCTTCAGATTCTAATTCTTGAAACTTAGAAGGGCATTTGACTAAAACACTATCAGCAACAAATACTCTTGTTGAACTATAGGACCCCTCTAATATAATTTCAGAATGTGGGTTGAAAAACAAATCCGGCAAAACTCCCGAGTAAGAAGCGTTCATTAGGATGGAATTAGTTGTTAGTTGATCTTCATTAGGTTTGTCTATTAGTTGGAAATAGGCTTGTATCGTACCAGAAGGTCTCTCAAATGAATCAGATACTAAAACACCTGATACCCTTACTATTTCACCATTTTGTAATTCTTCTCTTTCTACAAATTCACTTACCGTAAGAAAATACCTAGAACTACCTGGAAAAGCCTGTAGGGCCATATATCCAATAACTAACGAAGTGACCAATATTAAAACAATCCATCTCAAATAATGGCGATTCTTGCTCATATTATTCATATTAT
>DPHC01000018.1:1318-26011 GCA_003523055.1 Dehalococcoidia bacterium | reverse complement strand
TCATATTATTCATATTATCAACACTAATTTTATTCCTTAAGAGACTCAAGTGCAATTTCTTGAATCAGTTTTTTTAACTGGCGTCGTTTTATCTCAACATAGGTAAAATATCCCAATATAGCACAGCCAGAAATTACATAAGCTGCCAACAGGAAGGGCAAATGGTCGGTGGTCCCAGTTTGTAATAAAATCATGTCATATCCAGTTTTTTAATATAATATTTATAGATTCTCTAAAGTTTTTTGATTAGTTGTCAATTCAAGTTTATCCAAGTACGACTCAGTCTCAAGAACACTGTATCTCAATCTGACTAAAACAAAAATCAACACACTGAACGCTAGAATAGAAAACAAAAACACATACAACATCGAACTAGGTAATTCCCAAACGGTGCCCTCAGGATGAATTGAACGCAATTTAACTGAGTAATATACTATAGGAACGTTTATTCCACCTATAATCCCAAGTACGGATGCTACTTTGGCAGATTTTTGTTGATTCTCTGTGTAAGCTCGGGCCATAACATAAGCTACATATATCATTCCTAATATCAAAGTAGTAGTTAATCTAGGCTCCCAGGTCCACCACACTCCCCAAACAGGTCTTCCCCAGATAGAACCTGTAACCAATGCCAAAACCACACAGAGCAACCCTACTTCCGCGAATGCATTGCTCAAATTATCAACTTTAAGGGATTTTTTTATTAAATACCAAACGCTTAATCCGGCTACTATAAAAAATAATAGGAACGATAGTATTGCCATCGGGACATGGAGATAAAATATACGTTGAGCTTCTCCTGTAGTGTCAGGAGGCGCCACTACAAATATTAAGTACATATTCACTAAAATAAGCACTGCCGAAACCCAAACAAAATATTTTGTACCTGATTTCATTAAATATCTTCCTTTGTTTTTTATTCTTCTAATATTATGCCAAAAATCCAAGGACAAATCACTAGGTAAACCAAATCAAAACCTACTAATACGACAAGCCAGTTGGTCAAATCAGTAAAAACAAACTCTCCAGAAATAATATGAGTCATTTCCACTGCAGCTATTAGTATCGGTAAGTTGATAGGTAATAATAGAATCGGAAGCATTATATCTTTTGATTTAGTTTGGCGTGCCACTACAGCAAACACAGTGCTAATCAGAGAAAATCCTATATTGAACAAAACAACAGGAAGTAATAAAAACAATGAAATCGGATTAAATCCTAATAACACAATGAATATTGGAATTAAGATCAATTCCATAACACTAATCAATATGAAGACAGACAAAGCTTTGGCAATAAATATAAAGTCTCGATTCAATCCTAAAAGATCTACACCTAATAGTGCGTTTGTATTGAAATCATTTTCAAATACTTTGCCAACAGCTATAACACTAGTAAACAAAAAACAAATCCACAAAATACCAGGACCAGACATAATCCAATCAGCAGCAGACATTTGCATACCAAAATTCAACACAATTACTAATAATAATCCCAACACTAATGAAGCTGACAAAAACTCCTTAGTCCTGAGTTCAATTAATACATCTTTGGCAACCATGAACCACATAATCTTTATAAAGTTCATCTACAAATCAACCTTTTTGGAGTACTCCATTTTTCAGAATCAAATTTTTTCCTTTCAGTGAATTACCAAATTCTTTATTATGCGTAACTATCACAATAGCTACTCCAGTACTGTTTAGGTTTCCTATTAATCTCCCTAACGTATCCAAAGAAGCAATATCTAATCCAGCGTCTGGTTCATCCAATACCATTAAATCATTGTGCCGCAACAAGCATCTGCATAAAGTGATTTTTTTTTGAGTGCCATGGGATAAATTTTTAACTTTGATGCCTTTATATTCATTGATGGCAAACAGATCTAATAAGCTAGTGATTTTGGATTCTTCTTTGCTGACTCCGGCTAGTTTTTCAAAGTAATTTAAATTTTCCCATACACTCATATCTTCATATAAAAAGCTCTGGTGTGAAACATATCCCAATCGTTTTTTTATTAAGTCACTACTATTAACTATATCCAAACCGTCAAAAGTAGCAGTTCCACTATCTGGTTTCATGATAGTGCTTATAATTTTTAGTAATGTTGATTTCCCACTACCATTTTCTCCAGATATTATTACAGATTCTCCACAATTCATAGAAAATGACGCATCTATAATCACAGGTTTAGAAGCAAATGATTTAACTAGTTTATTTATAATCAATGAAGGCAAATTTATTGTCCTGATCTAATATATATAAGATACTATGGATGTTTAATACTTATCCCTCCGTCAACAGCCCACGTCTGGCCTGTTATGTATGAAGCAGCATTGGATGCCAAAAATACACAAAGGTATCCGGGTTCTTTTAAATTACCTAATCGTCCTAGTGGTATTTCGGTGGCAGCGTCTCTTTGTCTGCTAGCATAAACTTCTGTAGACAACTGTTCCGGATCAGGAAACCTACCTGGTGCAACTGCATTAACTCGCACATTGTATGGAGCCCATTCCTGAGCCAAGCACTCTGTGAATCTCATCACTCCTGCTTTAGCGGCGTCATAGGCAGCTGATTGTGCTCTACCTCTGAAAGAAGCCCATCCTGAAATGTTTATAACATTACCTGATTTCTTTTCTAAAAAGTGCGGCCCCAAAGCCTTACATCCCTGAAAGGCTTCAGTTAAGTTAATATCTAAAATGAAATGCCATTCTTCTTCAGACATGCCTTCAAGGTCCGTCCCTGGTAATTTAACGACTGGTTTTCTAATTGCATCTCCTACACAATTCACAAGCGTGTCTACTCCGCCAAATTCTTTTAACACTTTAGTAGCTATAATATCCATGTCAGATGCTTTTGTAGCATCTCCTCCCAAGCCAATGCTATTAACACCCATAGATGAAAGCTCGGCGGCTACCTTAGATGCATTAGTGTCTGTCAAACCAGTAACTGCAACATCGGCTCCAGCTTCAGCAAATGCCACTGCTATACCTTTTCCAATTCCTCTTCCTCCTCCTACAATTAAAACCTTTTGTCCTTTTATATCAAATTCAGGAATTCCCATCCAATCCTCCTTTTTGTCAGGTCCATTATGGATTCGAAAATTATAAATTCACAAAATCCATGAACTGAGTGTATAAGCCAATAAATATAGAGTCAATCTTGAAGTTTTAATTATATTATGTGCCTTTATAGTCTACATAGAAAATTATGTGGCAATTTCAAGCATAAAATATTTTTCTTTGCAAAACTCATTAAAATTAGTAGAATCGTTCGTGACAAACCAAAACACTTGAGTAGAACTAGGAGGATTAACTTGAAAATAGCAAGATACGAAGCACACGGTCAAATACATTATGGAGCCATCGAAGGAGATGAAGTTAAAGAATTAACTGCTTCTCCCTTCGACGACTTTTCCGTAAGTGACCATACCCATAAACTATCAGATGTTAAATTACTGGCACCATGCGAGCCTGGTAAAATTTTAGCCATTGGGTTAAATTATTCCAGCCATTTACATGACAGACCGGCCCCACCTGAGCCCATGGTTTTCATAAAAACTCAAACTTCTTTGATCGGCCCCGGCGATACAATCATTCGTCCAAAACAAGAGGATCTTGTTGTGGGAGATGAGGCATCTGGGAAATTTGATGCTGAAGCTGAACTGGTTATAGTAATAAAAGACACCTGCAAAAATGTCTCAAAGGAAGACGCTTTGAATCATGTGTTTGGTTACACATGTGGAAACGACGTCAGTGCAAGAGATTGGCAAAGAAATGACCGTAACTGGTGGAGAGCCAAATCTTCAGATACTTTTTCTCCTTGCGGACCTTGGATAGAAACTGACCTTGATCCGGGTAACGTTCGTGTCACAGGCAGAATCAATGGAAAAGAGGTTCAAAGTGAAACAACTTCATATTTGATATTTGATGTACCAACTATTATTTCTTTTATCACTAAATTTATGACGTTAGAACCTGGAGATCTCATTTATACAGGCACTCCTGGAGAGCCTCAACAAATGTTTGATGGAGACGTCTGTGAAATTGAAATCGAAGGCATCGGCACACTATCAAATCCAATTAAACTAACTTCTTAAACCCATGGAAACATCTAATGAGTATCATTTTCAGATACTCATTAGATGTATCAACAAACAACATCACCCCTTATCATAAGGTCAGACCTATTAGAAACTACGACTTTATGTCCATCACGCCACTGTACTAATAGTGGTTTATGACCTATTTGTAGCCCGCCATCATCAATTTTAAAACGCCCAAATAATGTATTCATGTCCAAAGTAGCTACGAATTCACGTAATTTTTCTTGACTTAGTTCACTCACATTACGAACACATTCTTCAATTATCAAACCCGCTACATAAGCTTGTATTACTGGATAATCTAGATATTCAAATTTTTTTAAATTCTTAATTTTATCTTTTTCAGATACAGATGCATTGTAATTAGAGTCATATTCGTTATATTCCCACTGGGAAGGGCCCACTACATATTCACATTTATATTGTAAAGCTTCTCGAAATTGAGTTATTCCGGCTGCTCCGACACAAATAATTTTAGACCGGATTGGACTATCATGAATTTGTCTACAAAACTCAATATCATGATGTATCCTACCAATAAATATAATTACATCTGGATTCAAATGAATCAAATCTTTAATTATTGCTTGAAAATCGTTTAACGAAGGGTGAAAGGTTTTTTCATGGCAAATAACTCTAGGGCATTTATTATAAGATGCAACCCCGCTCTTTGTAACTTCTCTACTGAATTCCCCTGCCTCGCAATGAATACTGGCTACAACAAGCGGATCTAGTTGGTTTGCCATTGTCAAATTAGCCAACCCCGACAAGTAAGTATGGCAAGAGCTCAAAATGCTAACGAGATATCTATTGCCTTCATCGTGCATTGCCTTTGATGCACCGCTATGGTTCCATAATACTTTCTTATTATCTCTACAGATTTTAGCAGCTGTTTTGATCAAACCTGTTGAGTAAGGGCCGAGCATAATATCAACTTTGTCTTCATTAATCATTTTTGACATGACTTTCGTCAAAGTTTTCACATTACTATTATCATCATAGACGAGCAAACTAGGGTTATATCCGTCTTCATAAGATGAGAGTAGTTCTTCTCTATTATTGAAATCAGTCATCCACATGTCAATTCCTTGATAAATCTGTTGGCCTTGAACAGAGAACTGACCGGTCATAGAAACAGGAATCCCTATTTTGATATCGGTTTTATTGTTCGAAATCAAATTGATTTTATGTTGTTGAATAATTTAAGCATCTTTTTCAGAAAATATTCCAAACGAACTAGTGTATCCATGAATATGGGTAGTTCCTGAAACTGGTCCTATTTCCCCGTTACAGAAAAATCCTCCCAAGGGTATTCCTTCTAAATATTGATTAAATACACCAGTATCAAAATTTTCAACTCCGTATAAATATTTACCTCTGCCTAAACACGAAAACAATAAAGCCCCAGTTCCACCCATCACTGTAGTGGAATCTCGATACTTTTTCAGCAAATTTTCTAAGTCCTCTGAAGAAGTTTTTGCATCTCTTAAATGAAATTGAATTAACTGGCCTTCCTTCAGTATTTCTCCAACTCCTAAGTAGCCTGTACTATTATCGATACCCATAATATTTCTAATCAAGAAATCTCCATGTTGAGGGTCATCGTTAAAACTATCCATTACGACCCCTACAAATAAAGAATGTCTCATCAAATTTTGGTTATCATTATCCAAGGAATCATGTAAATTTCTTAAAATTTCCATCGGATTCCTGTTATCTATAGATTTAAGAATGTTGCTTTCGCTTGAAGTTATTCGCATAACATCACCTATAGGCTTACATCCTTGAGCCACAACTGTATCAACTCTAATATTCCCTGATAACGCAACTCCAATCAGTCCAGAATCCAGAATTTCATTATTCAAGAATAGGCTGTTTGTCCTTGCAGTACCGGTGCCACTAGCAAGTCCTCCAATTTTTGTTGAATTTGGATATGCGAAATCCATACCTGATAAAAAATTTTGAGTAGGGAAGCTAAAAGGGTCAGCCAAAAGAACAAATTGAGGATTTTGCAAATTAGATATTCCTATGCTTGCATGCCATTTATTCGGTCCATCATCCAAATCAGGGACCATAGCGGATTGCAATGAAAATGTTTCAATACTGACATCTGGTAATGAGGCAGCCGTTATAGATAAAGCGTAAGTTTGCTCAATTTCTTTTCCTCCGCCAATCATACCTCCGGCGGTGCAACCAAGGATATTAGACATTGGAAATGAGTCTCTCAATGATCTAATCAGGCCTTCATACGGCAATTCATAATCAGGAGACACGAACACTACAATCAAATCAACTTGATCTTTAATCATTTGTGCTTGTAACTGTTCAATACAATCATGAGCAGCGTTTTCTAATTCAGTTTTATTGGATATTACAGATGTCCATTTCATATCTATCCCTTCCATTATTGTTTTATAACCGTTTCTTAACTAATTATTTCTTATCCGCCACAATACCATTAATACATCAAAATTATATTGACATCTATATACAAATTATATTAAATTATCCGTAATATATAATAGGTATCTTGAAGTTCAGTCTACAGGGTACTCTGTTTAATGGCAGAATTAAAAGTTTTTAACATAAAATAGACTAAAGAGGAGGAACCTATGGCAAACAATAATGATATAAATTTGATGTCTCACTTATATCGCAGGGCTGGCTTTGGGGCAAGTAGAGATACATTAGAGGCCTCAGTTGCTCAAGGGTACGATAAAGTTGTAGATGATTTACTACATCCCAGCAATGTTCCTGGTATAGAAGAAGACTTATTGATGAGATACCAGCCTTCTTATTATCAATCAGCTGCTATCGAAACCAACGTGCAAAAATGGATGTACTATATGATCAATAGTCCACGTCAGTTACAAGAAAAAATGGTCCTTATGTGGCATATGATATTTTGCGCAGGACACAGCAAAATAGATAGCGGTGCTGAAATGTGGTACATGATTGATATGTTCAGAAACAACGGAATGGGCAATTTTAAACAGATACTAACAGACCTAAGTAGTAATCCAGGAATGGTTTATTACTTGGATAATGTTGAGAGCC
Source organism: Dehalococcoidia bacterium (assembly GCA_003523055.1). GTDB lineage: Bacteria > Chloroflexota > Dehalococcoidia > Lucifugimonadales > UBA3495 > UBA2588. Next base: position 18,849 of record DPHC01000018.1, on the reverse strand, counting down.
ACAAAGCACAAATAAATGAGAACTATGGCAGAGAATTGCTCGAACTATTCTCTCTTGGAGTAGGAAAAGACGAGGAAATGAATTATTCCGAAGATGATGTGAAAGCATGCGCCAGAGCATTTACCGGATGGAATATCGCTCCGGCATATCCTCCATTCCCATACGGAAGAAGTCCTTGGGAATTCATGTATGACCCAGGCGACCATGACAACGGAGAAAAGACATTCTTAGGTCAAACAGGAAACTTTGGCGGTGAAGACATAATAGACATTATTTGCAAAGATCCTTCCACTGCAAGATTTCTAGCTAGGCATATATATAACTTCTTCGTCGCAGATGACGTACAAGTCCCTGCATGGACACTAACTCCACCACGAGACCAACAAGCAATTGAACAACTAGAGAAAGCTTATTTTGATTCAGGTTACGAAATTACAGCTATGCTTGAAGTACTATTTAAATCAGACTGGTTTAAATCCGAAGATGTCAGGTACGCTAAAGTTAAAAACCCTGCGGAAATGGTTGTAAGTATATTACGCCTAACGAAAGACCATTCCGAAGTAAAACCAGGTCTTTTTGAAATCTCGGCTGTACCTAAATATATGGGCATGGATTTAATGAACCCTCCTACAGTAGAAGGGTGGCATACTGGTCACGAATGGATTGATAGTGGGACATTAGTAGAAAGAATCAATTTCGCGGCAGACTATCTTGGACAAACTGATCTTGATGGTGTCAAGGACCTGATCAGTAGAATGTCTGGAACATATGAGCCCGAGCAGTTTGTGAATGAGTGTTCTGATTTAATAGGTGCTTTGAACCTTACAGATGGCACGAGACAACAGCTTATAGAGCATGCACAGAAAACCGGCAGTGCTGACTCAAGTTCGTCAGATTTCAATATCAGAACTGGTGAAATGTTCCAAATGATTGCGGCAACCTCTGAATTTCAATTCGGTTAACCAAATAAATTACAAAGGAATTTAAATATGACATTAACTACAAAAGATCCAGTATTAGCGGTATTATCATTATCCGGTGGAAACGATGGTTTAAGTACAGTTATTCCATATGCCAATGGTCTTTACAAAGATTACCGGCCATCTTTATCCATACCTGATGATCAAGTTATCAAACTAAATGACGAAATAGGGCTACATCCTACTATGGCACCTTTGAAAAAATATTGGGACGAAGGGAAAATGGCAGTATTCCTAGGGGTAGGGTACCCAAATCCTAGTTACTCACATTTTAGATCCATGGATATTTGGCATACTTGTGAACCTGACAAAATTGGCACAGAGGGTTGGCTTGGCAGAGCTATTAAAGAATTAGACCCAACTGGCGAGAACGTACTGACTGGAGTGAACTTCGGGCGAGGATTGCCTCGGGCATTAGCAATGGAAGGTGTTCCTGTGGCATCAGTTGGAGATTTAGAAACTTACGGATTACTCACCGGAATCGATGGAGACGCTCAAAGAAATGATGCACTAGACGTATTTGGCAGAATGTATGGCCCTACAATAGGCTCAAGTTACGCACTTGATTACATTCGTTCAACGGGTATCAGCGCACTAAAAGGAGCAGATATTTTGGCTCGAGCCCCTTTGATGTACTCTTCAGACCTCGAATATTCAGCATCTGCTGTAGGAAAATATCTGAAAAACATTGCACAAACACATTTAGCAGATTTTGGAAGTAGAGTATTGTACACAACATCTCCATACAATGGATTCGACACACACGCTAACCAAGCTCAGGCACATTCTGGTCTGTGGAGCGATGTATCTGCAAACGTGGATACATTCATATCAGATATCAGATCTGCTAATAAGAGTGAAAATGTGACACTATTTATGTTTTCAGAATTTGGCAGAAGAGTTACTGATAATGGATCTGGCACTGACCATGGTGCAGGTAGCGTAGCATTTGCAATAGGCGACCACGTTAAAGGTGGAGTTTATGGCGAATATCCTTCATTAGAACAAGGCGACCTTCTAGAAGGTGGAAACCTAAGCTTCAGTACTGATTTTAGAAGCATATACACAGGGATAATCGAAGACTGGTTCGGATTAGACGCTAAACCTATAGTGGGTTATGAGTTCGAAAAAGTTAGTTTCTTAGGATAATTTAATCTAAGCCCAGCGGCTTAAAATACCGCTGGGCAATTTAATAAATAAAAGGATAATTAAAATGAGTGTACATCTTTTTGGTCTTAGCGATCGCACTTATTCCTACTCACATTCAGTAGGGAGAAATGAATTTGCTGGCACAGGGTTCAGAAATCCTGTAGATTTCGTCTGTAGTTCAGATGATATGCTATACGTTCTAAACCGTTCATACGAAAGCAGAAATGATGGAATCCACATAACAGTAGCATCTTTAGATGAACAATATGTCACAGAATTCGGTTCATACGGAGAAGGAGAAGGACAGTGGGTATGGCCTTCTGGAATTGCAATAGATAATAACGACCAGTTATACATAACTGACGAATATCTCAACAGAATTACCATCTATGATACAGATGGAGATTACCAAGGGACATGGGGAAGTACCGGATCCGGAGATGGCGAACTATCAGGCCCTACCGGTATAGAAATTTCAGGTGAAACAGCATATGTTGTAGACAGTAAAAACCACAGAGTCCAAATGTTTAGCCTTGACGGTACATACAAAGGACAATTTGGAAGTTACGGTTCTGAACATGGGCAGTTTAATATGCCTTGGGGTATTACCGTAGCAACTGACGGCACTATCTACGTCACAGACTGGAGAAACGATCGGGTTCAAGGTTTCTCACCATCTGGTGAATGGCAGATTTCATTCGGTGTCTCAGGGGATGGATTTGGTGAATTAAGCCGCCCTACAGGAATCTCAGTTGACCAACAGGGAGATATATACGTTTGCGATTGGATGAACAACAGAATTCAAACTTTTAGTCCAGACGGGCGATATATTGCGCAATTATTAGGAGATCACAAACTCTCTGGATGGGGTAAGGAAAAACTGATTTCTAATCAAGATATGATTAGGCAAAGAGCTTTAGCTTTTTCAATCAATCCTGACTACGAAACAAAATTCGCTCATCCAAGCGCCGTAGAAGTAAATGCAGATGGTAAAATAATTATCACAGATTCCACTAGAGGAAGGGTACAAATTTATCAGAAGCATACCGACCCCATAGCAGCATTCCAAGCTGAAGTATAAGACTTTACAGCAACTATCCTAAGGATAAAACACAATAATTTGGACGACCGGCAGTTAACACTAGATTATGACCTTCTCATTATCGGAGGAGGTATAAATGGAATAGGCATCGCACGTGATGCTGCTGGTCGCGGACTCAAAGTTGCTTTAGCAGAGATGAACGATCTAGGCGGAGGAACCTCCTCCGCTTCAACTAAGTTGTTCCATGGAGGCTTACGTTACCTAGAGTATTTCAATTTCAAACTTGTTCGCCATGCGCTAAAAGAACGTGAAACACTACTCCAAGCTATGCCTCATATCTCATGGCCTATGCGTTTCATTCTCCCATTAAATCCCAACATACGATTTGAAAATACTACACCTGCATCACGTCTACTAAACTTTATATTCCCATGGCTGAAAGGACGACGCCCAGCATGGCTGATCAGGTTCGGTTTATTTATATATGATCATCTTGGCAGCAGAAAATTATTAGCCGGAACAACATCGTTAATTTTGAATGGTTCACCTGAGGGTGCTCCTTTACAAGAAAAATACCAAAAAGCTTATGAATATTCCGATTGCTGGGTTGACGATTCACGTCTCGTAGTTATTAATGCCCGCGATGCTAAAATTCGAGGAGCCGATATATTTGTACGTACCAAAGTAACGGCTGCCACACAAACAAAAAACCATTGGAAAGTCTCATTACAAAACTCCACTGACGGTACAACTCAAGTATTCAATACGAAAATACTCATTAATGCAGCGGGTCCTTGGGTTAGTAATTTCTTGGCAGATACTTTCCCTAAACATCCTAGTAATGAAATTCGTCTCGTGCGCGGGAGCCACATAGTAATAAAAAAACTTTATGACCATGAGAAATCTTATGTGTTCCAGGGCAGTGACGGGCGCATTATTTTTGCTATACCTTATGAAACAGACTTTACACTCATTGGAACAACAGATGTCGAACACGAAAATTCCAAACTTATTCCAGAGTGTTCGAGTGAAGAACAAAATTACCTTATTTCATTTGCAAATTCTTATTTTAAGAAAGCTATAACCAAAACAGATATCGTATGGACCTATTCTGGAGTACGCCCACTCTACGATGACGGGATTAGTTCTGCGACGTCAGCATCGCGTGATTATGTTCTTAAAATTGATACCATTAAGGGGGCTCCAATACTTAATGTTTATGGCGGCAAGATCACAACTTATCGTTGTCTTGCAGAGGATGCACTAGAAACTATTGCACCATTCTTCTCAAATCTGCCTAACCATTGGACAGCTGGTGTTGCCCTTCCTGGGGGTGATTTTGGAATTAATGATGTGTCATACCAGATTACAAATCTGCGTTCTGTTTATTCTTTCTTGTCACAACGGTGGGCAACTCGGTTGATTAAGGCATACGGTACAGATGCTTTTAAAATTCTCGACAATGCCATCTCTAAAGATGATCTGGGTCAAGATTTTGGTGCAACATTGACTGAAAAAGAAGTTCGATGGTTAATGGGCTATGAATTTGCACGTAGCGCCGAAGATATATTATGGAGACGCAGTAAATTGGGGCTCTGGATGACTGAGAATCAAGTCCAAAATCTTGAAGTTTTTATATCACAGAATATGTAAAAACAAGGCTATACTGAAAACAGGTTCAGATGGCGATTTTCAGTAAGTTAGCAACAGTTCTTAGCTACTTAAGTTAAGGTAATCGAGGTTGGTAGCAGCAACATTTTGAATCCTACAACTGTTTACAGTAAGATCACAAACAAAAAAATTAAGTTCACGCTTATATCTGGATATTCTACTCTGGACCTTCTGGCATACCAGAATCAATCCATCTGACGATCTCAGCTATTTGATCTTTCTTTACGAATGGACCTCTAAGTGGCATACGTCCAAAAGTACCACAGCCCCTGGCTAGCGATTTAACCAAGTGAGTCTCAATGCCAGGGATTCCTGGCTCTATCGATCTATAACCATTTAATACAGATTCTTGAAGATCTTTAGCAGTTTCCCAATAATATTCATGTATGCCTGGTAATGGCTCCCGCTCCCATTTTCCTTTCCAACGGCCCATTATATCTTCTAGTATTTCTTTAACTCTCGGCCAGTATATCGTTTCTTCTGAATTCTGATCAGTGGACATTGTCTACTCCTTACTTGAATTTAAGAGTTAGGATGGTCGTATACATTTTCTTCTTGTAACAGTTCAATTGTATGTTGCAAAACAGGTTTTACAATATCTAAACATTCGTCGATAGCTTTCGGACTTCCTGGCAAACTGATTATCAAGGTATTTCCGCGAATACCAGCTACAGATCGACTTAACATTGCCATAGATGTAAATGAAGCGGAATGCCTTCTAATTGCTTCAGCAATCCCAGGTATTTCTTTTTCAAATACGGCTATACACGCCTCTGGCGTAACATCTGATTTAGCAACACCTGTACCTCCCGTAGTAACAATCAAATCAATTTGATTCGAATCTGACCAATCTATCAAAACTTTACTAATTTTCAGCACATCGTCAGGGACTATTTCCGATGCCACTTGTTCGTAATGTTCCTGCCCTAAACAATTGATAACACGTGGGCCACCTATATCTTTTCTAGTACCTTTAAAACAAGAAGTGCTAACTGTTAAAACTGCTACTTTTATCATAAATTTTTCTCTATTTAAGTCTTTTATGAGAATACATTATAGCATTTGATAAATCGTATTTGACATCATTTTTTAAACTGATATATTCAACAACATGAAGTTAAATCAATCAGAAGCATTTATAGTCAGTGATGGAACATTCAAAATGGACGGTGGATCCATTTTCGGAGTAGTTCCAAAGACTATCTGGGGCAGCCAGATGTTGCCTGATCAACATAACTGTGTAGATGTTGCATTAAAATGTATATTGATAAAACACCTGGGGAAACATATCCTCATAGATACTGGAATTGGAACTAAATCTTCGCCAAAATCCAAGCAAATATTAGGAATTGATTCTGGATACTTACTCGAAAATTTAAAAAACCATAACCTAGAAGCTTCCGACATAGACATGGTGATATTAACTCATTTACATTTTGACCACGTTGGAGGGTGCACAGCATATGATTCTTCTGGAAAATTGTATAACGTTTTCTCAAAGGCATTACATTTTGCTCAAAAATTAGATTGGGATGAAGCCACAATTCTAAACGGAAGAACTAAAGCAGCTTATGATGAGAATCATTTTGTGCCTCTATACGAAAACCAACAACTGGAACTACTAAGAGGTGACACTGAATTGCTACCAGGGTTAAAACTTCATCTTACAGGTGGGCATACTGCAGGTCATCAAATGATTACTCTATCAACAGATGACTATACTCTTGCAACTTTAGGGGACATATTACCTACTGAACATCACATACCCAATAATTACATAACAGCATTTGACATTAACCCAATAGAAACTTCAGTTGCCAAATCTCGATGGCTAGATATAGCAGAAAAAGAGCAATGGATCTTAAGTTTCAATCATTCAACAAGTATGGATTTTGCAACACTACAAAGAGATGTAGATGATAAATTATGTGTCAAACCAACAGTTTTACTCAGTTAATAGGAGATGTAATGGACGATTGCGTATTTTGTAAAATCAGTGCTGGCCAGGAACCGGCAAAATACAGGTACATAGATGATGAAATTATGGTAATTGTTAATCGCCTTAACTGGGTGCCTGTAATGCTATTAGTAATTCCAAGAATTCATCAAACTCAAATAGAGTTGTGGAGTAACCCATTAATGGCTAAAATGAGTGACATTGCAGTGGATTTCGGATGTATGTACTGCCCTAACGGATTTCGAATACTATCAAATTTTGGTAAACATGGCATGCAAAGCCAAAATCATGCTCATCTTCACGTCATCGGGGGTACTGATTTAGGACCATATGCTTAATAATAAGGAGTTTAGGAATAATGCCCGAAACAATTCTATACGATAAATCTAACCACATAGTAACTATAACTTTAAATAGACCTGAGGCGCTCAATTCTATAAACCGTAAATTGCGTCAAGAATTGTCAGAAGCGATTAACACAATCGACAATGACAACGATGCATATGTAGGTATCATTACTGGATCAGGCAGGGCATTCTGTGCTGGGAGAGATCTGAAAGAGCGAGCTGAAGATAATGCTCAAGGAGTACAAGCCAAAGCACAAGACAGTATGACAAAAGAAAGCCCCTATCTATGGCCGCACACATACAAACCTCTAATAGCAGCTGTAAATGGTTATGCTTTAGCCGGAGGATGGTCCATAGCCCAAATGTGTGATATCCGAGTCGCATCGGAAGATGCAAAACTGGGCATATCAGAAACTAAGTGGAGTTTATTACCACCATTCGGAACTATATTGACCAAACACATGCCTTTATCAGCAGTCTTAGAACTTGTCCTAACCGCCCAGCCTGTTACTGCCCAAAGAGCTTATGACATGGGTTTTATAAATAAGGTTGTGCCGCACGACAAGGTACTAGAAGAAGCCACTATATTTGCTGAGCAAATAGCAGAGAATGCACCTTTAGCCGTACAAGCTTTCAAAGAACTTGCGATAAGGGGATTAGATATGAATATACCTGATATCTCAGCTATGACGTATGATAAATACGATGAAATTTTAAAAACAGAAGATTCCAAAGAAGGCCCAAAAGCTTTTGCAGAAAAGCGCAAACCTATTTGGAAAGTAAAATAAAAAACAAGGAATACGAAATGCCTATAACGGGAACTAGTAAATATGTTACGGCCAACGGGTTGCAGTTACACTATCTAGAATGGGGTAAACAAAATTCTCCAATCGTTATCCTTCTCCACGGCTTGAGAGGTCACGCACATTCCTGGGATGAAGTATCTGCTGCACTACAAGAAAAATACCACGTTTTTGCAATTGACCAACGGGGGCGTGGGTTGAGTGAATGGGATCCCAACAGTAACTATTCAATTGAAGCGTATGCTGAAGACCTTGTGCAATTCACTAAAGCACTATCCATAGACCATTTTACCCTTATTGGGCATTCCATGGGTGGTAGAAACGCCTTAATGTACGCTTCTCAACATTCAGATAAATTAAGTAAATTAGGTATTATAGATATTGGCCCTAAATTAGATTCAATTGGTAGCAAAAGAATTGGCGACGAAATGGCTACCGGTCCAACAAGTTTTATTGACATTCAAGAAGTCGTAGATCATTTAAAAACAAATTCTAAATATGCAACAGTTGAAACTTTAACTAGGCGAGCTATTTACGCTACCAAACAAGATGAAACTGGACATTTTATTTGGAGTTATGACCCTGCCATAAGATCACAAAGAAAAACTGGAGCCACAGAATCAGCTGCAAATCCTCCGGATTTATGGCCATTGGTCAGCAATATATCTTGCCCAACATTAGTTTTCAGGGGTATGCAATCTGATATACTCACGGAAGAAGTTGCTACAAAAATGACACAAATTATACCTGATTGTAATACAGTCGCAATAAATAATGCTACCCATACAGTATTTGAGGATAACCCTCGTGATTTTATAACTGAACTGAAAAGTTTCCTCAGTTAACTTTCATATTAAAATTAATTCAGGTATTATGTTACCTAAGTTGTAATATAAGAGGCTAATAACATGAAAACGTGCTTTTTTCATCTAATGCCCTACCAAGGGTTACCAGATGATTTTACGGACCACCATAAAAGTGCTTGGGTCGACTTACCAAATGAAAATTTTAATCCAGAGTTGGCCAACGGTTATTATGCAGATTTCATAGAAGAACTCGAATATGCAGACTCAGTTGGATTTGATGGTATTTGCGTTAATGAACATCATAGTAATGCATATGGAATGATGCCTTCTCCCAATCTTTTAGCTTCGATATTATCTAGATCGACTTCTAAATCAGCTTTGATAGTATTAGGTAACAGCATCGCTTTATACCAACCGCCATTACGTGTTGCTGAAGAAATGGCTATGCTTGATGTTTTAAGCGGAGGTCGGTTGGTTTCTGGATTTCCTGTAGGAACATCCATGGATACTGCCTTCTCATATGGAGTCGTCCCACTTGAGCTCAGAGAACGGCATAATGAAGCTCATGACTTAATCATTAAAAGTTGGACAGAGCGAAAACCATTTTCCTTCAACGGAAAATATAACCAGATAAGGTATGTAAATGTTTGGCCGCGGCCTATGCAACAACCCCACCCACCTGTATGGATTCCTGGGAGTGGTACTTTAGAAACATGGGATTGGGTATTAGATCGTGATTATGTTTACTGCTATCTCAGTTACTACGGATATATGCGTGCACAAAAAATTGTTGATGGGTTTTGGAAGCGGGCTTCAGAAAAAGGCCTTGACGATAACCCGCACAGATTGGGTTTCTTGCAACTCGTATGTGTGTCCGAAACAGATGAGTCGGCTAAAGAAGAATATGAAGAACATGTTAAATATTTTTATGAAAAAATGTTGCGTATACATACCCCGTATGCAGAAGCACCTGGGTATAGACCATTAAGCTCTATCAAAGAATCATTAAGACCTCAAATGGCAACCGAAGCTGCTAAAGTGGCTAAAGACATGGAATGGGAAGATTATATTGAACTCGGATATATAATTGCCGGCAGTGCAGAAACTGTAACTACTAAATTAAAAGATGCTGTAGAAATGTTACGTATAGGCCACTTAATGACTCTGCTTCAGATAGGATCTATGCCGAAAGATCTTACAATGAAAAACACAAAACTATTTGCAGAAAAAGTATTACCTGAAATAAATAAACTATGGCCAGGGTATGAAGACAAATGGTGGCCGCAAAACGTGCAAAATACCTCTGAGTTCATAGCCGCAGACGATTAACACTTAGTATTAGGCTGTATTTACCAGCCTAATACTACAGATTCTTTTCTAGGATCAGCCCCACCTAAATAAACGCCATTAGATTCATTTATCATCAAAGGGGTAAATCCATTGCGAACACCCCAAGGTCCTATAGCCTCTGCAATATGACCTTTAGCTTTTAACTCATCTAACACATCATCAGAAATTCGTCCTTCCAAGTCTAAGCGATTAGGAAATTCTTTGTGAGGCCATGGCGATCTAGGAAAACTGTAGCCAGTATATCTCGGAGCTTCTACTGCCTCTTGAACGTCTAGTCCAAAATCAACAATATTAGTAAATACTTGTAAATTACTCTGGGGTTGACTATCTCCTCCAGGAGTTCCGAGTGTCATATAAGGTTTCCCGTTTTTTAATATTATGAACGTACATGGTGTAGTTCTTGGTCTTTTATGGCCATCGATGCAATTCGGATTTTCCGGGTCTAACCAAAAGTAACAACCCCTACAATTAATTAAGACTCCCGTATCACCTAAAATCATGCCCTGCGCTAATGCAGAAAAGCTGCTAGGAGTTGCTGAAACCATATTACCTTTAGAATCAATTGTAGCTAAATAAGTGGTTCCATCTTCAGAGAATACTGGCTGAGTATCCGAATTATTAGAAGCGCTAGTGTCTGTATAATTATCAATAACAGGCAATAATTTAATCGGATCTCCGGGCGGATAACTTGCACATGCCACACTAGCATCAATCAATTTTCTCCTAAGTGCACAATATTCTTCCGACAACAGCTCTTTAACAGGCACATTTACAAAATAAGGGTCTCCTACATATTTTTCTCGATCTGCAAAAGCCAATTTTAACGCTTCCACTTGAACATGTATTGCTTCCGCACTATTATGCCCCATTTTACTTAAATCAAATCCTTCTAATATTTTAAGAGCTTGTAAAAGGGTTATACCTTGAGTCCAAGTTTGGTTAGTATATATCGTATATCCTCTATATTGCACGGATATTGGATTTTCTTCTGGAGATTCATATTCTGAAAAATCTTCATATGTATAAGGTGCTCCTAATGCTACTAAAGCATCTACCATTCTTTTGGCAACATCACCTTTATAATAAACATCTCTTGCCGCATCGATAGCTTCTTCTCTAGATGCTTTATTATCCAATTTATTTCTCTCTTCTTGTTCCATCAAAGACAGTGTTCCATACAAATCTTTCTGAATAAACAAATCTCCAATTGCTGGGGGGGTCCCATCAGGTAGAAACACTTTTGCTGTTTCTGGATATTTGTTAATATTTTCCATACGTTCATCGGAGCTTATTGTTCTACTAAATAATTGATATGCCGGAAAACCGTTTTGAGCAAAATTTAGCGCATCTGCAACGACTTCATGAAAAGACATAGTTCCATATAGTTTTAACATTTTAAGTAAAGCAGATATCACTCCAGGAACTGTAGTACTTAAAACACCTGCAGGAATTTCACCAAAGTTTTCCATAAAATAATCAACTGTAGCCTTTTTAGGAGCCCAACCTTGCCCAACTATTGAACGAACTACTTTATTTTCAGCATCATAAAATAAAAAGGCCACTTCACCGCCCAACGTATAATGAGCCGTCGGTTCCAAAACTCCAGCTGTCAACGCACTCGCCACGGCCGCATCTACCGCATTACCACCTTTATTCATTATTCTCATACCAGTTTGTGCAGTCAATTGGGTACCAGCTCCAACCATTTGGTTCAATCCCCAAATGATAGGCCTATGAGAATAAGGTCCATACGTTCCTGGAACATTAACAGAATTACTCATTTTTTTACCTCTTTAATAAAAAATTAAGGCCGCCATTCTATGGCAGCCTTAATTCAAGAAAATTACCTTAAATAGTCTATATTATATATTTAGTTGACTTGCTGTTCTGGCTGCAATATAAGCTTTGCAGGATCTTCAATTTTGGCTTCTATACAGTCACAGTAAGCAGAATATACTGATTTTTTTATTGCGCTCATCAACCAAGCTTCAGCACTCGGATCAGTTTTATATTCATTTTGTACATCAACCAATCTACCCAATAAAGTCAGATAATGCGATTGAAGAGGAGTGTAACCCATACCATTTTTATCTATAACAATATCATTGCCTGATTCTATACTTGGGTTTGTGCTATCGGGAAATTCGTGATTCATATCATCTTGTATTATACTCATTTCAATCCTCCTACCTAATTATAACAAATACTAGCGAGCAAAAACAGAGTTAACAGCCATTTTTAGATTTCTTTTGCTTCACCTTCAACAGTACCATCTTCAGAATCGTCTTCATCACCTGAAGACTCTGTTACATCACCTTCAGGTTGCTGGGCATATATATGTTCTCCCATTTTTTGAGCAGAAGTGTTTAAATCCGCAGTAGCTGTTTGCATACCTGCAATATCATTGGTAGATATAGCAGTTTTTAAAGAGCCAATCTTAGATTCTATGTCTGTCTTTATCTCTTCAGGTATGTTATCGGTATTATCCTGTAATAGTTTTTCAGTGCTATATACTAACGAATCTGCCTGGTTTTTAGTCTCTACTTCAGCTTTACGCACATTATCTTGTTCTTCATTAGCTTTAGCATCTTCCATCATAGTTTCAATTTCTTCATCAGACAGTCCTGAACTAGATTGAATGACGATTTTCTGTTCTTTACCTGTTCCCTGATCTTTAGCAGATACACTCAATATACCATTAGCATCGATATCAAAAGTAACTTCAACTTGAGGTATTCCTCTGGCCGAAGGGATAATTCCGTCTAACATAAATCTCCCTATAGATTTGTTATCAGAAGCCATCTGTCTCTCACCTTGCAAAACATGAATATCAACACTAGCTTGGTTATCAGCTGCAGTGGTAAAAGTTTCGGTTTTTTTGGTAGGAATTGTTGTATTCCTATCTATTAATGTAGTCATTACTGATCCTAATGTTTCCAACCCTAATGTCAAAGGAGTAACGTCCAATAAAACAATGTCGTCGACTTCACCTGCCAATACACCCGCTTGCACAGCGGCACCTAATGCAACTGCCTCATCTGGGTTCACACTTCTATTAGGTTCTTTACCAAATATGTTTTTAACTTTTTCTTGTACTGAAGGCATTCTGGTCATTCCTCCTACCAAAATGACTTCATCTATTTTTTCTTTTGTTAAACCTGCGTCTTTTAATGCGTTTAAGCAGGGTCCTTCAGTTCTCAGGATTAGATCATTGGCCAATTGATCTAATTTAGATCTACTGAAATTTTTCACCAAATGCTGAGGACCATTAGAATCGGCTGTTATAAAAGGTAAATTTATCTCTGTTTCAACAGTACTAGAAAGTTCTATTTTGGCCCGTTCTGCTGCATCCCGCAATCTTTGTAAAGCCATACGATCTTTGGATAAATCAATTCCAGTTTCTTGCAGAAATTCTTGTCTCAGCCAATCTAATATAGCTTCATCAAAATCATCTCCTCCTAAGCTAGTATCTCCGTTAGTAGATTTAACTTCAAAAACACCGTCTCCCATCTGAAGAATAGTGATATCAAATGTTCCCCCACCTAAATCAAATACTGCTATGGTAGCTTCTTCTTTTGTCTTATCTAATCCATATGCTAAAGATGATGCAGTAGGTTCATTTATAATTCTTAAAACTTCCAATCCTGCTATTGTTCCAGCATCTTTAGTAGCCTGGCGCTGAGTATCATTAAAATAGGCAGGCACTGTAATGACAGCTTGAGTTATTGTTTCACCTAATTTAGCCTCTGCATCCTGTTTTATTTTTTGTAACACAAAGGAAGATATTTGTGGAGGTGCAAAGCTTTCTTCGCCCATATTAACGTGAGCATCTCCATTATCTGATTTTTTTAACGAGTACGGCAATCTACTTGCCAAAGTTTGCACTTCTTTATCATCATATTTTCTACCAATTAATCTTTTAACAGAAAATACAGTATTTTCTGGGTTCGTGACTGCTTGCCGTTTAGCCACTTGTCCAACATATCGCTCATTAGACTTAACATTAAACGCCACTACTGACGGAGTTGTTCTCCCACCTTCAGCATTTTCAACAATTACAGGTTCGCCCGCATCAATAACAGCTGCAACTGAGTTTGTAGTACCTAAATCTATTCCTAATACTTTTGCCATAATTTAACCTCGATATACTCCTTTTTATTCTGAAATTGGTTTTGCCACAACTACTTGAGCTGCTTGAATGATTCTATCTTTAATTTTGTAACCATTTCGTAAAACCTTAACGACTGACCCGGATTCATATTCATTGGTCTCTTCAGTAGTCAAAGCTTCATGTTCTAGTGGGTTGAAAATCTTGCCATGAGATTCGATTTTCATAACACCCTCTGATTCAAAAAACATAACTAATTTTTTTTGAATCAATTTAATTCCATTTAACCATTGTGAATTTGCGTCATCATTAGTTAATTGTTCTACAGCCATTTCCAACTCATCAGACACAGGCAACAACTTAGCCAGTAAACTCATATTTAAATATTGTATTTCAGTAATCCGTTGTTCATCCATTCTTTTTCTATAATTAACTAATTCAGCCTGAGCTCTTAGCGTTAAATCTGATTGTTCTTTCAATGACTCGTTTAAACCCTCTATCACGTCTTGTAATTCATCAGTAGACATTGAATTAATTTCATTGTCATTACTCTCAGTAGGTTCATTCGTTCCATCATCTATGTTTAATTCTTCTTCCATACCCGTACATCCGTAAATTAATCTGTTTTATATTCCTATTGGTAAGTTAAAACTACTAAAGAGTTTTTCCAATTCTGAGGACAAGGTTTTTTTATTTCTATCGCCCATTATTAATGTGTTTAATCGTTCTTTAAAAGTTTCCAAGTTCCCAATAATCAACAACACATATTCCACGCCTGCCAAATTCAACCCAACATTTTCTATTAAATATTTAATTAACATTAGCTGTCTGATATCATCTCGAGAATATAATCTCAACATGCCAATAGTTCGGTTAGGATTAATTAAACCAAGCCGTTCATATTTTCTAAGAGTTTGAGGGTGCATTTCCAAAATTCGAGCTGCCACACTGATTACATATAATCCCTCAAATTCCATCTGGCTGCCAATAGAATCATTCATAACCCGACCATCAATTGGCTCTGCACTATTACTATCTTCTAAAATAGTAGGCATGCCTTCGTTAATGCTATTTTGAAATTTTATAGTTACTCGTCTTCTATCAGTCATAAAATGTTGCCTTAACTCTTAAATACATCATATAACTTGATGCGTAGCGTGTCAACCTACATGACACAAGTACTTAAATCATTGGTCTGAGCTAAGGTAACATTTGTAAAAAATGTTTACTTGGATAATTTCTACCAAAAACGTTCTTCTTTCCATGGGTCAGCATTATTGTTGTAGCCATTTTTTTCCCAGAAGCCCGATTCATCATTTTCTCTAAACTCGATAGCGTTTATCCATTTGGCGCTTTTCCAAGCGTATTTACTAGGAATGACCAGTCTCAAGGGCCAACCATTACCTTCACCAATAGGTTCTCCATCTCTTTTATGGGCTAGAATACCTTCTTCCATGCATATGTCTAATGGCAAATTAGTAGTATATCCTCCATAACAATGTGCCATTATGAAATTTGCGTTAGGTGTCGGTTGACAGAGTTCAGCTATAGTGGAAAACAGGACTCCTTCCCACAAATTATCCAAATGACTCCACTGAGTCACACAATGGAAATCAGCCGTCACTTTTTCCCATTTCAATTCTAGCAATTGAGGCCAATTAATCATTGTTTCATTCTCTACTAACCCATACATCTTCATTTTCCAAGTAGACAAATCTAACTTAGGAGTTTCTCCATAAGTCAAAATAGGGAATTTTTCTGTCAAAAATTGACCAGGTGGGGTTCGGTCTCCTTGTAAATGTTCAGGTACTTGTCTTATTTTGTCGGGCCTTTTCATATTAAACCTCTCATTTTACTTTATGTTAATCAAAGCCTCTTCTTGGTCATCTACTTTACCTATAACTGTAGCATTCAGTATTCCAGATTTATGCAATCTGTCCAATAGCAAGTCGCTTTTACCCTGTGGAACAGAAATTAACAAACCTCCGGAAGTCTGAGCATCACATAGTAATAATTGAGCTTGTTCTGTAATTCCTTCAAACCAATTTATACTGGAATCAACACTTGATTTATTACGCATTGTCCCTCCTGGAACTATGCCTTGATCCAAAAGGTCCCATGTCCCTTCTATAACAGGCACATCAGCAAAGATTACATTTGCTGTAGTTTTGCTAGCTTTCATCATCGACATTAAATGCCCCATTAATCCGAACCCTGTTACATCAGTACAAGCATGTACACCAACGTCCATCATTATTTCACTGGAAGTTTTGTTTAAGGTGCTCATTATACTAATAGCTAATTGCATAACATCGTTGGAAACTTTATTCTGTTTGCCTGCAGTAGTGATAATGCCTGTTCCAATTGGCTTGGTTAAAATTAGCACATCTCCAGGTTTAGCGCCTTTGTTAGAGACTGCTTTACCCGGAGGAACTAATCCAACAACTGCCATTCCGTATTTAGGTTCAAGATCATCAACTGTATGTCCTCCGACTAGTAAACACTCAGCTTCCGCTGCTTTATCGTACCCTCCACGTAAAATATCTCCAAGAATATCTTTATCTAGAGAATCTGGAAATCCCGTGATGTTCAAAGCCATAAGAGGTTTGCCTCCCATAGCATAAACATCACTCAGAGAATTGGCTGCAGAAATTGCTCCAAATTCGTACGCATCATCTGTAATTGGAGGAAAAAAATCCACAGTAAAAACTAATCCCACATCTTCATCCAATTTGTACACTGCTGCGTCGTCCCCAGTTTCTGATCCAATAATTAGATTAGGATGGGATACTTTAGGTAATTTACTTAAGATCTTAACTAGATCTTCTTGATTAATTTTAGCTGCTCAACCGGCACAATGAGACATTTCTGTTAATCTGACAGTATCGGCCATAAAAACACTTTCCTTTATATTTTATTGTTAACTATATTAACTCAAATTAATGTTTATAACTAACATTTTACGTTATGCATCTTTACAAAACTGCATTTTTTACCCATTAAACCATATTGACATTTGATACACCTTTACTTTACTATAAATTTATGCGTTCCGTTCATGAACAGAACGATTCATTAGACTCTAATAGTGAAAGGGAATTATCGGCACTATTAGAAATCGAATTGAATCCAGAAATAACCCAAAGACAACTATCTAGCAAGATAGGAATTGCTTTAGGGTTAACTAATGTTTTAATCAAAAATCTTGCTCAAAAGGGACTCATTAAAGCTTCACAGGCCGGCTGGAAAAGGTGGATTTATAACTTAACTCCTCAGGGTATTACACATAAGGTATTACTTACTCAAAAATACATCACA
>DPHC01000018.1:0-1056 GCA_003523055.1 Dehalococcoidia bacterium | reverse complement strand
GATTTTGCTGAGTTAATATACTTAGCTCTCAAAAAAAACGGCATAGACGAAATCGAATCATTTTCATTCAATCCCAAAAATAATCAGAAATTCCTTGGTATGCCAGTAACAAAAATTAACGAAACATCATTTTCACAATTTGACAAAGTTTTCATAGCAACTCTAGGTTCATCCGACGCCTCAGCCTATTCTTCAAACTTCAACATAGAAAACGACAAACTTATAACATTTACTTTAGACGGGAAGCCGCAAGTGAATAAAAATGATTAAAAATTGGTCAATAATAAAAATTCAACACTCATTGTCTGATTCCATAAACCTAGATCTTAAAAATAAACGATTCAATATATATAACCCCAAAATAAAACAATCCAAATCTTTATCTACAGTGTCTCTTCAGGCAATATTTCCAGGATATATGTTTGTTCAAATGGATTTCTCAGACCAAAATATATCTGCGGTAACTAAATCTCAAGGGGTGTATGGCTTCCTTACTTATGACAATGCACCT
Organism: Dehalococcoidia bacterium; assembly: GCA_003523055.1. Taxonomy (GTDB): domain Bacteria; phylum Chloroflexota; class Dehalococcoidia; order Lucifugimonadales; family UBA3495; genus UBA2588. Next base: position 545 of record DPHC01000018.1, on the reverse strand, counting down.
GCGATAATTGAAGATGATTTCATGGCACAACTGAAGTCGAAAATAAACTACATTAATGCGGAAGAAGGTGTGTGGCGCATGTATCAAGAAGGAGATAAAGTCTTGCTTGAATCACCTGCTCTGACAGCAATAGGTACAGTCTTAGACCACACAGTCGCCAATAAAAGCAGAGTGAAAATATTGATCGACTTTATGGGAAGAGAAATCAAAGCTGAAGTAGATTGGTTTCATTTAAAGCCTTATAACACTAACCATCATATAAATAAAATCAAAAGGAGGACAAGAGGGAAAAACAGACCAATAAAAACACCCAATAGTTACTAATTAAAGAAATGAATAACCCCAATACTACAATCGATTATCGTAGTAGCGTAAGCTCCGAAGTCGAAAATAAAATCGCTCTATGTCAGCAAATGGCGGAGCTTGCAAAAAAATAAGTTGAATAATTATTTAAAACATAAAATAAACAGTAAAGAAGCTTTAATAACTGTTATCGGAGCAGGCTACGTAGGATTACCTCTTGCTATAGCATTCGCTTCATCAGG
>DPHC01000022.1:12133-12639 GCA_003523055.1 Dehalococcoidia bacterium | reverse complement strand
TATACCGTACCTAATTCTAATCCAATGTATCCACCACCCACTACAAGTAAATTATTTGGCACATCAGGGATTTCTAATGCTGATGTTGAATTCATAACTAATGATGTTTCACCCTGCACGATTGGTGGCAAGACAGGCGAGGATCCGGTAGCAATAATTGCATGATCAAAATCAAATATCTGCTCTCCTCCTTCTTGTAGTTGTACAACTAACTGATTTGGAGAGGAAAAAGAAGCTACACCTTGAACAAACTTCACTTTGCGTTGTTTCATCAACATTCCTAGGCCACCAGTAAGCTTGCCTACAACTCCATCTTTCCAGTTACGTAATTTTTCAAGATCAATTTTTGGATCAGAAAATTGAACACCATACTCATGTGCATGGCTTGCTTCAGAAATTGTATTAGCTGCATGTAGTAGCGCTTTTGAAGGAATGCAACCAACATATAAACAAACACCTCCCGGTTTAGCAGCAGGATCAATTAGGGTTACATCCATCCCAAGATC
>DPHC01000022.1:10873-11975 GCA_003523055.1 Dehalococcoidia bacterium | reverse complement strand
GCTGCATGAAAAGCTGCAGGATATCCTCCAGGACCAGCGCCAATGACAACTACTTTTTTTTGACTCATGTGTTCACCATTTACACTATATTCTTGCTATTTAAGCTTAAGAGACTCAGGATCTTCTAAAAACTTGACTAACCAACTTAATAAAGAAGCTCCATCAGCTCCATCAATAATTCTATGATCAAATGAAAGGGAAAGCGGCATCATTAAAGCAGGATTAAAAGCATCTTTCCCATTCCATAGAGGCTCAAAGATGGCTCGTCCTACTCCTAAAATAGCAACTTCAGGAGGATTAATAATTGGAGTAAAGAACGATGTTCCAAGACCTCCTAAATTACTTATTGTAAAATTACCACCTCGCATATCATCAAGTGATAATTTTTTATCTCTACTTTTAACCGAAATATCCGCCAATTCAATAGCAATTTCTGAAATGCTTTTATTAATAACATCTTTAATGACAGGAACTAACAAACCTCTTTCAGTGTCAACTGCAACACCAACATTAATATAATTTTTAGTAATAACGATACTTTTTTCTATATCTATACTTGTATTAAATTTTGGAAATTCTTGAATGCCTAATGCAGTTGCTTTAATAAGTACTGGCATCATTGTAAGATTGGCTCCAGCGAGACTTTTATCATTTTTTTTCTTTTTACGCTCAGCATCAAGTTCAGTGACATTAGCTTTTTGAAAAAGGGTAACATGAGGACTTTGCTCCCAAGACTGAGCAATATTATTTGAAGTTGTCTTTCTAACTCGAGACATCTTTTCTTCAGTAACATCTCCCCACTGACTAAAATTAGGTAGCTTAATTGGTGACTTTGTAGGCTGTTGTACCAAATTAGTTTGCTGGCCAGACACTCTAGAATATAACTTGACATCCTCTTCTGAAATTCTACCTGCTGGTCCACTACCCTGTACGCTTCGTATATTAACTCCAATTTCTCTTGCTAGTTTACGAACTGAAGGTGCGGCAAAAACCATTCGATTATTAACATTGCTATCTTCTTTCAGCTCAGGCAACGAGGAAAATTCAGCAGCTACATTCTGTAAAGAGTTATCCCTTGCAGTAGTTTGTGATACCTCAACTA
>DPHC01000022.1:0-10794 GCA_003523055.1 Dehalococcoidia bacterium | reverse complement strand
CAAGTTCAGGCAATGCAAAATTTGTATTCGAAGTGCTAGGAGGCGTAGATGTTGGAGTTTGTTCAGTAGTTTGTGATACCTCAACTACTGGAGCAGCTACTTCTTCTTGTATCGGAGGTGACTGCGTTTGAGTTGAAGTAGAGCCATCTCCGGAAGCTTCAATCGAAACAATATCTTGGCCGACCTTTATAGTGTCCCCAGCTGCGACTAAAACTTCTGTAATAGATCCTGCATGCGGAGCTGGTACTTCAACAGTTGCTTTTTCAGTCTCTATTTCAATTATAGGATCGTCAGTATTAATTGCATCACCAGGAGCAACTAAAACTTTTAATACATCAGCTTCTTCTATACCTTCACCAAGTTCAGGCAATGCAAAATTTGCTACCATAATCAACCTTACCGAAATTATTATAACTCAATAACTATTTTCTAAGCTATCACTGGATTGACTTTAGATATATCAATTTCTAAATCATCAATAGCTTCTAAATATACAGATTCATCTACTTTCCCCTTAGTAAGCAATCCTGACAAAGCTGTAACTACAATCCATCTAGCATCAACCTCAAAATGATTACGTAATTCCTCACGTGTATCACTTCTTCCAAAACCATCAGTACCTAAGCTCAATAAATCTACTGGTAACCACTTTGCAATCAAGTCAGGCAATGATTTCAGATAATCAGAACTTGCAACAACTAGATCTACATTGCTATCAATAACATTTGCAATATGTGATTTTTTTTGCTTCTTAGTTGGGTTCAAGATATTCCATCTTTCAATTTCTAAAGCTTCTCGGCGTAATTCTGTATAACTAGTCACTGACCATACTTCAGATGAAACATCGTATTTTTCAAGTAATTTTTGGGCTTTAACGACTTCTTTATGTATTGCCCCGCTACCAAGCAATGCTACATGAGTGGAAGTATTTTTAATATTCCTTTCATTAAACAAGTACATACCTTTTAAAACATGTTCATCAAGTTTCTTGTTTGAAGATGGCATAGTTGGTTGCGTATAGTTTTCATTTCCTACTGCAATATAATAATACTCTTCGTAGTTGTCATAAAACATTCTCTGCAAGCCTTCACGTACAATAATTGCAATTTCATATGCATATGCAGGATCATAAGCTTTTACCTGCGGGACAACAGAAAATAGTAGATGACCATGGCCATCTTGGTGTTGCAAACCTTCACCATTTAAAGTAGTTCTTCCTGCAGTACCTCCAATTAGAAATCCTCTTGATCTTGAATCAGCTGCAGCCCATGCCAAATCACCTGTTCGTGCAAAACCAAACATAGAGTAATAAATATAAAATGGAATCATTGTTAGAGAATTATTTGCATAAGATGTAGCAGCGGCAATAAATGAGCTCATTGAACCAGATTCAGTAATACCTTCTTCTAAAATTTGTCCATCTGTTGATTCTTTATAATACAATAAGCTTGCTTTATCTACCGGATCGTATAGTTGACCAACATGGGAATATATACCAAATTGACGGAAAAAAGCCTCCATTCCAAATGTTCTTGCTTCATCGGGTACAATAGGCACTATTCTTTTCCCTATATTTTCATCTCTCATTAATTTTGATAAAATTCGCACAAAAACCATCGTAGTAGATGCTACTCGATCTGCAGAACCTTCATAGAATTCATCGAAAAGCTTGACATCAAATTGTTCTAGATCATTAAAAATTGGATTTCTGCTTGGTAAAAAGCCTCCTAATTTATCTCTATGTTCTATCAAGTATTTCTGTTCAGGTGATGTCTTTGAAAATGTATATAATGGACTATTACTAGCCTCTTCATCAGATAAGGGCACATCAAATCTATCACGAAACTCCAATAATTCTTTCTCATTTAATTTCTTTTGCTGGTGAGTAACATTTCTACCTTCGCCTGCTTCACCAAGACCATAGCCTTTAATTGTTCTTGCTAAAATTACAGTTGGTTGGCCTGTATGTGATACAGCTGCCTGATAAGCAGCATGTACTTTCGCAGCATCATGCCCACCTAAACTCATATCCCATAATTCATCATCACTTAAATGATCTACCATTTTTAATAATCTTGGATCAGTTCCAAAAAATAATTTTCTGATGTAGGCTCCACCTTCAACAACGGCTTTTTGAAATTCACCATCAACAATTTCACCTAGACGTTGCACTAATAGACCTTGGGTATCATTTGCTAATATTTCATCCCACTCACTACCCCAAATCAACTTAATAACATTCCATCCAGCACCTCTATAATGAGATTCAAGTTCTTGCATAATGCCACTATTACCTCTTACTGGTCCGTCAAGACGTTGTAAATTACAATTGATAACAAAAATTAAATTATCTAATTTCTCTCTAGCCCCTACTTGAATTGCAGCAAGGCTTTCAGGTTCATCTTGTTCGCCATCACCAAGGAATGCCCATATTTTTCTTTTAGAATGGTCACCAAGATCTCTATCAGTAAGATAACGCAAAAATCTAGCTTGATAAGCTGCCATGAGTGGTCCTAGGCCCATAGAAACTGTAGGAAATTGCCAGAAATCAGGCATTAACCAAGGGTGCGGATAAGAAGATAAGCCATCTCCATTAATTTCTCTACGAAAATTTTTTAATTGATCTTTTGTTAATCTTCCTTCGAGAAAAGCTCGTGCATAAATTCCTGGTGATGCATGACCTTGAAAGTAGATTAAATCAGAACCATCAGGATGATTTTCTCCTTTGAAAAAATGCTGAAAACCGACTTCATATAAAGTTGCTGCTGAAGCAAAAGTTGATATATGACCACCTATTCCATCAGAATGTTTATTAGCTTCAACAACCATGGCCATTGCATTCCATCTTACGGCATTCTTAATTTTACGCTCAATAGCACGATTACCAGGATAATTAGGCTGTCTATCAACTGAAATCGTATTAACCCTTGGAGTGCGAGAGGTAGTTGGCAAAACAACACCTAGCTTTTGAGCCATAATTTGTAAATGAGAAAGCAAGTCAGAAATTCTTTTACTACCACGTGTATAAAATACATCCTTAAGTGAATCTGTCCAATCCTTATTTTCTAACGAGACAATTTCTGGAGGTAAAATAGGCATATTACTGTTGTTAGTAGAATGAATATCATTAACATCATTTGTGTTTTCAGTTTTGTTCTTGTTGACCATATTAATTCCATCTCAATCTACAGCATCAATAGTTTAATACATTACTCATTCAAAGGATATAATGAAAAAAAAATTACAAATTATCATATTCCTTTTAAAGACAATCAGAAAATAAATTTCCTGATAGAAAAAAAGTAGTACAATTAACTTAGTAGAGAATAACAAAATGAATGAAACAGTTTACTTTAATGACTTTGGAATAGTGAAATATTCACAAGCTTATGCATGGATGCAAGAAGCTAGAATGCAATTAGCAGCCAATCAAATAGATGAGTCAATTAATTTATTCGAACATCCTGCTACTTATACTTTAGGTGTGCAGGCTCAAACAAATAACATACTTGCAGATGACAGCCAATTAAAACAATTAGGTATCGAAACTTTTCAAGTTGATAGAGGTGGAGATGTCACATGCCACAATGAACAGCAATTAGTTGTTTATCCAATCATAAATTTACGTAAACGAAAAATTAAACCAGTCCAATATGTTAGATCCTTAGAAGAAATTATAATTGCAACATTAGGAAAATTTAATATTATTGGTGAACGAATTCCTGGAAAGCCAGGTATATGGACTGGACAAAATAAAATAGGATCCATTGGTATTAGCATAAAACAAGGAATTACGAGTCATGGTTTTTCAATAAATGTTAACAATGATTTAAGCTTCTTTGATTATATAAATACGTGTGGGATAGATAATTTATCTGTTACCTCAATAGAAAAAAAATTGGCAAAACAAGTTGATTTTGATCTAGTAAAGAAATTTGTTGTTAATGAATTTATGAAAAAATTTACAATATCTGATCGAACAATTCATTCGGTCAATATTGAAGAGATATATAATAACAACACAACTGTAAGGATTAGTTAGCATGACTCAAGTAGAAATCAAGTCTTTTGAGAAACAACCAAAGCCTAAATGGTTCAAGGCCAAATTTCCATCTGGAGAAAAGTTTACTGAAATAAAAGATCTATTAAGGAACGAAACACTCCATACAGTATGTGAAGAAGCAAGATGCCCTAATATAGGTGAATGCTTCAACTCTGGAACAGCAACATTTATGATTTTAGGTGACACATGCACTAGGGCTTGTGGATTTTGTGCTGTGAATTCTGGAAAGCCAGGTGAATTAGATTTACTAGAACCAATTCGCCTTGCCAATACAGTTGCTAACCTCAAATTAGATTATGTAGTAATAACATCAGTCAATCGCGATGATGTAGAAGATGGTGGTTCAAGTATTTTTGCTGGCTGCATCTATTCAATACATCAACAATTACCAAATTGTAATGTTGAAATTTTAATTCCTGATTTTTTAGGTAATTGGGCTGCTCTAGAAACAGTATTAAATGCAGGGCCTGCCGTATTAAATCACAATACAGAAACAATACAGGAATTCTATAAATTTGTAAGACCAAAAGGAAACTATGAAAGAAGCCTAGAATTATTTCGAAAATCAAAAGAAATTAATCCAAACATTCCTACAAAAACAGGACTCATGGTAGGGCTTGGAGAAAACATGGATCAATTAAAAAAAACCATAGAGGACATAAGAGAACAAGACACAAATCTTTTAACTATTGGACAATATTTACAACCAACCAAAAAACATTTACCAATTAAAAAATTTTGGCATCCAGATGAATTTTTAGAGATTAAAGAATTTGCCACTTCTCTTGGATTCCAGCATGTTGAGTCAGGACCTCTTGTAAGAAGTTCCTATCATGCAGCTGAACAATATGAAGCTTTTAAAAAAAATCAATAATTTTTAATAAAATAGTAAATTAAGAATATGTATATTACTTTTTATTACTGTTATTCAAAAAAGCTTTTTTAGCTTCAATCGCTTCATCTGAAGATTGTAAAATCTCAGTTTGTGTTTGTTCAAATTTATAGGCATTCTTCAAATCCATCCATTCGATTTGATTTAAAGTCGATTTAGCCATTCGCAAACCAACTGACATCTTTTTTGCAATTATCTCTGCATATGACATAGCAACATTTAATAAATTGTCTAAACTTGTTACTTCAATAACAGCCCCATACTGCTTAGAATCTTCTGCAGAAAGCCTAGTTGCTGTAAAATTCATCATTCTAGTAACTGGTTGAGGAAAAATTCTTTGTAAATGTCCAGCTCCACCTAATAATCCAACATCAATTTCAGGTAAACCAAAATTTGCATTATCACTAGCAACTAAAAAATCACAAGATGCTGCAATAGCTAATCCTGCACCTAATGCAGGACCATTAATTGCACCAATTACTGGAACTGCACACTCATAAATTGCATTAAAGGTTTCACGAGCTCTACGGTAATGGGCACTAGGATCATTTTGACTATTACCAGCTGGCAGCCTGGAATTAAGATCTACTCCAGCACAAAAAGCCCTAGAACCAACAGCAGTTAAAATGACTACATTTACATCCTTTTTTGTCTGAAAAGAGTCAAATGTTTTAATAATTTCATTATTGCTGTCAGCAGTTAAAGCATTCACTGGAGGATAATCCATAGTGACAATTGCAACTTTATTTTTTATTTCAACGTTAAGCGGTGACATGCTGACCCTTTATTTTAACAATTTTCTATAATGGCTGAAACTTAGGTAAAGTTATATCCTCATTGATTTTTTCAAATATAATTCCAACAGACATTCCAACTTCAACATTATTCACATCCGCATTAATAAGATTAGTAATTAACTTAGGTCCTTCTTTTAATTCAACCAAGGCAAAAATATAAGGTTCTTGTGAAGCAATTTCTTGAAAACGTACATCAGCTGCTCGATGAACAATTGTATATGAAAAAAGTTTACCTACTCCAGACACTTTCTCCCAATCTAAATTACTAGAAAAACAACCGTTATTTGGACAATATGCCTTAGGATACATAAACATATGACCGCAATCATTACATTTAGGTATTAATAACTCATTATTAGCAAGCCCATCCCAAAAAGGCTTTGCCTCTGTAGTTATTGTAGGTATAGGTAAATTGTATTCATTAGTCATACATTTCTCCAAATACTTTTATCATTTAATTCGGTTCTAAGCCTAGAACCAGTGAACACATTTCACTTAAAAAACCACCTCAACCATTAACAAAGCAATAATCAAGATTTTCAACTTGTCTGTCTCCTGCAAGACCTTGCATTTGTCGAACAGATTCTGTAACGTGCGACATCCCTCCTCCAACTTGAGGTTGACCATAAGATAATTGCCCACCATGCGTATTAATTGGCAATGATCCCTTGTATGTAATGTCCGTAGACTCAACAAAGGCCCCGGCTTCTCCCTTAGGAACAAAACCAGCATCTTCCAAGCTTATTAAAACAGTAATTGTATAACAATCGTACAACGAGACCATGCTAATATCAGTGGGCTTTAATTCAGCCATATCAAAAGCTTTTGCTGCAGAAATTGCAACTGGAGAAGTAGTCAGGGACGTTGCGTTTACAAGAGTTGATCTATCAACTGCCATGCCAGCTCCTAATAAGTAAACTGGCTTATTGTTTGCATCTTTTGCTCTATCAGCAGATGTAACTATCACTGCTTCAGCGCCACCTGTAGGCATAACACATTCCAAAAGTCTTAAGGGATTAGATATCATTCTAGAATTTACAACATCATCAACTGAAATAGAAGCACCATAAAAAATAGCATTTGGATTTGCTTGAGCATTAAATCTTTGCTGAACTGCTACTTGGGCACGTTGTTCATCAGTAACACCGTATTCATGCTTGTATCTATTTGCAATCAGAGCATAGTAGCCAGTTGCACCAGACGCAGGTCCAAATGGATTATCAAACTGAGGTCTATGTAAAGGCGAAGAATCAGTAGCCATGTCACCACCCGGAGCTAATCCACCTATGACGCATAAAACTGTTTGAGCTAATCCAGCATTAATTGCCATCGCAGCCATTGTCACACTAGCAGCACCACTTGCACCTTCCATTGCTACACCAGATGACCAAGTTGGCCTCATGCCGAGATACTCAGCTAATGCAGTAGGAGTCTCTCCAGTTACCTGAGTAATTAATCCATCAATATCATTCTGAGATAAAGCAGCATCTTTCATAGCATTTATTGCTGCTTCAGCAGCAACTCCAAGACCACTTCTTCCTGGCATTTTTCTTTCAGGTTTAACAGAACCTGTAGCAATAATTGCAGCTTTACCTTTTAAACTACCTGACATCTATTATCTCCAAAGTAAATAATCATATACTCATATTAAGTTGAGTTAATTATACATTATTGTGATAATAAATTATTAGGTCTATGGAGTGAAAAAATGAAAGAAATTAAAAGAGGTTACGTTACAACTAAAGAATGTCAACTACATTATTATGAGTCTGGCACTGGCAAACCAATGATTCTTTTACATCCTACGCCGAATTCACAATTTTTTTTAAAAACAATGCCTTTTCTATCAAAAGATTATAGAGTTTTTTCTATAGACACGCCTGGGTATGGTAATTCAACTAGACCAAAAAAACCTTTTAAAACACTACAAGAATACGGTAATCAAATAGTATCTTTCATGGATGCAAAGAAACTGAAATCAGTGATTTTACTTGGTCATATGACAGGGGCTGTTACAGCATTAGATGTTGCCTTGAAAGGAGAAAAATACATTAAAACATTAATACTTGGAGAATTAATTGATTGGTCAAAAACTTCTGAACCACACAAACATCATGATAACCAATTTATTAGCCCAATAAATAATGGAAAACATCTACTGAAAATTTGGAATAAGTATTCTGACATGATTGGAACCTTAGAAATTGCAGATGTACAAAGTCGATTTTTAACAGAATTTCTAGCAGAATATGGTTCTTCGCTCTATCCTCTCAACAATAATGAAAAGGAGCAAACTCATATGAATTTTAATTGGCAAGACAGTACCCCAAAGACAATGTTTAAATACAATGTTACAAAATCCCTTAAGAAGTTAACTGTGCCTACATTATTATTATGTGGTAATAGTGGTTCATTACGTTCTGGTGCACGACCATTTGATGAACAACAGTCTCTATTAAAATTAATTAAAAATGGTTATGCTGCTACTATAAAAGACTACGATCATGCTGCCCCATTGTTAAATCCAGAACTATATGCTTTTTCCATTTTGAGTTTTTTAAACAATTTGAAGTAAATTTGCATGTCATTTGTAACCAAAAGTTACTATAATTTACATCATTGGTTGTTTGAATTGATAAATATAGTTTGGAGTATTCATGCAAGATGTATCATATTATAGGCCCTCATCTATTAAAGAGGCGATTAAAATTCTTTCAGAGCATGGACCAACTGCAAAAGTATTAGCAGGTGGTACAGATGTAATCGTTCAAGCACGCGAAAGAACAAAAAAGATTACAGCTTTTGTCGATATCAAAAAAATCCCCGATGTAATGGGACTAGGCATAGAAGGACATAGAGGGTTAACGATAGGTGCTGCAACTCCAATGTATCAAATTTACGATCATTCTGGAGTCCAAGAAGAATATCCAGCAATTATAGATTCTGCAAATATAATTGGTGGCAAGGCTGTTCAAGGTAGAGCAAGTCTTGGTGGAAATCTATGCAATGGCTCTCCGGCGGCAGATACAATTCCTACACTAATTGTTCTAGAAGGTACTGCAAATATTATTGGACCAAATGGAGAACGAAAAATTGCCATAGAAGATTTTTGCACTGGACCTGGTAGAACATTATTAGAACATGATGAAATATTAATTTCTTTGCATTTCAAAAGGCCAGCACCTTTTTCAGGTTCACGATTTATTCGTTTTATTCCTAGAAATGAAATGGATATTGCAGTCGTTAACGTTGCCTCGCAAGTACAAATGGATGGCAATAAAATTGAATCTTCGAGAATATCAATAGGTGCCTGCGCACCAACTCCATTACTTTTAAATGAAATATCTGAATTTATTCAAGACAAGGATTTTTCAGAGGAACTTATAAAAGATGCTTCTGTACTATTTGATAGTTTAATTACTCCTATTGAAGATATGAGAGGCTCACCAGAACATCGAGTAGATTTAGCAAAAACGCTTTTTAAGAGAACTATGAATGATGCAGTAATTAGGTCTAAGGGAGAAAAGGTACAATAAAATGAGTAAAAAAATAGTAATTTCAACAAATTTAAATGGTGACATAACGGAATTTATTGCCGATGAAAGAGACAGTCTTTTAGACGCTTTAAGAGAAAGAGTAGGCCTTACTGGAGTGAAAGAAGGATGTAATAATGGTAACTGTGGTGCTTGCGCAGTTTTACTTGACGGAATCTTAGTAAACTCATGCTGTGTTATGGCTGCCGAAGTTGATGGAGGCGCAGTAACTACAGTTGAAGGAATAGCGTTAGACAATGAATTGCATCCAATTCAACAAGCTTTTTTGAATGAAGCTGCATTACAATGTGGAATTTGCACACCAGGTTTTTTGGTTGCAGCAAAAGCATTACTTGATATAAATCCTGAGCCGACAGAAGAGGAAATTAGATTCTGGCTAGCAGGTAATTTATGCAGATGTACTGGTTATGATAAAATCATTACCGCCGTGCAAGAGGCATCTAAAAGTATGCAAAAAAAGTAAGCAGGAGTCACTATGGTTAGCACACAAAAAAAAGCAGAAAAAAAATACAAGGTTATTGGAACGAGACCAGTTCGGCCTGATGGGGTTGATAAAGTTACTGGTCGTGCAAAATATGGTGCAGATATCCAATTACCTGGGATGTTGTTTGGTCGAGTATTACGTAGTCCCCATGCCCATGCAATTATAAAAAAAATTGATACATCAAAAGCATTAGCACTACCTGGCGTTAAGTCAGTGATTACTCATAAAGATTTACCAACTGCAGCAGATGCTGCCTTAAATCTAGGTGAGACTACAGACAATTTAAAATGGATATCTGATAAAGTCCTTGCAGCTGAAAAAGCATTATTCCATGGTCATGCCATTGCTGCTGTAGCTGCAGTTGACAAGCATATTGCTGAAGATGCCTTAGCATTAATTGACGTTGAATATGAAATCTTAGAGCCTGTTCTTTCAGTACATGATGCAATGGATAAAAAAACTCCTAGTATTCATAACAACATGAAGACCGTTGATATGATTGCTCGTTTTCAAGTTGGAGAAATCAGTGAAACTCAAATTAATAATGTTGCAAGCATACTTGACCTAGAGCTTGGTGACTTAGATGCAGGATTCAAAGAAGCTGATATCATAATTGAGCGCGAATTTGAAACAGGAACTTATCATCAAGGATATATCGAGTCTCATAATGGTACAGCACAGTGGAATGAAAACGATGAAATAACTGTATGGCTATCAACACAAGGTGCATTCAATGCAAGAGATCAGCTTGCAGCTTTACTACAAGTGCCTATGTCAAAAATCAAAGTTATACCAATGGAGATTGGTGGTGGGTTTGGTGGCAAGATACCGATGTACATGGAGCCTCTTGCAGCTATTATGTCTAAGCAAACTGGTAAGCCAGTAAAAATGCATATGCAGCGTGATGAAGTTCTTCTTGCAACTGGGCCAACTTCAGCAACATACATAAAAGTAAAAGTTGGTGCAAAAAATGATGGCACAATTGTTGCTGCTGATGCTTATCT
>DPHC01000024.1:55663-55931 GCA_003523055.1 Dehalococcoidia bacterium | reverse complement strand
GTTAATTGAACGTGATGGTTTCACATATATGTCTCCACGGAATTCGTTACGATCAACGACTTCAGGAGTATTGTTACTGCCATCGCAAATTACAGCAAAATCTTGAATCCCTTGTCTTCCTTGAACATTTCTCAAGAAAGGTTCTACAGTAGATACAAATCTTGAACGAGTAAATGAATCATTGAATTCAAACAAGAAAGATTTTGCCATATTAGCAATTGATTTTTCCAAAAGGATAAACAACCTTCGTACATTGATTCTATCAAAT
>DPHC01000024.1:51858-55526 GCA_003523055.1 Dehalococcoidia bacterium | reverse complement strand
AATCTTCGTACATTGATTCTATCAAATGCACTTGGTTTTGCTAATAGAGTTTTATCTCCGAAAAGAATAATTCCCTGACCCGGCATTCCCACTACAGGATTAATACCCTTTTTATAAAGTCCATCTCTTTGTGTTTTATTTGGATTAAAAGGAAGTTTGATTGCATTTCGAATCTGTCCTCTCACTGCGCCAGCAGGAGACCAAAATGGATCACGGTTCTGATCTGTAAATGCACAACATCCAGCAATATCGCCATTCAAAGGAATGTATCGATATACATCATTGTACTTATCGTACATATACTTCCATCCAGAATCCATAACTGCATAAGAAGAACTAGGCATTGAGTCACGATGGGCTCTTACATCTTCAAGTTCTGAACCGGCATTATTAACAACATTAGATTGTAAAGGTGAAATAAATGCTAAACAATCTTTACGATATTCTGCAATATTATTAATAGCATAAATTTGTGTAGCTGCAGTAGCATCACCTGTCATTAAAAGTGTTACGTCCACTTCTTCTGTATTTTTGAATTGATCCATTCCAGTTTGAATATTTCCAGGAGTTGAAGCTGAACCTGAACTTCCTCCAGTCAAACTTGCAGTAATAATGGCACCTTTTGCATTAAACGTTCCCGTTGAAGGTCCGCCCCATGCAGTAGTTCCATAAGCCGCATCTACATCTCCTGCAGACGCATGATCCATCCAACGAATAAAAGAAGATCCTCTATTAATTTTATCTTTATAATAATTACTTTGGCCGTCTTCGGTTTTAGCTCCACGTGCAACTGAAACACCAGAATATGTTTCCATTATAGTATTATTCGCACCACTAATATCTCCATCTTCATCTTCTATTACTATATGAAGTTCATCATATGCTCCCATAGCTTTTGCTACATGTGAAGTAGTAGTAGGAGTATCATCAAATGAACCGGCATATTCCCATTCCCGTGAGAAAGTACTTGTTGCTGCAGTAACTACAAATGGATTTTGAACAGTCATTGAAGTGGCACTAGCTATAGCGGTAACTTTTCGTTCTTCTCCGTTTCCAGTAACTTTTATAATATCACCAACAGTCATTTGAGTATCAAATTGAGTAGATACTCCTGCTATAGTAGAACCATTAGCAGTAACCGATACAGTACCAATCATGTGAGAAACTGGTTCTGAAAATCCTGATCTCATTTTACGTGCTGCTATACCACTACCTATATCTGAACCCCATAAACTTCCTGCGGTAGCTGCGGTGGCAGAAGTAATTGTAAGAATTACCAATGAATATCCACCAAGAACAATAACATCTCCAACACTTAATTCTGTTAGATATTCTGATGATGATCCTGCGAGAGCTCCACCAGATTGAGTCCATGCTGAAGTTCCAGACAATGCAACATCTGTATTGGCATTAAGTGTTCCATCTGCGTTGGTATTTGCTTTAGCGGCACCACACATAGAAACTTTTAAACTATTTCCTAAGTCTCCAGGATATTTTGCTACAAAGGGACCGTAATCATTATTTTGTGATCCACCCATTTGAGGATCATAAGTGTTTTCATAATCTTCATTATTTGCAATATAAACTGTATTTGCTGAGTCCATTGTTGCATTTTTTGCGTCACTCGTATTAGGTGTACGTACTACTTTAAGATTCGCAGAATATGCGAGATAGCTTGCGGCAGTAAAAAAGTTTTTGTATGTGTCTGCATCGGGTTTGCCAAAGATACCTGCTAATTGTTGCTCATTTGTTACTATTGTTCGTTCATATGCTGGTCCCCACTTAAAAGGCCCTGCAATTGCTCCTTCTGTCATTGATACTTCAGGTACAACAGTAGTTAAATCGATTTCTTTGGTTACAACGCCCGGACTAATTGTAAAAGGCATCTTTTATCTCCTAGATATATGTGTGTTCTTAGTTATGGTGAATTGCCATATTACAGTTATTTATTATTTTACAGTTCTCTAAAATGATAAATATTAAGTGTTATCATAAATATACAGAAAATCCAATGACAAAAGATAAATTAATAAATCATAAAAATATACAAGAACGTTTTCTTAAAAAAGTTGACCGTTCTGAAACAAATACAAAATGTCATATTTGGCTTGCTTCTAAGAATAGAACAGGTCATGGTATGTTTTCTGTAATGGGAAAAACTATACCAGCAAGTAGATATGCGTTTATGATGTATGGTAATTTCTCATCAATTTCTGGAGTACGAGGTGAATTAACACCTAGTGAAGTAGTAACTCAAACATGTTTCAATCCATCTTGTGTAAATCCTGAACATCTTGAAGTATCAGATAAAAGAAAAATAGGAAAAAGATTATCTATCCGACCCGAACAATTGATTACTGGTTCTTTGAGTTTTTTAAACAGATTGAAAAAGGAAAGACCTGATTTATCTAATAAAATTGAAGATTTAATAACAGAAATAAACAACCCACCTACTGAAGTTAATTTTACAGATATAGATCCGTTTAATTAATGGCTCCAACTGGTTTGAGTCAATATCCATTCATTATAAGGTATTTATCTAAGTGTATAATCGTCTTGCATTATCATCTACTACATCCCAAGATTGACCTTCAGTATCTACAACAGTTTCTTGTGCCATACCATCATCTATAATTCCAAATGGCAACATATCTTGTTCTAAAGTTTCCATTTGATCTTCCCACATTTTTTTTCGTACATCCATATTTGTTAACTCCTTGAAATATCGTTGTTGAACTAACCATGAAAATATTACCAATGTCATTGCTAGATCATCATGTGCGCCTTCTTCCGCTTGATACGTATTATTTGTTAAAGCAAAAGTTGTAAGTTCTTTAATCGATTCAAAATCTGGTATAAGTAATTGGTCGTGTTCTATCAAATCTTTTAATGCAGCACATCCTATTCTCTTAATTTGTTTACTTGTTCTTATTCCCAATTGAATGTTCTTTGCAAATCCACCACCTATTTGTTGTCCTGCTCTACCTCTCATAGTAACAATCATTATATTTTCATACTCTAAATCATAATGAAGTGTATCTGCTACTTGAGAACCAATATCATTAACTTCAATTAAAACATGTGCCTGATTATATTTATTACCTATATTATGAATTACGTTTGGATATAACAACGGTGAAATAGTATTATCTCTAAACACTGCTACTTGTGTATAGGGCATTTTAGACACATCAAATACCACAAGAGCAGAATAATCTACACCTTTTCCTTGTGAAGTATCTGCTACTAATGCATATGTATGATTTTTAATTGGTTCCTCATATACAGATAAATTATTGTTAATATGTAAAGGAGTTTTAAATACCATTGCTCTAAGTTTTGATGGAGCAATTAGTGTATATGTTGATCCAACAAACTCACATTCAAACTCTTGGGTAAACTGTACTTCAGAAGTATTACGTATTGTTTCCTCTTTCCACTTCAAATCTCTTCCCGGCATATCTGACCAATGAACCTCGATTGGAACATAATCATTTCTACCTTCTTCTGCTTCTATCCACATCTTATAAAACATATTCATACCAAGTGGAGTTGAAACAATAAGTACCTTGGTTGATTCACCAGAAGAAATTGTAGGATAAACAGAAGTGAAAAAAGATTCCGCTATATTTTGAGGAACGTGGGCAAACTCATCAAGAAAAATAATA
>DPHC01000024.1:50909-51603 GCA_003523055.1 Dehalococcoidia bacterium | reverse complement strand
GATTACACCTTGTTGTAACCACTTAGGCAAATTTTCGTATGCAAGTTGTAATCTAGAAAGAAGTTCTCTTGCTACCGCACCTTTGTTGGCTAGGATAGCAACGTTAACACTTTCATTGAACAGAACGTAATGAAGAAGAAATGCGATGATAGTGGTTGATTTACCTGTCTGTCTGGGCATTTTACAGATCACAAAACGATTATCATTGAACTTACGTATCATATCTTCTTGATAATCATACATTTCAAATGGAACTAACCCTCTATCTACATGAATAATCTTAACAAAATTCTTTATGAAGTATTGAGGATCTTCCTTACACTGCATGTATTCAGTAAGGGATTCTTCCGTCCACTCTATAACCTGACCAACATTCTTAAGGTTGGGGTTGCCCAAATAATTTTCACTCGCCACGTTTTACCTTTAAGAGTTTTTGTAATTCAGCGGTAGATCCAACAAAAACAGCTTGATTTGTTACTTGTGATGGTCCCTTTTCTATAGTCAATTCTTTTTTTGTTTTATGTAGTGCCATTAATTCTTTATTTGCATCTAATCCAGATTTGATTAACTGTCCGACTACTTCAAAAGCACGAGGATGTTCGGATTGTTTCGCAATCTCTAACATCTCTTCTACCGCGTCTTGATTTCTTTCGATTAAATTGTAGTAATTTTCACGGGCATAATTATAATCAAT
>DPHC01000024.1:50026-50763 GCA_003523055.1 Dehalococcoidia bacterium | reverse complement strand
TAATCAATATCATCATCCTTACCATCAGTCTTAGGTAAAATTCTTGAACTTGGTTCTGGTTTAAGTTCAGATGTAGGAATTAAACTTGTAATTTCTAAAATTTCATCTATTCTTCCGTCCACTATATCTTTCATTATTCCCTATCATTATAAATTAACATCTAAGCCGGTTGTCGGATTATTATCTATAGGATTATCAAAATATTCAAATGTTTGTGAATATCCAAAATCATCACTTGCAACAACATCATTGGCACCGGGAGTGGTTGTTATTCTTGTTTTAATTCCGGCCATTGCAGCATCAGAACTTGATTCACTAAGAATCTTCATTATACCCGTAGCATCGGGAGATCCTGCATCCGCATCCAACAACATATAATTTGTTGAAAAATCTGTACTATCTTCTAAGACAATATATTCTGAAACTCCTGCTTCTGCTGGTAATCTAAGATTTACTATAACACTTTTAGTAACTGATCCGGATTTAACATCAGGATAAATATATCCCTTTAACATAAAATTTAAAGTCCATATAATTTCTCTTCTTACAACTAAGTCACCCTCATATGAATCCTCAATTGCAACATCATTCAATATTATTGTAATATCTGGCTTAATGTTCATAGAAGGAATTAGATTAACACTACATGTAAACTCCGGAGTAAAGAAAGGCACGATCTGTTCAAAAATTTGTGCACCGTCTTCTGAATTATCTACCATAGCAGACAAAGTAAAATC
>DPHC01000024.1:49472-49790 GCA_003523055.1 Dehalococcoidia bacterium | reverse complement strand
TTGACCCATTGTATTTAATTTTCTAGTTGGATCATATGTAATAGCATTTAAATCAAATCCCATTCTTGGTAAACTTATTTGAAGACTTTGATCTGATTTAGAACCTCTTCTTACACGCAATAACATTTTATCTTTAGCTTCATATGCTATCGGAACTTTAATTTGTTCTGTTACTACACCAGCTGAATTTGTTCTTTGGATATTAATATCATTAAAAAGTGTTCCAAATACAGCAACATATTTTCTGATAGTTTCATGATAATAAGTTTGTCCTAACATTATAGGCTCCCGAACGGATTACCTTCGGTGAAATCAATA
>DPHC01000024.1:28983-49333 GCA_003523055.1 Dehalococcoidia bacterium | reverse complement strand
TACCTTCGGTGAAATCAATAATAGAATCTGCTTCTTGTTCTATTGCTAAATTATCACCTGCAGAGGCTGAAGTTGAATCTTGTGCATTAAATGATGTGACCGAATAACTGGCTCCTGAACTGTCACCAATAATATTAACAGTACCAGAAAAATTGCCTGTCATATTAATAAGATTTAATATTTTAGTTGTAGAACCCCAACTCGCTACCTCTCCTTGTACTGTTGCTGCTTCTAAAGACTCTCCTTGATATACAATCTCTTCTACTGTATAGTCTCCGCTTCCAGTATCCATTGTAAAATCTAAAGAATATGCTTGTAATCGTTCAATTTTATCAATGTCTTCTATACCGGTGTTTAATTTTTGATCTGAATAAGTAAACATTTCACACACAAGATCATAAACTTGCAATCCACCAGTTTGATAAAATACCGATTCATCTTCTACAAACAGAACTTGAAATAATGCATTAGTCAAAGGAAAATATATTATATCTCCTTCTTTTGGAGCAGTTTCTCTTCCATCACCAACTAATCCCAATTCTGCCCATCTGCGTCTTGCTACAGTAAAAGTAATTTGATCATTTATTTGTAGTCCAAATTTTGCAACAAAATCACCTTCACCTTCAAACCCATCAATAGTTTTAATGTACATTTCAATTGTATGAGCACTATTATATTCGGAAAGCGCGTCTTCACCCAATAAGAGATCCTCTTTAACAAGGGTTCTTGGGCAATAATTAACATCAATTCCATAAGTCTTAATGGACTCAATCATAAGATTTTCTGCTAATCTTTGATCTGCTGTATTTTTTCCATGATGATTGAAATAAGGATTAGTGGCCATTAAATGTTATCCTATCAAATGATCTACGGGCAATTCATATCTTAATTGCATTTGTTCTTCTATAGTTGCGATTTCTGTAACTGCATCATCATATAATTGTCTACCATTAAGAGTCAATCCACCAGGAAGCTGCATACCTTCATATTTAATTAAATTTTGACCCCATTGCTTTTTTAGCAATAATGTGGCATATTGTTTAAGAAATATATCACCCCAAATATCTGCATAAGTAGCAGGATCAAGAATTCTGTCACATTCTACTATTATCCAATCATCAATATCGGCATCTGCGCCCCAAGTAATATCTAACCATAATTTATCAGCATGTCTATTATATCTGAACATAGGAGAACCTGTAAACATTTCACCAATTAATTGTAAATGCTGTCGTTTTAGTTCATGAGATACTAAATCTCCACCTAAATTATGTACTTCATTTAAAGCAAATTGATATTTAACAGAAAACATACCAGAGCCTGATGATTCATTATCTGAAAAAGGTATTATTCTCCTTACTCCAATAATTGCTTCAGCAATATCTATAAATTTATTATCAAAGTCTCCTATTACAGTTGCCGTAGAAGCATGAGTTGTTGCCGTAGCGCCGGAGTCTTCTCCTGTTAGAATTTCACTTGTAGAAAAAGTAGTAGTAGTATTACCGTAATACGTATTACCATCTCCACCAAATTTAATATCTGGGTCCTTGAATCTAAGTGTAGTGTTCGCACTATGATATTCATGTACTCTTGCTCTTACTCCACTTGTTCCTCCAGTAAAATATTCACCATTTGAAAAAGTTCCTGTAGGAGCTCCTGCTAATGTTACAGTAGAACCCGAAATTTGATGTTTTAGAAATGTGTTTTCTGTCGCATCGAAATGATATTCTTGAAAAAATTGAAGTGCATCATCTACACAATCTTCAACTTGATCATCATCGAGATTTAATTCTACTACAGGCCATCCGAGTTTTCTTTTGCAATAATCTTTAAAAGTAGTTCTAGTAGTTGGTTGTGCCATTATTTTGTCGCCTCCGGTGAAACTGTTATAAGACCTTCTACTACTCTTTCTATATCTCCTCCTGCTTGTGTATATTCTACATCAAATACATAATTTCCATCTGATATTGCTGTTGTTTGTGTAGAGGTCAAAGAAAATGTCACATTTGATCCTTCAATTGCTGTAGTAAAATCATGAACATTATTTGATGAATGGTAGGATTGTCGCATTTTACCTGCTGCAGTTCCAGTAGAAATTGTAACATTTGCTCCTGCGGTATCTTTAGCGGTAACAACCTTGGAAAAGGTGCAACCTTGGTCTAATACAAAATTTAGAACTTGTTTTTGGAGTGTTAATGCCACAATCTATCTCCCTGTAATAGTATAGTTTAGTTGAGGTTTCTATACTATTTAGTAAGATTATGGTTTAGGGGATTAATAATTATCAACTTTAGATTTCAGTTCGTTTATTTGATTTTGTTGTTCTTTAATAGCTTCTAAAAGGATAGCAGTCATTTTTGTATAAGCAATAGCTTTTGGCTTTCCACTATCATCATGGGATACCAAATCTGGAAAAATTTGATCTACATCTTCTGCAATAAATCCATAATTTCTATCTTGTGATTTAGTTTCATCTTTCCAATCGTATTTCACTCCTTGCATTTGTAAAACGGAAGGTAGAACATTTTCAATATTTGAAATATTTGTTTTTAGTTCTCTCATAGACTGTTCAGTAATTGTCCCAGCAACAATAACATCTCCATCAGCTTCAATAGTCATTCGTAATGTTCCAGCCGTTGTAAATTTTAATTCATCATTATCCGTTCCGGGAGAAGTTTCTGCTCGTACATGGGTGTCTTCATCCACATCTTCTACTGCACCCATTTGTGTCCATACAGACCCAGTATATCCTTCAAAGAAATTAAATTGATTATTAAATCTAATTCCTCCCTGTACTCCAGTACCTCTATTAGCATCAGTACCACAAGGAACTACAAGAGAAGTTGTTCCGGCAAATTGTCCACATGGTGCTACACCATCTTGTTGAGCATAAATTGGGATTGCTCCAGCTGCTGCGGCGTTGTTATTAATTGAACTTATTAAATGTCTTGCGGTGACATCAGCTGAATTTGATTCAACATAAAGAGCGGAACCTGAAGTAAGTCCGTCTGCAGAAATATTCACAACTTTACCAGTAGTTAATGAATCTAATGCAACATTAAGTCCAGTTCCTGTAATTGTTGCAGCACTAACAAGATCCATCATTATACCACTAGTAATGGCACCAGAAGAAAGTTTAAATGCAGTACCAGTAGTAATAGAATCTGCTGAAATATCTACAGCATTTGCGGTTTCAGTAGAAGCATTTATATCTACTGCTATTTGATCAACATCTATTGCTTCAACAGTAAGAGCGGGTTTACCTGAATCTACTTTTTGTGAAGCAGTCAAATGTCCTGTAAAAGTATTCGCCCAGAAGTGGGTAGTATTGCCCAAATCAAAAACAAAAGTTGTATTTGGAATTATATCAGAATTTATATCTGCTTCAAAGGTTACTTGATCTGTTGTAGCATCACCAAATATAAGATTACCACCTACGGTAGTATCACCTACACAGTTAATATCGCCCCAGACTTTTAAATCTTCTCCTATATGTACAGATTTTCCTACTCCTATACCACCATGGGTAATTATAGAACCCGAAGTAGGTGTAGTAGAATTTGCTGTATCAAGTACCTTAATGAAATTATTCATTCCACTAGGTTGAGTCATTATAATAAGTTCATTGTCTTTGACTCGCCATTGGTCAAAAGTATCAGTTAAGGCTACATTTGCTGTCATCGTTTTTATCCTTTAATTAATAACTGTGTCGCCGAAAGTGCAATTCCCGCTAAAACAGCTGGTGTTCCCGCAGTAGTTGATAATGATCCATCGGTCTGTACATAATATGAAGATCCTGGCGTTAAGCCTGATTGAGCATCATCTATAGATGGACTCGATAATTGAATTGTAGCTGTGACACCATCAGCATATGCACCATCAGAGATACCTATAAAGTTGCCTGCGGCAAGGTTAGTCCCACCGGCTACACCTATTGTCGCTGAAGTGAATTTTGTATAATCTGAGGCATTGTTTCCTTGAAGTGCACGTACCATAATTTTACTTGAACCATCAAACGTACCAAATCCATCGTTTATACCACCCATAACTCCGGTCATTATATCAGAAGTATTACCTGCTGTCATAGTTGTACCCGATATATCAATAACTTTTCCTATAATCGGGCCTGTTCCAGCAGCTGTTTTTCCAATGGCATAAACTCTTGTAGAACTCAAACTTGTTTTGTATATGTCATAAGTTGGATTTTGACTACTATCAATTTGTAATATAGTTCCCCAAGTAAAGGTCCAACTTCCGCCAGGAGGCGCACTTCCGCCTACGGTACCAATTACTAGAGAAGGATAATATTGCTTACGGCCTGAACATATTATTTTACCTCCGCCTGTCAACCATTGAAGTTCTTTTCGGTCACCCCAACTATTACCGGAATCAAATGTGGAGTTTGAACCGTGTGAAATGGTTGGAGTCCAACCAGCAAACTCCCCGTAGTCCACATGACTGATTCTAACCGCTGGCTGATTACTATTATCCGGATCATCATAGAATAATGCAAATTTACCTTCTGTTGTTGGATCAAATCTAACTGCATGCATTCTGGGATTGAATCCCATTGCCATGGGTCCTCCGGCAATCAAGCCTACACTGCCAATATACCCGCTGGATGCGTCATCTGAAATATATCCGCAAGCCATTTCTAACTCGTAGTGATCCATCCCGCCCCTATCGCTATGACAAATAGCGACAAAACCATTTTTGTTTGTCTGTGAAGACGCGCTATCACAATCTATATGAAATTTTGAAGACGAAGTGTAATCGCTTGTCGAGAATGTCTCAGTCCAACCCCAAGAGATACTTGTTCCAGATACTATGCCAGCTTTAACGGTCCAGCCGGTTCCGGCAGGACTCGCATCCATACCATACGTGGAAAGAATACAATTTGTAATTTTAGGATGCCATTGAAAATAATGGCCACCGTTTGTATTATTAGAGTCTAATATCTGATCTGTACCAAAAGATATAGTTGTACCGGTTATTTGGCCAACTCTTATCACCATACCAGTGTTCCACACTCTGTACATTATAGCAAATTTTGAAACATCATTTGGATCATATGCTATAGTCGGATTTTCCCATCTTGCACCAAGAGAATGTGATTGGTTATCAGAAGTAATAGTTTCTGCTCCACTACCTGCTGACTGTGCAATTACTCTAACTTTACCATCAGCTTGGAGAATAACTCTATCACCATTGGCCAATGCTCCATCTGCTATTGCAGTATGGGTCGCGGAGCCTCCTCCGCCGCCTGATGCTCCAGCCGCAGTTACAAGAGTTTGAGTTTGCCCAATTTGTCCTGAATCTACTCCTGCTTGATTAACTATTCCGCTCATTTATATCTCCTATGTCCAATCCTGATCGATGTATGAAACTACAACGTCCACATCACCGGCACTTGCAAGTTGTACACAAAGTGCATCTGTTCCAGATAATACTAATCTATCGTTATATACAAAGGTTTCATTTGCGCCAAGTGCGCTGTCAGAAAGAACTTCGTAATCTGTTCCTCCAGCATCATCATCAACATACATGTCAAACGTTTCTGCATTTCCAGATGTTTCACACAATGTAACACTTAATATTGTATAGATATGATTTGCAACACCGGTCAAAATTACGCTCTCTGCATTGGTAACTCCCGCTGTTAACGCTACTTTTAAAACTTCTGTTCCACTTCCGCTAGGTATAGCCATTTTTTATTTCTCCTTAAATTTTTTTATTAATCAAAAATCAAATTAAATTATAAAAATAATCCTTGATGTGTTGAACTTTGCAAACAAGCACCTTTTTGTTTTACTTTTTTATTTTCGACACCTTCGTAAACAAAATCTCTGACCCGTGAAGCCGTAGCTTTTCTATTTGTACCACCTGCTCCATCATCAACAACAAATAAATCTATATCAATAATTGGTGCGCCGATATCTGTTCCGCCGTCAATATCAAGACCCGGAAGAGCCATAGCTCCAGAGTTGTCCATCAAGTCGCCGACTTCGATATATTTGTTTGTAGGAGATGTACTAGGATTTTCTACAATTAGTAAAACATCTGTATTTGCCGCAATGGACAATTTTCCTAATTCTGTAATTTTCTTTGACATTTGATCTGTTCCTTTATAGAATTCATGTTGTACATTATATTAATTATTTATACTATTTATCTCTTTTAATTTATTCTGGTTTAGTGGGCCAAACAATATCTTCATTTGAATCTAAATTCTTTGTCATATCTAATAGTGCTTGTCTATATGTTTTCCACTCAATACTTAATTCAGCACCGCCACCTTTATTAAATGCTTCCATTGTTTTAGGATCAACATCATTACGTAAAACGCCATTTCTCTGTTCTCTAAGATATAGTAATTCATTGTCGCTAATTGGCATATTTTCCTTTTTTATTGTGCGTATCTTATAATTATTACACCACTACCACCGGAACCTACCTTACAACCTGTCCTTGTATTAATGCCTAGGTTGATCCGATCGCAGGCATCTTCTCCGGAGCCACCGCCACCCCCGCCGGTTCCACGCATTCCATCCATTTTTTGATGTTTAAATGTATTACCCTGAGAATGTTCTTCTGAATAAATTCCATTTCCTCCGCCACCAGTTCCACCTAGACCCAGATAATCTGTCGGAGCAGTACCGCTTGCAGGTAAATCTGTAGTTCTATACGTTCCGCCTCCACCACCACCGGCAAACCATCCTCTATCTCCTACAAGTGTACCGAAAAAAGAACTATAATCATATCCTACACCTCCGTCTCCTCCAGTACCAGCGTTATGTGAACCCGTCTCATCGCTACCGTCCGCACCGGCACCGCCTCCGCCGGCGCCGCCGTGATTACCATTACGTGAATTACCACCAGCAGATCCTCTATGAGTCCAGCTAGTAAATGAAGGTTGATTTGAACCTTGACCATAGAGGTGGGATGCAGTGGCGTTTCTGGCTCCACCTCCTCCGCCACTTCCGCCTTGCATGGCACCTCCATGCATATCACTACCTCCTCCACCACCGCCTCCGCGGGCAATCACATCGAGAGTATTGCCACCTGATGTGGATTTATTCAAACAAGTATCGTTTCCATTCTCACCTGAGTGGGACCATCCCCAGACGCCTCCGTAGTTGGCCGGTGTACCGGCTCCTTTCTGCATAGGATGATAACCACCTCTACCTATACCACATTCATAAGTACCAGCAGATATTGTAAAATTATCTCTGAAGAGTAAACCTCCGGCTCCTCCTCCACCTTCTCCTGTATCATTATCTCCGGTTGAAGCACCACCGCTACCTCCTCCGCCAACAGCTATCACAGTACAACCAGTAATGTCTGATGGAGCAACAAAAAATCCTGAGTCTTCAAATACATGCATTACATAATTGGTACCAGACAAATGAATAGTTCTTACATCACCGCCAGTAGCTTTAGGTGAATTTGGAATGGAGATTATTGGCATTATTCTATTTCCTCCATGACAATTTTGTAAACTTTGTCAGTCTTGTTATTTCGTAGTGTTAAGTAGTTTTCTTCCTCGATTACTGTCCAATCGCCTCTATCATTATTAAGATGTAAGTCAGTAGTGTAAATATTTTGCCATCTCTTTGCAGCTGAACCTAAATCATATGTATCATCAGCCGAGGGTAATATGGTCTCCGCAATCGCACTATAATCTGGTACGTTTGCATCTAACTGTGCTTTTGTGACCGCATGACCGGCTGATGTTGCTGCAGCCACACTTATATTACCCGCAAATGTTCCTCCCGTGGAAGCTGGTACCACATCAGCCACATTAAAGGTATCATCAGCTATAAAATCTAGGACATCACCCGCCGTTAAGGCAATAAGACCTGTGATACTCGTTCCAGTTGTTGCTATATAATCAATACCGTCTAGTAATTTAATACCATTCAAAAATACAGACAATTGTCCGGGAGTATAAGTAACATTAACTGCAGTTTCAGCACCTGATGCAGTAAATGTTGTCCTCGCTGCTTGAGCTTGTCGTAGTTCTCGTCCTATATAACTCATATATTATCCCTTTGATTATTTTTCTTCTTCAACCTCATTTTGTCCGTTATTTGTCTGCTGGTTCTATGGTTAGTTCTCCTGCATCCACTTGTCGCATTATTTCTGCGTAATACATATCTTTGGGATCTCCTAATGGGATATTCCACTCTTTCCCATTAATCCATGCTTGAATACTAGTATTTTCTTCTGAAAAGGCTGGTTTAATATATTTTGCCGATGAAATATTCATAATTCTTTCTCCGCCTCATATTGATAATTGACTAACAAGGCCGCATCAGTCGTTCCTGCTGTAATTTCTATTGATACATGACCATCCCCCAATGTATTACTAAGGATAGTAGTAGAAAGGCCCCATGATCCGCCATCATATGTACCTACCTTGCTTCCCGAACCCGCAGCATTACCATAAAAAGTCATATTGGGAGCGCCCCTCATTGAACCAATCAAAGTAAAAGCCATTTTGCAAACATTAGTCGTATAAGGAACTGAAGTTTCATACCTCCCATCTTGTGCGTGAGCAGGATATGTAGCATACGGAGTTGACTTTTGATAGTATCTCTGACACCTCACCAACTCATCCCCAAACCCCAGATGTTCAAATGGAGTTGCAGACTCACCTATTTCCAACTGTGTCCCTGTAAGGTAAAATGTGTTTCCTACAGTACCTGCTAGATTTACTTGTCCGGCCGCCCGATTAGCAGTAGTAGTGTGCCAAAGATCATTCGTAAGTGTTCCACTTCCATAGCCATTGCCAGCAGCCAGGAACCAATATATTCTTATTGAAGATTCAAAATCGTTTGGTATTACATCTCCTGTATCACCTGTCCAAGTTATTGTTTTATATTCCCATGTATCAGCAACATTAACTGTGTATGCATGACTATTATATTCAGTTGTTGCAATGTACGGGGCATGTAACTGGCATACATGTGTTCCGGTTAAGGACGATTTAACCCAAAACGATAAAGTAAATTTTTTTGGACTAGCTGTACCAAAATCAAGATGTTGTAAAAGTTGTCCCTCTATCTTTTGCTGGATCATAGCATAGCCCATATTTGCCATATCCGTTTCTGCAACGGTACATTCGTTTTTGTATGAATTTGCAAATCCTGCAGGGGAGTCGGTGGATTGAGATTGTGTCCAAGTCCCACCAGTCGAGAAGGCAGACTTGAATCTATCAACAGTCTGATAACCACTACTTGTAGATGAAGTTCCTCTCTGAGCTACAGTCATGGCACCATTAATTAATATGTTCCTGTGACTCATTGGTGTGCTTGGAACAAGATCACCTGAGACTGTGGTTGTCCCAGTAAACGTAGGACTAGCCAGAGGTGCATTTAGTCTTGCTCCGTCAGCATTTTCTCGTGCTCTACTCATGTTGTTCCCGTCCTATATAACTCATGTATTATCCCTTTGGGTATTTCGCTTTAATTGCTTTAATTGCATCTTCCCATGTAGTGGTACCATCTTCTTTATCATCGAATTGCATTTCAAGTTGGTTCAAGGCATCATATTCTGCTTTCCTGTTTCTGGCATATTCCTGTGAGTCATGTTCTTCTTGTAATCGTTGTACTTCTGCATCTATTTCTGCTTGAGTAGGCGGATCATTATCTGGATCATTCCATTTAATTTTATCTCCGAATAATCCAAAAGCTGAAGTTGGCCTCAATATTTTTATTGCTTCACAAAAATAATCTCTCATACTGCCACCTCCGTTAATGTCATTGTTGCACCAACTTTGTTAGCTTCAGAAACGCCATTGTTATAATCATACCTCCAATTAAGATAAGAAGTATTCCCATCTGAAGTATAAGCATTATCTAGACAAACTATATATGTAATAGTTGTGCCGGCAGCTTGTGCTGGAACGTGTTCTATTGTCCCATTAAATTCTTCATCAGAATAGCTATCCTGGGGAGGGTAGATCCATCTAGCATAAGTTGCATCAGTTGTGCTAGTGTTATCGCCTTTTATACCTTTCTTAACTAAATCTGTGTAATTATCTACTGAAGAAAAAATTCCCGCTCCCCAGTTATATGCACCATTTGGATTACTATTAGTACATCCTGTAAAGAAATTTGAAATATATATTTTACTATTTGCCTGTTTAGTTGTTATTGATAATGTTAAACCGTCTACTATACCACCATATGATCCATCTGCTCTATTTACCTGTGTACCAAATTGGTATCCTTCCTGTGAACTTGTATAACTAAATGTTTTTGAATTTAAAAATTCACTATACTTAACTTGTAACACATGACCTGCAGGAAATTGTAGTCCGGTTGCCACTTGTGCAACACCTGTAGTTTCTGTAATTACTGGTACATTATTTAATTTTAAGGTTGCCATTCATTACTCCGGTTTAGTTGGCCATGTTATATTGGGAAGTAAGGTATTATCTTCTACACCTTCATCATTTTTTTCCCATTTTGGATTGGGATTATTTATTGGTAAATCTCTCAACTCTTGTCTATATGTTGCCCATGCTGTTTTCTTAGCTTCTGATAAGGGTGAATCATTGAATTGAGTCCAATCCGAATCTCGGAGAAACATATCTCTTCTATCTCTCAAAAGTTCTTTACATGTTCTTAAGTTAATCATGGTGCAACCTCCATTATTGTCAAAGTCGCGCCATCTTCAGAACCATTATATGCTCTTGTAGTTTTATACGTAAAATAAACAGTTGTTCCTGCACTTTGAATAATGTCTGTAATCATTTGTTGAGCACTTTCTGAATGCATTTCCTGTCCACCCAGATTATTTGTAGTTCTTGCATCATGGTAATTATGTCCTATTTCTAAATATGTATATCCACTACCAGATGAAAAACTCCAACCTGAAAACATATGCATGTGAGCCATATTCCCACCTGCCACACCATGAGTGTAGTAAATATGATCATTGACATGAAAATACCAATTCGAATTAGTCATTTTAGACACTACCGCAATTGTATGTTGTTCTGTACTACTAAATTGGTTCGGGTTAGACTGTATTAAATAATAGGTGTAGGTACCACTTGAGTTTGTAATCGCACCTTCTCCAAAAACAGAATGCATCTGTAATATACTACCAGAAGGCATTGCCGGTATCACGTCCACAGCTGCAGGAAGAGATACTACTCCTCCCGATTCTGTAAGTGCATCAACTCCCGCTAATGTTATCTTGGCCATGATTTATTTTTCCTATTTTTCTTTAAGTTCTAGAACTATTTATTATCCCTTTGGGTATTTCGCTTTAATTGCTACAATTGCGTCTTTGTGAGTTGTAGTACCATTGATAGCGTCATCAGATATCAACTCAAATTGGTTTAAGGCATCATATTTTGCTTTTCTTGCTCTGGCGTATGCTTGACCGTCATATACACCTTGGAGTCTTGTAACTTCTGTTGTGATTGCTGATTCATCTAAGACTACTACATTTCCATTAGCATCTCTAGCATCTGAGTCTCCATTAATTGTACATACTGTTGCGTGTGTGTTTCTTATTGCTGTATCTCTCATCCTGCTATTTCCGTTACTGTTATTGTTGACATACCTCTGCTAATCCATGCATCTGTGGCATCTGTAACTGAACGGTTAATCCAGCAAGTTTGGTTATGTGTGTCTCCCTGACGAACCTCTACCGACATAGTTCTCGAAGCAGTAGTTGTAGGGGTGTACATAAAGTTAAAAGGAGCTGGGAACATCTGGTATGTTGCTGTACCATCATTTATATAACTGGATCCGAAATGTCCTAAAAGTTGTCCAGAACCACTAGGCAGTTGAACTAACCCATCTATTGAATCTCTAATACGCCCAGTAGGATTAGAGTCTAGGATACAACCAAAATGAACAACACCTGAAACTAGAATCTTACTACCTGTCTGAATCGCTGGTAGTGTTGTATTCATACCTGTTACTGTGACCCAACCACCGGACGTGTTAAAAGACATTTGATCGAGCTTGGTGATACTAACAACCTGTATAACATGCCCAGCAGGAAACGTAACATTACTCGCTAATACCGGCTCAGCAATTCCTGACTGTGTTACTACATTTTTACCATTTATTTTAAAATCAGCCATTTTATCCTATTATATTTAATTGTCCTGTTGCGGCGATAGTTGTATTTCCTGTGACATTTAGTTCGGTCATTACTGTTAAATTTCCGTCTACTGTTAAATTCGGGATTGTAACTGGTCCTATTATTGCTGTACTATAAAGTGTTGGAGCAGTAATATTTTCCGGAAGTGTGGCTAGATTGCGATGCTCTGTCGCTCCGATATCTGCGGACACTATAGAAGCATCAATTATTTTATTTGAACCTATAGTATTATCTCCAATATCACCCGCAGTCATTGCTGCTCGTGCTGGCTCTCTACCTATCATTGCCATATTATGTTATCTCCAAAATACTCATTATTACATCTATAGAAGATGCGGTATCAGATTTAACTCGCATACTATCTCCTGCTTCCATTACGAGTTTTTGATCTCCTCCGACAACAACTAATGAACCACCCGTTGGAATGGGTGCCTCTTTTACAACAGAGATATATGATGCTCCGTCAAATAATGATACATCAGCCAAAATGGGACCGGATGTGACATTTGCTAGAGTCATTCCAATTACAGTAACTTCTGTCGATCCAGGAACCGTATAACTGTCTATAGGCGTAAAACTGGTTCCAATGCCCGCTGAAGTTTTTCTTTTAAATGAATTTGCCATTTTAATCCTTTATTATCCTAATGCTATTGCCATTGAAACAGCAACAGCTGTTGCCGATTCATCTGTTGCAGCAGAGTTAATCTGAGCAGCTGTTTTTGTAACTAGTGTTCCACCCAGTTTTAATCCATTTGTACCGTCATGACTTGCTATATCTATATTACATGCGCCATCTACGAAAGTAACATTACCAGCTGAATCACTTGTAACAGTCTTACTTACTTCTGCTGTTCCTAATGCACCAATAACATTATAATTAATTTGGTCGGCTGTTGCGGAAATTGCAGTACCATTAAGGTTTATAGCATCAAGATAAGATACACCATCTACATAAATGTCTTTCCACTTTTGTGTAGATGAACCTAAATCATAAGTATCATCTGTGTTTGGTATTATGTGTGAATTAACATCTGCGCCAAATACAACATTATCTGTATCTGCATCACCAAAAGTTAGACTTCCATCTGAAGTGATATTTCCATTTGCATGAAGATTTCCATGAACATTAAAATTTCCACCGATAGTTCCACTTCCAGCTACTCCAATACCTCCCGCAGTAACAATCGAACCAGTAATATTACTTGTTGAATCTGTGGTATCTAATATCTTGATGTAATTATTCATTCCATCATGAGTCATTACCACTAACTCATTAGCTTTAGTTCTGAAATTTCCAAAGGTATCTGATAATTCAACGTTTGCTGTCATTTGAAATTCCTAAGAAGAGTTTTGATTTCTAACATTTCTTCAGTTACTTTTGTTAAATGTTCTATTTGATCTTTCATTATATTTATGTCTCTCCGTTGGTTCTCAAAATATACACGTTCTTGTCTATGTTGTTGTAAAGCATTATGATCTGTACTCAATAAGGCTTTGGATTCCACATCTCTAACAAATCTTGGATCGTCTGTTTGTATTTGTTTTCCCATGTTTTTAATCTAATGCTATTGCTCTTAAGTCTTTTACTCTTGGCATATCATAAGTGGTGTTGGCTACAAATGCAACTTTTATTGAAAAGGTTTTGAACGTTTCATATAGTGCATTATTTGAGGTATAATTTGAGTTTTCATTTGCTGTTTTATAAACAAATTCTTGAAAATCATTTTTACCCTTAGAGAAAGTTCCTGGACTTGTCTCTTGTTCCATCAATATATAATTTTTTAAATCAAATTTTTCTGGATCTGAAGCTGATTGAGGCTTGAAATAAACATGAATATCAGTACCTTTTGGCTTATAAGCACTTAATACTACTTTCATGTCAGAAGCATCAAATCCATCTTTAAGTGTTACTCTACGAGAAATATATTTAGAAAGCATTGGGCCACCACTATTTCTTTCCTCTCCTGTACATTGTACTGCGGCATTAATAGATCCCACAACAGGAGTTAATCCCGAAATGCTAATTGATGGATTTTTTGTATATCCTGTTCCTGTATCAACTACTACAACATTTGAAACATAACCATTTGATATCAATACTTGCATCTTGGTATTACTACATGATGTCTCTAATCCTGTCGCTGCATTTGTCTGTGCATTTGGATTGGCCCAAATTAATATACCATTACTAAAAACTCCTTGATTATTCGCACTTGTTTTAATAGTAACAGTAGCAGTATTTGCAGCAGAATCTCCATCTAAATATGTTACAGAATCTATAACTCCGTAAATACCACTATTATTCGCATTAACATCTGCGGCAGTATTCGCCATTACTGCTTCACCCACAATAAATTGGCCAGGATTTCCAGCATCAACAGTATATGAAGTATTTCCACTAGTTACTGTAGTTGAATTTGAATTTACATTCATTGATACAGAAACATGAACATTTAATGAAGCAACGTTTTCTGTTCCTCCACCAGTTAATACAGCAGTGACAAATTGTGGTTCCACATTTTCATATCCTGATCCTCTAGTCATTACTGTTATATCTTTATTTGATAACTCTCCATTATCAACGATATTATGTACAGAAGTCACATTTAATCTATCAAGGTCTACTGTAGGAGAAACATGAGAATTTGCTGATATCATTTCTGTTCTTACTCTAAATGTACCATTAGAGGCAGCAACAAGTCTCTTTCTGTCTATCAATTTATGATTTTTATTAGGAGTAAATTCCGTCCAAGTTGCGGTAGCTTCTAGAACATCATTCATAGTAAAAGAATTATTAGAAGCAACATATTTCCAAGTTGATACTGTATCACTAAAATCTAATGTTGAAGTACCAACATTAAAATAATCCATTTCTACGTTTGATGTATTTCCATAAGCACCATTACAATGTACAACCATTTTTGCGAAATTAGTGTTTCCACCCGTGCCTATTGTAAAATCTGCACGCTTCATCCTAAATGTTAAATATTCATCTAAATTAGTTCCCCACCAATTTGAATTTTGTGGTCTATAAAGTGAACCTATAAAACTAGGTTTAGAAATTTTAGTATCATCTGTTCCGATAGCAGTAAAACCTTCTTCCGCCAAATGTAATTTATAATCGGTACTATTTGTTCCTACTACAAGAGAATACTCATTTGGTGCCAAATAAACTGGAGATTCAAATGTAAATGTTGTATAGGTCAAAGCAGATGCTGAATTTGCTATTGCATTAACATTAACAAATTCTGGAGTTAATGTTACTTCACTAAATGGTAATATTTTAGAAGAACTTGGAAATCCATTAACAACCGGTCTTACTTGTAAGGTTATAGGTAAATATACATCTTTTGCAGAGAAAAATAAATCAACGCTTCTTATGAATATTCCTTTTGGAAAATTCTGTGGATCTACAAAAAATGTTTGTGCTATAGGATTTAACCAATTCGTTTTTTCTGTTTCTCGAACAGTAGTATCCGTGAAAAGTCTTTCTTCATTTGCTACTTCTCTACGAATAATCGCCTCTCTTGTAGAAACATATTCTGCTGAATGAGAATCTAATACACCTTTAGCTGACCATTTTGTTTCAGCTACTGCGACAGTAGCAGCAACATTGTCTAAACTACTATCTGTAATTCTAAGAAGATTATCTCCTGTTCTAAATACACCATCTTCTATGAATACTTCTCCGGCCATTTGACCATTTTTATCTGTTCTCATAATACCATTAGCTGCACCAAGAGAATATTTTGAAGAGAGTGTAATAGTTGCGGTCGCGGCACTTGTACCACCCGTAATAGTATTTCCTGTAGCAAATACGTGAGTTACATCTCCAATAGTATCAGCCATTACTTCTCTTGTACCAATAGTCATTCCATTTGCGGCACCATAAGGACTTGCTGTAGTAGAAGAAACATTACCAGATACATTAGAAATCAAAACTGTAGCTACATTAGAAACTACATCCGTTGTCATTAAAATTGTACTATGATTATTTGCCGTATCAACAAGTGTTTCACCCACTTCAAATGTACCATCTATACTTCCTAGAAGTAGTGATGTCGCGGGTCGTGTACTTGCTCCAACATCAGTTGAACCAAAAAATGCATATACATTTGTAAGAGGACGTAATCCTTTTGCAAGAAATTGTATTCTTTGACCATTTATATAAGGTCTAACTGTAGTATCAACGATTTTCTTTCCTACAGTTTTAAGAATAGCATCTGGTGGTGTAGGTTGTATACCTATTCGTGTTTTAGAATCATCTAATTCCGCGATCATCCTTTTTTCTTCATAAGTCTTTCCGTTAGATTCTGTTCCTAGAATAGGGGGTTCAGTTTTTTCTATACCTTTCCAATTTGTTTCCCAATCATTGAATTGCGAACCAAAACCTTTTCTTCCTCCACTTAATTTCCAATTATCATGTTGTCCTTCTAGATTTGTTACTACCTCAGGTCTAGCATTTTGAGAAAACCAAACATCTGATGATGGATATGTTTTTAAGTTTCCTACAAAGGTAACAATATTAAATGGATTTGTTACAACTGTATTACTTGACATGGGTTGTTGTATAAAATCTACATCAGTATAAGGAAGAGTAATTAAATCTCCAGTTTTTGTCACGTTATTACTATATGACACATCATACGTAAATTTATGATTATCATAATAATATCCCGGTTGCATTTCTTTAGACGCATATTCTACTGAAATATTATAATCATCATTTAAAACATCTCCAACAGAATGGCCGCTAAATGAATCTATTAATATTCCATTTTTAAATGCAATTCCCTGACTGGTAGAAAAACTCCTTGCTGCAGTTTCTTTTTCTAATAAAGATAATGAAGTACAATATTCTAATCTTTCGATTCGTTTTTCTAATTTACCAATATCACGCATAGAAAATGGTTTATTATCAACATATCGTGTAATTACATCAGAAAGATTAAAAGTATATGCTGGAATATTTAATGAATACAATGTCATTGAATCTTCATCATCAGGAGGTGTCACAGGATTTAATGAAGGTGTACCTTTTAAAATTTTAAATTTTCGATCTTTAGTTAATGTGATTTTATCTACTCTGGGAAGATAATACTGAACATCAGCCGTTAACGTACCACTTGGTAAAGGAGTTGGTATTGCTTCAAGTGCAGCAGTATTTGCTCTAAAATCATTAGATTCATTTTCTCTTCGGGGTCTTAAATCTATACAGTCTCTTAGTTTAAATGTCTCACCTGATGAAGGACTAGTAAATTCTGGTATTGTCGTATAATCAAATGGTATTGCACTTGCGACATCTTTTTGATTCCATACTCCGGCTGTAGGATAAGAATCGACTGAATGATATCCCACTGCTCCATCCCATTCAAAATAATCCACCACACATACCATTTGTCCAATAGGGCCAGGATAACCAGCTTTCAATTTAATATTTGCATGATCATAAAAACCATCTCTTTGACCTGTATCAAATTCGTACATGTGAGTAATATCATGTGCAGATAAAGTCATCATTGTATTTGTTACTGGAATAGATTCTACTCCAGAATCAACAACTTTTACTAAATTAAATGCATCTGAAACAACAAGTTCATCCGTAGCAGTTTGTGTTAAATTAGGAGCTGTGAAATAAAATTGTCCACTATTTAAATCTGTTACGGGAAGTCCGGCTGCATAAGAACCTAAATGAGAACCGTTACCTGAGACTAAAGATTTTGTTCTTGGACCCGGCTCTTTTCTTGTTGTAGAACTTGAAGCACAATATATAATATCTGCGGTAAATGCAGAAGAAGTATTACAATGTATTTCTACTGTATGTTTATCTACAGCGACGGCAACAGGTCTAATAGAAGCAGCAGCGTCGTCTTTGGCTCCAAGGTCTAACCATTCACCATCAATTAACTCTCTTGCTATTGCGCTATCATTACTAGGAATAGAAGTACCTGAAGATACTGCATTAACAAATGTTTGTGCAGTAGTTGCTGTTCCTCCATCAGCTTCCTTAACAACTACAATATATCCTTCTCGTGCTTGTTTATGAGTTAATGTTCCAGATTTTGGAAGAAATTCATAATTAGGATTTGATAAAGTTATTGTAAATTTACCTGCAGCATCAGAAGTAAGATTTGTTTGGACTAGTTTAAACATATAGTCTACCGTATTTGCTGTTATCACCGTTGCTTTAACGGGACTTTGTGGCAATGAGTAAACTAAAGAATTTATATTTGAATCATTTAATAAACATTTTCCAGTATCAACTCCACCAACTTTTCCTGTGGATGCAATATCAGCATAAGAATTTATAGTAGCAGCTGCACCTGGAAGAGATATTGAATATTCTGCAACTGTGATTGATTGAGTATCTGCGATAGTAAATGCTATATCATAAGTACTATTCGTAATAGTGGCTTGAGAAATTGCCGAATTAACAGTAGCCCAATGTCCTGTAGAATTAGAGACATATGTATCTATTGATCTAAGGTCACTAGTACTATCAATTCCATTAACAGTATTAACAGTAATAGTTGATCCAAGATAGGTATTATTCACATAAGAAGTAGATGCGGTATCTAGTTGAACTATTGTTTTGTCTGCATTTCCAGCTCCAACTGTACCTCCAACTGAATTAGAAGTATCAATATCATAAAGATATGTTCTATAATTTGAATGATTTGAATCAGGAGCTGATGTATTTCCAGTAGAAGAATCCCATTTTAAACTACGGACTCTTGCGGTACCAGTTTGAGTTGCCAAATATTCTGTATTACTTGTTACATTAATATTTGCAGATTTTACATTATGTAAATGAAGTATTTCGTGTGTACCAACATCAAAAAATTTATTCATATTATCAACTACAACATAATTTCCGACTTCAACTCCAATACCATAATCAGAATCTATATCAGTATCACGACCTTTATCAATATCAAGAAATTTAGTAGAGACACTCTCATATTCATAACCATCAATTTGTGCTTTTCCTGAACTTACTCCTGCTTGAATTTCGGATTCATTATAAATTTTTAATCCGGATGTTCCTGCATCAAGTGTAGAAGTAACTGTTAATCTTGAATTATTTGCTATTGTACTAACTTCAGCACATGTGACATTAGACCCCAGATAAATTTTATCACCTATATTCAACTCTGTAGTAAACCGTGTATTATTTCCATATACACTTGTTCCAGCAAGTCCTGCATTTGCAGTTACTCCTGATAATCCTCTATTTGGTTCCAATTTCAGGTCAAAAGGTGTTATAGTAAAGTCACCTGATTTTTGATGTGCTTTTTTAGTAAGGGTTTTTTCAATTGCGGTATAGATAGGATATTCAACCGCTTGATGTTTAATTCCATCAACAATTTTTAATAATTGTATAAAATTTGGATCAGCAACAGCTGCGATTGGATCAGCAAGATCAATTTCTTTTTTAACCAAAGATAATGCTATATCAAGTCGAGTTGCACCAGGTGCAGCATAGTTAAAAGATCCATCTGCAGGATCTAATAATGACATATCATCATCACTTGTTTTAACTGTTTCTGCTATTTCTAATCCAATTCTACCAGAAGGTGTAGTATTAGCGGTATCTAGAATTAGAGTATTTGCAACACAAAGAACAAAATTACCATCAAGGAAGAAAACACCATTATCAATACTAACAACAGAGCCGTTTGCAACAGCATTAGACATAGCGGAGGGTCCGTCTAGACTAACAGTTGTTGCATAGACTTCTGATTCAGCTGGAGCTACAACTTCATCTTGTATTATTTCGCCGTCAACGAAAGTATCACCACCTAAATAGTGAAACATTAAAATAGGTTGTAAAAGATTAGTAGGTGCCTGAGACGCTACAATCCTCCCTCTTGCATTAGAGGTTTCACCTATAACAGTTTTTCCTATAAAGGACGCGGCATTTATATTAGTGCCGAGATATTGCATTTCTAGTTGAAGAGAATGAACATCTGTATCTAATGTTATGTCTCCACCTAGAACTTTACTACCATTTTTAAAACTATGAGCGCCAACCCTTTCAATTTGCTTTTGTAAAGCAGTTTGTAATTGGGTTAGCTCTCTCGCTTGGATTCCATAACCTGGCTTAAAAAGTATGCGATAATATCCTTTGGTTTCATCATAATCATCATAATACGGCGTAACATTAAAATTAGTAGATAATGGCATTTAAGTATTCCTAAATTAATAATATTTTAATTAA
>DPHC01000024.1:28216-28845 GCA_003523055.1 Dehalococcoidia bacterium | reverse complement strand
TAAATTAATAATATTTTAATTAAATTATCACGAATTAATTAAAATTCAATTATCAGTTTCACATCTTCAATTTGGTCATCAGCTCTTGTTACTGGTGAACGGTTTTCAATATAAAGAACATCTCCAGAAAACCTTTCCAAATCTCCACCTACTACAGCTGAAGTATTAGCTTGAGCTCCACTTGGTGCAGTGATTGTTTCATTTGCACGGAATGATCCTGTAATTGAATCATATCCTGCGGTAGTACTTGATCCCATAGTAACATCTACTAATCTAATAGTAGTATTACCCTTAAAATCAATTACTCTACCTTGTGCTCCCGAAAGTGCACCGGTAACTACCTCATCTTCTGCAAACGCAGTACTATTCCAAGTTTGTATAGTAAATGTTACTGCTTGGTCTATAATTGTTGCGGTAGAAACATCACCATTGGCATAATTTGGTTGTGCCAAAAGTCCAATTTTACGGAAATCGTTATTAGTAGTGAAGTTACCAGATTCTCCATATTCTAAACGGCTATTAACCATTACGAAAAATCCGCCAAGTTCTTCAATCGCATCATCACCGTGACCACCTCTTGGCCCGATAATAGGTGAAATTGCACCACCGGCTCCACCATTTGATGAAAG
>DPHC01000024.1:27659-28040 GCA_003523055.1 Dehalococcoidia bacterium | reverse complement strand
TTTCCATAATTATTTCCTCCTGCTACAACGACTACATCTCCGATAACTCCGGATACAGTATTAGTAGTTCTAACATTAGCACCGTGTCCATCACCCGTAATAGTAACAGCGGGACCGATAGAATATCCATCTGCATCTGCTGGAACTACAGCACCGTCAAGTGCGGGTGTCCAAGTTACTACTTGAGTAGAAGCATCATAGGCTGTAATTCTTCCTCCGAGACCCGTAGATCCACTTCCTCCATCTGATGTGAAAAAGATATCACTATCAACAAGGTCGTCTGTTGCTAGGCCGGATCCTACAATTTTAGCGGTAGTAGTGGTTTCTACATATCCTGATTGTACTGCTCCCGTTTCGAACTTATAATTTGTTCCGCCGGTA
>DPHC01000024.1:8683-27498 GCA_003523055.1 Dehalococcoidia bacterium | reverse complement strand
GTAACATGAGCTATTTCAACAGCTCCATTACCTGAAGTATTAGCAGCCATCTCAACATCAAACTGTTGTGAAGAATCTGTAGTATTTGCAGCAGCAAGGTTAGCTTTACGTACACGCTGAGTTGGCATATAACTTGGTGTTACAAATTTCAAAGCTCGTGAAGCTGAAACTTGATACATAAATTTCCATTTATACGCGTCACCTGTAGTAATAAAGGATGTTCCTGTTCCCGAAGGTTCGGTAGTAGAAGTTCCTCCTGCATTATTATTAGCAAGACATTTATATACATTATAATCTGCTGTAATTGTATAAAATGTTTGGTCAAATAATGTGTTATTTGCATGTGTATATGCAAAGTAATTCTGTCCTGAAGTCCAGTTATATCTTGGGACAACGTGACTAACATCTGCCGAACCTATTCTCTTAGCTGCGATCATATCGCGCCAGTGATTATAGACAGTATTAGATACTGAATCGGTAGGTGTTGGGGGTTGGGTATCATCTGCCCATGGGGTTACTTTACCAATAAAAAGATACATATTGGTCGTCAGTAACCCAGTAGGATCCGCAACAGCATCACCAGAGGTGGCTGAGACTTCATCAAATGCCTCTACAAACTGTTTTGCATTATGAATCCTAAATTTATTGGTTACTATAGCAGGCATTTTATTGCTCCTTCTGAATTTTATTAATGTTAATGTTTAAAATGTCCAATCTTAAGTTGCTTATTATATTTATACAACTAATAATATTAGTCCATCATTTACTGATTATTAAAACCTGCGATTTTCGCAGTTGTTTCGGTTTCTGTGGCCATTTTCCAGAAAGGTACGATATCTGTCCCGTCCAAACTGGCCCTATGTACACTTAGGGTTGTATCATCTGTAATTGTTTTTATTCTATATTCAGCAGCTTGTGTTAATAATATTCTAGTACCGTCTTCCCAGATTAAGTTTTCTTGATACCAAACAGTTTCACTAGCTATTACTTTATTTTCTACTCCGGAAGATGGGTGTGGAGTATTAACTTCTAATTCTATTTCTTCTTCATAAAGTGAATCCTCACCAACTAGCCAATAAGAACCAGGAACATCTGTTTTAGTTTCTTGATCCCAGCCAGTACCGACATGATAATTTCCGTGATGGCCTTGAGTTTCTTCTACTGCAATAAACCATCTAATTTCATCCAGCCGAATGTTGTCCAATGCACCTAAAGTACAATCATCACTATATTGTATCAATCCATCAATCCTAACTTCTTCGTGTTCTATT
Organism: Dehalococcoidia bacterium; assembly: GCA_003523055.1. GTDB lineage: Bacteria > Chloroflexota > Dehalococcoidia > Lucifugimonadales > UBA3495 > UBA2588. Next base: position 26,227 of record DPHC01000024.1, on the reverse strand, counting down.
CTATCATTAGATTCCATGACTATACCCTCATCATCTTCTACAATTACACTTTCTGCATGAGTTTGAATTAAGTCATTTGTAGTAAGTTGAGATGTAAATATAGTATCTGTTCCAGTTATAGTTGTACTACCTCCGGCCATTTCAATCATTCCAGTCATGTAGTCAAATGTAGTAAATGCTGAACCACACGCTTTTCCTAATGATATTGTATAATTTAAATTAATTCTGTTCCATAATCCATATGATTCCTCTAATTCGAAATAACCTCCTTCTGCGGAAGTTGCGGTTTCAAGCTGTAGATGTACATGATCAGACGCATATATTGGTGGCAAATGAAGTACAGTAGCTTGAGCTGTTTGAACTTGAGTATCCGCCATAGGAGAAAGATGAGTCGTACGGACATGTATTGATGATCCCCACCCAGTTAAAAGAAAAGTTTCTCCGCCTTCTGTAACTATTTCTTCTCCATCTTCCATAACTAATGGAGTAGGATATGTTGATACCGGTGTTTTAATATCATCATTCCACCACGCGGGTCCTGTCAACATTATTGGATGGTGTATAGACATTAACTCCCAATATTGGTTAAACTTTCCAATACGGCCCGGATGATTCATGTTGAGTCCTGGCCCGGAAATTATACTTCCTGCTTCTCCATAATTTTGTCTATATGCATCACCATCTAATTGTCGGTCTTCACCAAATTTTCCTAGGCTACCACGCTGTAGCGGATCGCCTGTGTGGTTTACACCATCTAAATATTTTTGACGAGCTCCACGTGCACGTCCAACTTGACATCCGAAATTCTGATTACCTATTATTCTTTCACCCCAAACTTCTATAACCTGTCCTCTTGCTTCTCGCAGTTTATAGTTACGCATTGGATTATCGGCAGTTATTCCCGATTTATCTATCATGAGTAAATCAGATCCTCTATAAAATGCTCTAGGATAATCATCTACTTTCCATTTTGTTCCGAGTCCCCAATTTACATCTGGATCAGTATCTTCAAAAATAAGATGATCACCACCTTCTTCAGTCATAAAATGCCAATTGAAAAAAGTACGATCAACAACAAGATTCGTTTCAATTTCACCTATCTCATCTTTAAAAGTGGCAGCCATTCCTTCTATTGGAGGAAGCTCGAAAATAACGTGTTGGGTGGTTTTATCTGTCTCTTGTCTCTCTCCTATACCATAAGGTTCTTCTGTACGTAATAATGAACCCTTTTCAGTTCCCCACTCAAGTCCCTCATTTCTTATACGGCCATGTTCATCTTCTAACAAAAAGTTCCAACCAAGTTGTATTTCTGCGTCAATCTGAACATCTGGCCAAGGATATGCATTCCATATATCAGGTCCTCTTTCCATTACAAATCTTGATAATTCAGTACTCTCATCACCTTCTTCAATAAGATGTGAACCGTCTTCTAACGTATATAATACATACAAACTTTCATAAAGATCAAACTGAATTTCATCAAGTGATCCTTCACTAGGTAACTTGTCAGTATCTAAAGTAAGTTCACCACCGTCTTCTAAACCAAGATCCGAATTATCTTCATACTGTATCCAACCTTCACTCGCCCCTAAAATACTCGGTGGTGTTAAAACAGCGGTGTCTGCTGTACCAAATGGCGGATGTGCCAAATCAAATACATATTCAATTTCCCCAAATGGTCTTAAAACATGTTCAGCTTCCGTAGAATGTGAGCCCGGCTCTTTGTTCTCTAATATAAATCGAGACAATTTAGAAGCCTCATCACCTTCTTCTATAAAATGTGAATCATCTTCTAATTTTAGATTGTATCCTGCTTTTTCATATAAATCAAATTCTACTTCTCCAAGTGGTCTCTTACCATGCTCGTACTCAGTAGCCAATAAACCGGGATGGTTATCAAGTATTACAAATCTTGCTAATGGACTAGCAGTTTCATCTCCTTCTTCTATAAAATATGTTCCTTCATCTTCTAACATTAAATTCTGATTTACAGAATCATATAGATCAAATTCAACTTCTCCAAATTCTGCTCTAAAATAATCTTCCTCTGTAAGGAATAATTCTGTTTCGTGTGGATTTTCTGAAATTATACGTGTGTGTCCATCTTGCAACAAAAAGTTCCAACCAAAATTTTCTTTAAATTCAAATTCAATTTCACCGACCGGTCTTAGAACATGTTCAGCTTCCGTAGAATGTAAGCCCGGATGTCTATCCTCTGTTATAAATCTAGATAGTGGTCTAGATGTTTCATCACCTTCTTCAATAAGATGTGAACCATCTTCCAAGAATAAACTGTATCCTGCATTCTCATATACATCAAAAGTTACTTGAGTTTCCATATAAGGAATACTAAGAGGTTCATGGCCAAGATGACCTCGTTCATAACTCCATTCAATTCCTTCTGTATCATCTTCTAAAGAAATATATCTTGTAGGACCCATTCCAACTTGTCCACCATGTGCTTCATGCAAGACATATCCATCTTCATGTAATCCTGTATCTGGATTAATATGATCTTCCAATAAAAGATCACTACTAAAACTCATGTCAATGGAAACTGTTCCAGAATCATATTCAGGAAATTGTATTTTCGGAAGTAAATAGGTATCTCCTTCTTCCAATGTAATCGAATAATTATAAATTACACCATCGATGAGTTCATCTTCTTGAGTAATAGTTCCTTCAAAAGGAGATTCATAATTTTGGGAACTGACTCTCCAAACATTTGCTATTGATTTTGTTTCTACTTTTAACCAACTACCACCATAAGCAGTTTGTGCTACAGCTTCAACTCCTTCACCCGGATCGCCTCTTCCTAAAAAGACAGTATAAGTATTCGTGTCAGGAACAGTTTGAATTACATATTCACCATTAAAATAATCGGTTGTTGCTCTTGTGATTTGTATTATATCACCCGTTTCATGGCTATGTTCCAACTCAGTAATATCCGCCATAGGTAATGTGGCTTCTTCAAGAATGCCATAATCTGCTCCACCAAGATAACCTATAATATTTTTATCTAATATGAAATCCATATTAGGAATCATATTAATAAGATTTAATGTTTTGGAGTCATGATTATATCCTGCAACAGTAGCTTCTCTAATTCTAGTAAAATATGAAGAACCTTGGTATACGGTTTCACCTATTTCATATTGTTCATCGTTTCCTTGAGATTCATCCATTACATATGTTAACATAGAAGCAGATGAACGTATCATCTTCTGAACATCTCTAAAATCTTCTCTTTTTATTTCTACATTACCTCTATGCTCAATTCTTCCATCCATTGCATGGTGAGGAACATCATGTGTATAAATTTCTACATGTGGTTGATAATCAGTTTTAATTTCTGCATTAACAAGTATTTGCCGCGTTAAAATAATAGGATGAAATCGGGGAGTATGAAGATGTAAATAATCTGGACGGCCGAATTCAAATCCTGAATCATCATAATTATCCACATCTTTCGGCCTACCGGGACCCTCACGGCCTTCTGTTCCAGCATGATATCCAGATGAAAAAAGTTCAGCAGAGGCTTTAAGAATTATTGCTAATTCACCAAACATTTTCATACCGGCAGGATGTACTATTCTATCTACATGTGCACGGTATTTTGTAGTATCAATAGGGGCTTTTACAACATAAGAAAAACTTTGATAATATCTACTATCTTGTATTTTAGGAGCATCATCTAATCGTCCTTGTGTACCATAATATTTTCCGGGATATTGAGCAAAGGCTCCTATCACGGCGGTCATTTGTGCGTTATTATCTCCGTCTCCAGCTAAAACTTTTGGATTACTTGAATATCCTGCTCCAACATCATTAATGGCCACAGATTTAATTGACCCTGCTGCAATACTAGAAACTTCTACTACCGCATTGTTACCTTTTAATGAGGTATCTGTAAGAGAAGCATTTGAAGAATCTAAGTATGCAGTTTTTACAAATTTTGATGAAAGATTTCCTGATATTTGTGCTGCCGTGAAGTCTTCTGAAATTGTATAACTATAACTATTAGAATCTATAGGAGAGACAGGAAAAATTCCATTGAATATTTCATCAGCGGCGCCTTCAATTTTAATTTTATTATCTTTTGTTTTTGTATGTGCTTCTTCTGTTACTATTGCTGTTCTAAAACCAGTTCCAGTTGCCACAGCCGATACACTACTATTATCACCATAAGTTGCCGCGGGATTATATACAATAGAATATAATTCAGCTGAACCTATAGTGTGAGAATCTTCTACTGTGATTGATGTAGCATTAGTATATCCTGTTATAGTTGTTGTTTGCTGATTAGCATACGTAAGAGTTCCTCGTATTAATTCATTAGGAAAAATTGTTTCTCCAGAAATTCCTGTAACAACATTACCTGATTGTGTAATTGTTCCAGTAGAATATATAATTGAATTTGCCCCATCATATGCTGTAATACGATCACTTCCAACATCTTCACCAAAAGTACGATCTCCATCTTCATTTAAAATAATAAAATCATCTTCCATTAACATGAAAGTGATAGAATCTTCTGGATAAATACGACTACCATCTTCAAAAACTAGTTTATCATTAAATCCGGATGCGGTTGGTGGTCCCTCCTCTAAGAAATAAGAATACGTTCCCGTAAAATCAGAAATAGTTAACATATCTACTCGTAGAGTAGTATTTCCATTTACAATATTCCTTCTCATATAACCTGTTTGACCAGGCTTTTCTACATATGATCCTTCATTTTCAGTACCTATAGACCTAGGATAAGTTCGTTTTCCGGGTTCGTCAAACCAATCTAATACTACTCCTCTTGATTCATAATTATCAGTATAGATAATTTCATTAGCTCTAAAATTATTTGCATTTGCACCATACGTAAGGGTATATGTTTCCGGAACTGGAACACCTGTACTTGTTTCCATATTTAATGAAGTAGAACTAATTACAGAAGTAACATAATCTTCATATCCGTTAGCATATGTTATATGTAATGGATTAGAATTAGCATCAGGAAATGTTCCTCCACTTAATGTGAGAACTTGTCCTACTTGTGTTACTGTTCCAGTACTGTAGGAATGTAAATTAACATTGAGCAAGGCGTTCATATCGCCTGTATGCTCCAACGAATTTGACAATCCTATCATAAAATTATTAGCAACAGTAATTATAGGTAATCGTTTATAACCAGTACCACCATTAGTAATTGCTAAAGTTTCAATAGCACCGAATTCATGTTCAGTATAAGTTAATACTGGGGCCACATTAAAGGTAGTATTGACTTGATTTTGAACATAACCACCTCCTACTGCAAAGGCGTCTCCTATAACAACTTGAATACCCTCAACATTTCCAGGAGTATTACCTATATCAAAAGTAAATCCTGTATGGGTTAATGCTGCATCACTACCATTAGAATTTAATGATCCCCAAAGTACATTACGTGAAGTGTCATATAGAATAACAGTATCATTATTTGAAAAATTGGATATAGTCTTCTTTCCTAATTCATCAATGTGCATTGAATTAAGAGTATATAAAACAAGATCATTATTAGCTCCTACAACCGTCGCGCTAGGAGCACCTGGAGTTTGATCTGCATAATAGATATTAAAATCTTGTCCACTTCCTATTGTATGTGCATCTCTAGTATAAAGTGTAGTTGTATTTCCTTGACCCGCAATAATATTATTATTACCATTTGCATAAGTAAGTTTTCCGCCTATAATAACTTTTGTTTCATCTACTGTAATTGGGCCGGAAAGAGTAATAGTGGTACCAGTTTGTGTTAATTTTATTCCTACGCCTGTTTCAGTAAAAACTCTAGTACTATCGAGTTTTGACTGTCTTCGGATAAGATCACCTACTTTGAAAAACTGTGAAGTAAAAAATGATCCCGATACATCAAAAACTGCACCCGAATTTTCTTTAATTCCCGCGGTGAATCTAAAAGAAGAATTAGAAAATAAAGCTTTATTAATATTATTTGAACTAATTGTTTCAGTTTTAATACCTTGGACAGGATTATCATTTTTTTGAGCTTTACCTGTAGGAATAATAGTTCCTACCGTAGCGGCAGCACCTTCTCCTCCCGTACCCCCATCAATAAAATCTAATCGGTCACCCACAAAATAACCATCACCAGAATCAACTATACGAAAACCCTTAAGAATATCATCTACAGTATCAACAACCTCTGCTCTCGCATCTGCTCCGCCACCTCCAATAAATTGTACTGTATCACCTACTACATAATTACTTCCTCCATACTCAATAGTTACTTCTTCAATAATACCTGTACAGTCCCCAAGTCCCGTTTGATTATTAGCATCAGGTGCACTTTCAACTTTTTCATGTTTTGAAAAGTACCCCAACTCTCCGGATCTATTTACACCCTTAGTGACCTTTGACAAATATAATTCAGTAACTTGAACCGCACCAACCATTTTAGTAATAGTTTTTTCTACTATAGCTGTTGCGTTAGAGGTATGTCCTCTAATTTCTTTTCCTTCAAATATACCAATATTATTTGCAGTATCTGTTAAAATTTTAACTGTTTTATCTTTTGTCCATTTACCGTCTGACAATCTCATCATATCATCTTTAGGATAGTAATAATCTACTTCCTGTGATGCAAAGATTGCTCTAAATAACCAATCGTAAGAAGCCTCGCCACCTTTCGACCGATATACTTCTTTCATTTGTTTAAGAAGCATTCTCCGATCTGTTGCTGCTTGTTTTGGAACATGAGTATAAAATTCTTTCTTCCAAGAATCATCAATAAGACCCTCTAATGTTCTATCAATATCCGCAAATTCACTTAATTCTTTTGTAGCAGCAACTGGGCCCCTTGTTCTAAAACCTTCTACAGAACCATCAGGAAAAACTCCTGCTAAAACACCGTTTGCAAAGGTAGTCCAAGCACGAGAATCTACTCCTGTAAGTTCTTCTCCGTATGTGAAATTGGTATTAGTGGTGGGCTTTAAATAGGCAATAGTTTTTCCTGATACACCAGTAACAACTGCTTCTGCATCAGTAGTATTACCGTAAACGGTTTCACCTATTATAAATGATAATTCATCATCTTTTGTAGTATCACGTTCTGTTTCTAATTGAATACGATGATTTACTATTGCACCTTCTAGAACACGCGGATCAAAATGTTCATTCTTATTACCATCTGGCATCAATTCATTATTGATTTCATCTTCAAAAATCCAGTAATCCGGTTCTATTGAGGCGTCATCTATTCCTTCTTGTACAAGTTTATATTCATTAAAGGCAATCCCCTCAAAATAAACCTGATGAGATTCCATAAATTCATAATACTTCTCAATGAAGAGTTTCATCTTCGGATGATCAGCAGTTATAAATTCAGGAACAAGAGTTTCTATTAATGTTGAAACATCTTGTCTTTCTTTTATTTTTTTCTCATACGCCATTTATTTTGTCTCATATCCAGTACGGAGGGTAGAACCATCTACAGTACTATGTACTCCAGAAATATATGTTCCAGAAGGAGAATCATCTAACATGGTAACAGTAATATCATTATCTTCCATTAATAAAATTTGTTCCCGTACCGGTTTAATATCTGATGATGCAGGAATAACAGAAACGGTCATAGGTTCAGTATTTCCGGTGATAATAGTACCTATAGCTTCCGGTAAAAATCCAGTAAGATTTACTTCGCCAACTGAATAAGTAACTGTTCCTACATTATTTGCAACAAGAATTCTTTCTAATCCAAATTTTCTATATACTTGAATATATCCATTCTCATCTTGAAATCTACAATCTTCCCATACAGTATTTGCGTTGTCACGATATGTAAATTTACTACTTGTAATAGATCCCCAGAAAGTATTAGAAGGATGATATATTTCATTAGAAAATTTTAAAGTATATGCCGCAGTAAGTCCTATTGCAGGATAAAGATATCTTTTTAATGATATAGCAGTTTGATTACTTGCAATAGAAATTTCTGATTGGTCTATCAATCTAACCAAATTCGAATATCGAAAAGCCTTATCAAAATCTTTTAAATTTGTTGCACTAAAAGATTTAATTGTAGATGTTATAGTCGCTTTAAGTGATGCTTCACTATTAGCTGTTAAAGAAGAATCATATTTTGCCGTAGTATCAACTCCCAAATACATATAATCTGGATCAACAACTACAGAAGTTACACCAACAACATTTCGTTTAGATAATATTGCCTTTTCAATACGAGATTTTGCTGCTGAAGATAAAACATTTCCTTGTCTTGGTTTAATTGCAACATATACTTTTCCATAAATGGGTGGATCACTATCTTCTCCTCCCCAAGCTACTACAGATTGTGCAGCAGGATAATCCCTTTTAATTAAACTAATATAATCATAAACTGTAACACATCTATTTTGTGCATCAAAACTTTTAGGAGCATTAAATTTAATCTCTTGTATATCAGCCGAGGCTGCTCCACCTCCAGCTGCATCAACAGTAACTATTTTAACATTTGAATATCCACCAACATCGGCTACAGTAGTGAAATTTTTACATCCATTTGTAGCAGTTGTGTCTGTTACTAATCCCGCTAATGTAATAATATTTCCATTTGATACTTTTTTTCCTAATATTCCATCTCCAAATTGTACTTCATATAATCCCTCATCCACTTCATCTAAAAAATAATGTCTAGAAGTAGAGTTAACAGTAGTAATATCATTTGCTAAATCATACGCGAATGATGCCGATTCTGTTTTAGAAGTTTGTACAGTTACCGTTAATGTATCTGTATCAATATTTGCATTTGGAAGAAGATATCTTTGGTCTACATCGGCAGTTTCTGCTGTGTATCTATATGAAATAGGTATTCCTTGTGTTAATTCAACATCAGATACGGTATAGATAAGATTAGCATTAATATTAAGTGCATGTGAATTAGAGGTACACCAAATATAATTAATACCATCCACATCTCCTTGAAATTGTGTAAATCTTGGAATAGTTATAACCGCAGGATTACCCATTGGAGTAATCGTAAGGTCTACTACCGCCTTTGATCCTTTTGCTGAACGTGGTAAATATCCTAAATGTTTTGCTTTAGCAACTACTGAATTTCTAAGTGTAGCAGAATCTAAAAACATTTCATTTGCTACCATGTTGGCATAATATGCATTATAATGAGTATTATATGCGAGTACATCTAAAAGAACATCAAAGGACGACCCTCTAAAATTATAACCAACAAATTCATTTTGATTCTGTAAAAACCCTATAAGATTTTCCTTAATCTGAGTAAAATCTAATTCTGATACATTAAGCTTTCCTTCTACGCTGGCCATGTCGTCCTATGTCCTTTCCAAATAGACTTCAGTTGATGCCGTTTCTGAACTATTGTCTGGTTGATATTCTATATAAATTTGATATGCATTGTCTTCTTCCATGCGAATAATCTCTACCTTTTGTACAATTGCTCTTGGTTCATATGTGTCAATAGCATGTTTTATTGCACTCGCTAATCTTGAATCTGTTAAGGATCCAAAATTTTCGAATAAAAGATTAGATATTCCTCCTTGTATATCAGGTTGAAATAATCTTTCATACGGACTTGTTTTTACTATATTATTGATTGACCTATTAATAACATTATTTTTTTTAACTTGTACTAGATCACCATGTGCAGGATGACTTGTCATGTCCATATCAAAATCTACGTATTCTTTTCCGTGTGTTGTGGCCATATTTACCTCTGTATTATTTAGTTAAAACCAATGTCATTATGTGTGAGGATCTAAATCATCGGAATCTGTATAGTCTAGTCCTCCTGATCCGGCATCTCCACCGAACGAAACAGTTCCTACTCCTGCTTGTACTTTTCCTGCAATTCTCTTATTCTCTATCGATCCTATTAATATCGGTGCTAACCTATCAATAGCGTTAAATCCAAGAACTTCCACTCCTACAAATAAAACACCGGCAGCATAACCTAAATTAGAAGGTAATCCTGTCGAACCTGTTATCGCAGCTGCCAACCCAGAGTTACCATTCTTCTGTTTTTCTATATGAAGAGCATATATTCCAGCGTTAGATAAATCTACCTCAAAGAATTTTAAAAATTTCTCAATAGTTGCAATCATCTTTTCTAAATCTGTTATCAATCCTTGGAGCACACCAATAATGTCTTGAATAAATTTACTTGATGTGGCGGTATATCCTTTAACCATTACTACAAAATTTTCTATATTCTCAAAAAATTCATTCCACATTGGAACAAGTTCACCTACTTGAATACTTTTAAAATTAGGTTCTATGGACTCCATTGGCACAGATAATTTTTGGCTCGATACTGTACCATATTTTGGATATACTCTTAGTGGTTGTTTCTCTCTCCTAGCCGCTTCATCTGTCGCTGTTCCCCTCGCTTCCCCGCTTCCTCTTCTCGTCACTGCGTCGGGCGGGCCCGGCAACTGAAAAGTTTCTACACCCTTAGTCATATAATTTGCCTGTTTTTCTTTTCCGACTCCCCAATGACCGTAAATAGCTTGTTCACGAACAGCATCATTTTTGGTCCAATCTTCCACACCATCCGCCTCTTTAGTAGGAATGGGTTTTATTTCTACTAACATATCCTGAAAACGTCCATCTGCATTCATATTTTCTTCTCTTAATCTTTCTCTTGTATCTCCCATATCAGCTGTTTCTGTAGTTAAAACAGTAGAAACAATTGAAGTGTCTTCTGTGCTATGAACTTTTAATATTTTACCTAATCCTCCAAAATGGATTCCTCTTATAACATCTCCCTCAGCAAATAATCCAAATTTTGAATCACACATAGTCAAGTTTAGTAATTGAGTTGGAGGATTTCCCCATTCGTTATAAGCATCCATAATGGTTCCACCAACAGATTCCATAAATTCCGGTATCTCTTCAAAAAGTTTAGCAAATTCGAAAAAGCTTTCTACAAATACTTGATATGAAGGTGCAGCTATAAGCATTACTATAGCAGAAGAACTGACACCACTTAGTTTACTACCTTTTAAATTTGGTCTACCTGACCATTGGCGACTATTAAGTTGTATTCTATCAGCTTTCCAATCAGCGTCAGTAAGACCTTGATAGTTTGCGTGTGATGGTCCTACATTATATAACGCTAATCTATATTCTTTAACACTAGGATCCCAATCAGAAAAAGGCTCACCGTCTTCATCATATACTATTTCTCCCTTTGCCGGATTTATCAAAGGTGGGCCCGACAACTGATTTGTTTTATATTTAGGAACATCTCCTTCATCATTTAATGCTTCTGCCATAGTTTCCAACACTTGCGTTGCACTATATTGTGGAAAAGGTGTCATTTTTAAAAATGGATCAGGAGTATCCCACTTCCTGAAATAAGGATTCCATCCTCCGGCCACCAATTTTCGTGGCATTGCTAGTTTTGGTTCATAGTCTTTCTGCGTTCTACGCGGCACATTAGCCTTATGTGTCGTTGTCCCTTCTGCATTATTAACTGTAGGATTCCAATATAATTCCCGGCCGGACTGGTCTCTCAATATTTCAAAACCATAAGTTTTTATATTTTTGGTTTGGACATTTTTCTTCCAATAAGGATCGACATAAAGATAAAAATATCCAGCATTTTTCAAATCTTGAATTGCTTTAATTGTTTCATCTGCGAGTATTTCTAAGGCCTTCAAAAATGGATTAGCTGATTGTAATTCTGAAATCACTTTTACTATCTTCATAGCAGTTGTCGCGAAATCTGAAGCAGTACTCATACCTTCAGCCAATTCTTTTGCAGTTGTGGCAATATGCTTAATTGAACCTGCATCTGCAATTGTCCATTTTTTCCATTCTGGAGTAAGCCCGGCTTCTGAGGCTGTTAATGCATCGATTTTGCTCTTGTCCAACACATATTCTACTCCACCCTGTTTAAATGTTCCTGTTGCAGTATCAAAACCAAATTTTTCAGCCATTGTTTTCCTTTTCCTTTTCAGCTTCAGCTGCTAAATGTGCTTCCCAATGTAGTTTTCTTTCTTTGAGAATTACCAGATACATTTCAGTTAATTTTTTCGTCTTATTTAATGCATCTTTCATATCTGTTCGTTCAGGGTTTGCGTTTTGCCATTCAGGTGCTTTCTTAGACATCACTATACTCCTTATCTCTACCATTATAAATTTCAAATTTATTTCTTGCCTTTTTCACTAAATCAATTAATGAGCTCAATGATTGAACATCTCCAATCAATTTTCCTAATAGATCAATATCTTTCCCCAATAAATGATTAACATTATTGTAAAGGGATTTACCATAAGGGACTTGGCCACCAGTCGTGTTCGATGAAGGAATTCCAGATACATAAATTGCGGGTGGCACTCCTTGTCCTTGTGCTCTTGTTCCTGCACGGGTTGGAACACCAATACGTGCATCTATTTCTGCTACTCTTTTTCCACAATTACTACCGAATGTTCCCACCTCAGTATGAAAAGAGCTCCATTCAGAATTGGAATAAGTAATTGCTGTTCCTTTTCCAGAATTACCGTTATTTTGCCCTGTTCTGCCTTGAGCAACAAGAGCATTACGGTAATTTGTCAATGATGTTGATAGTGACGCTAAATCTCCGTATGGCTCTGTAGCCAAATAAGTATCAAAATCTGCATCAGATATTCCACTACCTCCTGCTTCAGCTCCCGAAATTATAGGATCACGAAAAGAAACAATTGATTGTAAATCACCGACTGTATCACGTATAAACTGTACATCGGCATTCATTGTAGTATTTGCATTACCTCCCGACTCATATATGTGTTTTTGTGCAAAATTATATCGACACACAAATGCTGATACATCTGTACGAGTAGTAGCCACCCAAGTATTAGATCCACTATTTACAGTTACAGTATTAATTCTATAATGATTATCATAAATGTAATTATTTGCACCCTTTGTATAATAATGTCCTATAGTCTGTCCCGCAGAGGGTGTGTCATTATATGGCCAGGTTGTTCCACTTAAACTAGGAGTAGTTGTATTATCATCTACTGGTATAGTTCCAGCCGCCCCAACTCCAATTGATACTCCATCACAAGAAACTGTTGTTGATTGTATTCTAGTAACAACACCCGATAATCCTGATTTATCAATAGCATGAGGGGGTTCTCCTTCAGCTGGCATTGGCCAGTTTGCAACAGAACTAGTTCCAGAAGTATATCCTGCATTAGCAGGTAATTCATAATAAAATTTTTCAGCACTGTCTGTATAATACCTATGTTCCGGTAATGCACCACTTGCGTCCGCTCTCTTATTATCCCAACGAATATATCTTCCTGAATAGGCATCTTGATCACCCAATGCCGGAGGTTGTGTTCCTGTAAGTTCACCATTCTCTACGGCATAAGATTTATTAGTAGGTCCTATAGCAGGTTTAAAAGGATTTAATTCTACATAAGGATAATATATCTCATTATATTCTTTACCTAAAGATGAAAAATCATCTCTGGCCGCTTTTGTTAAATCATTAGTTGCATTAGCAGAACCGTTATTAGGATCATAAAATCCTAAAAGGCCAATAAATTGAGAAGTATTAGCAGTTAACGTATCATCAGGTCCCTCATCTGTACCACTATAACCTCCTACACCATCACCAATAGGTTTCCAATTATCATTTTTAACTATTCCTTCTGCAGTTATTTTAACTTGACAAAAAATATCATTTTTTGCATGACTGAAAGGAACACTATTAATTGTATAAGTTATTACACCGTTTGATTCTGATTTTCCTCCATACGTTATAGAATATGCTTGTTGTGTATAAACATTTGAAGAAGTTGAAAGTTCTAATTTAATACCACTCGGTCGGCTAACTATTGTACCTCCTCCGCCTGGAAAAGTAATAACAGCTCCATCAATTCCTGTTGTTAACGGAAAAGTTCCTCCTGTTAAAGTTACAGTATTCATTTCTTGTGTTACTGTACCTATATCATAAACTAAATCACTAAGTCTAATTTTATTTTCTGCTGCTTTCGCGGCGAGTATCTTTGTCGGGCCATAATAACCAATTGGAAGATTTGATGAAGTTATTACATCTCCATGTTTTACTTTTGCCATGTCTTCATCTGAAACCTCAGTAATTTCTTGTGTATTAGCTGTAGCTGTTCCTGTAATAGTGAATGTATTTACAGAATCTTCATGTCGTTTTAAATAATGTGTTCCTCCAAATGAAGGTCCCACAGGAGTATAATTATTATTACTTCCTGGAGTTAAATGATCATCTAATGTTAGAGTAGTCAATTCATTAAATGCTCCTGCATTAATTATATTTACTGTAGCAATATTCGCTTTTGCCCAATTATAATTCCAAGTATTAGCCGCCGCTTCTCCCGATACATCACCTCCCCAAGTTATAGTATTACCAAAAACTATCTCTGCATCAGGTGTTGTATATGGAGCAATATTTTCAGTAACATCTACTAATTCACCATCTACTCTTGACCTCACAAGATAATAATCTCCAACATAAGTACTAAAAGTATTACTACCCTCTGTTTGTGTTGTACCCGGAGTAGTACTTAGTGTGATTTGATACTCATCTAAAATCTGAGATGCTGCAAGTCCCATAAAAGATGTATTTGGTTCAGTAAGTCCTAAGGCACCATTTACAACCTCATATGTTGGAAAAATGAATTTCTTAAAAGCAGTTTGTATATCTCTTGCCCCATAACATATTGCTCTTTGTCGTGCAAGTCTTTCACATATTGTAGCGAGAGAATAACTTGCATTTGTGACTGATGCTTCCATTAATACCTCACCCATGGTGGATGTATTAGGAGTAACTAAATTTGTATCATCTAGAAGTAGAGTATCGGTACTATCTTCCAATTGAAGAAAAATGGAAAAAGTACTAGAAGTAAATTGTTCACAAACAGCATTCAGCATGGTTTGAGCGAATTCTCTTGTCAAAGTAATAGAATCTAAAATACCTTCACGTGCAAGTAAATGATTATTTGGTGAAGATTCTAATTCTGATACAATGTCACCGATTTCTTTTTGTATTGCTCCTGCCATAATTTCTCTCTATGATAAAGGTCCAGAAAATGGTACTGGCGGTGTACCGGGAAGCAACCCACTTACTACCCAAGTTTTTACCCAATCTGCTAAAACACCTCCAAGGTTTTGGCCGAATTCCATTCCTGAAGCTGGTTGCTCCGAAAACATCTTCATTAACGCAGGTATATGAGATGGTGGAGTAACCGGCGGGCCAATCTGAAATGTGCTCATATATGTCATTGACATAGAAGTTAATTGTGTTCCTATTGCTTGACCTATACTAACACCTACAGGTAATTGTCCTTGAAAAATTTGGCCGATATTTACTCCAAATGGCTCTGGCATAACAGTAGCAAACGGTTGTCCTCCGGCATTCATCGACATAGACAAATAATTTTTAAATGCTTTTGTTATATTTTGTCCTGGGGTTAGAGGTATTGCGGGATGCTGCATAAAAGACATTCCTAATTCTGTTTTCATTATACTTGGTACTAGTGCCATTATTCGAAACTCTGTCCAACTTTTAAAGATTTTAATAAATTTAATTTTACTGATGCCGGTGGCATTGGTGGCCCCGTTGGCCCTGATCCACTAGGATGTGTATGCTCTGTTACAATATCTATTATCTCATCCATAAACTCTTTTAAGGTAATTATTAAACCTTGAACTTTAATTTTACCTGAACTACCTATACTAACTTCTCCTAATAATCCTTGAGTTTTTGCTGCGCCATCAGGAGTTAATTCAAATGAAGATAATAAACTTGATTCTTTAATACTTCCACCTAAAGTTTCCCAGCTGACATTTCCTAGTAATGCAGATCCAGCAATTCCATCCGGACCCGTAGTTGATTTTATTACAATATCACCAGGAGGTAACATTGATATCTCAGATGCAAGACCATCTGGTCCCAAAAATAATTCTATACCTCCTGAAAGAAGTGGCTCAACAGATTCTATTCCTATCCTACCTGCCGTTGCAGTTGTTTTATGCGCATAACCGAATGATGCGGCCGGCAATATTCCTTGAACAGTTTGAAATATGGAATCTGTAGCATTAATAGCATATGAGGCACCTGCTTGATTACTGAAAGAACCCGTAGTATTAAGACTTATAGATCCTGTGTTCACCATTTTCCACGTACCACCTATCTTATCTAATTGTTCTCCTTCTGTGGTATTATGAGCGTGTTTTGCATAGCGATAAAAATGTGTCGAATTCAAATCAATTTTATTTGAAGCTTTTATATTTGTATTACCGCTATTAACAATAACATCATTTCCAGGATTCTCAAGATTAAAAGCTCCGGCACCCATTGAAATCAAATAAGAACTTCCTATTTTGTCATGTTTGTTCCCTTTAACATAAACTTCTTGTTTACCATCAATAGTTTCACAATCTCCCAATTCAACATGGGTAAATCGTCCTCCTAAAATAATATTATAATAATCATTAACTATTTTATCTACTTTAATTCCTACTTGATGAATTTCTGTAAAAGTTCCTGTACGATGATACCAATGTAGTCTTTCATGTCCCGGCGTATCATCCATTTCAATAATATGTCCACTTTCTGTTTGATGAACATGATTATAAGGATATAATGCGGCCCAAGCGGGCATAGGTTCTGACCAAGTACGCCCTGATGCACATGTAATGTTTATTTGTCCTTGTTGTCGATTAAGAACTTTTTCATGTACAATTCCAGAAATCCAGGGATCGGTATAATTGGAGTTTCCTCGCATTCCCCGAGCTAGTCTATTCGTAGTAGGCTCTTTAAGGTAATTTAAATTTCTTGTAGTCGAAATTAACGATTCAGGAATATTCTTATCTAACGGAGATAAACCTGTATCCGGAAAAGTAGACCTAACAGGATTTTCTACTACTTTAACAGTAAATGCTGGATTTGAGGTAGCAGGGGAACTAATTAATTGTGTTACAGGAAAATTAGAATATTCACCTTTTACATGTGCTTCATGAGTTGTAGCTTTTGCTCCTTGTTTAAGTAAAACACTTTCTGATATTTTTAAATCTTGTGGATGCTGGGTCGGATCTGGAGTAGCATTATGTACAATTGAAGCAGGCTCTCTAGGAACTGACTGTTGGGCATCTCTACTAGTCATATTAAAATTTAATTGACGCGAGCCAAGTTCATCAGGAAAATCAGGATGTCCAAATAGGTTTTTATCACCTTCTGGTAATCTTGGATCAAAAAAACCTTTCTGTAAATTACTACCCTTAGCATCTATTTCAGGAATACCTCCAAATGTTCCAAAAAACATTGGCTCCTGTGCATTTTCTCCGTCTCTATAAAATCCTAATACCCATGTTCCTTCTACAGGACCCAATGGAGTTGTTCCTACTCCTGTTTGACTAGCAGAGGTAATAGGTGATACAGGATATGCCCAAGGTAATGTATCTGTAGGTTGATGTACCTTTTCTTCTGTATTCCAACCTAAAACTCGAACTTTACATCTACCAAGATAAAGAGGATCATGGCGGTCTTCGACAACTCC
>DPHC01000024.1:0-8496 GCA_003523055.1 Dehalococcoidia bacterium | reverse complement strand
AATCCTTCTTTCCCCATAAAATAAGACATTTTACGATACTCCAACTATTTGTGTGCCTTCAGCGTCACGTGGAGCCCCTGAAGTTTCTCGTGCTCTATCTGGCATCGGTTCTTTAAAAGAATCTTTTATGCATTCAAATTCTATTTGATATTTTTCCCTAGTAAAATGATGACGCAATTTAGTAACTAAATATTTTCCACTTAAATATTTGTGTTCCTGTGGCTGACCTTTAGCTTTATCTTCCAACTGTGGGGACGGAATCTTAAAGTCTACCACATCTCCTACCATTCTATTTGATCGTCCAGGTGCTCTTATGAATATTTTAATATTATTAATTTGTTGATTTTGAACTATTCTTTGTTGCATCCATTGTTCTACTCTACTAGGAATAATATTTAAAGGTCCTAATTCTGTACCAAGTTTAACAGTTTTTGCTCCAATACCATCTTTAAAATGTTCTACTTCACTATGCCCAAAATTAGTAGGATAAAAACTCACATGCGCATCAGCTGAACCTAATCCTTTTTGGTAAGAAGTACATAATAATCCCTGATCTAAGTGTGCAAAAGAATCTGAAAAGTTTTTCTTATCAGCTGCACTTAAAATATTTTCTCTTTCTTCTTCTGAACCATCACTACGAATAATTGTTTCTCTTGCAACTCGGCCGGGAGGAATTATATAATTAAAGTCAAGAGTATCATATTTCATTCTAACTAAATCATGAGTTAATAATTTGTTTGCGTACATTCCATTTGTTAAATTTTCTAATACATCAAAATTAGAAGTATATTCAAATTGATCCACAGAAACCATTTCCATAGCTCTTTTTTCCGCATTAGTTACATCTTTTGGTGCTTGTTGGAAACGTTTAGGCCATATAGTATAAGTTTCTTTAGCTCTCATATTCGAAAAAGAATATTGTCCTTCCTGTGGACTAGTACCCGGTGGATCATCTGCTGGTTTCAAATACCCCATTCCCCCTCCTGCAAAAAGAGTTTCTAAGGAAATAAAGAAAAACCCTGTAACAGTTTCATAAAACAAAAAAGTTGCTCCAACTGCATGTTGTCCTGCGGATACTGCTCTAGAAGCTAAAAAATCAAAAGTTTTAAATGGTGTTAAATTGGGAGTGACTAAATTTGTTAAATTTTTTGTAGGTTCAATAAATATTTTTTTATTACTCCCTCTAAAAAATTCACGGAATAGAGACCGAACTACAGTAGATATTTTTTGTGGTTCTCCTGTAAGGGTATTAATAGTAGTTCTCTGTACTTTTGTTTTTAAATTATCAATATATTCTCCTGAAACTCCATGTAATGTATATTCAGTCATTCCTCTTTGTGCATTTTTTTCGTCTTTATCACTCATCTTACATATATTAAAATTTAATTTCAACAATCCACTATTTGTAGAATCTTTAAAAGGTCCCGGCTTTTCAACTTCACTACCCGGAGGACCCGATGGTTCTCCAATATTTACTTCTTCAAGATTTGGCATATTTGCTGTTTTAATTATTAATGATAGAGTTTCCTCTCCAATAATTGGCATAAATTCTGCTAATCCTACACCATCTAAAACTCGTATATCCATAGTAAGAGTGTGAGAAAATAGACTTTCATAAATACTCAAAGATGTAAAAGTACTTCTTAAATCAATATATCCTCCTCCTGGCTTATGAGGAGAATGAAGATTACATTCAATAATTTCATACTCACCAGGAAATCTTGGCTGGTTAGTATCTGTCGGATTTTTAATATCAGGTTGTTTTGCTCCGGAAGTCTCATGAGGAAACCCGCCAGTTGAACTACCCGCATCTCTACGAGATATAGTTTTTCCAAAATTGGAAGGTGCATCTGGAGTACCTGTATCAGCCATATCAGGCATAATAATCCTTTATAATAATTTATTAATATGTTCTGTGAATATCATAGATGCGTATTGAGTTTTAATTAACTTAATGTCTCGTTTAGCCTCATTTATTTTATTTTCATAGTCATAATAATATACAATCCCTCTGTCAGTATCCGGCAAGGAAGTATAAGTGTCAAAATCACACGTTATCTTGTATTCTGGTATAGAATCATTCGGACCCTTTTGCTCAACTCTATGTCTGAGAGTACGTTCATAATGGTGTATATTTTGTTGAGCATATCTAACAGAACCGTATTTAGATTGCAAATAAGTAATAAATTCTCTTGTACCTAATGGCCAATCCCAAATAGGATCATGCATTTCATTCATAATAAAAATTAACCAAGTAAATTTTACATCACCATAAATTTTAACGGCCGTCACATCCGGTCTTTCATTTTCTGGTATGGAATATGGTTCAAATTGAACTATATCATCCAAAAGAACATCTTTAATTTTTGTCCTATTCATAATATCAACCGCAATTTTTAATTTTGTAGGTTCTCTTACACCTGAAACATTATAAGAAATTTTTGGGTAATGAGAAAAAAATGCTGACATTTTAAAATCCTTTCGCTGTGAGGCCTCTGTACATTATACTTATTTCCGTGAAAGCTAATTTCATTTCTATACTTACAGGATTTTGTGTACCTTCAAAAAACAATGTAGTATCTTGTGTAGTATAATCTAATTCACATGCTGTCAATACTGATCTTCCTATTCTGAACAGAGGATTACTATCATCAGTTGGTAACATGGCACCATTAATATAATATTCTATTTCAAACTCATCTGGATAAGTAAACATACCCATGGGTGTATCTTCAGGTACACCTCCCTTATGATCAGGTAACATTGCGTTTTTAAATCCATTCACTATTTTTGTGATTCTTAGCGAATCACCTGAATTTTTTGGCATCATTTTAAAAGTAAATGTGTGATCTCGCATTTCTGATGGGCCTTTATATGTAGAAATTATATAAGGGTTCAATACCGTTCCCGTCTTCATCAACATTGCCTTCTGTGCTCCATCACTTATTGTACCTATGCTGTGTAATAATTGTTTTCTCCAATTCGCAAAGCTTCCTGCACCAGCTGACAATGCATCTAAGGCTCCCGACACTATCGAAGGTTCTTTTCCGGATGCTGATTGTTTACTTTGAATAAAGTTCATACCGGCTTCACCCATTTCACTTGTTTCATAGTCAGATTTATAGCTTGTTGACAATGCATCAGGAGGAATAAACAATGCAATATCAAGATTTGGATCTGCTTTATTAAACACAAAAGATTTAAAATTAATCCAATGCTTTAAATCAGCACCTTCTCCTAAACCAGGTGGCCAGGATAATGTTGTGTCGGCTGCCATAAATATTCCTTAGTTATAACTGTTATTTTTAAACATCTATATATTTATATGGCATACAGAGGTAAGTTTAGACCACAAAATTATAAAAAATATAAAGGTGATTATACTAAAATTATTTATCGTTCTGGGTGGGAGTTAAAGTTCATGAAACACCTAGATCGACAACCTGAAATCTTGCGATGGTCAAGTGAAGAAGTTGTTATTCCATATAAATCTCCTATTGATGGTAAATGGCATAGATATTATCCAGACTTTTGGGTTAAAACATCTAAAAATGAAATTCTAATTGAAATTAAACCAAAAAAGCAGACCAAAGCTCCCAAACTGAATCCTAGACATAAAAGACGATATCTAAAAGAAGTAAGAACATGGGGAGTTAACGAAGCTAAATGGAAAGCCGCGGAAGAATTTTGTGAAAACAAGGGTTGGAGATGGGAAATAATGACCGAAGATCATCTTAAGTACTAAATAGTTACAGCATTTTAACCAATAATAAAAGATAAACATGGCTGTACCTTTATTATCTCTCTTAGCAAACACTATACGTGCCGGTTTAACTGCATTAAGAGAAAAAGTAGCAAAGGCATGGTTTAAAAAACTTGTTAAACAGGCAGTAGTAAAAAAAACTTTAAATGAAGTTAGAAGCCCAGGAAAAATTTTATCAAGGAATAACAAAACTTCATTTTGGCGAAAAGGTAGTATGTATTTTTTTGTATATGATGCAAAACATAAAGATACACTTCCGTATTGGGATGCTTTTCCTTTAGTAATTCCAATTGAAAGATATCGTGATGGGTTTTTGGGTATCAATTTTCATTATCTATATCCTAAAGATAGAGCTATATTATTAGACCAACTTCAAATGTTTGCTAATAATGACAAGTTAGATGAAACAACCAGATTACGTATGACATATAGAAGTTTAGGAAATTTTACAAAACTCAAAAGAGCAAAGCCGTGTATTCATAGGTATCTAAATTCACATATGGGAACAATGGTTCCTGTTAATGCTGATGAATGGGGTACAGCTCTATTTTTACCTGTAGAACGATTTAAAGGAAAAAACAAAACAGCTGTCTGGATGGATAGTAAAGCTAAGATGTTAACATACTAATTAAGAAAGATAATAATGCGAAATCCATTTAATCCTGCTGATTTTTTAAATAATGCTGGCAGTCTTGGCGGACTTGCTAAAAATAGTAGATTTACTGTTACAGTTGTTCCACCTGCAGGATTGGCCTCTTCGGTTCCAGCTGAATCTATTACCTTCCTTTGTAGGCAGGCAGAAATACCAGCAGTAGCTTTTGACACAACAGAAGACAGAATTTATGGTATAGAAGTTTTAAAACCATACGGTGTTACATATGAACCTATAACTTTAAGTTTTTATAATACTAATAATTTTGCTCCTAGGACATTTTGGGAAGATTGGATAGATCATATTCAACCAGCTAAAAGCCGAAATATGAGATATTATGATGATATGACAGGAGACATAAAAATATATCATTATTCAGAAACTGCTTCGGATTCAGTACCGGGAAAAGAAAATTATTATGCACACATACTAGAAGCTTGGCCGGCTTCTATTCAGGAATCAGAGCTCTCATGGGGTGAAGATGACTATGATTCTGCAGCTTTTGATGTTCAAATACAATATAAATATTGGGCAAGAAACACAAAAGGCAAAAGGCAGGCGAGTGAGCAAGCTTCTGCTTCTGGATTTACTGACTCAAGACTTGCTGAATTTAAAAAAGATCCTACTAAAACTGCTAGAGGATTTTGATAAAATTAAAATATTATAATGCATTATAGGAGAATATTATGGCATTACCAAAAGTAGCAACACCTACTTATGAATTGACAATACCGTCCACCGGACAAAAAATTAAATATAGGCCTTTCCTTGTGAAAGAAGAAAAGATGTTAATGATGGCAGCACAAGGCGATGGTGCTTCAATAACCAACGCAGTAAAAGATGTTTTGGTTGCATGTGCAGAAAGTAAAATCGATATCAAAACCCTTGCACCATTTGATATTGAATATTTCTTTTTACAACTTCGGGGAAAATCAGTTGGAGATGAAATAACGATTGAACTTCCAAAACCTGAACAAATAGAGTGTGAAGAAGAAAACGGAAATTGTTCACAGAGTTGTAAAATAAATATTAATATTGATGATATAGAAGTATCTACTTCTAAAGTAAGTGATGGTAAAATAAACATCACAAAAGATATTGGACTAAAATTAAAATATCCTGAACTTGATTCAATGCAAAAATTTATTGCTTCAGGTACAGATCCATCAGCTGATGAAATATTTAAACTAATTAATGAATCTATTGAATATATTTGGGAAGGTGAAGAGATATATAAATCAAAAGATACTACTAAAACAGAATTAAATGATTTTATCGAATCTCTTAATTCGGAACAATTTGGTAAAGTTAGAAGTTTTTTTGAAGATATGCCGAGATTGAATAAAGAGGTTACGTGGACATGTTCTAAATGTAAAAAATCTACACCCTTGATGCTTCAGGGGATTGATGCTTTTTTCGGATAGCGCTGAGTCATGACTCCCTGGCGAATCATTTTCAAACAAACTTCGCCATGATTCAGCATCATAAGTGGAGTCTTTCTGATATTGAAAATATGATTCCATTTGAAAGACAAGTATATGTGTTATTATTACAACAATGGTTAAAAGAAGAAAATTCAAGAATTGCTGAACAAAATAGAAAAGCGAAAGCAGGATAAATGGCAGACGGAGATCAAAACAAAACATTAAGTGAAGTTAGTGGTAAACTTTCTAGACTGAATGGTACCACCGGAGAAGGTCTTGCTAATGTACAACGTTTAACAGAAACTTTAGTTGCACAAAGTAAGGCGTCATTAGATGCAACTGAAGGAGCTGCTGCAGGTGAAGCAGAGGCAAGGAAGGAAGCTGGAAGAGCAAGGAAAGCTAAACTAGGTGTGACTGATGTTAATGTTTTGAATTGGGCTCAAAATACAGAAGATGGTGGTGGTGGATTCCTTGGTATGATTAAGGATCTTTTAAGTACAAAAATGATGATGGGAGGTTTTACATTAGGAAGTCTATTTGGAAAAGGTGGAATTAAGAAATTACTCGCTACTCTGGGAACAACTTTATTTACAGGAATCAAAACAGCATTTGCTAGCATAGGAACAAAATTTTCAACGTTGTTGGGACCAACCATAATGAAATTTCTGGGCCCCGCTGCAATAGTTGCAGGATTAGTAATGGCACTCAAATCTGGTTTCGATGGTGCAATGAATTCTATGAATTGGGGAGTAAGTAAAATTTCGGGTTTTCTGGGTGGTTTCTTTGGTGGAGAAGCTGATGGTGGTATTAAGAATAGCTTTAAAAATGCTGGAAAATGGGCAATGATAGGTGCAGGAATTGGAAGTGTCGTTCCCGTAATTGGAACACTGGTCGGTGGACTAGTTGGAGCTGCTATTGGTGGAATTCTCGGTTTTATTGGAGCAAAGAAAATAGCAAAAGCTTTCGATAGTATTGGTTCATGGTTCAAAAAAGTTTGGGGAAGTGTTACTAAATTTATGGGAGAAATATGGACAAAAGTAGTAACTTGGTTTAAAGAATTATGGGCATGGGCCCCAGTTGGAATAACTGAAGGATGGTCAAATCTTACTACTTATATAGGAGAAGTTTGGACTGATGTTAAGGCGTGGTTTACAAAATTGTTCAATTGGGGAACGCCAATTGTATTAGCGGGATGGACAAATCTTACTACTTATGTAGGAGAGGTCTGGACAAAAGTGAAAACTTGGTTTACAAATTTATTGAATTGGGCCGGAGAAGGTATTGCTACAGGATGGACAAATTTAACTACATTTGTAAATGATATATGGACAAAGGTGAAAACTTGGTTTACAAATCTTCTAACCTTTAAAGGTGAAGATGGAAAAGAAATTGGTATAGTCGATAAAGTTATAGAAATGTTTAGGAATATGATTGATAATATCGTGGCTGGAGTAAAAAGTATTATACCAAAGCGACCGACTTGGCTTGGTGGTGATGAAGATGCATCAAAAATGTCTCCAAAAGATAGAGCAGCTGAAATGGCAAATCTCACAAAGAATATCGCTACGGAAAAAGCAAAACCTGCGGCTGGCACAGGTAATTTCTGGACCGATGAACGTGATGATGAAAATATTGCAAATATGCAAACAAGACTACAGAATTTGCAACAATTTGCTGAAGGTGGATTAGTCAAAAAGACTGGATTAGCTATGCTTCATGGTAAACAATCTGCACCAGAACTAGTGTTAGACAATCACGCTGCAAGCCTTTTCATGCAAGCAGCGCAAATGTTATCAAAACTTCAATTAGATGCAATTGATTTAAGATCACCAGGAGGAACTACCGTTATGAATGTAGTTAATAATACTCCTGTGACCACAAATAACAGTAGAACTATTGGTATGATGCCAGCTCCAAGTATTAGACCTGAATCACCCAATATACTTCCCGTTTAATCTTCTGCAAGTTGTTTAAAATAACTCATCTCTTCTTCAGTTTCCTCTCCCGCTGCTGTAGCAAGAGTAGGTGTAGGAGAAACAGCTTCTTTTGGAATATAGGGTGATCCTCCATCAAAAGGAGCATTCCTTGGAGCTTCCGGACCGGTTGAGGTTTCGGTAGTATCGCCTGTTGACAAACCAAGTACTCTATCCAATTTCTCTTTCAACTCTGTATAAGTCTTGAAGTTCTTTGGATCAGTAAAGGCGTCTAATGAATGTTCTGTTTTCCAAACTGTCTCCATCTTATTCTCATCTTCATCAAGAGGAGTAGGATTTTCGAATTCACTCTTATCATAATTTGAATACCCATCAACTTTACGAATCTTTATTTTAAAATTTGCACCTTCCCACAAATCAAATGGATTGACTGGGGTTTCATCTGCAAATTCAGGATTCATCTTATCATTAAGTTTATCCCAGATTTTCTTCCCATACTTGTACAGTCGAACTTGATTTTCGTTCTGAGGGTTTGCGGGATCTTTGAGAACGTAAACATTAGAGACATAGGTGAGCCTACGTTTCTGTTTACGTGCTATATTTTTATTTGCCTCGATACCTGAATTCCAGAGTTGAGAATTATATTCACTTACTGGGTCTTTCTGACCGAGAGTAGTTAAAGAGTTTTCAATATACCAACCACCGGGTCCTTGAAATCCATGA
>DPHC01000025.1 GCA_003523055.1 Dehalococcoidia bacterium | reverse complement strand
GTCACCACCACAAACTTTTGGTAGTGCAGCAGCAATATCTGCTCCAGCTGTTGATGAAGAAACTGCAGCTAATGCAAGACAAATAGTAGCATCATAAGCTTCTCGAACGAACGGAAGTGAAGGAAGTTTACCATTTTTTGCCTCATAAGCATCATTCCATGCTTTAAGAGCTGGTGTTTCAGGACCAGCACCAGGTGCTGTTCCCTTTTGACCTTCTAGCGCAGCTGCGCCAACCGCTGTAATTAAATCTTCTGATTTAGTACCATCAACAAACAAGAATTTATCATATATCTTGTTTTCAAGTGCTTCCTTAATAAAGATAGCAGCTTGTGTTGGATATCCAGCAGCAATTAATACTTCTCCACCATTAGCAGCAGATGCTTTCAATTCAGACAAATATGAAGCAGCTTTTGCTTCGTATGCTGTAATTGTTGCAGAACCACCATTAGCTTCGAAAGAAGCCTTAAATGCTTCAGCTAAACCTTGGCCATAAGGACTGTTTTCATATAGAACGCCAGCCTTTGTATAACCTTCTGATTTAGCTAAATCAGCTAAAATAACTCCTTGCGCAGCATCAGAAATAGTTGACCTAAAAAGGTAACCATTATCTTCAGCGTTAGTAAGTGCAGGTGATGTTGCTGAAGGAGAAATTTGAGGAATATTGCTAGTGCTTGTAACACTACCAGACACAGCTAATGTCACACCACTAGATAGTGGTCCAACAATTGCGTGTACGCCTTCAATATCAATTAACCTTCGAGCTTCTTCAGTAGCTTTAGTTTTATCTAAACCACTGTCACCTGTAACAAGGAGAACGTCCTTGCCATTTACTCCGCCTGCTGCATTTATATGATCTATTGCTAGTTCAACCCCAGTTTGAATTACTGGACCAAATTCTTTTAATGGTCCAGAATAGTCAGCCAAGAAAGCTATCTTAAGCTGCTGCTTTTCACCGCCACATCCAACTAGGAGAAAACCAAGCATTGAAGCAGCCAAAGCTATAGCAATAGCTTTACGACTAGCCCCTTGTAATACAGAAATCATGTTTTTCCTCTCCTCTATTTTTTTCAAAATAAACACATCTATGATCTTTTATACAAATATATAAATTTTCATAGGGTCATTAGGATAAAACTACTTATTAGCATGAGCAATAGTAAAATAAAAATAATTTAACGTTATGTTAAGTAAAAGATAAATGGTTTATATGCAAAATATATACCAAATAAAATAAGTGACGTTCCAAAAAATCGATTAATTAGTACTTGAGTGCTATCATTAATCCATTTTTTACCACTACTAAAAATAATTGCTAAAAAAATCATCCATACAAAATCTGCAAGAATATGGCCAAAATATACACTTGTAACACCTAATATACCCCTATTTAGACCATCATTGATAATCTTAGCTCCAATTGTTAGCCACCATATAACAAAATATGGATTCGTTATTGAAATCACTACAGAGAGCCAGCCTAATTGCGCCCATTGTAATGGGCGAGAGTGTAATTTTGCATCCAATGATGATGCAGTCGGTGTAGCAATGCGTGTTAGTGTTTTATCTTGTTTTAATACGAACAATCTTTTCCCCATAAATAAAAGCACTATTCCACCAACAATGCCAATAATATTTTCAACTGATTGATTGTCTTGAGCAAAATTAACCAATCCTAAAGCAATTAACAAT
The DNA here is from genome assembly GCA_003523055.1 of Dehalococcoidia bacterium. GTDB lineage: Bacteria > Chloroflexota > Dehalococcoidia > Lucifugimonadales > UBA3495 > UBA2588. The sequence continues at coordinate 6,441 of DPHC01000025.1, read as the reverse complement.
ACGACAAAGATTTCTAAAAAACTATGCCCAATTGCCATTGCCGGACCAACAAAAAAACCTTTTTTAATACTTTGTTGCATGGTTATAATAGTTAAAGGACCTGGACTCACTGCTCCAGATATACCAATTCCAAAGGACATAATTCCTAATTGTAGTAGTTCTAACAAAAAAAACCCTTTCAAAATATGACAATTCATATTGAATAAGAATGAAAAATAAGACTATATATATATTATGAAAAAAAATTGATGTTGTATATATTTTGGAAACTATTATGAATAATCTGCTGAATGATACAAAAATTATTATACTTGCAGATAGTATTGCATCATTAATGACAGCAAGAATTTTTACATTTCTTGGTGCTGAAGTTTACGTTTTAAATGATTCTAATAATAATATTAAAGATTTTCTTAACAAGCAAAATAAAGAATCACTCTATTGCTTCCTTACTGAAGATTGCAAGCTAATAGATTTAAATATTAAAGAAGAAGCTAATATCTTATTCAATACGCTTGAAGAAGCAGATATTTTTATCTATTCCAGGTCAAGTATTCATTTAATAGAAAAAATTTCTGAAAAACAATCACTAGAAAGCAGATATCCTCAATTAGTTATTGGCATAGAAACTCCTTATGGAACTGATGGTCCTTATAGTGAGTGGCATACAAATGAAATTACAGATTTTGCAATGGGTGGATATATGCAATTCTGTGGTCATCCCAATAAAGAACCACTTATGATTCATGGCTTCCAAGCAGAATTGCATTCAGGGCTTCAATTAGCTTTTGGTCTCATTAGTAGCTATTGGCATCAATTACAAAAAAATCAAGGCACTACCGTAGAAGTATCACGAATGGAAAGCATGTTAAATGCTCAGGTATGGTTTGTTCCTAGATGGCTCCAAGAAGGATATATATGGCCAAGGGAACCTTCCATACTCATCCCATGTAAAAATGGGCATGTTATCTGGGGCTTACAAACTCCTGAAATATTTTTACTTATAGAAAAAATTGATCTTTATGAAGATCCAAAATACAGAACTGCGCATGGATGGAATCAAGAAATTGGAAATGTCAAAAAATTGTTGAAAGATTGGTGCCAGCAGCATACTAAAGAAGAAATATATGAACGCGCACAATCACTGCGGATAACAATTACACCTGTTAATAATATTGTAGACATACTCTCATCGGAACAATTCGAACATAGAAAATGGTGGAATAAAACTAAATATAATGCAAATTCAGTAAAAGTTCCAACTGCTCCTTGGAAAATTAACACAGTTAATGATGCCTCCAATATTACTAAAACAAATAACTTTGATGAATCTGAAATTGCTTTACCGCTGAAAGGCATAAAAGTTCTTGAAGTGACAAATAACTGGGCTGGCCCACATGCTGGACGTATGTTAGCTGACCTAGGTGCAGACGTTACGTTAATTGAACGCAACCATGTGCAGGTAACAAGGAGTAAGCATCTACTTGGAGGCGACCACCATATTGCACCAAATTTCTATAATAGAGCTCATACTTTTAATCAGTTAAATAGAAATAAAAAAGGCATTGTCGTCGATTTATCAAATGCTGAGGGCAAAGAAATTTTCCTAAAATTAGCAAAAGAAACTGATGTTATCATTGAGAATAACTCGAGTAGAGTATTTCCCAATTTTGGACTCAGTTTTGAAGAAATCAAAGCGCATAATCCAACTGTAATACTTTGTTCTATATCAGGCTTTGGTGCAACAGGGCCTCAGGCACATCATGTAGCGCTCGGTTCAAATCTAGAAGGTTCAAGCGGGCTAGTATCAACAATTGGCTATACAGACAATGAACTCTCAGAATCTGGTTCTTTCTATGCAGATCCAATAGGAGGATCATTTGGAGCAATTCTTAGCATAGCAGCATTGATTGCACAACAAAAAAATAAACAAGCCATGCATATTGATATTTCACTTTTAGAATCTGTTTCACTATTTATTATCGACAAAATTTTGATGTATCAGTCAGATAGCAAAACTAAAATGGTAGAAGCTAATCAATCTGATTTTTTTGTCCCACAGGGTGCTTTTCAATCAGCAGGTAAGGATTGTTGGTTAGCGTTATCAATCGAAAATAACCAACAATGGAATCAATTATGCAAAGCTTTGAAAAATAAAGATTTACTTCAGTACGATACAGTTAAAAAACGTAAGAAAAATATTAAGCTAATTAACAGTACAATTGAGTCATGGTCGAAAAAATTTGATCACTACGAAGCAACTAAAATATTGCAGTTATTTAATATACCTTCTGCCCCAATACTTGCAAATTGGGAAGTTGCAGCGGATCCTCACTTATATGAGAGAAACTATTGGCTTAAAAATGTACATGCTGACGCTGGTTATCAAAGATGGGATGGTTATCCATGGCGCATTTCAAAGCATTGGAAGATGCGCACAATGCCCGCTCCAAGATTTGGTCAACATAATCAAGAAGTCTTAAAAAGTATAGGTTATACTGATAATAATATTTTAGATTTTATAAAGTCAGGAATTATTTCAGACATACCTGCAGATCTACATATGTATATTGACCAAATATAATTCTGATTAAAAAAATAGGAGACCAACATGGGAAGTATTCTTGAGTTTAAATCAAATGGCAACATTGCATCAGGATATCTTGCAGAGCCTTCGACACTAAAGGGTGGGATTATAGTATTACAAGAATGGTGGGGCCTTAATGCTCATATTAAAGATCTTTGCGACAGATTTGCAGAAAAAGGTTATCTTAGTTTAGCTCCAGACATGTATGATGGTGAAATTGCTGCTGAGCCAGATGAAGCAGGTAAGCTCATGATGGCACTTGATATTGAAAATTCAGCCAAGAAATTACATGGTGCTGTTGAGTATCTACATCAAAAAACTGGAAAAGCAGTTGGTACTGTTGGATTTTGTATGGGTGGTGCTCTTAGTCTATTTGCAGCATGCAATGAAGGTAGTAAGATTGGAGCATGTGTAGATTTTTATGGCATACATCCAGCAATCAAATATAATTGGCAAAATCTAAAAGCTCCAGTATTAGGTTTATTTGCCGAACATGACGACAATGTTAATCCAAATATTCCGTTACATGAAGAAGCTCTAAAGACAAATAACAAAAATTACCTATTTCATATTTACCCCGGCACAACCCATGCTTTTTTTAATGATACAAATGAATCAAACTATAACCAAGAAGCAGCAAGCGATGCTTGGGAAAGAGTTTTATCATTTTATGAAGAAAATATTCAGTGAAAATCGTGATTGATCAATTAATGTTTCTTGCTTTATGCATATTCGGTGCATTATTACTTGCTTTGCCATTAATTGCAATTATAGGTACTGTTCGAGCAGTTTGGTCTCTTTACAATTAATTAAAACTTATTTTTCACTAATTGACTCGAAATCTAAACTTCTCACTGCTGGCAATAAGAAATAAATAGAAACAGCAAATACTACAACAGTTAAAGAAAAAATCATAATAGTCAATGGCACAGAAGTAGCTGCGGCTAACATGCCTGACAAAAAACCACCTATTGAGATTAAAAAATAAGTTGTTGTATAAATACTCATTACTCGTCCTCTAAGTTCATCAGGCACCATTAATTGAATAATAGTCATTGAAAAATTTAAATAAATAGATTGAAACATTCCTGCAATCATTAAACTTAACATTGAAAAAATAATTGCCGTAGTGAAAGAGAATGCTGTAAGAGCAAGGCCAAATAATACGGAACAAAGCAGTATGGTTTGTCCTATTTTTTTTGTTGGTCCAATTTTAATAACTAGTATAGTTCCTATTATAGCACCAATACCTGCCGCAGCTTCCATCGCACCAAATCCTTGCGCTCCTACATTTAATACATCACTGGCAAAAATGGGCAACAAAATCATATACGAAGTACCAAACGTAGATGAACAAAAAGAAATTAATATAAGTCCAAGAAAAACTTTATTATGAAACACATATTCTGCTCCTTCTAAGATTTCTTTAAAAATATTTGATGACGATTTATCACGAAATTCGCTACTAGTATTCACAACAATAGAAAAAATTGCTATGCCAGCAATAAAATATCCAATACTCGTTAATAACAATGAATAGCCTGGACCAATAATTGCTACTGCAACACCTGCAGCAGCAGGTCCTACAACTCGTGATGTTTGCCATATGCCACTTGTATAGGCAATTGCACTTGTCATTGCTTTTTTAGTAATTAACTTTGGAAGTAAGACGTTTTGCCCACCTGCCGATAATGCAAATACGCTACCGACAAAAGATGACCATACAATAAGCATCCACAACTCTACTAGATTTAGAATTGTTAATATTGCAATGATTAAATGTGCACAAGCAATCACTAAGTTACTAATATAAACTAATTTTTTTGAATCATATTTATCAGCAATTGCACCTGCAGGCATTGAAAGTATTATTGTTGGCAATGCCTGTGCAAGGGCAATAATACCAAGCCATGCTGGGGAGTTAGTTAATTGAACTACCAGCCAACCTGATGCAATAAATCTAAAACGTTCACCAAATACTGCTACAAAGCTACCGATCCAATATTTTCTATAAGGTAAGTAATAAAAAGCATTCGTAGGATCAGTAAGAAATTTATCTAAAATTTTCATTAACTATACATTCTATTTAATAGAAGCAATAGCATTAGTAGTCATTTCTATACTTTCATGCACTCTTTCATAAGACATTAAATTACTTGCTGTGTAAAGAGATATGCCATCAACAACACCATCATATCTTGAAATTTGTTCAAGGATATCATCTGGATTCCCAGCAATTCCATGCTTTAAAGCTACTTCATCTGGGAGTGCATCTGCAAGTGCATCAACGTCGTTAGGATTATTAAAAAATGCTTTTTGAATAGCTTCTCGTACATCTGCATATCCTTGGGAATCTAACACGATTGAATAACTTCTTGTTGCCATAAATCTTGCAAGGTGGACTTTCAGTTCTTTTAGCGCTTGCTTCCTATCTTTAGATACTGACATTGTAACCCAAGTTTGATGATCAAAATCTTTTCTCGTTCGATTTGAGCGATTCAATCCTTCATCAATATGGGGCCAGACAACATTATTTATAAAATCTATTGATGCAATAGGATGACCACATAAACCATCACAAATATCCCCGGCCATGCGCAACATAGCAGGGTTAACAGCTGCTAAATATATTGGTGCCTGTGATTCTTTAGGGTCTTGATTCCATCTTAATGCAGCACCAGTGATTTGGTAGAATTGTCCTTGAAAATCTAGTGACTCACCAGCAGGCACAGACCATGCATATCTAAGAAAGTTTATTATTTCACGAATATGAGTTGCTGGTTTTGGGAAATTTTCACCTAAAGTAGTGATGTTCATGTATTTCGTGCCTCCACCTAAACCAAGCACAAATCGATTCTTATACATAAGCTGTAAGTCAAGCACATGTTGGGCTATATTTTTTGGATGATGTTGAAATGCTCGTAACACTCCACTGCCTATATTCACTGATTCAGTATTATGAAGCATTCCAGCAAAGGTTGGAATGCTCTCACCAGAATTCCATATCATATCAAAGCCTGCTTGTTCAGCTTTTTGAGCAAAATGAGGTTTTTGAGAAATATGAGAATCAGCTAATGAAATTGCAATACGCATATTTTTTCCTGTACTATTATGAATAATCATACACTATTTTTATGATTCAATTTATATCAATGAAGGAATATTATTATGAATATAGAGCAATGTATAAAAACCAGGCGGTCTATTAGACAATTTGAAAATGGTAGTCTCTCTAAAAAAGAAATCGAAGAAATTTTATCATTAGCTATCCTTGCTCCTGCTCCTCATCATACAAAACCATGGCGATTTGTTGTTGCCAATCAAGAAAAAAGAATTAACTTAGCTGATGCAATGGGTGCTAAATGGAGAATTGATCTTTTAAAAGATGGATTTAAAGAAAGTATTATATTAGAACTATTACGTAAGTCAAAAGAAAGAATAATTGCTGCTCCAACTTTAATTGTTGGGTGCATTGATACATCATCATTACGTCATTATGATGATGTATCAAAAGATGATCATGAAATGATTATGTCGCATCATTCATTTGGTGCAGCATTACAAAATATCCTACTTATTGCAAATCAACGCAACTTAGCCGCATATTGGATTTCATCACCTCTATATGCACCACTTCAAGTCCAAAAAGTTTTAAGTTATCCAAATACATGGAAGTCAGTAGCTGCTATTGCAATTGGATATCCAAAAACTAATTTTGATCCACCAAAGAGACAGCAAATTCCAATAGATGATTTCATTTTTTGGACACCTTAATTGAAAAATAGAAATAAAGCTACGGTACAAATAATTGAATATCACTTGGCTTATCTAATGTAATACCATCTGCTCGTAAC
>DPHC01000020.1:14697-66616 GCA_003523055.1 Dehalococcoidia bacterium | reverse complement strand
TCACGGTACTTGTTCGCTATCGGTGATCAAGGATATTTAGGCTTGGAGGGTGGTCCCCCCGACTTCCCACAAGATTTCTCGTGTCCCGTGGTACTTAGGAAATGCACCAGAAGATATACACTTTTCGTCTACAGGGTTCTCACCTTCTATGACGGCCCTTCCCAGGGTCCTTCGACTAAATGTATATTTTGTAACTTCTTGGAGTTTAGCAAGGTAACTCCAGGTGCCTCCTATGACACCACTATGACATAGGCCCTTACGCCACTAAGTCATAATGGTTTGGCCTATTCCCCGTTCGTTCGCCACTACTAGGGGAATCTCGGTTGATTTCTATTCCTCAGGGTACTTAGATGTTTCAGTTCCCCCACTTACCCTCTGCACAAATGCAGATGAACCGGCTCAACACCGGAACGGGTTTCCCCATTCGGGAATCCTCGACTAAGCTCGTTAGACAGCTAATCGAGGCATATCGCAGCCTTACCGCGCCCTTCTTCGGTCCTTGATCCCAAGGCATTCACCGTGAGCCCTTAATAACTTGACTCACGCTAAGAACTTCAAACTTTTTACATTGTTCTCAGTATTAATTGCTTACAATTTGTTCAATTGCTTTATTTTTGTTAGGACAAAAAATAATTTACTTATTCAATTGTTAAGGTGCGTACTCAACTGTGTAGTGTAGCTACTACCACTTTTGTGGGCATAACTGCGATATATTCCTTGACGGTACATATCCACTTATTCAATCGCGTAGGCAGAATATTATATGGGTAGTACACCTAGCAGTCAAGCTTTAATTTAAAAATAAAAAATCAATATGACAGAGAGTTTAAAACGCTGGTTTTCAAGGTTATTTCCCTATAAAATTTGGCTTTCGTTTGTCTATAAATGCCTGTACGGCCTCTTTATGATCTATAGTGGTTCTCATGTGTTCTTGCGCTACGTGAGCTAATCCTAAGCTTTCACCAAGATCCATTTCCAAACTCTTATGTACTAAATATTTAATCATGGCATGCGATTGCGTAGGACCTGACGCTAGTCTCAAAGCTAATCCAAGGGATTCATCTAACAATTTGTCGTCACTTACTACTTTACTAACCAATCCCATCCGATAAGCTTCTTCACCACTTATGCGATCACCCGTATATTGCAGCATGAGTGTATTAGAAAGACCTATCAATCTTGGTAATTGCCAGCAACTCCCATCTGCCGGAATTAATCCATTTAAAACAAAAGCTTCTGAAAATTGTGCCTTTTCACCCGCTATCCTGATATCACATCCAAGCGACAATCCCATACCCACACCCATGGCATGCCCATTCACTGCTGCAATAGAAGGTTTTTGTAACTCGTGTAATTTTAATACAACTTTAGGAGCGGCATATTGGGACTGCGTATCTCTTTTTGAATATATTTTTTCCATAGTGCCCCAAGGCAATGATTCCTGTTCTCCATCTGACGCTACCTGCTGTTCTCTGTCTTCAATACGTTGTCGGAAACCTTTCACATTTGCCCCAGAGCAAAAAGATGGTTCTGTACCTGTTAATAACAGAACTCTACCTTTAGGGTCTCGTTCGAAATTATCTAATGTGTCAATCATTTCTCTTGCCATTTGCGGACCTAATGCGTTGCGAGTGGCTGGGTCATGCATGGTTATTTTTAAGACACCATCTGTCATTTCTGTTTTTATGAATTCATTCGACATCCAGTATTCCTCCTACTATTTAGCATTCACAATAATGTTATTTACCACTATAATGCCTACTAAGTAACCAGTAAACTCTAAAATAAAGGAGGATCAATATGAATCAAGGAAAAATTGTTTCAATACACATTGCAGAAATTAAAGGAGAAGATTCTGTAGAAGTAAAATCTGCTTCTGCTATTTCTGGCGAAGGGCTAGAAAATGATCGAAGCCGCAATCCTTTAAATGCTAGACAGGTTTTAGTAATGGATAAAGAAACTCTAGACAATTTTAATTTAGTCCCAGGCCAAATAAAAGAAAACATAACAACCACAGGATTAGATTTATCCACGATCAAACCAGGCAACGTGTTTTTTGTTGGAGAAGATGTAACTTTAGAAGCGACAGGACTATGTGATCCGTGCCATAAAATGGATGCAATCACTCCTGGATTACAAGAGGAATTAGATGGACAACGTGGAATTTTATCAATCGTACTCAATGGCGGGACTTTCAATGTGGGAGACAGCATAAAAGTCGAGCCTTAGTATACAGCATTGCAACAAGAACAAATGAAATTACCAGATAATATCCCAATATTCCCGCTTAATTTAGTTCTATTTCCAAACATGGAGATTAATCTCCACATATTTGAAGACCGTTATAAAGACATGGTTGATTTCTGCATAAAAAACAATTGTCCTGTAGGTATCATGCTAATTAAGAGCGGGCAAGAAGTAGGAGAATACGCTATTCCGTACAATATTGGGACTGCAGGATATATCAACGACAATATCCGAAATACTGATGGGACTATTGATATCCTAATCACTGGAAAAGCCAAATTCGAAATTAAGAAGTTGACATATAATCAGCCTTACCTTAGCGCTAACATACAACAATCTCTTCCATCAATTTATAGGCCGGGTACCAAACTATTAGACCAGTTGAAAGGATCAGTAGAACAGATGCAACAAGTAATAACTAAAGCATCTGGCGGGTGGATGAAAAAAGTAAATACTAAAGAGGATCCGTATTTACTCACGTTGCAGGCAATTAATTTGTTATTAGAAAATTTTTCACTACCAAACACAGTTAAGCAAAATATGCTAGAAAATCAAGAAGTGAATACGCAGATAGAAACGTTATTACCAATATTAGATGAATCTATAAAATTATTAAATACAGAAGTACAAAAAAATTATCCTTATTCCGGGTTTAGTAAAAACTAACGATCTACTCGTAACACTGAATCTCCAGGTATCATTCCACTCACAATTTCCGGGTGCATTATTTCAGCCAAAATCTCCAATCCCGTGACCAAACGTGGCCCAGATCTACTGGTATAACTACCAGCATCAACCACAAACACTCTCTTATTTACAACAGCAGGTATTTGGTCCCATCCTTCGCGCTCTCTTAAGCTGTCCAAATCCTCTAATGCTCTTTTTACGCCAAATCCACAAGGCATTAAAACAATAATATCTGGCTTCGCATCTAACACATTGTCCCATTCTATTTTCATTGAGCCAGCGTTTTTGTCGCCAAAACAATCAATACCGCCGGCCATTTCTATCATTTCTGGTATCCAGTGACCTCCGCACATGACAGGATCAGACCATTCTATACACAAAATTTTAGGTTTCTCAGTGGCTAATTTAGCAGTTTCACATACTAAGTCTATTCTTTTTTGGAGATCATCGACAACTATCTGTGCTTTTGTTTGTTGCCCTAACACTGCTCCAACTCTAAGTATGTCTTTCAAAACATCAGAAACAAATTGAGGGTCCATAGACATAACTTCAGGCTGTTGATTAAGCTCTTGGCAAGCCTCAGCAACCTGCTGAGATGATATGGCTCAAACTTCACAAATTTGCTGAGTGAAAATAATGTCTGGATTAGCAGCTTTTAGTACATCTTCATCAATTTCGTATATACCAAGTCCGTTTTTTAATCTTTCAGAAATAATTTCATTAATCTTTTCGCTCGTTGGGTTTTCAAAATTATCGAAAACGCTTTTAACTACATTAGGTTTGTTAATGGCATCATAAGGAAAATCACATTCATGAGTAACTCCAAAAAGATTATCTTCCTGATCTAGTAGATATACAATTTCAGTCGCACTAGGAATAAATGAGCAAATTCTCATATCAACATCCTTGCCTTATTAGTTTCATTGCGCAGGTTTATCAATCTGCTATTGCAGTCAATTTTTCTCGTGATTCTTCAATGCCATCTAGAAACATCCACATTGCATCCAAAGCTTCATTAACACTAATCAACACATCTTTTAATTGGGTTTCTTCTATGCTGTTATTGATAGATTCTGCTTCGGCCTCATGATGACCTATTTTTTCAGTACTATGGACTTTGAAAAATTCTAATGAATCCTCATTAAGGTCAAAATATTTTCGTAAGCCGACTATTTTTTCTGTTGCAACTTTAGGAACCTGATATTCCCATGCGTACATGATTGATAACCCATGCCTGAAATCCTGTTCATCACATATGGTCGTATAAGTATTAATCAAGTGTTTGGTTGTGGGCATTAGTTCTGCTTGCTTTACTTCTTCAGTATCTAATCCTAAACCGTAGCAAAAATTCAGCCATTGATTAGAATGATTGTTTTCCCCGTGTTCTTCATCCCATAAGTTAATTAAAATAGCTTGTCGAGCTTCTGCATCATCACATTTTGAGTGAATGGTACTTAACCGCTGAGGGAAGGATGATTCGAAGAAATAATATTGCTCTGCGTATAATTTCAAATCTTCTTTAGTTAATTCACCTTTCTGCCATGCTTGATAGAAAGGATGATTCAAAATTGATTTAGAGTCAATCACTTCTTGTAATTTATTTACAACATTACTATACATACACACCTCGCAATTATTAACACTTATATTTCTATTCTCATTAAGATAGTTAAAACAACACCCAATGACAATAAACAAATTATATACATAAAAATGTTTCCTCGCCACTATTAAATACTTCCAAACTACTTAATACGCATAAAATGATGAGTTTAACAAATAACCATCGAATACTCATAAAATTCAGTTTATACATATTCATTATCATTTGACCGAATAATCATATATCGCATAGAATGTACCTATAAATAAGGGTACATTATGGATTCTTCAAAAACTATATCCGGATTCACACTAGCTGCCGGCATTCTCGGATTAATTGCAGGCCTAGTAATTGCTGCGTTGCTGTATTTTCCTCTGTCAGACTTAAACGGGTGGATAGGCAACGTACTTCCATTTATATTATATGGAATTTTTGGACTAGTAGGCCTTACGATAGGGATTAGCAAGGGAAAAAATATTAGGAACTTTATGCAATCGAGCATAAACCAATCTGGGTCCCGAGGAGCCAACACGGGGGCATCATCCATATTGGTTGATACAAGCGCGATTATAGATGGAAGAATTTCCGATATTGTTTCTACTGGTTTTATCGACAGAGAACTATTAATTCCACGGTTTGTACTAGACGAATTAAGGCATATATCTGATTCTCCAGACACCATTCGGCGGAACAAAGGCCGGAGAGGACTTGATGTTCTTTCTGACTTACAAAACAGCAGTAAAATAACAATGCGAATATTAGATGTAGGTGTAACTTTCACAAATGAAGTTGATGCTGAGCTTATACATCTTGCCAAGAACATGCATGCTTGTATATTTACCACCGACTACAACTTGAACAGAGTTGCTGAATTACAAGGAATCTCAGTATTAAATGTAAACGAACTTGCTAATGCTGTAAAAACAATCGTGATACCAGGCGAAGATATGAATGTTCATATTGTACAAGAAGGAAAAGAAATCGGCCAAGGGGTAGCTTATTTAGACGATGGAACAATGGTTGTTGTAGAAGGCGGGAGACAATACCTGAATTCAAGCCATGATGTTGTAGTTACTCGGGTACTCCAAACTGCATCTGGCAGGATAATCTTCGCTCAAACTAGAAGTGCCTGATATGGCTGATGCTACTGTTGGTATCATAATAGTTGCTGCAGGCGAAAGCTCTAGAATGGGTACAGATAAAATATTTACGCAAATATCAGGTCACCCTCTCATTTCTTATACTTTACACCAATTTCAAACTCATCCGACCGTCTCAACGATTACATTGGTGCTGGCTCAAGAAAAAATGAGAGTAGGTGAATTATTAGTAAAAAATTACGAATTCAGTAAAGTCGATAACATCTGTGAAGGCGGATCTTCGCGCCAAGAATCGGTGTTAAATGGCCTCCAATCTACAAAGATAACCGATTTTATAGGAATACATGATGGAGCAAGGCCATGTATATCTCATGAAATTATTGATAACTGCATTAACACTGCTATGAAGCATGGTAGTGCGGTACCTGCTATACCTATTACCGATACCATCAAAAAAGTTAACTCAAATAAAATAATAACATCCACTATAAATCGATCAGAATTATGGAGAGCTCAAACTCCACAGATATTTCGTCGTAAAACTATTATTGAGGCATACAATAACCTTCTCGTTAATCAAACTGATGATGCTGCAATGATGGAATCTCTAGAAGAATCAGTTAGCATATGTGAAGGTGATCCTTTAAATATCAAAGTTACCGATCCTGTAGATATAATGCTAGCTAGCCACATATTGAAAGATATTCCTGGTTTAGTAAAGTCATCGTGAACGAATACCGTTCAGGAATAGGCATAGACGTCCATCAATTATCTCCTGACAGTGATTTGGTTTTAGGGGGAGTACATATAAAACATCCCTCAGGGCTCGAAGGACATAGTGACGGAGATGTTTTAATCCACTCTCTCATAGATGCAATTCTAGGAAGTTTATCCTTAGGTGATATCGGGCAACATTTCCCATCATCTGATGAATCTTTAAAGGGAATATCCAGCATAGCCATGTTAAAGCAAATCAATGAAGTAGCGGAATCCACTGATTGGCAGGTCTCTCATGTCGATGCTACAATAATCGCTCAGGAACCCAAATTATCAAACTATGTAAATGAAATGCGCAATAACATAATCAAAACACTAAAACTTAATATTGATCAATTAAACATCAAATGTACCACTACTGATTATCTCGGGTTTATTGGAGCAGAAAAAGGAATAGCTTCAGTAACTATCGTTACTATATGCAGGTCCATATGAAATTATATAATACTCTATCTAGGGACACTGAGGATTTCCAACCACAAGATCCTAAAAATGTAAGAATGTATGTGTGCGGTGTCACTCCGTATTCTTCCACTCATGTAGGACATGCTTTAAGTTATATAGTTTTTGATGTGTTAAGGCGTTATTTAGAATATACCGGATATGTTATAAACCATGTGCAAAACTTTACTGACATAGATGACAAAATAATAGCTAAATCCAAAGAAGAAGGAATAACTGAAAACAACCTCACAACCCGTTATATCAATGATTTCTTCATTACAATGGATGCCTTAAACGTCAAACGGGCGACTACTTATCCCAGAGCAACGGAGGAAATTCCTGACATAATAGAAACTATATCTAAATTAATAGACGACGGCTATGCCTATGCTGTAGGTTCAGATGTCTATTTCAGAGTCAACAAATCCAAAGATTACGGTATTTTAAGTAATAGATCTACTGACGACATGATATCTGGGTCCAGAATAGATATTGACTTGAACAAAGAAAGTTCTATGGACTTCGCTTTATGGAAAGGTTCAAAAAAAGACGAGCCTGAATGGTTAAGCCCATGGGGACCTGGCAGACCGGGTTGGCACATTGAATGCACGACTATGTCTACCAAATACCTAGGTAATCAATTAGATATCCATGGAGGTGGAATGGACTTAGTGTTCCCTCATCATGAGAATGAAATTGCTCAAAGTGAAGCCTACACTAGCGAGAAACCATTCTCTAAAATCTGGATGCATAATGGCCTGCTACAGTTTGGGCAAGACAAAATGAGTAAATCACTTGGCAATTTGGTATCAGTAGAGTCAGCGCTTCAAAAACATAGCGCAGATGCATTAAGATTGTATCTGTTGAGTTCTCATTATAGATCTCCTCTTAATTACAGCGATGAAGGATGTGATGCAGTAGAAAGGAGTCTTCAAAGATTAAGATTTGCTCTGCAACCTTCTGAAGGAACTGAACAAAATTTAGATCCGAGTAATTTCAAAAACGATTTCTTATCACATATGGATCACGATTTAGACACTCCTCAAGCTATTGCAATTATATTTGACTTGGGAAGAGAAATTAATAGAGCTAAAGAAAGTAACATGAACGTTCAAGTAGCGCAATCTACTCTCACTGAAATGGGTGCTATTTTAGGGCTTACATTTGACACGCCCGAACAATCATCACTAACACAAGCTGCACCATTTGTAGACCTTCTTGTAGAAATCAGACAAGATTTAAGGGAATCAAATCAATATGAACTAGCTGATAAAATACGCAATGTATTGGCATCTCACAGTATTTCCATAGAAGATACTAGTGAAGGTACTAAATGGCACTAATGCACATACTTTGATATTAAATTTGCAAAACTAATGATAAAGCCTTTCATCATCAAACAACTTCAAAATATTATCGGACATAGTAACGTAACCACAAACACACGAACTTTAGACATAAAATCGACAGATGCATTAGCTCCCAATAGAGCTTTTGGAATTTCTTTAGAACTAAACAAATTACCTGACGTTGTAATAACTCCGCAAAGCACACATGACGTCTCGGAAATATTGAAAATAGCAACTGAAAATAAGATACCAGTCATAGCTCTAGGCGGAGGAACCGGAGTAATGGGTGGTATAGTGCCTTCTTCAGGAGGCATCATAATAGACATGACATCTCTGAATAACATGGTTGAACTTGAACTTGACAGTGAATTGGCTACTGTCCAATCTGGCATGGTCATTGGCTCTTTGGTCAATTATCTTAGGCCCAAAAGATATTATTTTGCCCATGATCCATATTCTAGAGAAATAGCTACAATTGGAGGGGCTATAGCGACTAACGGAGTAGGATATACAGCCAGCAAATACGGTAACATGGGAGAACAAGTCATATCCATGGAAGTTGTGTTATCTGATGGAAAGATCATAACAACTCCTAAAACTCCAACCTATTCCACAGGCCCAAACATAAACAATCTATTCATAGGAAGTGAAGGGACACTGGGAATTATCACCCAAGCAACGTTAAAAATACATAAACTACCAGAATATACAAAATTAATATCATTCAAAATTCCTTCTTTCGAAATTGGTATAAATATGATTGGAGAGATCCTCAGATATGGCATGATTCCAACACTATTAGACCTTACTGAAGAATATCAAGAAGTTACTTTGTTTTTAAGATATGAAGGAACATACGAATTAGTCGTTGAATGCATCAACACAATTTTAATTACAGCAACTACATTTGATTCTTCAATCCTTCCAGAGGCAATAGGAGCTACATATTGGTCAGAAAGACACTCATCTGCATTAACTTATAAACAAAATAAATTAAATAAACCCAGACTGGAAAAATGGGACTCAGCTTTCAGCAGTTTATTTGAATATCTTCATATTAGTTTACCTTTAGGGAAAATACTCCAATATAAAACCGAAGCTGACATTATAACCAGAAGTTATGACTTAAAGATCACAGAATACTGTATTTGGGGAAAGCTTCAATATTTTTCTATGATGGTAAAACCCAATAATATTCACAACATAAATTCTCAAGAGAATTTACACGAGGGGTCAAAAAAACTTCTTGAATTAAGTTGTTATTTAGGCGGAATCACAGAATATTGCCATGGATCCGGTTTAAAGAATAAAGATTTCATTAAAACTGAACTAGGAGAAGCCTACTCGATTAGCATGAGGCTTAAAAAAACATTAGATCCTTATAATATTTTAAACCCCGGTAAGTTTTTATAAATCCATATCAAGTATTTAGTTTTCCAATACTATCAATTCCAAATTATCTATTGACAAGATACTGTGACTTGGAGTATCATGATATCAAATAAAAGAAATATGACAGTATTTCAATACATAATCAAAAAAGAGAGGTCTTAAATGTTAGGAAAAATCGTACATAACACATTCGTTAACTGTGTATCGGTAATTGCTCTTTCCTTCGCTGCTCCTGCTATGACAGATTTAGAACGAAGACAGTTAGAAATTTTAACAAACAACGAATCCATGTTTTTAAATATAATAGGTTACTAAAAAATAACCTACCCTAAGAGGCCCGATCTCCTCTCGGGCCTCTCTCCCTCAGGAACTAATTTCATCTTTACTTATGATACTTTGAATCCACAAACTGCAAGCTGTTAAAATTTATATCTTTGCCAAATGGTATAATTCATATTGACTTAAGTAATTAATAAAATCATATGAGTGTATTATCACTTAATAGTAAAGGATAATAATATGAAAGTTCTTATAACACGCCCATTATTTGAAGAATCGATTGAACTAATATCTGCACACGCAGAGCTTGAAATATGGGAAGACGAAAATCCAATAACACGAGAATTGTTAAAATCCAAAGCAACCAAATGTGACGGGATTTTGACGACTGTAATGGACAAAATAGACGCAGATATAATATCCAGTTGTAAAAACCTAAAAGTGATTAGCCAACTAGGTGTTGGTGTTGACAATATTGATATAGCAGAAGCTACCAAATCCAACATAATGGTTGGCAATACTCCAGGTGTTGTTGCTAGACCGACGGCTGATATAGCCTTCGGATTATTATTAGATTGCGCAAGGAGAATTTCAGAATCATACAATTGGGTTAGAGAAAAAAAATGGGATGTAGCATTCCATCCAATGAGTTGGTTAGGTACAGATGTTGGAGGGGCTACACTCGGAATAATTGGCATGGGGACCATAGGCCGCGAAATGTTAAAACGCGCACAAGGATTTGACATGGATGTCCTTTATTATTCTCGTACGTCAAAGCCAGATCTGGACGATTTACCTGGAATACGATATTGTGATGATATGACTGAATTATTGCAGAGTTCAGATTTTGTGTCAGTCCATGTACCCTTAACTCCAGAAACATACTATTTGATAAGCTACGAGCAATTACAAATAATGAAACCTACCGCTATCCTTATCAACACCTCAAGGGGGCCAGTAGTGAACCCATCAGCATTATATCAAGCACTTAATGAAAAATGGATTATGTCTGCAGGCCTGGATGTGACAGATCCGGAACCTATACAATTCGATAGTCCATTATTGGAATTAAGCAATCTAATCATAAGTCCTCATATCGGTAGTGCTTCAATTCAAGCTAGAAAACAAATGTGTATGATAGCTGCAGGTAATCTAATATTAGGATCAAATGGAGAAAAATTAGAGCATTGTGCTAATCCAGATGTCTATAGTCAAATTGGTTTATTGTAGTAATGGCGGAGAGGGCGGGATTCGAACCCGCGAGAGACCTTTCAGCCCCTACACGCTTTCCAGGCGAGCCCGTTCAACCACTCCGGCACCTCTCCATGATCATATACTCCGTAAATGAAGTATTGCAAACAAATTATATCTAAAATAGGTCTCCTATGTCCACTTTTAGATGTTGACAACTAATATCTATATTAAATACACTACACTTATGAAAATTATTGTGGCATTTCTTACGGGATTTACTTGAATTAATAACTAACAAAACGGTTAGTAATACACGTAAAAAATCTTGGAGAAAATTCAATAATGACTCATTTCAAATTTATAATAATCATCCTTACATCGCTCCTTTTGTTCTCAACTATAGGATGTAATCAACCCCTTACTACATTGTACGTAGGGGGTATTCCAGACCAAGATACGGCTAGATTAGCTCGTAGATATGAACAGTTTACAGTCTATTTGTCAGAAGAATTAAAAATACCAGTTACATTTAAAGCTAGTATGGATTATTCCGCTGTAGTCACAGCTTTCTCACAAGGAGATATAGATCTAGGGTTTTTTGGAGGATTAACTGGGGTTCAAGCTAGAATTCAAAACCCTGGATCTCAAGCGATAGCGCAACGAGAAAGTGATGCAATATTTCTAAGCAAATTCATAGCAAATCCTTCATTAAATATCACTTCTATAAAGGAATTAAAGAAAAAATCTAAGAATTTAACAATTACATTTGGTAGCGAGAGTTCAACATCCGGCAATTTAATGCCACGTCATTTTTTATTAGAAAATGGTATTGACCCAGATCAAGACTTCAAAACTGCCCCTAATTACTCCGGTTCTCATGACCTAACATGGAAATTAGTTCAAGATGGAGCTTTTGACATAGGGGCATTAAATTCTAAGGTTTGGGATCGAACAGTCACTAATAATACAGTTGATAAAAATAGAGCTGCAGAATTCTATACTACTCCACCATATTACGACTATAACTGGAGCGTAAGAGATGATATTGACGCTAAGTTTGGCGATGGATTCACACTACAGATTCAACAAGCATTATTGAAATTGAATACGAACGATCATAAAGAAATTTTAGATTTATTCAACGCAAATAAATTCATCCCAACTACCAACAGTAACTATATTGCTATTAAGGAAATAGCTGAATCACTCGGCATAATAAAATAATTGGAATTATTCAATGACATCCAATACATTAATTGAAGTTACCAACATTAGTAAAACGTACGGTCAAACTATCGCATTAGGAAATAGTAATCTAACTGTAGGGGAAGGTGAACTAATAGCATTAGCTGGTCCTTCAGGTAGTGGTAAAACCACGTTGCTTAATCTGCTTTCAGGTTGGACTAAACCGACTACCGGTTCAGTGTCTATTAGAGGCCAAGACCTAAAATATCTAATACCTGGAAAAAACCTATCCGAGTTAGTGGGCTTAATTGACCAGCAATATTCTATAGTCCCTCAATTGTCTGTTATAAATAATGTACTTGCAGGCAAATTAGGCCAATGGGGATTCTTCAAATCCTTATTTTCTTTAATACATCCACTATATCGGGAGAAAGTACAGAGTACACTAGATGGGTTAGGCATTGGAGACAAAATTGATAATAAAGCGAGTCATTTGTCAGGAGGAGAACAACAAAGAGTAGCCATTGCGAGAATAATTATGCAATCCCCTTCAGTGATACTTGCTGATGAACCCATAGCATCATTAGATCCGGCCAGAGCAAAGGATATTATGGACATTATAAAAAACCAGTTGATATCCAAAAAACAGAGCCTGATTATCAGCCTTCACAATACAGAGCTAATAAAGCATTACTGCACTAGATTGATTGGACTGAAAGGCGGCAATATAGTGCTAGACATCCAACAACCACTAATCACAGAAAATACCATAAAAGAATTATATATATAAAGGTATAAATATTTCATTTAAATTAATAGAAAAGAAAAAACTTCTGAGTATTGCATTAATAGCAATATTTTTATGGACATTAATATCAGTCCTCATTAAAGATGAAGAATTAATGCACACTGGGGGCGGCTTAGCATTATTAAGATTTTTTACATCTATTGCTCAAATAGATGTCAGCGTTGAATTTTTAACTATCTGCATTATATCATCCGTAAAAACTGTGTTATACGCTGTTGCTGCTTTATCACTATCAATAATAATTGCCTTACCGTTAGGAGTGATTGCTTCAGGGACAATAATCAGCAACAAAGCAATCAATACAACATTAAGCGCATGCACAAGGCTAATATTAAGTATTCTTAGATCCATACATGAATTAATATGGGCTTTATTACTAGTTTCAGCTATTGGTTTATCACCAATTGTTGCGGTTCTAGCCCTAGCTTTACCCTATACAGGTATTCTTGGCAGAATTTTTGCTGAACAACTACAAGATGTACCTCAACAACCAATTAAAGTTTTACTACACAACGGAGCAACTTTGAGTAAAGCATTAATTTACGGGCGTATACCATTAGCTATTCCAAACATTACTAGTTATATTTTCTACAGGTTTGAATGCGGTATAAGGTCATCTAGTATTATGAGCTTCATAGGAATCCAAGGCATTGGTTACCAAATACAATTATCATTGATGGATCTACAATTCGGACAAGTATGGACCGGCTTATTATGTTTGACTTTAATGATTGTATTGGTAGATGCTTGGAGTTCAAAAGTCCGACGCATAATGGTTAATTAATGAATAAAAATTCTATAAGAGGACATGATCAGTTTTTTTTAAAACTATCATTGATATCAGGACTTATACTGATTATATTTTCATGGATTTTTGTTTCTTACGAAACCGGATATAAATTTGCAGAATTATTCAATATTTCAACTCTTTCCGATATTAAAAACTTATTCCTGAAGCTGGTAGGCGAAAACCCAAGGTCTAGTCTGTCAATAAAAATTAATGAATGGTATTCATTAAGGTCCCTCGCTTACGAAACTTTGTTGATGAGTATTCTTTCAATCGGCATAGCAACTATTTTGGCATTATTAACTTTCATACTCGCTGCTAAAAATATTCATGATGGTAGTATTTATGGATACCCTAATATTAAATTAAAATGTCTCTACTATATTGTCAGAATGACTTTCTCTTTAACTCGTGCAATTCCTGAACTTATTCTAGCCCTTATAATAGTTTTGTTTTTTAATCCAGGTATTATAGCTGCAAGTTTTGCATTAGGAATACATAATTTCGGAGTACTAGGGAAGCTTTTTTCTGAAAGCGTAGAAAATATGGACACTCAAAGTATCAAGTCACTCCAATCAGCTGGTTCAAGTAAAAGTCAGGTAATGTTTTATTGTGTACTTCCGCAGTTATTGCCTCAATTCACTACCTATTTCTTATACAGATGGGAGGTAATCATAAGAACAACAGTAGTTGTTGGGTTAGTTAGTGCATCAGGATTAGGAAAAGAGTTTAAATTGAGTTTTAGTTATTTCCATTATGAGGATCTAGGGTTGTTACTACTGTGGTACATAATCCTGGTAATAATAGTCGATTTACTTTGCTCCAGTTTACGAAAGTTAGTTAGGGATTAATTGACTACCTAATACTATAACTGGACTGGATAAATAACCTGCAGAACCTTACCATCTTGCAAACCATTGATATAATCAACATAATTCTCATTAGCTTCCGGTTCAGTTAACCATCTCATTACTAGATATGCAGTTAGGTTGGCTAACTGCAACATTCCTGAATAATCTGGGCTAGCAAATGTTATGTCTTCAATGATGGATGGATTGGGAATATTTAATTCATTGCTAAGAAAATTCTTCATGAAATGAGGACCAATTGTTCCGCCGTACTGTGCAATTAAAAGACTATAATCATCTATAGCCCATGTAGATTCCATTATTTGGTTTGGATCCATAGTAGACATCTGCAATTCATCAACAAACATATTCAAAGCTAACAAGAATCGTTCCATTATTATTTCTGCTATGGGTTTAGTCAACGCCTCTGGATTTTGCAAGGTTGTTTTAGCTTTTTCATATATGCCGTGATTCAACGCGGCAGCGATCATGGGAATTTCTTTCTTTATCAATATATCTAGAACATCTTGTATGAAAGACATTCTCTTATTATCATCCCATGTATCAAACGGTCCAGTACCTTCATACATATCTTCAGGATTGAATCGAAAATCAGCATCATCAACCTCTGCTATGAAGTACCTCTTACAAACAGCAAGAAATTCGCCATTCATAGCTACCCAATTTCTTTCATGGATAATTAAACCGGTATGAACTTGTTGCTGCTTTTCTGTATTTACAGATTCAGCATCGAAGTTAGTTGATTCCCCAAGATAAACCATATACATAAGACAATTTCTCCTTAGTATTCACGGGGCAGGCAATCGTTATTATTCTTCAGTCTCAGTAGTTTCCTCGGATATAACGGTTGTTACAGGTTGATCAGAAGTTTCGTCTCCCAACGATACAGCTGCTCTAGGTATTACAATCCTAGCCACAATAACATCTGGTTCACCAATTAATTCTACATCATTACTTATGTTTATATCTTCTCTTCGTATTACTGATTCTGGCGTTGTTAAAAGCGTAGCGTCAATTTCTATTTCCATGGGCATTTCCAATGGTAAAGCTTGCACCATTAATTCTCTAATCAATAAACTTACTTGTCCTGACACTGCTCTAGCACCAGGAGCCTCACCAACTATAATTGTGGGAACTAATGCACTTATTAATGCCGTTGCATCTACTGCTAGAAAATCCACATGCAAAATTGTGTCAGTTCTAGGATCCCATTGAATTTCTCTGGCAAAGGTCAATACAGAATCATCTTTACCTTCAACAGATAACATTATAGGAGTGTTTGAGCCAGCTGCAGCAAGCGCTCTAACAAGCGGTCTTTGCTCGCACTGCAAAGCCTGAGAATCTAGGGATGCTCCGTAGAGATGTACCGGTACAATTCCAGCAGATCTCAGTAATTTAACTTTTTTACCTAAAACAACTCGTTCTTGAGTCTCTAAGGTTATTGTTTGGGTAGCCATATTCCTCCTGATTTCCTAGCACATTTATATTGTCAAGAGGTTAATAATAGCACCATGCACAAACAAAAGAAACCTTTTTACTTATTTAAATTAGTGTCGTTAAATGTTAAAGTTCATGTATATTGAACAGAGGTTGATATGGAGCTAGAATCTCAAGGTCTTACATTATTTGAAGCAGCACGCCAAAAAGGAATTCCATTTACCCAAAATAACGAACCACTAGATAGAAATATAGCCGCAAGGAATATGAACTTTCACTATCTAGAATGGGGTGAAATAAATTCTCCTACCATACTAATGCTGCATGGAAATGCACAACAAGCTCACAGTTGGGATTTTATAAGTCTAGCTCTATCTGACAAATACAGGATAATAGCACTAGACCAACGAGGCCACGGAGATAGCGATTGGTCTCCTACATCGGATTATTCTACCCAAGAGCAAGTCAAAGATATAAACTCCATTATCAGCAGTTTAGGATTACAAGAATTCCACCTCGTTGGGCATTCCATGGGCGGGCGTAATAGCTACTCATGGGCTTCACAAAACTCCCAACTATTAAAATCACTAACAATTGTTGACACTGGACCTGATACTCAACAAGTAGGGCGAAAGCGAATGCAAAGCTTCAAATCTCTTCCTGATGAACTATCCAGCTTTGAAGAATTTGCCGAAAGAATCCAGGAATATACAGGAAGACCATTGGAACAAGTATTAGGATCATTGAAATACAATATACGCCAAAGATCAGATGGTAAATGGTCGTGGAAATACGATAAAGTCATGAGAGATCCAAATTACCAGTCACAGACTATTACTTCTATTAATTTATGGAATATGATTCCTAATATATCATGCCCTACTTTAATTATAAGAGGAGCGAACAGCGACGTGTTTAACGACGATACAATGATGAGAATGCAAGAAGCTATTCCTCAATGCCAAATTAAAACAGTCCCAAATGCAGGCCATTTAGTACAAGGGGACAATCCAGTCAATTTTCTAGAAGTATATTCACAATTTCTAAGTGAATTAGATTAACTATTAATTCTGTATGTAAAATACCTTGTCACTTTACACTGGTGAACCATGATGAGAAGTCAATTTCCAATTTTCAAAACTTAGCTTGTAGGTGTTAACAGCTACTACTGAAAAATTAGTGGCTCTCCCGTTAATCAAACTGCTCACATTTTCTTTGCAAATAATTACTCCTATATCTGAATGTTTAATTATTTTTAAAATTTCTATGTTAAACATCATTAATGTACTATTTGCGAAAATGTTTGTCCAACTCGAATGTATGCTATCCCAGGTAATTAATGGCTCCCAACCAGGATGAATACAAAATACATCTGCATCATGGGTCCAGATAGTATCCATAAGTTCTATGTCTAAAGAACCAAAAGCTTCATAAAATTGTTGATTCACGGTCAATAGTTCGGAATTATCATTTGTTAGCACAATGTACCTGCCAATTTCTAACTGAGTATGTTTCTAGAAATATCTTCTAATGCTTTTAAAGTTTCTGACTCTGAAGTGCCTTGAAATCTTATCATTATTCTGTCGGCTCCAGCTTCTTCAAATGCATGCAGTAATTCTTTATCTGGAGGTTGTCCAAATACTGAAATTGAGAAGTCTTTGGGGTTTTTAGAGTTTTCCAAGGCTATTCGATTTAATTCTTTACGACCTTTTTCTACTTCTTCAGGCGTTACTCTGTTCGGCATCCATCCATTGCCCCATTTAACTACTCTTTCAAATACTTGTTTTGCCTTACCTCCTATATAAATTGGAGGATGGGGTTTTTGTGAAGGCTTTGGCCTAGAAATCACAGGAGGAAATTTGATGAATTCTCCTGAATATTCAGATTCATCATCCATCCATAAAGATTTCATTGCTTCAATAGACTCTTGCATTACTTTGACTCTGTCTGAAAAATTAACTCCAAATAATTCTGTTTCCTCTTTCAACCATCCTGAACCTATTCCAAACAGAAATCTGCCATCAGAATAGTGGTCCAGGGTAGCTATTTCTTTCGCCAATACTATGGGATTACGCTCAGGAACCAGGCATATGCCTGTACCTAATTTCAATTTAGTGGTCACTGCAGACGCATGAGCCAAACTTATGAAAGGATCTGTAGTCTCATAGTACCAGGGAGGTATCTTACCATCGTCAGATCCCCCCCATGGACTAGTAGTATTAACAGGTATCGCTGAATGTTCAGGCAACCACAAAGATTCAAATCCAAAATCTTCACAGTACTTCGCTAACGTCGAAACATGAATCGATGTTTGAGTAACAAACATTGTGATACCTATATCCATATATTCTCCTAAATACTGAACTGATATTCAGTTTTGGTTTAAAAAATTGAGTTTAGTGCATAGGTGAGCAATTAGCTGGAATCATAATTTTACTCTCTTGAGAAACAATAAATTCTCGGGTTGGAGGCGGCCAGTTCTCTCCTCTATTTGATCTGATTTCAGCTCTATGGTTTAAGTCTTTATATGGCCAAATATGAACCCATTTGTTTAATCCACCAAGATCACTATACATCCCGGCAGCTAACGGTGAAGATTGTTCCCTTTCAACAATACGTTCTCCCCATCGCTTTACTACTTCCGGCATGGCGCCAGGTTGATAAGTGTATGTACGCATCTCATATACATTTCCTAAAGCTTGGTCTCCACCTAGAGGTCTCATAAATGGTGCAGGAATAAATATTTCAGATTGCATGTTTATGATAGTGCCTGGATCCATTTTCGGAGGCCATACTCCTGTAGCTATCGCTTCAGCTCTAATAGCACTTCGTTCTTCAATACTTTCATACGGCCATACATGAATAACTTGGTTTAACGGTCCTATTTCTGTGTGCCAAAGCGCCCCTAATTTAGAAAGTTTTTCTCGTGCGGGCAAGGCTTTCTCAAATTCATCTTCGAAATGGGGTATACTACCAGCTTTCAAAATATATGTTCTAACTTCATACAGCATTGGACACATCCTCCTTAGGTAATTGTAAATTTGCTTTAGTGTAACAAATGGATCATAAAAGGCAACTCTTAATCTTTGTTGCGAACTTCAGTGAGTGTATTAACAATTTGTTGTGCATGAACAAATTCATGTTTTGACATGCGTTTTAGTAAATCAAGTAATGTTAATGCCGGGTAATTGTTTTCAGGATTACATTCTGTTACTTTTTTATCCAACATGTCTGACGGAATCCGCTGTAACAATTCAATCAACCTCTCATGATTAATTTTTATTTCTGAAATATAGCTCTGAAATGCAACTTCTAAAGTTTCGTATTTAGGTAACATTAGACTTTCTTGTGAAACAATTTTCTCTAATGCATCAATAAATTTGCTCAAATTTAAATGAATTAACACATCACTTATAGACCATTGGGAGCCTTCAAACGCTTCCTTTGGTTCCACTTCTCCTAAACTGTCTAGTAATGCTTCATGGGATTTTTGAAACTGTTCAATAACTATTAAAATGTCTTTGTCACTCATTTAATCTCCAACACAAAATAAACCTATCATAATAAAACATGCTACCATAAATTTGTTACCATATAATTTGAAGTACGAGTTACTATAGTGTATATCTATTTAACATGAAAAAATGTAAGGATTATTCTAAAAGCTTTAGTTGAAATTAATGACAGAGACACAGAAACAAAATTTTCAAAACACATCACATTTGCTACCCAATATGCCTAAGTTGCTTGATTTTGAAACATTAAAAGAAACACTAGCCAAATATTGCAAAACTCACCTTGCAAAACAACAAGCATTAGCGTTAGAACCACTAACAGACTTACAAGAAATAAAAGAAGCTTTATCCTATACCACTGAAGCCCGGAAAATTATAGAACTAGGTATAATTATGCCTAGTTCTATAAATACAGACATAATAGATAGCGTGCGTCTGATAAATATGGGAGCTACGTTAACTGCACCTCAAATTAAAATTTTTTCATCATTTGCTCAAACAATCACAAATATAAAAGAACATTTCGCTGCCGTAACTTCACCTAAAATTGCTGAACTGACTAAATGCCTCCCAAATTTAGGTCCCTTAAGTAAGCGCATCAACCAAAGCATTAGCCCATCTGGAGAGGTTCTTGATAGCGCTAGCCGCATCCTGGGTCCTCTCAGAAGAGACCTGACAAGAATAAAATATACATTGCATGAACGGATGGAAATAGAATTAGAAAAACTTACAGAACAAGGTATTGTACAAGAGCAAATCATTACTGAAAGAAATCATAGACCTGTATTACTAATTAAATCTGAATTTCGTTCATATTCCAATGGTATAGTCCATGACGTATCTGACAGTGGTGCAACGGTATTCATAGAACCCATAAACGTAATCGAATTAGGCAATGAAGTGATTGAATTACAACTAACTATAGACAGAGAAGAAACATCCATATTACGTGACTTATCAGAATCCATTGCCACATTAACCACATCTATTGATAACAGTATCGCAATATATACTAAATTAGACTTGGCATTCGCTAAAGGACAAATGTCTATAACCCAAAATTGCTGTGTCCCTGTCTTTCAATCCAGCAGCAAACAAGGAACCAAATACAATTTACAGCAAATTCGTCACCCTCTTCTGTTTTCTAATGCTGTTCCCCTAAACGTGACTATAGAAAACCAGACCAATATATTATTAATAACAGGTCCTAACTCTGGCGGAAAAACACTCACAATAAAAACTATTGGTTTGTTGATCATAATGGCTAAATGTGGATTACATACGCCAGCGGAAAATTTCGAATTACCATTCATAGACAACATATTTGCAGATATAGGCGATTACCAGAATATGTCTGAATCTTTATCAACTTTCACTGGCCAAATGAATAACATGAAAAATATTATTGCAAACTGCACTACCAACTCAGTAGTGTTACTGGATGAATTAGGATCCAACACTGATCCAGAAGAAGGAAGTGCCCTAGCCAAATCGTTTTTAAATTATTTCAACAATAATGGTGTTATGGTTTTTGCTACTACTCATCTGACAGAAATCTGCAATTTCATCCATCTCAAAGACGGAATGATTAACGGCAATCTAGAATTTGATCCCATAACTTTATCACCTACATATGAATTCCAAATCGGAATACCTGGAAAATCATTAGGTATTGCAATAGCAAAAATAGCACAAATACCTGAGTCAATAATCGAAGACGCCACTTCATTCCTATCAACAGAATACAAGGAAATTCATAGTATTTTAGAGGATTTGTCCACTAAAATGTCAGAAATACAAGACTTAAAATCATCTATCACCAACAATGAAATAGAATCAAAAAACATTAAAAGCGAACTAGAAGAATCTTTGGCGTCCGTAGATCAACTTAAATTGTCCTTGATTAATAAAACAAAAGCTGAAATAGAAGATAAAAGTACTCAACTTCTGTCAGAAATAGAAAAACAATTTCAAGAGAATAAAATCATAACGTCCCAGCAGTATTTACAACATAAAAAAGATATTAATCAAGTTTTGCAAATGATTAGCTCGCCAAGATGGGAACCAATCAATGTACCTCATAAATACAGCAAAGAAGAGATCATACCCAACCTGAATGTGAAGCTCCACGGGTTTAACGCTCCGGGTCTTATTTTATCTACCCCTGATAAATATAATGTTATTGAAGTGGCAGTAGGATCGATAAAGACAAAAGTTCATATCAATCAAATTTTAGACATATTAACTGACTCAACTCCAAGTAGAAATATCAAGACACCTGAATTGCTTAACCAAAATACTTATCCGAGCGTTACGGAAATCGATTTTCATGGATATCGCGTACATGAAGCCATTGAAGAGTTAGACCAGGTAATAAATGATAATTTCACTCAAGGAAACAAGCAAATAAAAATCATACATGGAGATGGCACTGGAAGGCTCCGGCAAAGTATACGAGAATTTCTACACAACCATCCCCTAGTATCGAATTATCAGGCTCGCCCAACTTTTAGCAGTGACGCTGTGACCGTTGCATATTTATAAGAATACCTATTAGCTACCTGAATTCAAATCAGCATAAGCTTTAAGCATCCGTTCAATTTCCTGTCTTAATTCTTTAACATCCATACCGAGACTGTTTGCCTTATTTAAATCATTAATAGCATCCTCTCTATCACCTCTACCCGCAAATATTAGCGACCGATTATAATAGGCTGGGCCGTAATTTTCATCAGCATATATTGATCTACTAAATGAGGATAAGGCATCGGGGAATCTAGCATTATCTAAATACAAACCACCCAGGTTATTATGCACTTCAGCAGCAAACCCATCTATATCTAGTGCATTTTCAAAATCTTCTTTAGCCTTATCATAGTTTGATAAATTTCTATATATTAAACCTCTATTGTTAAAAGCTTTAAATGTTATGGACTCATCTTGGGATAATTCAATAGTATAAGTATATTTTAAAATAGCATCGTCAAATTGCCCACGTTGTTGGTGTATTAACCCTTCTAAGAAAACAGCATTGGCAGCATTTTTGGTTGCTCCCGTAATTTCTATTGATTCGGTCAACATTTGGTTGGCTGAGTCAATAGAACCCAGTTGTAAATACCCCAACGCAATCCAATTACGGAGTTTCCAATTTTGAGGAGCCAATAAAGCAGCTTTGTTAACAGACGAAATGAACTGAGATTTATATTCTGGGTCATATGCATAAAGTTTCAAGGATGAATTAGCTGCCTGTATGTGGCTAGTTGATTCTAACGGTCTACTTCGTGTTGCCGCATCATCAAGTTCAAATAATTTAGAAGACACGCATTGTCCATAGCTAGATCCATCCAAACTGCATTCAATGTAAGTTCCGCCATTTACAATTAATCCTTCTAACGCCTCAGATGCCCAATGATAATATGCGAATGATCTCGGTGATAAGGATAACGCTTTATCCATTACAGAGTAGGCTTGGGCATAATCTTTTTGGCTCATAAATTCAGACGCTTTACCAGCTTGGAAAGCACTAATCCCATAATTTATTGTATTAACCCAAGTAAACCCTATAACAGTTACAACAATAACAATAACAACACCAAATCTTGACAATACGTTAATATCGCGCAGTTTACCTTGTAAATGTGACATATTAATCTGTGGGATTACCTTTTTAATGCTGTTATTTGATGCAACCATTAAACATAATTTGAAAACAATTCCGAGAATAATCCATCTAAAAAGTAGATCGCCAACTGACATTACATTTGTTAATTGATCAATTAAGTTAAATACTAAAATTGTAGATAACATCAATATGATAAGTTTTTGTTTGCCGGAACTCAGAGTTCCGTACAAAATTGTCTTTGCAGCTAAAAATAGCACCATTATTATAATTGCTAAATTTAATAATAATCCTAGTACTCCAATTTCAACTAACCAATGTATTAAAACATTATGTGCATATAAGTAAACCTGAGGGCTTTGTTCTGGGCCTATTGGACTGGCACTTATACTACTAATCAACGGAAATGTATCCATACCATATCCAAACATAAGCCTAGTAAAATAATTCGTGTTTTGTAACACATCATATTGTTCAGGACCGGTCATTAATTTTACAGAGTCTGACCAAATCCAAATTCTTGATTGAATTCCACCTGCAGAGGCTGACTCCGACACTGAACTAAATCTACTTTGGAGGGATCCAATAACATCATTAGATTGACTAGACAAAACGTCTCCTGTGGTCTGTATGTAGCCCGCGGAAAAAGTCAAAATTGCTATCGGGATAGCTATAGAAACAATCACTGATATCGAATGTTTAAAAGAATTAATATTAATATTTTTAAATAGGTATATCGACCCTAATACAATTAACAGCATAGTAATCGAAATAATAGGTCCGCGACTCTGAGTTAATAATAAAGCCCAGATTTGAACAGCTAAAACAAATATTGTTAATGCGTACGTTAATACTTTATTGTACTTCAATTGGCACAACATTAAGAATGATATACCGATTGAAAATACCAAAAACGATGCTAAAACAATTGGGTTAGCAGTAGTAGAATTAATTCTAATTAAATTATCAGAATCAATCTGGCTATAAAATTCGTATAAACCTATTATCGAAACCAAGCACCCTGTACTCATTATTCCTAATAACAACCACTTAACTTTATCCATTGAGTTAATATGCGACACTATGGCTACAAATATTATCATTATAGAAAACAAATTATAGAGAGAAGTACCGTCGGCCAGTGGAACCCGACCCCATAAGCTGCTAGAAATTGATAAGGATATCAGAGAGCTGATAAACATTATGACGCAAAGTGCAATAACACATAAATTAATTAAAAAATATATATTAGTAAATGATTTAAATGTAACTATTCCTATTGTTTTTGAAACAAGGTTCTGCAATCCATAAACTTTGACATCCACATTCATTACAAACCACTTCAATATCATCAATACTAAAATGCTGCTGGCTACTAACCTAACCAACAATATTTTAGGCAAATCATAATTGCATGATATGTATCCACATAAGACGATAGCCTTTGCAAATACACCTCTAGTCTCATCACCCGTCGCATTCTGTGCTAGGGTTCCATCAGTGATAAAAATAATCGGAAATACAAATACCAAAAATAGTAATAATCCAAATATGGAGTTACTTAAAATATCATTTATATTATATTTTCTCATGATCTATTAGGCACTCTACTAAAATCACTCTCCGGTAAACCATGTCTTGTTTTTATTCAAAAATGCTTTGATTCCATTTTGGAAATCTTTAGTTTTAACTATTTCAGATATGCATATTGCTTCTTCATTTAGTTGTTCCTGCAATGAATTGTTCCAAGAGTTATTCATAAGTCTTTTAGTGCGACCAAATGCTTCAGTAGGCCCTTCAGCCAACCTTAACCCTGTTTCTAAAATGTGTCTATTAAAAGAATTATTTGGAATTACTTGATTCACTAAACCTATATCTAAAGCAGCTTGCGCACTTAGAGGTTGGTTGAAAAAATACAACTCCATAGCTTTAGCATACCCTACTAATCTAGGTAATAGATAGCTAGAACCGCCATCTGATGTACATCCTATATTTGAATAAGCCATCAAGAAACGTGCGGATTCACTGCAAATACGAACATCACAAGCTAAACTTAAACTCAAACCCGCGCCTGCTGCTACTCCATTGATTCCGCATACAACAGGCTTACGCAACAAACATATTTTTTCTATAACTTCACTATGAAGTAACGTGGCTAATTCATACACATAAGAAGATAATTCATCTAATCCTTGGTCGGACACGATGAGCATAAATTCGCTTAAATCAGCCCCAGAACAAAATGAATCTCCACTTCCAGTAATTAATACAGCACGAACATCACTCGAAGCAGCTCTATCTAGACTAATGCCTAAATCAATAATAATCTTTTTTGTTAAAGAGTTTCTGGATTCAGGTCTATCCAATGTAATAATCATCAATCCTTTTTGAATTGATGTTTTTAAACTTGTATCACTCATAACATCATCTTGTTCAGCATATAATTATCTAGTAATAGCACCTTCAGAAGCTGAAGAAACTAATTTAGCATATTTTGCCAAAACTCCAGTCTCATACTTTGTTTTTATAGGAACCCATTTCTTTTGCCTATCCGCTAAATGTTCTTCAGTCAATTGCACATCCAATTTCCTATTCGGTATATCAAGGGTAATTATGTCCCCTTCTTCAACTAATCCTATAGGACCTCCCACTGCTGCTTCAGGGGATACATGCCCAACCATCGGGCCATGACTTGCCCCAGAAAATCTACCATCAGTTATCAAAGCTACATCATCACCTAGACCTTGCCCTATAAGAGCTGCTGTCACGGCTAACATCTCTCTCATACCTGGTCCACCTTTAGGGCCTTCGTATCGTATGACAACAATATCTCCGGATTTTATTCGATTTTGTTGGATCGCAGCAAATGCTGATTCTTCTTGATCAAAGACTCTAGCAGGACCTTCATATACTTTTTCTTGATGTCCGGCTACTTTAATAACCGCCCCTTCAGGAGCTAGGTTGCCATATAAAATAGCTAATCCTCCAGTAGGACTCCTTGGTGATGTAACTTCTGATATTATTGGTTGGTCGTCGGAGGTCACAGTGGAGTTCAAATTTTCTGCCAAAGTCTTACCATTAATCGATAAAGTGTCACCTTTTAAGAGGCCTGCTTCTAAAAGTCTTTTACCAACAACAGCAACACCGCCATAGCGATCTAAATCAGCCATAACAAATCTCCCTCCTGGTTTCATGTCTGCTATGTAAGGAGTTGATCTACTTAGTCTATCGAAATCATCCAAAGATAAATCTACATTTGCTTCTTTAGCTATAGCCATTAAATGTAATACTGAGTTGGTGGATCCTCCCATAGAAACCACCACAGTTATAGCATTCAAAAATGCATCTCTAGTTAAAATATCTCTGGGCCGTATTCCCGCTTTCATAGCTTCCATCAACACTTCTCCTGCTTTTTGAGCTTGCTGAATTTTACTAGGATTAATAGCAGGAACTGAAGCATCGCCTGGCAACGACATGCCTAATATTTCAATAGCGGTAGACATAGTATTGGCTGTAAACAAACCAGCGCAAGATCCTTCTCCGGGACAGGCATTACATTCTAGTTCATGCAGGTCTTCTGCAGACATAGTTCCTTTACTATAAGCACCGACAGCTTCAAAAACGTCTTGTATATTAACATCTCTATCTTGAAATTGACCGGGCATAATTGATCCGCCGTAAACGAATATAGAAGGAATATTAAGCCTAGCGATTGCCATCATGCAACCTG
Organism: Dehalococcoidia bacterium; assembly: GCA_003523055.1. Taxonomy (GTDB): domain Bacteria; phylum Chloroflexota; class Dehalococcoidia; order Lucifugimonadales; family UBA3495; genus UBA2588. The sequence continues at coordinate 39,594 of DPHC01000020.1, read as the reverse complement.
GCATATTTTTGTCGCACCCCGCTACTGTGATAAGTCCATCCATTCGTTCACCAAATGTAACCACTTCAATAGAGTCCGCTATGACTTCCCGACTAACCAAAGAAGCTTTCATCCCTTCTGTCCCCATAGATATTCCGTCACTAACAGTTATCGTTCCGAATTCAAAGGGGGTACCATTATTTTGTTTCACCCCTTCTTTTGCTGCTTTAACAAATTTATCCAAATGAACATTGCAGGGAGTAACATCACTGGTTAAATTTGCTATGCCTACAAAAGGTTTATATAAATCGTCATCGGTCAATCCCATAGCTCTTAGCATAGCTCGAGCAGGAGCTCGTTCTGGGCCTTCAGTAATATCATTACTTTGAAGTTTTAAAGATTTCCAATCGGTCTGAGTCATGGTATTCCTCCAAATTACTTTGTTTCTTTCGTAAAGTATCTGGATCCATTATAATGAGAGAACACCATACCTACAATGCAAGTTGACTGTTTGAATCATAAACCTAAAATAACACTTGCACTCTATAGGGCTTTTTAGTAACCTTTCATCAAGAATTAAGTAAGATAATCAAGGAGATTAGATTTAAATGTTGAATATTTTCAAATTAATTACCACCAACCCTGCAGAAGCACATTGCGATATACCCTGCGGCATATATGACCCGGTAAGCGCAAAAATTGCTGCTCAAACGGTTCAAAAAATGGTTATGCGCATCGAAGCATTAGAAAAACCATCTGATGACGGAGATTGGGGAAGCTATGAAAATACTTTGTCACGATACGTTGCTGTCAAAGAAGAGCATGCTCAATTATGTAAAAAAGAGCTCTATATACTGTGGGCAGATTATTTCCGGCCAGAACATGTGGAGCAATACCCTGATCTTCATTCTTTAGTTTGGAATGCTGGTAAATTAGCTGGCAGAAACAAACAATCAGTTGATAGTGCGGCGGCTGAAGAATTAGTTGGAACAGTGGACAAAATTGCAGACATATTTTGGAAAACTAAAAACGTTGAATATTCAGATCCTAATGCAAGTGTCCGATTCGGAGCTTAATAAACCTAACATAAGGAACGCTGGGCATTATGCCCAGCGTTCCTTAGTAAAACAATCACATTACAAAATGTAAGATTAATGACCACTAAACTCCATATATTCGTGGTTATATGTGTTTTCCAATGATTCCAACTTACGCTGATGCTACATTCCAGTAACATTTGAACGTCAAATCTTTTAATCCTACCTAATCAGTAATTTCTTTAATTACAATTTCAATTTGCTCCAATGTCTTGTCTATATCATTTTCAGAATGAGCCAAGGAAATGAAACCACATTCAAATTGAGATGGAGCAAAGTAAACGCCTCTTTCCAATAGACCATGGAAGTATTTACTAAATAAAGAAGTGTCGACATTATCAAGATCCGACAAAGTACACACTTCGGTATCAGTAAAAAATGATGTGAACATAGCTCCAATACGATTAAAAATTGGGGTTTTGCCTGCTTTTAACAAAATATCTCGAACGCCTACTTCAAACCTTTGGCCCAAAGTCTCTAAATGTTCATACGTTCCCGGCTTAGAAAGAAGTCTTAAAGTAGTAAGACCTGCAGTAACGGCTAACGGATTACCAGATAATGTCCCTGCCTGATACATAGGTCCTAATGGAGCTACACATTCCATAATGTCATCACTACTACCATAAGCTCCAACGGGTAAACCTCCTCCAATAATTTTTCCTAAGCATGTTATATCTGGAGTAATTCCATATAAAGATTGGGCTCCTCCGTAATGAACTCTAAAACCAGTTATTACTTCATCAAAAATTAGTAACGCCCCATTATTAGATGTAATTTCTCTCAATGCCTTCAAAAAACTATCATTTGGAGGAATAACACCCATATTGCCAGCGATAGGTTCAATTATTACTCCAGCAATTTCGTTATGATATTGGCCAAATAATTTTTGCACAGAATCCAGATCATTATAATCCGCGATTAACGTCTCTGATGCATAAGATTCTGGAACTCCTGCGCTATCAGGGATGCCATTTGTCATCGCTCCAGATCCCGCTTTAACCAATAATCCATCAACATGACCATGAAAGCATCCAGCAAATTTTATAATCTTAGAGCGATTAGTATAGGCTCTCGCTAACCTGATAGCACTCATACAGGCTTCTGTACCAGAACTAACCAGTCTAACTTTATCTATTGACGGTATAGCTTTACATATGAGTTCTACAAGTTCCAGTTCTTCTTCTACAGGTGCTCCAAAACTAGTTCCCAAATCCACAGCTTTCTTAAGTGCGTCACATACTTCTGGGTGAGAATGACCTAAAATTAAAGGCCCCCATGATCCTACGTAGTCTAAATATTCATTACCATCAATATCCCAAATTTTGCTCCCATACCCTTTTTGTATAAAAGGAGGGGTTCCTCCGACATTTTTAAATGACCGAACCGGGCTATTGACCCCTCCTGGCATAGATTTTAATGCTCTTGCAAACAATTCTGTAGATTTTTTCATTTCCATGAATTCACCTTAAATTTATAATATTATGATAACCATTGAGCTACATCTTTAGTATGATAACTAATAATAATATCTGCACCTGCTCTCTTAATAGAAGTTAAAATCTCTAATGTTGCAGCTTTTTCATCAATCCAACCATTTGCTGCTGCAGCTTTAACCAAGGAATATTCACCACTAACATTGTAGGCAGCTAACGGTCGATTAGAAGACTGTTTAACTTTTCCAATAATATCTAAATAAGACAGCGCTGGTTTTACCATGATAATATCTGCTCCTTCATTGATATCACTTTCAATTTCAAGCATTGCCATTTTACTATTTGCAGGATCCATTTGATATGTATTTCGATTTCCAAATGAGGGGGTGGAGTCAGCAGCTTCTCTAAATGGCCCATAGAATGCTGATGAATATTTGGCCGAATACCCCATTACAGGTACATCACTGTACTGCGCAATATCTAAGGCAGTTCTAATACCAAGTATTTGTCCATCCATCATAGCTGATGGTGCCACCATATCTGCTCCAGCGACAATGTGACTGACAGCTGTTTTCGATAGTAATTCCACTGATGCATCATTAACAACGGTACCACCTGATACAAGCCCACAATGACCATGATCTGTATATTCACATAAACAAACATCTGTTACTACAAATAAGCCAGGAGCGACATCTTTTATAACTGCTATCGCGCGTTGTATGATACCGTCAGGATCATAGGCTCCCGTTCCTAATGGATCTTTTTTTTCAGGAATTCCAAATAGCAGTACTCCTATTATTCCAAGATTGACAATATCTTTGATTTCGTCTTTTAACTTATCTAATGAAAAATTGAAGCAACCAGGCATAGATGATATAGGTTCTTTAATATCTACTCCATGAGAAACAAATAGCGGGTATATAAAGTTTTTTATATCCAATCGATTTTCTCGTACGTAATGTCTAATAACTTCGGATCCTCTCAGGCGTCGTAATCTGGATATAGAAATATCATCCATCATAACCTCACATTTAATTAACAGTACTATCGTTAGCATAGTACTCAACTATGCACTCTATCATACTATTTACCGTAGGTTCTTCTGCAATTTTACATATTCTGACTTTTTTTGTTTTTGCAGTAGCGTACGTCGTGGGTCCAATACAAATATTGACTGAATTATCAAGCAAATTTTGCGCATCACCCAACATTGTTACTAAGTTATCTACTGTAGAAGAGCTAGCAAATGTAACTACATCTACTCCTTGTTTAAGGATATCTGCAGCAATATTACTTGACCCAGTTGGAGGTGCATTATTGTATGCCGCTATTTGAGTTACTTCAGCTCCCAATGATTGCAATCCATCTCTCAATAATGTACGTGCTATATCAGATGCTGGAATTAAAACCTTTTTACCTGACCAAGTTGACTCAGTAAGTTCGCGTAAAATTTCTTCAGATGAAGATTTTTTTGGCAATAAATCTGAAGTAATTCCAAATTTCTTCAATTCTCTATGCGTCGCTGGTCCTACTGCCAATATTTTCACATTATTAAGGGCTCGAGCATCTTTACCCAAATTATTTAGTCTTCTAAAAATTGTTTGCACTACATTAACGCTATTAAAAAATATCCAATCATAATATGAGCAATTAACTATACATTCATCTAATTCGGCATAATCTGTCAATTCTTTGAAGCTAATAGTTGGAAATTCTATAACTTCAGCTCCTAATGCTGTTAGTCCGGATTTTAGTGAAGATGACTGAGTTCTTGCACGAGTAACTAGTATTTTTTTGCCAAATAGTGGCTTTGTATCAAACCAATTAATTTTTTCCCTAAGATTTACAACATTCCCAATAACTGCGACAACCGGAGATCCTAAATTGTGATTCTTAGCTTTTTCAACTATATCGCTTAAATCTCCAGTGACTGTTTTTTGTTTTTGCCAGGTTCCCCATTGAATTAGCGCGATAGGTGTATTCTTAGATCTGCCTTCTTTTGTTAATATTTCAATAATATTTGGTAAAGACGCCCATCCCATTAATATTACTAACGTACCTTCTGTTTTTGCTAATACATCCCACGGTACCATTGTATTAGGCTTATTAGGGTCTTCGCTTCCACTGATAACGGTGAAATTCGTAGCGATACCACGATGGGTTACAGGGATGCCTGCATATGCAGCGGCTGCAATTGAAGAAGTAATACCAGGGACTATTTCAAATTTAATCCCATGATCGCTCAACGCTATAGCTTCTTCTCCACCTCTTCCAAAAACAAACGGATCTCCACCTTTCAACCTAACTACAACATCAAATAACTCTGCCTTTTCAATCAAGATGTCGTTTATTTCTGATTGTGTAAAAGCTTGTTTCCCTCGTTCTTTACCAACAAATATTTTTTCCGCATCTGATGGAACGAAGTTCAATAAAGATTCGTCCATAAGTCGATCATACACCACTACATTAGCAGATTTTAAACACTTCATACCTTTGACAGTGATCAGGCCAGGATCTCCTGGGCCAGCGCCAACTAAATAAACTATGTGTTTACTTATTTTTGTCAATTGTTATTTCCTAAACTGAAATTCTAATTATTTTCCATGAATTGGTTGATTATTTCTTTGGCGCCAGAACGCTCTAATTTTAATTTTATATCTTTAGCCAGTTTTTCTGGATTATTAATGTCTCCAGTCTCACTGTTAAAAAAACTAGTTCCTTCTTCTATATTAGCAACACTCACGTGTAACTCCAGGCATTCATTTTTAACAACACCATGAGCTCCTACCGGTAGTTGACAGCCACTCCCCAATAATTTTAAAAAAGTGCGTTCAGCTGTTGCACAAGCTCGAGAATCTTTATTATCGAGCTGTCTGACCAATTGAAGGCATTCCGTATCTTCAGATCTGATTTGTACGCCTATAATGCCTTGTCCTGGTGCTGGAATGAATGAATTAATTGGTAAATATTGCGTGACCTTATCTTCCAAACCGAGTCTAATCAATCCTGCTGCTGCCAAAATAACACTGTCACATTCTAAGTCTTGTATTTTATTCAATCTAGTTGGGACATTACCTCTAATTGGTATTATTTCCAAATCCTTACGTTCTGATACTATTTGAGCAGTCCGCCGCGGGCTACTAGTCCCAATACTTGATCTCTCCGGTAGCTTATCAAATTGGCAATTAAATCTACTGACTAACACATCTCTTGCGTCTTCTCTCTCCATATAGGCAACTATTTCTAATCCATAAGTTAATATTGTAGGCACATCTTTTAAGCTGTGCACTGCAATATCTGCTGTTTTATTCAATAGAGCCTGTTCGATACTTTTCACAAACACTCCTAACCCTAATCCTGCTAACGGTTTATCTTTATTTAGATCACCAATTTCAGAATCAACAACATACAGCTCAAATATATAATCAGAGAACTTAGATTCTAGAGCAGTTTTGACTGTATTAGCCTGTTGCATAGCTAATACACTACTCCGTGTAGCAATTTTAAGAGATTTCTTAGTGGGCATCATATTATTCTGAGTCTTTTGGAAGATCGAACCATTTCCTTATTAAGTCTTGCCTGAATGGGTCTTGTTCCAATCGTAACTGATTCGCAGTAGAGTGGAATATTTTATTCACAATTGCATTAGTTAAAGAATCTAATCGATCTGACAATTCATCAACGTTGTATTCATCTATATCAAAGGATTGACTATTAATAAGATAATTAATAGTTTTGTTTAATTCATTAAATCTAATTTCATCAGCTTTCTGATACAAATCTCCAATTACTTCCGCAGCATCCAATGAACTCCACCAAGACATGAATAATTCTGTTTCTTTATCAACCATAAGTTGACTCTTCAGGATTTCTGTATCAAAAAGCGGATCATTTAAGCCAGAGTATTCAGCTAAGTCGTCCATTGAATACACTTCCACTCCGGGTAATTCATTTACTCTCGGATCTACGTCCCGTGGGACAGCTATATCTATAATCACCAGAGGCTTGTTATTACGTTGAGATATTGTATTTTGTATTTCAGATTTATTGAAAACAAATCCTGGTGACCCAGTAGAGCTAATTACAACATCCACATCTTTTAAAGCGTCATTAATATTTTCAAATGCAATAGATGTTCCACCTAAAGTCTCTGCAAGTTCATCAGCACGTTCTCTAGTTCTATTAGCAACTAGTATAGATTTTATCCCAGCATAGGATAGAGCCCGAACAACTAATCTACCTGCATCTCCAGCGCCTACTACCATCACAGTAGAATTTTCAAGATTATTTATATTATCTCTAGCTAACCCGACTGCTGTTTTACTGACAGATCTTCCATAATTCGAAAGCTTAGTCTCTCGCCGTATCATTCTGCCAGTTCGGAAAGCCCTGTGAAATAGCCTCATTAAAGGACCTTTTACGGATTCCATTTCACTTGCAATACCATAACAATCCCTGACTTGACCTAAAATTTGGTGTTCTCCAACTATCATTGAATCAAGGCCACTAACAACTTTAAACAAATGATTAACTGAGCTTCTGCCTTCTAAAGAATACAAATGATCTGCAAATACGTTTTTATCTATTTCAAAATAATCTGAGAAAAAATTCAATGTCTTTGAGGCTACGTCTTCTTGATCTGTGTAGGTGTACACCTCCAATCGATTACAAGTCGATACTAATACTGATTGATCCAGATAATCATTTATAGAAGCTAAGGCTCCAGGCAAATTATCTTTTTCAATTGTAATTTGTTCACGTAAATCTAAGTTTGCGGTTTTATGGCTTAAGCCAACCGTAACGAAGGACATTCAATTTACTCCTTTCTTCTTACTGAACAACCACCTGGTACACATTCTCCCATACTAGGGCACATCCTAGAATCACTATATCTAATCAATTTTCCTAATAGAAAGTCTAAAGCTTCTTCATTGCCTTTTTCTTTATATAAAGTCATTAAATCTTCGTCGATACAACATTGCCATCGCTGGGGTTCAACATATACATCTTCTCTTTTGACTTCATTTCTAGCTTTTGATAATACTTCTGATAAATTTGACCAGTCTAAAACTGGATCAACAGTCAATGATTCTCTAAATTTTCTTGCCAACGCGGGGCTAACTCCACCTGTGGAAATTGCTAAAGTTACTGGGCCTTTTTTTACAATTGCTGGAGCTATAAAAGAGCAAAACGGTGTGTCATCTACAACATTTAACAAAACTGCTTTCTCATCAGCTTCATCAAATATCATTTGATTCACTTTACGTACGTTTGTAGCAGCGATGCAAACAAACACTCCATCTAAATCTCCTTTTATATATTCTCTTTCTGTCCATTTCACCGCTCCAGAGGCTGCGTATTCTTTGATAGCATCTGTCACTATAGGGCTGATAATCTCTATAGTGGCTTCAGATTCTTGCAATGCTGGAACTTTACCGGCAGCGATTTCCCCACCGCCGATTATTAAAACTTTTTTACCTTTCAAATTTAAATATACTGGGTAATATGAATCCATGTCTCTCCTTATAATTTTTAGTTTGCCACATTAGGTTCTTGTCTGTATCTGTCATAATCATCAACAAAGTATCGTACTCTAGTTTTTTTATATTCTCTGGTGCTATATAGCATTAATCTGTTGGAAATTCCGGATTGCTCTTGAATTTGATCCGCTATATCATGACATTCTTCTTTTGTAGTCGCATGAATCATAGTGAAATGAGTATAAGGCCAGTCCGGGAATGTGGGTCTCTGATAACAATGAGTTACAGCCGGATGTTCTGCCATTTTCATTCCTATTGTCTCAGCATCAGATTCATCAACTTCCCATACAACCATTGCATTTGCCATAAATCCTGAGCGTCTGTGGTGTAGGACTGCACTGAATCTTCTCATCAGTGTTCTTTCTTTAAATTCATAACATTTTTTATAAAGTTGCTCTGTGGTTATATTCAAATTATCTGCCATTTTGTCAAATGGCCGAGATATAATTTCTATGTCTTCTTGTAATTCTCTAATCACTGCCTGTTCCTCAGGAGTAACCACTTGAGCTTGATTCCAGTTATTCAATGATTCTGTTTTATTAAACCCATCTGGACTATAGTTATGCGATAAACCCTTCTGATTTACCATGTCAAAGTTTACGCCTATTTTAAAGAATTTAATTGTAGGCATGATACGACACTCTGTTGCGCCAGTATTTTCATACATAACACTAATAGTTTCTTCTAAGTCATGGCTTGGAGGAACTGCGATTGTAAACCACAAATTATAATAAGAACCCTCTCTAGCGTAATTATGGCTAACACCAGGATGCTCGTTTATATACATGGCTCCATCATGGAGTTGGTCTTCTGGAAAAGCAAATGCAACTAGTGTCGTTTTGTAACCAAGTTTACGGGTGTCGAATATTGCTCCTATTTGCCTCACCACATTTGTCCGTTTCAATTCTAACAATCGGGTAATAACCTCTGATTCTTCTATACCCAGAGATTCTCCAAGAGTTATAAACGGGGTATCTACCAAGGGAAACTCTGTTTGAATTTCATTGAGCAGCTTTCTATCCATTGAATCCATTTCACATCCTAATTCAGGATATTATGAATTACTAATCTAGTTGTCATACATCCCGGTTATAATTTCTCTATTTATAAAACATATCAATTATACCTAATTCATATACAAATTTACAGTCATAATTAAAATTCGAATCTCGTGCATGAAGTCGTAAACTATTAACTCAAATCCCTACAATATTTCACGATAGACAAATACAAAATTGCAGAATATCATTTATAAATACTTAATTAGTAAAAAAGAACATTAATGAAACTCTGCCTTTCTAAATATTACCGTAATTAAAAATAGGAGTGACTAGAAATATGTTTAGCAAAATTCAGCACCTGGGTTATCAAGTGGCAAATTTGGATAAAGCACAAGAGTGGTTCTTGCATATATTCGGGGGAGAGTTTGTGCCAGGCAGGACCTCTCCCAATGGTGGGCGTAACGGATTTGTGCACTTCGGACAAATAGAAATAGAATTAATTCAGCCAGCAGATACGTCATTTATTCCTGACGGAGAAATGGTCATGCATCACGTAGGATATTTAGTGCCAGACATATCGGAGGCTGTGTTACATCTTTCTAAAAAGGGATTTAAATTCGTTTCAGATACTCCAAATGTAAACATATTGGGTCAAAAAGTTTTATATTTTGACAGCACTACTACCAATAATTGTAATTTGCATTTAACTGAGTTGCCCGCATCTCCTAATACCGCTGGTTATGGTAGTGGATTACCAGTAATAGATATAGTCCATGCAGGATATTTAGTTAAAGACGTCAGTGAAGCTGTTGCTTGGTACGAAGAAAAATTTGATGCCGTAACAATTGGAGGTATTGGAGCTTCTAGAAGAGGGGCTCGCAATGCATATGTGAACTTTGGGAACGTACAAGCTGAATTAATCGAGACAGACGACCTAAATTTACTCAAAGGAGAGACGATAATTTTGGACCACATAGGATTAGTAGTAGATGATATCCAAAAAGAAATCGGAACCTGCCAGACTCACGGAGTTGCTTTCGTAGCGGAACAACCAATGACAAATCGAATTGGTCAACAATTATTGTATTTCAATAAAGAAAGTAGCCTCGGGACGGGAATACATTTAACACAACTACCATTGGAATGATTATCTATGAGTTTATTAGGTAAACATTCTAATATAATACTTGTAGGATTTATGGGTTCTGGCAAGACAAGCGTGGGATTAGAATTATCTATAAAAACAAATATGGACTTCATTGACACAGATTTTCAGTTAACTGAGTTATTTGGAATGAGTATATCCGAATATTTTACGGCCCATAATGAAGAAGAATTCAGAATGGAAGAACAAAAAATAATAACTAAAGTTTGTAAACGTATGAACCAAGTTGTAGGTACTGGCGGTGGTGCTTTTTTAGATCAACAAAGCAGAACTACCATGCTAAATTCAGGTACTGTCATATGGCTCAAGGCCAGTGAACAATCTATTATTAGCAGGATAGAATCCGATACCGGTACGATCCGACCTTTACTTACCACAGGAAATTTAAAAGACAATATAAGTACCCTGTTATCCGAACGCCAGAAAATTTATAATGAAGCTCATATAAATGTAGAAACAGATAACCTATCTCCGGTCGAAATATCAGACATCATACTCACAAAAATGAAATAAAAGGTAAAAAATATGCCCACTTCAACTTTAGCTGCAACCGTAAACCACACTACAGGCACATACCCAGTAAAAGTAGGCTGGGGTATTATTGAAAATTTAGGGCAAAGCATACTTGAATTAGGCAATACGGGGCCAGTGTATATAATTACTGATAGTAATGTAATGAACCCTTATGGCAGGCAAGTACAATGGTCTTTACAGAAAGCTGGGTTGAAAACTCATTGCTTTGTTTTTCCTGCCGGTGAGCAAAGTAAGAACCAAACTTCAGCGAGCGCTATTTACGAATGGTTGGTAGCCCGAAAGGCCGAACGAAAACACATGATAGTTGCTGTAGGCGGAGGTGTGGTTGGGGATTTAGCAGGCTATGTAGCCTCTACTTTTCTCAGAGGAATACCATTCATACAAGTTCCTACAAGTATGGCCTCAATGGTAGATGCTTCAATTGGAGGCAAAGTCGCAATAAACTTACCTCAAGGCAAAAATCTAGTTGGATCTTTCTATCAGCCACAAGCGGTCATAGCAGATGTATCAACTCTGCAGTCGCTAGGAAAACGTGAATTATCAGAAGGTTGGGCTGAAGCTATTAAACACGGTTTTATATTAGATCACAGTTTGGTAGATGTGTTTGCAAATAACTCCTCGCAATTAATGAGTCTAGATCCAGAGATCTCCACTGATGTCATCAGCACTAGCATGGCAATTAAAGCGAATATAGTTAGTCAAGATGAAAAAGAAACGCTGGGGCTGCGTATATTATTAAATTACGGCCATACAATAGGCCACGCCTTAGAAGCCTCAACTGAATATGGCAGATTTATGCATGGAGAAGGTGTATCAGTTGGTATGATCGCAGCATCCAGAATAGCAGAAAAAATGGGCCTTATCGACGGCCAATTAGTGCAACTCCATCTAGATATTCTTCAACAATATGATTTACCTGTGCGAGCAGACAACATTAATTTAGATAAATTCAAATCGGCAATGTCTTTAGACAAAAAAACTTTATCTGGTAAGAATCAATGGGTTTTGTTAGATAAGATTGGTAAAGCCATCGTAAGAACAGACGTGGACCCTAATATTGTGGAAGAAGTAATTAGAGAATTAATCCACTGATATCTTATTATTACTATTGATGTAGCCTTTGAAAAATAAGCCTAATATCCAAAGGGATATGCAGCTAGCGCTACCCAATAAAATGTATATAGCTAATTGCCGTATAAATAGTGGATTCCCCATAAAAGATGATGCATATTCCAAACCTACTGACAAACCTCCAAAGGTTAGTAATAATCCATATATGATTCTAATTTTGTCCGGTCTTACATATTTGGTAGCCAGTGCACCTACTTGGGATAAGAAAAATGCTGGAACTAACATTAAACTCGCCATTACAATATCTACGTTATCAGATAATGCATATAAAAATGTTCCCAACGATCCTGTAACTATCACTTGCATCAAATCAGTACCAATCGCAACAGTAGTGGGTATTCCGATAAAATATATTAATACCGGCATTAATATAAAGCCACCACCGGCTCCTAGAAGGCCCGCGATAAATCCAATTATGAAACCAATCATGACAATAACTAGTATAGACATGGATTCTATTTGAGCTACAGGGAAATTTAAATAGGTCGATTTTTTTCCTAAAAAAGGTATATAAATAAATTCTGGACCAATTCGAAGTTCTCTCAAGAATTTAGATGAAGGTTTGGTTGTTTCGGATACATTATCATTCTTGGCCTTTCTATATGATTTCAAAGAATCATAAATGATAAACATGCCTACGCTACTCAGTAAAATGACATATAACCCTTTTATCACTGGAGCAGACAAATCATTTACTGCTAAAAACTGATTTAATCTTTCAGCAATAAAAATAGCTGGCATAGTGCCTGAAATCAAGCAAATTCCAAATTTTATGTCTACGTTACCTAATTCACGATGTTTTAACGTGCTGATTATGGATGTCCCCATAACTAAGGTTATTCCCGTACCCACCGCGAATAATGGAGGCACTCCCAAAACAAGTAAACTGCCAGTAATGAGAAATCCACCTCCGATTCCAAAAAACCCGCTCAGCGTACCTACTAAAAGACCAAGCAATACTAAGACAAAGGGATTGATTATTATTTCAGCATTTGGAAATAGCATAATACTTTACTAGCCTTTACGAAGCATTTTATTTAACAATCGCCAGCTGGTCCATAATCCAACAGAAATAATCATAACCATCGACATAACAAATAGAGCCCACAAAAATCTGTTCTGATCAGGTAAATTCTCGATAAAGGTCAAAATCATTTGAATCATTATATATTTAATACCCCAGAACTGATAAGGTTAAATTAATTAACATATGTTTACATTCAGCATACATTCAAAGCTTGGTCATGCACGTGCAGGTGAGTTTACCACGGCCCATGGTAGCGTAACAACGCCCATCTTCATGCCTGTGGGTACTCAAGCAACAGTAAAATCTCTAACACCAACAGAAATAAAAGAAATTGGTGCTTCAATTATATTAAGCAATGCATATCATTTGTACTTACAACCAGGTATTGAATTAATTGAAACATTCGGAGGAATCCACAATTTTATGGGATGGGATATGCCAATCCTTACAGACAGTGGAGGATTCCAAGCTTTTAGTCTCAGCAGTAACAACAAAATATCTGACTCAGGAGTTTTGTTTAAGTCTATAAATGATGGCACAGAGCACTTTATGACCCCTGAACAAGCTACTCTCAACCAAATAGGTATAGGAGCAGACATAATAATGTGTTTTGACCATTGCATAGCTTTCGGTGCACCAGAAACTGAAGTAACATTGGCAATGAACCGTACACATAAATGGGCCCTACAATGCAAAGACACTTTTGAACAAAAAGGGAACATTACTCGCCAAACACTGTTTGGCATTATTCAGGGAGGAACTAATAGGAAGTTGCGAGATATTTCACTCGAATTTATGATTAAACAGGAATTCGAAGGCTACGCAATTGGAGGGTTAGCAGTTGGAGAAACAAAATCAGAAATGTATGATACCGTCAAATTTTGCACACAAAGCTTGCCGGAAAATAAGCCTAGATATTTAATGGGAGTTGGATCCCCTGAAGATTTAGTTGAAGGAGTATATGCAGGTATAGATATGTTTGACTGCATCATGCCTACCCGAGTAGCACGTAATGGGTCATTATATACGGACACTGGTCGAATAAACATCACCAATCAGCAATACAAAACTCAAGAATCTCCACTATTAGAAAGTTGTGATTGCTATGCATGTACTAATTTTTCGGCAGCTTATATACATCACTTATTTAAAGCAAAAGAACTGCTTGGGCTTAGACTGGCTAGCATGCACAATCTAAGATATCTATCAAACTTGATGTGTTCCATTAGGGCATCAATCATTGACTCAACGTTTTTAGAATTTCGTAAGGAGTTCTGGGGAAATTACCGAACGGCAAATAACGTGAAAAACAATGCCACCATCAACCTTAACTAGATTTTACCACCAGCCACAGCAGGGACAATACTAATTTCATCGCCTTTGTTAGTTTTCGTTAATATTCCATCAAGAAATCTAACATCTTCACCATTCAAATACACGTTAACGAAATATCTCATTTCCCCATTTTCATCTATCAATCGCTCTTTAAACCCATTAAAATTCAATTCAAGATTTTCAATAACATCCTTGATTGTCCCGCCATCAGCGTCAACAACATCTTTCCCCTCAGTCAATCTGCGGAGTGGGCTTGGAATTCTAACTGTAATACTCATAATATCTCCTTTGGAAATTATTTAAATCAACCTTGAACCAGATCACCATTAATTGAGTCTACACGGACTCCTGTAGATGTTACCCAGTCTATACCCTTAATTATTTCTTCTTCTGTGCCAATAAGTTCTAATATCACCCAACCCATGTCTTCACGAATATCTGCTCTTCTGATATTGGTTTCTAAGTCGAAGTCTTTTCCCAATTTATATATAACAGATTGAGTTATCATGTGTGGAGGGAATGTAAATATGTATCTCTTGCTAAGCATCAGGACTGCAGTTGACTATAAGCAGATTCAAAAGAATCCATTGTTGCTGTAATAGGCACAGTATTCACATAGCTTTCTACTACTTCTTGGGTTTTTAATCCATTACCTGTTATATAAACAACTGTTCGTTCGTCTGGTTTAATAGCTCCTGATTCAGCTAAGGTTTTGAGTACAGCTATCGAAACCCCACCTGCTGTCTCAGTAAATATTCCTTCAGTTCTTGCTAGCAATGCAATACCTTCAGCAACTGAACTCTCGGGAGTAGCAGTAGCAGAGCCATTAGATTCTTTAATCACTTTCAAAGCATATATACCATCAGCAGGATTACCTATAGCTAAAGATTTAGCTATAGTGTTCGGCTTTACGGGAATGACACGCTGTTGATTATTAACCCAAGCGGAAACTATAGGTGAGCAACCAAACGCTTGCGCCATGTGCATCTTAGTAGTTACTGACGGGTGATGAGCTGAATTTTGGTCATCACCGAATGACATACCTTCTATGCCGTCCAACAATCCCAGGCAAGCTAACTCATTAAAACCTTTCCAAATTTTAGTAAACATAGCACCCGAAGCAGCCGGCACCACAACATGATCAGGTAATTGCCAATCCAATTGTTCAGCAACTTCATAACCAAGTGTTTTACTACCTTCAGCATAATACGGCCTCATATTCACATTAACAAATGCCCAAGGATAATTATCAGCGATTTCACTACATAGTCGGTTCACATCGTCATAATTACCGTCAATCGCCATTATAGTAGGACCATATATAGACGCGTTTATAACTTTTCCTTTTTCTAAGTCCGCGGGAATGAATACAACTGACTTGATACCTGCTCTCGCAGCGTGAGCCGCAACACTAGCCGCCAAGTTACCGGTAGATGCACAAGATAATACTTCATAACCAAATTCAATGGCTTTAGTACAGGCCACAGAAACGACCCTGTCCTTAAAGGAGAATGTCGGATTCACACTATCATTTTTTATATATAAATTGTTCAACCCTAGTTCTTTACCTAAATTACCAGCTTTCATCAATGGAGTCATTCCGGTAGTTATGTCAACTGGGTTTTCGCCACTCGCAGGAAGTAAATGTTTATATCTCCATATACTAAGCGGGCCATTAGATATCTGATCTCTAGAAATTGCCTCTCTAATCGTAGAATAATCATAAGCTACTTCCAATGGACCAAAGCAAAATTCACACACATTTAACGCTTCTCCAGGGTAATCTCTTCCACATTCTCGGCATTTCAAACCATTAATAAAAACCAATATATTTCTCCATACATCTGATTCATTACATACTGCACCAGCAAATCATGCTAGCAAAGGGCATATTTAATGTCAAATAAAAGCTTAGATTATTATAGACAACAGGCATCAATTATATATAAAATGTTCAAATATGAAAACTTTACAATTAATACCAGAAAAATTTGGCTTTGAGACTGTGGCTTCATCGGGAAATATAACTCACATAGTCACAATATTACTAATCCAAATAGCAATTATATTAATAGCTGCAAAATTATCAGGTGTATTAGCCACTAAATTTTTAAAAATGCCTGCAATACTGGCTGAAATAGGAGTTGGGGTGTTAATAGGCCCCTTCGCACTTGGGTCATTAGCTATACCCTTCTTCGGTCCACTGTTTCCTATCGCGCATCCAGACGTCATAGGAGCTCTACCTGTAAGTAATGAATTATTCTCAGTTGCTCAAATTGGTTCTATAGTTTTACTTTTCGCTGTCGGCCTTGAAACCAATTTCAGTACATTTTTAAAGTATTCCGGACCAGCTACATTAGTAGCATTAGGCGGTGTGATATTCCCTTTCCTACTAGGCGCTTACTCAGCCGTCATATTGGGTATTGCCGGGCCAGCAGGCATTTGGTCTTTAGAAGCTTTGTTCATGGGATCCATATTAACTGCAACTTCAGTTGGCATAACCGCTAGAGTACTGTCTGATATAGGACAATTAAACTCTGCAGAAGGGACAACAATAATAGCCGCAGCCGTCATCGATGATATATTAGGCATACTGATACTTTCTATAATAGTAGGTATTAGTGTTTCTGGAAAAGTTGATATTTGGTCAATAAGCACCATAGGCGCCAAAGCAATAATATTCTGGGTCGCTTTAACAGGAATAGGGTTAGCTACTGCTAAATACGTAGAAGCATTTCTAGATAAAATAGGAACTCCCCAGACCAATATCCCAATCATTTTAGGAATAGCACTACTGTGTTCTGGTTTGGCTGAATTATTTGGCCTAGCCTTCATCATTGGTGCATTTTCAGCAGGCCTAGCATTTTCTACTACTAAAATGAAAACAACACTAGAACATACTTTAGAACCTATAAAAGGGTTTATGGTCCCAATATTTTTTGTGGTAATGGGCATGCTGGTAGACATAAGTTCTATTTCGAGCGCTTTAATGGTTGGATTAATTATCTCTCTGGTCGCTATCCTTACTAAAGTACTTGGTTCCGGAGGCCCCGCACTCTTATTCAAATTTAATTTGAAACAAAGTACTCGTATTGGTGTCGGAATGATGCCAAGAGGTGAAGTAGCTTTAATAATTGCTGGAATTGGATTAAGCCAAGGTATAATTAACCAATCAGTGTTCACAATAAGCATAATAATGACCATAATAACCACAGTACTTGCCCCCTTATTATTAGTACCTCTCTTTAAAAGCAAAAATAAATCTGAAACGGAGAACCCATTATGATTGGAGTTATTACACACCATTGGGCCCAAGCTGAAAAACTACAAGAAGCTAAAACCATACTGGATGGGAATGGCGTAGCACAAAGCCAAGCTCCAGGGTTTGGCACCAGACAAACAATGATTTCTATTGCTGATCCAACACAAATATCAACTCTCGTTACTTGGGAAAGCAGCGAAGTATATGACCAATGGCGTGCTAGCGACGCCAGGAAGAAAGCGATGGCAGGAGCAGAATTGTTGTGGTCTAGAAACCCTGAGTCAGAACGATTCAACATGGAGTAATGTCATTATTAAGATATAGCTATGTAACGTTAATTTGCCTACTGTTTTCTATTGGGTGCCAAACAGACGATTATGTCGCCACTAACAGCAACTTATCAGACGACTATTTAGAAATTGCCAATACTGCATTTCCAACACCCAACTCAACTAAAATTGCTAATAGGGTAAAAATTAAAACAACCGTTGCTCCAACCTTTGACCAATCAACGCTAACTAACGCTTCTGTGGAAGAACCTAAAATGGAAGTTTCAAAACAATCTTCAGTAGCAACAGACACACCCAAACAGTCTGTTACATATGTCAAACACAAAACATTTGCGCCTCCCGATTTTATCAAAAAAACAGGTTATGACTCTTTCGATAAACATATAACAGATCAATTATCTGAAATTGTTGCAAATAACTTCGATACTCTACCGACCAAAATGGGCATTTCTGTTTCTGTTTTTTCAGGTTCAAAATTATGGTCTGATGCCCGTGGCTATTCTGGTCAAAACATAAAACTCACTACTGATGTTCCTATCGGAATCATGAGTACCTCTAAAACGTTTGTAAGTGCATTAATTCTCCAGCAAATAGAAGCTGGTATGTACGCCCTTGATGACCCTATTTCTATACTTCTCAAAAATCATTCCTTATATGCCGATCTTGATGAGGATTTGTTCCCAGATAGCACAGTAGAAGAGCTTTTACTAATGCGAGGAGGTCACGGAGATAGAGACCCTCGCGCAAAAAACTTAAATCAAGTGGTTTCCAAGTCAGGATGGCATCCAACTGATTACCTAACTTTAACAACCAGTGTTGGCACCAATCCTAATGGATACGAATATTCTAATAATAGTTCAGTCTTACTAGGATTGATTGCACAATACCAATCCCAAACCCAGCTTGCCTCTTTGTATGAAGAAAATCTATTTACTCCTCTTTCCCTGCAAATTGGGTTTAGACCAGCCACCAAAATCCCAGACAACATGGCATTGCCTCATGCTAATTACTCCATGTATGGGGGGTACGGTGGATTTGGTGATTTAACCCAACTCAGGCCTGTTGGAGCTCCCGACTGGTATAAAATAGACTATTTCGAACAAGATGGAAGGCTAGCTTGGGCCGGAGCTGGAGGATTTTCCACTCCCGAAAATATGGCCATTTGGGGATACGAACTTTACAGTCCTGATGGCAACGCTCTATCACCAAACACACGAAATATATTAGTGGATTCCATAGTCGAAGAAAACATTATTTTGGGTGGAGTCACTCAAAACTACGGATACCATATAGCTAGAAGATATCATCCTATGTCAGACGGAACAGCACTCATGACATATGGGCATCCTGGCGGAGGCGGTGGGTATAGCTCAGTATTGATGTACTCACCTAAACTAGATATTGCAATATCAGTGCTTGCTAACTCCGAATTAGGCCACGTTCGAGGTCTTTGCAGTGCACCTTATATGGCAACAGGGCTGACATGCATAACTTATGAAATTTTGGATATGTTAAATTCAGACTTGTAGGTCTTAACTACTTGCTAATAATTCCGAAAACCTGTTAACTCGTTCTATGCACACGGGATTATCACCAAAAGCGCCTGACAGTATGTTCACTGTAGTTTCAGTAGACGATTCAACATGAATCATCGGTATTCTGTGTTTACGTGCTTCTGAAATAATATACTCCGTAGGCTCTACTGACCCTGTGAGAATTAAGCATCTAGTTCCAGCCATTATGCTAGACATTTGTATATCAGGTCTTCCACTTCTTGTTATAACTGCTTGATTTTGGAATCTCCCAAAATACTCTTTGCCAGAGTCCATCATATTTCCGCCTATGAGGAATTTTTCTATATAAGGCTTGTTTGTAACAGTTAGGTCAATTATTTTACCATTTAGGCATCCCATGATTTCATCAAACGCTAAACCATTTATACATCTATCTTCTGTGATGGTCCCAATCACAGTTGCTCCGCAAGACTGAGCAACCAGGTTAGCTTCTTTAAGCTTGTATTTAGGGATTTTATTAAACAATATTGAAACACTATCGTGGTTGGCGTAGTTTGTTATCAATTCCAGGTCAAATTCCACTCCCAGTGAGCAATCATGAATAACAACAATCGCAGCACCTGAAGGGTCTTGAAGACTAGTAACACTGCCAATTGATCCATCAATTATTACACTGTCAAATAATTTTTTTTTATCAGACACCATAGCAATTATAGAAGAATCGTCAAGTTGGTCTTCAATTATATATTGGTATGCCAGTTTATCTGCCCCATAAGACTCTGACATTTCTTCAATTATTTTATCTGTTTCTCCTGTACCAAGATTTATATAGTAAACACTCTCATTACTCTCTAATTTATTCTTAGCCACTGAAGTTGAATACAAAGTTTTACCCGCTCTAGCACTAGTTGATGTTACATACAGTTCAGACACAATTACCTCAATTACCTATTAATTTTCTAATAGTCATCAGCTGGAGAATAAGTTGGATCGAAACCTTCAGGAAAAATTGTAGTTTCATCGAATTTCGCCATTGTCATATCAACTCTATACAAACTTGCATTGGTATAATCAGCTCCTATCATGTTAGCCATAATCCAATGAGAATCCCTCAACATCGCATACGAGAAATCAGCTCCTGCCATTACTGATCTACTCATATCTGCACCATTCATATTTGAATTTCTAAAAGAAACGTCTTCTAAATTAGCATTTCTAAAATCTACTTCTATCATCGTAGATTGGCTGCAGTCACTTCCTTTCAAATCAGAGCCAACAAAAGAAGTTCTCATTAGTCTTGAGTTTTTTAAATTACAAGATGTTACGGTAGCATTATTAAGATCAGCCCAGAACAAATTCACATTATATAAATTCGCTCCTTGAATTATTGATTTCTCTAATTTAATTCTTGCCATATCAGATCCTTCTAAATTTGCATCCGTCAAGTTAGCCATATATAAGTTCACGTTCGCTAATTTAGTATTCCTAAGATCTGCAGATCTTAAATCAGCGTTACCTAATTTTGCATTTTCTAAATTTAAATTAGACAAATCAGATCCTGAAAGATCTAACTGAACATGCTGGTTCAATACAGTTTCTCGCCACTTATTTAAATATTTTGTTCCCTTGATAACAATATCATAATGCTCAGAATTCATTACACTCTCTGCTATATAGAAGCCGAAATAGATTCATCAATTTCGAAAATTTTATCAGCTACTACCATTTTCAGTTCATTCACTCTAGTTAAGTTTGGGTAAACACCATCTTCATCTTTACGATCAAAGATTTTATCTCCATCCAAATACAATTCCAATCTTCCATTACCTGCAGGAGTTAATTTAACTGCTACTTCACCAACATCGTGAGCTCTCCAAATTTCTGTGGCCAACCACGTGGCCAAGGCATGATACCCTCAAGGGACACAGTAAACAATTTCTAATTCTACTTTACCAAATTCAGCTGTAGGCATCTTAATTCTCCTTCTAAATTATTTGATAACTGCTGTGCCTTGTCCGATAGCAGTTTTTTCACCATTTTGATTTTCACATTCGATATTCATAGTTACAAGGGTACCTCCGGTTACATTTTCAGTGGAAGATACAGAACCACTTACATTTACTGTATCTCCTTGTATTACCGGCTTAAGAAATTTTAAATTAACAGTACCGGAATGACTAAAGGCATCGGCTCCTACAAATTGTCGTATGATTTCAGAAGCATAAGTCACAGACATTCGTCCAGATGCTATAGGAAAGTCAAATTTAAGCCTTTCTCTGGCTATATCTGGGTTGTTATGAATATTTT
This sequence comes from Dehalococcoidia bacterium, assembly GCA_003523055.1. Lineage (GTDB taxonomy): Bacteria > Chloroflexota > Dehalococcoidia > Lucifugimonadales > UBA3495 > UBA2588. Next base: position 17,976 of record DPHC01000020.1, on the reverse strand, counting down.
GCCTGTCTAATATTCCACAATCTTCGAATAATTCAATTTTTTCCTGTGTTATATGCTTGGTAACTGTTGGTAATTTATCATTAACATTTATTTCTGCCATTTTTTGCCTAACTCCTCTGGTTTTTTTAACTGATAAGTTCTTAATTTTTCAATTAGTCTTCCATCTTCGTCTTCTGCAGTTGCTTCTATTACAATATACGGGTTATTTCTTTTCGTATATTTGTTATGCACACGACCCGTAACAATAATTTTTTTCCCAGGTATAGGGGGGTTAAAGAATTCAACCTCATTACCTGCGTTAACGCCACCAATTTTATCATCATATACCATAGCAAATGCAGTAGCATCATGTTTTACTCCCAATGTTGGAAACGACGCATCAGGATCCTCAACTGCATTACGAAATGTATCTAACATATCTTGGGTCAAAACATACGAGTAACTTCCTAATTCTTCTCCAATTTGGATTTCTTCATATACGAAATTTTTTAAATTTTCCTCTGCCATACAAACTCCTAGACTCTACGATTATCCTGATTTCTCATAATAATACATTATTTGACATAATAAGTTAAATATCATCTTTATGGCTAAGCCTTTGATTTAATTTAAGAAAAAGATATAGCCGTAAGAGGTTAAATATTTTATAATGATAGGTAAGGTGTGATTGATATATGGCAATAATTTTCGAACAAGGCGATATGAATAAGCCAAAAGGGCATGGTTTAATATATTTCACTATAGGCACGGAACCAGGCAAAATTTACTCATCCTATATTGTCATATTACCGATAAAAACTGACTTGTCTAAATATGTTCCCCCATTTCTGGCATCTACTATAGGCGACATGCCATTAGACAATTTTTCTGCATTTGCTATGCCTCCGGTACCAGAAGATTCCATGAATATAACTCAGTTATCTGACCTAGCAACTTTCCGTGATGATGATCTCTTAAATGGCGGAGACATATTTTCTTATGACGTCACCCGATTAATGGAAGCTGTAAATAACTCAGTGACCGAATACACAAATTTGTACACAGCAAACAACTCACAAGTTGTTACTAGTTCTTCTGAACCAGAAACCTTAGAACTGGAGGATACTTCCGATAACCTTATTAATGATGTTCTATTTGGCTTGATGTCCGAAAAAGACAAACTGGCAGAAGTTGCTAAATTATTAAGTAAGTTGAGATTCAGTCACGAAAACAATGACCAAATCATCACCAGCCAAACCAAGCAAGAATTAGAAATGTTAGCCAAACATTTTCCTGAAAATTTTAAATTGCCAAGACTCCTAAAAGCAGCCTATTGCATGAACCCTAATAGTTTACAAATAGCCAGTTTATACTTAGACAGATGTTACAAAATGGCTGAAGGTGATTATTTGCGGGTTAAAACCCTTGACGAACAAATAAATCAACTCGACAAATAGATTAAATTAAATATACGAGGATTAACATGTCAACTTTGAACACTAAAGATCCATTAATTTTTAATGCGATGCAACAAGAAATTACTCGTCAGACTGATTCAATAGTCTTGATAGCGTCTGAGAATTATGCAAGCGCAAACGTAATAGAAGCGCAATCCAGCCTAATGGGTAATAAATATGCGGAAGGCTACCCTGGTCGCAGATATTACGGTGGGTGCGAGCACGTAGACAAAGTTGAAACGTTGGCAATAGAACGAGCAAAACAATTATTCGAAATGCCTCATGCAAATGTTCAGCCACATAGTGGTGCCCAGGCTAACATGGCTGCATATTTTGCGGTGTTAAAGCCTGGAGACACCGTTTTAGGAATGCAATTAGATCAAGGAGGACATTTAACTCACGGTGCTAAAGTAAGTTTTTCCGGAAATTTATATAACTTTTTACCGTATGGAGTGAAACAGGATTCTGAAACTATTGATTATGATGAAATAGAGTCCTTGGCAATGAAACATTCTCCAAAACTTATAGTAGCCGGTTGCAGTGCTTATCCTAGAATATTAGACTTCGAAAAACTCGGAACCATAGCCAAAAAAGCTAATGCACTCTTAATGATTGATATGGCCCACATATCAGGATTGATAGCAGGTGGAGCACACCCTTCTCCTGCAGGTTACGCCGATATAATCACATCTACTACTCAAAAAACTCTCCGTGGACCCAGAGGGGGCCTAATATTGTGCACAGAAGATCTTGCAAAAAAAATAGACTACGGTGTATTCCCCTACTCTCAGGGAGGACCGTTCATGCACGTTATAGCGGCAAAAGCAGTCTGCTTTGGGGAAGCTATGACGCCTGAATTCTCAATATATGCACGCCAAGTTGTTGAAAATGCACAGACTATGTCTAAAGAACTCGCAGAATCTGGTATTCGTCTTATTTCAGGAGGCACTGATAACCACTTAATTTTAGCTGACGTCACAACCGTTGGGTTAACTGGCCAAGAGGCAGAATCTGTTTTGCAATCAGTTGGAATCATAGCCAATAAGAATTCGATACCTTGGGATACAAAACCTGCGCGCGTTACAAGCGGAATTAGACTAGGTACCGCTGCAATTACTAGCAGAGGCTTCACATCCACAGAAACTCAAGAAGTAAGCAAATTAATAATATCAGCTTTAACCAATAAAAATGACAAAACATTATTATCGTCAGTAGCCCAAAAAGTACAATCCTTGGCTTCTACTCACCCTGTTCCTGGCATAAATTAATCCGAGTTGAGTCAAACAGCAACTTTTGATATAATTGGCCTCATTCTTGTAAAGTAGTTTAGGAGTAAATTTGCGTCAATACGAAATAGTAGTTATAACGAGCCCAATGCTGAATCAAACAGAGGATACTGAAGCTTGGGATTCAGTTAAAACATTTATATCTGGTCACGATGGCACTGTAGTAGCTGAGCATTCTTGGGGAACCAGAAGGCTAGCATATCCCATACAAAAAGGACAACAAAAATATTTAGAAGGAACATATCATCTGTCACGGTTTGAGACAGATGTCCCTTTTAATCAGGAATTAGAAAACTTATTAAGGTTAGATGAACGAGTACTCAGATCTCTGATAGTGTCTCTTTCTGATGCAGAAGCATTAGCATCTCTCACAGATCCAAACCCTGGTTCAGCAGATGCCCCATTGGGAAGAAGACCTTCTTATCAACAGAGACCTAATTATAATAACCGAAGAGAAGATGAATCAAGCCCAGCAACGCAAAGTCCTGCAGCTACCGAAGGAGCCACTGCAAACCCAGTAACAGCTGAATCTGCCGCTGTTGTAGAAACTGAAGCTG
>DPHC01000020.1:0-14342 GCA_003523055.1 Dehalococcoidia bacterium | reverse complement strand
ACTGAAGCTGAGCCAACCGCTGTTCCAGAAACCGAAGATCCAGAATCAACCAAAGAATCTGAATAATGGTTAAGGTGTAATTTGCATAAAGTAATATTGATTGGAAATCTTGGACGAGATCCTGAAATGAGATACACACCCAATGGAGCAAGTGTCACATCATTCTCAGTGGCCAGCACCTATAAATACACTACTTCCAACGGCGAAAGCAAAGAAGAAGTAGAATGGTTTAATGTTAGTGCTTGGGGAAGATTATCAGAAATATGTAACCAATATTTAGCCCGAGGGCGCCAAGTTTACGTGGAAGGAAGACTATCAAGTAGAACTTACCAAACACAAGATGGGCAAACTCGTGTTTCACTGGATGTAAATGCAGAAAACGTGCATTTTTTGAATAACAGACAAGACGACCAAGCAACTTCTCAAAACAACGATTCCCCTCCACAATTTGGAGAATCACAACAAGCTAACAATTCTGAATACGATGACGACGATCTTCCATTTTAGTGGCAGATTAGATATAGGAGAAATTATAATATGACAACTCAAACTACAAGCACTTCACCACAATCTGAAAATACAGGAGGCGGTGGCGGCGGATATAGACCCTCTGAAGGAGGCGGTGGCGGATACAGACCCCAAAACCGTAACGCTGGCGGGGCAAGAGGACCAAGAGGGCGATTCTTCCCCAGAAGAAGAGTTTGCTCGTTTTGTGTAGAACATGCCAAAATTATAGATTATAAAGAAGTAGACAAACTGAGACGGTTCATCTCAGACCGGGCAAAAATAGAACCACCTCGGAAAACCGGAGTCTGTGCCAAACATCAAAGAATGTTGGCTTCTGCAATCAAAAAAGCTCGGCATTTAGCTCTCATACCTTTCATACCTGGGCAATCCTTCAGATTCACAAGCCGACGTTAATAAGGAAAGCAAACCCCGGGGAATCGAAATAACTCGTCTAGGTGAGGTAGCGTACTATGGTGTCGCAAGAAGAAAATAATTTATCTCCTAAAAGAGATAAGAAAAATAAGAATAAAAATGACCAAACCCACCTAAGTGCCCGAGATATAGCGGAAAAACGAAAACAAAAAATCGCGTATTCAATTGGTGGGGCTCTAGTTGGAATTATCCTTCTCATAATACTAGTAGGATATTATAGAGAATTTTATAGTCCACCCAGAGTAATGGCCGGAGAGGTTCGCGGAGTAAAGTTCGCGATGAGTGACTTAGTGCAACGAATCCGGGTATTACAAGGGCTTAATCGTTATGACCCTGAATACATATTAGATTTGGGAAGCACTCCATTTGAATTTCTACAAAAGCTTGTACATGCAGAAATACTAAAACAAGCTGCACCTGGATTAGGCATTGGTGTCACTGAAGAAGAAATTCAAGAAGAATTGAGAGCCCAATTTTATCCCGAAATCAAACCCGGTGAAGAAACTGGCTCGAATCAATTGGAACAAGAATTCAAAAGTAATTATCGAGCTTTTTTAACAGCCACAACATTAACTGAAGAGCAATATGAAGGCCTTTTAGCTGAGGTTATTCGAGAAAGAAAACTGACATTAAGTTTTTTTATGAACATGGAATCTCCTCAAGAACAAGTTGAAATATCGTTGATAGTCCTGAACAGAGACAGTAGCATACCTCCCGATGAAATACGTTCACAAATTGACAAAGAAGATTTTGAAACTGTAGCAAGAGATATAGGACAAGAAGATGGATATTTTGGATGGGTGCCCAATGGAGCATTTCCAGAATTTAATAACTTTATTTTCCCTGAAGATGGTTCCAAAAAAGCTACCGGAGACATTAGTGACTTATTAATTACTGAAAGTGGCATATTTATAATAAAAATTCTATCTGACTATGAATCCAAAGACGTTGAAGATCCTATAAAATATAAATTAGCTCTTGAGACAATGGATAAATGGGAAGCAAAGCAATTACAAACCGGATCAGAGGAGGGGTGGGTCAAACTTAATTTTGACAGCGAGAAATACTCCTGGGTAGCTAACCAAGTGAAATTAACAGCTCCTCGTATTATTAAGTAACAAAGGATTACATTTTGAAAAACAGTAACAATCCACTAAGTATAGGGTTGCTTGGACTAGGAGTGGTAGGGACGGGTGTAGCTAGGTCCTTATTAAAAAATTATGATCATATTGAATCTCGCATTGGTCGTAACATACTTTTAAAACATATTTTAGTAAACGATTTAAATAAAGAACGTCCAGACTTCATACCATCTAATATCATAACTGACAATCCAGATACCATACTGAATGATCCCAGTATAGATGTAATAATAGAAGTTATTGGCGGCACAAGCACTGCTTACAATTCAGTCAAAATCGCACTAGAAAACAAAAAACATGTAGTAACTGCAAATAAAGAATTAATAGCCAAACATGGAGAAGAACTTAGAGCTATTAGCATAAAACAACAATCACACTTGTTATATGAAGCCAGTACCGGAGCCGGAATACCTATAATTAATAGTCTCAAAACTCAATTATCAGGCAATAAAATAGAATCTATTCGAGGGATAATAAACGGAACTTCAAATTATATACTAACGCAAATGGCAAATAGTAATTCCACCTTTGATAAATCCTTAAAAGAAGCTCAAGACCTAGGTTACGCGGAAGCTGATCCTGCTAATGATATTGAAGGCACAGACGCCTTATACAAAATATGTATATTAGCTAATTTAGCATTTGGCTGTGAAATTAAACCTGAACAAGTCCATAAAGAAGGAATAACTTCCCTTGAACCCCAGGATTTCCTTATCGCAAAAGAACTCGGGTACTCCATAAAACCTTTAGCGATATGTGAGCTGAGTAATAATACAATAACTGCACGGGTGCACCCAGCACTCATTCCTAATTCACAGATGTTATCTAAGGTAGACAACGTATATAATGCAATTGAATTAGAGGGTGATTTAGCTGGTAAAATAGTATTGCATGGTGAAGGAGCCGGCCAAAATGCCACAACCAGCGGCATCATAGGAGACTTAATTGAGGCTTCAACCCAAGACAACCATAAATCAGCAATTAATTCTAATACCATCCAAATAAAAAGCATTAATGACTTAGTCAAAAAATTTTATATGAGACTAAGCGTAACTAATGAATCTGGTGTTTTAGCACAAATATCTACCATATTTGGAAATCTGGGTATAAGCATCGCATCAATGATTCAAAAAGACAATGTAGCCTCAAACAATATTGCTGAACTTATAATAACAACGTATGAATCTACAGAAAGTTCTATACAAGAAGCCTTAATCGCCATCAAAGACTTAACAGTGGTAATCAAAATACATACAGTTCTTAGAATAGAAGATTAAACAGGAATAAAAATGAAATCTGGTGTTTTAGAAACATATAAAGAATTACTGCCTATTAACGATAGTACTCCTATGATTTCTTTAGGAGAAGGTAATACGCCACTAGTAAAATCGAACAACTTAGTAAAATTAATAGGCTGTAAAGAATTATATTTCAAATTAGAGAGTTGTAACCCGAGTGGTTCTTTCAAGGATCGTGGAATGGTAGTGGCAATAGCCAAGGCTTTAGAATCTAAAAGTGTAGGAGTCATATGTGCATCTACAGGGAACACTAGTGCCTCAGCAGCCGCTTACAGTGCACATTGTGGTCTAGATGCATATGTATTGGTGCCCAAAGGTGAAGTAGCCGTCGGGAAACTCGTGCAAGCCGTTGCCTACGGCGCAAAAATTATTATAGTCAATGGTAATTTTGATGAAGCCCTCACTTTAGTTAGAGAATTTGTCGAGGAATACCCGATAACACTGGTTAATTCTGTTAACCCTTATAGAATTGAAGGTCAAAAGACTGCCGCTTTTGAAGTGTCCGATGAAATTGGTGAGGCTCCAGATTATTTATTTATCCCTGTTGGTAATGCAGGGAATATAACTGCGTACTGGAAAGGATTCTCAGAATATAAATCATTAGGTATTACTTCCAAATCCCCTAAAATGATGGGATTCCAAGCATCTGGTGCAGCACCTATAGTTCTAGGCAAAAAAGTAGACAACCCTGAAACTATTGCCAGTGCCATCCGAATTGGAAACCCAGCAAGCTGGGACAAAGCCTTGGTGGCAAGAGATGAATCAGGTGGCATTATTGATAAAGTTACTGACGATCAAATTTTAGAAGCATACCGGTTACTGGCATCAGAAGAGGGTATATTCGGAGAGCCTGCCTCGGCAGCCTCCTTAGCTGGATTAATTAAGTTGTCCAGATTAGGGCAAAAATTTACTAATGACACAATCGTATGCGTCATAACAGGGAACGGATTAAAAGACCCTGACCTTGCAAAAACCAGTATGCCTAATAACTCAATAGAAATCCAACCTGAAATGACCCTTCTCTCAAAAGCTATTTTTAACAGCACAAAGGATTAACGTTATCAATTCCAAAAACAAAAATTCAATCTCTGATTCTGTAAAAGAAATACTGTTAGCCATTGGAGAAGACCTACAAAGAGAAGGACTCACAGACACACCACAAAGAGTCGCAAATTCTCTGTTAGATGCTTTTTCAGGTATTAAAAAAGACCCATTAAAAGAACTAGAACCTTTATTTGAAGAAACAACAGAAAACCCAGTCATTATAAAAGACATAACATTCTATTCCATGTGCGAACATCACCTACTTCCTTTCTGGGGTAAAGCTAACATAGGATACATACCTTCGAACAAAATCGTCGGACTAAGTAAAATTTCCCGAGCATTGGATGTGCTAGCAAAACGGCCTCAAGTTCAGGAACGCCTTACAAACCAAATGAAGGATTGCCTGATCACAAAGCTCAATCCACAAGCTTTAATAGTATATATAGAGGCTGAACACTTGTGTATGACTATGCGTGGTATAAAACAACCAGGATCATCAGTGATCACTATAGCTCAATTCAAATCCTCTAACGAACAAAACCATAATCTAGAATTGCTTACTTCGATGATAAAATGAGTACAATGTATGCTTAAACAGTTTGAATCTATTAGTGATATTGAATCAATGTGGTCTAGCTTGTTAGCAAAATCAAACACAGATACAATTTTTTTAACACCTCTCTGGGAATCCGTATGGTGGAATCATTTCTCTAAAGGCAAAACCTGGCATGGGTTATATTTGGAAAAAAATAGGCAGATAGTCGGTATAGCTCCTATGTGGAGTACTGGAGATACTCTATCTCTAATTGGAAACACAGAAACCGTTGACTACAACGACTTCATAATCCTTCCAGAATACGCGGAAGAGTTTTTAAATTCGGTTGTTGATCACTTTATAATATCTAATAATAACTACCTTAACTTATATTCGATTCATGAAAACTCACAAACAAAAACATTATTGCCCAAAATAGCAAAAGAAAAAGGTTTAACAATAAACATCACTGAAGAAGATGTATCCCCAGGCATAATATTACCAAATACATGGGACGATTTTTTAGCCGGGTTAAACAAGAAAGATAGACATGAATTAAGAAGAAAACTAAGGCGCCTAGATACAGTGGAAAATTGTGTTGTCCAAGTAATAGATGATTCAGACAAGCTAGATGAATATTTCTCAATATTTATTAAGTTGATGAAAATGAGCAGAACGGAAAAAGAATCCTACCTAGATATTGAAAAAGAATCCTACTTCAAATCTATATTTGAAATAGCAGCAGACAATAAATATTTAAAACTATTTCTGATGTCAATTGACGGTACTTATGCATCAGCTTCTCTTTGTTTTGATTACAAAGGTAAACGTCTGTTATACAACAGTGGCAATAACCACGATTTTGACTATTACAGCGTAGGGTTACTCCTTCATTCGCTAGCGATCAAAGATGCAATCAACAACAATTTTAAATATTTTGACTTTTTAAGAGGAGACGAACAATACAAATACAAGCTAGGTGGTTCAAACAAGCAAGTGTACACTTTAGAGGTTTCTAAAAATGATCAATAATCTTGCTTTAATTTGTTACCATACATGTCCTTTGAATCCCCCCGGCGAAGGTAAATCCGGAGGAATGAATGTATATGTGTCAGAATTAGCGTCATCTTTAAGTAAAATGGGGATACATATCGACATATTCACAAGAGCGCACCCTGGACACGATCATATCGAACATTTGAATAAGGCTGTAAGAATAATTCATTTAGATGATGAAAGTGTAGAAACAGACCCCAACGACCTAATTAATAATGCTCCAATCTTTAAAAATAAGCTGCGACACTTCATAGAGTTTAATGGGACACCTTATCAAATTTTTCATTCACATTATTGGCTTTCCGCTTTCATAACAGAACAGCTAAGTGTTGAGTTGAACGTACCACATGTTACAACTTTCCACACCCTTGCCAAGCTTAAAATGCAATCTGGATTGGGAACACAAGAATCACAAACAAGAATTAGCACAGAGCAACAAATCATCCAAGACACAACAAAAATAATTGCCTTCAGTCGAAATGAAAAAGATGCTATAGTTAATTTGTATGGAGGAAACCCTGAAAAAATAGCAACATTACCATGCGGAGTAGATTTATCTTTGTTTAAACCTAATGACATCGGGTTAGCTAGACGTAAACTTGGTCTTGAAAATAATAATGTATTATTATCTGTAGGTCGATTAGAGTCTCTCAAAGGAATAGATCTGTTATTAAGAGCTTCCGCGTATATTAACTCTCCTAAACCATTAAAAGTATTAATAGCCGGTGGGGATTCTGAAACCAGCTATAGAAACCAATATCTTGCTAGTTTGGTTGAAAAGCTTAACTTAAATGAAATAGTGGATTTCATCGGACAAGTTGATCATCAGGACCTCCCTCAATATTACAATGCTGCAGATGTATGTGTTGTGCCGTCTCTTTATGAAAGTTTCGGTTTAGTAGCTCTAGAATCCATGGCTTGTGGAACTCCCGTAATAGCATCAAGAGTCGGAGGATTGCCAACAATAATAAAACATGGATCAACTGGATATTTGAAATCGTGGCGTTGCCCTGAGACATTTGCAGCATCTATAGAAATGATCGTAAAAAACCCAAATCTTCAACAAACCATGGGACTCAAAGCTAGATCAAGAGCAGAAACTATGAGCTGGTATCATTTAGCAAATAACATGGTCTCAATTTATGACAGTATGGCACACAATAAACATTATGCAAGAATTTAAACATATGAAGAGCTTATGAAAAAAATATTTAAACATATTAAATCTACTATTGGATCTGGTCTTTTAGCTTTAATACCTATAGGTTTCACTTTCCTAATTCTTAAATATCTCTTCGATTTAATTGATCCAGGAGTAAAAAACTTACTAAATTTGATATATGATACTCCAAATATCCCTGGAGTGGGTTTAATTACATTAATTATTGGCATCTATATAATAGGCCTTTTCACGAAACATATCCTAGGTGACAAAATAATGAAAAAATTACATGACACAATTGAAAAAATTCCTGGAATAAAAAGTTTGTACAGTTCGGCACGCAGTGCTATTGAAGTAGTATCCAATTCTAGTGATCCAGACTACCATAGTGTGGTATTAATTGAATTCCCAAGGCCTGGGATTAAAGCAATAGGATTGTTAACATCTAGTCTTGGAATAATAGACGGCAAACCTACATCGTCGGTTTACATACCAACCACACCCCTGCCTGCATCAGGATATCTACTCTTAGTGCCCGATGAGGAAATAACTTTCACAGATATCACAGTTGAAGAAGCAATGAAAATAATTGTCTCTGGTGGACTATTAGCCCAAGGCCTTTCAGAAAAATTATAAATAACTAATCAATTAACGTACTCATACCATATTAAATCTTGCTGTTTTACAAACCCTAATGATGTGTATAGTTTAATGGCAGGTGTATTGCCTGAATCTACTTCCAAGAAAACATTAGAACACCCAGATTTTATTAACTTATTAATACCACATCCCAAAATCAGTTTAGACAACCCTGTTCCTCTCTTTTCAGGATGAATTCCTATCATGCTAATGGCTCCACTCTTATCCACTGCTTCTCCATATTCGTATGTCCAACAATAACCAATTATATTTTCCCTATCTTGCATTATTAAGACATTTCCTAAGGAAGTATTCGACATAGACAGTTTGTATCGTATTTGGTCTGGAGTATTAGGGCAAAACCCCCAACTGCTGGAAAAACAAGCATTTTGAATGTGCGCGAGGTTATCTATTTCATCTTCCCTACAACTAGAAATTCTAATGCCTTCCACATCTGTTATATCTATATAATTTGTATCCTCACGATTTAGCTTCCAATACGTTCTATTAAACTCAAAACCGATACTTGATAATATATTTCGGTCAGATTCCCTTGATATACAACAATGGACATTTCTGTTCTTCTTAGTATTGAGTTTCATAATAGCTACATCCAATAATCCGGATAGTATAGCGTCGTATTCCAATTCTCGAGCAATTCCATACTCGATTATAACTCTGTCAATTGGGTTCTCTTCAATAATTAAAAGATATCCTATTATTTTATTGGTCTCGTTTTCAGTTGCCACTATACAGTTTTCATGAACATCTACCCATGGTTGTAATAATTTTTCTTTCAAAATCTGCCTAGCTTCGGAGTTACATGGCTCGATAGCTGATATAAGATTTAGCAAATCTGAAGTATTAAATAATCTAAAATTCAAATGGATCACTTTAATCCTTTAATCTATAAACAAACATATAATTACACTGAAATGTTGCTTGAATGTCTCGAAGCATATACTCTTGACATAGCCTGCAGATTGTAGCAGAGTATATCGGCATTAACAATTCAATAGGAACAAAAGGGTATATTATGTCAGAGTATAATGAGAAACAATTTTCTAGCGTATTAGTAATATCTCCGCATCCATATGATGCAGATTTATGGGCATCAGGAACAATAGCGAAATTAATTGCCACCGGATCCTCTGTTCATTACGCCATTTGTAGTGACGGCTCCAAAACATCTGCTGATCCTTACCAGGGTGAAAATTTAAAATCCGTTCGCATGCAAGAACAGCAAATGTCCGCAAATTATCTTTCGATAGAGTCAATTACTTTTTTTGAGTTAATTGATGGAGAACTAGAAGATGACGACACCTTCAGAAAATTAATCGTAAAAGAAATAAGGCGCCAAAAACCAGACTTGGTTATCACCTCTGAACCCTATAGAAAAAGATTATCCTGGCACAGAGACCATAGGATTACAGGCCAAGTTGCCTTAGATTCTGTCTATCCTTATGCAAGAGATCATTTGCATTACCAAGATCTCTGGGAAAACGAACAATTAGAGCCACATAATACTGGAGCCATTTGGTTCTGGGGTAGCGAGCATCCCAATATCTATATAGATATTGAAAGCACATTTCCGTTAAAAATAAAATCCGTCTCAGAGCATAAAAGCCAGTTAAATACTACTGACTACGATGTACTGGAAAGACAACTAAAAACCCGGTCTGAACAAGTCAAACCGGGTTCAATATATTTAGAAGCTTTCCGAGAAGTTACGTTTAGAGTTTAATGATTGTTGCTATGTACGTAATCATCCGCTAGCCAGACTTCAGTAGCTTCACTTATCTGAAACTTGGGCTTAACATTAGTAAAATTAGGTATGTCGCCCATAACTGCTCGGCCAGTTGCTTTAAAACCTTCATGTACATGTTCAACTGTATCAAAATACAGTGATGCTATAACTGAGTATATTGCTGGTTCGGCAGGGTTAGCATCAGATACTCCAGATAGCACTTCATATTTAGTACATCCATACTGACCCAACTGCTCCTTAACTAACGGCATATGAGTACTCAAATAATAATCCATATTGAAATCATCTGATGAGTCATTTTCATATAATACGGTAACCACTATCATTAATAGCTCCTTTCTATATTATTTTTTGTTGGATTTACCCTAAGCGATTTCTACCGTGGCTCCGGCCTCTTCGAGTTTCGCTTTGATGGTGTCGGCTTCATCTTTATTTGCGCCTTCTTTTACTCTAGTTGGAGCAGCTTCAACCAATTCTTTAGCTTCCCTTAATCCCAGAGCTGTAACCTCTCTCACTGCCTTAATTACATTGATTTTATTTTCACCTATTTCTTTCAAAGTTACTTCAAAATCTGTCTTCTCTTCAGCAGCAGGTGCATCTGCAGCACCAGCGTCTCCAACAGGTGCAGCAACAGCTACAGGTGCAGCAGCCGTGATTCCGAATTTATCCTCCAGGCCTTTCACTAACTCCTGAACTTGCATTACGTTCATTTCTGATATTGCATCCAATATTTCATCTGTAGTTACCATGTTGTTCTCCTATATCTTTTAATTTTTAAGAATTACTTGAGCTTTCCAATTGAGATACTCTCGATTGTAAAAGCCCGCCCAAACTATTCAAAGGATTACTCAAAGCTCCAGCTAATTGATATAGCGGAGATTGCAGTTGTCCCATTAATTTGCCTATTAATTGTGGTTTTGATGGTAGCTTGGCCATCGATTCCACTTCATCTTTAGAGTATGATCCTGAATCACCAATTATTGCTCCATATATGTTTAAAGCAGAACCCGTTCTGTTTATGTAATTTGACAGTGTTTTAGCAACTATAGTTGGGTCATCATAACCGAAAGCTATACCCGTTGGACCCTGTATTATATCTTTAACATTTTGTTTCCCTGACAAATCAGCTGCCAACTCTAACAATGTTTTTTTGATAATTACAAATTCTATCCCTTCTCCCCGCATCGAGTTACGCAGTTCATTCATAGAATTAACATCTATATTAGAATAGTCAGCAGTGACCGCTATGGTACAAGTTTCCAATTTTTCTCTAATGGTTTCTACTTGACTTATTTTACGTTCTGTAGGCAATCTATACCCTCCTAAAAAAAAACCTGCCTACTTAAGACAGGTTTAAATCACATTCATCATGATTCGCCTTGGCAGGGACATTGCTGAGAAATGTATTATAAACTAACCTGCTGTCTTAAGCGCTTATTTAATTTTAATTAATATTATTATTCTGTTTTCAATGATAACAGTTGTTGTACATCCAATTGTACACCAGGACCCATGGTAGAAGTCAAGAAAGCTGTTTTAAAAAATGAGCCTTTAATATCGTTCGGTTTCTCCTGATTAATAGCATCAATCAAGACAGTTAGATTATCAACGAGCTGGCTAGCTTCAAAACTAATTTTTCCAATAGGGCAATGGATGATTGAGGTTCTATCAGTTCTAAACTCTACCCTACCTCTTCTTGCCTCATCTATAGCTCTCGGAAGATCTCTGGCTTGTACCAAAGTGCCGCTCCGAGGATTAGGCATTAATCCTTTTCTGCCTAAAATAGGTCCTAGTTTCGATATCTTTGGCATCACATCAGGTGTTGCTAAACTTATATCAAAGTCTAACCACCCTCCCTCTATATCTCTAATCAGATCATCTTCACCAACAAAATCTGCTCCTGCTTCTTTTGCTATTTCTACACCCTCGGCTCTAGCAAAAACTAACACTCGAACAGGTTTTCCTAATCCATTAGGTAATAATGTCACTCCTCTTACCATTTGCTCTGCATGTCTAGTGTCAGCGTTAGTTTTGATATGCAATTCTACTGTTTCATCAAATTTAACTTTTGACATATCCTTTAAAATAGTTACAGCTTCTTCCGGTGAGTGCAATTTATCCCTGTCTATCTGTTCAGCGGCTCCTGACATTCTTTTGCTTAATTTAGTCATATTATCCCTCTACTGATATCCCCATACTTCGTGCAGTGCCTTCTATTATTGACATAGCTTCCTCAATGCTAGAAGCGTTTAAATCCTCTAATTTGGTTTCAGCTATAGTTTTCAAAGATGCTCTACTAACTGCTCCAATCGTACCTTGCCTGACATCGCCAGAGCCTTTACCAATTCCCGCTGCTTTCCTAAGTAGTTCTGAAGCGGGGGCTGTCTTTGTAACAAATGTGAACGACCTATCTTCATACACTGTCATGTGTATGGGAACAATTGTTCCAGTTTGGTTACTCGTTCGAGCATTATATTCTTTTACAAATTCCATTATATTGACACCATGTTGCCCTAATGCAGGGCCAACTGGAGGTGCAGGACTTGCTTTTCCAGCTTCTAATTGAAGTTTTATTATTGCCAGAACTTTTTTTGCCACTTTTATTTTCTCCTAAAAATTACTTACGCTCTTTCCACTTGCAAGAAATCTAACTCAACAGGTGTTTCTCTGCCAAAAAACGAAACTAGTACTCGTATTTTGCCTTTGCTTTCATCAACATCATTAACTGCACCAATAAAATCTGCGAAAGGTCCTTCGGTGATGCGAACAACATCGCCATTTTGGAATCCTATTTTTACTTTCGTTGGCGCCGATTCTACTTGCTTAAATATTTCGTCCACTTGACTGTCCTCTAGAGGTACTGGCTTTGATCTCCGATCATTACCATCTTCAGAGGAAACAAACCCAGTGACTCCAGGGGTGTTCCTAACTATATACCAACTGTCATCATCCATAGTCATCTGGACTAATATATATCCAGGAAATAATTTTTTCCTTTCAGGAATCCTTTGTCCATCTTTAAATACTACTTCTTCTTCGGTAGGAACTACTACATCCAGTATTTTGTCATGCATGCCAAGGCTCTGAACACGTAGCTTTAAGTTACGTTCTACTATATCCTCTTGCCCCGAATAAGTATGTACTATATACCATTTCGGCCCATACAGGTCTGTTTCTAAATTATCATTTGATATGGTCATTTCGTTTACAATTTCCTATTGCCTGTGTAGGTTTACAAGATATATTTGCCGAAAGTGGCTGCCAATATTCTATCTAGTCCACCCAGATAGAATCCCATCATTGTCGCTACAACTAGAACAACAATAGTCAATCTTATAGTTTCTTCCCTAGTTGGCCACACAGATTTCCTTAACTCAGATATGGTTTCCTTTAAGAAGCCTACCAAGCTTACTCTATTTCCAGATGTTCTTCGAGATCGTACTGATACCATAATTAGTTATCGAGTTTCTCTATGAACAACGTGGGTCCGACACCGAGAACAGAATTTTTTTAATTCAATCCTTTGGGTGTCATTTCTTTTGTTTTTTTCGCTAGTGTAATTACGCTCTCCACATTCAGTGCATTGCATCGTTACTACGTCTCTTACTCCACTTTTAGCCATTTTTCATCACTCTATTAATTTAGTAAATACGCCAGCACCCACGGTCCTGCCGCCTTCTCTGATTGCGAATCTAACTCCTTCTTCAATAGCTACAGGAGTTATTAACTCTATACCCATGGTTACATTATCACCAGGCATTATCATTTCCACTCCGTCAGGAAGTTTAATTGAGCCTGTTATGTCGCTAGTTCTGATATAGAACTGAGGCTTATATCCATCAAAGAACGGAGTATGTCTACCACCTTCTTCTCTGCTCAATATATAAACTTCAGCCTCGGCTTTTGTATAAGGCTTCATAGAACCAGGCGCAACAACAACTTGCCCTCTTTCTACTTCTTCTCTATCAACTCCTCGCAACAATATTCCTACTGCGTCGCCTGCTTCGGTGGTATCCAAGAACTTGTGGAACATTTCCAATCCTGTTGCTGTGGATTTCAAAACGTCTCCAAATCTAATAACTTCGACTTCATCACCTTGATTTAAAAGTCCACGTTCCACTCTACCGGTCACAACTGTTCCCCTGCCTTTAATTCCAAATACATCTTCAATCGGCATAAGGAATGGTTGGTCAGTTACTCTAATCGGGGTTGGAATAAAGTCGTCCATAGTGTCAACTAGTTTCTGAACTTCGGCCATCGCATCAGGATCACCTTCAAGAGCTTTCAAACCACTCACTCTAATAATAGGAGTATCATCCCCAGGGAAACCGTAAGTAGTCAAAAGTTCTCGTACTTCCATTTCTACTAATTCTAATAACTCTTCGTCATCCATCATGTCGCATTTATTCAAAGCAACTAAAATTTTTGGTACTTCCACTTGCCTGGCCAGTAATATATGTTCTCGAGTTTGGGGCATAGGTCCGTCAGGTGCGCTAACAACCAATATTGCGCCGTCCATTTGAGCAGCACCTGTGATCATGTTTTTAATATAGTCAGCGTGTCCAGGGCAATCAACGTGAGCATAATGCCTGTTTTCTGTTTCGTACTCCACGTGTGCAATGGCTATCGTCACACCTCTAGCTTTCTCTTCAGGAGCATTATCAATAGAATCAAATGCTCTAAAAGCTACATTACCTTGTTTTTTAGCAAGACATGCTGTTATTGCAGCTGTCATTGTTGTCTTACCATGATCAACGTG
>DPHC01000013.1:2453-4545 GCA_003523055.1 Dehalococcoidia bacterium | reverse complement strand
AATCTCCTCAATTGCATTTTTTGAAGGTATATGTGAACCAATATTCATGGGTATATTATAAAGCAATTATAAGTTGTAAAGAAAGAAATTATCCCATTACCTGTTCTGAACCAACCAGGATATACACACACTGTGGATTGGCAAACTGTTCATTATTATCTACAACAGTAATTTCCAGTGCATTATTTACATTTTTAATTTCTACACTTGCACCCTGAGCTGTGCTTAAATCAAGATCAAGGCAGATATTCACTACTTTAATATCTGCAGCGGTAGCACCTTCAACTAACCATTTCTTTGTTGGAGCTTGTGTTGGTCCAGTATTTAGTGAGGTTATTGTGTAATTCGTCGTTACACGTTCTGTGAAAATAAGGACTCCACCTTTTCGACTACTAAAATTACCAAATGCCAACAATTGTCGACCATTAGATAAATCAAGAAAATCAGGGTCACCTCCTGGTGGAAGGTACTCTACTTGAGACCAAGTAACTCCATCAGGTCCTTTTCTATACTCCATGTAATCATATGTAGGCCAGATCCACTCTACAACTCCTGTTGCATTGAGCTTAATTGCTGGGTTTGTAGTAACGTCTGTATCTCCACCATAAGAACGATCTACCTGGACACCCCAAGTAAGACCATCACTTGAAGTTGCTACACATGCTCTTCTGTTGAAGGAACCTGAAGGACTCACTAACTCTTGAACATGAAAAATCCAAGAACCATCATTGAGTTGCGTAATTGTAGGATCTCCTAACGGTCCAAAAGAGTTTCCATCACTATCCTTACAGTCTGCTTGTAAAAACCTTGGAATATCCACTTTTTGAAAATTTACTCCATCTGAGGATTCATACTTAACTAAAGAGTCTCCTGTTGATGAAAGCTCCCAACCCCATGCAGATACTTTTCCATCAAATACTAAGGCTTCAATAGGAGACCGAACTGGAACTCGAACACCAGACTCTACAACCCATGTTCTCCCACCGTCACTAGACACCGCAGAGTGAATTAGGTTATCGTACCCACTTATACCTGCTTGCGGTTCATTACCATTCTTAAAATATACCCTGAGTATCCCTTCACTAGTTTCTACTATTGATGGATCGGCAATGTTTCCTAGACTATTTTCTAAACTTCTTATCGAACCTAGGTAAGAAAGGTGCATTGAGCTTAAGGTAGTTTCTTGAATTATTGGACTTCCTTGACCGGGTTGGTTGCTTTCTCCTAAAGGAGGTTTACTGCCTGCACTTCCCGGCTGACCTCCTGGCATACCAGGGTCTGGCGGAGGCGGTATATTGCATCCTTTAAAGGATTCTTTGTATTGCTCCTGAATTGACCCTCCTGAAAGAAAATCTTTCTCCATCTGTCTAATAACATCAGCTCCTGCTTTATCTACTAAACAAATTTGTTCTCTTGCAAGTAAATTAAAAAAGATGCCTTGGGGGAACTCATTTAATAATTCTTTAACGATGTCTTCAATTGACACTGTATCTGAGGAAGTTTTTTTAATGTCTGTGTTTTCAGACTCCACACTACCTTGTGTTTCTTTTTGGGTGGTTGCTTTATCATTTTCAGTACTTTGATCTGACACAGGTTGTGAACTGTCACCTCCACCAGCACAGGCAACAACTATAAGAAAACTTATTACTGCGGTTACTGATCTGGTATTTTTTTTCACCTAGTTTGATTATATACAATTCTTTTTTCAGAAAAAATTACGATTTCAGTAATTTGATTATTTTGAAGGCAGAAAGCCTAGAAGCCTATTAGAAAACTTATACTCGCCAACCCAGAAATGATATCCGTCCCAACTAATTCCTGATGCCATCTTTGTACCCATATTTGTTTTATCAGTTCTTCCTCCAAAGCTCATCGTTGGGGAGCTACCAGCTAAAGCATCTGAAATTGAGTTCCAACCAATAATCTTGTCATCGCTTGGAATAAATAATCCTTTTTCATTAAAGCTCACTTCTGATGGGCAGTCCTGACCTGGTACAGTTTGATATGAAGGTGCACTTAGAGAAGAAAGTTCTAACACTTTGAAACTTGATCCACCTGGATAACAACCAATTGCTAAATGTGTATCATTCAT
>DPHC01000013.1:1074-2233 GCA_003523055.1 Dehalococcoidia bacterium | reverse complement strand
CAGGAACACCCTCCCAAATATAAATTGTATCCGAGCCTGAATCTGCAACTGCAAAATAACTGCCGTTGTAAGCTATTCCTCTAACACCTTGAAATGTGATATTACCAATAGACTTTTCATTTAAATCAAAACTGTAGTTACCTGTATTTATTGTATTTTCAATATCGCTCCATCCAAATACACTGTTACCGCCTGCTAAATAAATCTCTTTACCGTGAACAACTAAGTCCCAAGGTGGTTGATCGAACCTTCTCATGACTATATCTGGTGTAGCACCAGAACTTCCAGGAAGCTGTTTCCAAATTGAAAGCGATCTATCGAAATCAGATGAGACAAAAAGCATTGAGCCATTAGAGTCAATTATTGGATTTTGAATAATAAATTCGTCTATCAAAGGGTAGTCTGTCGGTTCGTTAGCAAGTAGTGCCCAGTCTGGTTTCTCTGTTGGAGAAGTAGGAATTGTATCAAAAACAGATATTCGGTTTCCATTATATTCAGCAACAAATAATTTACCATCTACAACTGTTGCTCCTCCATCATCTCCGCCAGCCCATCTATGGCCTTCTCCTGGATTAGCTATTTTTACATTTACCTGTAACTCTTGCGTACTGGTAAAAAGTTCATCATAAAAATACATAGTCTCTCCACCTGCAGCAATACCATAAATTTTTGAATCATGAATAGTGCCTGCGAGCCAGTTGTCTATACAGGCATCTGGGTCTCTTGAAGATGTTGGCCATGAAGTCCAAACATGAGTTGAGCGAGTTCCGTTTGACCCTATACATGGACCATTTGCATTTTCATCACCAAGCATTACATAGTTACCATCTGAAAGAATAGACCTAGGAGTACCAACTTGACTCGATGTTAAAACAACATCTGGCGATGTGGATGGACCTGGAAAAGAGTTCCAAAATAAAACTGCTTTTGCGACAGTTGCTGTAACAACAACTTTCGTGCCATCTGACCAAACACCCCAAGGCCACGAGTCACCAAAATTTACATAGTTAGTAATTGGGAGTGCATAATCAGCAGACTGGCCGGAAGATGCAGGAAAAGATGTCCAAACAAGGACTCTATTATTATCTGAATCCGCTACTAGTACTTTTCCATCGGGAGTAATAATTACTTGACCTGGAAAATCCATATTGTTTAAACC
>DPHC01000013.1:0-809 GCA_003523055.1 Dehalococcoidia bacterium | reverse complement strand
AATCTGTCAGTAACGGCTAACTTTCCATAATTTGCTGAAATTGAGACAGGGTGATTTAACTTGTTAGCACCTCCTGCATTATCAAACCCATACCCGGAAAGTAGAATGTCTCCTGTTTCATTTAACCCATAGCCAGTTTTTCCATTTGAGGTAGCAACAGAGTAACTTGGAGAGTATTCATAAATACTCAAGTCATACCATGAACCCGTGTTTTTTTCGTCATCACGATCTTGTTTAGAGTTCCCTGAGGGAGGTGTTGCCTCGTCACCATTATTATCGCCTCCTCCTGCAGGTGGTTGAGCTACATTGTTTGAACTACTTGGATCTTCAAAACATGCAATCACGATTCCTGACTCAAAACTATCTGGGTTTAAATCAGTGACTATATTTTGATAAATCTCTGTTGGCAATGACTTAGAGATGCACTCTAAAACCTCATCTTCTGCTTCTTTTAAGATTTCTACAGCTTTTTCTATATCAACACCACCATTTTGAGGTGGTGGTGGATTGTCTCCTTCTTGAGGTGGTGGTGGATTGTCTCCTCCTTGAGGTTGTGGAGGATTTTCTTGTTTTTTATCATTCTCTGGAAAATTTTCCTCTCCGGGAGGGGGTGGAGAAGGCATATTTTCCAAATCTGGAGGGTCTGTGGGAAGCGGATTTTCTATAATTTCTGAAGTATTTTCTGGGCTAGAACAGGCTTGAAAGAGTAGAAAGAGTATTAACCCTATATTTATTGACTTTTTCATATATATTCTATTATACGAAAATTTAATGAAATATAAATATTTAATAAATAATCAGTAGACTTA
>DPHC01000010.1 GCA_003523055.1 Dehalococcoidia bacterium | reverse complement strand
GCATTCATTAACTTTTCATGAGGTAAATTAACGATATCCATCTGAAATGTAAACCTAGAAATGCCACCTAATGCTTCGCTATGTCTTAGGATTTTCTCAGCAACTGTTTTTGGGC
The DNA here is from genome assembly GCA_003523055.1 of Dehalococcoidia bacterium. Taxonomy (GTDB): domain Bacteria; phylum Chloroflexota; class Dehalococcoidia; order Lucifugimonadales; family UBA3495; genus UBA2588. The sequence continues at coordinate 7,771 of DPHC01000010.1, read as the reverse complement.
TACCAATAACAAATGCTCCGGTTGGACCGTTTTGAGAATCGTATCCTTCTCTTGTGACTGGTGCAAAGCCACGTTCTTGACCTATTTGAGTGAACATTTCTTTGTACCCGGGAAACGCTTCATCTGCCGCTACTTGATCGTTTTCTGCTACATACCCCAGCGAATGCAATCCAACTTTCAGATTATCTGGGTTATGTCCTGCTTCTATTCCTGCTTTTCTATACAAATCAACTAATGGCCTAAACCGCCGAGTTTCTCCTCCAATAATTGCCACCATCAAAGGTAGTCCAAGTTGCCCAGCCCGGATAAACGAATTAGGGCTTCCTCCAACGCCTAACCATATCGGTAATGTACTTTGATAAGGTCTAGGATAGACATATTGGTTGGTTAATGGGGGTCTGAATTTGCCAGCCCACGTAACATTTTCACTGTCTCGGATCTTTAGAAGTAGATCTAGTTTTTCAGCAAACAGATCGTCGTAATTTTCGAAATCCAAACCGAATAAAGGGAACGCTTCTGTGAAAGATCCCCTTCCCACTATCATTTCAGCTCTGCCTTTTGACAATAGGTCTAAAGTGGCGAAGTTCTGGAATGCTCTTACTGGATCAGTAGCACCCAACACTGTGACGGCGCTGGTGAGGATGATATTTTCTGTGTTACGCGCTGCAGCTGCTAGGATTATTGGAGGTGCAGCGTCAAGAAATTCGGGTCTGTAATGCTCTCCGATCCCAAAAACATCCAAGCCTACTTTGTCAGCAAATTCTATTCTTTCTATGAGTTTTGATAATGATTGGCTGCGCCGTACACTGAGGTCAAGATTCAGATTCTGGTTTGTTGTGTCGAATTTCGCGAAGCTATCAATGCCTATCTGAATTTTGTTACTCATTCAGGTGTATACATTAAAAAGGAATAATAGTTGTACCAAGCGCCAAGTCAGAGCCTAGAGCTAATCCGAATAGTATGCTAGCAGTTCCTGCAACTCCGTTCACTATATTATTCATTTTTTGGTTATTACCAGACATAGCAAACGGGATGCTAATTATTATTGTGATTATTGCCATGGACGCAATAGTGCCTACTCCAAACAAGACAATATATGCAATTCCGGCAACAAAAGAATCTATGGTGGGTAATAGAACCAGCATAACAGCAGCGCTTCCTGCTAGTCCGTGAATTATTCCAATTGTGAATGATTTCATTCGAAAGAACGGCTTCCCTATTGAAAATCGTCCGTGTGTTTTTTCTACGTCTGGAGATTCTTCTGGTGGGTGGGTGCCATGAATATGTAAATGGGGTCCGTCATCATGTTCGTGTTGATGTGTATGGAGTAATCTTCCTTTTCGTAAATTCCAAAAAACCTGTAATCCCAAGAATACCAGCATTATAGCAACAGCAAATTCCAGGAATGGCGCAACAGTAGTGTATCGGTCTATGACTGTTTCTTTGAATATTAAAATTATGATTCCCAAAATTAATAAAGGGGTTGTATGACCTAGGCCCCAAGATGCTCCGACCCAGAGACTTCGTAATGGGTTCTTGAATTCACTGACAATTGTGGTTACAGCCACTACGTGATCGGCGTCTGTGGCATGTTTCAGTCCTAAAATAAGACCTAAAATTATTGCTGCTATTGCTCCGTATTCAGTCGTCACTATTCGCTCCTGATTCTAATTGGCATGCACTGCATATACCTGAAATTGCAAGGTGGTCAACGTCTATTTTGAATCCAAAGTCAGACAATACATCTTCGGTGATAGAGTCGAGGTATTGGCTGTTAATTTCTTGCATGGAGTTACAAATTCTACAAACTGTATGGATGTGAATGTTAGTGCCTACCCATTCATATAGGTGTTCGCCGTCTGGCCTATGGATTTCTGAAATCAATCTAAGTTCTCTAAGTATATTAACGTTACGGTACACAGTGGATATATCTATGAATGGATATGATGTTTTAACTTCGTCGTAAATTTGAGTTACTGTTACGTGTTCACCTGAATGGCGAATAGCGGACAATAAGAGCAACCGCTGAGGTGTCAGCCGATGGTCAATATTTTTCAATGCGTCGATAGTGCTGTTTTCGCAACTCATTTTTTTCTTCCTGCAAACTTTTGCATGTGCCATTAATGTTATTATATCGGACTTCTAATGGGAGTCAATACAGTGTATTATGAAAATGCCCTACTTAATTAATCCCGTTTATGAATTACTAAATAAATAAGTCGAGATTTATGTATGCTAGATAATGTCGTTGATTTAAACGAAGGTGTTACAGGTAAGATTCTGATAGCGGGCTGGCGTCGCCAGTGGTCCGATGGTGGTAATCTGTCCGGTGGTTTACCGAGATACTTAAGAGAGCAATCTGATGCTCCTGTTATTGGTAAATTGATTTCAGATGTCGATTCAATGTGTTATCCATTCCAAGTTGCAGGTACTCATGATGCTTTTAGACCCGGCATATCTTTTGATGACGGTTTACCCAAGCGTTCGATGTATAGGAATAATAGATTCTTTCAGTTTAGTGATGACGTTATAGTTTTTATAGGTGAAGAGCCGTGGTATCAGATCGATGTTTATGCAGATGCATTTTACAAAGCCGCAAAACATTTTGGAGTCAAAGATGTCATATTTGTTGAAGGATATAATGGCCCTGCGCCACCTAAAATAGAACGCAGAATTAGCTGTATTTATAGTAAATCTGTAATGAGAGAGCGACTGGACAAATTTGGACTAACCTACTCAAGTTACGGATCAAGATCACGTCAAGGCCCAACTATTGGAATGGCACTTGTATCGATAGCTTCTGAGAGATATATAGATTTGGATGTTTTGCGACTTGGTGCTATGGCCCCTCTCTATCCGTTTGTTACTGAAAATAATAGTCAGGTTGGGATAACCACAGATCATCGTTCGTACTACGATATTTTGAGACGCATCAGAGCAATGTACAATTTAGAGATAGATCTTAGTGAATTAAAGCAACTTAGTGATTCTGAAGGCGACAAATTACAATCTACTCTAGAAACAATAGCGGCAAACAATACAGGTGCACAAGAATTTATATCTAAAATTGAATCTGATTTTGATTACAAGTCATTTTCAGAAACTATCGATATCGATCCTGTATTCGACAGAGCTTTAGAGGATATACTCAATAAGATGTCAGAAGAAGAATAAAATTTAAAAAGAGGTGAAAGATATGGTTAAACCACTAGGAATCGGACACGTAGTTTTAAACGTTACAGATGTAGCACGATCAGTAGATTTTTATACTAACGTCCTCGGATTTGAAATGGTTAAAAGCAACCCTGAGAATACAGCAGCATTTTTGAACTGTGGAGAAATGCATCATGACCTGGCATTATTTAAATCTTCAGGGGATTCCAACGTTCCTAAAGGTTCTGTAGGGCTGAACCACTTTGCTGTTCAAGTAGCCGACATAGGTCAATTGAAATTACTGAAAGAAGGATTGGAAGGCGTTGGGTATGAAGATATCCGTACCGTCGACCATGGCATGACAGGTAGTATTTATTTTCAAGATCCGGATGGAAATGGTATCGAATATTATTTTGATAAATATGAGGACCCCGCAGAGGGGCTAGCTGTTATGCAGGATAATACTAAAGTAAATGGAACCTTAGCATTAGATTAATAGTTTTGTTAGTAACAATTGGAGGAAAATATGGCGATAAAGCAAATATCGGATAGATTAGTTGATATTTTAGATGTGTCTCAAGAGGTCGAATTTGTAGCAGACGGTTTTGGTGGAGACCAAGGCCCTACGGAAGGACCTTTATGGTGGCACGAAGAGAATGCTTTGATTTTTAGCGACATTCATAATAATCGGCGAATGACTTGGCAAGAGGGACAAGAAGCTAAAGTATTACAAGACGGCACTAACCAATCTAATGGATTAACCAGAGACTTAAATGGTCGACTGGTTGCTTGTGAGCATTTGTCTAGAAGAGTAGTTAGACTAGAACATGATGGCGTTACTACAGTAATAGCAAATAGTTTTCAAGGTAAGCAATTGAATAGACCCAATGACGTAATAGTAAAATCTGATGGATCTATTTATTTCACCGATCCTTGGAGCCATAAAGTTCCGCAAAACCAATGGGATTTAAATTTTGCAGGAGTATATCGAGTTTCTCCAGATCTTGGAACGTTAACATTACTTGTTTCAGATTTTGTGTTTCCTAATGGCCTGGCTTTCTCTGAGGATGAGAAATTTCTGTATGTTAATGATAGTAGAAAAGCTGTTATCCGATCATTTGAGGTTAACCCTGACGGCACATTGGCAAAAGGAACAGATAGAATATTTGCAAATGTCTCAGGCTTAATGCCAGGAGTAGCTGATGGCATGAAAGTTGATGTTAACGGTAACGTATATTGTGGAGGCTCTGGAGGATTGTGGATTTTCGATGCTTGCGGAGCACATCTTGGTACTATCGAACACGGAGGACATGCCACCACTAACGTAGCATTCGGTGGAGAAAATTGGGATACATTATATTTCACCACATGGAACTCCGTAGGTAGAGTGAAATTAAAAGTTAAAGGTACATCAGTCCCAGTAAAATAAGTTTTCAGGTGTGATATGCCAATCCAACAATTTTCCGACAAGTTATCCGATATCTTGGATGTTTCTCAAGAAATTATCACAATTGGCGTAGGATACGGAGGGGACTATGGTCCAGCAGAAGGGCCGTTATGGTGGCAAGAATCATCTTCTTTGTTGTTTAGTGATATACACAATAGTAATAGAATGTCCTGGTCATTTGGTGAAACTCCCAAGATAATTAAAACTGGAACAAACCAAGCTAATGGTTTAACTAGAGACTTACAAGGCAGACTATTGGTTTGTGAACAAGCATTGAACAGAGTTATAAGAATTGAACTTGATGGTTCAACAACAGTGATTGCGTCAATATTTCAAGGTAAACCTTTAAACCGTACTAATGACGTAGTTGTTAAATCGGATGGATCTATTTATTTTACCGATCCATTTAATCGGAGAAACCTTTCAAATGAAACAACCATGGATTTCGCTGGAGTATATAGAGTGTCTCCGGATTTAGGCACTATGACTCTTTTAGTTTCTGATTTTGTACACCCTAATGGCTTGGCTTTTTCACCTGATGAAAGTTTGTTGTATGTAAATGATAGTAGGAAAGCAATCATAAGGTCTTTTGAATTAAATCCGGACGGCACATTAGCTAGAGGAACCGACCGTGTTTTTACTGATGTATCTGGTGCTGCTCCAGGTGTTGCGGACGGTATGAAAGTTGATATACATGGGAATGTGTATTGCGGAGGCGCCGGAGGACTTTGGATTATAGACTCATCGGGTGTCCTTCTTGGTATAATAGACCATGGAGAAGACTCTACATCTAATTTGGCTTTTGGTGGAGATAATTGGGATGTATTGTTTATAACCACTGGAACTACAGTTTGTAGTGTCTCTCTCAAAGTATCAGGAATAAAAGTACCAGTAGTATAAAAATATAAGAGGATAGTATGGATTTGACATTATTGTCATGGAATGTAAATGGTTTAAGGGCTGCTCATAGGAAAGGATTTGTTGAGTGGTTGCAGGAATCACAACCCGATATGATTTGTTTACAGGAAATTAAAGCTCAACCTGATCAATTACCAGAGACGATCAAAGAAATTGAGGGGTATCACGCTTTTTTCCATTCAGCAGAAAGGAAAGGATACAGCGGAGTCGCTTTATATTCTAAACTGAAACCAATTTCTGTAACTAATGGTTTAGGAGATGCTAAATTTGACACAGAAGGCCGGGCAATTATAGCTGAATATGAGGAGTTTTTTTTGATTGGCTGCTACTTCCCTAACGGAAAATCTTCTAAAGAAAGATTGGATTACAAGATGGAATTTTATAAAAAATTCTTAATTGCATCGAACGATTTGAGAGCGAAGGGTAAGCCAGTAATATTTTGTGGTGATCTAAATACAGCGCATAAGCCTATTGATTTAGCTCGTCCTGACGCAAATAAAAAAACATCTGGTTTCTTAGAAATAGAACGTGAATGGATAGATGAAGTGGTGGAAGACGGATTCGTTGACATATTTAGAGAATTTAACACTGGCCCTGACTGCTATAGCTACTGGGATCAAATAACTAAAGCCAGAGAAAGAAATGTCGGATGGAGAATAGATTATTTCTTCGTAGATGCACCGTTAAAATTAAAAGTTAAGAACGCATTTATTCTCGCAGATGTATTGGGTTCAGACCATTGCCCAGTAGGAATTACCATCACGGTGTAATTTACTATAAATAAGTTTTCAACCAATTGACCGCATGGTTGTTGAAATCGTAACACGGCGAATGAGGCAATTCAGGATAGGTGATTAAGGACTTCACTGATTTGATTCGTTTGAACACAGGATTGATAGTGCTTGCAGGACAAGTTTCATCTTTCATTCCTATGCTTACTAGAGTTGGGCAAGTAATAAGTTCTGCTAGGTTTAAATTGTCAAAATACTGCAGGGTTTCCAATGCTAATTCTCGGTTTTCTGGATTTTGTTCTAGATAAGTTTTTAACTCTACGTACGGGCTCGTATTAACTTTTTGTGCAAGGGGATAATTACAAAGGAAAGGTTCTTCAGCTACTGCACATCGTACTCTAGAATCTAGAGCAGCGGTGGCTAAGGTTAACCCTCCTCCTTGGCTTCTACTCCACATTCCAATTCTGTTACTGTCTACTTCATCCCTGGAATTCAAAAAATCTATGCCTCTAATGCAATCCATGTAGGCCCCACGGTAGTAGTATTTAAATTTGTCATGTATGTTATGAATTAGTTTAGTTGAGTTTTCTAATTTCCAATGCTTTTGACTTTCCCCTTGCCCACGAGGGAATAAAGTTAAAACCGCGAATCCTAATGACGGTAAAATAGTTGGTATTTCTTTAATACCACCATATCCAGGGACTGCTAGTACTGCAGGTGCTTTCTTGCCCCAAAGATGGTTAGGCGCTGAATACCAACCTGATATAAGATCATTCCCAAAACTCTTCATTTGTATATCAAATGTTGTGAACTCTCTGTTACTTTTATCAGAGTTTTCACAGATGGCAATATCCATGTCAATTTTAGACAATTCTTGTTTTGTGGTTTCCCAAAATTCAGAGATCTGCATCTTGATCCTCTCTACTTATAGTAGGCTTACGATACTGTAATGAACTTGGCTTGTCTAGGATTAGAGGAGAAAATATTTGTGAAAATATATTAGGTTTTGGTTGTAAGTTCTGTTCTCACTGTTACAATACTCAGTAGTAGAATTGGGATAATTTATAGGAGATACATATGAAAATATTAGTAATTCATGGAGCTGGTATGAATATGAGAGGCAAAGTAAATCTCGAGACGTTCGGTACAATGACATTGCCTGAATATGACGTAAAAATAAAAGAGTATGCGAAAGAATTAGATATTGAAGTGGAAATTATTCAATCGAATAATGAAGGTGATATTGTAGATAAATTATACGAGGCACATGATAACAATTATGATGCAGCGTTAATTAATCCATCAGGGTACACTACTAGTGATGGTCCTTTGAGAGCAGCTATAACTCACGTTGGGTTTCCTACTATAGAAGTTCACATATCTAACCCGTCAGCACGTGGTACTGTTTCTAAAATACAACAAGTTTGTAAAGGCTCAGTATATGGTTTCGGTATATATGGATATTATTTGGCGTTTAATGCCGTAAAGAATGTTTTGGCTTAGATCTTCAAAATCTAATATA
>DPHC01000023.1:1500-2713 GCA_003523055.1 Dehalococcoidia bacterium | reverse complement strand
TGGAGATTTGATGGAAGGCATCTCATTTGAGGCTGCCGAACTAGCCGCAGTTTGGAAACTCGGTAAGTTAATTTATGTGTTTGACAACAACAATATTTCAATTGATGGAAGAGTGTCAAAAGTCTCGACTACTAATCAAAAAAAGAAATTTGAAGCAATTGGATGGCATGTTCTTGAAGTCGACGCACATGATGAAGATGAGATTAGTACAGCCCTGGAGGAGGCAAAACTAATTACAGATAAACCCTCAATAATCATGGCTAAATCAATCATTGGTAAATTTGCACCAAACAAACAAGACACAAGTGGAATTCACGGATCACCGCTTGGAGCTAAAGAGATGGAAGAATTTAAGAAAAACTTGAAATGGCAAGGAGATTTATTTGAGCATGACGACGATGTTTACGAGTATTTTACTGAGAAAAGAGATGAAGACAATCATACACATAGTGATTGGGAGAAATTATTCCAGCAAAAATACAAAAGTGATGCAACATTTATGCAAAATTGGGATTTACTAATATCTAATGAGATGCCTATAAATTTTAATTGTGAAAATTCAACACAGGCTACACGTATTGCAGGATCGAATATATTAAATGAAATTGGAAAACATACTAATAATATTCTTGGAGGATCCGCAGATCTAACAGCTTCAACCAAACAGATCATTGGTGATTCTACATTCTCAGCATCTGATTTCTCCGGTAGAAATTTAGAGTACGGAATAAGAGAGCACGCCATGGGTGCAATAGTAAATGGCGTCACATTACACAGTCATTTAATTGGCTACGGCTCAACTTTTCTAGTTTTTTCTGACTACATGAGGCCAAGCATACGACTTGCCGCTCTGATGGATATTGATTCAGTATACATTTTTACACATGATTCAATTTATTTAGGTGAAGATGGTCCCACACATCAACCAATAGAACACTTAATGGCCTTAAGATTAATACCCAATTTAGATGTGATACGCCCATCTAACAGTATTGAAGTTGAACATGCCTACAGATATGCATTCACAAAATCGGGTAATCCAAAAGCTATTGTACTAACAAGACAAAATCTCGATTACCTAACATTTGAAAATGATTACGAAGATTTTACAAATGGTGCATCAGTAGTTGCGGATGGAACAGAAATCACAATATTTGCGTCAGGATCAGAATTAGAGTTAGCATTTAACGTGAGAGAATATCTCAAAGATACA
>DPHC01000023.1:0-1206 GCA_003523055.1 Dehalococcoidia bacterium | reverse complement strand
AGATCTATTGGCTGGGAAACATATTTAGGAGACATAACAAAAGCCTTTAGTATTGATCAATTTGGGATATCAGCACCAATTAAAAACTTACAAGAGAAATTTAATTTTACAGCAGAATATATTGGTGATGAAATTAAAAAGTTTCTAAATTAACAACCGGTATATTTTTTCATCTCTGATTTAGTTCTAGCACCTGCAACTCCATCGGGAATAAGCCCAACTTTTCTTTGGAACGCCTTTATAGCTTCTTTTGTATAAGAACCCATTTCCCCATCAATGATACCTGGATTAAATCCATTATTTGAAAGATAGGTCTGAATCCCCACAACAGAATTAAGGTTTGCATTTCGATTATCACGAGCAGTACAGGTATTAGTTACACATCCTGTATAACTCCTCATAGATGCCTTTGTTTTATTACCGACAATTCCATCTGCTAACAAACCATTTGTTGTTTGAAAAGCTTTTATAGCTGCCACTGTTTGAGGTCCAGATTGTCCATCAATTGGTCCTGGCTTAAAACCGTTGCTTGTTAAAAACTTTTGTATTTCGAGTGTGTTCCTTAATTCAGCATTTGAGTTATCTTTAGCAACACAATCATCATTTCCCTCATTTGGATTTGATACAGCTGTTTGAGCTGCTGGATTAACTTCACCACCAACTGGTTCCCAACCATTTTGGAAGGGTGTTTGACCGTACACATCAGAACTTATTAAAGATTTAGATACAAGTTTATTAATCATAAATGAAACTTCACCAATAGATGTTTTTCTACTAGGACAGAACTTATCACCAAGGGAACTACATGCTGGAATAATATCATTAGCTGCCAGGGTATAAATACTAGACGTCCACTTACTTGCACCTTCATCAGAATATGGATCTGAACTACCTGTAAGATCGGTAGCCGAACCAGCCTTTATAGCTTTAGTTAACATACAGGCAAATTCATCTCTAGTTACGGCCTCTTTTGGTAAATATTGAAAAGGGCTTCCAAAACAAACTTGCATACCGTAATAAGGCATACCATTTATAGCTTGTTGATAAATACTTTGATCGTCATCACTATAAGCATTTGGAGCATCTAGGGGGATACCTCCAGTAACAGCAACAACGGCAGCTGCTTCTTCTCTTGTAATAGTTTTATTTTGGCAAGCGGTGGAGCTCTGAGAACATTTATCGAGTAATCCAGCTTTACTTAAATAG
>DPHC01000015.1:2992-5192 GCA_003523055.1 Dehalococcoidia bacterium | reverse complement strand
ATGGGCGGGGCCTGTGTCCTTCCCCCTCCCCTCACTCATCAAGTTCAGGCAGCTCCTGCATCTCAACTAATCCAGCCGTCTTCTTTCAAGAATAAAAATTATTGATCGAATTGGGTAGTAGTTATTTCAATTATGAAGTAAAGTTATTCATTCTCGGAGTATTACCTGAAACCAACTAATAAGTGATGGACTATTGGTGAAGAAGTTTCATCATTCAAAATTGATAAAACCTTAAAATATTTAAGTTAACATAATGACGGCTACACAAGAATACTTTGCAGTAAAACTGAAATTGTGGACAGGAATGTTTCTAATGATTTATTGCGTCACCCATTATTTGAATCATTCAATTGGTATTTTTGGTTTAAATGCAGTTGATTATATTAGAAGTATCTTCCTGTTTTTTTGGAGGAATCCTGTCATGAATTATTTTCTACCTGGCGTAGCCGTGATCCACATTTATTTATCATTGTCGAGGGTAATAAGGATGGCTTCTTTCAGAGGTTTTAAAAGACATGAATGGTTCCAGTTAATTGCAGGCATATTAACAGTTCCTGCATTGGCACTCCATGTTTCAGGGACAAAAATAGCACACATTTTTTATGGTATCGATGATACATATACTTTTTTCAGTGCAGATATAGGAGATTATATTGATATAATTATATTTAATTTATTGATGCTGCTCGTATGGATTCATGGATATATAGGGGTTAAATATTGGATGAAAGTAAATTCTACATACCAGAGATATTTAAATAAAATAGAAATGTTCTTTTTTATTCTTCCAATACTAGCTTTGGTGGGATTGATAAGTATTTTTAGAGAATCAAATTTAAATCAATTAATAGATCCAAGATACAAAGAAAAAGTATTTAGTTCCTCAAATCCTGAAAATGTAGACCTGGATAAGGTTACAGAGAATACAATTATGTACTTTGTAATTCCCTACCTTTTGTTGATCCTACTTCTTTTTACAGGCCGTTTCATTTACTTCAAAATTAAACGCCGTAACAACTCAATTCAAATCAGCTATCCTGAAGGAGCAGTATCAAAGATTTTTCCAGGGATGAGCATTCTTGAAGCAAGCCTAGATGCAGGGATCCCCCATGCCCATGTATGTGGTGGGCGGGGCAGATGTTCCACTTGCAGAATAAGAGTTGATCAGGGATTGGATCAGTTGGAGCCTGCAAGACAAAATGAGAGAAGAGTTTTAAGGGGAATAGGTGCTCCTGAAAATATCCGTTTGGCTTGCCAGGCTTTTCCTAAAATCGATTTAAATGTTTCTCCTCTACTCGCTCACGATGCAAATTTTTTGGAAGCCACTTCTGAGAAGAAATACATTCACGGAAGTGACAGAGAATTATGTATTATGTTTACGGATTTAAGAGCCTTCACAAAAATGTCAGAAAAAAAACTGCCTTATGATGTGGTTTTTATTCTGAATCAGTATTTTAAATTAATGGGAGAAGTCATTGAAAATCATGGTGGCTATCTGGATAAGTTCATTGGAGATGGAACCATGGCACTTTTTGGTATTGAAGAAGGGCCTAAGGAGGGTAGTCGGAATGCAATACTGGCAGCACGTCAAATGAATGATGAATTGAAAAAACTAAATGAAAGGTTAATCCATGACCTTCCATTTCCATTGAAAATGGGAATTGGAATTCATTCTGGAAATGTTATCTTCGGTAAAATGGGATATAAACATGCCAAGAATCTGACTGCAGTGGGTGATGCCGTGAATACTGCTTCAAGGCTTGAATCTTTAACCAAAGAATTCAAATGTCAGTTGATTATTTCAAAAAATACCTATGAACTTTCTGATTATCAATTTAATCCTCTAGAGGAAGACTCAGTAAAAATTATAGGAAGGGATGAAATGCTGGATGTAATAAAAATTAAAGATACTTCTATGGTTGAAATAATTCAGTAATAAATACTATTTATGGCTAAAGTTTCAATTGATAAAGAACTATGTACAGGTAAAAAAGATTGTTTTCGGGCATGCAAAGTTAAAGTTTTCACCTGGGAAAAAGCGAGTGGTGTGACTTTTCTGACTAAAGTCAAACTGATGATAGAATCTAAAGGATACCAGGCAGTTGTCAGAAATGAATCAGCCTGTACTGCATGTCTTGATTGTGTTCAGGCCTGCCCTGAGGGAGCAATTACAGTAGAGGAATAATTTGATGTATTCAGT
>DPHC01000015.1:358-2698 GCA_003523055.1 Dehalococcoidia bacterium | reverse complement strand
TATAACTGAATAACAATTGATTCTCGCATAAAGCACTGTTATTATACAAGTATTATTACTTCATAGAGGTCATGCTGAATAGAAGATTAGTAAACGTTGCCTGGGGTTGATTGGTGAGTTATGGTATTTGTCGCTCTCAAGCCTGCGCTGTTAGTGAAAGTAAAGACTCTCCAGAGTGTTCCAGGACTGTTTAGCACATTGAACGTAGTAGTCGTATTATTATAGTATACTTTTACAGATGCTCCTGATTTAGCTAACTTTGTACTGCTGGAAGTACTTTTGTTTGTGTAATCATGAACGCTGAAACTATAGGTTCCGCTGCGAACTTTTGTAATGGTTATAGTTTCAGTGCCAGGGGCAGTTGTGGTATCCCTGTCAAGTGTTACTTTATCACTGCCACTGCTGGTGGAGCTGTTTGTAGCATAGTAAAACACTTTCTTGCTGTAATATATATGATACTGACCACTGGCATTGTCAGGAATCTGTAAATGTGTGTCTAAATCTCTTGCTGTACTGCCTGTAGGCCATGTCAGTACAATACGCATGCTTCCGCTGCTCAAATTTTCGGATACCGATGCATTTTGATTACTCATATTGAAGCTATTAGACGATTTACCACATACATTGACGTTAAAGTATGTCGTTATGTATCCAGATTTATTTACCTCAACAGTGTACCCGCCAGCGCTCATGCTGCTTAAAGTATACGTGCCATTAGTTGCTGTAGTAGTAGTACCTGTTGTACTTCCACTAGTCACGTTCAAACCACTTCTTACGTTAATAGAAGCATTGTTAACATTTGCACTGGTGACCGCATCAGTTATTTTTCCAGAAACGGTGCCTGCCGAACAGGTGTTGGCAAGAAGAGTCACATTAGCATTAACTGTTTGGTTATCTGTTGCAAGAGTGGCCAACATGCTTGCATCATTGAAGCCGCTCTTTGTAAAGGAAATAGTGTATGAGCCCAAGCTAAGGTTATCCTGTGTATAAGTTCCGTTGTCTTCATTAGTAATGTTATTCACAATTGTTCCAGATTTAGCAAAACTCACGCTTACATTGTCTGCAGTGGTATAATTGTCATATCTGACGGTGCCTTTAATCGTTCCTGTTCCATATGTGGTGAAACCATTGGTTGTTGTGTAATTGTCTGCAAGTGAGTTGCTGGAAGTGTCTTTAGCAGAGGTGGTAATTTGAAGCTTGTAGTTTGTTCCTCGACTAAGATTTTCTGCAGGAGTGGAGGAGAAAGTCTTGTCAGAATTAGAAGCAGTTGGGGCTGCTGACATTCGGATACAAGTTGCAAAATTATTAGAGGAGAGCTGAAAGCTTCCTGAGCAGGTTGTGTTATCTGTGTTTGTCGTAATTGTGCCTGTTGACATTGTTTCACTGAATGTCACCGCAATAGCAGTTGAGAAGGAAACATCGTAAGAATTATCAGTTGGAGAAATTGAAGAAATTGTGGGCGCTGTATTATCTGAAAAGGTCGTAAAGCCACTTGATGTTTCGTACTGACTACCCAAAGTGTTCCCTGCACTATCTTTGACTCCAGTTGTTACTCTAATTTTGTAAGTAGTGGAATATGAGAGGTTGTCAGATGGATCAACTGTAAATGTCTTGTCCGAATTAGAACTTGCTGGAGATGATGACATCTTAACACAAGTACTGAAGTTATCAGAAGACACCCTTAAAGTTCCTGAACAGTATGTGTCGGATGTGTTAGTTGTGACATAAGTGCTGTCCATTGCCTCAGAGAATGTAACTGTGATGTTATCAGTAATTGATACCGAACTCTGATTGTCTGCTGTTGTAGAAACTGAGGTTACTGTCGGTGCTGTTTTATCAGTATTAGTGGTTGTGTCCACAACGAAAGTAGTAACTGCCAGTGAGTTGCTGGCATTTCCGTCTGAGTCTGTGACTATTATTGTACAGTCAGAATAAGTTCCAGCACTCAAGGTAAGAAAGGTGATTGTGTTGTTACCACTAGTCGCAGAGGTTGTCCCTGATGAACATGAACCTCCATAGGTTATAGTTCCTGCCTTTGTTGATGAAAAAGTATAATTAGGTGAGGGGTCAGAAGTCGGAGTTGTTACTGGATAAACTTCTGCAATAACTGGTGCTGTTGTATCAGTAGAGGGGACACTATAGAATGGGTCATCTTTGTTGCAGGAGATGATGGTGAGACTAAAAAGTGATATAAGAATTATATGTATAATTTTATTCATCTTTTTCCCTCACCAGTAATGAGAGAAAATAAGTTTGAAAAGTCATATATTCATATTATGAAATCAGAGACTCTGAGTAGAGAATCCAGAGTTACTGAATTTGCACAAGAGATTGTCGATT
>DPHC01000015.1:0-123 GCA_003523055.1 Dehalococcoidia bacterium | reverse complement strand
TGGAAGAAGTGTTGAGGAGTATTTTAAAAGAGAGATGTGGTTTTTATTTGGAGGATTGATTTTCAGAATTGGAATAATTTAAGGGCTCCACCTGAGTGCAAGAATTAGGTGTCCATATAGGTG
>DPHC01000001.1:103474-119934 GCA_003523055.1 Dehalococcoidia bacterium | reverse complement strand
ACTGGGACGAAGTCGTAACAAGGTAGCTGTACCGGAAGGTGCGGCTGGATCACCTCCTTTCAAGGGACAATTGATTGAAATACTGTTAATTCAGAAATTCACAAACCCTAGGTCGGACGGCAGGGCGCTCTAAAGAGATCTATCAGATGGTTGAGCTTTGCTCCCCTGGTAGAGGTAAGTAGGGCAACAAACCCCAACCGGAACCAATGGCAGTTAAGCCATTTTAAAAATCTGGCAAACAAGCCATAAAAATTCGGCAGACAAGCCGTAAAAAGTCAACGTAACACCAAACCAAGGTTAAACCGTAAATGAAAAATTCTTTCTTCCACTAACTCAATTGTTAGAGTGTCTTTGCATCTCCTTAGACACTCTCCACTATTTGATTACTTCTAAATTATTATTCTGAGACAACTATTTATCTAAGTATGTCGCTATTGATAAGTTTTAATAATGTCAAAATGATTGCAGCAGTGCCTTCATCCGATCTCTTTTAAATTATTGGATACATATCACAAATGCGCATTTCTGATGAATCAAGCTTAATAATCAAACCGTCATAAACTTCGAACATAAGATCTTGTTGACCTATAGATTTGTACTCGGATAAAACTTCGGTAGTGTGATCTATATTGTTTGAATGTAGGGTTAACATGCCGATAGAGTCTCCGTATTTTTCAAGATGCTTACTAACCACTCCTGACTCAACGGCCGTAGCTATTTCTAATTGGAAATTATCGGTTTTGTAAACATATAATTGAGCCTCTAGATCTGCAGAATATATGGTTTGAGAATATTGCTTGCCCAAGATCTTGGACCACTGGTCACAAGATTGATTCACGTTATTAACAAAAAGAGTAATAGCACTAATATGATCTATCCCGTTCGAATGTTTACGTTCTAAATCTGCTCCATATCGGTCAGTAAAAGAAGACTTGTGATCAATAAAAAAGGTCTCACTTCCTGGAGAGTCTAAGGGATCAATACTTAGATACTCCCACTCGTACGCTACGGAGCCATCAGTATTAAATCTTCTACTATCTTTTACATCTGAAGTGATTATCCCATTCTGGGCTAATCTGTCTGTCTGACTATTCAAATCATCATCCCCTAACGCAAACATATACAATCCCTGTTTGCGGTCAAGAAATTGCAGAAAATCTGCCCGGTTTGACTTAACAGTTTCTAAGTCGTTAACTCCGATCAATTCAAGATATGCTCCATCAAACAAAATTAACCTATTACCCGTACCCCGTTCACGATGAATTCCTTTGTCCGTAAGCTCAAATCCAATCTTTGTCATAATTTCTGATGATTGATCTAAGTCATTAGTAGCTATCAAAATATGGTCTAAAAACATTTACATTCCTTCCTAGGTATATATAATTTGGTATGACCATATTCTAAACTAAAAGTAAATAAGATATGTTAATTAACGATATCGGAGAATTCGAATTAATAGAGGTGTTGTCCAATATATTAACCTCAGCACATCCAGAAAGCGCTGAATTTAATATTTCTTCTCTTAAAGTTCCAAACGGAGATGATGCGGCAGCATGGATTACTAATGGTAAAACTGAGTTGTTTACCATGGATACCTGCGTAGAAAATGTACATTTCAATACCAAGTTTAGTTCTTGGCACGATATCGGATGGAAAGCATTAGCATCCAATATAAGCGACATACTAGCGATGGGAGGAATTCCTGCATATGGCCTTGTAACAATAGGCGCTCCAGCCACAACTAAAATTGAAGATTTAAAGTCGTTATACCAAGGTTTCGCAAATATTAGCGAACAATATGACATGATAATAGTTGGCGGAGACTTGGTTAAATCAGAGACAATGTTCATATCAGTTTCTTTAATCGGCGTCACTGACAACGAACCAATAACTAGAAGTGGAGCCACTTCGGGCGATTTAGTAATATTAACTGATACTGTGGGGTCTTCTAGAGGAGGATTGTTATTACTAAGCAATGAAAGTGTTACAGAATCTGAAACCCAAACATTACTGCTGTCCAAGCATAGAAAACCAGTACCAAGCATCCCAGAAAGCATTCTTCTTTCCAATTTACCTGCTACAAGTTCAATGGATCTAAGTGATGGGTTGGTTAGTGATTTAGAGAAATTATGTAAAAAGAGTAACTGCGGAGCAATTATAAACGCAAGCAAAGTTCCAGTAGACCAAGAACTGATTGATTGTTTCCCTGATCAATATATTAATATAGCGCTGGCAGGCGGAGAAGATTACGTCTTACTAGCAACTATCAGACCCACCGATCTACAGAAATTACAAACTCAAACCGAAAAGTGTTTCGTGATAGGTGAAATAACGTCTGGTCCAGACATTAAAATTCTTACTGATTCTGGGGTAGAATTAGATAAAAGCAAATTCCAAGGATGGGACCATTTCAGTGAATAAATACAAAATCACAAGTACAAGCCAAGAACATACGATATCAATCGGAAATACCATTGGGAAATGGGTAACTGGAGGGGATGTAGTTTTACTATATGGCCCTTTCGGAGCAGGTAAGACAGTTTTAACACAAGGGATAGCTGCATCACTAAATATTACAGATCCAATACGGAGCCCTAGTTTTACTTTAATGTCTTCCTACGATGGTGACATCACCCTAACACATTGGGATCTTTACAGACTAAACAAAATAGAAGAAGTCTGGGACTTAGGCATTCAAGATCAATTTAATGATGAAACGGTATGTGTCATAGAATGGGCAGAGCGAGGAGATGCATTATTCCCTGAAGATTCAATTAAAGTTTTAATGGATCATGGTGAAGATTCTGAAAAACGCACATTCGAATTTGAACTAGACAGTTCTAACTTTAGGCATATAGAATTATGGGATGCCTTGGCACAAATTAAATAAACGAGCTGATTAATCATTACATGTTATTACTAATAGACACTTCTACCAAAAATGCAGGGGTAGCAACTTTCGAGCAAGGACAATTTGTTCAAACTAAAACTTGGTTTTCACAGTACAATCACTCCCAGCAACTTTTTATAGCGTTAGAGGAGATGTTTGGTTCAGAACCAGACAATTTTTCAAATATAAGTGGAGTAGGAATAGCTTTAGGACCAGGTGGGTATAGCTCAGTAAGATCTGGTATAAGTGTGGCCAAAACTATAGCATTTGCCAATAAAATACCAATTTATGGAGTTAACACACTGGACTTAGAATGTTTCCCAATGCAAACTTCAGGGATGAAAGCTTGTTCTATAATTGAAGCTGGAAAAGGTATGGTGTCCTATGCGGAATATGATACAAAAGGAGATAAAATCAACGAGGACAAAGTTGGACCCATTGATGAAGTTATCAGCCAAATACCAGTAGAAACCATTATCTGTGGTGAGGCAGTTAATGCTTACCAACAAGATTTAACAATTAACAATAGACATTTTATACGTTGGTCATCACAATTAACCAGAATGTGGTCACTAGGAATAACGACAGAAACCAGAGAAAACGCAGGTGCGCACAATTCACTAAACGAGATAGAAGCGATCTATGCTAGGCCTCCTAGCATAGGCCAACCATCTAAGAAAAAAAAATAGTAGAGAAAAATAATGGAACGAACGCTAATTTTAGTAAAACCTGACGGAGTTCAGAGATCTATTGTCGGAGAAATAATTTCAAGATTTGAAAACCGTGGATTAAAATTAATAGGATTAAAATTACATCAATTAAAAACTGAAGTTGCTGAAGAGCATTACGGAGAACATAAGGGCAAACCTTTCTTTGATGGATTAGTATCTTTTATAACATCTGGACCTTTGGTAGCTATGGCCTTTGAAGGCAATAATTGTATTGAAATATGCCGAGGAACTATGGGTGCTACCAATCCAGTAGGCGCCGCTCCTGGAACAATCAGAGGTGACTTTGCAGTAGATATAGGAAGAAACGTAGTGCATGGATCAGACAGTCCTGAAAATGCTGCTAAAGAATTAAATATATTTTTTAAGCCTGAAGAATTGATTGATTACACTAAAACAGTAGATAGTTGGGTTAGAGAATCCTAACAATTTCAGAAGCGGAAGACCAAACATCTTCCAAGTTATAGTAGTCTCGTTTTTCTTCTTCAAATAAATGTATTACGACCCCGCTGTAATCTAAAATGAGCCACCCAGAAGTTGGTATACCTTCTTTACGAAGCATCATGCAACCTTTTTGGTGTAATAACATTTCGATATCATAAGATAATGCTTCGATATGACGAGCTGAGTTACAAGTCATTAAAACAAAATAATCAGTAAAAATGGCTTGTTTTGTAACATCTAAAAGAACGATGTTCTCTGCAAGTCTATCGGATACTATTTCTACTACTTCTTGGGATAAATCTATTGGCTCCAGAATGTGACCTCTTTTTTATTTATTATACCACCTAGTATATATCGTAATTTTATATTTAGGGACTACTCAAGAGGGCAATCTGAGTGTATAATCTGTACCTTGCGAGTGATTGTTATAGACACATAATTTTGGCACAGTAAATGAGAAATCTAACAGTACAAAATTATGTCAACTTAATTGTAAATAGATACTGGGAATAAACTAAATGAATCATCTAAAAGATATCGCTATAAATGGTTTATATGAACCATCAACTGAACACGATGCCTGTGGTGTCGGGTTAGTAGCTGATATTAATGGTGCTAAATCTCACCAAATCATTGAAGACGGCCTAAAAGTATTATGTAACTTACACCACAGAGGGGCTGCAGGAAGTGATCCCGAGACTGGCGACGGAGCAGGAATTCTAATTCAAATTCCGCATGCTTTATACGAACAAGAATCTGAATCAGAAGGGTATATACTTCCAGCTGCAGGTGATTACGGAGTAGGAATGACATTCTTACCACCGAAAAGAGACTTAGCTGAAAACATAAAAACAGTCATAAACGAATCTATAGAGCAAGCTGGGATGTCATTGGTTGTGTGGAGGAAAGTTCCTGTTAATTCAAAAACCATTGGAAGCGATGCTCGAAAAGTGGCACCGTCTATATGGCAATTTATTGTAGATAAACAGCAAATAGAACCTGATACGTTAGAACAAAAACTATACGTTTTACGAAAAGACATAGAATCTAAAGTTAATGAAATAGGAATCTCAGAAGATCAATTAGACTATTTTTACATCTCCAGTTTATCTAGTATGACTTTAGTTTATAAAGGACTGCTACTATCCGAACAAGTTGATCAATTCTACACAGACCTTCAAAATGAAGCCTGTACAAGCGCAGTAGCATTAGTTCACTCTAGATTCAGTACTAACACATTGGGACACTGGAAATTAGCTCATCCATATAGGTATTTGGCACATAACGGTGAAATAAACACAGTAAGAGGCAATATCAATTGGATGAAATCCAGAGAGCCTCAGTTCGAATCAAACATACTTGGCGACGACATATCGAAGATCTTACCGGTTACCACCGAAGGAGCTAGCGATACAGCCTCATTTGATAACGGATTAGAATTACTATTAATGACTGGTAGAAGCCTAGACCATTCTTTGATGATGATGATACCTGAAGCATGGGAGCAAAACCAAGACATTCCAGAATACAAAAAAGACTTTTATAAATACCATTCATCAATGATGGAGCCCTGGGACGGACCCGCCATGATTGTAGCTGCTGATGGCAAAAAAATCTGTGCAGTACTGGACAGAAATGGACTCCGTCCGTTTAGGTACACTGTTACTAAAACAGGTAAACTCGTAATGTCATCTGAAACAGGAGTCCTACCAATGGATCCTAGCGAAATAGAGCTTAAAGGCCGGTTGCAACCTGGGAGAATGTTCTTAGTAGACCTAGAAGAAGGTAGAATCATTGGTGATCAAGAGGTAAAGGAAAACTTATCTAAGAAGAATCCTTATGGTGAATGGATAACTGAAAATTCCGTAGAATTGGAAGGCAATGTCCAAACTACTGAAGATGAATTAACTGGTGATAGCCTTTTAAATACCCAAAAAGTCTACGGATATACCGAAGAAGAAATAAGAATTCTCCTCACTCCTATGGCCAACACGGCCTATGAGCCAACTGGGTCTATGGGAAATGACGCTCCATTGGCCGTGTTATCTAGAGAGCATCAAATTTTATCTAATTACTTCAAACAACTATTTGCACAAGTTACCAATCCGCCATTAGACGCCATCCGTGAAGAATTAGTGACATCTATATCAGGATTTATTGGGTCTCAGAAAAACCTGTTTGCTGAAACCCCAGAACATTGCAATCAACTATGGTTGGAGTCTCCAATATTAGACAATAACCAGATAGAAGAAGTAAAAGTACTCAATAAACTAGGAATAAACTCCACTACCGTCAGCATCCTTTACAATCCGAAAAAAATAAATCTTAAAGACGCTATTGAGCATCTTAAGGAATCTGTTATTGAGGCAGTCAATGCAGGCGCTTCTATAGTAATTTTAAGCGATCGTGGTATAAATAGTGATGCTATACCCATACCGGCATTATTAGCTACATCTGCTACTCACCATGGCCTAATAAAAGCCGGACTGAGAACTCAAGTGGGGTTAGTAGTTGAATCAGCTGATCCTCGAGAAATACAGCATATATGCCTTCTAATTGGATATGGAGCAGGCGCTATAAACCCTTACGGTGCAATCGCTACAGTACGAGAACTATCTCATAAAGGAATCCTCAGTACTGACCCAGACTCAGTAGAACATAATTATATCAAGGCCGTTGAAAAAGGCGTGCTGAAAGTTATGTCTAAAATGGGAATTTCGACTGTCCAAAGCTACAGAGGAGCCCAAATTTTTGAAGCTATAGGACTGGATGATAAATTCATAGGAGAATACTTCACTGGCACATCTTCTAGAATAGGCGGCATAGGCTTAGAAGTTATAGAAACAGAAAGCTTAGAACGTCATCACAGTACCTTTAATCAAACCGAAGTATCTGCAAACCCAGACCTTGCAATGGGTGGGGCATATCAATGGAGAAGACATGGGGAATTCCATCAATGGAATCCCGAAAGCATTTCAAAACTTCAATTTGCAGCTAAAACCAATAGCTCTAAAATTTATAAAGAATTTGCCAAGATATCTGACGATCAAACATATTACGCAGCCACAATACGAGGATTACTAGATTTTCAACAAACAGAAACTGCTATCCCTTTAGAATCCGTTGAGCCTGCCTCAGATATAGTGAAAAGGTTTGCCACTGGTGCCATATCACTAGGATCCATAAGCAAAGAAGCTCATGAAACTCTAGCAATTGCTATGAACCGAATAGGTGGTAGAAGCAACACTGGAGAAGGTGGTGAAGATCCTAGTAGATATAACCTTGATGAAAACGGAGACTCTAGAAATAGCGCAATCAAGCAAGTCGCTTCTGGAAGATTCGGAGTCACTCCGACATATCTAATAAATGCTACTGATTTACAAATCAAAATGGCTCAAGGAGCCAAACCTGGAGAGGGCGGGCAATTGCCAGGGCACAAAGTTGATGACTATATAGGATGGATTCGTAACACAACTCCTGGAGTAGAACTCATTTCGCCTCCCCCTCACCATGATATATATTCTATCGAAGACCTCGCTCAATTAATTCATGACCTTAAGAACGCAAACCCAAGTGCAAGAATCCAAGTCAAATTAGTGTCAGAAGTTGGAGTAGGTACCATTGCAGCTGGAGTCTCAAAAGGGCACGGTGATGTAGTACTAATTAGCGGACACGATGGCGGCACTGGAGCGTCAGCAGAATCATCTATAAAACACGCCGGTACTCCTTGGGAAATCGGCCTAGCTGAAACTCAACAAGTCCTAGTCGCCAATAACTTACGAAGTCGCATTGTAGTGCAGACAGACGGACAACTAAAAACTGGCAGAGACGTAGCTATAGCTGCTTTACTAGGGGCTGAAGAATTTGGTATCGCAACCGCAGCCTTGATTGTAAATGGATGTATTATGCTTAAAAAATGCCACTTGAATACTTGTTCTGTTGGTATTGCCACGCAAGACCCTGAACTCAGGAAACAATTCGCTGGAAAGCCAGAATATCTCATTAATTATTTCTACTTCGTTGCAGAAGAACTACGCGAAATTATGGCAGAATTAGGATTCTCTACAGTCGCAGACATGGTAGGACGTATGGATAACCTAAAACAAAAAGATAGTATCGCAACAGACCATCCCAAACTTCAAGGAATCGACTTATCCAGATTATTGTACATGCCAAAAGCTGGTAAAAATGTAAGCATTCACTGTACAGAAAGCCAAGATCATGGACTAGATAAAGCCCTAGATAAACAATTAATAGAAGTATTTGATGACAGTATTCAAAATCTATCAAATAAAACAATAGAATTAGACATCTTTAACTACAATCGCAGCTTCGGTGCAATGTTAAGTGGAACAGTAGCGAAAAAGTACGGTGAGACCGGACTCCCTGACAATACCATTAACATAAAATTAAATGGGTCGGCAGGGCAAAGCTTTGGTGCATTTTTGTCTAAAGGTATTTCTATAGCATTACATGGTGATACTAATGATTATCTCGCAAAAGGTATGGGTGGAGGTAAAATAACAATAGTACCACCTCCAAAATCCACATTCACTCCAGAAGATAATATTATTATCGGAAACGTAGCCCTATATGGCGCGACAGGTGGAGAAGCTTACATTTACGGAAAAGGTGGTGAAAGATTCGCAGTACGAAATAGCGGATGTAAGACCGTCATAGAAGGCGTAGGAGACCACTGTTGCGAATACATGACAGGTGGTACTGTAGTCGTTTTAGGGGAAACCGGGAGAAACTTCGCAGCTGGTATGAGCGGAGGAATAGCTTATGTATACGATAAAGATAATACATTCTGTGATAGATTCAATGATGGTTTAGCAGACTTAGAGAAACTCAGTGAAACTGAGGATATTCAAAGTTTGAAAGAATTGATTAATAATCACCATCATGAAACAGGCAGCATAAAAGCTAAAAATATTCTAAACAACTGGGAGAATGAATTCATAAATTTCAAGAAAATTATGCCCCGAGACTATAAAAGAGTTCTTGAACAACGGGCCAATCAAGTATCGAGTAAGGGATAAATATGGGAAAACCTACAGGATTTATAGAATTTAATAGAGAACCACCTGAGAAACGGGATCCACATACTAGGATTCGAGATTATGCAGAATTTTACGAAACTTGGGACGGGAAAGCTATCCAGGAGCAATCAGGGCGCTGCATGGATTGCGCAGTACCGTTTTGCCACACAGGATGCCCTCTAGGGAATGTAATACCTGAGTTCAATCACCAGGTATATCTAGGGAATTGGGAAAAAGCAGTGGAAGTATTGTTGAGTACAAACAACTTCCCTGAATTCACTGGACGCATTTGCCCAGCACCTTGCGAATCATCTTGCGTATTAAGTATTAACAACGATCCTGTGACTATTGAATATATTGAAAAAGAAATCTCAGAACGTGGATACGCTAATGGTTGGATTAAACCAGAACCACCAAAAGTACGGACAGGTAAAAAAGTAGCAGTTATAGGTTCTGGACCGTCAGGCCTTGCTGCAGCTCAACAGCTTAATAGAGCAGGGCATTATGTAACTGTATACGAGCGATCAGAAAAAATCGGCGGCCTACTAATGCTAGGTATCCCCGATTTTAAATTGGAAAAACATATCGTAGACAGAAAAGTTGACCTCATGAAAAAAGAAGGCATAAATTTCGTAACCAACACGAATGTAGGAGTTGATTACGATGTTAAAAACGTAATAAATGACTTTGATGCTATATGTTTAACCGGAGGGTCTACCCAAGCACGAGATCTCCCAGTAGAAGGTAGAAATTTAAGTGGGGTCCATTTCGCAATGGAATACCTTACACAACAAAACAGAATTCTTTCTGGTCAGTCTATACCTGATGATGAACTAATCAATGCTGAAGGCAAAAGAGTCATCATATTAGGTGGCGGAGACACCGGGGCTGACTGTCTAGGTACTGCCATCCGCCAAGGAGCAGAAGTAATACATCAATTCGAACTACTTCCTGAACCACCAGAAGAACGAGAAGAAGGAAATCCTTGGCCAGAATGGCCAAGGATACTTAGATCATCTCCTGCTCATGATGAGGGTGGCATACGCGATTACAACATTTTAACCAAACAATTTGTAGGCAACGAGAAATTGGAGAAACTACAAGCCGTTAGAGTAGAGTGGTCACCTGACGAAAATGGAAGATACAATATGGCAGAAGTACCCGACAGTACGTTTGATACGGATGCCGAATTAGTACTTCTGGCTATGGGATTCATTCACCCAGAACATAATGGACTCTTAGATCAATTGGGAGTCGAACTAGATGATCGGGGCAACGTTAAAGTAGATTCTAACAAGATGACCAGCGTATCTAATGTGTTTGCTGGCGGTGACATGGTTAGAGGACAATCATTAGTAGTATGGGCTATCTCAGAAGGACGAGAAGTAGCACGGTGCATAGATGCACATCTTTCTGGAGCCACTAACCTTCCTAAAACGTTACCAGTCATTCAGTAGGCTGTTTACCCCAAAAACTTTGATACTTTAGAATTGGCAATTTCTCAATAGTTACATAACCAGGCGGCGCTTGTAAAATATGAGGGATTCTATTTACAGTTTGAACTGATGTTACCACTGGCGAACCTAACCCATTTACTTTTACTTTGAGATTGGGTTCGCCTTGGATCTCCCACTCTTTGAATTCTTTTTCAGTTGTAAATTTATATTCTCCAATCATTTTTATGCCCTCTTCAGTTGTGATATTTAATTGTGTTCCACTACCATCTATATTTTCTTTAACATCAATAATGGTGAGATCCAAAGCTGAAGCTACATTATCCCAAAACGTTGTATACATGCTTGGGCTTTTTGATAATGTGGCACGTGTTTCTTCTCCAAAGTTAGTTGGGTCAAAATAACAACGATAGATAATTTTATCTATTGTATGACAAGCTCCTGACATCAATATTCCTAGATGCACGATGCCAAAATCTTGTGCACCAGTTCCAGTTATTGTAACGCCATTTTTTTTTGCTATATTATCTAATTCGATGGTTAGTTCGGGGTATAATCTCCAAGAGAATGAAGAGCTTTCTCCTATAGTAGCTACATTTTTTTTTGCTTCCAAGCATTGTTTGTAGATTGGAAACATTGTGGGCAATTCACTTGCCACTGCAACAATAACTATATCTGCTGTCTTTGATAGCACTTTTTCTGGATCATCAGATATGGGGACGTTTAAATAACCAATACCTGCTAACAATCCCAAATCTTTGCCGATTTTAGGGCCAGGTCTATTAATTGCTCCTGCAATTTCAATGCCTCTGTCTTTTAATAATCTCGTAGCCAACATATTCATTTGACCCACGCCATATATTATAACTTTTGTTGTCATATCTTACCTCGGTCCTATTATAAAGTTCATTCAAGTTACCAAATTGTGCAGAAACTAAAATTACTGCCTTTCTATTAATTAAATCCTCGAATACAATCTAAAACTTAATAGATATTATCAGAGTTGATATTCTATTTTTACTACACCGTTTGCATAGCTTTGAGTTAGTTTAATTTTCAACTCAATTTCAGTAAATTCGTCTGCCGTAAATAGAGATATTCCTGCACCCAATAGAACAGGCATTGTGCAGATTATCATTGAATCAATTAAGTTCTCCAATAAAAATTGACTCATAAGATTGGGACCACCAATAAGAAAAATATTCTGATGCTGCTGATCTAAACCATCAATAAAAGTTTTAACGTTACCTGCAACATACTTAAGCGAATTATCTGAAAAATATTCTTTGTGACTAAAAACATAATGGAATTTACCTTCATGCTTAGCTTCGAATTGTTTGTATGTAGTGTTCCCTTCAATAACCGTATCAATTGACTCATAAAATAAATTAAATCCATAATCTTCATTATCAAAATTATTGAAGTCATCTAACCACGCAACACTTCCATCTTCTGTTGCTACATATCCATCTAACGATTGAGCTATTAATAACGTTATATTAGGCAAAGCTTAATTTTCCTTTAAGGTTTTGGAATCCGTCCAATCAGCTTAATTGAGTATATTGCCTTACCCATATTATTATTTAGAAATACTCTGAAAGAACCATCCGGCAATGTTACTGAACCCGGATCTTGTAGTTCAAAAACTGGAATTTCATCGCCATACTCGTCATTCACGACAACCTGATAAAACTCTTTAGGCCAATTAATCCCATCTTCGGACATAACCATACCCAATATATCGTTCTCTAGCTCAGGGTTTTTCTCATAATAGAATTCTTTTGGAATTTTCACAAACATATAATAATTGTCTTCGTATTCCACTACAGTTGAATCATGGCCAAAACCAAAAAGGACAGAACCTTTTTCCCAATTTAGTCCATCAGCAGATGTAGTACTAGCGATAACCCTTCCGCCACTGTAATAAATTACGTATTCATCATCAATTAAAGTAACATCAGCACTAGAAGCGAAATCGTTTCTCAATTCACCTGCAAAATGAGTTCCTGTTTTTGTCCATTCTAATCCATCGTCTGACGTCGCAAATAGTATTCGATGCATCAATTGGTCTTTCCCATTCCCTTCATCAACACCTAAATATCTACCGGTGTAAGCCATATAATATTTATCTTCATTTCCAATAAATGCCTCCGGTTCTCCTGCCTGATAATCTAAATCGTCAACTCCCCCATGTTCAATACGAACGCCTGGTTCTATTTCCCAAGTGAGAGCGTCATCTGAAATTAAGCTAACTATATGAGTTACTTCATATCCATCTATCAATCTAGGGTAGCCTTTGGGTCTACTCTGCAAGTACATACGGTATTGACCATTTAACAGCTGGACTACACTGGGCCCAACTATACTCCCTGAATCCATTTGTTCAATCGTAACAATTTCTGGATTATCTAGCTCAAATTGAATGATGCCAACCAGTGAATATTTAGAAGCTACTGCCTTGATCCGATCGCTCTTTCCTTGTGGCGGCTTGGGTAATTGAGATTCTTTTTTCTTAATTTTCGGTGCCTCTATTTTAGTAGGCATAGGAGTATTCGGAACCGGAGTATCTGGAATCACAGTGGATTGAGATATGAATTCTGTTTTTGTTTGTTGGTCACAACCTACCAATACAAACATAGAGATTAACATTCCTAATAATAAAGCTCTAGTCATAATTCAATCCATCACTTCGGACCCTATTCACTAGATAAATATTCTTGCATGTCTAAAACTTGCATAGCGTTTGTAGTTCCTGTAACTCCTGTCATCAAGCCATACACTATTGTTATCAAATCTTTATCACTTATTTTGCCTGAACTACGGAGAGTATCAACTATGCTTGCTACCAACTTATCAGAGTCACGTTCTACAGGGACAACTCCCACAGCCGTGCATCCCCAAAGTAAAGCAAGTCTATTCAAAACTTCTTTATTATGGGTTAAAACTATAATTTCACTATCTGGTCTGAATCTTGAAATTTGCCGAGCCGACGCTCCAGAATTAGTAACTACAACTGGCTTAGCCCCCAAGCTCCGTACTATCCGTGCGGCTCCTGATGCAATGGCTTGAGTTCTATCATTTTCACTAAGGTCTTGATAATAAGGGTAAATCTCTTCAGATTTTTCTATAGTTCTTGCCGCTACTGTCAAAGCTTCTATTGGAAATGCTCCAACTGCTGTTTCATCAGACAATAAAATAGCATCACAACCATCAAGTACTGCGTTACAAATGTCTGACACTTCAGCTCGGGTCGGGGTCGGAGAGACTACCATAGATCTCAACATCTGTGTAGCAATTACCGAGACTTTCGCAGCCTGTTTTGCTTTAGACACAATATTTTTTTGAATAATGGGAACTTCAACCATGTCTATTTCGACACCTAAATCCCCTCTAGCAACCATAACTCCATCAACTTCAGTTAATATTTCTTCTAGGTTTTCTACAACTTCAGCACGTTCCAATTTTGCCATCATAGGAGCTGTGCTACCGGCTTTTTTCAGATAATCTCTCGCGTAACGTACATCTGCTAAAGATCTAACAAAAGACACTGCTACCCAATCCACACCTTGCTCAACACCAAATTGTATTGCTTTTTTGTCTGCTTCTGTAAGAACTGGAAGATCAATCATTGCGCCTGGTAAATTTAATCCTTTGAATGAAGATATCATTCCTCCATTTCTAACTCTACAAGAAATGACGCCGTCACTATTAGATAATATTTCCAGACATATCGTACCATCAGAAATATATATCAAATTATTTTCACTAAGATTTTTTAGTATCTCTGGTTGAGGGAAGGGAATAATTGTAGGATCGTCTGAAGACTCAGCAGCTATGACAGATACTAAGTCTCCGTGATTCAATTGGATTTGGCCGTCAATTTTACCTAGGCGCATTTTTATGCCACCTAGATCCTGCAGTATAGCCACTGGTCTGTTATGTTTTTCTGATGCGGCTCTTACAGCTTTTATAATTTTTTCGTGACTGTCAAAAGTTCCATGAGAGAAATTTAGCCTTGCACAGTCCATACCATGCTCAACTAATTGATCAATCATTTCCGGAGAATCAGTTGATGGTCCAATGGTTATAACAATTTTTGTTTTTCTCATAGTCACTCAAAGCCAATGCTAAATAAAATTTTTAATTAGTTTTTCCTTGATAATGATCATCGGAAGCTGTTTGAAGACCTGCTCTTCTATTAACTTGCAATTTATCTTTAACTGAAGCTGCCCATTTGTTAGAAGCTTCAATGCCAATCAAAGTATTTTGGAAATGAGGCATTACATACCTAGCTAATAATTCATAACTGTGTAAATTCTTTTCTCGTGAACACCAATCCTCTACTCTAATCATGAATTTACCGAATCCGCCACTTATTTCCTGTAATCGGTTAATTGCTTCTATACAATCGTCAGGAGTGCCAACGATCCATTGGTTGTTCTCTACCATATAATCCACTATTTGATTGTCTGGAACATCTGGGCCAGCGTTGCCTAAAGTTTGATCAAAATATTCTTTAGTAACTCTAGCACCTCCAACTCTTATGTCTTCTTTTGCCTGCTCTCTGGTTTCAGACAAATGGACACCTACAGATAAAGCCCAGTCTTCTCTTCGTACTATCTGCCCATGTTCCTCAGCAGTCGCTTCACAAATAGACCATAACTCTTGGAGATTAGTTTCTCTAATCATTCCTCTAGGAACGCTTAAAGAGATAACTGATGCTCCGTATTTGCCAGCTACTGTAACACCTGCTGGAGATTGGACTGAGGCTACTGCCATAGGAATATGTGGCTGCTGGTAAGGTCTCATTTGAAGTATTGCTTCATTTAATTCAAACCAATCGCTTTTGTACGTGATTGGTTCAGTTTCAGTCATTAGACGTTTTATTATTCCCAAAGATTCATCCATCATTTGTCTTTGTCGTGTAGGGTCAATTCCAAGCATGTAAGCATCAGATGCTAAAGCTCCTGGTCCTACTCCTAAAATAACTCTACCTTTGGTTAAGTGGTCTAACAATGTAAATCTATTAGCCACCATAAAAGGATGATGATACGGTA
Organism: Dehalococcoidia bacterium; assembly: GCA_003523055.1. Taxonomy (GTDB): domain Bacteria; phylum Chloroflexota; class Dehalococcoidia; order Lucifugimonadales; family UBA3495; genus UBA2588. The sequence continues at coordinate 104,319 of DPHC01000001.1, read as the reverse complement.
AACTGACCACTCCTGAACCCAAACGAATGTTTTTAGTTCTTTCTGCAGCGGTAGCTATGAAAACTTCTGGGGATGAAATTGTTTCCCATCCTGCACTGTGATGCTCTCCGATATAAGCTTCATCGTATCCTAAATAATCCAGCCATTGAATTATTTCCAAGTCTCGTTCTAATGCTAAAGTGGGGTTTTCTCCAACTCTGTGGAAAGGTGCCATAAATACACCGAATTTCATTCTACCTTCAAAACTCATACTTCCTCCATATACCGATCTGCCGTAATTCTAACATTGATGATTATTTTATCCAATTGAAGTTATACAGCTATAATTAGTTGTAAGTTTATACCCTAAGCCTTACAATTTTCAAAAATCAACAGAAAAGGAGTGCCTAATGCCTAAAATAAAGCATATAGCTATATCCTCCACAAATCCTGACGAGACAGCAAAATTCTATAAAGAATGTTTTGATATGGAAGAAGTAGGGAAACTTGATGGCAAAAACGCCTACGGATATTACCTTAGTGATGGGAATATAAATATGGCAATATTGAATTTCAAAAATGACGTTGTGGCAGGTGAAGAATTTGGAAAAGAATACTCAGGAATTCATCATATAGGATTCCAAGTAGAAGATATTGCAGACACGGAAGAAAAATTAAGAAAAAACAACTCAGCTCCTAGAGACAGTATTAACCAAGCATTAGGAGTCGGAATGGACAATAGACATGCAAATGTAGAGAAAAAATATTCCGGACCCAACGGTGAAATCATTGACATATCACAAACCGGATGGGTAGGAACTTCAGGAATAGATTAATTAACTTAAGTACTTAAAAGCGAGAATTGG
>DPHC01000001.1:4358-103247 GCA_003523055.1 Dehalococcoidia bacterium | reverse complement strand
TTTAATGCATCAACATTAAGGATTCGAGCGCTTATTCTAGGTCCTTCTTCTAAAGTAACTATTCCTGAGCAATAAGGATTGTTTCTTCCAAATCCTTCATCAGCCATTCTGGTAGGCACAATAGATATACAAGTAAATGTACTTAAAGTTCCTTTTCCAGTAAATTGCTTTGGTGATAAGTTAGAGCTTCGGCAAACAGAACAGAAATATCTAATTTCTGCACTTAATCCACCACATTCATCACATTGAACACCAATTAAATTATTATCCTTTAAACTTTCGAAAAAATCTGCTGAATCCATTTATATTCCTTTTTTAAATATATTAACTACACAGGTTCCACCAGTACCGCCCACGTTATGAGTCAATCCTATTTCAAGATCTTTCTCAACTTGTCTTTCACCAGCTTCTCCACGAAGTTGTTTGAATATTTCAACAATTTGACCAATACCAGATGCGCCTACAGGATGTCCCTTAGATTTCAAACCGCCTGAAGTATTGATAGGCATATCTCCATCTCTAGATGTTCGGCCTTCATCAACAGCGTGCGGAGCCTCACCAGGTGCAAAAAATCCAAGATCTTCAGTAGCAACAATTTCAGCTATAGTGAAACAATCGTGAACTTCTGCAATTTGTATTTCATTAGGAGTTAAATCTGCCATATCATACGCCATTTGTCCGGCAATTTTTGCTGCAGACAACGATGTTAGTTCGTCTGAATCATGCAAGGCCTTACCAGTTGCTTGTCCAGTGCCCATAATGGTTACAGGAGAATCGGTAAAGTTCTGCGCTATGTCTGAAGAAACTAACAGCACACAAGCTGCTCCATCAGTAATAGGAGCACAATCAAATAACCGTAACGGCCAAGCTATCATAGGATTAACTTTGTCATCACTTAAAAAGTCTATTTCGTTGTTCCATTCTGGTACTTCTTGTCCTCGTTCTTGTGCTCGCGCTTGTCTGCTCTTAATCATATCGTTAATTGTCACATTGAACTGGGCATTAGGATTCAATTTACCGTTCTTATGGTTTTTTATACCAACTTTCATTAGGTGTTCTGATGTAGTATCGTATCTATCCATATGAGCTTTAGCCAATTCACCATATATGCCAGGGAACGTAAGTCCTGCAGGAATTTCATATATGCCGTCAGCTGCAGTTGCTAATACATCAGTAACGTCTTCGGTAGGTAAATCAGTCATTTTTTCGACTCCTCCTACCAATACAATGTCATAAAGACCCGAAGCAATCGCTAATATTCCTTCTCGGAATGCGCTCCCACTGCTAGCGCAAGCATTCTCAATCCTAGTTACAGGAACAGGTGTAATGCCTATCCAATCAGCTATTATAGGAGCAGTATGTCCTTGTCGTTCGAACAAGTCTGATGAATAGTTGCCAATATATGCAGTTTGAATATCGTTAACATCAAATTTATCGCCTAAATTAGCTTGCATGTCTTTAAACGCTTCGACAAATAAATCTCTAGTGGTTTTAGTTGGGAAAGCTCCAAATTTACAAATTCCAACTCCCGCTATAGATACGGATCTGGATAATTTACGTGATCTAGTTGCATCAACCATGTTAACCTCAAAATGTAATTATTATGTAATCCATATTATGCAGAGCAATTTTATTACAGTCAATTAATAACTGTTGGCTCTTGATTCGTTTTTAAAACAGAAATCAACAATCGGGTCGGGCATCAAAACCAACAATGTTTTCTATCTGATATGCGGCCTGCAGCAACTCTAAATCTTTAAACGGAGATGCAATCAATTGAGCACCTATGGGTAAACCGCTTTCTGATAAACCTATGGGCAAGCTTATTGCAGGGAAATCAATCGCAGTCCATGGACCTTGGAACATCGGGCTCCCGGTAGTATTCAAGTCGCCAGGTGGCAATTCTGGAGTTGACGGAGTAATTAGAAAATCATATTGATCAGAGAAATTAATCATGTCAAACTTAAACTGTTTTAAATCACTCAAAGCCTCTGAATAAGGTATTGCACCATATTCCAAACCTTGCTCTAACATAGCCCGTAATTTAGGTCTATACAAGTCTGCTTTCGTTTTAAAATTCTCTCTGTGAAAAGCTGCAGCCTCTACTGCCATGACCAAACGTTGATTCTTGAAAGCTTTGCCAAAATCAACTGTCGGAGCAATTTCTTCAACTTCAAAGCCGTTGCTAAGTAGTTGCTTTACAAGGTCATATACATGAGCCTTTATTTCCGGATCTATGTCGTTAGTAAAGTATCCAGTCAATAATGCTACTTTCTTTTTTGATCCTCCTACAAGATTGTTTGAAAATTCAGAACGGTGAAATTTTTGTGAAATATTATCATTAGGATCATATCCTATTAAGTTATCCAAAGTTAAAGCTGCATCTTGGACAGAACGTGTTAACCAACCAATTGTATCCAAATTCCAACTAACTGGGACCACTCCAAAGCGACTAACCAATCCTGATGTAGGTTTGAATCCTACTATTCCATTATATGCTGCAGGTCGCAATACTGATCCTACTGTTTGTGAACCCAATGCAATGGGGCACATCATTGAAGCAACCGCAACTGCTGAACCACTGCTAGAGCCCCCCGGGGTATGGGCGGGATTCCATGGGTTAACAGCTTCTGAAGGGTCTAAACATGCAAATTCAGTCGTTACTGTTTTACCCATAATATTTGCTTGGGATTCTTTCAGTTTTGTTACTGTGGTGGCATCAAATTCTGGTACAAAATCTTCATAAACTTTAGAACCAGCTTTCGTCGGAATAGACTCGGTGTAATATATATCTTTCAATCCAACAGGAATTCCTTTTAGTGGTTTATTAATGCCAGAATCAGAATCAAGTGATTGTGCCGTATTTAAAAAAGATTCTTCATCCATGTACACCCATGATTTCAATTTATCATCTAAATTCTTGTATCTGTTTAACACTGAATTAGCCAATTCAACTGCTGTGATGCTTTTATTTTTAATAAGGCCTTGTAACTCGAAAGCGGTTAATTCAAATAATTCCATATCTACTCCTTACGTATTAGATTGTAAATAAACAACTCACAATCACAGTTGTTTCATCTAGCATTATTATCAAGTATCTTGTAGCATAAATTACAAATTAGATAATTGTGCAATATTGGACCCAATTTTACACAAAAACAAGTAGGATGGCATTATGGACAATTTATGGTCTGAATCAGAATCATCAGGCATGAACGATTTAGATAGCTTGGTATATATGAGCCGGCTAATAGGAGCAAATACTGAATTAGTAGTTTGGGGTGGTGGTAATACATCAATCAAAGTTACAGAGCCCGATATTGCTGGCAATGAAATTGAAGTGCTTAAAATCAAAGGATCTGGATCTGACTTAAAAACTATAGTTCATAACCAATTCGCCCACCTGAGGCAAAAAGACATAGAGCCAGTAATAAATAGAGACTCTATGACTGATGAAGACATGGTAGATTACTTAGATAAATGTATGTTGGACCCCAAGAGTCCCAGACCCTCAGTAGAAACTCTATTACACGCTTTTCTGCCCTTCAAATGCGTTGCACACTCCCATGCTGACGCTATAGTCTCACTTACAAATAATGTAGACCATTTAGAAGTATTAAAAAATGTGTATCACGGAGATATAGGTCTGGTAGATTACTTTAGACCTGGCTTTCATTTATCAAAACTTGTGGGAATAGAGGTCAAAAACAACCCCTCTCTAAAAGGAGTAGTATTAGCTAAACATGGGCTTTTTACCTGGGGAGACACAGCCAAAGAAGCTTACGATTTACACATCGAATTAGTTACTCAAGCTGAAGAATATTTAAAAGAACACAAGATTAAAGATCTTAGTCCTTCAACCTCTCACCATACCCATTCTCCTAACAAAAAAAGCTTGATTAGGTCTTTATCACCAGTCATCAGAGGTTTAATAAGTAAAGAAACTTCTAAAATACTAAAATACGACGATTCAGACGAAATAATGGAATTCCTTACTTACAAAGAAAGCTCAGTGTTAAGCCAGATTGGACCAGCAACTCCAGACCATCTTATTCACACCAAACAAAAACCGCTCTGGCTAGAGCTCGATGAACAAGCAGATTCTGCCACTACATACCAAAGCCTTAAAAGACAATTTGAAACTTACGCGCAAAAGTACAGTGAGTGGTACGAAACTCACACCACGGGAAGTGACATCAAATTAGATCCCTTCCCAAGAGTAATATTAATTCCTTCAGTCGGAATGCTAACCACTGGTAAAGATTACAAAGCATCCACCATAGCAGGTGATATCTACCATCACACAATCAATGTTATGACTAAAGCTGAAGGAATAAGTTCATTTGTATCATTAAGCAACCAAGATGCTTACGACATGGAATATTGGCCCTTAGAGCAATACAAATTAACACTTGCTCCCCCAGATAAAGATCTAGCCAGCAAAATAGCTTTGATTACCGGAGCGGCAAATGGTATAGGAAAAGCAATTGCTACTATGTTTGCATCACAAGGTGCTCATGTTTTCATAACTGACATCGATGAAGTTAAAGTGAATCAAGTAGTAGAAGAACTAAAGCAAACCATAGATCCTTTACGAATCAGTGGTTGCAGCATGGACGTTACTGACCAAGAATCAATCAATAAATCATACCAACTGTTAATTGAACAATTCGGCGGCATAGATATCCTTGTATCGAATGCAGGCATAGCTCCCGATGGAGCAATCGACACGCTGTCCTTGGAGGATTGGCAAAAATCCATTGATATAAACACAACCGGACACTTTTTGGTCGCATCAGAAGCTATGAGAATCATGAAATCTCAAAATACTGGCGGAAGTATGATTTTCATCGGTACTAAAAACATTCCAGCACCTGGCGCTGAATTCGGTGCATACAGTGTGGCAAAAGCGGCAGAAGGTCAATTAGCCCGTATCATTGCGTTAGAAGGCGGAGAATACGGAATACGCTCAAATATTATTAATCCTGATGCTGTATTTCAAGGTACAAATCTGTGGTCAGACAAAATTAAACAAGCGCGAGCATCAGCTCATGGAATTGATGTAGATAACATTCAGGAATTCTATCAAAACCGGAGCCTATTAAAGAAGCCAGTGTTAGCCGAAGATGTCGCTGAGGCTGCTTTGTTCTTGGCATCTGACAGGTCTGCCAAAACAACTGGAGCAATGATACCTGTAGACAGCGGGGTTAAAGAAGCATTTCCTAGATAAATAACAATGTTTATTTACATACAGGACAGTATTAAATTTACCATTAATCTAAGTTTGGCCTTTGTTCAGTCCATTCAGTAGCAGATTCGTAGGCATATGCTGTATTAAATATAGTTTGCTCATTAAACGGCTTAGATACAATTTGCATTCCAACTGGCATTCCAGCATCACTAAACCCGCAACAAACCGAAATAGCAGGAACATTCGCTAAATTAAACGGCGAGGTGAATTGGCGTCGACCACCAAAACTATCTACCATTTCTTGTGTACTGTCCATACCTTTTTTATTTGGTATTTTAGGAGCTACTATAGGTGAAGTGGGAAGTATTAAAACGTCTACACTCTCTAAAGCAGCTAATATTTCATTTCTGACGACTTCGCGTATAGAATTAATTTTCTTATGAGCATCCGCAGGCAATATAGCTCCGGAAAGTAATCTAATCTGGTTATTATAGTCAAAATCTGACAATTTAGTTTCAATCAAGTTACGGTTCAGATAAGCAGCGTCAATGTTAATTAGAGTAGCAGAGGCTATTGCCGAGTAATCTATATTAGGCAACGATATCACTGTAACATCAGCTCCTAAGCCTTTCAAAACTTCAACTGCAGAGTTAAAACGGTCGAAAACATCTGATTCTCCCCAGCTCGGGTCCATACGTTCTTTAATCAAACCTATTTTCAGGTTCTTAATATTATCTGTTAATAAAGTTGCATATTCAGGAACCGGGTTTTTTGCAGAATATGGATCATTAGAATCGTGCCCTGCTATCACAGATAAAACCAATGCCGAATCTTTAACGTATCTCGACAAAGGTCCGACCGTATCCATAGACCAAGAAGCTCCAAATACTCCATGTCTTGAGACTCTGCCAAAGGAAGGTCTAATACCACTTAATCCGCAAAACGCTGCTGGGCCTCTAATGGATCCTGCTGTATCTTCTCCCAAAACAAAGGCACTCAAGTCAGCTGATGCTGATATACCAGATCCGCTGCTAGATGTACCTGCATTTCTTGTTATATCCCATGGGTTTTTGGGCATACCATATGGGTGATCAGATGCATCGCCACTAGCAAATTCGCTCATGTTTAATTTGCCAAGTAGGATTCCTCCTGCATTTTTCAGTTTTTGTTCAACAGTTCCATTAAATTCAGGAACAAAATCTCCATAAATAGTAGATCCGTTAGTAGTCAAAATACCTTTGGTGTAAATTTGATCTTTTATGGAATACGGTATTCCAAATAATGGGCCAAAATCACCTCCTCGAGATAATTGAGCCTCAGCTTTTTTTGCTTCTTCTAGAGCTGTGTCGGCACATACTGTAATAAATCCTCTTAAAACATCGTCATATTTGGAAATGCGATCTAAATAAGACTGAACTAGTTCCACTGGGGAGATAGCTTTATTAAGAATCTGTTCTCGTAACTCGGTTACTGGTAACTGAAAAGCTTTGGTTATATCCATTTCATTCCCTCTTAATTAATGTTTAATAATTATTGGTAATGACTCTACTGATTCTAATCCCGATATTTGTACTGAATCTAATACTTTTAAGGTACCGTTAATGTTATGAGCTACTTGGATCAATAAATCTTCAGGAATTTTTATGCCAGCTAACTTAGCGCAGATTGCTATTTCTTCTGTAGACATTTCTTTCATGCAAAATCCTTAAAACTACTAATAATTTTGTAGTGGCAATATACTGGTATAATTATATCATCTATATCAATACCAGAGACCAAGTGGGAGCAATAATGGACAATTGGGCAGGACTAATATTAGCAGCCGGTAAAGGTAGCCGTATGAAGTCGAATACTCCAAAAGTATTGCATGAAATATTAGGGCAATCATTGATCCAGTTCCCCATAACTGCGCTAAGAGAAACAGGAATAAATGACATCAATCTAGTTGTGTCACCTGATAATAAAAAACCAATCTCTACAACCTTAGATGATTCTATTAAATACACTTTGCAAAAAGAACAAAAGGGTACCGGAGATGCGTTGGTATCTTATTTACAACAGTGCGAGACTGTTCCTAAGAATTTAATCATCCAAAATGGAGACATGCCTCTCATTTCCCAATGCAGTATCAAAGACCTTATACAGACACATTCAAGTGAAGATAATTTTATTACTATAGTCACTCTACAGGACTGTACAGCAGGAGATTTTGGAAGAGTTATTCGGAATAAAGAAGGTTTAGTAACCAAAATTGAAGAGGCCAATGAATCAACAATCCAGTCAGACCAACAAACAGAAGTCAACGCAGGTATCTATTGCGTGAATACCCAAAACGTATCTGAGTTCACTTCTGAATTAGGCAGTAATCATAATGGTGAACAATATATTACGAGTCTTGTAGAACTAGCATATTCTAAGGGATTAAAAGTAGGGTTTAGTAAACTCAAGCATCGTGACGAAATGCTCGGAGTTAATGATCGACTTCAATTATCTCAAGCAACAGCGGTAATGCAAAAACAAATCGTAGAACAATTAATGTTGTCAGGGGTGACAATTATCAATCCTAATAATGTGTACATAGAACCGACCGTAAGTATCCAACAGGATGCAACAATATTACAGAATTCCATACTTAAGGGAGCTACTAAAATAGGAGCTAATGCCATAATAGGTCCCAACACTACTATCGTGAATGGGAATATTGGCGACAATTCTGTAGTGGAATCATCGACTATAAAAGACTCGTCAATAGGGATTCAATGCCATGTAGGTCCTTACAGTCACTTAAGAGAAAATACTAAAATTAAAAACAATGTCCACATTGGTAATAACGTCGAGTTAAAAAATACAGTGTTGGAATCAGGAGTTAAAGCCGGACATTTTTGTTATTTAGGTGATGCTACTATAGGAAAAGGAACTAACATTGGAGCAGGAACTATTACTTGTAATTACGATGGAGTAAATAAACATAGTACTATTATTGGAGAAAATACTTTCATTGGATGCGATACTATGCTAGTGGCTCCATTAATTATTGGAAGCGACTGTTTAACCGGAGCGGGGGCAGTAGTGACAAAAGATGTACCATCTGGTAGACGAGCGATAGGAGTTCCTGCTAAAATAAGCCCCAACAAAGACTGGAAAGGTTGAGGTACTTAATCCGGCGTTCTTAATAACGCTGATATGGATACTGATCATTTATCACTAAGCACTATATATATAATTAGTTTTATGACTTATGCAGTCATAGCTACTCTCCTGTACAGTTACGTACGTCTCACTACAAAAGTTCTAACCAACAGAACTGTTAGAAAACGATCCGTGGCAGAAATTTCACTTAACAGTATTGCCGCTATGTCTGTAGCATTCCTGCTAATAATAATAATTCAACTTCTAGGGAACTACTCTTTCGGCATATTAGAAATGTTAATTGCCTTATTAGCTTTGGTTTTAAGTTTAGAAATTCTAGTTGAAGTCATTAACAGAAAGCTAGAGCCTTTTAGAATTATAATTACTAAACCTATCTTAGGACTTTTAAATTCTATATCAACACAAAATTCTTCAGACACAACACAAACCACTAATGGTATTACTGAAATTAAAGAAGAAGTAGAAGACTTAGTATATAGAGAAGTCGAACTTGGTAATTTAGATTCTGACGACAAAGAGATGATTCGATCGATTCTTCAGCTAAATGATACAACTGTGCGAGAAATCATGGTTCCGAGACTTGACATGACTGCTGTGGATATAAAATCCGGGCTCAATCACATGATTCAAAGTGTAATAGATAGTGGGCATAGCAGAATTCCTGTATACCAAGAAACCCCAGACCAAATCGTTGGCATAATACATTCTCACGATCTTCTGAGTATCAAGCAACGAAATGAAAACGAAGCTGAAACCAACTTACATGACTACATAAGGCCGGCACATTTTGTTCCTGAAGCCAAATTAATAGATGACTTACTCGAAGATTTACAAGACAATGCAATTCAAATGGCAATAGTTGTTGACGAATTTGGAGGAACAGAGGGCTTAGTAACAATGGAGGATTTGTTAGAAGAAATAGTAGGTGAAATTGAAGACGAATTCACAAAAAACACCAACCCAGAAATTGTCCCACTGCAAAATGGTGAGTTCATAGTCAGCGCCGGTACATCAGTAGATGATATTTCTAAGATGATTAATATCGACATCAATGAGTTCGGCATTGATACTATTGGAGGCTATGTATTTCAACAACTCGGAAGGATGCCAATATTGGGAGACACTATAGAATCGGACACTTCTACAATCCAAGTAATATCAGTACTCGGTAGAAGGTTACGCCGACTCCGCATTCGTAATAAATCCAATGATGAAGTAACTAATTAATTCTTTCGGTTATAACCAGTTCCGCATTAACCACTAATCGTTTGTCGTATTCCAACCTAGGATAACAAGTCACTAAATGTAATGTAGCTTTCCCATAATCTTCATACTCAAATTGATCTGCTTCAATTATGTCAACTGAATTTACCCTATATATAGTCTTATGGCTACTGCTCTTCACAATCACATTCACGTTTTCACCTAGAGTTAGTTTTTCTTGAATACTAGGTAAGTTCCAAAAAATTGAGCCTTCGTTCAAAAAAGGGCTTTCTAAATGACCAAACAACCATACGCTTCCATGTTCACCTGGGTTAGCACTTTTGGGTAAGTGTCCTACAACGTATGCAGGCGATGCATACGTCATTAATCCTGCTGCAGTTGAATCCTTTCCTGAATATTCTTCTATTAACGGGTTCACGTTTGAAGATAAATTAATACTGGGTATTACCAAAGATAATGGGCTAGAGGTATTTATTGAAAGTTCTCCATCAATAACATTTAGAAGCTCAGTATCAACATCTTCATAAATCATTGGTTGAGCAACAGGATCCAGTAACTTTTTCCCTAATTCTGAATAATTGTATTCAATTAACATTGAGGGATTACTGGGCGGAGTCATATTCGTAAGATAAACATAACTCATTCCAGCAATTATGATAATCAATATACCCAACGAAATTAAAATAACTGCCATTCGTTTCGAGGCAATTTTCTTTTTTCTTAGAAGATCGTCATATCCAGTTAACACTAGCTCACCTGAGTTTTATTAGAGTGACAGTACAATTTATATTATTGCCGGTTTCTAGATACTGCATCCCCAGGATTGATAGGCTCATTCAAATAGATGTCGCCATTACGTATTTTAATATTAAATCCACAAACTGGGTTTATACATACCCACGCTTTATAGTGAACTGCGGCTCCTTGTCCACCATAATCAGACAATGGCACTAATACTCCTATTTGGCATTTCATGCATTGAGGTGCTACCCCTTCTGAATTATCCACTACACATTCCTCCACACCTTGCTCAACCAGAGTATATCACTCTGATTAAGCTATCAATACTGGTACAGGTCAGGAAATAAATATTCATTACTGCCCCAGTAGATTGTTCATTTTATTCTAAGAAGTCCCTTAGTTTGCGAGATCTAGTCGGATGTCTAAGTTTACGCAAAGCTTTAGCTTCAATTTGTCGAATTCTTTCTCTAGTTACTCCAAATTCTCTACCAACTTCCTCTAATGTTCTCCCTCTCCCATCTTCAAGCCCAAATCTCAGCTGAAGGACTCTACTCTCTCGTTCAGTCAATGTGTCTAACACTTCACTAACTTGTTCTTTCAATAGTTGGAATGAGGCAGCATCTGCGGGAGCTGGAGCGTTTCTATCTTCTATAAAGTCTCCTAAATGAGAGTCTTCTTCTTCACCTATAGGAGTTTCCAAAGAAACNNCCATCTTCAAGCCCAAATCTCAGCTGAAGGACTCTACTCTCTCGTTCAGTCAATGTGTCTAACACTTCACTAACTTGTTCTTTCAACAGTTGGAAGGAAGCAGCATCTGCGGGAGCGGGGGCATTTCTATCTTCTATAAAATCTCCTAAATGAGAGTCTTCTTCTTCACCTATAGGAGTTTCCAAAGAAACGGGTTCTTGCGATATTTTTAATATTTCTTCGACTTTTTCTGGGCCTATTTCCATCGCTGCACCAATTTCTTCAGGAGTTGGTTCTCGGCCATATTCTTGTAACAATCTTCTATGTTGTCTCATTAATTTATTAATGGTTTCAACCATATGAACTGGGATTCTTATAGTACGTGCTTGGTCAGCTATTGCTCTTGTGATAGCCTGGCGTATCCACCATGTAGCGTAAGTGCTGAATTTATACCCTTTCCTATAATCAAATTTTTCCACAGCCCGGATAAGTCCAATGTTACCTTCTTGTATCATGTCTAACAGAGCCATGCCTCGGCCAATATATTTTTTGGCCACACTGACCACTAATCGTAAATTGGCTTCTGTTAAATGAGATTGTGCTGCATTACCAGTAGTATTCAATTTTCTAAAATATCCACTGGCTAGTTTTTGATCCAATGGGTCAAGATCGGGTAAATTAAACCCATTACCATCATATGAGACAGCTTCTAATTGGCTAAGGTTCGAATTTTTTAGCATTCCAGTATCGTAAATAGATTCTGGTATCAGCCAACTGCTCAACGACAAATCCACCATTAACTCATACACCATTTGCACAGCTGTTTTAGTTTCCGCATCGTCAATGACCGATTCGTCTTCTTCCACCGGTTTTTTGGGTTTTAATTCTGTTTCTCCAGAAATTATCTTTCTATACAATTCTTCAATGGTAGAAACACCTAGAGTTTCAACCATTAATTCTTTAAATTCGTCTGTTACAGTGCCATCAATAGCTTTTCTAAATTCCTCATGCGAAGTTAAATTAGGCAAAGTCCAATCTTCACCTTTAATTTCTAAAACTTCACCCAAGGCATCTATAAGTGGTTGAGACATAATGATTTTATTCAACAAAGTCTTAGTCACAGTCCAACTTTCTTCGCCTGAAATACTAAATTTTGAATCGTAAATAACTCCAGGTTTTATCGTTGTAACTGTTGGAGCGGCTGAATCAATAGTAAGCTGACCTAATGAAAGTCGTGTTTTTCTCAGATGTTTCTGGCCTTCTATTTTGCGCGCTAAATCTTTTTCATCCTGAGAGGTCAACAAATGAACTCGCCCGATTTCTCTTAAATACATACGAACAGGATCATCTAGAACTTCTAAATTTTCGGAGTCTGCTTCCCAATCAGTTTCGTCATCCTCCACCTGGGACAAATCATTGTCAGTTGGATCTGCTCCTAAATCTCGATTTACATTCCATTGGAACTGAGATACTACAGAACTATTGTTTTCTTCTACGGCAGATTCATCTTCGAAATCTGATTTGGGTTGCCCGACCGCAGTATCAATGATTCCAGTTAAGTCTGCAGAAGCATTACCGGCTTCTTCGTCCATATATTCATCCGGTTCCATATCTCGATCACGTAGTACCATAATTTTTTACCTTTATCATTCACTATATTTGTTTTTTTAGTTTACTTCTTTGATTATACTTAATTCGTTCATTGGTTGTCAGTATAGAATTTGACTCACTATATAATACCTCAAAAGATTCATCTACAAACCTTAAACCTTCTTCTGATTTTATATTTTTCAAGTACCTATCTTCTAGCCGTCTAATAGCTTGCTCCAACGCTTCTTTCTGTTCCGATAGATTCATAGGTGGTATTTTTTGATTTTGTACGTATTCCCATGCGTTTGTCAAATTTGAAGAGTCTAATTGCTCCAATTCATTCACTCGATCCGTTTTTACCATATTTAGTAGGGTTTTATTTTCAGGAGTGGTGAAATATTCTTCTTTAACAGCCATGTAATCTTCTTCATGTAATTGCAAACTCGATATCATTTTCAAACAAAATGCCTCTAACGGGTCATTCACAACATATTCATTCTGTTGATTGTTGTTTTTAGAATCATACGAAACATCCGAAGAGTACGTTTTTTGTGCAGGTTTTATGTTTCGTAAGGCTGCTAACAAAGTAGCTTCTCTAATATTTAAATATTGCCTCAGAGATTCCACGTATTGATCTTGTTCTATTGGATTAGAAACAGAGTAAATTATTGGGCCTAAAGCTTCAACGAGTTGGTTTTTTGCGTTAGGGGTTTCTGTCCCGTACATTTCGCCCAAAGATTCTAGTAAATATAAAAACATTGGCTTAGCATTTTCTAGTATTGAATCCCATTCAGCTGTTGAGCGCCTAATAACATCGTCAGGATCTTCTCCATGCGGCATCAAAGCTATTTTAATTTCTGGGTTTTTTGAAGCTCTAAAAATATCTCGGGTAGTACGCTTTACAGATAACTTGTCCATCTGAAATACTTTCCATGCAGAGTCCAAGTTCCTAAGAGTGGCTTGTTGCCCTGCTGCATCGGAATCTAATCCCATCACGACATTATCTGCCATAACTTTAATTTGTTCTACTTGATTTCTAGTCAAAGCCGTACCCATAGATGCCACCACATTTGTATATCCATGTTTATGGGCGCGAATAACATCCATATAACCTTCTACAATCACAATGGTGCCTTCTTTTTTGATTGATTGGAAAGATTTATCTATGCCATAAAGAATTTTACTTTTATCGAATATATCAGTTTGTGGAGAGTTAAGGTATTTGGGCTGTCGGTCTTCTAACGTTCTAGCTCCGAAACCTACAACATCTCCATTTCTTATTCTAATCGGTATCATAAGTCTTCCTCTAAAGACTTCTGACATACTTCCATCATCATTTCTTCTGCAAATACCGGCTGCTATCATGTCATCATCTTGATAACCAATCTGCCTGAGTTTTTGAATCAAGGACTTATTGTCTGAAAGACTATACCCTATGCCAAATGAATTGATAGTGTCCTGGTCCACGTCTCGATTGGCCAGATATTCGAGTGCTTTGCTCCCAGAAGAGGATTGAAGACATTCACAAAAGAATTCATACGAGGCTTGGTTAATAGATTTAGAGGTTTCTTTTTTTTGAGTTTCTTCTACATTTCTGACTCGCAAAATTATACCAGTTTCATCGGCCAATTGGCTTAAAGCGTCAGAAAATTCTAAATTTTGGCTTTTCATAACAAAATTAAAAACATCGCCTCCATCAGCGCAAGCTCCAAAACATCTCCAAGTTTGTTTATCTGGGAATACATAGAAAGAAGGGGTCTTCTCTTGATGAAATGGGCAATTAGCTTTAAAATTCTGTCCAGACTTTTGTAGGGGCACGTGCCTCAAAACATATTCGACCAAATCTATTTTTTCTTTGATATCTGAGACTTCAGCCAAGTTACATTCCTTATAGAGGGGGAATTTTATAAAGTACAAGTATAACATGCGACATCCAATAAAATCAGCAAAACTTGGCAATCTGCAATAAGTATTATATTAAAGCGATTCCTCTACTAATTCAATTCTAAGATATGCATTAATTCGTAATTGAGTTGTTGAAGCTACTCAATTCGTAATGATTAAACATTTATGAAGATAATTTCGTTAAAATTAGTGTTTTAATTCGTTTGACAAGTTTATTCTCTATCCAGTAACCTTACTTCTTATATATCTAGCTTCCAATGCTATAGACGCAAACTGCATTGCTAGGCTAGAAATAAATGTTTTACAACATGAGGAGGAAACCTGTGAAGCAATTATCAAAATCAAGCATCAAAAAAATAGCGTTGGTATCAATGTTATCGATGCTAACAGCTGCTTTTATTGTGGCATGTAGTGGTGGAGAAACTCCAGCTGCTGCTCCTGCAGAAAAGCCAGCAGAACAACCAGCAGCACCAGCTGCTGCTGCTCCAGTATCGGCTGAACCGACTGCATTACCAGTAGTACAACCTACAGTAGCACCGGCAGCAGAGGTAGTGGCAAAAGACAGCATAGTAGTGGTTATCAACACAGAGCCCACAGAACCAGATCCGTGGCTTTCTACTACGTTGTACCCTAACCAATTGGTACAAAACATCGCTCAACCCATGTCATTCCTAGGACCTGACTTTGTCGACACAAAAACCGCAGGTTTCAGTGGATGGGAAATGAAAGACGATGGAGCATCTTGGATTCTTAACCTAAATGAAGGTATGGAATTCCACAATGGAGAACCTTGGAATGCTGAAGCCGCAAAATATTCCATTGACTTCTTAGGTCAATGTATAGAATGCGGACCTTACGGACAAGTTGGAGACTCTCACGCTGAAGTTATTGACGACTATACTGTTGAATGGTTTATCGACAATAAACACCCAGCTCTTCCTAGATTTTCCCAATACAGCTTGTTCAGAGCACCTATAGATCATGCTGAAAACATGGGAGACGCTCAAGCTGCATCAGGGCACGCGATCGGCTGGGGACCTTATGAATTCGGAGAATGGGTCAAAGGAGAAAAATATGTCATTAATAAATTTGATGGCTATAACGCAGATTCAAGCAACTTCTTAACTCAAGCTGGTTCAATTAACACAGCAACATTCGTATTCAGAAATGAAGAAACAGTCCGAGCTGCAATGATTCGAGCCGGTGAGGCAGACATTGCTTGGGGTATGGCTGGCGACATGGC
The DNA here is from genome assembly GCA_003523055.1 of Dehalococcoidia bacterium. Lineage (GTDB taxonomy): Bacteria > Chloroflexota > Dehalococcoidia > Lucifugimonadales > UBA3495 > UBA2588. The sequence goes on along the minus strand of DPHC01000001.1, from coordinate 87,516 downwards.
TGCAGAATTGGAAGACAGCGATCATGGCGCATGGGTCAAAATCGTTTCAGGTGAAGTCTACACTTTGGATGCAGACACCATTTGGCATCCAGAATTAAAGAAACTCAAAGTTAGACAAGCAATAACACATGCTATTGACTGCGAAGAATTAGCATTAGCTCTCTTCGGACCAACCAGCAGATGTTCTAGTGGACCTAACGGTATACCTGGCACATTAGGCGTAAACGAAACCAACTGGAAGCCTAAATTCCCTTATGATCCAGCAAAAGCTAAACAATTGCTCGAAGAAGCAGATTACAACTTCGACAATCAAATCAACTATTATAGTAGAGCCGGACGTTACGCTAAAGACGTTGAATTATCAGAGTCATTAGGCGTTATGTGGGCGCAAGCTGGCATCAACATCAAAATTAACATAGTAGAATCCAGCGTATGGAACAAATACCACAAAGCTGGACCTGCAGTCGCTTACAAAGCTGCTTTAGAAACAGGAATGAGTCACGAAGAAGCAGTAGCTGCAGTCCATGCAGGTGAACCACCTGCAGATCCGGGAGCATCTCCTGGATTAGTACAATTCGCACCCGGTGGAGAGTACTTCGACTTCGGTCGACAGATCAACTTCTACATGAACTGTACTTCAGTCAGATCATCCAACTGCGATGCAGACAGCCACACCTTGGGGTTAAAAGCATTAGCATCTGGCGGTGACGAAAGAAGACAATTAATGGAAGAAGTCTACGAAGTGTTCACTGACAGACTTTATCAAATTCCAGTAATGGAACTTGTTTCAGTATGGGGAGTTAACAAAGATTTAGCATTCGTAAACCAACCTGGTGGACGAAGAATCTTAGTAAACACTGCACACTTTAAATAGGTCTTTCTAATGCAAAAACCCTCCTCTGGCTGAATAAGCCAGAGGAGGGTTTTTCTTTTGCCCAAATACATTTTTCCGCTAATACGAATTTCGTCACAGATACCGACTGATAGGACGTTATGGTTGCCTTGTACGATATCGACATTATCAATTTGACAAATAATAACAATTATTTTACGCTTACCGCTACATAGGACTTGGAGTAGGAATATATACGTCTTCAATGTGACTGTGAAAATAAATTTGCCGCCTATATTGGCTGGCAGTGAAGTAAAGGAGGACAACCTGTGAATCAACGAATTAAACCCTCATTCAAACGCTTAGCTCTGATTTCGACATCACTCTTGCTAGTAATAGCATTTGTAGTGGCTTGCGGAACTTCTGATGATTCTGATTCTGCGCCTGCAGCAGCAGCTCCCAAAGCAGCAGCATCAGCTCCAGCAAAAGCAGCTCCAGCAGCATCCGCTGCTCCAACCGCAGTGCCTGCTGTCAAGCCGACTGTAGCGCCTGTTAAAGCAGAGCCTGCCAAAGACAGCATAGTAGTGGTTATTAACCAAGAGCCGTCTGACCCAGACACTTGGAAATCAACTACTTTATATCCAAACCAAATAACCCATAACATTACCCAACCAGTATCCTTTTTAGGGCCAGACTTCGTGGACCACGCCACAGTAGGATTTGAAAGTTGGGAAATGCATGATGGAGGCGCTTCGTGGACATTCAACCTTACAGAAGGAATGGAATTCCACAATGGAGAACCTTGGAATGCTGCAGCCGCTAAATATTCAATTGACTACTTAGGTAGCTGCGTAGAATGCGGGCCTTATGGTCAAGTTGGAGCTTCAAGCGCTGAAGTTGTTGATGATTACACAATTAAATGGACTCTTACTAACCCAAATCCAGCACTTCCCAGATTTAGCCAATACACCATTTTTAGAGCCCCTAAAGACCACGCTGAACATGACGGCGATAGCCAGGCAGCTACTGGTAATACCATAGGTTGGGGACCCTACACTTTTGGTGAATGGATTCGAGGAGAAAAGTTCACTATTAACAAATGGGATAAATACAATGCTGACAACAGTGTTTTCTTAAACCAAGCTGGAACCATAAATACTGCGGAGTACGTATGGAGATTAGAAGAAACTGTGAGATCCGCTATGATCCAAGCAGGAGAAGCTGATATCGCTTGGGGCATGGCCGGGGATATGGCAGAAGACTTGGACAATAGTGATCACGGGGCATGGGTCAAAATAGTTTCCGGTGAAGTCAACACATTAGACGTTGACACAATTTGGCACCCAGAGCTCAAAAAGTTAAAAGTTAGACAAGCTATCGCTCACTCAATAGATTGCGAAGAAATAGCATTAGCTCTCTTCGGAGAGCAAAGTCGTTGCTCTAGTGGTCCTAACGGCATCCCTGGAACACTGGGAGTAAATGACACTAACTGGAAGCCAAAATATACGTATGACCCAGTTAAAGCAAGAGAATTGTTAGTGGAAGCTGACTATGACGCATCAAATGAAATTAGTTATTGGACTAGATCAGGCAGATGGGCAAAAGACGTTGAATTAGCAGAATCTTTAGCTATCTATTTCGATCAAGTTGGGCTTAACATTAAAGTCAACGTGGTTGAATCCACTATTTGGAACAAATACCACAAAGCCGGACCAGCGCACATATACAACGCTTCACTAGAGGCAGGTAAGTCTCATGAAGAAGCTGTTGCAGACGTGCATGCAGGTGAACCGCCTGCAGATCCTGGAGTGTCACCTGGATTAGTGTACTTCGCACCGGGCGGAGAATACTTTGACTTCGGTCGACAAATTAAGTTCTATATGAACTGCGCTTCAGTAAGATCATCTAACTGCGACGCAGACACTCACACTCTTGGGCAAACAGCAATTGCAGCTGCTGGCGACGAGAGAAGGAAGCTCATGGAAGAAGTGTACGATGTCTTTAGTGACAGGTTGTACCAAATACCAGTCATGGAAATCGTAGCTGTATGGGGAGTTAACAAAGACCTAGACTTCACCAATATGCCTGGTGGACGAAGAATTTTACTTAACACAACCCATTTCAGATAGACAATCCTGTACAAAAACCTCCTTTCGGTTCAATGAACCGAAAGGAGGTTTTTCTTTTTTCTTAGCGTTCCGCTAAACAAGTTCTGTTAGAAACTGGTTCAATTAGATTCAATGAATAACCTAAAAAAAGCAGCAATAACATCTGTACTCTATTTATTACGATTTACAATGTTAATTTAGCTATAACTTACGAATAGTAAATAATCATGAAATTTTTCAGTACTCTAATTGACATTTTTTTTGCAATACATTAATCTAAACGTTACAACGAGTATTACGTTATAGAATGGTTAGTATTCGTTTAAAAAAGTTAGTGTCTCCTAATAGGATAGACATGAGTAAGGAGGAACCCAGTGGCAAAACAGATTACACTTAACATCAAGCGTTTAGCTTTGATGAGTTTATCAATCATGCTACTAGCGATGTTTGCAATCGCTTGCGGCGGATCTGATACATCTAGTTCGTCAAGTTCTGCAGCAGCTGCTCCCACGGCAGCACCAGCAGCCGCAGCAGTTACAAAGACAGAAGCAACTAATTCCGATGAGAGGATAACCGTATTGATAGCGGACCTCGAAGAGGAAAGAGTATTCCCACCTTTAGCAGGAGGACCGGACGTTAAATACTTAAGAGTATTTATGGACGACATGGTCTCTACAATGGGTGGTGGAGATCTCGTGCCTGGTATCGTTAGTAAATGGGAGGTTTCCGCAGATGGAACCACATGGATTATCGATATAAGCGACGACAAAGGCATCAAATGGCACAATGGAGATCCGTTAACAGTAGATGACGTCATGCTCAGCTTAGAGCAAGAACGAGGCCAATTAGCTGTTGATATGGCAGAAGCTGGATGTTTCAATGTAACTGAAACTGCTTATGTTAAATACACCAAGTCTTTGGACCTTGGTCCTGGAGACAACCAAATCACGTACGCACAAAACAGAGTTGCCTTGAACTTCCCGTTCAACTTCTCTCAAAGCGGTCAGGATGAAAAAGGCATGGTTTTACCTGCTGCATATGTCCGCCCTATGATTGCTGCGGCTGAAGCAAAAGGCTCGAACGAAATGGACTGCTTCACTGAATTTGAAGAGAATCCAATTGGAACAGGACCGTTCAGTTTGGAGAGTTACGACTTAGGGCTTAAATACTCCTTTGATAGAAATGATGACTATTGGTTCACAAAAGCCAATGGCTTCGTAGAAGACAGAATCCCTCAAATCGGTGGAATAGACATGGAAGTCATCCTGGAAGGTTCAACTAGATTAGCTGCTCTACAATCTGGAGAAGCTGACCTTATTGAAGCTAACATGAACCTCGTTCCAACTATAGAAGCTGATTCCGAAATGAATGTTTTCTGGCAAGAAGAAAACTCCATGTTATGGATGATCTACATCGACTGCTGGGAAGAAGACATGTGGTGCTTCACAAAAGAGTCACGACAAGCTCTTCAATATGGTACTGATACCCGTGCAATCCAAGAAGCTTTGTACGGCAAAGGTGCTACCCACGAAGGTCATGGCTGGGCTACTACTAACGCAATGGGATACAGTTCAGACTTAGACGGATTCCCTTATGATCCTGCAAAAGCTAAAGAATTATGGGCAGCTGCAGGGTTAGACGATAGTGTAACCTTCAAAATTTGGACCTGGGAATCAGGTTCGTTCCCGTTCTTACCACAAGTTGCCGAATTAATGGTGACAGACTGGAAGAAAAACGTTGGTATCGATGTTGATATCGAAATCGGTGACCAAGCTGCGATTAAGCAAAGCTGGAACAACCGTAATTTGCCTGGTGACATGCTCATCAGAGACAACGAAGCTCGTTACGATGGCACCAGTATTACAGTTGGAGGTTATTGTAACCACGATACCCGCTGGAGAATGAACGAGCCAGAAACCGCAGACGGCGCTGCTCGTTGCAAAGTGATCCAAGACTTGGCTTTGAATCACGTAGTTACAGGGCAAGAACAGCATGATAATTTCAATGCTGCTTACAAGTTCATTAGAGATGAAGGTATGCACTGGGGACCTTTCTACTCTAACGTACCTTGGGGAGCTGGTAAGAGAATTGCTAACTACGAACCTTGGAAACTGGTTCCTTACTTCACTGCCCCTTGGACAATAACTTTGAAGTAAAGTCAGTCAAACATCAAGTGCGATAGAAAGCTTCTTCAATAAGATTTCTAACGTGCATGTAACCCGAAGGGGAGGTCGGTGGGCGACCTCCCCTTCAATTTATTATAAGAGAGAACAGATGAAACTATTTCGGACCAACCAGCAGATGTTCTAGCGGTCCTAACGTAATACCAGGTACAATTGGTATTACAGAAACCAACTGGAAGCCTAAGTACCCATATGATCCAGCAAAAGCAACACAATTATTAGCCGATGCAGACTACAATTTCGACAACCAGATCAACTATTACAGCAGGTCTGGACGATACGCGAAAGACGTAGAACTCTCTGAATCTCTAGGTATTATGTGGGCACAAGCAGGCATAAACGTAAAAATCAACATTGTTGAGCCTAGTGTATGGACCAAATATCACAAAGCTGGACCAGCAGTCGCTTACAAAGAGGCTTTAGCAGAAGGCAAAACTCACGAAGAAGCGGTTAATATAGTGCATGCAGGTGAACCGCCTGCAGACCCTGGTGCTTCACCTGGGTTAGTATACTTCGCACCGGGCGGAGAATACTTTGACTTCGGTCGACAAATTAACTACTACATGAACTGTACTTCAGTTCGATCTTCAAACTGTGATGCTGATTCCCACACATTGGGGCAACAGGCTCTCGCAGCTGGTGGAGAAGAGCGAAGAAGGCTAATGGAAGAAGTTTATGAGATATTCACAGACAGACTCTATCAGATCCCAGTAATGGAAATAGTATCTGTATGGAGAGTTAACAAAGATTTAGATTACACCAATATGCCTGGTGGACGAAGAATCCTGCTTAACACATCTCATTTCAAATAAGCTTAACAATCCCACTAAAGAAAGTGCCTCAGATATTACTATCTGGGGCATTTTTTTCCACACCGTTTTATTGAGGTGCTAGTAGGCAGACGTCATCATACAATATCAGCTGTTAGTTTCTTTTGTGGACTCTATCAGATTTCAGAATATCAAGAAGTAATTAAACTACTTCTTGCAGAGTCTTATAGCCGTCCGATACTTCAACAGAATCTGGTCCCAAAAGTGCTATCAGGCGGTCTACCATGTTATCGCTCAAGCTCACAGTCACAACGGGTAAATCCATAGTAATCATTTTACCAAGAGTCAAAATTTTAAATACTACTCTGTTCGACCCTGGATACTCCAACATCAATTTAACAGCTTCCCGTAATTTATGGGCGTCATCACTGCTATCTTCGCTTTCTAAAATCTTAATTGCAATAAAACCATTGGCTGCAGTAACATTTTGTGGTTTAGCGTCGACAGTAGTTTTTACTACATTATCAGTTTCAAAAGAAGCTATTGGTGGTTTTTCTAATTGATCTACTTTTTCACTTATTTTATCCATCACATCCATACTCTCAGCCCTTTCACATTGGAAACTCGGGGAATCTCCTCTTTGACGAACTTTACCTGTTATTTTTAATGGTACCCCTTCTATCCATTGCAATTGTGTTTGTTTTAGGCTTTGAGGCCACACCCATCCTGTCATATTGCCATCAGAAAATTTGATATCTAATCTAAGATATTCTTCATTCTTACTTTTAGTCACGCCATTGAATTTACTCTCTATAATCCCTAAAACTGATACCGTGGATCCAATAACTAATTTGTCTGTACTATCTAGAGTTACACCGTAATACGACTGAACCGCTGCGTTTGTAATAGTTGAAAGTTTCAGCCCAAGTAGTTCTTCTTCCCACAAAAGTAATTCACTATCCGGTGTGCTTGAAACATTCAGTGGTATTTTAGCTAAGCTTCCAGCAGTATTGTCGCCTTCCATCTCAAACATCTTAGTTTGCCCAGAATTACGTATCTTAGACTCTAATTGAATCGTAGCGAGCATTGATTCTAACGCATCGAACAATGATCCACGATTTCCAAAGGCATCGAAAGCTCCAACTTTCACTAAGCTTTCTAAAGTTCTACGATTAACATATTTAGAATCAACTCTAGTACAGAAATCATCTATGGATTCAAACAGTCCATTATTATCTCGCTCAGCTGCTATTTCAGTAACAGACGCCATTCCTACATTTTTTATTGCAGAAAGACCAAAATTGATCTGTTCACTTTCAGTGGCACTGATGTCAAAATAAGGTGCACAAATGTTGATATCAGGTGCCGCTACTTTGATTTTCAAATTATTACATTCCAATATTGAAGTAATCATTTTTTCAGGGTTATCACATTTAGCGTTAAGTACTGAAGCCATATATTCCATCTTATAGTGCGTTTTAAAATACGCAGTCCAATAAGAAATTAAAGCATAGCTAACACTATGAGCTTTATTAAAAGCATATCCAGCAAACGGTTCTATTAGATTAAATACTTCTTCGGACAGTTCTTTAGAATATCCCATATTTTGGGATCCTAAAACGAACCTCTCCCGTTCTTCCATCATTAATGAATGGATTTTCTTACCCATAGCCTTACGGACTATATCTGCTTCGCCCAATGTATAACCAGCAAATTGTTGCAAGATTCTCAACACTTGGTCTTGATACACAATTACACCATATGTTTCATCAAGCAATGTTTTTAAGCTTTCATCCGGATATATTATCGGAGTTTTACCATGTTTAGCATCAATAAATGTATCTATGTGTTCCATGGGGCCTGGTCTATACAACGCTATCATAGCAGCTATATCACCTAAATTAGATGGCTTTAACTTTTCTATATATTTTTGCATACCTGCACTTTCCAATTGAAATATATCGGTGGTTTTACCAGTACCTAAAACTTCAAATGTCTGTGTATCATCCAACGGTATATTCGCCAGTTCTATAGGTTCTTCGCATTGTGCGTTAATTAATTTAAGACATTTATCCAATATAGTGAGGTTTGTTAAACCTAGAAAGTCCATCTTTAACAAACCTAATTTAGCTACATGGTCCATAGAATATTGAGTCATTAATACTTTACTTTCCTCAGTAGCTCTCGATGGTCTTTGCAAGGGGACCGTTTCCGTCAATGGGTTTTCAGATATCAGCACTCCTGCGGCGTGGATACTTATGTGATGAACGGTGCCTTCAAGGCCTTGTGCATTGTCGATTAGGTTTTTCATAATCGAGTTTTCGTTATAAATTTGTCGGAACTCTTCGCTTCCATCTAGTGCATCTTGGATAGTCCTGGATTTAAAGGGAACTAATTTCGCTAATTTGTCCACTTCTCCATACGGTATCCCAAGTCCTCTACCAACATCTCTCAAAGAAGCTTTTGCTGCCATTCTGCCAAAAGTAATTATTTGGGCTACTTTATCTTCACCATATTTATCAATTACGTAGTTTAAAACTTCATCTCTACGATCATCTTGGAAATCCATGTCAATGTCTGGCATTTCTTTCCGTTCTAAATTCAAAAATCTTTCAAATACTAGTTTATATTTAAGTGGATCAACATCTGTTATACCCAAGCAATACAAAACTAAACTGGCGGCAGCACTCCCTCGTACTGCGAACATAATATCACTGTTACGAACAAAGGAAATGATATCCCAAACTACAAGAAAGTATTTCCCGAAGTTAGTTTCTCTTATAACGTCTAATTCATAATCCAATCTAGATTGTATGTCTTCCGTGATATCATAATAGCGCTTCTCCAAGCCTTCCACGCAAAGAGTTCTCAAATAGTCATCAGCTGTATCATATCCTGGTGTATCAAACCGAGGTAAATGTGTTTGTCCAAAGCCTAATTCCACATCACACATGTCTGCTATTATTTGCGTGTTTTCTAAAGCTTTTGGCTGGTCAGAAAACAATTCCCACATCTCTTCAGGTGTTTTAATGTAGTACGAGTCATCTTCCATGCGTAACCGTTTTTCATCGTTAATGGTGGTATTAGTTTGGATTGCGATATATATATCTTGTAAATGGCTTTCATTTTTATGAACGTAATGTGAGTCGTTTGTTACTACCAACGGGATGTTTAATTTTTCGGACATTTGTATGAGGTGCGTGTTTATATCGTCTAATCCCGGGACATTAGCATGGCGTTGAATTTCTAAAAAAAATCTACCATTAAAAACAGAATTAAACCAATTAGCAGTTTCTTCAGCTTGTTCTATATTATTATCTAATATGTATCTTGGAATTTCAGCAGAAGGGCACCCTGATAACACAATTAAGCCCTCGTTTCTCTCTTCTAATAAATCTTTATCTATCCTAGGCCTATAGTGGAATCCCTCTACATGAGACTTAGTTACTAAATACATTAAGTTTTGATAACCAATGTTATTCTGCGCAAGAAGTACTAAATGATAAGGGCTTCTTTCAGAAGGTCCTTTTTCAAAACGGTTACTATGGGCCACATAAACTTCACATCCAATAATTGGTTTTATTCCTGCTCTCTTACATTCCGAATAAAACTCTACAGCGCCATACATAGATCCGTGATCTGTTATAGCTAATGACTCCATGCCAGCCTCTTTTGCTGTAGCGACGAGTTCGGGGATTTTACCAATACCGTCCAACATAGAATATTCTGAATGTATGTGAAGATGGGTGAATTTATGTTCCAATTATCTACCAAGTACCTTTATTTTGATCTGTTTTTTTTAATTATATTGGGCTTCGTAACCTGTTCTGTTTTTAAGCAGGATCTTTACTATTACTACCTCCGGCAGCTTTTTTTGCTCCTCTAGCACCAGAAGATTCTCCCCAAGTAGAAGATTCTACATAATTTTGGAATTGTTTTTGCTCTCCGCAATTTAAACACTCGCCTTTACTTAATGGTCCTGTGGCCGACTGAATGGACCAATGGTGCACGCAATTCTCATCTTTAGTTTCTTTAGCCATTAACCACTCCTAAATCTGTACTTTTATCGACACATCACCACATTTTTAACATAAGGAATGGATGAATGATTTCTATAAAACAATATATCCATAAGCCTAGAGATTATCAAGATTTTTTACAATAATAACGACTGTGTATTTTGCAGTATTTTTAACGCTTTACTAAGAACCATCTAAATCTTAATATTTTATATCACTTCTGAAACTATTCTAGTAACGCCCCAGCCGGCCAGCCAAGCCGAGTGTCTCCCATCTCCACCTGAGACCAATACAACAATATCATTTTCAGATGCAGTTACAGGTACCATGGTGTTATCATCATCAAAATCAATATGATTAGGCCAAACTCTATTACTCCAATGTGCTTTATCGCGAAGCCTACTTATTGGCATGCGAGCATTCTCGTATATATATTTTTTTACATCAGATTTAGTGAACCCGGCATCGGAAATTTCGATGGCATGTTCAGGACTCAAAACCAAGGTCATTTGAGATCCTGATCCGATCTGATAATAGTTAGCAAAACCCTCTGTTACTACTGACTGAACTAAAGTAGCCAATGTTCTATCACCTGAAGAACTCGATTCAAATACATTGTAAACACCACGGACACCTACGAGAGTGACCATATTAGTATCTTTTCCATATCCCAATTCTTCTTGATAGCTTTCCCAAGGGCTTCTTTCTTCATTTTCTCCAAAACAAAATGAAAACCTGCCAGGAGTTGATAAAGTGGCCTTATCCATAACCCCTGGAATCAACTCTCCAAGGTTTCTTATTACTAGCCTAACGGCTCTGCCTATTGTTGCATTAGCCCTATACCCGGGGCCAAAGCACGCGGCATCTGAATTAATGCCAATGTCATTTCTGATTGGTCCATTAATCACCACAGTGCAAGCAGCGCCTCCAGTAGTGGCTTGCACACCACCAACATTAAATTCTGGTCTCAATAAAGCTTTTACAGCTGCTACGACTACTGGAAAGTATTGTGGCTTACACCCAGCCATTACTGCATTGACAGCAATTTTTTCAATGGTAACTGACCTGTTACTTGGTTGTATAATGCCTAAATTTTCTCTAGGATCAAAATGAGAAGCACTAATCATATTTTCCACAAGTTCCTCGGTCGCTGGAACTACAGGTAAACCATCTGACCACCCATTATCATAATAATAATCCTGGATAATCTCCCATGAATCTTCTATATCAATTCTTTTCGATAATAAATCCATATGCTTGCCTAGTTCCGTTCAATTAATGCAGACACTATTTCTTTACTATAAGAATGGGCAAGTTTCTTGATTTCACTTGGGCTTTTAGGGGTAAGTGGGCTCGGGAGTACTACTATTGAGACATCAGGCATTCCCAATGCCATGGCCCGGGCTTTAGCAGCGGATGTAAATGTGCTACTTATGATAGAAACTGACGGTTTGCCAGATTCTTCAGTAATCACTGTGTCATGGAGACCCCACGAAGTGCAGGATCCTCAATCAGATATCGCATGAATAATCACATCAGTATTATCAATCAAATCTTGCATAGTAACTTGATCGCAAGCCTCACTATATGCTCGTTTTTTTCTATATATGACTTTGTCAGCCTTATATTCTTTAAGTAATATTGTTTCTAATTCTTCCATAAAAGTATCAGCGTGCAGTTTTCGGTTTTCTAACAAACCTACTACTTTACCTTCTAAAGTAGCAATCCTTGAGGTAACATTCTTTACTAAAACAGATTCTTCGGACTTCGGTGATAAAATTCTGACCATTTTTGCCTCCGTAACCTTACTAATTCATCATTTGAAAAAATTTGCCCTCTGTCTTTATGCTAGGGGCAACAACCATGTCAACAGAGTGAAAGTCTTTTATCGTATACGATCCACACATACCCATAGCAACTTTCAGAGCTCCAACAAAGTTCTGTGTTCCATTAGTCATTGTGGTAGGACCGTATAAAACTTGCTTCAACGAGCCCTTAGTTCCAACGGACACTCTAGTTCCTCGTGGTAATTCGGGGTGTGGGTTAGCCATGCCCCAGTTAAATCCCTTACCCGGTGCTTCATCACATTGGGCAAAGGGTGTACCTAACATTACACCATCTGCTCCACTAGCTAAAGCTTTACAAACGTCGCCTCCTGTTCTAAAACCACCGTCAGTTATTATGGAAACATATTTTCCTGTTTTATCAAAGTAGTCCTGTCTAGCAGCAGCACACTCAAGTGTAGCAGAAACTTGCGGGACGCCTACTCCTACTACTTCTCTAGTCGTGCAGGCAGCGCCAGGCCCAACCCCAACTAAAATTGCATCTATTCCTGTTTCCATTAATTCATAAGCAACATTATATGAAACGCAGTTTCCCACGACTATTGGTACATTTAAATTTTTAATCAGATCTTCAAAAATTAATCCTCTATAGCTTCTAGATACATGCCTAGCAGTAGTTACTGTGCTTTGAACGAAAATCATATCTGCACCAGCTTCTACAGCTATTGCCGCAAGAGTTTTAGTGTTTTGAGGAGTGAAGGATATAGCACAAGTTGCATTTTGTTCTTTTATACGTTGGACACAGTCTGCAATTAAATTTTCCTGTAAAGGAGCGCTATAGACTTCTTGTAAATATCCAGTCACTTTGTCTTGAGGCATATCGATGATTTCTTGTAAAACTGATTCCGGGTCTTCATATCTACCATAGATACCTTCTCCATTCAAAACTCCCAAACCACCATATGAATCCATTTTGCAAGCAAATTCTGGTGATACTGCTCCATCCATTGCAGAAGCCATAATTGGTATTTCGAAAGTAAGCGATCCTATGTTTAAGGCTGTTGAAGTCATATCTGGGTTAATAGTCACGTCTCCAGGGACTATTGCTACTTCATCAAAGCCATAAACTCTTTCTAATTCTTTAAATGTCCTTCTTGTCATTCTTCTTCCCTCTTACTAAACCTTCTAACAGATCATGATTATATATTACAACTGTTTGCCTGGAACCATATTTAACAACATAGCTTTAATTAAATTCTCTGGATTCAGAGAATACATTGCTAATAACTTCATTTATATTGACTGCTTCAATAATTTCCATACTTCCAAAGCCAGCAAGCTTTGGATCATCGGATTTAGGTATTACACATTTTTTGAATCCTAATCGATGAGCTTCTTCTAATCTCTTCGTCACGTTTGAAACTTGCCGTAATTCACCAGTAAGGCCAATTTCTCCGAAAGCTACCAAATTCTCATCTACTGGGGTATCTTTAAAACTGGAAACCAATGAACAAATGATAGCGCAGTCAGCAGCCGGTTCATTAATTTTGAATCCGCCAACTACGTTCATTATCACATCTTGATTCGTAAAAGATATTTTAGATCTTTTCCCTAAAACAGCAGTCAACATCAATAATCTATTAAATTCTATTCCATTTACTACTCGTCTAGGTCTTGAATCAAATGATAATGATGTCAAACCCTGTACTTCCATCATCAAGGATCTGTTTCCTTCCATGACTGGTATTAGGCAAGAACCAGGGGCATTGTCGACTCTACTAGAAATCAAATTCTTCGAAGGATCCAAAACCGCCACCAAGCCTTGGTTGGTCATTTGCAAAACGCCGACCTCTGAGCTTGATCCGAATCTGTTTTTTGTAGATCTTAACAATCTATAATTGTTTAAATTTTCACCCTCTAAATACAGTACCACATCAACTATATGCTCTAGTGCCCGAGGGCCTGCCACAGTGCCATCCTTAGTAACATGTCCGGATATTATGATAGGAACGTTACAAGATTTAGCCCATTGCATCAACATTAGACCGCAATCCCTAATTTGAGATACACTTCCAGCAGTACCGCTACTGGATTCTATTTCTAACGTTTGGATAGAATCTACAATAATTAGGCTGGGATTATAATCCTGAATTTGAGAGAAAAAAGTTTCCAAATTAGTGTTGTTAAATAAAACGATGTTAGTTCCAGCAATACCAAGGCGCTCAGATCGAGACTTAAGTTGCTTAGAGGATTCTTCTCCGCTTAAGTAAATTACTGGATTAGGTTTTTCAGAGTAATTGTCAGCTATTTGAAGTAGTAACGTAGACTTTCCAATACCAGGTTCACCAGTTAATAAAACCACCGAATCAGATACTATGCCTCCGCCTAATACTCTGTTTAATTCTTGATTATTAAGCTCCCACCTGTCTTCATCTAAGATAGATACATCAGACAAATTAACTGGAGCGGTAAATGATTTTGGAAGCCATGACTTAGCAGTAGAAATAGTTTCAGGGTGGAATTCTCTTAATGGATTGCGGCTTTCACAAACCGGAGAAGGGCAGAAACCACTATAGGTTTTAAATTCAGAGCCACATTCATTACATACCCATACTGTATCTCTAAGGGCAGCCATATTCCACCTTAATCCGTTTGGTGGCCAATGTTATTAATACATCAGCCACAATGTTTAAATAATCAATAGTTATCCAGTCGGGACAGGGACAGTTCCTGATCCCTCAGTGGTGATCTGCAAACCGTTTTTCTTAAAATCTATCTTAGCTGTATCCCCTTCTTTTAGTTTGCCACCTAAAAGGTCTTCAGAAAGGGCGTCCTCAATTTCATCTTGAATGAGTCGTCGTAATGGCCTGGCTCCTAACAATGGATCGAATCCTTTCTCACCTAGATATTTTTTTGCTCGCTTAGTGATAGATAATCCAATGTTCTTGTCTTTTAATTCCAGCCTGACCATATCAATCATTAAGTCAACTATTTTTAAAATTTCAGCCTCGGTCAATTGATGAAACACAACGGTTGAATCTATTCTATTCAAGAATTCGGGCCTGAAGAATCGTTTAACTTCATCCATGACCTTAGTTTTCATACGTTCATGTCGTTGTTCTGCTTCTTGAGATTCTTCAGATTTAAGCGAAAATCCTAGTGCAGAATCTCGTTTTATCAGGTCAGAACCTAAGTTGCTCGTCATTACAATAATTGCATTCCTGAAATCAACTTTTCGTCCTCGGGCATCTGTTAGTTGTCCAGCATCAAAAATCTGCAATAATATGTTGAAAACTTCCGGATGTGCCTTTTCTATTTCATCTAGGAGTATGCAACAGTAACTATTCTTCCTGACCGCCTCTGTTAGTTGGCCGCCTTCATCATACCCTACGTAACCAGGAGGTGCTCCAGTCAATCTTGCAACTGTATGTCGCTCTTGAAATTCAGACATGTCAAGCCGGATCATTGAATCTTCTTTCCCAAACATAAATTCTGACAAAGCTCTAACTAATTCTGTTTTACCAACTCCTGTAGGCCCTAAGAACATAAATGCTCCTATCGGGTGGCGTGGGTCTTTCAAGCCTGATCTAGCTCTTCTAACAGCCTTAGATATGCTGGTAATAGCTTCATCTTGGCCAATAATTCTAGTATGTAATTCTTCTTCCATTTTTAATAACCGCGCGGTTTCTTCGTCTGCTAATCTAGTAACCGGAATACCAGTCCACATGCTCACCACTTGGGCTATATCTTCTTCTAGGACCGATGCTCTACTCTTTGCTTTATCATTATCCCATTCTTTTTTTATGGTTTCTAATTCTTCATTAAGATTAACTTCTTTGTCTCTCAGCTCTGCGGCGAATTCATACTGCTGAGATGCTATTGCATTATCTTTTTGAGCACGTACTTCTTCTAATTTTTCTACCACTTCTTTAATACCTACAGGAGTTATACTACCGCGCAACCGTACTCTTGAAGCAGCTTCATCTATTACATCGATTGCCTTGTCTGGCATAAACCTGTCTGCTATGTACCTGGTAGCTAATGAGCATGCAGATATGATCGCTTCATCAGTTATATTTACTTGATGATGTTCTTCGTATTCTTCTCTAATACCCATCAATATTTGAACTGAGCTTTCTTCTTCTGGTTCTTCTACTCGTACTGGCTGCAATCGTCTTTCCAATGCAGGGTCTCTTTCTACATATTTCCTGTAGTCATCTAAGGTAGTAGCTCCGATGCATTGAATTTCACCTCTTGCTAAGGATGGTTTTAGTATATTAGAAGCATCGACAGCTCCTTCAGCCGCGCCTGCTCCAACAATTGTGTGAATTTCATCTATAAATAAAACGCAATTCCCAGCTACTTTTATTTCTTCTATTACTTTCTTTAATCGTTCTTCGAATTCACCTCTATATTTGGTACCAGCTATTAATGATCCCATATCTAGTGTGACTAATCGCTTACCAGTTAATGTTTCAGGAATATCTCCGCTGGCAATTCGTTGTGCTAGTGCTTCAACTATAGCTGTTTTACCTACACCAGGTTCTCCTACTAAAACAGGGTTGTTTTTTCTTCTACGACTAAGTATTTGGACTACTCTTTCTATTTCGGAATCTCTGCCCACTACTGGATCCAATTTACCTGCTCGAGCTGCCACTGTTAAATCAATACCGAGTTGGTCTAAAGTAGGTGTTTTCGTGGTTGTTCGGGTGTTTGATCCACCAGATGGCTTAGTATTACTTGAAATTTGTTGGGTTTCTGCACGAACCTTGTCCAATGTAATATTTAAGCTTTCCAAAACTCCTGCTGCAACACCTTCACCTTCACGTAGCAATCCAATGAGCAAATGTTCTGTGCCAATATAAGTGTGATTCATCCTACGGGCTTCATCTACAGCTAGTTCAACAACTTTCTTAGCACGGGGAGTTAGTCCTATTTCTGATTCTACTGGCTGTTCTCCTTCTCCAATAATGAACTCTACCGCAGATCTAACTTTAGAGAGCTCCAATTCAAGAGCGGACAGCACTCTCGCTGCGACTCCTTCTGTTTCACGTACTAATCCTAACAACACATGCTCTGTACCAATGTAGTTATGATTAAACCGTTGTGCTTCCTCTTGAGCCAAAGACAAAACTCTACGTGCTCTTTCGGAAAATTTTTCGAATCTGCTACCCATAATGAAGCTCCTCGGAAATTATAATTTCTAATCAAAAACAAGTTGGGCGTATACCCTACTTATATTAATATGAATTATAAGTTAGTGGGATTGAAGTGTAAAGCTAATGTGTGCACTTTGTTACCAAGCTGATTTACTTACTGAAAAATAAAAAGCAGAGAACCTAAATTCTCTGCTTTTTTAAGTTGGGCAGTGACCTATTTTCCCACCTAGTTGCCCGGGCAGTATCGTCGGCGCTGAAGCGTTTCACTTCCGTGTTCGGGATGGGAACGGGTGGGACCACTTCGCTACAACCACCTGTAAATATTATCCATTATATCTTTTAATAATGCAAGTGGTAAGCGCAACCTCCCCAAAAAGCTATTTGATGTGCTAAAATACCAACCCGAGATACAACTACGTATTTTCTCAAGGGCCGTTAGCTCAGATGGTAGAGCACCTGACTTTTAATCAGGGTGTCGTGGGTTCGAGCCCCGCACGGCCCACCACTAATTTTCTATGCTGTAAATTCGCACCGCTGTATCGTGGAACAATTTAGCCCTCTCAGAAAAAGTGTATTTACGCGATATGATTTTGAAAGCATTGTATAAAACGTTATAAGAGTACGACACCTTATCCACTGGGAAGTTGCTTTCAAACATAGATCTGTCTGGTCCAAATTGTTCAATACAATAATCCAAGAATGGCTCCATGTCTTCTGCTAACTCAACTGAATTAACAGGAGTTTCTCGAGATTCCCAGCCAAAGCCGGTTTGAGGCATTCCCAATCCTCCTAATTTTATATTAATATTAGGACATTCTGACACTGCTTTAATACCCGATTTCCATTCTGATATAACTTCTGAATCCCTGTTTGCATATGGCCCTATTCTTAACAATCCTCCCACATGATTCAAAATGATATTTAGGTCAGGTACAGATTTAGCAAAGTCTGCCAATTCCTTCAATTGAGGGAAAAACAACCACGCTTCCAAAGATAGGCCCATATCAGCCAAGACTGACGCTCCTGCCCTAAAATTTTTGTCAGCTAATTGATTCTCTTTAGCACGGCCTCTAGCTAATATTTTTTCAATTTCTGGGTGAGGGTCCCATGTTACTGAGTGTCTAATCCCTCTAAATCTGTTGGGGCTAGCCGATCTTAATTGTTCTAATACTGGTCTAACATCATTACCTAACAATAAGTTAGCACGCCCTACAATGGAGGCAGCAGCTCTAGCTTCTCCATACAAACCACTCGCGCTTGCAGCAGCTAATCCTTGAACAAATTCTATTTCTCCTACAGATTTTAATTCTGAAGGTCCGTCGGATCTGTACATAGATCCAGCTTCGATAAATACTGTAGACTGTATATTGTGGCCACTATCAATATCAGCTACCAACTCATGTAATAAATATCTTTCGTAAGGCATTCTAACTTTTCTAAAATCCCAAAAATGATGATGTGGGTCACATATTGGAAGTTTAGGTTCTAAAGTAGGTTCCTCGCTTAAAGATAACCAATCATTATTTCCGTATGGCATGATTATTCTCCTATTTTAAATGTTATTTTATACCAAACATATGCCGGCCTATTTGTTCCCGAATCATATCTGGATTGGACGGTGAAGGGAGAGTACCTATACGAACATCTCGATAATAGCGTTCGAAAGAATTAGTCTCATACAAGCCGTTTGCTCCTCGTATTTTAAACAATCTTTCAACTGATGATTGAGCATTTTCTCTGGCTAAATTACCAGCCATTTTTAATTTAATTATTCTGTCTTCCGCATGAGGTATGCCATTGTAAATTTCATAAGTAAAATTAATCAATTCTTGACTTAAAAAGGCTTTCGCAGATTCTAATTCGGTTACAGAGTCAGCAATAACAAATTGATTACCAATTTTCTCCGATCTTTTAACAGGATCAGCATTCATAGTAGAAACATTAGTGGCATTTGCAATTTTTATAGTCTCTGCTATAGCGGCTTCCGCGACTCCTAGCACAGTAGCTGCTGGCCCCAAACTAAAACCTCCTCCGGGTGCTCTTAGACCAACAGGCATCTCGGCGCCAGGAACAGCAGGTTTATTTTCCATAATCCAGTCTTCTTCTATCACCACATTGTCTGCCAACAAATCATTACTCATACTTGCCCTGAGCGACATCGTATGCCAAGTATCTTGTATTTCCAAGCCTGGTAAATCTATTGGTAAAATCACATACCCTATTTTGGGTATCTCTGAATCTGTAGGTAATTTGGTGCATAACAATACCCATTTGGCAAACAATGAAAAACTTAGGAATTGCCAGCGACCTGAAAGTCTGAATCCGTCAGAAGACTTAATGATTTCTCCAGAAGGAACAACTCCCTGAGATATTACAGCACCGTTTTCACTAACGTCTTTTAAATAAGGAGAGGATTTTTCTCCCATCAACGAATACAGTCTCCCACATGCGGCCCCATGGTTACCTACACACCAAGACGTAGCAGCGCATGCTGATCCTAAATGTTTAAATACTTCATATCTAGTTACAAAATTAGCTTCTGTTCCGCCAAAAAATTTTGGTAAAGTCATCGCTAACAATCCTGTATCAATAACAGCATCAACAGATTGTTGAGACAATTTTTTCGCCTGATCTGCTTCGTATGCCCTATCGGCTAAACCTTTTGATATAGATTTAGCTCTGTCAAGAATTTCATTATCTAAAAATTTTGTTTCCACTTCTACCTCTATTTTTTCAAATCCACATTAATTGCCAATAGCATAGCTTTCTCGTCGTAAATCCGAAGAACCATTAAGTACTTGCCTTTTTCGATCAACTTCAATAGCAGAAAGAGAACCCAATCTAGGAGCCCAATCATTCAATACTTGAATTTCGTGCCCCATTTCTCCTAATGTATTTCTAGTTGATTCCTCAATTCTATCTTCTAACGTAACAATATTTTGTTCATATGGGTGTGGCACATGTGATGCAGGAAAACTCCAAGTTGCAAATCGTGGAGCTTCCACAGCCTGTTGCACATCCATATCAAACTCAATGACATTCATAAGTAACTGTAACATTGACTGGCACTGCACATCAGCCCCTGGTGTTCCAAAAGACATCCACAATTCTCCATCTCTAAAGGCCATTCCTGGTGTAGGTGTCAATCTAGGTCGCTTCCCCGGCTGAATGGAAGCAGGGTGATCTGGATCCAACCAAGCCTGAGATCCTCGAGCTGACATCGAAAAACCCAATCCTTCCACAATAGGGGCTCCTTCTATGCCATCGCTCGGAGTGGCAGAAAAAGCATTACCCCATTTATCCACTATAGATATATAACTAGTGTCACTCTCGGCTATTGCTACTACAGGTTCAGGATTCAAGAAAGGATCTGGAACTTTATTTGTATTCATGAAATTATAAGGGTTGCCTGGATGCGGCATATGCGGCAGTGCATTATTAAAGTCTATTAACGATCTACGTTCATTCGCATATTTCATGTCTAAGAGGCCTGTTATTGGTACATCAACAAAATCTGGGTCTCCATAATATTGATGTCTATCTGCAAAACATAGCTTTAAACTTTCTACTATTGCATGTATATAATTAGCTGAATTATGCCCCATAGATTTGAGATCAATACCCGACACTATATTTAGTGCTTGTAATAAAACAGGTCCTTGTGTCCACGTATCGCAAGAATATACTGTTGTATTTTTATAATTAGTGCTCAATGGAGTTTTGATTTGGACATTAAAGTTTTTAAGGTCTTCTAACTCTACTAATCCACCCATTTTTTTTGAGAACGCTACCATTTGGTTTGCCATTTCACCTTTGTAAAAGAAATCTCGTGCAGCCAATATTTTTTCGTTTCTCGTACCGTTAGTAGATTTTTCTACATCCACAAGTCTCTCAAAAGTATGAGCCAAGTCAGGTTGTTTTAAAATATCTCCCATATTTAAAGTTTTACCATTCTTATAAAAAATATCTTCTGTAGTACTCCATTCCCTGATCGAGAAATCACCTGAAGATTTGTCTTCATATTTTGTAAATAAATTATGCAGAGAATAATGGATCGGAAACCCATTTTTAGCTATATTTATGGCAGGTGCTGCAACTTCTTCTAGACTCTTAGTGCCATACATTCGCAAAGTTGTCATCCATGCATCAGCAGCTGATGGCATTACTGTTCGCAATATTCCTTTAGGTAGCACACCATTGTGATGTTCATTAAAGTAATCTATAGAAGCCGCTTGAGGCCACGTACCCAACCCACTAATGCTTTTAGTTTCGTTCTTAGCCTTATCATAAACTATTATAGGAGCGACACCGCCAAAACTGGTAAATTGAGGTAACACTACATTCAAAACCAATCCTGCAGCCACGCCTGCATCAGTCGCGTTCCCTCCAGATTGTAAAATCTCATATCCTGCAATAGCAGCTAAATTATGTCCAGCCGATATTATATGCTTGGAACCTTGAATCAAAGGCCTGTAACTACGTAATCCTAATGACATATTACCTCCAATAATCATATTATCTAACCATTATAATCAAGACGGTCAAATTTAAAATTTAAAATTTAAAATACTTTCGGTTTTTTTGCCAATAAAAGGGCTAATAAGCCTATTACCGAGAGTAAAAGCAAAATAGAAAATGCTGTTTGATACGCCCCTGTACGATCATACACAACACCTGAGAATAAAATCCCTAAAGCAAAACCCATTACTTGAGCTGTGCGACTAAGCCCATATATAGATGCTAGAATATTAGTTCCATAGTAATTAGCCAACAATAATGCGCTTAACGTATTTACTCCAACTCCAGCTAATCCTAAAGCTAGGCCCATCAGATACAAAAACGTAATATTGTATGGGAATATAACAATACCTATCGCCAAAACAAGTGTGACATATGTGGCAACGCAAACCCATTTTACATTAAACCGATCTGCCAGCTTACCCCACAAGATTGAACCAACAGCAGAAGATATTGCAATTACGCTTAACACGCTAACTGATACACTTTCAGAAAACCCTGCAGAAACCAAGTAAGACATAAGATGTAGTATAACTCCAGATGACGCCATGCCTGTCAAAAATAACGATATCAATATATAAACAAATGATACTGATTTAAAAGCTGTAATTAATTCTTGTCTATTAAATGCAGCGGAAGGCTTAGTCAAATCTGTGCCAGTTGATAAATTGTTAAGACCGTTTTTATTCCTAGATTTCAGTAAAATAATTGTTGGGATGGTTCCTCCCAAAAACATCAAGCATCCTAGACATAGCCATGCTTCTCGCCAACTGAATATAGTTATAATGAATTGAGCTCCTGGAGCAACTATCACGCATCCAAGAGAACCAGCCAAAAAAACCATTGAAACAGCAAAACCACGATTTTCACTAAATGCTTTGCCAACGCTCGATGCAGTCAGGACTTTAGTCGCTCCTTGATCGCAAATTCTAAAAACTATCAATGCAACGCCTAAAATAACCGAAGTTTGCACATATGAAAGGACAATACAACTAACCGACACTAACACAGTGGATATAATTAACATTCCTCTAGGGCCGTATCTATCATTAATTTGACCAGTAACAGGAGCCATACAAGCACCAATTACTGACCCAATTGCAACTGCGCCTGATATTGAGGTGCGAGACCAATTTAACGTCAATGTCATTGGATCGATAAATACAGCTAGCACAACCATAGCGGTAGCAGCATTAGCAAATTCTACTGTAGAACAGGTAAATAAAATTCTCCACTTATAAGGTATATTCAAACGACCCTTCCGCGATTACAATATTGGAAACATCCATCACCATAACATAACCGAGGTATTAATGAACCAACCAGGAACTTCCAAAATTTCTTATTACGGACATAGCTGTTTCTTAATTGAACAATCTGACAACAAAACAATACTGTTAGATCCTTACAGAAATCGTGAGGACAAAATTTGGTTTAAAAGAAAGATGCCAATAGTAAAATGCGACATCTGCTTGATTACTCATGCGCATTTTGATCACGATGAAGTGCATATATTAGAAGAAACCACTACAATTTTGAGACTTCCTGGGGAATTTAAAGACGCTAGCACTAAAATCACCGGAATTGGAGATATACATGCTGGCAGATCTGGTAAATTAAATTTCCCAAACATTATGTTTAAAATAGAAACACCAGATTTAAGTTTCTTACACTGGGGAGATAACAGACCCAATGTTTCAGATGAAAAAATCAATCAACTGAAAGATGTTGATATCTTATTCATTCCAGTTGATGATTCCTTTCATCTGCTAAAATTCGAAGAAATAGATGAAATAATAAAAATAATAAAACCCAAAATAATTATTCCAATGCATTATTTCATGAATTCCATTTCTCACGAACAAAACGGCTTGTTGCCGATAGATAACTGGGTCACCAGTAGAACCGAAAATAAAGTGTATATCGACACAGAAGTTTTTATATCCAGATCTCTGTTTCCTTTGGAAACAGAGATCTGGATAATGAATATTTAATAACAGGAGGACTCATGTTTGAAGGATTTGAATCTATAAAAATCACAACTAGTGGAGCAACTATAAATCTAGTAACTAAAGGATCCGGTCCAGGATTACTATTACTACATGGATTTCCAGAAACTCACACGATGTGGCATAAAGTTGCCCCTCTACTAGCAGAACACTTCACAGTTGTTGTTCCGGATTTGCGCGGATATGGGGACAGCGAAAAAATCAAAGGTGATCCCGAACACAATAATTACTCAAAAAGAGCAATGGCCAAAGACCAAGTAGAAGTAATGACAAACCTAGGGTTCGATTCTTTTTTTGTGGCAGGTCATGATAGAGGTGCAAGAGTGTCTCACAGACTAGCTAAAGACAATCCGGACAAAGTAAAAAAAATGATTCTGCTCGATATAATACCAACCAGAGAAATGTTCAAGAAAGTCGACCAAGCAATGGCAACTAACACCTACCATTGGTTTTTCTTAATCCAGCCTGAAGGGTTTCCAGAGACAATGATATCAGGGTCTGCCGAATATTATGTTAAATCTAGATTGAAAGCAGTGCATGCTGATTGCTTTACTGAAGAATCCATAAACGAATATGTAAGATGTGGGGTACAACCGGGTACTATACATGCATGGTGCGAAGATTACCGAGCAGGAGCGTCTATAGATTTAGTTCATGATGACGAAGACTTTGATGAGAAGTTAGAAATGCCTTTAAAAGTTTTATGGAGCAGTACAGGGCATGTTGGGAAAAACAACGACGTAATCAGTGTTTGGAATGATTATGCTAGCAATGTAAATGGGTATCAAGTTGATTCTGGACATTTTATCCCTGAGGAAATACCTCAAGATATTTTTGAAGAATTTATATCATTTTTCAAAGATTAACATGCATACCAAAGTACTCCATCTACCTCCAACTGGGAAGTACCGCTTTATATCCCTAACAATGCGCTTGGATTGTCAGATACAATAGCCTTAATATTTTGGTCTGACATTCCAACATGAGATAGCATCCCCATACCCATACGGAAACCTTCGGCTGGCATAGGATGATAATTCTGTCCGAAATCCGTGCTTAATATACAATTTTCAACACCAATTGCGTAAATGGTTTCTACTAATTCTTTAGGATCCAATCTATAAGTAGTTGGCATCAAGACATGAACGCAATGCTCTACAAATACTCCTTTTGCAGCTATTTTTTTCATTTCATCAACAGTAATTCCTGTCCAATGAGCAGAAGTAGTTCCATGAGTTAATACAATTTTGTCTAATCCTTGAGCTAAGGATTCAGTTATCAAACTAATCGATTCTTTTGTAGAAATATGCCCAGTTGCCAAAACCATACCATAATCTTTAGCTATATTAATAATTGAGTCGACTTCAGGCAGCAATTTGTCATTATCATCCAAGATTGATATACCTCCTTCCAATCCTCTATATGACCTATCACTGTATGCCGAATAGGTCGGCATCCAAACAATTTTTGCTCCCATTTGAGCTGAAGCTTCAATAGCTAATGGATTCAATCCACCAATTTCAAAATCTGCACATACCCCACCCATAATATGCAAATCTGGAACTATAGCACTAACGGTATATGCTACTGGCTGAGTTGGATATTCATGAGCTTTCAAAACTATTCCTTTCATTCCAAGTTTAGACGCTTCCATTGCTATTTCTACAGCATTATTTCTTCTTTCAACTCTGGGATCCGGGCCGCAATGCACATGTATATCAACTGAATCTTTCAGCAGTTCATCTATGGTATTCATCAATGCTCTCCTTAAATTTAACGGTTCAATACTATTCCAAAATCATAACAATCATACCACCGCTAAATTTTCGATAATAAAATCAACAAGTTTAAATTCTAAATCCATATAGCGGAATCACTATGTTTTTAAAAAATATTTGATTATTTACGAATTCAGTATAAAATATAGATAATTCATTAATAAAGAGGACCAATGAGAGTAGTTATCATCCATGCTCTGCCAGAATCGATAGAGCCGACTCAGGAAGCTTTTCAAGAAATTTATCCCGAAGCTGAATTAATTACATTGTTTGATGAAGCTTTGTTCAAAGATTTCAAGGGTGAATTAACACCTGACTTAAATAATCGCATGGTGCAGTTAATAAATTACGCTGAATTATCTAAAGCAGATGCTATAGGCTTAGCATGTTCAGTTTTTGCTCCAGTAGTAGAATATGCACAAAAGATCTGTAAGGTACCCATCACTTCCTCATATAGTCCTATCGTAGAAGAAATACTAGAATCATCAAGCAATATAGCTATAATATCTGGAGTACCCAAAACATTACAAGATTCTGAGTATTACTTACAAAAAAGCGCTGCTAAGTTTGGAAAAACCATCCAAACCTTATCTGTGTTAGCTGAACCACTCATGGAAGCCATGAAGAATCCTGACCCTAGTGAATATAACAACATCTTAGCTTCAACGGTAAATAATCTGCCCATTGATATCAATGACATTTTACTAAGCCAATTTTCCATGTCATCTTCTTTAGAATATCTAAAATCCAATACGGATAAAAACTGTTTTTCCCCGGCACATTCCACCGCAAGATGGTTTAAAAAAACCCTTAACTAATAGCCGTTTGACTATTATTCACGCTTCATGTATTATCGGAGCCAACAATTGAATACGATACATTCATCATACGGGAAGGCGGTTTAATTCCGCCACGGTCGCGCCACTGTAAATATTCATTAAGAGTATAAGTCAGGAACCGTAATGTTTGTAAGTTTAAGAATCTGCGCAGAACAGAAATTTACTAAAATCTAACTTGCCAGAAGGCAAGTTTTTTTTTCGAGAGAAACAAAACAATGAAATACTTCAAGGTCACTATCATAGCACTCACAGTTGCAGTCATTATCATAAATTGTAAAACAAATAGCACAATCGGAAATCCCTCCGATGGATACGTAGCGGTAACCAGTATTTCTCCTTTAACCAGCATTGCAGAATCGATTGCTGGAGACAAAATACAAATCAAAGGCCTAATACCTGAAGGAGAAAACTCGCACGAGTTCGAGCCGCCGCCATCTATAATACGAGATCTTTCTAAAGCCGATCTAATAATATTAAATGGATTCCAACTAGAAACTCACTTGATAGAATTAGCAGAAACAAATAAAAAAGACGGCGCAGAAGTAGTTCTTTTAGCTGATTTACATATTTCTGAAGAAAATTTCAAATATGACTTTTCATTCCCTGAAGAAAATGGTAATCCCAATCCTCACACTTGGACGGACCCTATTTTAGGGCTCAAATTTGCGGAAGAAATAATGCATCGTTTTGTAAAATTAGATCCAGATAACCAAATAGCTTATGAAACCAACTATCAAAATTTCAAAAATCGTATACTTAAACTCGACATTTTAATTAAAAAATCTATCGCAACTATAGAACCAATCAATAGAAAACTTCTAACTTATCATGATTCATTCCCTTATTTTTCAGAACGGTACGGAATGGAAATAATTGGGGCAATGCAGCCTTCAGATTTTTCGGAACCAACGCCTAGAGAAGTTATTGAGTTGATTAAACAAATAAAAAAACATGAAGTTCCCGCAATTTTTGGATCAGAAGTGTTTCCAAGCCCGATATTAGAACAATTGAGTAGAGAATCGGATGTAGAATATATAGATGAGCTAAGAGATGACGATCTTCCAGGTGAACCTGGAGATCCTGACCATTCATACATTGGTCTGCTTATTTATGATCTGGAAGTCATTGTTCGAGGACTTGGCGGAGACTATTCAGAGATAAAACATTTTGACATTACTCCAACTTTCCAAGGCACTACTAACACGGTTTATCCGCAGTAATACATGTTATATAAAAAAATAAATAAAATTAACGAAAATTATAACCTGATTGATTTTAATTCAGTCTCAGGAGGATACAACGGAGAATTAACACTAAACGACATAAATTTAACTATACAACGAGGCGAATTCATCGGTTTACTGGGGCCTAGTGGTTCAGGTAAAACCACCCTATTAAAAGCTATGTTAGGAGACATAAATTTATACAGTGGATCTATAAAAATTACAGGTTCTTCTCCGCATAAACATAAACTTACCATTGGATACGTTCCTCAATTAGAAACAATCGACTGGAATTTCCCTGTTACAGTTAGGCAAGTTATATCCATGGGCGCGATACGTGGCAGTAAATTATATCCATGGATATCTAAAAAAGACAAACTAGCAGTAGAAGCAGTTAGTATCCGGCTTGGGCTCGATGAATTAATTAACAGGCAAATACGCGAATTATCCGGCGGCCAGCAGCAAAGAACATTTTTAGCTAGGGCTCTTGTATCTAATCCAGATATATTGATGCTTGATGAGCCAACAAGCAGAGTCGACATCAAAACTAAAGAAGATATCATGACTATACTCAAAAGTTTGAACCATCTTGGCGTGACAATCATAATGACTACCCATGAAATAAATTCTATTGCAACTCATTTACCCAGAGTTATTTGCATGAAAAACATAATAATCGCAGACGGGTCCCCTGATGAAATATTCACAGAGGAAACTTTTTATAAAACCTATGGTGCGGAAATTCGAACTATTGAGCATGAAGGTAGCAAGTTTGTAATCGAGATGTTATAAAACTTTAATTAATTACAATGGAGGGTCTATTTTAATCCTAGTTGAACCACTGCAGTATGATTTTTTCCTAAAAGCAATGCTTTGTGCCATGTTGGTAGGAATGCTTTGTGGAGCAATTGGTGTATATGTAGTCTTACGAGGAATGTCCTATATAGGGCATGGACTTTCACATGCTATTTTTGGCGGAGCTGTAGTTTCATCTTTGATGTCTGTAAATTTTTTCATAGGGGCTGGCCTTTGGGGATTTGTGTCAGCTCTGTTAATTAATTTAGCTACAAAAAAGCACACAATAAGTGCGGATGCAGCTATAGGAATAATAACTACAGCAAGCTTCGCGCTGGGAATCGCTATCATTAGCAGATTCAAAACGTTTACGAGAGGGTTTGATGCTGCGTTGTTTGGCAACGTCCTAGGAATAACTAACATGGATTTGATTGGTATTCTTTTTGTTACATTATTCACGTTCGTAATAATATTTCTCTTATACAAACAATTATTATTCACTACATTTGATTATGATGTAGCCAAATATTACAAGGTACCAGTCCAGTGGATGGATGTAATATTTTCAATGATATTAGCTGCAACTATTGTCGTTTCAATGCAAGTGTTAGGAGTTACATTAATAGCAGCTGCAGTAGTAATACCTGCTGTAATATCACGATTATTAACCAATAATTTTTTACATATGCTCATATTATCTACTATAGTCGGTGGTTTGTGCGGGCTCTCGGGAATTTACTTAAGCTATTACCTAGATATAGCGTCTGGAGCATCTGTTGTTCTATTATCAGCTACATGCTTCATTGCTGCACTGTTATATTCGAGTTATAAAAAGCCTCTCAAAGCCATTTTTTCAAAAAACAAATATTAATTCCTATGAATATATAATATAATGCTGTGATATTGAGATTTTGAGTAGCAAAAACATGACTGAACAAGTAAATAACAAAGGTCGGAATAAATTATTCACCCTGCTAGTAATTGGGCACACAGGGATCCATTGGTTCAAACAAATTTACCCTATATTGTTGCCAACAATAAAATCTGAGCTAGAGCTAACTGACGTTCAAATAGGAACTATAGTCACGGCTAATGAAGCAGCGAGTGGCACTTTGACAATGCCTTCTGGCATTATTGCTGATACATATTATAAACACCGAGGATTGATCTTAGGAGGGTCTTTAGTTCTGTGTGGCCTAGCATACTTTTTAGTCGGATTCTATGCAAATTATTTATTTGTAATATTAGGGTTCATGGTACTTGGGTTAGCTTCTGCAGCTTGGCATCCAGCGGCACAATCTTCTTTATCAACCTTCTTTCCAGATAAACGTGGATTTGCCTTAGCCGGACATGGAATGGGAGCAAGCATAGGAGACACTATAGCTCCAATAGCAATTGGATTTCTGTTACTTTACTTCAGTTGGACTAATCTGGCACAGTGGCAATTCATACCAGCACTTATTTTAGGGCTCATAATATTCTCACTGACCAGAAAATCATTCCATACTAATGTTAGTCCCCCATCACTATCGAATTACGTATCTGGCATAAAAGAACTTCTAATGAATCCTTTTGTATTGGCTGTCATGTTCGCAAGCAGTTTCGTTGGAATGGCTCGTTTAGCCATTATAGGTTTTTTGACAATTTATTTAACAGAATACCTCGGGTATCCTCCTTACTGGGTAGGAATAAACTGGGCTCTATTGTATGTAATGGGTATAGTATCTCAACCTATAATGGGTTACGTATCGGATAAATTCAGTAGAAAAACTGTAGTTTTACCCGCATTTTTAACATTATCAGTATGTTATTTCTTAATACCTTTTGCAACAAATCCAATTGTTTTAGGAATAATCATTGGTGCAATGGGTATGTTCTTTTATGGGACAAGCAATATTACTACTGCTGCAGTGTTAGATGTAGCACAGTCGCAATTACATGGAACTAGCACAAGTATAATGAGCGTATTCAGGCAAGTATTTACGTTGCCTTCTCCGATTATAGCAGCATATATAATAACCATATATGGGATGTCGGCATTATTCTATTATGCTGCCATATTATTATTAGTCGCTTCAGTCTTTTGGGCGTTTATTAAAATACCTAAAGCCTAATTTCACTTGGCTAAAATCAAATGAGTCAGCCAATGACGCTCCTACAACGAGAATAGCACCTGTCAATTGCCTAACACTGATATATTCATTCGCAACCAAAACGCCAGATAATAAACTAACAATTACTTCAAACATCATACCGATTGCAAGTTTTACAGCATCTAATTTGTGTACAGCATAAATTAATAACCACATTGGAACAACAAGCCAAATAGTGGAAAACAGCACTAACCAATAAATAGTACTCCAATCTATAGAATCTATCAGCACATAATTCGTTTCCTGAGACACCAATCCAAAAAACAAAATAATTAACCCGATAACTAAGAAAATCAGACACATTTTAGGCCACACATCTATTTCCAGACCTTTATTGTAGAGTGTCACAGCGAAGGCAAAAAGGAATCCGCTGCATAGACACATTATATTGCCAGACATGCCTTCAAAGCTCACTGTGTTCCATTCCAATATTAACGATAAGCCAATAAGTCCCATTAAAACAGCTATCAACCTGTTCGGTGTAAATGATATATGGGAGATTAATTTACCTAAAAATATCCCCCAAACGGGAGACAAATAAAACAGCAACACAGCATTAGCTACTGAAGTATATAAAATACCTTGAGTATATAGAGCTATCGCTATCGCTGTGCATACAGCAGCAATAACATTATATAAATCCATCCTCTTAGGTAAAACACTTTTCTTAATCATAA
Source organism: Dehalococcoidia bacterium (assembly GCA_003523055.1). Taxonomy (GTDB): domain Bacteria; phylum Chloroflexota; class Dehalococcoidia; order Lucifugimonadales; family UBA3495; genus UBA2588. Next base: position 56,669 of record DPHC01000001.1, on the reverse strand, counting down.
ATATCATACTCATTAAGAAAGCTAAAAAGAAGCCAATGCATGAAGCATAATCAGAGTCTGTTAGATTTTCTATAGCTCGGACAGGTATCCAAAAAGTACCCCAAAAAATAGTTGACAAAAATACACTCAAGTTCGGGTTCAATGAATTTTTACGACTGAAATTCATCACTGTATACCATACAATACATATGGTATACAGTAAAAAACAGATTTGGAGCCATCAATGTTACGTGTAGGATGTTTAGTGCTAGGCATATGTATTTCTATTTTATTTTTGGTGTTTTTAGTGGCGTTTAGGATTTTTATGTAAAATAAACTTTTTAATTTAAACAAAAGGATCAATTTCTATCATCCGTCGTATTTCTTCAGCTACTTCCTCATTGGTTTTTCGGTCTCCATTTAATTTTTCCCAAGTTCCGCCACGATCTTCCCATTTTTTAATGTTATTAGCGTCCTTTAACCAATATGAAATTAAACTGTCTTCACTATCGCTAGGAGTATCCATACTATCTTAAAACCATTAAATACTGTCTTTAGATATAATTGCTAACGCATCCACAGCCTTAACTCCCTTACCCTCAGGTAAAACCATTATTGGGTTCAAATCCAATTCGGTTATAGTATGCCCAAGTGAAGATGCCATCAATGACACATCAACTAACATATCCGCTAATGCGTCTATATCTTTAGCAGAATCTCCTCTAAATCCTTTCAATAATTGAGAAGCTTTTACTTCGTTTATCATTTCAAGGGCGTCGTTCTTTGAAATGGGGCAAAATTTTCGAGATATGTCTTTATATACCTCTACAGCCACTCCACCAGAACCGAAGATTAATACAGTTCCCAATTGGTCATCGTAGTGTAATCCTGCCATGACCTCCACGCAATCTGTAATCATTTCCTCAATTAATACTCCGTTAATATTAGATTCGGCGGTATTGTTACGCGCAGCTTCCATAATCTCTAAATAAGCTTTCTCCACTTCTTCCGGTGATTTCAATCCGACTCGTACTATCCCTGCTTCTGTTTTATGCAGGATATCAAATGAATCTACTTTCATAACAACCGGGTATCCTATATCTTTAGCAGCTTCCAAAGCTTCTGGCAAATCCTTTGCTAAGCAATGATTAGGAGTTGGAATACCCCAACTATTTATAAGTGACTTCGATTCTGATTCTGATAATTGATCTCGGTTGAGTGATTGGAGATAGTCAATTTTAGTTTTTTGTTCAGTCGTTAGTCTTTGTGGTTCTGGAATTGTATTACCACTCACATAGTCAGCACGATCATGATAATCCAATAGGTGCTTCAGGGCATTACCAAGTTTATCTGGGGTGTAAAATATAGGTACTTTGGCATCTTTTAATTTTTGTAATCCACCAGGTTCCACCCGACTCCCAGTCCATAAATATACCAACTGTTTTCTTTCTTCTTCAGACAAGTTCACATATCTTGACCGTGCTTCAATAACTTGATCTATCTGCTGGTCACTACCGGCACTAGCCACTACTAAACAGCCCATATTGTCTCCCGAAATCATGTGGTCCATAATTTCAGGAAATGAATCACCGTTAGCAAAGCCCGTTACATCTGATGGGTTAGAAGCCCAACCACGTCCCTTTAATATGTTATTAATGCCATTGGTAGAAGCTTCTTCAAGATCTGGTAAAGACAATCCTGATAAACCTAACATGTCAGCAGTCAATGAACTGATACCACCAGAGTGAGACACAACTGCAATTCCTTCAGCATTCAATTTAGATGTTTGTGCAAATAAATTAGAAATCTGTAGTAAATCATCATAGTCTTGAACTCTAATTACACCGTAATGATCAAATGCTGCATCATAATTTACATCTTCTCCAGTCAAAGCTGCGGTATGAGACCTCGCAGCGTTTGATCCAAATTGTGATCTACCTATTTTAATTAATACAATAGGTTTTCGTTTAGCTATTGCAAGTTTAGCAACTTCCAAAAATTTCTTGCCATCTTTAAATCCTTCAACAAAACCCGCTATAACATCTGTGCTATCATCATCAATCAAATATCTTGCAAAATCACAAAAATCCAGGTCCGCTTCATTGCCTGTGGATATTATGTAACTAAAGCCAATGCTCTCATCGACTGCCCTTTGTAAAAATGGTCCGAAAGCTGAAGCTCCACTTTGGCATATTAAACCTATATTGCCGCTTAATCCGGCGACTCCCCTTGACGATGAACTGGCCCATAAGCCATCTTTTATATTAGCTAATCCTAAACAGTTAGGACCACACATACGCAATCCTGATTCTTGGGCAAAATCTGTCAACTGCATTTGTAAATCTTTCCGTTCTGTCTCTCCACGCTCCGAAAATCCTGCAGAAATCACTACTGCTGCTTTAGTACCCATAGCATGACTTTCTTTTAAAACATTTAACACTTGATCATACGATACAACTATTCCAACCACATCAGGAGTTTCCGGTAAATCAGATACGCTTGGATATGATTTCAAACCTTGTATTTCTTCATACCTCGGGTTAACTGGATAGATCCTCAACTTATCCTTACCCCGTAATGCAGCAGATAAAAATCTCCCTCCATATTGCATACGAGGAGTAGCCCCTACAATAGCCATAGATTTAGGATTAAGCATTGTATGTATAGAATTCAGTTGATCTTCAGTCCAATATGTCATGTTGACCTCTTTAATATTAAATTATAGAAAACAATGTTCTCTTATATGCTACTTCCAGCATTGTAATCTAGAATCTGTTAAAAACAAATTACCAATTTGCGCCTTTAAAACGTTACTATTATAGCTACTAATATAACGATTTAGTTTGTATAATCAAAAAATAAATATTCTTAATAAATGTTAATAACTATGAAACAATTTACTATTGCTGCTTTCTATCAATTTATTCAAATTGAAAATACAGAAAATGCACTTAACCAAATCAAACTTTTTTGTAAAGAAAAAAAATTGCGCGGAACAATAATTATTGCCACAGAAGGAATTAACGGTACTATAAGTGGGCTACCTTTAAATATTGAAGCATTTCTATCGTATTTAAACCAGATCGGATTCAGTAATAGTAATATTAAAATATCAAAAACTCGAGTGATGCCCTTTTACAGATTAAAAATCAAGATCAAACCCGAAATAATCACATTTTTAGGTAAATCTATCAATTTAAGCGTTCCGAGAGGATTCTCCGTAAAACCGGAAAACTGGGATGATTTCATTAAAGACGAGAATATCATTTTGCTGGATGTTAGGAACAAGTATGAGACTAAATTGGGTTCTTTCGTAAATGCAATCGACCCCCAAACCAATCATTTTACTGAATTTAAAGAGTTTTTAACTAATAATCTGGAAAACTATGAAGGAAAAAAAATAGCAATGTTTTGCACAGGCGGGATTAGATGTGAAAAAGCCTCTTTATACTTGCAACAACTAGGCCATAAACAAGTTTATCAATTAGATGGTGGTATCTTGAAATATTTGGAGACAGTTCCTGAGATAGAAAGCAAATGGACTGGTGAATGTTTTGTATTCGATAACAGAGTATCCGTAACTCACCAATTGAAACGTGGGCAGTATGAATTATGTAATGGATGTAGAGAACCTATTTCGCAAAACGATAAATTGTCTGTAAAATACGAAGAAGGAGTATCATGCGCTTATTGCTTTGATTCTTTAAAAGACAAAAAAGCCATTGGGTCCAGAGAGCGGTCCAGACAAATAAAACAACACAAACTGCACGGGACAATATCAACTTTCAGCGACTTAACTCCAGAACATTACAACAGAATGAACGAGTCATAAAATGCAAGTATGGATATTTTGCTTCGGATGTTCAAGGGCTTTTGCCTCAGAATTACCCATCACAAACTTATGTGAAGTGGTTAACCCTAAGAACAATTTGTTCTTATTTAAGTCATTACTAGAAAAACAATTTGGTCTACCAAATATCAGGACCGGATCTGTTGCCACTAGCTGTTATTATGAAAACTGTAAAGAGTCCATAATCGCTTGGGGTTATTGGGAACCATATAAGAATTATATTTTACATTCTACAAAATCTAACCCTGCCGATTGGCCTGATATACCGTTGTTAGAGGTTACATATGAACCTACGTCTGTAGAAGACAACGACACTTTTTACGAAGATAGTACATTTGAAGACGAATCAATTTTATCTTTCGGAAAGTTTTTCAGAATGTTCATAGTCAACGGAGGAAGCTTTTATAATTGTGACGAGACAATTAAATCAGCTATAGACATTCGCCTAGAGATCCGAAATATGCTGAAGGGAATTTAAGTGTCGTAAGTGATGACTAGTGGCTCTATGTTAAACTGCAAGAAATTAAAGAGAGAGGTGCTCAATAGATAATTCTTCAGTTCAGATAGCTACAGATTTAATAATAAAAAACATACAAGCTCTGAATGATCATGATGAATCCGCATTACTGGATTGCTTCCATTTACCTCATATAAGAATATCAGAATCTGATACTCTCGTTTACAATAGTCGTGAAGATTTAATCGAAAAATATTTACCAGACTTTTTTGAACGTGCTGGTAATGAATGGCACCATACCACTTTAGATTGGACTGAAGCGATACATGCGACTAAAAGAAAAGTTCATGTTTTTATACAATGGTCGCGATACAGAGCTGACAATAGTGTTATAACCACTCAGAAATCTTTATGGATAGTCAACAAAATAAATGGCAAATGGGGAGTTCAAGCCAGATCTAGCTTCGCTCCACAATAGGAAAATATAAGGAGTCAATATGGACGAATATATTTGGTGTTCACGTTGTGAAAGAGCTTTCATAAAAAGCAACGATGAAGATACTTGTGCTTATGATGATTGCTCCGGAAAATCTCATGCTTTGTTCAAATGGAAAGATTATCAAAAACAAGAATTAGAAGCTCCAGACATACCTGAAATTGATACAGTGTACAGACTGGATTATTTCATAAATGAAATATAATGAATCCTTTATATACAAATATGCTTTAACTGTTTTTAGAGGCATATCAATGGGATTAGCAGATGTCCTGCCAGGAGTGTCCGGAAGCACAATAGCCCTTATTACAGGTATTTATTCTGAACTTATCAATGCCATTAAATCAATCGACAGACAATTCATCAATTTCTTAGTTGGTTTTAAGTTTTTAAGTGCTTTTAAGCATATTGATGGAGCATTTTTACTACCTCTATCAATATCCATTATTGTAGGTATGTTCATAGGTGCAAAAATTATCTCACTTGTTATTTCTCAGTATCCTATACATTTATTCGCACTTTTATCAGGGTTGATTATAGGAGCTTCTATTATTTTACTGACAGAAATAAAACTGTTTAATATAGTAAAATTACTAGTAACAATCTGCGGTATTATAATAGTAGTAGCTTTACAATTAATGGGATTCCTTAACCTAGCAAGCAATATTTTAACATTTTATATATGCGGATTTATAGCCGGAACTTTTATGATATTTCCTGGCATATCTGGAAGTTTAGCTCTAGTTAATATCAACAAATATGAAGAAATAATAAATGCTATCAGTACCTTACAATTTTCAATAATAATACCAGTTGGCCTTGGAGCTTTAACTTCAATATTATTGGTTTCAAAGATGATTCATTACTTTTTTAACAAGATACCGGACTATATACGGTCATTCCTAATGGGGCTAATGTTAGGAAGTCTAATGCAACTTTGGCCATGGAAGACCAATGTTACAGAACATTCAGTTAATATATCTCCAAGTGCTTATTCCCAGATGTATTCTCAAAGCCCTGAGGTACTACCCGCCATATGCCTGGTATCCATAGGATTAGCGATTCCATTAGTTTTCAAATATACAACTTGCTTAAAAAACAGACTACAATAAATTAATAATAAACTGCATTCCCTGATCCTCCAGTAGCAGTAATGACTTCACCTGTCACAGACCAAGATTTATTTGATGCAAGGAATACTGTCAAATAAGCTATTTCTGAGGCATCTACCATCCTACAAATAGCATTACCTGTACGAGATCCCATTTCAAAATCCTTAAGTTCCATCTCGTCTGCCGTAAGGCCTAATTCTTCTCCTCGTGAGCTTAACAAATCAGCGGTTCTTTCTGTTCTAGTAGTTCCTGGGTGAATACAATTAACTGTAATGCCAAATTGACCTAATTGAGTTGATAAAGTCTTAGTCATATGTACTAATGAAACATTTCTGGCTCCTCCGCTCAAATTACCAGCGTTTCTAGCATTCGCGCCACTTATATTGATTATACGACCCCATTCTTGTTTTTTTAATAATGGTATAGCGGCTCTGCTACATCTTAATGCGCCCACAAATTTAACATCAAAATCATTCATTAACTCTGTTTCGTCTAGTGCTTCAATATACCCGATTGCAGTGGGAGAACCCCCAGGCAAAGATGCACTATTAACAAGAATATCTAATCCGCCTAATAACTCTTCCGCTTGTAAAAATACATCATTGACTTGATTAGTGTCAGTCACATCGAGCCTAAGAGGATAAACTTTAGTGCCAGATATTGATTTTATTTCATCTGCTGTTTGCTCTAATTGTTCTATAGTTCTTGAAGCGATTACAAGGTCTACTCCTTCTTTGGCTAATTCGATAGCTATTGCCTTACCAATACCTCTACCTCCACCTCCTATAAACGCTCTTTTACCTTTTAGTCCAAAATCCATAATTCCTCCTCTCTATGACACTATTCTCGGCCATGATAAATATTTACTTGCCAATAATTTTATATTCTGTCAATAATTCAAAAAACTCAAGGCGTTGCCCTTCTATATATTGTCTTACTTCTTGGCCTACTGACAAAGCTTCTTCAGGCAAATCGTTGCCTTCTCTCATAGGGGATTGGATTGTTTCGTCAGCCCATTCCAAGCAAACGACATCTTGCTCCCCTGGCATAGTGTATCCATTAAAATACACTTTGAACTCTGGTCGTTGACCAGCGTCTCGATAAATTTGTGCCTGCTTATGTACTAATGATGCTACTTTTCTAGCCTGCCCAGGTTTTGTTTTATAGATTCTTCTAATCAAATACATACGATTCTACTCCTGTAATTCCTTGATAAACAACCATGGCTGAAATATACCACATATATAATATTTATAGGTAACTGGAGGTAAATTACAGAAATAAGTATGTAATTATTTGAAATATCATCAAAAATCATATAAAACAGTAAGACAGTATTACAGTTGATTGCAATCGAGGAACATTATGGATTTAACCAATAATATAGCACTCGTCACAGGAGCTGCTAGTGGGATTGGAGCTGGCATTGCTAATCGCCTAGCTCACCATGGAGCACAAGTCATTATAGCTGACATTAACATACCAAATGCGCAAATTATTGCCGACCACTTAACTGACTCTGGACACTTAGCGCATGTAGCGGAATTAGATGTTACAAATGCTGATTCAATAGAGCAATGCATAGGAAATATCATGCATGAACATGGCAAAATAGATATTCTCGTAAACAATGCAGGAACAGTTGGAGCAAAAGACTGGGAGCTACGAACAGTACCTAACGAAGAAGATTGGGATTTAGTATTTTCCATTAATGTAAAAGGTATCGCTAAAATGACCCAAGCTGTAAGCGAGTCTATGAAAGTAAATCGGCAAGGTAAAGTTATAAACATAGCGTCTATTGCCGGACGACTGGGTTCAGATAGAAATCCCCCATATAACGTATCAAAAGCTAGCGTCATCAGTTTAACTCAATCTCAAGCATTTCAGTTAGCGCCATATAATATCAATGTAAACGCCATATGCCCAGGCCTGTTATGGACTCCTATCTGGGAAAGAATTGGTAATAGAAGGGCTATGAGTCCTAACCCAACTGAGAAAGACTCAAAAGCATTATTTCTTGACTATGTATCTGAAAAAATCCCCTTAGGACGGCCTCAAGAGCCTCGAGACATCGGGAATTTAGCTGTTTTTCTAGCTTCTGACTACTCGGAAAATATTACTGGGCAATCCATTAATGTAAGCGGTGGGTATTTTATGAATTAATTGTATCAATTCATTGATATAGAGGATCCAATCCCGTTGGTTTGTTCGCTAACTAAAAAGGATGCTTTATCTTTACCATTTTCAGTTTCCAAATCAGCGTCAAATCGTTGGCCTCCTATCGATCCAATTAATTCATACTTATTTTGTGTTGATAGCGTTCCTTCGAAATTATAACCATTCACTTCTCTTGCTTTTTCTCCATTTAAAAACATTTCTACTGCTTCACGCATCAGCGCCTCAATATCTTCGCCAGAGACATGCAATGCGGCAGATAAAAATACATATCCCCAGCGTAAACCTTTATGATTTAACATGAATTACAAAACTCCCAAATGATACTTAAACATTATGGTAATTTTCAGAGGTATCAATTAATCCAATATACATATTATTATGTTAAGATTCTTTTTGACTTCTAATATGACTAGAGTAATCAAAACACCCAAAACACCTATTAAGACATTAATTATAATACCAAATTTCCGATTCCTATGGATTTCAGGGTGTTTTGACAATATTTCCCGATGGGGCGATGCATTAATTCTGGCATTACTCATATTTGATATATCTGGATCTGCATTCCATGTGGCAAGTTTATTTGTATTACGCTGGATACCGATGCTTCTTTTTGCTCCTGTTTCAGGCTTTTTATCAGATCATTTAAATCGAAAACTTTTAATGATGTCAACGAGAGGTAGCAGTGCATTAATTGCACTAATTATCATAGTACTTTTAATCTCAAATACAATTTCTGTATGGCATCTTCAAATATTATCTTTTGGACTGGGTCTATGTTATACCATGGATTTTGCAGCTCGGAGAACATCCATACACGATGTTGCTACATCGGAGAATATGTCCAGTGCCATGTCATTAGAAATAATTACCAATACCTTCGGGAAACTTGCAGGACCTTTATTTGCAGGAACCCTCATCGCGATATTAAATTATACGGGTGCTATGATATTAATATTAATTTTTTACACATCATCGCTAATTTTTGTATCATTGCTCAAATTTCAATATACAGTCACTAAAATAAACATCCGAGACATCAAAACATCTATTGCTACAGGAATAAAAATTGGATTCAGCCATAAGATGATCCTTGGAGTGTTCATTGGAAGTATTATTTATAACGGCCTTGCTTTCAGCGCTGAAGGTATCTATCCAGTAATAGCCGAAGAACACCTGAATGCAGGACCTTTCCTGACAGGGTTATTAATCTCGGCATTAGGGGCAGGCACTCTAGTCGGTGCTCTAATGCTGTCAACACTGGGCAACATTAGATATCAGGGTCGCCTTTTCATCACAGGTATATTCATGCAATTGCTCGCTGCATTATTATTTTCACTTTCTGATGTGTATTTATTATCATACTTATGTCTATTTATAGGTGGACTAGGTAATTCATTATTTAGCTCTATGCAGACTTCTATTGTACTTGTTCAAACAGATCTGAAGCATAGAGGGGCTGTGTTAGGAACTCTTGGACAGTGCATTGGATTCTGTTCAATGGGAGGATTAATAATAGGATTCTGGGCTAGCCATTTCGGTGTCACTGCTGCCGTGAGCATAAATGGTACATTAGGTATTATACTAATAGCGTTACTATTCATACTATCTCCATTGGTTAGACAGCCTATAGATATTGAAAAATAAGTTCCAAGTATAAATATAAATTAATTTCTCAATTTGCAAGAAATATTGAAAACTGCATAATTTTAAAGTATCGTACCTAAATAATAACTGAAGTGATAATAATATGAATACAGACTCAATTTCCAAATTCAAACATGTTTTTTCTCAAAACCCTCTCAATAGAGGAGAAGCTGAACGCCGAGACGAACAGTGGATCAAAGAAAAACAGAACAATCCTACTAGTAAATACTTGGTGACTAATGAGTTAAATATACTCATAGAAGAAAGTAATGGAACAAAACAAATATTATGGTTACAACAGGTAGAAGCTTGTAAATTAGAAATAGTATCTCAGCCTGTATTACTAGGGTTTGATGACTCTGCCTGCTACTTTGCAATAAGCGTCATTGAAGATGAAGCAACACAATTAGCTTCTCAATCACATTCAGAGTTCATTGATGCTCGAACCTGTGGCACTTTTCTCAGCCCGGAAGATATGGGAATAATAGCTCAAGCCCGTATTCAAATCAATTGGCACAACAAAAATAAGTTTTGTTCAGTATGTGGGAATGATAATAATATATATAGAGGGGGGCAGGTTCTCCGTTGCGCTTCTTGTAAAAACGAAACCTTCCCAAGAACTGATCCAGTAATCATAATGGTTGTAACAGATGGAGACAGGTGTCTACTAGGGCAATCCCAAGGCAGACTATCTCAAACTAATACTTATTCCGCCTTGGCAGGTTTTATGGATCAAGGAGAGTCTATAGAAGAGGCCGTGGCACGTGAAGTCATGGAAGAGGCAGGACTTGAAGTAAAAAATGTAACATATCATTCATCTCAACCTTGGCCTTTCCCAAATTCGCTAATGATTGGATGTCATGCTGAAGCGAAAACAACCCAAATCAATATGGACAAAGAAGAAATGATTTCCGTAAAGTGGTTCACTCGAGAAGAAGTGAAAATGGCTCTAAATAAAGAAAATCCTAATCTAAATGTTCCTGCACCTCTTGCAATCGCTCATCATCTCATAAAATCATGGGTGGAAGGAAACTGATTATTACCCTTTCTGTAAAGACATGTTTATTTGATTCAAGTGGTAATAAAAACCTTTACTGTTAATAAGTTCAGTATGAGTGCCAGATTCTTGAATCATTCCATCATTTATAACTAAAATCCGATCCACATTACGTATTGTAGACAGCCTATGGGCAATAATAAATGCCGTACGATCTTTCAGCACGTTCTTTAGGGCTTCCTGAATCATTATGTCTGATTGGGTATCTACGTTAGAAGTTGCTTCATCTAAAATTAATATTCTAGGATCAGCTGCTATGGCTCTAGCAAATGAGATTAGTTGCCTCTGACCTATACTTAAATTTGCTCCTCTTTCATACAGAACGGTGTCATAACCCTGTGGTAAGCTTTCAATAAAGGAATGAATGCCAACCAATTTAGAAGATTCAATAACCGTGTCATTGGTCACGTATTCATGACAGTATTTTATATTCTCTCTAACAGTCCCAGAAATAAGATAAGGTTGTTGTAAAACCATGCTTGTCTGGCTAACCAATGACGCTCGTTTTACATCACGAATATCAATACCATCGATCAATATTTCGCCTTCAATTACATCATAAAATCTAGATAACAAATTAATAATAGTACTTTTACCAGCTCCAGTCGGTCCAACTAATGCGATTGTTTGGCCAGCGGTTATTTCAAAATCTATATTTTTCAATACCGGCACATTTGAATTGTAATGAAAATACACGTTTTTAAATTCCACTTTGCCTTTAACAGGAGGCATATCCATTGCATCCGGTTTGTCTTTAATTTCTGATTCCACATCTAATAACTGGAATATTCTAACTCCTGATGCCATAGATCTCTGTAGTTGAGTGTACTGCATAGTTAAGTTTCTTATGGGATCAAAAAATCTCTGTATAAACAGTACAAATGCTACTAACACCCCGACTTCAATGGCATCGGTATACACCCACCATCCCCCAACAACAATCACAAAGCCTATCGAAACTCCAGTAAGTCCTTCAACTAGAGGTTGGACACCTCCTGAATATTTTGCAGCCTGTATATTAGCGTCCAGATGTTCATGGTTCAATTCATCAAAACGATCCATATTCACGTTTTGCCTATTAAAACTCTGTACTACACGAACTCCAGATAAATTTTCATTTAAAGAACCGTTAACCATAGCAATAGCTGTTCGAATTCTTATAAAAGATTTTTTTGCAAATTTCTGCCAAAATGCCATAAGAAAAAACAAAACTGGGATGACTGCAAAAGTTATTAAGGATAATTTCCAGGACAACAAGGACATCATAGTCACTATACCCAGCAAACTCAGAACATCTGCTAAAGTCAAAACTAATAAAGAAAAAGTTTCTTGGAGTTGCAATATATCGTTTTGCACACGCGACATAATTCTGCCTACTTCTGTTTTATCAAAAAATGAAGGTGACAGAGATTGCAAATGATCAAATAAATGCGTCCTCATGGAATACAAAATCCCTTGGCCTACCTTTGATATTCCCAAAAACTGTAAGTAGTTCGAAAGGTAATGTACTATACTTACCATGATAAAAACTGTGATAACCAGTATTAAATTGTCAGTTTGTCCAGTTCCTATAAAGGGTTTGATATTGGAATCAATACCCCACTTGACTATCAAGGGAATGCAAACCGTAGCACCTGTATATATTAAAACACAAGCCAAGCTGAAAAATGCCCAAGATTTGTAGTAACCTACATAACTAAACAATCGTAGGACTACTTTGCCGTCGTAAATTCTGCCTAGTTCATCTTCTGAAGCAGAAACCATTGAACCAGCTCCTCCTGTACGTTGTTGAGTGCTGTTCATGGAGAAACCCATTCCTCCTTGTCTCATAATGTACCCTTCCCTTTCTCTGGTTCTACATCTGCATCCAACATAATGTCAGTTTCGGTGCTATATTGATAGTCATATATTTTTTTGTATTCGCCATCCAATTTATATAAATCCTCATGATTACCCTGTTCAATAATTTGGCCTTTATCTAGCACTATAATATAATCAGCGTCTCTAACGGTGCTCAATCTGTGGGCAATTACAAATGTGGTTCTGTTTGCCATAACATTTTTCATTGCTTCTCGTATTTTAAATTCTGTTTCTACATCGACACTAGAAGTGGAATCGTCCAAAATCAAAACTGGCGGATCCATTAATAAAGTTCTAGCAATTGCCAGTCGTTGACGCTGACCTCCAGATAATGTAGAGCCCCTTTCTCCTACCCATGTATCGTAACTGTCAGGTAGAGACTCAATATGTTCATCTATTTGTGCAACTTTGGCTACTTCTCGTATATGATCCAAATCTATATCTTCAATACCATAAGATATATTTTTCTGTATCGTATCGGCAAACAAAAATATATCTTGGGATACTACCCCTACATTGTTTCTAAGTGAAGCTAATGTGTAGTCATGGATATTATGTCCATCTATTAAAATGTCACCTCCGTCCGGATCATAAAACCTTGGTAATAAATTAACCAATGTGCTTTTACCACTACCGGGGCCACCTAATATAGCTGTTACTTGCCCAGGTTTTGCCTTGAGAGAAATACCTTTCAATATCGAACTGTTTTTATCATATCCGAACATAATGTCTTTAAATTCAACAGCTCCCTGAGGTCTAGCCATATCATTTGCGCCAGTTTTTTCTATAACAGGTGATTGTTCGTCAATAACCGCAAAAACTCTTTCTCCAGCTGGTATTGCTCTAGAAAAACTATTAATAATCCAAGCAGACATACGAATTGGGAAATTCAATATATTCAACAAGAATATAAATTCTGTTAATTGTCCGATGGTTAATGAACCATTAATTACCTTGCTACCACCAAAAAATAATATTATTCCTATTCCTAAAGTGAAAAAGAAAGTAGTAGTAGAGCTGTTACTTGCTTCTAGTTTATTAGATTGAAAAGTGACATCAGATAATTCGACAGCTTTTTTTGAAAATTTGGTTTTTTCATATTCCTCTGCAGCAAAGGCTTTGACCACTGGAATACCAGATAAATTTTCTTGTAAAATCGTTATAAGTTGCCCTGTAATTTCTTGAACTTCGGCCCATAATAATCTGAGTTTATAAATTATTGTTGACGCCCTAATAACCAAAATTGGGACAAATATCAAGCTCATAGCTGCTAAAAATACATCTATCTGTACCATTAACACCGTGGTAACAATGATCATAAATATAATATGCAAAGATCGGATCATGCCTAAATTTATGAATCTCCGCATTGATTCAATATCAGCCGTTGCTCTAGACATCAAATCTCCAGTATGTTCATTATCATGGTAAGCAAAGCTTAAATTTTGCCATTTATCATACAGTAAATTTCGGAGTTTATACGTTACTTTTTGAGACAGACTATCTGTACAATATGTTCTACCATAGTCAAATATGCCCCTTAGCAAGCAACAAATAAATAAAGCTATCGCCATCCACATCAAAGTATTGATGTGGACAAATTCAGATAACATTTCATCTACAGCCTGGCCTAGTATCTTAGGTATTGCCAATGTTGCAATGACTGATAGCACCATAGAAATATAGCTAATGACAAGGTACCATCTATTCTCTAGTGTTAATATTAATATTCTGAGTAATATTCTCAATGATTTTACAACTTCTTATTAAAGTGTGCCCTTCGGATTGAAGATTAACATATCGGCAAGTTTAGTTACAGCCATAAACAGCATTTTCTGATATTAACTACATCCGTTCTGGCGCCGACATACCCATCAAATCAAGTATCTTTTTAAAAACTATTCTGGAGGCTTCCAGCAAATGTAATCGAGCTAATGTAATAGCCTCTTCTTCAGGATCCGATGATATCACTCTGCAATTTTCATAGAAAGCATGAGCGCTAGATGCAACTTCTAAAGCATAATGAGGCATATGGTGAGGTTCCAAACTATCAGATACTTGTAAAACCACTTCAGGCAATCTAATCAATGTTTTAATTAATTTTAACTCATGCACATTAGTCAACAAATTAATATCACCTTTTTGCCAGTCCAGGTTCTTTTCAAGAGCCAAATTCAATATGTTTGTAATCCTGGCATGCGCGTACTGGATATAATGCACAGGGTTTTCGTTAGAAGTTTTTTTAGCTAGCTCCATATCAAATTCCATTTGAGATGAAGCGCTACGTGCCAAGAAAAAATATCGGCAGGCATCGGCTCCTACTTCATCAACTAAGTCGCGCACGGTAATAAAGTCTCCGGTACGTTTAGAGGCTTTCACGACTTCATCACCTTTTTTTAAAGTCACCATTTGTGAAATTAAAATTGTTAGCTTGGAATCATCAATGTGTAATGCACGCATAGCTGCTTTCAGTCTGGAAATATGACCTTGATGGTCAGCTCCCCAAATATCAATAACTCTATCAAATTTCCGTTTTACAAATTTATTTCTGTGATAAGCAATATCAGAAGCAAAATAGGTAGGTTCACCATTGGTTCGTACGATAACATTATCCTTATCGTCATCTAATAAAGTAGATGCAAACCATAAAGCATTATCCATTTCTTTCAAGTATTGCTTTGTTTTAAGTTCTGAGATTGTTTCAGAATAATCATCGCTGTCAAATAATGATTTTTCGCTAAACCAATTATCAAATTCAACTCCTAGAATTGATAAATCTTCAGAAATCACATTTAACATATTGCCTTTACTAAAATCACCAGCTATCTTAAGCATGTCATTATTGTTCAATAAAGAAGAACCGTAAGTTTCTTGAATCAACTTAGCTATGCCAGTTACGTAATCTCCTTGGTATCCTTTTTCAGGAAATGGGTAGTTTTCTCCGTGCAATTCATGATATCGAGCAAGAACAGATTCATAAAACAAATTCATCTGATTTCCTGCGTCATTGATATAATATTCTCTTGTAACTGAATATCCTGCTGCGCTCATCATGTTCGCTAAAGCACTTCCTAAAACTGCTCCCCGTGCATGCCCAACGTGTGCAGGTCCAGTAGGATTAACACTCACAAATTCAATCATCACTTTTGTGCCTTTCCCTACGGGCAAATCGCCATAAGAAGAACCTGCTTTAATTATTACATTTATTTGATCGCGTACCCAATTTTCTGATAATTTAAAGTTAATGAATCCTGGAGCAGCAGTTTCTACTGTGAATGAATTTGCGTTACAAGGTAGTTTTTTTGCGATCTCATTTGCTAATGTTAAAGGGTTATTTTTAAATAATTTGGTGAGTCTCAACGGAATGTTACTCGCATAATCACCATGATCTGTATTAAATGGTTTTTCGATTTCTATTTTGGGCAATTCATTAGGCTGAATACCGCGTTCATTTGCCATTTCAGAAATACAGACAGATAAAATGTTTTGTAGTTCTTGGATAAGTATGTGATGAATATTCATAATGTAGATTTAACCTGTATTTATAATCAACTGTTAGTATACTATTAATTAAAAGACCCCAAAAGAGAGGTGAACTCCTGAATAACTCAATAATTGGCCTATTAGGCGGAAATGAATTTCAACAAGGTTGTGAAAATGCTGATAACAAAATTTTAG
The DNA here is from genome assembly GCA_003523055.1 of Dehalococcoidia bacterium. GTDB lineage: Bacteria > Chloroflexota > Dehalococcoidia > Lucifugimonadales > UBA3495 > UBA2588. The sequence continues at coordinate 40,355 of DPHC01000001.1, read as the reverse complement.
AAGCACTGGGAAAACACAATCCCGACATAGTAATTCTACCTACTGCTAACGTTCACCATCCTGACATTGCCGGCAATAATGGAGTGCGATATTTTTCCAATTTAGGGTATAACGCTGAAAATTTGATGATTACATCTGGTAAAGACGCTAACGATATGAAACTAGTACAACGTGTCGAAAATTGTGATTTACTATATCTAACTGGAGGTAACCCGAAATACTTACAACAAGCATTACTTGCCAGTAAACTATGGGAGTCTATATTATTAGCCTCACAATATGGCATGGGCATTGCAGGTTCGAGCGCGGGAGCCATGGTATTGGGAGGCCTTTTAAAAAACCCTGAAGCTCAAACATGGGGGGAAGGTCTTAATTTAATTGATAGGCTCGGAGTTATTCCTCACCATGAAAACTCAAACCCTGAAGAAGTGTCAAAAAGTTTAATGAGCTCCGTCTTCGATCAATATGAAAGTTCTATGATTATTGGAATATCTATAGAGTCTGGGTGTTTAATCCGCAACAACAACTTAGAAGTCATTGGAAATAGCCCGCTCACTCTTTACACTAACGATACTTATATTGAATACGAAACAGGTTCGAAATTTTCTTTATAGAATCAACTGTTCCTTTCAGACATCTTTTCCCATATTTGATTCAATCCGATGCCCGATTCTGATAATAATACAAGTAAATGGTAAATAAGATCACATGTTTCTTCGACAACATTATCTTTATTATCTCTTAAACTAGCCAAAGCAGTTTCACCAGCTTCTTCGATCACTTTTTGCGCAATTCTGTCTATTCCTGAATTAAATAATTCAGTAGTGTAACTATTTACTGGGAGGCTTTTTTTTCTATCTTGAATTAACCCAAAAAGTTCTTCAAGGATTCCCGAACTAGGTTTAGCCTGTTCGTAAGAATTCGGAACGTCCACAATTTTATTGAAAAAGCAAGATACTGCTCCTGTATGACATACTGGACCTTCGGGTTTTACTTTGAGTAACAAAGTATCAGAGTCGCAATCTGTCCATATTTCTTTCACATTTAAATAGTTACCAGAGACTTCTCCTTTATGCCATAAGTCATCCCGACTCCTGCTATAAAACCAAACTTGCGTTCCTTCAATGGTTCTTTTCAAAGAACCTGCATTCATATACCCAAGCATCAAAATTTCACCGCTGTCCATATCTTGGGCTATTGCCGGAATTAATCCTTTATCATCTGTTTTCAATACGTTATTCATTTAGTCCCCTTAATATCCTTCAATTGTTCAAAACGTCCAAAAGACCAGTTAGGTCAGAGATTTCAGCATAGGGAGATATTAGATTTCCATCCAATAGTTCTTTTTTTCTATTTATCCACACAGCTTTCATTCCAATTGACATAGGTCCTTCTACGTCTTCATATTGTCTGTCGCCGACATATAACACTTCTGAAGGATCCATATCTAATCTGCTTAATGTTTCATTAAAAATATCAGGCATAGGTTTATACGAGCCTACATCTTCTGATGAAACCACTGTTTCTAAATTAGCATTAATTCTATCAACCACAGGATGTAAAAAATCGTTATCGGCATTTGACGCAATAGCAATTTTATAATGCTCACTCAATTCATTTAAAACTCGACTCGTATCACCAAATAGAGGCCTAGTACCTAAATCATATATACATTCTTTAGCCAGTAGTGTGGGGTTGGCGGAATTATTGGTTTTATTTAAAGCATATTCAAAGCTATTGGTCCAACCATCTAGGTAAGAAATAAAACCATTAGTTGGGTTAACTCTTTGTTCAGAAAACATTTTATCCCCAATTCTCCATGTTTCCCAAAATTCCTGATAATCAATATCAAATCCATTTCTATCAACAATATTTTTAAACTTCTTTAACCAAAAATCAACTGAATTATTCGCCAAAGTGTTAAACATATCAAATACGACTGCTTTGATTCCCTTCATTATCATAACTCTCAGTATCTTTTAAATTCGAACAGATATCCCGTTTTTTTTCAATTCAGATTTTACATGTTGTATTGTAAATTTACCAAAATGGAAAATACTAGCGGCTAATATCGCATCTGCTTTACCATAAGTTAAAGCGTCCTGTATATGTTCAATTTCTCCAGCACCGCCACTTGCTATTACCGGTACACTCACATTTTCAGATATAATTTTTAAAAGGTCTAAATCATATCCAGATTGATGTCCGTCTGAATCCATGCTGGTTAACAAAATTTCTCCAGCTCCTCTATTAACCAATTCACTAGCCCATTCAACAACATCTAAGCCTGTCGGAGTTCTTCCACCGTGTATAAACACTTCCCAACGCAGGTCAGAGCTATTGTTTTCTGTAATTTTTCTTTTTGCATCAATAGCCGCAACTATACATTGGGCGCCAAATTCAGCTGATGCCTTTGAAACCAATTCAGGGTCGTTAACAGCTGCTGTATTCAAAGAAATTTTGTCGGCTCCCGCGCGCAGCATATCTTGTATATTTGAAATAGATCGTATTCCTCCACCTACAGTTAATGGAATAAACACTTTTTCAGATACGTCTTCAACAACATGAATCATTGTATTTCTATTATCAGATGAAGCTGTTATATCTAAAAACACCAGCTCATCACATCCTTGCGCGTCATAATAAGCTGCAAGTTCTGCAGGATCTCCTGCATCTCTTAAATTAATAAAACTAGTTCCTTTTACGACTCTACCTTTATCCACGTCCAAACAAGGAATAATCCTTTTTGTAAACATGTTAGTTTACTCCTTCCAAAACTCCTGTATCTAATATACAGGAGTCTATGCAAGATAGACACTTGAAATGGGTTATGAAATTATATGTCAGAATAAAGCAGGTTGTAATTTTTTCTCAGGTGGATAGGTATCAAGTAATAATTGCTTAAATTTATTTAAATTAATTTGTTCATCTATCCAGTGCATAGCTTCTGTGAACCCAATACAATTATGCACTTCATTCCGTTCAGGGTTCGTTCCATAAATTGCATAGCAAATTTGCTTTATTTCCTCGTGAATTAAATATCCTCTATAAAAAATATTCATACAATACCGTCCATTTATTATTATTAGTACATTTGTTCTAATAATAACAATGAGTGATTAAGGTGTCAAATTTTAGATACTTATTTTACAGAGATTTCAAAAAATCTGAAACAGAACAGACGTTCTGTTCAGACGAAGCCATGTTCTTCACAACTAATTCATTATTCTCAATTTCTGAATCTCCAATAATAATGACATATGGCACATCAAGGGAATTAGCCTGTCTCATCTGCCCCCTAAGTCCTTTTGCTCCGTTAGCAAGGATCGCCCCAGCGCCACGGTCTCTAATCTGAGCTGCGATTTTAATAGCTACTGGTCGTGCTGAATCTCCAATGTTAACAACTAAATAATCCGGAGATTTTATTTCAGGGATATCAATGTTTTCTTTTATCAAATTCAAGGTTAGCCTCTCTATCCCAGTAGCAAAACCCATTGCAGGAACCGGCTTACCTCCTATTTGCTCTATAAGAGCATCATAGCGGCCGCCTCCGCAAATAGTTGACTGCCCTCCAACATCTGCAGGTTGAATCTCAAACACTGTTTTAGTGTAATAATCCAATCCTCGCACAAGTTTGTGGTCCACTATGAATGGAATATCCAGGTTAATCAAATATTGCCTTACTGATTCCCAATGCTCACCGCATTCATTACAAAGATAATCCACACATTTAGGAGCATTTTCACTTAATTTAGAACATTGAGTATTTTTACAGTCTAAAAGCCTCAGAGGATTCCTCTCAATTCTTTTCAAGCAATCTTCACACAATTCTGACCGAAATGATTCATAGTATTCTGTCAATTCTTTGACAAATTTAGGTCGACAGTTATTATCTCCAATTGAGTTAATAAAAAGGTTGGTCTTAGTGAGTCCTATCTCTTTTATTAAGTCATAAGCAAATTTTATGATTTCTATGTCTACTGATGGATCTGAGTCTCCTATTGCCTCAGCTCCAAACTGGTGATGCTCTCTATACCTACCCGCCTGTGGACGTTCATATCTAAAAACAGAACAAAAATAATGGAGCCTTACCGGTTGTACAAGATTATGCATACCATGTTCTAAATATGCACGACAAATAGATGCAGTACCTTCCGGTCTCAATGTCATACTATCGCCTCCGCGGTCATCAAATGAATACATTTCTTTATCGACTATATCGGTTCCTTCCCCTACAGATCTAACAAACAATGAAGATTCTTCAAAAGTTGGGGTGTCTACCCTAGTGTATCCATATAACGATGATAACTCAGAAGCTATTTTTTCTATGTATCTTGCGTATTTCTGCATGTCTGGTAATAAATCAGACGTGCCTCTTGGAGCTTTAAATAACAATATATATACCTCTCATAAGGATGTTCTCATTATACACTTGAAACAATAGTGCAGTAATGAAAAACAATTAGGCTATCTCACCAAAGGATTAAATGACTCCATCAGCTTCTAATTCTTTTATTTGTTCTTCGCTTAATTTTGCCAAAGAAGTTAAGATCTGGTAGTTATCTTGACCTAATTTTGGCGGAGTAGTATGTGAACATTTTTCACTACTAGTCAACTTGATAGGTGTATCCACAGTCCTAAAAGTACCTCCTAAAGTATCTCCTGTTTCTACAAACATATCTCTAGCGGCCAGATGTGGGCATTCGTCCAAATCTTTAACATCTTGAACCATCCCCATGGAAAATCCAAAACCAACTAAAGTCTCAGCTACATATTTTTTGGTTTGAGAAGCAGACCAGTTTTCAATAGCAGGAACTACATAATCAAAATAAAACTGTCCGTTAGTTCCATCACCTAAATACCTTTCATCATTTGCAAGATCATTTCTGTCTATTAAAGTCCACAATTTTTTCCATTTCCCATGCCCTCTGGCTCCTGCTAAAACTACGTAACCATCTGAAGTTTTTAATGTTAGTTGCGCAGAAATCATATTTTCTCTAGCCCTAGTAGTGACTATTCCTGTAGCCTGGTAATACGGCATAGTACTTGTGGTATGAGCAGTCATACAGTCATACATCGCTGTGTCAACGTGCTGGCCTTTGCCAGTTTGCCTCTTGGTTTCCAATGCCATCATCATACCCAAAGCCGCCCAGACACCGGGAATTGAATCTCCCATATTGTCTCCAACCATCTGGGGTGGTCCGTCTGGAGCTCCGGTCGACTCCATCCATCCGCCCATTCCCTGCACACAGGGGTTATTAGCTGGCCACTGTGAATATGGTCCTTCATAGTCTTCATGGGCACCATAACCAGTTATAGTTACATAAACTAACCCAGGGTTTATTTCATGCAGGTTATCCCAAGAATAGCCTAATCTACCTAAAGCCCCTGGTCCCCAATTATCTAGCAAAACATCGGATTCTTTCAGCATAGTTTCGAATGCTATTTTGGCTCTAGGGTCACGTAAATCTATCGAAATGCTTTTTTTATTCCTGTTGACACCTAAAAACCTCGCACTCATCCGTTCACCATTCGCATTTTCAATAAATGGCTGATTGCCTCGGCCCTGTTCACCGGTTCCTGGTCTTTCGATTTTTATAACTTCTGCCCCCATATCACCTAATATCATTGAACAAAACGGCCCGGCTACAATGTGAGTTGCATCCAAAACCCGCAGGTTCTTGAGAGGTAAAGGCAATTTATTTGATTCAGACATTAAACATATTCTCCTATTAAAATAATGATTCTCATTAATATTTTTTTCCCAAAATCTTGACAGTTTATACAAAACAGCAATAAACTTATGTTCACCGGTTAATTCCGGTTAATTACTTGATGGCCCCGTGGTGTAGCGGTTTAACATATTGCCCTGTCACGGCAAAGATCGTCGGTTCGAATCCGATCGGGGTCGCCACTCAGTTAAGTAATAATCTACTGAACAATATTCTACAATAAAAAATCTTACCGAGAGCAAACAATAACCTGATTTGCAATGTCATATTATATTAGCTTTTAATTAGGAGAATCATATGGGTTGGTCGCGACACCATAAAACGGGACTGATACACCATTCACCGCAACGAGCATTGAATGGGTACACTTTAGTATCTACCAGAGGCGGCACCTGGACTAATCTGATCGATATGAAAGGTAACATTTGCCATCGATGGGAAGATCCTGATGGGATAATGTACTCACGACTTCTCAAAAATGGAAACCTTCTTCTACGTAGCGGCGTAGCAGAAGAAGCAGAAGGCATGGGAGGATCCTCTAAATCTATTAAAGAACTGGACTGGGAGAGCAATGTTATCTGGGAATATAAAAACCCATTGCTGCACCATGACTTTAGAAGGCTGTCCAATGGAAATACAATTTCATTGGCGTGGGAAATCTTGCCAGATAGCATCACAATGCAAGTAAAAGGAGGGTTCATTGACAAAAACAGTTCTTCCCAAATGTTCGGGGACAAAGTCATAGAAATAAACCCTGCCGGAGATATTGTGAACGAATTACTATTATGGAAAAATTTAGAATTCGAAGACGATCAAATATGCTTTTTAGAAAACCGTAAAGAGTGGACACATGCAAATTCGCTTGATTTGACTAATGACGGTAATCTTTTAGTTAGTTTTAGACAAACTAGTACAATTGGCATCATAGATATAAATACAGGCGAATATATATGGAAATGGGGACCTGGAATCGTATCTCATCAACACAATCCAAACATGCTGAGCAACGGAAATATTTTGTTGTTTGATAATGGGGCACACAGAAGAGGAATGAATTACTCTAGATTATTAGAGATCAATCCTGAAAGTAATGAAATAGAATGGGAATATTTAGGAGATCCTGCGATGTCATTTTACAGCTATAATATCAGTAATGCTGAAAGACTTTCTAACGGCAATACTTTGGTATGCGAAGGCGCTCCTGGAAGGCTTTTTGAAGTAACTACTACTGGAGATATAGTTTGGGAATACATAAGCCCTCATTTTGTTTATAACCCTACCAGCGCCGGTGGTAGTGTCTTTGGGTACTCCAATGCTATATTCAGGGCACACAGATACGAAGCCTCATTCTCAGGATTCAAAGGTCATGATCTAAATCCTAAGGAATATTCAAATTTTAATAGGATATTTTCCTGAATACTAATTTAAGTCAGTGTTAGGATAATGATCTGTCCAGGCAAACCAATAAGACAAATGACTTGGTAATATCTGCAAAGTAGACCCTTTAAGAGTGCCTTCAATAGCGAGGCCATCCAGCAGTCGCCAAGAACTACCCGTTTCCACATCAATTACAATCTCTATTCCATCTTCGTCGGGCCCTGCATATTCAAATGTAAGTTCTTTCCCCATTACAAATCTATCGAAAATTTTCGATGAATTTGTTGGTAGATGGTAACCTACTAAAATAGGTATCTCATTAAGTACTTCGTTGTAGATTTTGTTTTTAACTAAATTTTTAATTGAGTATGCTTTAGCTACTGAACCGTGAGCATACCCTAGCACAAATTCTTTAGCAGACAAACGAACATCTTCAACAAATTCACCCATCATAGTTGTACTACTCGCATAATATGATTTATTCATGTTCTGCATCATTTCCTGCATCATAGTAATTTCATTGGTTTTCATTGCTACCGTATTAGGATATTCTTTTTTCCATTTCTCCCAAGTAGTTATCATACTAGGTATTAATACCAATGACGTGCCAGTATAATCACCTTGCACAGCTTCTCCAACAAATTGACTCCAAAAACTATTAGTAGCAGTGTCATAAAACACAATAGCATTTCTCAAAGTCCTACCTGCATGCCCAAAAGTTAACTCTTTTCTGTTAATAATGCGGGAATAGACCATTCCCGTATAGCACAGTGGTCAATAAGTCACCAAAACAGGATCTGTTCCAAATTCATCATTTATGATTTCATACAATTCCATATATTGAGTGGAGTAAGCTTTTTGAACACCATTATGATCAATACCGATCACTAAATCAGTGTTTTTATAATATTGACTCGCTTTTTTAGCAGTAACAAAATCAGGGTTAATTAACGCTGTTTGCTTCATCCCTATCATCCAATCGTTATCAGTTATTCCAGATGATGCAAAAGCATGCTGTCCCCGGTCAAAAGTTCTATCTTTATGATAAACAATTTCGATTTTTTGAACTTTTTCAGTTTTCTTTTCTTTTTTATTAACAGCTGGTTTTTCAGTCAACCCAACGTCACCAATAACCGGCGTTTCAGTATCAGTAGTATTTCCAGAGGAATCGTCTTTCTTTTCAGGTGCATTATATTTAGGTGCTACCACCATTGCTTCAACCGGAGGTTTTATTATTGAAGTAGGTGTAGGCTGTTGTATTTCTACAACTGTAGAAATATTAGTAGTTACAGCCGGTGGGACGTAATCATCGTCACTTGTGGTGGATTCACCACAAGCCAGCACAACTATTGCTGTACTGACCAAAGCACAAATTGCTATCCATTTGCTCAGTTTAAAAATTACCATTTTGTTTTTACTCCCTAAAACTGCTAAATTCATAGATTACTATAATGTATATTTGGGTGTATAGTGTACACGAAATGAAAGCTCTCTTGATAGGCTCCAACTACACAAAATATCGCAACAATTCAGGTCTTGAATGTTAAACACTAAAATTCATTATGGATGGGTGATAGTAGGTATATCAGTGCTGTTATATCTGTTTGGCGGTACTTTAAATCAAGCTTTTGGAGCATTAATAAATCCTCTGGAAAACAAATACGGGTGGAATCACTCTTCAATATTAGCCGCCTATGCTATATCTGCTATTTTTGGAGCCTTATTGTCTCCATATGTAGGCATGTTAAACGACAAATATGGCGGTAGATATTTAATACTAATAAGCATCATTGCATTTTTAATAGGATCCATAATAACTGCAATTTCCACAGAAGTTTGGCATATATGGATAGCATTTGGAATATTCATGGGCATCACGCATGCGTGCCTAAACATATCCTTAATCACAACAATTTCATACTGGTTTGATAAAAAACTCGGCATAGCTGTAGGAATAGTACAGGCATCCCAAGGTTTCGGCCCTGGGCTTACTACGTTAGCACTCACGTCTGCACTACCAATCTGGGGCATTCAAAACACTTTTTGGATTCTAAGCATTGGTGGTAGTGCATGCATGTTTTTGTTATTAATACTTTACAAAAGCACTCCTCAATCCATTGGGAAATTGCCTTTTGGAAGTGAAATATTAACAGTCCCTGCAGCAGTAGAAGCAAAGGCAAAAACTAATACTCTTTTAGAAATCGCTCTTCAAAAAGCTCATGCTAAAGCAGTAAGGACAACTCCGGAATTTTGGAAACTCGTAGCTGTACATCACTTAGGATGCGTTAGCCATTCAGTAATCATGATGCAATTCATACCTATCGCAATTACAGCGGGGGTTTCATACTCCACTGCAGGGCAAGGAGCATTCCTGTTTTTTACGATCAGTGGAATAACAAGATTCATAACTCCGGCCATTGCTGAAAAATTTGGAGCCAGGAGAACTATGATTATAATGTTCCTATGGCAAGCTTTACCAATATTTGGCTTATTATGGTCTACCGAATCATGGCACTTCATATTATTTTCTATTATATGGGGATTCGGATACGGTGGAGAAGGTTCTGCATTTGCAGTTATTAACCGACAATATTACGGCAGAGGGTCTTTTGGAAGAACATATGGATGGCAAATATTGGGCGCTGGCCTCGGAATGGCTGTAGGAGGATATATCGGTGGTCCTTTATTTGATTTAACCAGTTCACACGTGATAACAATTTACTTTGCAGGAGGAACAAGCCTTATAGGTGCAATTATACTTTATTCAATGTCCGCTACTAAAGGTTCTTTAATACCTGACTGGGATAAAGATATAAACCTAAGTGCTATTGCAGATTAAACACTGATATAATCATGTAAGTTGAAATCCAACCTGTTATATGTGTACCAAAAATAACTAGGGAATGATTACTATGTCAAACCGCACAGAAATTCTTAACCGTATTGAAAAAATATCCGGAAGTTTAGAACAATATAGTTCAAAATCAGAAGAACTCCGGAGATTGCCTGACGAAATAGTTCAAATTCTTAAACAAACTGGACTTTTCACAATGAAATTAAGTGCAGATTTGGGTGGCTTAGATACAGATATAGTAACCTATATGGATGCAATAGAAGAACTCAGCAGGATAGACGGATCTATAGGTTGGAATACCATGATCGGTAACAGCGCTATCGGAAGACCTGGATCTTTTTTAGAAAAATCAGCTATAGATGTAATATTTAAAAATCAGGAAATACCATTAGCGGCCAGTGTTCCAAGCCCTTCAGGGAAAGCAGTACCGACTGACGGAGGATATATACTTTCTGGTACTTGGTCTTATGCTAGTGGCATCAGTCAAAGTGTATGGGTGTCAGGAGGTTTCACAATCGAAAATGAGCCTCCCAGGATTGCGTGCATGCTTGCAACCGCTCTTGAAATCCACGACAACTGGCAAGTTATGGGATTAAAAGGTACCGGAAGTTGCAGTTACACAGCAAATGAATTATTTGTTCCAAAAAATTTCACTTTCGAACTGAACAACCAAATCCCTTTAAGGGGAGGACCCATGAATTACTTGGGAAGACCAGGTTTTGTAACGATGGACCACGCAGCAGTATGCTTAGGAATAGCAAAACGTTCATTAGAAACAATTACAGAGATGTCAAAAACAAAACTTCGGGGTTATAATTCCGATTTACTACCAGTATCTGATAGAGGGTATTTTAAAAAAGATCTAGGGTTATCAAAAATTAAACTCTCCGCTGCTAGAGCCCTTGTCAAAGAATCACATTTGAAAGGATGGGAATATGCAGAACAAGGTATAGTTCCTCCTCCACTCATACAAAGTGAAATGAGAACATCTGGTGTCTATGCAAGTGAAATAGCGGAAGAAATCACACATATGGCCTTTAAATATGGAGGCGGCGAAGCGATTTACCTTAATAACAATTTACAAAAATACTACAGAGACGCCTGCGCTTGTGCCCAACATATGATGTCAAATCAATCATCTTATGAAAATTATGCTAATTTCATACTAGATGTAGAAGATGCTGATCCGATGGGAGTCAAATCCAAATAAAAACTGAGGTTATTATGGAAACTGAATCTAATAGAATCATACTTAATGTACAACAACGTTATACTGATTTGGCAGAAACTGCATCAGCTTGCTGCACTCCAAATTCTGGATTTGCAGAATGTTCCCCAGGATATTCTGAGGATCAAATCACAGGCCTACCTGAGACAGTAGTTGGCGCCTCAGCTGGCTGCGGTAATCCCAATATTATCGGGGTATTACAACCTGGAGATAATGTCGTAGATTTTGGCAGTGGAGGAGGCATAGACTGTTTTATAGCTGCAAAAGCTGTAGGTTCCTCGGGATCAGTCATCGGAATAGATATGACACCAGCTATGTTGGCATTAGCGAATTCAAACAAAGAAAAACTAGGCTTGGATAATGTTAGTTTCAAACAAGCCCTGATCAGTAAAACTGGCCTAGCTAGCAATTCAAAAGACGTTATCATATCAAACTGTGTGATAAATTTAACTCCAGACAAATCATCAGTATTTAAAGAAGCGCATCGAATATTGAGGCCTGGTGGAAGATTTCATATATGTGACATTGTGATCACAAATGCGCTTCCAGAGGAAGCACTGACTGATGAAAATTGGTGTCACTGCGTATCTGGAGCTGAAATCAAATCAACCTATGTACAGAAAATATATGATGCAGGATTCACCAAAGTTGATGTCATTTCTGAAGAAACATACAAACCAAATGACGACCAAGCTTGGATGGCATCGGTAATGAGCATTTCAATCATAGCAATCGCCTAATACTTGGTTGTACACCTTATTAATAAGCAAGTTCATTACTTCTTGTTGATACTAAAAGTGCATTCTTAGACCATAAGGTGGCCATCAATCAACAGAGATCTTCCAGTTACTTTTTTTGCAAACCGATTATATGTATGCAATATTGTTATATTTAACTACCTAAATCTGTACCAACATTTAATCATTTCGACACCAACACAAAAAATCAATTACCAAATTTAAAATTTTTTATATGATCTGGCATATCTATATTTTGTAAATTTTTAGGGTCTGATTCAGGCCTGCCAATAACTTGCTTTACTGGAATAACACCTGCCCATATTGGTAACAAGTAATCCTCTTCATCATCTACAGGGCCGCCTGTTCGAATTTTTACTGATGCCTCAGATATAGGCATTTTTAAGATCATAGTAGCTTTAACTTCCTGGTCTCTCATGGTTCTCAAAGTATCCCATCGTCCTGGTATTAAATTATCCACGAAGTTTTTCAACGCCTGTGTTTTTTCATCGTCTGCTACCTGAATAGCGGTTCCAAATAGAGTGACAGATCTATAATTCGCGGAATGATGCAATCCAGACCTAGCCATAACTAATCCATCAAAAAGCATAACATTCATTGATACTTTATTAGAACGGGATTCTCGTAAAAAACGGCTAGCTGAAGATCCGTGCCAAAAAATAGTGTCAGACTCTCTCCATTGAAAAGTTGGGGTTATATAAGGTTCTCCATCAATAATGTATGAAACATGGCACATAGGAGTGCTATCTATAATTTCATATGCAGTTATTCTATCGTAAGAAGCTCGTGCCGGGTTACGAATAACATTGGTTTTTTTTGTTTTTAACAGATCCTCTTGAGTCATTAATATTACTCTCTTTAGTTAGATATTTTGGTAGATTATATCAAGAACATATATATCAGTAATTTGAACATGTGGCCTGATTTCTCATAAATGCAATAAGCTGGAAAAATCCGCAGTTCGTAGTAACATATACTTGTCTCCATGACCGGAATTTACAAAAAACACTACAAAACGCTTCCAATGGAGTTTTAAATGCATAAAACAATAAAAAAATTCTTCCCTTTTCCAGAACTTATAAACGACGTGGCTGCACGGTTCGTTGGAGCTGGAGTCTTATTTATGTCCTTGTGCTCGATAATTTTAATTACAGCTGACAATAACATCATGTATTTTACTTTAGGTTCATTATGTTACGGATTCTTCGCACGAGTCTGTTTTGGGGCAACCATTAGCCCGTTAGCTTTAATAGTCACCAAAATAATAGTACCTAAAACACATTTCAATGAAAAATATGTTCCCGGACCGCCAAAAAGGTTCGCTCAACTTATAGGTTTTATAATATCTTTTTTGACAATAGCAAGCATACTGCTAGGTAATCCGTACATAGCAGTATTGTTACTGGCTGTTCTTTCTATATTCGCATTTCTGGAATCAGCTCTTGGATATTGCTTTGCTTGTAAGGTCTTCAAACTGCTTATGAAGGCCGGACTGATTCCAGAATCTGCTTGCCAATTGTGCGCAAGTTACGACTTTTAATTATTTCAAGCCACACATTAAAACTTAACTCTGATTACGTATTACTAAGCCCAAATGAATAGACCAAGCAGAGATTACAATATACGTTAATCCAAAGTAAGCTCCAGCCATTTGCCATAAACTTGTATCGGTTATTGCAACCAAAGTTACTATAGCGCTAATTGCGAAAAGAGCCGCAACTATCAGCGAGAGCATTTTATTAAATTCTTGTCTAGTAGAAATACCAAGGGCGAACAATGCTATACCTATTGAACCTATGAATCCACCTACAGTAGTTATAGCGTTAGTCATAGCAACTAAATCTGCATTTGGACCAACCCATGCTGCTGCTTGCGTTGCTCCGACAGCTATGAATATACCTAGAAAATTTGTTGCAGCTAATATGAGCCCTAATCTAGTAAGACCATCACCATTTCCATCAGCCTTACATATACTTTGAAGAACCGCGAAACCATTCAAAGCACAAAACAATGCCAGTGGTATTAGCAAAATAAGTAACCGTTCGTAAGCTGGGGCGCTTGCACCAGCATTAGCTAAACCTTGAAAATCTGAGGGATCTATTCCAGCTCCTGTCGAGAATACAAAAGTACTTAAGATGTACATCAATGTAGCCAACGCAGGGCCTATTATGAGGCATAAGCCTCCGACTTTATTAGCAGTGTATGAATTCATACATACCTCCATTAGAAGTGTTATTTAATACCAGTACTATTATCTAACGTAATATTCAATAAGTAAACGAAAAAATAGCGTAATTACTATTATTACTACGAAATCATTAATAAGTATTCATGTTTATTATGTAAACCGTAGTAAATTATGTTAATTAAAAATACATGCTGATCTACCACAAAGGTATCAATTAAATGAAATTAAAGTTAGTATGTACCGCATGTCATCAGTGAACATGTTCAAAATATTTACTTTTACTACAGTCATTGTATTACTGGTTTCAGTATTATCATGCTCAAATAACTTAGACACTGCCCAAATAGATTCTTCAAATCCCAAAAATGCCAACCCCGTTTCTTTAGGCGCAACAAAAAGTGATTCCGTGCAACCCATTTCAACAAAACCAAGTCTAAACAAAACTAAAACGCCTGCATCCCATAAAGAACCTATAAAGTCAACTAACAAAAAAAACAAAAATAAAACTAAAGCTCTGCCGACTCAAACTCCTACTCCTGTTTTTTCCGCACTAACAGCTCCACTAATAGATGCTCATCTCCATTTACCATCTTCGATAGAACCTGAAGTTCTGTTTAAACAACTATCCGATGCAGGAATCTCAAAAGTTATGGTGTTTGGTAAATTTGAAAAATTGCTTCCTTTAAAACAACAGAATAGCAGCTTTGTGTCAATTTTCCCTCAAGTTCGTAGAGATCCAATTACAAAAGAATTATTGTTGAATAGCAAAATGGTGAATATATTAGAGAAGCAGTTGGATACTGGAATACCAGACGGGATAGGAGAAATATCATTCCGGCATCAGAGTTTTATAAACTCTCCTGTAAATGGAGACCAAAACCCAGTAGATGGCCCTGAAGCAATGCAATTTTTTAAATTAGCAGGTGAACAAAACAGTCCTATAATAGTCCATATTGAACGTGAATTTAGTAACGAGTTAGAAAGTGCGTTACAGCAAAACCCAACTACAGATGTAATATGGGCCCACATGGGAGATGCATCAGCAGCAGTAGTAGGCGCTATGCTTGAAAACAATCCTAATTTGTATGCAGATATATCTTGCCGTAATCCATTATTCCCTAGAGGATTCTCAATGGAAGAACAATCCCTTACTCACGAAAATGGGATCTTAAAAGAAGATTGGCGATTATTATTTGAAAAATTCCCGGACCGTTTTATGTTCGGCACAGATATTGGTACTGGAAACAGGCATGAAATGATCTATGAAATAGTAACTTATTATCGATCTGTATTAGGCCAATTAACACCTACAACTGCTGAAAGCATTGCTAGTAAAAACGCTAAATCTTTCCTAGAGTAACCATTACCACAGGGAAAATAATAGTAAAAACAATTTAATGTTCTAGGTTCACATTTATTATTTTGTTAGCCTTAGTAATAACTTTTAAACTATATGGTCTCAAGTTTTTAATATTTAATGTTTTACCAGCTCTTTTATATTTTTCTGTTTGAGCACTAATAGCTTCAATAGAAGATTGGTCCCATAACCAAGCATCAGTACAATCAAGATAAATGATATTCTCTTTGTCATTAGTTGGGTTTAATAATTTCTTAAAATTATTAACTGATCCAAAAAACAAAGCTCCATGCAAATTATATGTTTTTACATTTTCATCATCTGGATCTTCAATCGAAACTCTAATAATTTGTGCAGACTTCCAAGAATAAACCAAACCGGAAACAATTACTCCTACAATCACTGCAATAGCTAAATCTTGAACGACAGTAACAACTGTAACTAAAACAATTATTAATGCGTCTGATTTAGGAATTTTCCCTATAATCCTAAAAGAGGTCCAAGCAAAAGTTTTGATTACGACCATCATCATAATTCCTGTTAATGCAGCAATCGGAATCATTTCAATCCATTTAGACAAAAATAAAATGAAAGACAGTAGTGCTAACGCTGCCGTGATTCCCGAGAGCCTACCTCTTCCGCCAGAACCGATATTTATCATTGACTGACCAATCATCGCGCATCCACCCATTGCGCTAAAAAATCCGCAGATTAAATTACCTAATCCTTGTCCAACACATTCTTTATTGGCATTACCTTCAGTGTCAGTAATTTCATCAATCAATGTCAAAGTTAGTAAACTTTCAATTAAGCCTATTCCTGCTAGTGTAAGTGAAAAAGGAAGTATCACAAGAATAGTTTCTATATTAAAAGGCACATTAGGAATAGAAAATTTAGGCAGGCCTCCAGAAACTGATGCTAAATCTCCGACCGTTGTAGTATCAATATTAAATCCTATTACTATTCCTGAAAGAATGATTATAGAAAGTAAAGGAGAGGGAATAAGTTTTCCCAAGTTTATTTTCTTTATTGTTGGTATTTTAGGAAAAAAAATAATTATTCCCATTGTTAAAACAGTTAGAAGCACCATAACCACTAGCTGGTTATTTTCAACCCAACCTCCATTAAATATAACATCTATAGCACTATGACTAGTTTCAGGATGAGTTGTAGAAGAGCTATTTTTTGTTTTAAACTGACCAAGTTGAGATAAGAAAATAACAATAGCCAATCCGTTTACAAACCCTAACATAACAGAAGACGGCACCAAATGAATAAATTTGCCTAATTTTAAGGAACCTGCCAGAATTTGTATAATACCAGTTAATACTACAGCAGCAAAAAGATATTGAGCCCCATGTATAGCTACCAGCCCCACCATCACTACTGCCATTGCTCCTGTAGCTCCGGAAATCATTCCACTTCTTCCGCCGCATACAGCAGTGATAATTCCTATAAAAAATGCAGCATATAAACCGACTAAGGGTTCCACTCCCGCGACAAAAGCAAAGGCTATTGCTTCAGGAACTAATGCTAATGCAACTGTAAAACCAGATAAAATATCTACTTTCGGGTTTTTTGTTAAGTCAAATTTATCGATCATTTTAATCATAAATAATATTTTCAATCTCACTTTTTAAACATGCTAATCTTATCTCCTGAAATAAGCTTTAATTGTTATTAGCATATGTTCAAGTGAAGTTTTTATTATTAAAATGATAAAAAACAACAGTAGGGATAATATAACTGTTACTAATATAACAGTTATTAATTTTTGTTTGCTATAGTTACAACTTCCAGTTTAGCGGTATTAAGGAGTAATTCTCTATTCTGATATAGGTATTACAAATAGGATAAAATGTTTTCTTACTACCACTGGACAAACATTGGCATGACTACATGAGTGTACCCATCTTCTTCTATTGGCTTAAACACTCCTGGACTGGAAGCTGATGTAGTTTCAAGAACAATATTTCCGCGTTCTAAAACAGATAAAACATCTAGTAGGTACCTGCTATTGAAAGCAATTTTAGATTCTTCACCTTCCATACTCTCCGCATCCACTTGATCTTCATTGTCTCCTACTTCTTCAGAACGGGCTGAAATTAACGCTTTTCCATTATCCTCATCTCCGTCTCCAGATCCTGGCACAAGATGCACCCTAACTATATTACTTCCATCTCTAGCAAATATTGAAGCTGAGCGCACAGCTCGTTGAAGAGAATTACAATCAAACACTGACTTGGTTTGATATTCATCTGGAAGTAATTGCTGATAATTTGGGAAGGTGCCCTGTAATAACTGAGTAACTATTTCTATCTGCCCAGACCGGAATAAAGCTTGTCCTCGTGTAGGCGTCATAACAACTTCTATTTCTTCAGAGTCGTCAGTTATTAATCGATTTAACTCGCTTAAACTCCGAGCTGGAATTATAACTTCTATTTCTCCATCAATTTGCTGAAGTAATTTGTCTTTTTGTACAGCTAGTCTGAACCCATCTGCAGCAGCCAAGCTAAAATCATCAGATTCGATTTTCAGTTCTACACCTGTTAAAACAGGTCTAGATTCTTCTGTCGCAGCTGCAAAGGCCACCCTTGAGATCGCTTTTTTAAACACTCCTGCATTAACAACTGCCCTAACTCCATCTAAAACAGTTGGTATCGGAGGGAATTCGTCGGCATCAATGCCGTTTATACGCGCTTCAGCCCTACCACAAGAAATATTCAATACACCGGTTCCTTCTTGTAAGGACAAATCTATTTTGTCTCCAGACAAAGAGTTTACAAATTCTGTTAATATCCTAGCAGGCAGAGTTATCGCTCCTTCTTCTTCAATAGAAGCCCCAATCCATGTAGTTATAGCAATTTCTAAGTTAGTTGCTGACAGTTTTAACATAGACTGATCTGTACTAATTAATACATTCTGAGTTACCGGCAGAGTAGAACGTGTCGCTACTGCTCTACTAACCACTGCGAGTCCTCTGCTTAAATTTTCCTGTAAACATGATAATTTCATTGGTTAATCCCCAATATAGATTGAACTGTTAGAATGAACACTATTATTACATTATGTCAGCCTATTAATTGAAAGACAACTATCTTTTTACATTATCTCCAATTAGTTTAAATACAATCAATTTTGATATAATCAGTTTTAAAGGATTATTATGACAGATTTTTTATTTCACACCAACTCTTATTTAAAAACTAACGATACCGTAATAATTGATATTATTGAGAACACAGGATTAGTGTTAGAAAATACAGTCTTCTATCCTGGAGGTGGCGGACAACCATCCGACCTAGGTACTATAAACACCAATTCAAAATACCTGAGTGTGATAAAAGTACAATCAAAAAACGGAGTTATCATACACTGGCTTGATCAAAAGAATCATGGATGCTCAATTGGAGATCTAGTCACAACTCAAATTGACTGGGACCGCAGATATAAACTAATGCGTACTCATACAGCATTACATATATTGTGCGGTGTAGTCTGGAGAGATTACAAAGCCCAAGTAACAGGAGGAGATATGCAAATAGAAACTGCACGAATGGATTTTGAGTTCGACCATATTACTTCTGATTTTGCTCAAGAAATAGAAAAAACGATCAATGATGAAGTTAACCAAAACAGAGATATCAAAGTCGACTTTTTAACCAGAGAAGCAGCAGATAACATTCCAGATTTAATACGAACGAAAGTAAACTTACTGCCCGATTCAATCAAAGTTATTCGAACTATCAACATTGAAGGGCTCGACTTACAAGCAGATGGCGGCACTCACGTAGCCAACACTGGGGAAGTAGGAAGAATTAGAATTACCGGCCATGAAAGTAAAGGCAAAATAAATAAAAGGCTTCGTATAGCCATCGACTCATTATGAAGTGGTACTTTTAGGGTGGCTAATAATAAGCATAATTATATTGTTGGAATAGATATCGGCGGAACATTCACGGATATAGTAATCATTCGAAATAATAAACTGAATATCTTCAAACTACCATCAACTCCCTCCGACCCTTCCATCGCTGTGTTAAAAGGAATAGAAGAACTAGGCGTCCAAGATGGAGAATTCGTTCATGGAACAACTATAGCTACCAATACCTTACTAGAAAAAACTGGGGCATCTACATTATTAATCACGACTGAGGGTTTTAAAGACATAATAGAAATAGGCAGACAGAGCAGACCAGATTTATACAAATTCAACATTGATAAACCTACTCCGTTAGCTAACCCTAGAGAAAGGTACGGAATCATAGAAAGAGTGAACAAATCAGGAGAAATAATTGAAGATCTGACCCAAGAGTCAATATCTGAACTATTAACCCATATTGAATCTGCCAGACCCGAATCCATAGCTGTTAGTTTGTTATTTTCATTTCTAAACCCTGCGCATGAAAAAATAATTCAACAAGCAGTAATCAAAAAATTTCCAGATGTGTACTTATCAGTTTCCAGCCAAATAGTTCCGGAATTTAGAGAGTTCGAACGAACCAGCACAGTACTAATAAATTCTTACGTTGGTCCGAAAGTTTCAAATTACTTAAATAATTTAATTTCCAAATTAGATAACAACCTAAGAGTAATGCAATCTTCAGGCGGTAGTATAAGCGCCAAGCTAGCATCGGACGAACCAGTTAGAACCATTCTAAGTGGACCTGCCGGAGGAGTAGTTGGGGCATTCAAAGTTTCGCAACAAGCAGGAATAAATCAAATAATAACAATAGACATGGGAGGGACGTCTACCGATGTTTCTATTTGCCCAAACTATATAAAACAAACGACTTCATCAAATATCTCAGGGTATCCAATAAGTATACCTATGATAGAAATTCATACAGTTGGTGCAGGAGGTGGGTCAATCGCTAACTTGAATGCGGGTGGAGCATTAACTGTTGGTCCGCAATCTGCAGGATCAGACCCAGGCCCTGTCTGTTATGGCAAAGGCGAAAATATAACCGTTACAGACGCGAACGTGTTTTTAGGTAGGATTCAGCCAGACTTCTTCTTAGGAGGAACGATGGACTTAGACGTTGATAGATGCCGAACTGCTATTAACAATTTTGCAGTAACATTAGGTTTGTCACCCACAGACACTGCTTTAGGTATAATTAAAGTCGTAAACGCAAACATGGAACAAGCTATTAGGTCAATTTCGTTAGAAAGAGGTTATGACCCTCGAGATTTTGCTTTGCTACCATTTGGCGGAGCCGGATCCTTACATGGATGCGAATTAGCAGATGAAATTGGCATGAAAACTATATTTATACCCAAATATCCTGGAGTATTATCTGCCCTTGGCGTAGCGATTGCAGATGTCACTAAAGATTATTCCAGAACTGTGATGCTGGATTCCAGTAATTTGGATAATCACATTTTAGAACAAGAATTTGCTGGTATGGAATCCAATGCCAAAAATGAATTAGATGCTGAAAAATTACCTACACGTACATTAAAATTCAAACGTTACTTAGACATAAGATACGTTGGTCAATCTTTCGAATTGATGGTCGATTACCCTGCTAAAAATATGAAGGATTCTGCGCGATTTAAAGCTTTCATATCTAAATCTTTCCAAAAACTTCATCAAACTCGTTTTGGATATTCTGATCCCAGTCAAGATATTGAGATTGTCAATATCAGGCTAAAAGCAATACTGCCAAGCAATATTAAAATCCCAGAATTCAATGCCATCCAAAGCTCTAACATTGATATTTTAGAACACCGTCCAGTATATTTTAGTAGCTCTGAAATAAACACCCCTATATACAAACGAGACGCCTTAGTTGAAGGGCAAATATTACAAGGTCCAGCTCTAATAGTTCAATTTGATACAATCATTCCAGTATTCCCTAACTGGTCATCCAAAGCAGATAAATATAATAATTTAACTCTAACGAGAGAATAATATGGCAGTAAATCCAATAAGTTTAGAAGTCATTAAAAATTTATTGATATCAGTAGCAGACGAAATGGGTGTAACTCTCCAAAGGACTTCATATTCGCCTAATATAAAAGAGAGAAAAGATTTTTCCTGTGCTGTATTTGATGCACAAGGCCAAATGGTTGCACAAGCTGCCCATCAACCAGTTCACTTAGGCGCAATGCCTGCTTCAGTAGAAGCAGCATTATCCAAATTTGGTAACAACTTAAACCCTGGAGATATCATTATATTAAATGATCCATACTTAGGAGGGACTCATTTACCCGATATAACTTTATTATCGCCAGTGTTCCATTCAATTAACCGCAACAACAGCACAATTCAAACTCTCTTTGGATACATAGCAAACCGTGGCCACCACGCTGATGTCGGTGGCATGACTCCTGGATCATTACCATTGTCGACCGAATTGTATCAAGAAGGTCTGATATTACCGCCGATAAAACTAAGTAACAGGAACAAATTAAATACAGAAATATTAGAAATTATTTGCAGAAATTCTAGAACTCCTCAAGAACGTAAAGGAGATCTTTCAGCTCAAATAGCTTCCATCAAGATCGGCACCAAAAGATTAAAGGAAATAACGGACAAATACGGCCTCGTAGAAATAACCGAGCATATGGATGCAATTTTAGATTATTCAGAAACAGTAACCCGAAAAGCCATATTAGAAATACCAGACGGAACATATGCAGCCACCGACTACATGGATGACGATGGACTTACCGATGAGTCCGTTCCGATATCAGTGACTATAAAAATTCAAAATAATTGTATTGACATAGATTTCTCTGGTACGTCCGCACAGCGCCCTGGTTGTATAAATGCTCCGAAAGCAGTAACTGTATCTGCATGCCTATACGTTATCAGGTGCATTGTCGGAGACGGAGCCCCCGCGAATCAAGGTTGTTTACGTCCTTTAACCATCACTTTACCTGAGGGTTCATTAGTAAATCCATTGCCTCAGCGAGGTGTCGCTGGAGGCAATGTTGAAACCTCTCAAAGAATCACTGACGTCTTGTTGTCAGCTTTTTCAAAAGCTCTTCCACATCTAATACCTGCATCAAGTCAAGGAACCATGAACAATATACTTATCGGTGGCCACGATTTAGATCATCATACTCCATTCGTTTACTATGAAACGATTGCAGGTGGAACTGGTGGCACTCCAGAACAAGACGGGGCTTCGGCAACTCATAGCCATATGACTAATACCATGAATACACCAATCGAAGCATTAGAGTTCGCGTTCCCTATTACAATTGGTCAATACTCAATCAGAAGAAATTCAGGTGGCAAAGGGCTACATACAGGCGGAGATGGATTGGTACGAGACTATCAGTTCCTGTCCCCCGCGCGAGTGACTATACTGTCAGAAAGAAGAAAAAATGGCCCTCCTGGTTACCACGGAGGAGAAGATGGAGAAACCGGCGAAAATGTTTTAATTCGGTATGGATTTGAGTCATTTACGTTAAAAGGCAAGGAAACAATAGATGTAGAAGTTGGAGATGTTATAAGCATTAGATCTCCAGGCGGCGGCGGCTGGGGAGAACACTCCATTGGCTGATATTCAATAGGAAAAACTAATTTCATTCTACATCTATCAGTCGAGCAAAAAGAATAGTATAATGTGCCAATATTCAAGAATTTAGGGGGGAAAATGGCAATTAAATTCGTTAGATGCAATGCACTATTATCTTTGGCAATCGACAAAGACGGAAATCCATGTAGATATATCTCTAAAGGCGCTGATGATAATGCAGTTATCGCTGATATGACCAGCCACATATCTTCAATTCATAATATTGAAGGTGATGATCACGTTGGCAATATTAAAATTTCAATTAAAACTCACTAATTAGATACTAAAGGGCTGAAGGTTTATTTCAGCCCTTATTTAATACAAATTTAGACTACTGACCGTCATCAAAACTGACTATTATTATGGCATTAGATACCAAAGTGCCGTCAGTTCCATCCTCATTAAGAACCTGTAATCCTCCGTGGACTATATTTATATGCCCTGTACCGTGTGGCAATGTAGCTAAAACTGCATCCCCATCAACAGCCTCAGGCTTAGGCGATCCAATAGTAACATCAACTCTCATGTCATCTGCAGTCTTGCCAAGCAATTTCTGAAATCCTAAACTGCTATGATGCAAAGCGTCAAAGACAGCCCTTTTTGCAGTATTAGTATAATCTAGACCATGTACATCTACACCCATTCCCATTTCTGTAACGCATTTTACTAAAGCCATATAACTACCTCTATTTTTTATTCATTCCATTGTATAAAAAAATAACTAAATTAGCCAAGATTACCCTGTAATTAAAAAAACTACATGTAACACTAGTATAGATGTAATATAATTACCCAACTATGGGAAAATATAAAAAAATATACATATTAAATATATTTTTGTTAATCATTGGTATAGCATGCCAAGCTCCAAACGTGGAAGCATCCAATAACACTGAATTAATAATCTTTGCTGCAGCATCTTTAAAAGAACCTTTTGAAGAAATTATTAGAGAATTCTCTGAGAATCACCCTCATACATCAATAAAATCCAACTATGCTGGAAGCCAAAAACTTCTAATGCAAATACAGCACGGAGGATATGCTGACATATTTGCGTCGGCAGATATGAATCAGACATCTCAACTCTTAATTTCAGAAATGACTCTGGACATTCCTGAAATTTTTTCAGAAAATTCTCTTTCCATCATAGTAAACAACCGACAAAAGGAAAGAATCCAGAGTTACTCAGATTTAACTGATGAAAATCTCAAAATAGTGCTGGGCCACCCAGGTGTCCCTATTGGTATGCATTCAAATACTTTAATCAACAATATTTCACAAGATTTACAACATGTAAATCCATTATTTAAACAACAAATCTATAACAACGTAGTGTCTTATGAGAACAGTGTGAAATCCGTAATCATGAAGGTAGTAATTGGTGAGGCAGATGCCGGAGTGGTTTACCAATCTGATTTAACAATTAACGATGTAGTAAAATTTACATATCAATTACCAATCAAAGACAGGTTAAATGTTATTGCGTCATACCCTGTGACTGTATTAAAACAGTCTAAGAATCCTATAAATTCTAAGGAGTTCATTGAATTTTTACGTTCAGAGCCCGGCTCAGCAATATTGCAAAACCATGGGTTTACTAACTAGTAAAATGAATAAATCTTCAGTAAACAAAATGACAACTTTAAAATTTAAAAACCTATTTGGTTCTTTTAGCATAACTCTTTACATTTTATTCATAGGTTTGCCAATTTTGGCACTAATAATTAAGGGTCTGACTAATGGATTATCGCTTAACGATATTTTGTCCCCAACTTCCATACAATCCATTAAACTTTCCTTACTCACAAGCGGCATAAGCGTCTTGGTCATAATCATAGTTGGAACACCAGTGGCATACGTTATATCCAGGTCCAATTCATTAGCATTACGTATTTTGGATATATGTATTGAGCTACCGATAATACTGCCCCCAATTGTAGCAGGAGTAGCTATGCTTATGGCATTCGGTCGGCAAGGAATTCTTGGAGGGTTTTTAAATCAGATTGGAATACAGTTACCATTCACTATGACTGCTGTTATATTTGCACAAATATTCGTGTCAGCACCGTTCTATATCAGGGCAGCGCGAATATCATTCGCAGCGGTAGATCAAAACCTTGAAGAACTATCAGTATCTTTAGGAGTATCACCTTTAGCTACTTTTTGGAAAATAACTCTACCTTTGACTTGGAGTGGGTTGATTACTGGATTAGCTCTCACATGGGCAAGAAGTCTATCTGAATTCGGGGCTACCATAATGTTTGCCGGTAACATGATGGGGGAAACTCAAACCATGCCCCTAGGTATATTAATGGCGATGGAAACTAATCTGAATACAGCTATAACACTATCTTTAGTTTTATTAACAATATCATTAATAATATTAATAGGATTAAGTGTTCTATCAAATAAATTTTCTAACGGGAATCGTAGATAATATGAATTCAGTCGAAATTAAATTAACTTACGAAATTGAAGATTTTCATTTATCAATACAAGCTCAAATTGAACAAAACGACCGTATGATATTATTTGGAGCCTCAGGGTCTGGAAAAACCACCATACTGAAGCTTATATTAGGTTTAATAGCTCCAGATTCTGGAAACATAAGTATAAACAATAAAACAATATTTGACTCTAGCATAAATTATGTAATGCCAACTCATGAGCGACAGATTGGGTATGTTCCGCAAAACTACAAATTGTTCCCGCATTTAAATGTAAACAATAATATTACCTACGGTATTCCCAAGAAAAAACTCTCTCATAATTTAGACTATATAAATGGAATTATAAATAAATTAGATTTAAAACATATACAAGAAAGATCAGTGTTAAATCTATCAGGAGGCGAAATGCAGAGGGTAGCCATAGCTCGAGCTTTGGCTATACGTCCCAATTTACTATTACTCGATGAGCCATTCGCTTCCTTAGATGTTGAACTCCATCACTCACTAAGGTTATTAATAAAACAGCTGCAAGAAGAGTCTCATATTCCCATGATTATTGTCACTCATGATCATGAAGAAGCCATATCTCTAGGTACTAAATTGCATGTTCTCCATGAAGGTAAATTCATTGAATCTGGGATTCCTATAGAAATTTTAGGGCAACCACAAAAAATAGCTACAGCAGACCTTTTAGGAGTAGAAAATACTATTACGAGCACCGTTTTATCTGTAGATAATGCAAATGGCATTATGCTTTGCGGCAACCAAGACTTGCAACTCGAAGTTCCATTGTATGATGTCGTTATATCAGACAAAGTAGTCGTTGGAATAAGATCTTCAGATGTAATCATTGCAACGGAACCACCTGTTCACATATCAGCCCGAAATATTATTAAAGCGCGTATCAAATCCATCAACACCCAAGCATCTGGTATAGAATTAGTTTGTGAAATAGGAAGTACTGAAATTCGCAGTAAAATCACTTTATCTTCGTTAGAAGATCTTCAATTAACTGTGAATCAAGAAATACATGTTTTCTTCAAAGCCTCATCATGCTTTATTATAAGCAACTGATCAAAGTGATGGATACTGACCTAAATCCATAACTAATCCTAACCGGTCTATTAAAGCTTGTTGCTCTAACTCATTCAATAAGTCACCAAAAGGATGAATGCCATTTATATTAGTAAGTTGTTCTTTCAACTGATTAATATCATCTAACAAAATTTGAGGAATATCTTCTCCTTGAAAATCCCAAATTACTGTTCGTATTTTTATATCGCTATGAAAAGTCAATCCTTGGTCAATTCCCCATAGTTTATTATCCAAATCTATAATTACATGGTCAGCTTTACGGTCAGTGTTATTCGCGATCAAGTCAAAACATGCAATTTTTTTCAGCTCATCAATATGAGAATTGTTTAATTGATAATAATTATTATTAGGGTTGTGGTCTACAAATAATTGGACTGACCCAATTCCGTACGTCCCATCTCTTATGATCGTGGTAGGAATAATATTCCAGTCTAATAACTCATCCAATACAAAAGATGCGCATTCTCGTTTATAAAGAGTTCCTGAAGGGAAATCCCATAACGGTGCTTCACCTTTACGAGGCTTATAAATAACAAATAAATTCTTTCCATTTAGGTTCAATTCTGACAAAAAAGTGTAGTTAGAGCCTTTTGCAGTTAAATTACAAGAAAGCATTTCACCGTTTTTTAATATGTTGAGTTCTTCTTCTGTCATGCAAAAGATGCTCAGTCCTATATTATGCTACAGCTTGCTGTGACCATTAGATTTAGGACAAAAATGTCCGTCAGGATCTATTGGATTGTGGCATAGGCCACAAATTGGTCGGCCTGATTCACAAATGGATATAGCTGCTTTACTCAAAGATTCAGCTTGACTACCTGAAATAAAAAAACCAGTTGATGACATATCATCAATAGTTTCTCCTTCTTCCCTGCATTCTATATAGAATAAGCCTTTATCTTTTTGAAAAGAAACCGACATCTGTCTACATTTGAAATCCATTCCGTTATAGTCAGTACCTAATTGAGACGGGACAGTTTCTGTTGAATTTAAATTTATTGACTCATCATCACATGCTTCTTGTAAGTATTTTCCTAATTCATACAATTGTTCTTTTTCTGTCCAAACTATACCTTCATGGTCATCATTCCGTAATACTAATCTAAATGTTCTATTACCAGGGTCGCCAAAAGTTTCTGGGATTATTCGAATTAATGATCCGAATTGATATCTAATTTCTCTATTTTCCATTTCTATCCATCTTTATATTAAGGTTTACAAATCACAATATACTAGTGTACCTAATCATGCAATAAAACGCCCCCCATCTCTTACAGATGCAAATCCATAAGATCATGTGCGACCAATATGGGGCCACTATAAACTTTCCTAGCTTCATCTACTAGCAAGGATTCTTTACCATGGTATTGAGAACTAATATGAGTCAAAATTAATTGGCTGACTCCAGCCTGTGATGCTACCGAGCCAGCATCATGAGCGCTAGAATGCTTTACAAGTTTCAGTAAGTCTGAATCCTGTTTCAATCCGTAAGCTTCATGAATTAGAACATCCGCTCCAGCAGCATTAGAAACGGTATTTTCGGTATATTGAGTATCTCCTGAAAATACTACTACTTGGCTTTTCGATTGTAATCTCCATCCTAAAGATCCTTCAATATGATCAGCACTGTGAGATCTTGTAATTAGATCATTTATAACGAAATCTTTACCTATATCAACCGAATTCCATTTTAAAGTCATATTTTTGCTTCTATTCACTCCACTATCGTCCACTTTAAATTCCTTATTCATTGTCGAGAAATAGTTTGTTACTTCTGATAACGTTATCTTAGAACCATATACGTTTAAAGGGTCCGGTATGCCCCGAACATTACGATGTGATTCCAGGTATTCTAATCCTTTAGCGTGATCATGATGAGAATGGCTGAGTAATAAATGGTTGATATTATTCAAATCCAAGCCAAGTTTGTAAGCATTTACCAGCGCTGAATTTCCAGATGCCGCATCTAATAAAACAATAGATGACCCTATTTCAACATAAATTGAAGTGTGGCATCTCTGGATGCTTCCCCCTGATCCTGTTCCTAAAAAAGCTATCCTCATGTATTAATTCTCTAGTTTCATAGCTTTAACCAATTCTGAACATGCACGCTCTGGATCGTTTGCTGTTCCTACGGCACTTGTAACACATATACTTTTAATTCCTATAGCCGCTACAGAGGAGATATTTTCTTGGTTAATGCCTCCAATCGCCACAAGCGGTAAATTGGCAATGCCATATGCTTCTTTCAATCTTTCAATACCTTGTGGTTCTCTAATTATAGCCTTAGTGCTAGTTCCAAATACTGGTCCAAAAGCTAAATGATCAATGTCTAATTTTTGTGAGTTTTCCAGTTGATCAAATTCTCTATTAGATCTACCTATATGTTGGTGTGGTGATAACACATCTCTAGATGCTTCAACTGATAAATCTGTCTGGCCGACGTGTAAGCCAAAGCATTTGACAGCGAAAGCTATATCAGCATGATCGTTAATGATCAATTCAACTCCATTGCTCAAACACAGGTCATTCAAGCAATGCGCTAGTTCTAATATATTGCCTTTATCAGATTTCTTGTCTCTCAATTGCAGTACGCTAGCACCGCCATTTATAGCCGCTTTTGCAATTATCATTGGGTCCCTATCGTTAGTAAATTCTGGGTCTATAATAACGTATAACCCATTAATGTTATCTCTATATTCTGATCTTAAGATAGCTCCATAATAAACAGAAATATTTTTTAAACTAACTTTAATTTCTTTAGGTATATCTCTAAATTCCAAAATTAAATAATTACATAAATTTATGATACTTTGAGTCTCAAATTTAATATCTTTAGTATCTATTACAATATTCTGTGTATCCAAATATTCGTTTATTTTCAAACATTCTTCTGTTAAATGCGAAGTTAAACGTATTTCACACAACAAGAAAGATAAATCTCTTATAAAACTCTCAAATCGACTCATAACCACCTCAATAAAAATTATTCAACAAGTTTAGAACTATTAAGGTTTTTTAAAGTTCTTGATTTGGTTTTGTTGGTTTTTAAATTCGTTAGAAACATTTCCCTGTCTAGCCTGTTTTATCCTATTCATGTGTTTAGAAACGGAAGATGGATCTGATTGATCGACATCAGACAATGTTTCTTTACTAGGCAACCAATTTAAGTTGTCTATTGGGGAAGCTTTAATTGAAAACACTGAAATCAATTTCCTAATATTTGTCTGATCACATTTTTTACAATGCAATTGTTCTTCTTTAGACCAAGGAAATACTAAATATTCATTAACATTGTCACAATTATCACAATAATATTCATATATAGGCATCAAATACTCCTGTCCCTCATTGTATCATCAGAATGCATTCTTAATCTAAACCGTTATTTATTCTAAGCAATATTCCACAGCGAAAATAGCCTAACTAATGTATAATACGTCCATCAACAGTAGGGGGGTGCTATGCAAATTCCATTAGACTCAAATCCGTCCTCCTCAAACCTTCTCATCTTGATAGATGGCCACGCTATAGTTCACCGTGCATTTAGAGGTATAAGTGCTCAAGGAAACAACTTGACTGTGTCTACCACAGGAGAAGATGTGACTGGAGTTTACGGGTTTCTAACTATATTGTTTCGATCTTTAATGGAATGGAAACCTAGTCATTGCATCGTAACTTTCGATACTCCAAAACCAACGTTCAGACACTTAGAATTCCCAGAATATAAAGCACAAAGAGCTGAAACCCCTCAAGAGCTTAAGCCTCAATTTGGACGAGTCAGAGAGATAATGGAGTCTTTCCAAGTTCCAGTCTTTTCTCTAGACGGGTACGAGGCTGATGACCTCATTGGCACTATAAGTAAGCAAGCGGAAGAAAATGGATTAAGTACTGTGATTTTAACTGGCGACAGAGACACCTTCCAATTAATAACAAATAAAACCAAAGTAGACTTGGGTTCAAATTCTAGAGACCGCAAATTATATGGTGAAGCAGAATTAATTGACAGATATGGCGGATTAACAGCTGACCAACAAACTGATTTCAAAGCTTTACTAGGAGATAATTCAGATAATATACCAGGAGTACCTAGGGTTGGTGAAAAAAGAGCTATAGGTTTACTAAGTTCATATTACAACCTTGAAGGTATTTATAAAAACTTGGACGAAATTCATCCACCTAGTGTAAAGGCTTCATTAGCAGAGCATGAAAGCCGCGCATTTTCTAATCGGGAATTAATGACCATCATGAGAGAAGTCCCTATTCAAGTAGATTTTGAAAAAGCAAAATTCGACAATTTCAGCATCTCAGACGTTATAGAATCATTAACCCAATTAGAGTTTAATAGTTTAATAGATCGAATACCCAGACCCAATTCAGATACAAACAACGAAGAAAATCCAATAGCTATTAGCAAGGCGGTCATAGATGATACAAATAATTATATTTGTGTAGATACTGAATCCAAGTTACAAGACTTAACAATTGCTCTAAATCAAGCAACAAAAATAGCATTTGATACAGAAACAACGAATATAAATCCCATGCTTGCGCAGTTAGTCGGGATAAGTTTGTCAGTAAAATCAGGAGAAGCATGGTATGTGCCTGTAGGCCATACTGAGGGAACTCAATTAAATATCAACCACGTATTAACAACTTTAATACCAATTCTTAACCAAAAAACCACAGAACTGTGCGCCCATAACGCTAATTATGACCTCATGGTTCTGTCTAATTATGGAATACATATTAATACTCTATCCTTTGACACTATGATTGCAGCTCATTTACTCGGCCATAATTCAATAGGTTTGAAAAATTTAAGCCAAAGCATTTTAGGAATCGAAATGCAACCCATATCAGAGTTAATCGGTACTGGGAAAAAGCAGATTTTATTCAGCGAAGTTCCGATTGAGGTTGCATTTAAATACGCATCAGCCGATTCAGATTGTACTTTCAGGCTTTGGGAGCACTTTGAGGACAAAATACAGTCATCTTATGCCAATAAAATTATGCACCAAATAGAAATGCCGTTAATTCCTGTGATTTTGGAAATGCAAACCAATGGAATAACCCTACAAACAAGCGATTTAGAGATTATGTCAAAAGAACTAGAGCATGAATTAGAGATATTACAGTCAAGCATTATCTCTTTTGCAGGACATGAGATAAATGTGAATTCTCCAAGCCAACTCAGCGAAGTTCTATTCAATGAATTAGAGTTACCAAAAACCAAAAAAACTAAAACCGGATACTCCACTGATGCCAATTCACTAGAATTTTTGAAAAACACACACCCTATCATTGAGCAGATATTAAATTACAGAGAACTGTCTAAACTTAAATCAACTTATGTTGATGCTTTACCAAGCATGATCAATCCTAAAACTGATCGGATACATACTAGTTACAACCAAACTGGATCTATCACCGGAAGAATGTCATCAAGCGATCCAAATTTACAAAATATTCCAGTAAGAACTGAACGAGGCAGAAAAGTCAGAAGCGCTTTCATAGCTCCAGATTCTGACACGATATTATTTGCGGCAGACTACTCACAAATAGAATTACGAGTCTTAGCTCACTTGTCACAAGACCCGGGACTGCTAAATGCATTTCACAATGGAGAAGACATCCATTCCTCTACTGCTTCTTTAATGTTCGATGTAGCCCTCACAGATGTCACTTCTGAAATGAGGCGCATAGCCAAAGTGCTAAATTTTGGAGTAATTTATGGATTGTCCGCGCACGGTATAACTCAACAAACAGGTTTTTCACGCGAGGAAGGAAACAATTTCATACAAACTTATTTTTCAAAATACCCGGGGATACAAAATTATTTAGAAGAAATAAAACAATTTACACGTGAAAAACAATACGTTGAAACTCTACTAGGACGCCGTAGGTATGTACCAGAGATCAATGCCTCTAATTTTAATGTCCGAAGTGCTGCTGAGCGCATATCAATTAACATGCCTATTCAAGGTACTGCTGCAGATATCATGAAACTTGCTATGATACGAGTCTATGAATCTTTAATAAAAACGACCTTACAATCAAAAATATTAATGCAAGTACACGATGAATTAGTATTTGAAGTCCCAACAAACGAACTTGAAGAGCTCAAATCCATAGTTGTAACAGAAATGCCTAGTGCTATGGAATTAGATGTTGAACTTAAAGTAGAAACTAAACAAGGCCAAAGCTGGGGAGCAATGGAGTAATATCATGAATAATATACACAGCCTTATATTTGTACCAGGTAACCGAGAAAATATGCTTGAAAAGGCACTTTCTTTCGAGGCAGATATAATCATGGTAGACCTAGAAGATTCAGTTCCGACTAGCCAAAAAACTGCCGCAGTTCCCATTGCAAAAAAATGGATAATCAAACTTGCTGAAGCCGGCAAAACTGTGATGGTGCGTCTAAATTCCCTTGATACAGGAACAACAAAATCAGAAATGCTTGAATTAACATCCGGTCATATATTGGGGTTTAGTGTCGGAAAACTTAATACAGCGCAAGATGTAAAAATTATAGCAACATTAATGAAAGAATCCGAACTCAAATGTGGATTGGAACCAAACACTCTCAAATTTATAGCATGGATAGAAACAGCTAGATCCATTATGAATTTATCGTCAATATCTACTGCAAGTAACAGAACAATTGCACTAGCTTTTGGGGCAGAGGATCTCACGAGTGATATGGAAATAACCAGAACTGAACTGGGGTCCGAAATAGCCGTCCCAAGAGCACTGGTCCCAATAGCAGCTAAATCCATGAATTTACCAGCATTCGATAGCCCGTTTGTTACTTTCAACGATGACAATACCTTGACCATAGATGCTAACAACGCAAAAGCCATAGGATATAAAGGTAAATTTGCTATTCATCCAAACCAACTCAGCACCATAAATAAAATTTTTGCTCCCTCCCCTGAAGAAATAGCTTATGCACAACTAGTGATGGAAGCATGGCATACAGCTGAATCTAAAGGAGAAGGTTCTATAGCATTAGACGGTAAAATGATCGATGTTCCAGTAGTCAAAAGAGCCCAGAATGTTCTTTTAGATGCCGGTTTACTGAAAGAAAAAACAACTTTGTAATATTAGCATAGCAATAAGGCCAGAAAGAGGTATTAATTGAATCAGGATCAAATTAGTCTCACTAAAATAGAATTTTATGGATATCACGGTGTACACCCCGAAGAGAACATTTTAGGGCAGCGTTTTTCAGTAGATCTCACAGTAACCCATGACTTATCTTCAGCAGGACAAACTGATGACATCAATAAAACAATAAGTTATTCGCTACTATACAAACTTACAAAACAAATAATTGAGGGGGCACCTCATAAGCTTCTTGAATCAGTAGCAGAATCTGTTGCACAAGCAATACTATCTAATACTCCTGCTAATTCAATAACTATAAAATTATCCAAAATGCATCCTCCAATTAAAGGAGCTAAATTGGAATCAGCATCAATACAAATATCTAGAACAGCTAAAAATGTTTCTTAGTTCTATGAAACAAAACTTAATCGTAAGGGTCTAATCAGTGCTATCTAGGAAACTTTCCAAGTCTTTTCCCTTTTATTATGGATGGATAGTGCTGTTTTCTTTAGGTACTTCTCAAATTGTTCGTAATTCAGCTGCAAGTCTTTTAATTGGGGTTTTCATTATACCTATGGGAGCAGAATTAGGGTGGAGCAGGACACTGATGGCTGGAGCAGCCAGCGCAGGCGGATTGGCAGCATCGGTGGCATCTGTACCAGCTGGATGGATCGTAGACAAATATAAGACACAAATAGTAATAACCATTAGTATATTAATATTAGGGCTTGCAACCATATCTCTCAGTTGGGTTACTACTCCATTAGCATTTTACATCGCATACGGTATAGGCAGAGTCTTATTTAACAGCACAATCCAAATAGGCTCTTCAGTATGTGTTTCAAGATGGTTTGTACAATACAGAGGAAGAGCCACAGGTATTCTTTATTCATGCCATTCGATAGGAATGCTAGCATTCCCTTTAATCGCCTGGCTGATAATTCAATTCTATGACTGGCGATCAGCTTGGTTCATATTGGGATTATTGGCATTAATAATAGCTGTACCTTGTTCGTTCCTGTTTATAGCCCATAGACCTGAAGACATCGGCCTTTTACCAGATGGCCAAACGGATTCTGAATATCAGGACGTAAACAACAAATCCATTTCTGAAGAACTGAATTGGACGTTAAAAGAAGCAGTAAACACGAAAGTTCTTTGGATCCTAGCCGCTTCGGGTGGAATTCTATTTTTACTACAATCAGGAATGAATGTTCATCAAGCCGCTTTAATTTTAGACAAGGGTTTGGCCCCGTGGGTAGCAATCATGGGTGTATCTTGCAACGCTATTTTTACTGGAATCGGTAGTATTATCTGGGGAAGAGTTTTGGAGTTCTTACCTGCCAAATTTGCATATGCTATTGACGCTTTAATTTTAGGGGTGGTATTGGGGTTATTCACACTGATATCAGGTCCCATTTCAGTCTTTTTATTATCTTCACTTTTCGGGATAGCCATCGCCGGTATCTTGTGCATTCCTCCGGTAACGTATGCCAATTATTACGGGAGAGAGCACTTAGGAAAAATACGAGGAGTTACAGAACCTTTTATATCCATAGGACAAGCTATAGGTGCTTTGAGTTCTGGTATCATTTTCGACCTGTATCAATCGTATGATGTGGCACTCTTGATATATTGCGTTTTAGGAATTGTAGCTTCGGTTTCTTTCTTAACAATTAAACAACCCATTTACAAAAATTAATGACGATATAAATGCTTATTACAGAGGCAAAAAATTGAGTCTCATCTGCCTCTGTAATAACTTTAAACTAAAACACCAAAACCAGACTTAGTGCAAATTTCCAATCTATTACCATCTAAATCTTCAAAATAGAATGCCCGTTGTCCATCATTTCGAGTCTGTATATCCGTCAGAGCTTCTACATTTTTTCCTTTAAAATAAGTTCTTGAAGCCTCAATATCATCAACTTCAAATGCTACGTGATGGGAAGGAGCAGAAGGTGCGTCAGGGTGTTCAATAATATGAATCATCGCTCCACTAGGCAATTGCAACCAATACAAATGGTCACTATCAACCATTTTAGGGATTTGCCCAAGGCCTAAAATTTCTGTGTACCACTTTAATGCGGCATCTTTATTTTTTACACAATAAGTACTGTGATTTATAGCTTTAAGTCTAATATTATCATCCATGTATGTGATCCTCCTTTAATTTCCATTCAGCAATGGTAATGCAGTTTATATCAAAATTTGAATAAAAAGAAAAGGACTCCTGATATCAGGAGTCCTTGACTCGTTACATTTTGAATGAGGTTAGTTCCCTGCTGCGGCTTCTGCTGCTGCTGC
>DPHC01000001.1:0-4006 GCA_003523055.1 Dehalococcoidia bacterium | reverse complement strand
CTGCTGCTGCTGCTGCGGCTTCTGATGCTGCTGCTGCTTCTCCTGCTGCTGCTGCTGCTTCTGATGCTGCCTCTCCTGCTGCTGCTGCCTCTCCTGCTGCTCTTTCTGCTTCACCTGCTTGTGCTGCTGCTGCCTCTGCGGTTGCAGGCATTTCAGGTAGTTCAGGAACTACTCCTTCCCCTCCTGTCGCCATGAATTCGAATATTGCTCCTACTGAATCTATCATTGCTGATAATTCAGCAGATGGTGCGGCGTCAGTTGCTGTGATAGCAGTCTCAACTGCTGCCATTTCTGCAAATTCTGTAGGCGCTGCTGCTCCCTCTGCTGTTTCTAAAAAGCTAACACCAGCTGCATCCAATGCTGCTTCTTTACTTTCAGCACCAAGGTCAGCGACTTGATCGGAACTCATAACTTCAACCATATTACTCATCATTTCAGACGGTAATTCAGCCAATGCTGAAGGTTCTATTATGTCTACCATACCAGCTACAATTTCAGGGGCAACATCTTTAACTGCATCAGGATTGACAGACATTGCTTCTGCGACTGCGCCAACTTTTTCAGCTCCCAATGCACTTAGATCAGATGATTCTTGTGCGGTAGCTTTTACAGGTTCTGCTATTTCACCAATAGCTCCCTCTCCTGCTATTACAGCGTCCAATACGGCATCACTAGCTAAGGTTGCTGCTTCGGATGCTGCACTTGTAGCAGCTGGGTCAAATGCTTCTATCATAGCTATAGCTGCTGACGGAGCAAATTCCTGTATAGTGTCTGCTGGCAAGGCTTCAGCTGCAGCTGCCACCAATTCAGGTGCCAACTCAGCTGGAACAGGTTCTGCTATTTCTAATCCTGCCTCAGCAGGGGATACGCCTGATTCTAAGAGGTCCCAAGTTCCTTCGGGTAGAGAAGCCTCAGTCAATCCTAAATCTCCAGGATTAGCTCCAGCTGCTAAAGCTTCAAATGTAGCTTCAGTCAATTCTGTTGCTGCTAAAGGTTCAGGTATAGCAACTGTCTCAAACATCGCTGCTAAAGTTGCTTCTGGCATATCTGCTATTGCTCCCACTTGGTCACCAGCCACTGCATCCAACATTGCTGCTGCACTAGCAGGTTCCATAAGAGCTACTGAGTTAGTGTCCATTTTTTCAATCATTTCTAATGCGAAATCCGGAGCGATGGCGTCAGCTATAGCTGAAGGTTCCATTGCAGTAACCATTCCAGCTAACTGATCTCCACCTAAATTATCTACCATGTCTACGACACCAACAGCGTCTAACATTCCTGAAACGCTCTCAGCATCCATAGCTATAAATGAAGCTCCATCTATTTTTCCTGCGGCAGAAGCTATTTCAGTAGTATCCATAACTTCTATCATTGTAGCAGTGTCCATTGCTCCCATCATTCCAGCAATTTGTTCTCCTCCAAGACTTAATACTTCAACAACTCCCATTGCTTCGACCATGCCTGCTGCATTTTCTGCAGGCATTTCCATAAACGCTTCTACTGTTATTTCTGAGGCGACTGAAGTCAGAGCATCAACTCCTAATTCACCCATTGCTCCAGGATCAACAGCTGACATCATACCAGCCAAGCTATCTGCATCCATTCCGGCAACTGCGCTTTCAGTTCCCATTGTTGTAAACATTTCTAAAGCTGTGTCTCCAGGTAAATCAGCAATTTGAGCAAAATCCATTGCTCCCATCATTCCTGCCATTGCGTCTGCAGGAAGTTCTAATACACCTGCTGTACCAATTGCATCAAACATGCCGCCTGCACCCTCTGCTGGCATCACATTAAAGTCTGAAGCATTCATTCCAGATGCAGCTTCAGCCAAAACATCTCCGCCAATCTGGCCGAACATATCGCCTTCCATTGCTCCCAGCATTCCAGCCATTGCATCTGCAGGAAGGTCTAACAACATGTCTGTACCCATAGTTTCAAGCATTCCGAATGCTGCATCTGGGGCCATGCTAGCCATTTCTGATGGAGGTAAACCAGCAGCAGCATCAAACAATGCTCCTGCTCCTAATTCAGCCATATTTCCAGTGTCCATTGCTCCAAACATTTCTACCATAGCGTCCGCAGGCATAAATTCTAGTGCGGCATCAATACCCATGGAGCCCATAGCATCGGCCATAAATTCTCCACCCATTGTGGCGAACATATCACCGTCCATTGCACCCATCATTCCTGCCATTGCGTCTGCAGGAAGATCCATTACTGCTCCTGAACCCATTGCGTCAAACATTCCAAACGCTGCATCAGGAGGCATCATCATCATGTCTGATGCTCCCATGTTCATTGCAGCGTCAAATAATACGTCTCCACCAATCTGGCCGAACATATCGCCTTCCATAGCTCCGAACATTCCTGCCATTGCATCTGGAGGGAGGTCCATCATCATGTCTGCACCCATTGTGTCAAACATTCCAAAGGCCGCATCTGGAGGCATCATCATCATGTCTGCTGCTCCCATGTTCATTGCAGCGTCAAATAACATATCTCCGCCTAATTGACCGAACATGTCACCTTCCATAGCTCCGAACATTCCTGCCATCTGTTCTCCGCCCATAAAGTCCATCGCGTTACTGCCCATGTCCATCATAGCGTCAAATGCTCTTTCCGAGCCCATAGCCATAATATCTGAGCCTTCCATAGCTCCGAACATTCCTGCCATTTGATCGCCACCTAAGTCCATCATTCCATCAAAGCCCATAGCATCAAACATTCCAAACGCTGCGTCGCCTTCCATCATCATGAAGTCATTTGCGCCCATATTAGCAGCAGCATCAAATAACATGTCGCCACCTATATCGAAGAACATGTCCCCTTCCATTGCTGAGAACATTCCAGCCATTTGGTCGCCACCTAAGTCCATGTACATGTCTGGACCCATAGCATCAAACATTCCAAATGCTGCGTCGCCTTCCATCATCATGAAGTCATTTGCGCCCATATTCATGGCCGCATCAAACAACACGTCGCCTCCAATTTGGCCAAACATGTCTCCTTCCATTGCTGAGAACATTCCAGCCATTTGGTCGCCACCTAGGTCCATGTACATATCTGGACCCATAGCATCAAACATTCCAAACGCTGCGTCATGATCCATCATCATGAAGTCACCCATGTCCATATGAGAGGCTGCATCAAATAACATATCACCACCAAGGTCATACATCATGTCAGGCGCCATAGCGTCAAACATTCCAGCCATTTGGTCGCCACCCAT
The DNA here is from genome assembly GCA_003523055.1 of Dehalococcoidia bacterium. Lineage (GTDB taxonomy): Bacteria > Chloroflexota > Dehalococcoidia > Lucifugimonadales > UBA3495 > UBA2588. The sequence continues at coordinate 777 of DPHC01000001.1, read as the reverse complement.
CATATCAAAGCCACCACCTGCGCCCATAGACTCGAAAGCCCCGAAGGCCATATCAGAATCCATGCCTCGAATTTGTTCTCCTTCCATAGCTCCGAACATTCCACCCAGTTGGTCGCCACCCAAGTCAAATAACAAATCTGAACCCATTGCATCAAACATTCCAAATGCGCTATCGGGGTCCATCATCATAAAGTCATTTGCACCCATATTAGAAGCAGCATCAAATAACATATCACCACCAAGGTCATACATCATGTCTCCTTCCATTGCTCCAAACATGCCACCCAGTTGTTCTCCTCCGAGGTCCATCATCATATCTGGGCCCATTGCGTCAAACATTCCAAACGCACTTCCAGAGTCCATTGCATAAAAGTCCGAAGCTCCCATATTAGATGCTGCTTCGAATAGCATATCGCCACCAAGGTCAGCCATCTGACTCTGATCCATAGCGTCAAACATTCCGCTTAATTGGTCTCCTTCCATTTGACCGAACTGACTCGCATCCATGTTCATTGCCATGTCAAACACCATGTCGCCGCCTAACATTTCAAAACCAGTGGAGTCCAAGCTGCCAGCCATTTCAAACACTTGATCGGATCCCATCATATCGAAGCCACCAGCGCCCATGTCCTTCGCCTGATCAAAGGCTTCTCTTGCGTCTTCACCTCTTGGAGTGTGGGTGTCAAATCCAACATCCCACATATCATTTCCAGGATTGTATTCTTGCTGCATATCAAAGCCGCCCATATCCATGCCGCCCATATCCATGCCGCCCAT